>NZ_OZ183485.1:0-1746815 GCF_964264835.1 Candidatus Tisiphia endosymbiont of Nemotelus uliginosus | reverse complement strand
AAACGTTCTTGCATTATTGTAAGCATTATTGTAATAAATAAAAATAAATAAAACCCATGCAAAAAATTACTTATTAAATGATACTTTGTCGTACCTTGGATCAAGAAACATAAGCTTTGCAATAATGTAAAAAATGGAGGATGTGAAGCATGTGATGAAAATAAATTTTCTGTATAATGCGGTAAAACAGGATAGAAAAAAGATTTGTCTTTGTAAAAGACCTTGCCAATTTCAAAATATTCAAGAATGTCGTTATTATAAGGGGTAGCGTATGTAGCAATTACTACTACAAAGCTAATGATTAGCGCAATAACGTATTTCAGTAAAAAAATCTTTTTTTACTTGCAATAGCTATTTCCGTATAAAAGTTCACAAATGCTTCTTTACCTTTTAACAATAAGAAACAGCACGGTAATATATTGAGTAAAAAGATAGTTCCTAGATAGAAGCTATCTGGTGCATGTAGATTCAAATAGTATAAAAGCAGCAACAATATTGCATTAAAGCTGGGAAGATAGCTAATGCAAAAATTAAACTATTATAAGGAGAAAATATTTTTTTAAAAATCTTCTCATATAATGCAACTGAATTAAAAGATGGCAATATAAGAAATATTAAAACAACTTGAGAAGAGATAATACATGTTTCTTATAATTTTATTATGCATTTTATTGTGCAGAATAATGAATTATATTATATTATCCTGTCTTGTCAATTTTCATAATTATTAATCATGTGTGGTCTCTCTTCATTATATTTATCATCTAACTCGAAATATCATGAAAGTTTAAAATCTCTTATTTCATATCTCTTACTTACTGGCAAAATAGAGGAATGGAAGCAACTGGCATTTCGTTACATGACGTTAAAAATAATAAAATATATCTTTTAAAAGAACCCCTGACAGCTTCAAAATTTATAAAAAAAAAAGCATATCTAAGAATATTCGAGAATATTAGCTCGGAAGTAAGTGTTATATCCCATAATAGGCTTGCTACTAATGGCTCAAATGCTTATATAGAAAATAACCATCCTATCGCAAAGAATAATGTATCTTGCGTACAAAATGGAATTGTCACAAATGTTGATTTAATTAGTAAACAATTCAATAAAAATTGGACTCTAGACACATATGCAATACTTGAATTATTTATTTCTGATTTAAATAAAGGCTATGGAGTTGAAGAATCCATCCAAAATCTTTGGAAGGTAGTAGAGGGGGAAAATACAATAATTTTCACAATAGCTAATCAAAAAAAGTTAGTACATACAACTAATAGTGGTACTCTATATTACATTGATGACATGGCAAATGGTTTATTTGTCTCCTGTTCTGAGAAGCATATAATGAATCTTGTCAAAGTACAGTTCAATATTAACGCTCCTATATCACATTTAAAACCAGGTATGTCCCTTGTAGTCGATTATTCAACTAACACAATTAAATTATTTGAAAATCATGTAACTTCTGAAAAAGAAAATTCTAAGATTTCGTCGTTAGAGATTCAGAATAATTTATTGATTGATTTAGAAGATAGTTTTTATAACAAGCTGCTAAATTTGAAAAGATGTACAAAGTGCGTTCTTCCAGAGACTTTTCCAGGTATTTCATTTGATACAAATGGTATATGTAATCAATGTAATAATTATCATCTAATCCACACTTCTTCATTAGAAAGTCTTAAAGAAATATTTGATAAATATCGCAGTAAGGATGGTTCTGCTGACTGTTTGGTTGCCTTTAGTGGAGGTAGAGACAGTAGTTATGGTTTACATCTTATTAAAAATAAATATAAGATGAATCCTGTTGCTTACTCATATGACTGGGGAATGGTAACTGATCTTGCGCGGAGAAACCAGGCTAGACTTTGCGGGAAATTAGGAGTAGAACATGTTTGGGTTTCTGCTGACATGAAACTCAAGAGAACTAATATTAGAAAGAATGTAGAAGCTTGGATAAAAAACCCCCATGTCGGTATGGTTCCACTATTCATGGTTGGAGATAAAACCTATTTTTATCACGCAAATCGCGTTATGAAAAATATGGATCTGAAGCTAATAATTTTTTGCCCTAATAATTTAGAAAGAACCAATTTTAAAGCAAGTTATTGCGGTATTACTAAAAATGACTTTGGGTCGCAAGTTCATCAACTTAAACTTACTGGAAAACTTAAGTTAGTTGCATTTTATGCATTACAATATTTAAAGAATCCACGATACATTAATAGCTCGATTTCTGATGTGATTGCTGGATTTCTTTCATATTATGTAATGAATCAAGATTTTTTGTACCTATTTGATTACGAAAAATGGGACGAAAGAGAGATAGATGCTTTGCTCAAAAAAGAATATGATTGGGAATGGGATCCTAACTACCCTTCTTCATGGAGGATTGGTGATGGTACCGCTCCTTTGTACAATATGATTTACTTTATGCACGCTGGGTTTACTGAAAACGATTGTTTTAGATCTAATCAAATTCGTGAAGGGGTAATAACAAGACAAGAAGCACTTGAAAGAATTGCTAAAGAAAATGCTCCGCGTTTTAAAGAAGTAGAAGAATATTGTAAACTTATCTCTGTTGATTTTGTTGATTTAATTAATGCTATTAGAAGAATTAGATATGATATTAGTTAAAGGCTTTTTATTTTTGTGTTTTATTGTAAATATTGCTTTAGCATATGATAAGAACGTAGATACTAACATGGTACCTTTTACAAGGTTAAGTACACAAAATCATCAATTAAAGTTAAGTATTTCTGAAGCCTTGCCGCATGATGTGACTCTATATCTAAATATTAACAAAAAAATACAGTTTGGTCAAAACTTACCTATTAAAGTTTTAGAATACTCTCCTAATAAATTAGTTGTGTTTACAAGACCATTACTTGATACCGGAATGTCTGTCTTGTTGGTAGATCTTAAAAAAGATTTCAAAATTACTAAAATTGAAATATCAGAAAATCTTAAAAATAATGGATATTTCAGAGAAGCGATAGTTTTTAAAAAGGATATTTATTTTATTAATTATTGCCCTGAAAACGCTCATCCTTCACAAGAAGGTGATGTTAACGTACTTTATAAAATTGAATCAGACCCGCAAGGCAATTTCTTTTTTAATGAAAAGTTTCAGGTTAATCTTAATCGGGATCAAGATATACGTTATGGTATCGATAGGAAGATCCATCTAGCAGGCATGACTAACAATTCAATACTAATATGCTCAGGTTTTGAGTGTTATACACTATCAGTGCCATCAAATATTTTAACAACACTTCCTTTACCAGAGCAATATAGCATTGTTGAACTTGCATCATCTCGTGATGCACAGCAATATATAGCGCTTATTAGCAAGGGGAACATAAACGAATCTCAGTATGCTATATTTGATCCAATAAATCATAAGATTTTAAAAAAAATAGCGAATATAACACCGTTCAATTTGCAAATTAACGAAAAGGGGCATTTTAAATTTGACATACTTATAAAAGAAAATATAGAGAAATTTTTAAACTACAAAATTTTAAACAGCAAAGACTCAGGATTACTTGAATTAGGCATGAGCAATGATCAGGCTCGTATTGCTTGGTCCACAGTTTATTATCTTAATGCGTTTATCGATGTTCTATCTAAAAAAATTGGTAATAGTTTTAATATGTTATCTGATGAATTTAAAAACAAATTAAGAACAAGACTTGAAATTGAAATGATCTTAATTAATTCAATACTGAAAGATGGTGTTAATGGTATAAAATCAACCCGTTATTCCACTAAACAACAGCCAAGAATATATGCTGTTCAATCTGGTAGGATTCTAAGGCTCATGAAAAGATATCAAATGAATTTTAATAAGCCTCTTAGTAGTTATCAAAAATTTAAAAATCAGGTTGAAAATCTTGATTTTCATGAAGAAATGTTTTTTATATCAGATGAGCAAGATATTGATTTTTTGCCTCAAGGTAGGATTTCTTTGAAATGGCCAAAAAACATAGATTTTCCTTTTGATGGGTTTAAAATTCCATTTAATCACCAAGATGACTGGGCATCGGGAGTGACTTATGGAGGGAATTTAGTTAGATCTAAAGAAGCAAGAGATATAATTTTCACTTTACTAGAACGTTCTGAAATTAAAGATGCTACACTTAATAATTTTGAGTGGAAATATTGGTTTGGAAGAGTGGCACAACCTTGGAATATCAAAGATGGTTTATCTAAAAATACACCTGAATATTATGGTGATAGAGGATTTGCAGATATTTCTTACAAAACAATAGATGTTATGGCATTGTTAACTGTTAGTAAAATTTACCCTGATTTGCTTTCTGATGATATGCTAAAACAAATTGTACTCGCAACTCAGAAAGGATTACTCTTTCCTTTTGTACAGGAAGATTTAATGGAATTGTATAATATTAACATTAACTTGGAAGAGAATGCAGCTCGTAACTATCTAATATGTGATTCTGCATGGTGTATCTCAAATGTAATTTGGGCACTAAAGGACATATGAAATTTTATATAAAAAAAATTCATATTATTACTAACTTATTAGGCTTTTTGATCTCTGGGATAAGTGGTGTCGCAATTAACATATTAATAATAAGACTTTACAATAGTGAAGTACTAGGGTTATTTCATCAGATAATCGCTATCTTTTTTATTCTATCACAGATCACTACATTTGGAGTTCATCTTTCAGTACTTTCTAATATACCTACTTCAGATTGCAAAGAGATTATTTTTATCTCAGCATTCTTCACTGTATTATTAGTATCAATTACCTCGTCATTATTATTATTGGTAATAATAAAATATATTTTTATAACTTTTGGCTTTGAAGATTTAAGTAAGGCTCTTTATTTTATTATCCCCTCCCTTGTATTTTTTTCATTAAATAAAGTAATGATCAATACTCTCAATGCACAAAGTAGATTGAATTTATTTGCAGTTGCCAACAGTATAAGATTAACGCTAATGATTATTGGAATATTACTCCACTATTATTTTAAGTGGCCAGTATCTGAGATATCCTCTGTGCTTATTTTTTCAGAAAGTGTAATATTCCTATTTCTAATTACAACTCATTTAAATTATTTTGTAGTAAAAACATCCTATCTGGAAATTTATCATTGGAGCAAAGCGCATATTTCCTTTGGTAAATATGCTTTATTTAGCGGATTAATTATCGAACTCAATACAAAAATTGATATTATTATTTTGAGTATATTTGTAGATCAAAGGTCAATAGGAATATATTCATTCGCTGCAACTTTAGGGGAAGGTTTCTATCTGCTTATATCAATATTTAAGAATTTAAACTCTAGCAATGCTTCTAATCAATTATTAGATACATCAGACAAAAAATTATCTCAAAACAGAGAAGATGATATGAAAAACATACTTATTTTTATTTATTCTATAGGTTTTATCAGTATTTTAGCATACCAATTATTTGCTTGGCTTGCAACAGGGGATAAATTAATCGTAGTAAAGGGTTTTTGGGTATACGTTGTATACGCAACAACCCTCATTTTATCTGCAAAATATTTACTGATTGATAATATCCTCATTCTTGCAAACAAACCACATTTAGATAATAAGGTAAGGTTGTGGAGTCTTTTAAGCAATCTTTTGCTCAGTATTGTTTTAGTTCCCCTTTACGGCATTTATGGCGCTGTTTTAGCCCTTGCTTTCAGTGTGCTAGTTAACGCATTGTTACTTAAATATTTTTATCTTAAATTTAACCTCAATTCGACATAAGCACCAAACAAAATGCTAGGCATTATGTAAAAACATCAACAAACGGTTCTATCGCATGTATTTACAGATAGGGTAGGAGCTGATATAAAGGCATAAAAAATAAAGTTAGGCCCCTGAAGATGTCACTTCAATCGGATGATTCAAAAAAGACAAATTACTAACACTAACGATAATCCTTCTACTTTTGAGAATTTTACTCTGCTAATGGCTGCATAATATCTCTAACCTGAGTTTTTTTATTCCAAATACCCTTTCACGTACAGATGTGACAGAACCAAAATTTGTCTTGAAACTTTAGTCCAGTATAAAAAATAATTGGCAAGTGATATTATTTTTGTATGATAGAACCTAAATCAGTACTCAGAATAAATATTGAGTGCCTAATTACTTGTTAACACTTTCGATAAGGTATAAACCTGGTAGAAATAAAAAAAAGCATGAAGAATATTTTAATAGATAAAATTGTAAATCGTACTGCAATAATTGGGGTAGTAGGTCTTGGATATGTAGGTTTGCCGCTTGTAAGAGCTATTGTATCAAAAGATTTCAGGGTGATAGGTTTTGATATTAATCACAAAAAAATTGATAATCTATTAAACGGTAAATCTGATATTACCACTGTAACAGAAGATGATGTAGTAGATATGCTAAAACATACAGTAGAATTTACTGCAAATTTTGAAGAAATTTGTCGTTGTGATATTATTGTAGTTTGTGTGCCAACCCCTTTAACCAAAAATAGAGAACCAGATTTAAGTTATATAATCAAGTCATTTGGTACTATTAGTAAATATCTAAAAAAAACCACTTTATTACTTCTTGAATCAACAACTTATCCTGCTACTACTGAAGAAATCGTCCTTCCTATTGTCCAACAAAACATTAATGAAAACCACGAATTTTTTATAGCTTATTCTCCAGAACGAGAAGATCCAGGTAATGTGACGTTTAATACTGTGGAAATTCCTAAGATAGTTGGAGGGATGAACCAAGATGCAGTTGAACTTGCACAGCGTTTTTATAGCTCTTTTTTTTCGGTAGTCCATGTTGTTTCTTCCTGTAAAGTAGCGGAAGCCGTTAAGATTTTTGAAAATTCATTTCGTTTGATTAATATTGCTTTTGTAAATGAAATGAAAATGATTTTTGATAAAATGAATATAGATATATGGGAAGTGATTGAAGCTGCCAAAACTAAACCTTTTGGTTTTATGCCATTTTATCCTGGACCTGGGGTAGGAGGACATTGCATACCTATAGATCCTTTTTACCTAACGTATAAGGCTCATGAATACGATATAAACACTAAATTTATTGAGCTAAGTGGAGAAATAATAAAGCTTATGCCGCATTATGTAGTGAATCAAACAGCAAAAGCTTTAGATCAGTATCTATTGCAAGGATTATGTCACTCAAATATCCTGATTATAGGCTTGTCATATAAAGTAAATATAGGAGATATAAGAGCTAGCGCTAGTGTAGATATATGGAATATCCTGGAGAATCGAGGTGCTGTTATTGACTATTATGATCCGTATATTCCTGTAGTAGAACTTAATAACAAAAAATATCATAGTCTCATATTTGAACAAATTGATTTTTCTAAGTACGCCGCTGTTATTTTGTTGACTAATCATACAGGAATTGATTATCAAAAAATATTGAATAATTCAAAAATATTTGTTGATACTAGAAATGTTGCATCTAGTTTTAATATCCAGTCATCAGTTAAAATAATTAAAGCATAATTTATGGGAATAGGTGTAATAGGCTGCGGATATTGGGGTGCAAACCATATCAAAACTTTAGCTTCTTTGGGCTTGTTATCTGCAATATCGGATCAGGATTTTTTAAAAGCAAAAAAATTAGCTGATATGTTTAATGTACACGTATTAAGTGTTGAAGAACTATTAGCGGATCAAGAAATCAAGGGAGTAGTAATTGCAAGTAACGCAGTCACTCATTATGAGTTGGCCGTTAAAGCTATTGAAGCCCAAAAAAATCTTCTAGTAGAAAAACCAATTGCGCTTTCATCGCAGGAAGCACAAAAGTTATGTGAGATTGCTAACAAGAAACAACTAGTGTTTATGGTGGGACATTTACTTAATTTCCATCCTGCCTATCAAAAAGTAAAAGAATTAGTAAAAGAGATAGGACCAATTCGTTCTATTAAATCTAGAAGATTAAGCATGGGACAAATAAGAAAAGAGGAAAATGTTTTATGGAGTTTTGCTTCCCACGATATTGACCTTATTTTAGGCTTATCAAGTGCTGTACCCAAGATAGTTGCTGCATATGGCAAAAAAATTATATCACCAATAGAAGATGAATATTTTATTAGCTTTGAATTAGCGGATCATATTAAGGCAGAAATTAATGTTTCTTGGTTTCATCCTTATAAAGAACATAAATTTTTTGTTATAGGAGAGCAAGGAAGTATTGTTTTTGATGATAGTCTGCCTTGGGAAAATAAAGTTACTTTATATCATCATCAAACTTCTCCTGTTCTTAAAAAAGGTGCAATTATACCGATCCCAATACAAGAAAAATATCCTTTAACGGAAGAACTTTTGTACTTTCATCATTGTATAATTAATCAAGTACCCCCTGCTATTTCTGCCGCTGAACAAGGTGTAAATGTTATTAAAATAATTGAGACAATTGAAGAATATGCAAAGCTTTAAAAATAATCCTTCTATTTTTGTTCATAGTTCCTCTTATATTGATGAGAATGTGCAGATAGGAGATAATACAAAAATTTGGCATTTTTCTCATATATTAAAGGATTCCATCCTAGGGAAAAAGGTAATTGTTGGCCAAAATGTGACCGTTGGCCCAGAAGTAACAATTGGTGATAATTGTAAAATACAAAATAATGTTAGTATTTATAAAGGAATAGAACTAGAAAAGAACGTATTTTGTGGTCCTAGTTGTGTATTTACAAATGTCCTAAACCCTAGAGCCCATATAGAAAAGAAAGATGAATTTAGAAAGACTTTAATACAAGAAGGGGCCACTATTGGAGCAAACGCCACTATTATCTGTGGAGTCACTATTGGAAAATATGCTCTAATAGGTGCTGGTTCAGTAGTGACAAAAGATGTAAAAAATAATGCATTAGTGTATGGAGTGCCAGCAAAATTCCAGGGTTGGGTAAGTGATTACGGAGAAATTTTAAAAGAAGATTTAATATGTCCTAAAACAGGAGAACGATATCAAGAAATAGTCAGAGATAATGAAACTTATTTAGAAAAAGTATAAAAATGGAATTTATTGATTTAAAAAAGCAACTTAATGTACTAAAGCCAACTCTTTTACCTAAAATTATAAGTACTATTGAGGAAGGAAACTATATCATGGGTCCTCAAGTAGAAGAATTTGAGCATAACCTTGCCTCTTATCTACAAATTGAACATGTAATTAGCTGCGCCAATGGTACCGATGCTTTAATTTTAGCAATGCAAGCGTTAAATTTAAAAGCGGGAGAAGTTGTATTGGTTCCCTCTTTTACTTTTGCTGCTTCTGCAGAAGCCATAGCTTTGTTAGGCGGGATACCTTTTTTTATTGATGTAAGCGAAGATACTTATAATGTTAATTTAAATTCTATAGAAGAAGGATATCAAAATGCTTTAATTCAAGGATTAAAACCAGTTGGGATTATGACTGTTGATTTGTTTGGTTTAACTTGTGAATATGATTTAATTAATAATTTTTGTAAAATAAATAAAATATGGCATATCATTGATGCTGCGCAAGCTTGCGGAGCTAAATATAAGGAAAGATTTAATTGTAGTTATGCCGATATTACTACCACTAGTTTTTTTCCGGCTAAACCTCTTGGCTGTTATGGAGATGGAGGAGCAATATTTACTGATTCCGTGCAATATGCTGAAAAAATTAAATCTTTAAGAGTGCATGGTAAAGGTATTGATAAATATGACAACATATATATTGGTATGAATAGTAGATTAGATACTATACAAGCAACTATACTGAAAGAAAAATTAATAATATATAATCAAGAAATAGTACAAAGAAATAAAGTAGCAAATTTTTACAATGAATTTTTTTCAACAATCTCTACTTTACAGGTACCTAATTATATAAGCAAACCATATCATTGTGTGTGGGCGCAGTATACTATAAAATTAAAAAAGCGTGATGAATTGCAAACTTATTTAAAAAATTTAGGTATCCCTAGTATGGTATATTATCCCAAACCTTTACATTTACAAACTGCTTATAATCATTTTCCTAAAAGTAATGTGATGAATAATACAGAATTATTAAGTAAACAAGTATTAAGTTTACCTATGCATCCTTATTTAACAATCATGGAACTGGAGCAAATATGTAATTCTATCAGGAAATTTTTTGAGCCTAGCAATTAACATGTATCAATAGACTTCTTTCCAAACACGCTGCTGGTAGGGAATTTGAAGTCAACTCTTTGCTTCAAACCGCAGCGTACGTAAGGATTTGAGCCTAGATTCATTGTCCAAATTATCATCTCGAGTAGAGTTTGGAAAGAAGTCTAATATAATGCTCACTTTCAAGGACCATTATTTAAGCAGTAGAGCAGGCAGTGTACTATAGGTACATAAACGCACTAATCTTATACCAAATTGCTTTCTTCACATTAGGTGGTCGTATTTCAGGATTCGTCGTGCTCACCTAGATCTACTAGGTTCCGCGCGCCTCATCACTCATACTCCTACTACTGTCTTGAAAGCAGCTTGGTATTAGATAAGATAAAAAAGCAATTTTTGAAAGACGAGTAGTATATATCATCCGAATTAGGAAAATAAAATATGGAACGAATATTAACAATCTTTGGTAATGGTAGAGCATCAGAAAAAATTGCAGAAACGTTAAAAAGGTTAACACTGTAAGGTCAATAAAATAGAAATGTTCATGTGTGCTTGTTATATACCAAGCAAGCTTATAAAAATCTTATGAAATTTAGGCAACAACACCCTAATTATAGCATAATCCTATTCAACATTTCTTTCTATATTCCCTTTATCAAGGTAGAATAACACTCTTTAAAATAAGAGAGCCACTCCCTATAAAATGGGTTGACTGCTGCTCTAATTTTTCTATATGGCATAAATCGTTAAGGTGCTGACACTATATGTATCTCCAAGTGTGCATATCTATTATGCCTTTGGTATGTTACCTTGTTTGTATCCTACTGATCTAAGCTATACCTGCGAATCTGAAACTCGTAGTTTTAAATAATTCTTTAAAACTTACCACATCTTCTTTTGTGGTTTTAAATTCAAATTGCCGAGTAACTCATACTTATTGTGGCATTGCCTAAGTACAGTTGACATATATAAAAAATATTATTAAACTATATATAAAAATAGCAATAAGGGGTAATAATGTCAGGAGAATGGAAAGAATGCAAGAAATGCCAATCGGAAGAAATAGTGAAGAACGGTTTACAAGATGGAGTACAAAGATATAAATGCAAAACTTGTAGTAGTGTGTTTCGAGGTAAAGCAGCTAAGTATAGCGCAGATTTTAAATTAGAAACGGTAATGATGTATATTAATTCAATGGGCATTAGAGCAATAGCCCGGGAAAAGAAGATACATAATTCAGTAGTGTCAGTTTGGATCAAAAAGATGGGGAGAGTTGTTAAGGATGCCTTTACTCAGAAGATAGAGGAAGTGCAAGAAAAAGATATCAATATAGTGGCGTTAGAGGAGCTTTTTACTTACATAACAAAAAAGAAAATAAAGCGTATGTATTTAGTGCTGTTAACCGAAATGGGCTCTGAGTTATTGATATCGAAATAGGACCAGTGTTAAGGTAGCTGCGATGAGCCGCCACATTTAATGCAAAGTTCTAACTTTTTAAGTTCCTAAAAGAATATTGTTGACACTTTTTGATATTTATATTAAAAGATATAGCTCATAATATTTAATTATAGGTAGTATTGTTCGTAAATAGTACCGATATTAGGTATTCTAGGAATATACAAAATAATATATGTCAAATTTACTATCATTAGAAGATTTTAATCTATGCAACACAAAAACTGGTAAAATCAATCAACTAGCTTTTGGAGTAATGTTAATTTATTTTCGGTCTCACATTAAATTCCCTGCAGCAGAAGAAAAACCAATATCATTAAAATTAATATCAGCCATTGCTTCAGAGTTGGATATTGAAGAGTCTATTCTTTCAAAATTTAATTGGAGCGGTAGAACAGCCGAAAGATATCATCAGGATATTAGAAAATATTTGGGATATCGCCAAGCAAATAATAATGATGTTTTAATATTTACAGAATATCTAACAAATAATATTCTACCTCATTATCCATCTAATGAATTATTAATGGAGCAGACTAGGTTATTTTTTGACCAAAATAAAATTGTACTATTCAAGAAAAAACAGTTGGATCGTTATGTTGCTTCAGCAAAGCATCAATTTGAACAAAAATTTCTTGAAAAGATATTTAAAAGTTTAAGTCAAGATAACTGTTATTTGATTGAGCAAATCCTTGAACAAAGCGAACAGTCAAAGAATGGTATTATAGAATTATCAGAGTTAAAAAATGATATACCTGGGGTTAGGCTAAAAAATGTTAATTTTGCTTTGGATAAGATCGCTTTATTAAAACAAATTACTTTGCCCAAATCGATTGTAGATTTAGTAGATAGAAAATTACTGCTGAAATATTATGATCGTATCATGGCTTTATCGCCTAGTAATATTTTAGAGTTTAGCCCTGTGGCAAAATATGCGACTATGGCAATATTCTGTTATATAAGATTGCAGCTAATATTAGATAGTTTAGCTGATACATTAATTAAGCTTATAAAACGTATGCGTTCTAGTTCTGAAAAATACGTAGATAACTATATTGTAAAGGAGGTTAAGCGTGTTGATGGAAAATTTGATATTCTAGAGAAATTAGCATCTTTATCAATTAACAATCCTAAAAGTACAATTGAAGATAAGATTTACCCTGAAGTTTCTAAAGAAAAACTAGAAGCAATAATTACTGATTTACAGCAACGCGGTAAATGGTATCAACAACAGGTACAAAATAAGATTCATTCAAAGTATGCGTATGGAAGTAGAACCACACTACTACCAATACTACAAACTTTTCAGTTAAAAGAAGATAACTCTAGTTATCAACCGATTTTAAAAGCTGTTGAATTTATTAATAAGTACTGGAATGAATCAGACTCAGAGTATTATGAAACGGAGCCGCCTATTGAAGGTATAATACCTACAAATTGGCATCCAATGGTTGTTCAAGTAGATAAAGATGTGATTAAAGTTAATAAATATAACTATGAGCTTGCCGTTTTAGAAGAATTGAAGCGTTTTTTAAACTTCAAAGCAATATGGATTAAAAGAAGTTATCGATATAGAAATCCTGAAGAAGATATACCAAAAGATTTTGAACAAAAAAAGCAACAATATTATCAAGAACTTGGTCTACCTTTAGATGATAAGGAGTTTATTACAAAGTTACAAAATGCCTTAGAAAGGGGTTTAGAAAATCTAAATAGCAAAATACCTAATAATAATCTTGTTAAAATCAAGACAAGTACTGTTGGGAAGAATATTACTATTACCCCATCAGAAGCACAAAAAGATCCAAATAACATCATTGCACTACAAAAGGAAATTACAGGTAGGTGGTCAAGTATAAACCTTATTGATATTTTAAAAGAAACTGATCTACTTACCAATTTTACACAGCAAATGGAAACTATTGCTAAAAGTAGTAGTATTGAACCGTCAGGCCTTAGAAAAAGACTTTTATTGTGTTTATATGGTATAGGTAGCAATACAGGATTGAAGAGAATAAGTATTGCCAATGGTGATGTTAATTACAGCGATTTACGTTATATTAAGAAGAGGTATATTAATGCTACAAATGTTAGAAACTCTATTCGTCTAATTATTAACAATATTCTCAAAATACGTAATCCAGATATTTGGGGAGAAGCAACAACATCAGTAGCATGCGATTCAACAAAGATAAGTAGTTGGGATCAAAATCTTATTAATGAGTGGCATCACCGTTATCAAGGTCGAGGAGTAATGATTTATTGGCATGTTGATAAGAAATCATTATGTATTTATTCACAATTAAAAAGTTGTTCATCTTCAGAAGTAGGATCAATGATTAAAGGTATAATTGATCATGATACAGAGATGAACATGAACAGAGTATTTGTTGATACTCATGGTCAAAGTGTGATAGGTTTTGCTATTAGCTACTTACTTGATTTTGATTTACTACCTAGATTAAAAGCAATAAATAAACAAAAACTTTATGGGGTTGCATCTGGAGATAAATGGAAATACCAATATATTTCTGAAATAATTAAAGGTGGTATCAATTGGAAATTAATTGAGGAGAATTACAATGAAGTCGTTAAACATCTTGTAGCATTAAAATTGGGTATTGTAGAACCTGATGTATTAGTAAAACGTTTTAGTAATAATAATTACGAACATCCTGTATATAGAACTTTGTTAGAAATTGGTAAAGCAAATAAAAGTATTTTCCTATGTAAATACCTAGATTCAGAATATCTTAGAATTGAAATCAATGAAGGGTTGAATGTAGTAGAACGCTTAAATTATATAATGGATTTTATTTTCTATGGGAAACTAGGAGAGCTCACAACAAACAATATTGGTGATCAAGAATTATCAATATTATGTCTACATTTATTACAAGCTTGTATTGTCTATATTAATACTCTTCTTATTCAGCAAGTATTATCTGAGCCTCACTGGCGAAACAAACTGACTCCTGAAGATTACAGGGCATTAACACCGTTACTTTCAACGCATATTAATCCATACGGTTTGTTCCCAATTGATTTTAACCAACGTATATTAATATATTCGCAAGCTGGGTCGGGGTATTACCGATGACAATAATAAACCGTACTCCTGTAAGAGAAAAAGCCAAATACTTTTTGAAGGATTTAAAAAAGGAACAACCAGATTATAATTACTTGAGAGAATTATTTAGACATATTCGTAAAGAACTCGATATAACAGTAGACAATAGCACCACAAAGAAATTACCTTATGTACCAACAGAAGAGGAAATTAGTAAGTATTATAAGGCTGTATGGAAATCAAGAAATATGAAGCATGTAATAATTATTAAGACGTTACTTTATACTGGGGTACGAGTATCGGAATTGGTAAAAATAAAAATATCAGATATAGATTTAGATAGTTGTCAAATTAGAATTAACCACGGAAAGGGTAGTAAAGATAGAATAGTTCCGTTTCCTAATGCATTTACAGAAGTATTAGCTGTACACATTGAAAGTGCAAAGAAAAATAAGACAGTTTACCTATTTGAATCTAGTTGGAAGAAACCGTATTCTGATCGAGGTATTAGGAAAATATTAATGAATTACACAAAAGAAGCTGGCATTGAGAATTCAATATCACCACATAAATTACGGCATTTTCTTTTTACATGGATGAAGAAAAAAGGCGTGGATGATGCATTAATCCAACCTTATTCGGGGCATGATAGTCGTCAATCACTTGAAATATATTCAAAATTATCACTCGTAGACTGCCAACCAGAGTATGAAAAAAAGATTAAAGAATTCCCTGTTTAAATGTGGCGGCTCATCGCAGCTACCTTAACACTAGTCCAAATAACGAAAGGAGTTTTGCTCTTCGTACTTAGCGTTAGCATTTAGGCTTGAGCGCTATAATATCAAGTATGTATGTACCGATGATTATGAGGTTTATAGTAAGTATAAACTAAGTGAAAAGCATATAATTGATACAGCTAAAACTTGCTCAGTTGAAGCAAAAAATTCATCTTATAGAGATAACTTAGCAAGATTAAATAGAAAAACCAAAAAATACTCTAAATACATATACATTATAATATTAGAGCTTTCTCTTTATGTCTTATTATTTTTTGAAATAGACTTCTTGCGAAGCTCTACTCGAGATGGTAATTTGTACGTCGATTTGGTGCTCAAGTCCTCACGTACACTGCGGTTTGAAGCGAAGAGTTGACTTCACACAAGTTCCCTACCAGAAGCGAGCTCTAAAAGAATTCTATCTTTAATTATCTTAAATTGGTAAATAATCAGGTAAAGGTAGTGACAGCGAAAGTCGGACTTGAGCAAATATTATAAAGTTATAATATGCTATAGTGTCTTTAAAGGAGGTAATCCAGCCGCAGGTTCCCCTACGGCTACCTTGTTACGACTTCACCCCAGTCGCTAATTTTACCGTGGTTGGCTGCCTCTTGCGTTAGCTCACCACCTTCAGGTAAAACCAACTCCCATGGCGTGACGGGCAGTGTGTACAAGGCCCGAGAACGTATTCACCGCGGCATGCTGATCCGCGATTACTAGCGATTCCAACTTCATGCTCTCGAGTTGCAGAGAACAATCCGAACTGAGATATCTTTTAGGGATTTGCTCCACGTCACCGTATTGCTTCCCTCTGTAGATACCATTGTAGCACGCGTGTAGCCCAACCCGTAAGGGCCATGATGACTTGACATCGTCCCCACCTTCCTCCGGCTTATCACCGGCAGTTTCCTTATAGTTCCCGGCATTACCCGCTGGCAAATAAGAATGAGGGTTGCGCTCGTTGCGGGACTTAACCCAACATCTCACGACACGAGCTGACGACAGCCATGCAACACCTGTGTGTGGTCCAGCCGAACTGAAGGGATGCATCTCTGCTTCCCGCGACCACCATGTCAAGGGTTGGTAAGGTTTTTCGCGTAACATCGAATTAAACCGCATGCTCCACCGCTTGTGCGAGCCCCCGTCAATTCCTTTGAGTTTTAATCTTGCGACCGTACTCCCCAGGCGGAGTGCTTAATGCGTTAGCTGCGAAACCGAAAGAAATTCCTCCGATATCTAGCACTCATCGTTTACGGCGTGGACTACCAGGGTATCTAATCCTGTTTGCTCCCCACGCTTTCGTGCATCAGCGTCAGTTGTAGCCTAGATGACCGCCTTCGCCACCGGTGTTCCTCCTAATATCTAAGAATTTCACCTCTACACTAGGAATTCCATCATCCCCTACTACACTCTAGATTAGTAGTTTTGAAAGCAGTTCCGAGGTTAAGCCTCGGGCTTTCACTTCCAACTTACTAAACCGCCTACGCACTCTTTACGCCCAGTAATTCCGAACAACGCTAGCCCCCTCCGTCTTACCGCGGCTGCTGGCACGGAGTTAGCCGGGGCTTTCTTGGTCAGGTACCGTCATTATCTTCCCTGCTGAAAAGGGCTTTACAACCCTAAGGCCTTCATCACCCACTCGGTATTGCTGGATCAGGCTTTCGCCCATTGTCCAATATTCCCCACTGCTGCCTCCCGTAGGAGTCTGGGCCGTGTCTCAGTCCCAGTGTGGCTGATCATCCTCTCAGACCAGCTACAGATCGTTGGCTTGGTAGGCCATTACCCTACCAACTACCTAATCTGACGCGGGCCCATCCATCAGCGATAAATCTTTCCTCCGCAGAGAATATACGGTATTAGCATTTATTTCTAAATGTTATTCCGTACTGATGGGTAGATTCCCACGTGTTACTCACCCGTTTGCTACTAACTAATTTAAAGCAAGCCCTAAACTAGTCCGTTCAACTTGCATGTGTTAAGCATACCGAAAGCGTTCGTTCTGAGCCAGGATCAAACTCTCAAGTTTGATTCTGTCTACTTTTTTGTTCAAAAAATTGACAGGTTTAATTCATCACTTATTAGTGATAAGTACAATTTGCTGTCACTACCTATATCTGATTATTTACTTTTAAAAACAGCTATGACCTAAATGGCTCACCTTTTTGTCTAGAAGTGATTATATGTAAGTTCTCCAGCCCTGTCAATTACTATTTACCATTTTTGAAAAATTATTTTGTGCTTTTTGGCCTTGCTCGTTTTATCTTGCTCCTACCGCATATTGTAGTATAGAATTTTTAATAAATTGTACTTTATCGATAGTCCCAAAGCCCAAACGTCTTAAATACCATAAGATTTGTGAATGATTAGAAAAAATATTATTTAAATTTTCGGTAATCATATACATAATAAAATTATCTTCCTTCCTTAGAGTCTGATATTGAGTTAACGTTTTCTCACTTATGCCACTCACAAGAATTAATTGAGTTAAAGTGTCAATATCTTTTATTCCTTGATTTAAACCTTGCCCAGCTAATGGATGAATAATATGAGCGCTATCAGCTATTAATACTATTTTATTATAAAAATACTTGTTAGAGATACGAGCTTTCAAAGGAAAAGCACTAATTTTACTATCTAGCTCAATCATGCCTAAAGAATTTCCACAATTCTTATTTACTAAATACACTATTTCATCTTGGTCTAAATGCAGCAATAAGGGAGCTTGTTGGGCGGAGACAGTCCATATTACTGAGGAGTAATGCGGATTCTTTAAAGGTAAAACTGCAAAAGGTCCTAAAGGCATAAAATGTTCGACAGCACAATTTTCATGGCTTTTATTATGTCGAATATTAAAAGTCAGCGCAGTTTGGTTATATATTTTTTCTATTTTATTAGAAAAGTAATAAGAACGCACTTTAGAATTGACCCCATCACACACAACTAATAAATCACTTTGAATTATTTTGTCATGTTGATCATAGATTATAGTTTGGTCATTTTGACTCTCAACCTTTTGATAATCAAATTGATCTATTATCTCAATTAATATATTTTGTTTCACTTCTTCTAACAAAATTTTTTTTAAGTCGTTATTGCTGATAATATAACCTAAGGGATCATTGTTTTTAACATCTTTTAGCCATAATATTTCAGGGGCTTTATTATCCACAATATATACATCGAGCATTTTACTAGCAAATATTTCAATTTTAGGCCAAATATCAATATGATTTAAGAAGCTTACTGAAGCTGGAGTTAATGCTGTAGTTCTGGTATCTGCGCCAAAATTCATGGTGCCAATGGATTGATATTCAAGAATAGTAGTGGATATATTTCGTTTAGCAAAAGATAAGGCGGTCAGCATACCACTCAAACCACATCCTAATATTACTATTCCCTTTTTCATTTAGGTTGACCCATAAAATATTTTAAATAAGCGCTACTTGCTATAAAACTTAAAAGAAAATATATTAAAGCAATATCTAAATAAGAATTATTCATTTTAAAGGAGCCTAAAAAACAAATAAACAAGCTCACTATGTTAGTTAAGCTATTTAATAATAGAATTTTGCTAAAAATGTTTATCTCTTTAATTAATAACAAGACTATAACGATAATAAATAAGAGCATAAGAATTAAAAAAATATTTATCATAAAATCTACCACACTAACTATTTCAATAAAAATACTATAATTTTTTAACAAATTAATTTAATTTTACAAACTTATATGCACAATACTGATATTATTATCATTGGAGCTGGGCCAATTGGGTTATTTACTATTTTTCAAGCCGGAATGTTAGGTATGCGTTGCCATATCATTGATTCACAAGAAATAATAGGGGGACAATGTAGCCTACTTTATCCAGAAAAACCTATATATGATATACCGGCCTATCCTAAAATCCTGGCTGCAGACTTAATAAAGCAGCTAGAAGAACAAGCAAGACCTTTTAATGCTGTTTACCATCTTAACCAGCAAGCGATCCAAATGCAACAAGAGGAAAATGGTTTTAAAATTACCACTTCTAACAATACTATAATATTCTCTAAAGTCATTATTATAGCTGCGGGCAGCGGCTCTTTTGGGCCTAACAAGCCTCCACTTGTAAATATAGAGGCTTTTGAAGGAAAATCAGTATTTTATTTCATTAATAATCGTAATAATTTTGCTAATAAAGCAATAGTAATAGCAGGAGGAGGCGACTCTGCGGTTGACTGGACAATCTTACTAGCAGAAATTGCCCAAAAAATATATTTAGTACATAGACGTGAAAAATTTAGAGCTGCTCCAGAAAGTATCAGGCAATTACAAGAATTAGCAGTGAAAGGACAAATAGAATTAGTTGTGAATTATCAACTCGACCATTTATTAGGAAATGATGGACAACTCGAAGCAGTAGGGGTAAAGGACTTGACAGGGAATATTCGGATTTTACCTGCCAATATTTTATTGCCTTTTTTTGGCCTTGCTCAAGAACTAGGACCTATAAAAAATTGGGGGCTAAATCTTAAAACTAACCATATACTAGTAGAACCTCAATCCTTTGAAACAAATATTCCAGGAATTTATGCCATTGGCGATATTGCTCATTATCCCGGGAAACTAAAATTAATTCTAACTGGTTTTGCCGAAGCAGCTAGCAGTTTACATCATGCTTATACTCGAGTATTTGAAGGGAAAGCTTTGCATTTTGAATATTCAACTACCAAGGGAGTGAATAATTAGTGATACAACACAATAATGTGATTAATGGTAAATATTTTGCAACGCAAATCTTAGATAAGATAGCCGGGGACATAGCCATTCTAAAACAACAACACCAATTAGTACCTACCCTTGCTATTATACTAGTAGGCACTAATCCAGCAAGTACTATATATATAAGAAATAAGTTAAAAGCTGCAGAAAAAATTGGTATGAAAGCGGTACAAATAAATTTACCAGATGATATTCCCTTAAATCATATAATCAAGGAAATAAACTACCTAAATGAGGATTCCTCTATTTCAGGCATTATTGTGCAGCTCCCCCTCCCTCAACATATAGATAATAATTTAATTTTATCCGCTATTAATCCTAATAAAGATGTTGATGGTTTCCACCCAGTCAATGTTGGTTATCTACATAGTGGTTTAGGTAATGGTTTTATACCTTGTACTTCTCTTGGTTGTATTGAATTACTTAAACAAGTAGAGTCAAATTTAGCAGGTAAGCATGCAGTAGTGATAGGACGCTCAAATATAGTAGGAAAACCCCTAGCAGCTTTATTACTGAAAGAAAATTGTACAGTAACGATATGTCATGCCAGTACTAAAAATTTACCTCGCATAACTACCCAAGCTGATATAGTGATTTCCGCCATTGGGGCTCCCTTAAAATTAACTCACGAATATTTTCATTCTAATTCTATCATTATCGATGTTGGGATCACTAAGCTACCAGGGACTGATAAGGTAGTTGGAGATGTCGATTTTATAAATGTTGTTAATAAAGTACGGTATATTTCTCCAGTACCTGGAGGAGTTGGACCCATGACAGTGGCGTTTTTAATGCAAAATACTCTTAAAGCCGCAATGCAATCTCACAATAAACTTAAATAATCTATCGCATATATTTAGGTTGTGTGAAGGGGTTCTATAGTAGGTAATAGATAATACCATTCTACTTGAAACATGATTTTAATTATTAAAATCATGTTTTGAAGTAAATGAAAAAAGTTCAATGTCTTCGACGAAGCACTTGAGAGGAGATTTTATTTATTTTCCCGATCGATTCAAGATAAGAATAATCATTTTCACCCAGGACTTAAAGGTTAAGAAATAACCTTATATTACTCTTGGATAAGCTAATAATTTATTCTTGGAAATTATTATTTCTAATTTCTTCCCAAGCTTCAAGTATTTCTTTTAATACTTCTCTATTTGTTTCAACCTCATGATCGTCAAATTCACTTAGTGATTTTACTAAATCTTCAAGGTCTTGTAGGGTTAATTCAGATATATCTTCGTCGGGATAATTTTCTTCTAAATGAATAGCGATTTCTTCAACATCATTCCAATGCATTATTTTTACCTAATTATTTTTTTATAATATAAACCTTTTTGCCAAATTCACATTAGCTCGTATATTTGGGGTTAATTCTTGAACGCTGAAGAGTATACACGTAAAAAGATTTGACCCTATCTTATTCTTCCACTAGCCAACCGAATTATAGTTGTTTAAGTTTATTATGATTACTATTACCATTTAACCAGATCTATCAATAAATAATGTATTAGTATATATGTATATGAGTAAATTATTAAAGCCAGTGAGATTATTATGCAACTACATCTAACTTCACTTAAAAATTTTCTTGATAATACCTTATCCGAAGATTTGGGGATAGGAGGCGATATCACCTCGAAATATTTAATTAATGCAAACCAAAATATCGAGTTTTACATTAATGCACGAGAAAAAATGGTCCTTTGTGGACGCCCTATAGTAGCATATTTCTTTAATCATCACTCAAATATTGAATATCAATTCTTTGCAAAAGATGGTGATCATCTTGCTGCAGGTGGACAAATAGTAAAAGGATCTGGCAGGGCTATTGAAATATTAGCTTTAGAAAGAACTATTCTGAACTATTTACAGCATTTATCCGGTATAGCAACTTTAACTAACGAATATGTTAGTAAAATCCATAATAATAAAACTAAAATCTGTGACACCCGTAAAACCCTGCCCGGCCTTAGGCTACTGCAAAAATATGCTGTTACTTGTGGGGGAGGACGTAATCATCGTTTTGCTCTAGATAGTAGCATATTAATAAAAGATAATCATATAGCAATTTGTGGCTCTATTGAAAATGCTATCCACAAAGCAAAAGCGTATGCTCCGCACTATACGAAGGTAGAAGTAGAATGTGATGATTTAGTACAAGTACAAAAAGCTTTAGAATGTGGCGTTGATATTATAATGCTAGATAATATGAGCCTAGAACAAGTAAGCCAGGCAGTAAAACTCATAAATAATAAATGTTTAATTGAAGTCTCAGGGCAAGTAACCTTACAAACGATAGCTCAACTAGCTAATTTAAATGTGGATTTTATCTCAATAGGGCGATTAACTAATTCTGCTCAATCAATGGATATTGGTTTAGATATATAAATTTTACATTGTGCAATTTTTAAGCTATAATGAAGATACCTTAATTTAAGTTTATGATTTCTTAATTTAAGCCTATAGTTTAATTGTTGAGGAGTAAATATGTCAACCAATAAAGAAAAAAATAATGTAGTATTATTTAACATTAATGGTTTTAATGAGCCTGAAAACTATCCTTCACAAAAAGACTCGGATATATTCAATACAACTTTCAAAATATCAAATATTATTAAGCGCGGCACCACTACACAGGGCCACGATATTAGCAATATAAAGAATTTTATAGAATCAATATGGGAGGAAGTAGAGAAGCAAGGTGGCCAACCTGTAGTTAATATTCATTATAACAATAATATTCTACCCTCCTTCGATAATAAGGCCGTATCTTCTTTGATAGAACAACTAAAAAATACAGAGATCAAAGTTTGTTTGTCTTTTAACCATTATGATGCAGAGTTTGAGGCAAAAAAACTACCCTCTTTATGGAAACCGCTTTTTGCACGAGTTGATCAGGTATTTTTTGCAGATGCTATTGACCGAGAGGCTGCAATAGAGAAAGGTCACATCGCAACTGATAAAGCGACAAGTATTCAGTCAATCTCAACGTCTCTCAATTCAGAAGTAAAAAAATTACCGCCAGGGGATCGCCTTACTGTAGTAAATCTTCCCTTAGATAATGCTGATGTTATTACTGACCTGATTATGACTAAATTTAATATTGCCAGTGATAATGCAAAGGATAAAGAAAATCTAAAGGCTGGGATTCTGATTGAAGTAAACGAAATTTTACAAAGTAACGATAAAGTTCCCGAAAAACTAGGACAATACATCTCTGTTATATCACGCCAATTTGAGAAGGACCGCAGCATAGACCAAGACCGAACGATTTCTAATACTAGAGGTATCTACCAAGAAAATCCTATTGATATATATTTCAGCGTCCCACCGAACCAACAACAAAATACCTATAATATGCAACAGAAATTGCATGAAATTCAACAAGAAA
Organism: Candidatus Tisiphia endosymbiont of Nemotelus uliginosus; assembly: GCF_964264835.1. Lineage (GTDB taxonomy): Bacteria > Pseudomonadota > Alphaproteobacteria > Rickettsiales > Rickettsiaceae > Tisiphia. The sequence goes on along the minus strand of NZ_OZ183485.1, from coordinate 1,723,223 downwards.
ATGCTCTCAGGTTAGAAGCTGTCTTAAATAGAACGGTAGCAGCACCAGCAATACAAAATTCCCTTCCTAATGCACCTATACATCAACCTGTTCTTGAACTAGAAAGTATTAATAACTTGACCGATCCAAAACATTTATACAGGGATTATGAAATTAGCAATATAATACGACGCTTCATTGATGAGCAAAAAGTTTCTGTTGTTGATTATGCTTCTCTTACAAACCCGGACTTACTCAACGAGACTATTATCCATTCTGTTCAAGAATTGCAAAATAGGACAAAAGAAGCGGTACTTATTCCTCTTAATACTGGTCATGAACACTGGCTTAGTTTAGCATTCAAGTGTGATGAAAATAATAATATACAATGTATTTATAATGATTCTACTGGGCATCCTATAAGTGACAGATCTGAGTTAATGCAAATAATTACAGGGTTTGTTCCTGTTGAGTCAATACTTGATCTAAAAACTCTTCAACAACAAAATGCTCAAGACTGTGGATCATTCGTTGTAGATAATTTAATTAAGATAGCAAAAGGAGAGCAAATTCTTACCGAAGAACAATCCAAAGGTACAATGGGTACAGAATTAAGGCAACAACATCATGCCGTTAATCAAAAACAGTTAGAGAAGCAAGAAACTAAGGCAGCATCATCACCAAGTATCGGAGTGGTTGAGCATATAAAACAAAACCAGCAAAACGGATTCTGTACCACCCCCTCTATTAGGAAGACCCCTTCGTTTCAGCAGGGGAGTGGGCGTGGACGGTAATTTTATTCCTTAAAGCTTATTAAAAACTTGCAAGTTGCTTTATTCTTTCTTAAAGTTTTTGCATTATGCTTGAATAATTTCAAAAATTATGGAAGAATAAATTTTATTAATTATGAAACCGGTAGAATATGTTCAATATATTTAAAATAAGCAATAAGATGTATAATTATACTGTAAAATTTTTTAAAGAACAAGATAGCAGAGCCTATGGTAAAGATGTTAAAAAAATGTTTCATAAGTTGCTTGACATATCCAAAGATGGGATCAGCGACTTTGCAACACATTATAAAATAGCGGAGCTGGCTATCAATTCAGCATATCAAAATATTTCAGATATATTCTGTAATAAAATGGTCCAGCTAGGAGAATTTATCGAGAATTACTCCCTACGTTTTTCTGCCCCCATTACTTGGTTCTTACCAAAACAAGCTAATAGTTGTGAGGCACAGAAGGAAACATCTATAGAGCCTGAAAGAGTACTGCCGTCAGCCCCGCCAGCTTATGAAGAATCAACTGCCTCTCATCAGCTAGCAACCTATAAGATAGCCACTCCGCAAGCCCCAGTATTACCATCAGCCCCGCCAGCTTATGAAGAATCAACTGCCTCTCATCACCTAGCAGCCTATAAGATAACCACCCCGCAAGCCCCAGTATTACCGTCAGCCCCACCAGCTTATGAAGAAGCCATTACCTCGAAGCCAACTTATGTTCCGCCATTTGCCACGGTAGAAGCGGCAAAAATTATATGTGATGTTTTTTCTATATATCAGACTCTTCTTAATTCAGTATTATTATACTCAAATCACCAAAAAGGTGCGGGGTTGTATACGGTCTTGACTCACATTCACCCCTCCGCTCTATCTTTAATAGAGTTAGTAGGAAGCGATACCGTAATCTTAGACAATTAATAAGGAAATTTTGACAGTACATCTTATTATTACTATATAGTTACTGAATTCTATGTAACAAGTGATACCGAATTCAGCTTTTGAAAATAAGCTCTATATTATCCCAATTCTTTTTATCAATTTATCGCAGTAATTCAAGTAGTAATTAACAAATCTATAGACTGTTTTGCTAATATTAAAATTACCCTTGATAAAAACAATGAATCTAGAGAAATATTAACAAATTTATAACAAAAAGACTAGACAGAGATTAATAAACAATGTTATCTTGTTAGCTATAATCCAATAGGTCGACCATATAAAAATTCTAGTTTTTGAGAGGAAAATTCCAATAAGAATAATTTATAGAAGATTTTAGCTAAAAAATTAGACAGAAGTTTTTGCTATTTGAATAGCAAAAATATTCTTAAGTATTTTTTATTTGACATTGTCTTTGCAGAATCTAGAGGCTCATGCCTAAAAAAATTTAACAATAATTTTTAACATCTAACTAAGGTAATAATTATGAACTTAAAAAAATTTAATATAATAGCGCTATTTATTGTATTTTTATTCAATATTAGTAGTGTAGGCGCAGCATTTGTAGCAAATGCTAAAGATATCGAAATTACCGCTGCCGTTAAAGCTAAATTGCTGCAAGCACATGATGTACCTGTGAAAGATATCAGCGTAGAAACTAAAGATGGAGTAGTAGAATTGAAAGGGGTAGTAGATACAAGCTTGCAATTTAATCATGTGGTAGAGCAAGTTGCTGGTATGAGCAATGTCAATGATGTAGTAACGAAAGACCTAAAAGTCAAAGATAGTAAAGCGCCGTTAGCTGATAGTATAATCACTATAAAAGCTAAAGCGAAAATTACTGCTTTGTCTATTGATAATAAGATAAGTGCTGCTAATAATTTACATGTTGAAACTACTAACCAGAAAATACATGTAGAGGGAACAGTAGGAAACAAAAATGATATTGAAGTTATTAAAAAGTCTTTGCTTAATATTAAAGATGCTAAATCTGTAGAAACAAATATAGAAGTCAAGTAATCACAACATCCTTATAAAGCTGGGTTCTGCAAGCGGGTTTTAATTTTGTCGTTTCTCAAAACATACTTTAAGTATCAATGTTTTAGGCAAAATACATTTACCCGCAAACATCAGAAGGCTTTCCTCCTCTTTTTTGCCGTCAATATATGCCTTGTTGATCTTCCTAGCTTACTTGGTATACTCTTGGCTCCTAGCAATTCTTGATTTTGATTCTATCGTCTATCAACTCTTCAGGTGCGAGCAGTATATCCTCAGTTGCTTTTAAGAATTGTTTGTCAACAGAACCTAATATTTTAAATATTTAAGAGGATCAATAGCTACTTTGCCTTCACGAATAGCAAAATGTAGCTGAGGAGAGTTGACTTCACCAGTATGACCAACATGCCCTATTATTTCGCCTTGAGTAATTAGATCATCCTTCTTCAGTATTAAGTCCTGTAAGTGAGCATAGGCGACATATAGATCTCCTTGCTTTAATTTTATTATTACTAAATTACCAAATCTCTTATCTTTACCTGCAAATGCTACTTTACCCACTGCAATAGAGTGGACTATCTCCCCCTCATTTGCAGCAATATTAATGCCCTTGCTCTCGCCGGTAGGGGTTTGTTCACCAAAGCGCCTAATAATCTTTCCTTCAACCGGCTTGATAAATTTAGAAGCAGTCAGTAATATAGCATTGGAAACCTTAGACTGCGCTAAATTTCTCTCAGTATTCTTCTTATTCAATAGCTCATTACTAACTGGTATTTTTATAAATTGAGATTTTTGTAGATCATAAGCTTGAGAAATATTATTTAATTTCTCTAATTCTGCAACTGTTCGACCATAATCATTAGCAATAGAAGCTAGTGTTTCTCCCTCCTGTACTTGATGGCGAATTAATTTTTCGCTATCAATTAGTTTAGGCATTATTATGGTGTTGGTGTCATCTTGGGCTAGGGTCTGCTCGTCATTAGGGGCTTTTAAGTAGCCAGTATTAGGGGTAAACGATATTTCATCTGGCGAAAGTTGATTATTTATTATTTCCTCTTGTCCATTCTCGAGCATTTTTGCATTCGTATGACTCCCTTTTGGAGATAAACTCATTTCAGACAAAGCGTTAGTATAACTTTTGCCATAATTATATTCAATCGGCGCAGATGCTTGGGTAGCGCAGCCTGAAATGATAAAGGGTACTAAACTAAAAAAAGCTAGATTAATCTTCATAAACTTACCAAAAATTTGCGATTTTATTATGCATTAATCTAACTTTAATGTACAATTATTTTTAAATTTTTTAGTAAAAAATTCGTTATGAAAACTTATAATATTTTAATAGCCAGTGACCATACGGGATTTATCCTCAAAGGTAAGCTTATCGACTATCTAGTGAGCAAGAATATATCAGTCCTGGATTATGGTACTAATAGTCAGTTAGCAGTTGACTACCCAGATTACTCTAAAAAAGTAGTAGATGGAATTCTAGAAAATATTGCTCCTTTAGGAATTCTAATTTGTGGGACAGGGATAGGTATGTCGATTGCAGCTAACCGTACTTCTGAAATTAGAGCAGCTTTATGTTTTGATTTATTTATGGCTGTAAGAGCAAGAGCTCATAATGACGCCAACATCTTAGTGCTTGGAGCGAAAATACCTGAGGAAGAGCTGGCCTATAAAATGGTAGATAAATTTTTGACTACTAGCTTTGAAGGAGGACGTCATACCGCCCGCTTATCAAAAATCAATTAATTACGGCCTGCAAACAACCTAAGCTTGTGTTGACAAAATTTTTATAGGAGTGATTTATAGCAGATTTTAATCGAAAAATAGTAGAAATTTTGCAGGAATAGTATATTTATTGCAAAAAATTTATACCATTTTGTAGATAAAATACGCATCAATCAAACTATAAAAATTTTGTCAACACAAGCTAGAAAATAGGTAGTTCATTTAATCGCAAGAATTAGGTTTTATTTGGCAAGGATGAGCGGGTAGAAGTACAATACTAGCATATTCTTCACCTTTCAAGAGTTTGTTTTTTTATTTTTGCAAAGTTTCACGTACTCACCTGCTGGTTACACCCTACGCACGTCTACTGCTTAAAATAAAATCCAACGCTTGCACCCATTGAGTATACAGGATCATAGCTGAATCCTTGATAAAATAGACTTCTTTTGAAACTCTACTGGCGATGGTAATTTGGACAATGAATCTAGGCTCAAATCCTCACTTACATTTAAGTATGCTGCGGCCCTACGCTCCGAGCCTTCTTCAAATTCCCTACCAGAAGCGAGCTCTAAAAGAAGTCTAATAAAAAAAACAAACTCTTGAATTCTCACTTCCTGAAGTGACATAATATGAATATTGAGAGCTTTGATTAACTTTTTAATATTTTAGAATTAATTTTAGAAGTGAACCAAGATTTATTTATCCTCATCTGATTGATTTTAGATAAACGCGTTAATATAGCTTAGATCAGTAGGATACAAACAAGGTAACATACCAAAGGCATTAATAGATATGCACACTTGGAGATACATATAGTGTCAGCACCTTAACGATTTATGCCATACATCTGCAGGAGATATGCGTGAAAGCATATTGGGAATTTTAAGTATATATAAGCAGTTAAATTTATTTTTATGGATTAAAAAACATTTAAAATGCAATGATGATCCGTGATATAGCAGTATCACTGTTCTCTTATCCCGTTCTTATTAATTCTCGTTTATCATATCAAATTCTACTGCAGAAATAGCTCATATAAAGTAACAGAGTGCCTTCAAGCCGCTCCTAGGGTCTTATGCGCTTTAAGGTTTACTCTCAGTTTTTCTTGAATTCTAGCTGCTTTTCCGCTTAACTTCCTTAAATAATAAAGTTTAGCACGTCTTACAATGCCATATTTAACCACCGTAATAGAATGAACCATAGGAGAACAAATCATAAATCTTCTTTCTACTCCTTCACCGTGGCTAACCTTACGAACAACCAATGAAGAAGCAATCCCACTATTTCTTCTAGCGATCACTACCCCTTCATATGCTTGTAATCTCTCCACTAATTTTTCCTTTCCATCTTTTTCAAATGATCGATCAATTATTTTTACCATAACTTTTACTGTATCACCAGCTTTAAAATCTGGAATTTGTTTGTTTGCTGTTAGTTTAATAATTTGCTGTTGTTCAAATTCTTTAATAATATCCATTAACTTTTGCTCCTACATAGCACTTAATAATTCCGGCCGACGTTTTTTAGTAATTTCAATAGATTGCTTCTGTTTCCACTCTTTAATTAACTGATGGTTACCAGACACCAAAACAGCCGGTACTTTTTTTTCTTTCCACTCTATTGGTCTAGTATACAAAGGACATTCAAGCAACCCATTAAATTCCCCATTCTTTTCAAAAGATTCAGATTGCAATGTTTCTCTATTGAGCAATACGTTAGGAAGTAACCTAATTACACTATCAAGGATAGCAAACGCTGCTATTTCCCCCCCCGAGAGGATATAATCCCCTATACTAATTTCTCCAATATTATACTCTTCAATTAGCCGTTCGTCAATCCCTTCAAAGCGTCCGCACAAAATTATTATTTGTCTTTCCTTAATAAAATCATGTGCCATAGCTTGGGTAAATATCTTCCCTCTAGGAGAGGGATAATATATTTGCACATCCTTTTTGTTAGAGAGTACATGATCTATACAATTGCCTACAACATCTGGCCGCATTATTAACCCACTACCACCCCCATATAGTTCATCATCAACTTTATAGTGCTTAGTTAAACCAAAATTCCTGATATTAACTATATTATAAGTCCAAATCCTTTTCCTCAACGCTTGTCCTGCAAGAGAATATTGTAAAGGACCAGGAAACATATCAGGAAATATAGTTAATATTGTGACGTGTAGTAAAGACATACAGAAAATATTAATAAAATTTATCAACAAAAAAATTGCTTTGCTTTATATTATAGTTTATATAATGAAACAATAGATAGCTATATGTTTTATTTATTTTAGGATCTGAACAGAATTGGTTAGTAGGCTTTTTAAGAAGATTTGTACCGAAGCAAATGGTGATTTTTGTAGAAATAGCCCTCCTATTTCAAAAAATTTACTTATCTCGGTAGGAGAAATATCTCTCAAGAATCCACAAAATTTTATTCATAATTAGAACTAGTGAGAGATACCAGAATAAATTATTAAGTAGGATAAACAAAAGGGATCTGAAGCAGCTGCTATAAACTCTATTTTATTTATTATTGGATTTTTTGCTGTAAGTTCACATAAGTAGTACCCTTTTATGAATTTAAAGTAGTGGCCACTTATGAATTTATGGGCTGTGAAAAAATAGTAAAAACTCCTCCCTGCAATCTTTTAGAATATTAAAAATATCTGTCATAGTTGAAGCTACCTCTCAATCGACATTGGCAGCAGAATAGGAGCGTATCAAAATAAGTTATAGCATACACTATAGTTAGGTATAGACAAGATGGTATGCAGAAAGCAAGATAGAGATTCATACTTGTTAGATCGTATCGTGTTGACACTTTATGGCTATAATACACAAAACTTACTTATTCTTTCTCGGGGCATAGCGCAGTCTGGTAGCGCATCTGGTTTGGGACCAGAGGGTCGGGAGTTCAAATCTCTCTGCCCCGACCATATACTTATCAGCTTTTTAGAGTTTCCTAATTTTAGCAAAAATTCCATATGCTGCATATATGCTGCTTTGCAATTAAGTTATAGGTACTATAATTGCTCTAAAACCCTTTCTGAATCTGATGTTCAGCAGGCAGGATTATGCAGCAATTAGTCAACTTTTCTCTCGCCCCCCACATTTCTACTTATAGTAACAACGATACTATCTTCTATAATTTCGTTGGTAATTTTGTGCCACCAGAGTGGCGGGATCTTCAAGGTAGTGGCGGTAAGGCTTTAAGTAAAACTGCGCGTCAACTCCTCTCTTTGATAGTTTTTCGCCTACAGGTTTGTCATAATAGCGGTAACAATCTGCAAGACGAGGAACTGCAAGAATCTTATCATTTCTTTGAGCAATCATTAGGAGTTTGTCAAAGGCGTATTAGGCAATGCATGCTTGAATTGCAAGAAGGAGGTTTTATTCATCTATATAATGCCACCGTTATCAAACAGCACATCAAATGTCGAAACACCCCATGCATCAAATTGGCAAAATTTTTTCAGCCTTACTCGAAAAAATTTTCGCATGAAGCTGAAAAAAGTTTCGGGTTAACCCGAAAAAAATTTCAGGCACACAATATTATAGATATTCATAATATATCTAGATCTAGCGAATCTGAGTTTCTAAAAAATGTTGTTGATAGAAATGAGCCAGTACCGTCACAAGAGCAAAAACCACTACAGGAGCAAGCAGAACAACAAGCAGTTACCTGTCATAAACCGCAAGAAAATTTTCAGCCTAAGAAGATGCAAGCAGAAGGGAGTATCAACCAAACTGAAGCGCTTGATGACAATACCAACCCAGCTGCAATATCGTTAGCTGCGACCCTTCCCTCGGTGATACAGAAAATTTCTGATTCCAATGCTAGTGAGATGGCAGTATCCCCTTACTTTTATGCTTTAGTGCCTGATATCAATAAGGGCTGGTTCAAAAGAAAAAGATTAGCAGATTTCCATCCACTAACCGAAGCAGATGCTGATTTACTGCAACTCCGCTCAAATAGAGAGTTTAACTTAAGTTTTATTAACAAGCTGTTACTAAAACTAGCAGAGCAATACCCTAACCATCATTTTTGTAACAAAAAAGTTGTGCTGAACTATATGGTCAAAGCCTTGGCGTATGAATTGCGAGAGAGTAGCAAAGCTAATAACAGCAATTTTCAGTTCAAATCTAACGATCCTGAAAAACTAAAAGAGCAATATTTAGAAAAGATAGAACGTAGCACGGATGATAGCAAGCAAGCACAATTAAAGCGGAAAATAGTAGGACTATTTGAGTCTAATACGGCTTATGAGTTATTGACTTCGTGCAAATTTAAAGGAGAAGAGCAAGATCAGTACCAACTGAAGTTACTAAAAGGTATTACCTTGTCAGAGCATATTCAAAACAAAATATTAGAGCAAGTACAAGCGGTTTATGGTAATAAAATTAAGCAGCTACAAATATTACCCTTTAAGCCCGTTACAGTACAAAAACAAGAGGCTAAAGACATTAATGATTTTGCAGGACTAAATAAGCTAGACCCCGATTCAGTATGGTATAAGGTTAGGCGATCTTTGCTTGAAGAACATGGAAAATATGCGGACAGTAGCACCTTCAGTAAATTAGCAGTGGTAGAGGAAGATCATATAGGCAAAAAAATAATTCTTAAAGCCACCACACCCTTTATTGATTACTTCGTAAGACAACGTTATATGGGAGATTTAAGGCTGGCTTTTCAAGCTCAAAATTTTACTTTTGAATTAGCTGATATGGATAAAAGTGGTAAGAATTAATAGGATTATAAAAACTGCTGGAGAATGCCTATTAATTAATTGACCTTCAATAATTTGTCATAATCACTTCATATGAGGTTTTGCGTTTCTCTGGGATAGAATATTTTATATCTACAGTACTGATGTTAAAGGCTTTATAGAGATTTCTGATAAAAGGGGTATCACTATTAGAGATCATGAGCTTAACCCCTTTGCTATCTAGTTCTTTAACAAAATCTCGCAATCTTATTTGTTCATTTTCATCAAAGGGTAAGGTGGTATAAAATGTCTCACCTGATTGGTGGTATGGTGGATCCAAATATACAAAATCGTTCTTTTTAGGTTCAATGAAGGAAAAATCTATGGCGTAAATGCAGGTATTAGCTAAAAAACTGCTACATTGGCGTAGTCTAGCATCAATATCAGAATTAGCATGGATTTTGCTCGAAAAAGACACTGCCAGTTTACCATCTTTCTTTACACGATAGATACCTTTAAAAGCATATCTATTAAGATATATGAACCTTGCAGTAATTTTGCTGGGGTTGTTAACATTGTTATCCCTAACCTGATAGTAATATTCTTTAGAATGGTTTTCTTGATGGGATTCCAGTAATTTACTCACCTCAGCTGGATCTTTTTTAACGCTATTATAGCTAGTAACTAAATCCAAATTAATGTCAGACAAAAAGCATTTGTTAAACATGTGCTTTACTTGGAAAAATAATGCACCACCACCCAGGAATGGTTCGTAATAATTATTGAGCCCTAATGGGATATGTTCAATTAATTTATCGGTAATTTTTCTTTTGCCACCAACCCATTGCAAAAATGGTTGGGGTTTATTGGAAGTAGCTGGCATATCATTACTAGTTTAATATCTTAATAAAAAATTATACCATAAATGCAACTGGAATGCCAGTGGCAGTGCGGGCTGTAGAGGGTTTTTCTGCTGTTGAGTGCAATATTATCACTGTATTTTTTTGGGTGTTTTTATGAAGTATAATTTCCTCCATGTCTCTAATTTGCAGCTCTTTAGAGTTGTTGGTAAAAATCTGAACAACATGCTTAAGAAATCCTCTGTACTCCTCATACTAATGGTGATATCTCTGCTGATTAGATACTACGCTAATGTAGTATTAAGCACAGAAGTTAAATTAAAACCGCAAAGTTAACATATTAACCTCTGTGCTACCCATTTGTTTAACCCAAACAGTACAGGAATAGTATGATAGATAATGTTAAAAATCAACAACAAGATCAAAAGCAAATTGCAGAAAAAGGTTGGATCGTACAATTTGCTCCAGTATTTGCCACACTGGTTCCAGCATCTGAGCATAGAGCTGATATCATTAGTTCTCACGAGAATTATGTAGATATTACTAAATTTAAAAACCTAGAATTAGAATTACAAAAAACAAAAGAAAAATTACAAACAACTGAACTAATTAAAATAGACTTAATCAAGAATATTGGTCATAGTATCAATGTTCCTTGTAATGGAATTTTTGCGCAAGTAGCTGTGCTCTATGAAATAGAGCACAATCCTGAAGTAAAAAATCATTTGGCTACTATTATGGATGGTGCTAAAGCACTGCTAGATTATTCTAATGATCTATATGAGTTTTTGCAACGTAATAGCGGATTAACTTCTATAGTGTTGCAAGCATTTAGCCCCAAGAAACTAGTGGAAGCAATTATTGCTAAAGCTGGGGCTGCAGCATTAAATAAGGGGATAAGATTAGTCTCTAATATTCATTATGAGATGCCAGATGTTTTGGTAGGTGATAGCTACCGCTTACAAGCAATATTAGATCAGTTAGTGGGTAATAGTATTAAATTTACTGAAGAAGGAGTTGTCGTCATTACCGCTAATCTATTTTCTGCTAGAAGTCTAAGACAAGATGAGAATGATTTTGATGTTTTGGAACAAGAAGATAGAGATCGGTTATTACAATTTATTGTCCATGATACTGGTATTGGTATCTCTGAGGAAAAACAACAATATATTTGTGAAGAGATCGGTAGCATTAGTTCTTCTACTCAATGTAAAGGGCTAGGTTTAGGTTTAATGTTTGTTAAACAGTTGATCCATGAAATGCATGGTGCAATTGAATTATCAAGTGAAGAGGGGAAAACCACTACTGTTGAGTGTAAAATACCGGTGAAACTGCCAAACAGTACTGATTCTGAATAGTTTTAGGCTAACAACATGGCTGAGCCTTACAAACTTACAGCCATGTATTATTTGCTTAAATTTATTTAAGTATCCAACTTATTTATGTTATAATTTCTTATATTTAAAAGATCTAGAATAATTCTCAAATATATAATCAACTAATATGATATCTAAACTTTCAGATACTAATATCACTAATACTGTTAGAAGCAACAATAAGCCGCCTAAAATGCTGGTAGGTACGGACGAGTTTTATGATTTAGTAGTTAATAGCGATGTATTTGTTGATAAAAGTTTAATGATTAAAGAATTACTGGAGGATCATGGTAAGGTTATCCTAATTACTCGGCCAAGGCGCTGGGGTAAAAGCTTAAATATGGATATGTTCAAGAAATTCTTGGAAATAGAAGTGGATGAGACAGGTGTCCCTTTACCGGAAGATCAGAAGTTAAATAACAAGCTATTTATTGGTGGTACAATAGATTTAGGTTTTGACGAAACTAAGGAGCTCAAGCCTTTAAAAATTGTTGGTATAGCAAAGGCAATGAAACGTCAAGGTCAATTTCCAGTTATTTCCATAAATTTCAAGGATGTTAAGGGAAGTAGCTACCAAGAGATTGAGAATGGAATAAGGAAGCAAATTATTAAGTTATTTGCGAAGCATTACTACTTAAGGCGTTATCTAACGAACGATATAGAACTACTAAATAATGCTCAAAAAGAAATATTAGAACGGTACTTCACGGGCACGTTTGATCAGGAAGACCTTAAAGATAGTTTAAAATTTTTAAGTGAATTACTTTTTATGCACTTTGGTCAGAAAGTGTACATACTAATCGATGAATATGATACTCCGATCAATAGTTCTTACCTCGAATTTGGCGATAAAGCAAAAGAGTTTAACGATGTTCTAAAAATATTCCGCGGCATGTTTGGTAGCAGCCTGAAAACCAATACACGTTTAGAAAGAGGTATCATTACTGGCATATTACGTATTGCAAAAGCTAACTTATTCTCAGATTTAAACAACGTAAGTGAATATACATTACTGGATAAAAAATTTGCTAAATTTTATGGATTTACCCAAACAGAAGTAGATGACTTATTAACAAAAGTACCAACAAAAACGAATCCTGAAGAGATTAAAGACTGGTATAATGGTTATACCTTTGGTGGAGAAATCATTTACAACCCATGGTCAATAATGCAATGTCTTGCACATGAAGGAGAGCTTGATCATTATTGGCTAGATAGCGGTGGGACAGGACTTGTTGACACAGCACTGTTGTCAGATGAGATGCAGGAAGATTTACAGAACTTAATTACAGGTAAAAATATAATCTCTTCTATCACTAAACAAATAAGTTTTGCTGACATCAATAAACCGGCAGGATTATTTAGTTTGTTACTATTTAGCGGTTATTTAAATCCAGCGGCTAAAGAACCAGAAGAGGATATTTATGAATTGTCTATACCGAACAAAGAAGTAAAATATATATATAAGGTTAGACTGTTACAGTGGGTTAGTAATAAGTTAAAAGTTGATAGCTCTTTCTATTATCCTTTTGCTAGCTTATTACCTGCTTGTAAGATAGTAGAATTTAAATCAAAGCTTCAGGAGCTACTATTAAATGCTACTAGTTTTCATCAGACTGGAGAGGCAAGAGCTGAGTTGTTTTACAGTGGTTTTATGTTAGGTTTGATTAATACATTAGCGTTTGGTTATATCATAGAGAGTGAACGAGAGACAGGAAGAGGTAGGGCTGATATTGTGTTGCTTCCTAAAATTGGCAAGAATGAAAACGCTATTATTATTGAGTACAAGGTCTCTAAAGCGGCAGAAGAACTAGAATCTGCAGCTAAGGCTGGTTTAGCACAGATTAATGACAAGAGATATGATACTAAAATCAAGGAACATAAACACGTTAAAAAGATCATAAAGATCTCTATGGCCTTTTGCGGTAAGGAAGTTGCCCTGCACTACCAAATCGATTAACTCTACCTTCCTATTCTACTTAGCTATTGCCTCCATGCTCAGTATTAATTGTATGTAGCCGGTATTTTGATCTCAGGATATTTCTCGAGTCTAGCTAGAAAATAACTGATATTGTCATTATCAGAATTCATCTCAAAGAAAAGCCCTATCAATACTATGATCAAAGTCTACCCCTTTTTCTTTTTTGGCTATGCGCTTTGCTTCAATTTGTTTCAACAATAAGTTATATTCTTTGCCTAATGTCGGAATAACCTCAAATACAGCCGCTTAAAACTATTAGCAACAACAGTTAGCCATTAGTTTTGGAGTTTGTTTTAGCAGCCCTGTGCTTTTTAGCTAATAATTTACGGGGATCCAGCGTGATGTTAGCTAATTGTATAAATTCCTTTAACATAGGATGCTGCTTATTCTGCTCATTCATAGCAAATAGTAGGAATCCTGCAAGGAGTTGATCATCAATAGTCATGGCATTACAACTACTGACAATCTCTAATAAATCCTCTCTACGAGTTATTAATACTTTCTGTTTTTTCTCCTCAATTTTCTTCAGTTTTTCTAGTGCTGTTACCGGGTCTCTTGGCATAATATATTCTCCTACATTTTAACAGAATAATCAATAATATCTTGGTACAGTTTAGTATACATAATAGTACAATATGTGTCAAGAAAAAGACCTAAATAATAGAAAAAATAAGAAAAAACCAATATACAAAATATTCATATTTTGTCAAAGAAAGTTGCTTTTGCTCTTCTCTATAAACTATAGGCTTAGTTCAGTGTTAATAGGATAAAGATGCTGGTTCAAAGAAAAAGTTTTTAAAGCTTGCATCACTATACTATCTATGGTTTTCTTATATAGAATTTACTTGAGCTTTAGATAAATCTTATAATAAATAACGCTACTAAGTAGCTAAAAACATGTAACATAATTACCGTAAATTATATAATAAATAGTATAAATAAAGTACAATATTGTACTATATTGTACAATAGACTGTATGGAGGAATAAACTTTGTACGATGTTTTTATTTCAACTGACAAGAGTAATAATATGACTAATATCATAGTACCCCACAGATTTTACAGGAGGGTTAAAATAATAAATTGAATAAGTGACTGAGAGTCACTAATCTCCGCTGAGAAACAAGCAACAGGAGGTATTAATGGACTCTCAATCACTATACCAAATATTATACATATTTTTAGATTGGCACCCAGCACGAATTAAAACATTTGCAGAATTAATTTGTGCAGTAGTAAAAGCTAAAACTGTGAGAATCAAAGAATTAGCACTGTATGTCGCTTCTAAAGGCAATTTGCATGCCAAGATTGTTAAAGTTGAGCGTTTGCTTTTAGAACAAAATATGTGCTTTATAAGTTTAGGGAAAATTATTGTTAAATTGCTCTGTCTAACAGGTAAAATTAGCCTTGCCATAGATAGAACCAGCTGGCAATTTGGTATTAAAAATTTGAATTTTTTTGTTGCAACTATCGTTTATGGTAATATTTCAATTCCTATAGCATGGTTGTTACTTGATAAAAAAGGCAACTCTTCTACTAATGAAAGAAAGAAATTGATTGAGCAAATTTTAACAATTATACCTAAGGAAATGATAGAGCTTATCCTTGCCGATCGGGAATTTGTTGGTGAGGAATGGTTGCAATATATGGGTGGAATCCAAAAATTACCTTTTGCTATCAGGCTAAGAAAAAGTGAGAAGGTCAAGCATTTCAACGGTGGCAAGATGAAGTTGAATAAATGTTTTGCCGATATGCAAATGGGTGACACTAAAACTATAGAAAGCAAAATTTACAATGGTATGGCAATTAAAATAACTTGTTTGCAATTAGAAAGAGAGCAACTATTTATTGCTAGTAATGTGCTTATTGGTGAATGTGCTTTGCTAGCATATAAGCAGAGGTGGAGCATTGAGCGACCTTTTCTGTCTCTCAAGTCATCTGGATTTAATATTGAAGATACCCACATTACAGATCAAAAAAAGCTGGAAAAACTATTTGCAATAGTATCTTTATCCTTAGCTATTTGCGTGCTTGCTGGTGACATTAAGAACAAAATTTATCCTATAAAGATCAAAAAACATGGTCGTAAATTATACTCATTATTTACTTACGGATTTGATTGGATAAAAGATTATTTTTATAACTCGTTAAGTGATACCCCTGCTATGTTGTTTTCATTACTACGAAAACACATTATGCATGCCTTTCAACTTCAACAATAAGTGTGGGGTACTATGATAATTCAGATGAAATTTCAGATGAAAAATGATTAGTTTTTTCAAAAAAAGTTTTTTCGCTATCTATACTATCTAAATCTTTAGTATTAGTGATATAAAGTATTTATTAATATATTGACAAGAATTGGAAACATATGGGTCATAATTGGAAATAACGCTTTCTGATGCTGGTTTAGCACGATCTTTCACTTCATTTTGTAAATGTTGTTGTATCGTATCTGGTAAAGTAACAGTAATACGCCAAACAGACTTATCATGCAGATTATCATCCTCATCGTCATTTTTCACAAAGAAACGTTGTCGAGTAATAAATCCTTTCGTATCTAACTCTTTAAGGGTTTTAGAGATGACAGACTTACTACAGGAGTATTTATCTTGCAGTTCTTTGTAAGTAGTAGTTAAAGAATAACTATTAGGTGGAGCAACGTAGTTAATGTAATCATCTGTCTTGATGTTATCAGATGTATACATAAACATCTCACTTAGTTCTGCAGTATTATTAGTATAATATTGACTAGTATTTGTAGTATTATTGTCACAATCCCTATGTTTTAAATAATATCTATAACCTATAGAATAAAAATCTAACCATAAAACTTTTGCGTGTTTACTTAAGTAGTTACAAGAAGTAATGAGTAAAAGTAGATCGTAGTTAAGTTTAATAAACATCTTAGTTCTATCAAGATAAGATATTTTATTTTCTAGATTAGGTAAGTAAGCGGTAGAAGTAAAGTTAGAATATAAAGAAGTATCAGTAGAATATGTACCAATATTAAATCTGTTGGGAGTATTCACTAAAGAGTTAAAGACAGAATCAGGCAAAGTAGGTGTAATAGTATTTTTCTTATTTTTACCATCCTTATTTTTGCTTCGATAAATATCAAAATAACCTTTCTGTTCTAAGTTTTGCTGCATAGTAAATATTTCAGCTACGGAACAATCAAGCTTTTCAGCCCATTGTTTGGCAGAAAGAGTGATACAGCGTTGTTTACCTTTATTGTGATTAATGATGCTTAAACTATAGGCTATGATGTAGAACAGTTTTTCAAGGTCACAGGGATGAGTGGTTGTAAGAATATGTTCTAATACACATGTAGTAATTGGGGTGTACGGTTTATTCTTAGTTACTATGGTGTGTAATGAGGTAAAGTCAGGGGTATATTGGGATAGGTTAGTAGGCAAATGGTAATTGTTTTGAAATAACTGAGTGCTGATTATTTCGTTATCTAGGGATAATTGCATTGTATGCTCCTTTTATGGAGCTAAGAACCAAGAAACTTGACTAATTACATATAACATATTACAATGCAACGAATAAGAAATATCCTGCTCAAGGTTATCTTATATATATCATATTGATATGTTATATGTAAATAAGGGGTTAAGTTCCATGTGTTCCTAGCTCCTTTTTTATTTATAGTATAAAAAATTACACATTTACCTATATAACATTAAAATTAATAAAAATTAAAAATAGTGAAGTATAAGATTTATCTATATTTAAGTTTCTTATATAAAAATAGATACAACTTCAACTTTGAAAAATCAAGCTTTTTTAGAAAAAATAAAAAAGTTTATTGAATTCGTGTCAAATATAGACATATGACGAACTTATATTGATGAGAGTAAATAATTAAATCTGTTGAAAGATTAAGAATCTAGATTATTTGAAAAGAAAGAATACACTTCTTTATTGAATTTATATCTTGCATATCCACCTCTACCATGTTTATTTTCATGAGGCTCTAATAATTTTTTAAATTTAAGTTGTTGCAATGCTCCTTTTATAGTATTGGAAGTTAAATTACACTTTTTTATGCATTCTTCCCTAGCAATGGCCTTTGTTATAAGATATGTGCTATCTTCCTCCTCTATTTGTTTAAGTAAATATTGCATTATTACTTTTTGTGCACCAAATAAATTTCTTAGCTCTTTTCTTAAGTCCAAGTTAACAGATTCTTGTGTTAATACCTCGCTCACTAATGATGATGATGATTGATCTATATTGTTACAAATTCCAAGTGTATCATGATAATGCACAGGAGTAATTTGTGTGTCTGTTGATAAATTGTTAGAAGAAGTAGAATCTATGATTTTTGTATGTTCAGGATTAAGTAAATCATTATCCCAAGGGCGGTATGCTTTCTTTTGAAAAAGTTTACTTGTTTCTTTTGTATGGTTACTTATTAATGGCATGAGTTATCTCAGTTGTTAGTTTAATTGTTCTGATGACTTAAACCCAATATTTCTTTAGTAAAAAGATCTATATCTTCTTTTGCAAACGTATTTTTTAAGGTAGAAAAAATATTATTACCTGAGTAAATTACATTGGGAAATTCTTGGCAGTTACGTATGAAGGTGCTACATATAAGATTTTTAAATAATTCATGATTCAATAAAGTACTAAGTACTTCACTAGATAATGCAGTTCTAGTATCAAATTTATTAAGCACAATTTTAAAACATAAATCTTTTTTAAATCGATGACTTATAGTATTTATTTCTTCAAATGATATTTTGAGTCCAGATAAACTAAATTGTTCGGGTGTGACTGGAGCAATTATAATATTAGATGCTAATGTTGCAGCTGCTACGGATTGTCCAAGTGCAGGAGGGCAATCTATTAAAATTAAATCATAATCCTGATAAATATCATTGATAAGTTCTACATATACTTTATCAATAGGATATTTATGTAACATAATATAGTTATCAAGTACTGCATTTTCTATCCTACTCGGTAAAATATCTAGCCCTTGTGAAACAGGGATGATGGTATTTTTTATAGGAATATTGTTGGCAAGAATATCAATCATTACTGGTGTATTTTTTGCATCAATATTAAAAGCTTGAGATAAATTTCCCTGTTGATCTATGTCAATACACAAAACTCTAGCCCCATATAGGTTTGCTCTTAAAGCTACAGAATGTGTAATTGAAGTTTTTCCAGTGCCACCCTTTACTATTTGGAAAGAAATAACTTTTTTATTAAAATGAATTTTAAACAATTCTCTTGCGGTTTCGTGTCCAAAGTAAACTCTATTTTGGTTTTTACAAGATAGTAAGTTTTTTTGTTTAAGTTGTTTATGAATGTATTGTAAGGTTACTCCTAAAAAATTAGCTGCGTCAGATGCAGTGATTTTAATATCTATAGTTTTGTTAACGGTACTCATTATTTCCTACATTGTATCAAGACAAAAGTATATATATATTATACTTTAATACTATTAATATAGTATATTATTACCACATATACACCATGTACATAGTATTGATACCCTATATATGGTGTATATATGCAACATATTAATACTATATTAATAGTATATCAATAATCATCTTACCTGTGTAATAACTTTTTCAATAATTTGATAGGAGTAGTATAATTTTTTGTAACTAAATTATCTTTTATGAAATGATTAAGCCAATGTTGACTGGCGAAGTCGCATAAGGATTGATTTATATCATTAATCTTTTTGGCATTAAATGTGAGAATATTTTGGAAAGTAGCTATATACCGTAAGGTGCTTTTGTCATTAGTTTTGGCAAAATATACTTGCTTTGATGGGTGAGTAAAGAACTCATATGCTTCTTATGCAATTGTTTCGTAATCCAAATTATTTAAGAACTCTTGTAGAAATACTGGAAAAGAGTCTAAAAGATTTTTAGTTCTACCAATTTCATAACTAGGAATAGCAAAAGCAACGCGTGTATTGATATGCATAAAGATGAAAACTTTCTTTCTAAAGATACGAGTAACATCTAGATACCAGTCATCTAATCTAGTAGTATTATTAGGATTGATTAATTTTTAGTTCTTGTGCCATTTTAGCGGTTAATCTGAATTGTGGTATAATTTTTACTCCTTAATAACCTGCAACTCATACTTCAAATCCCCAAGTCCATCTTTCAAATCTTGTAAATCAAGGACATAACCATACCACTCGCTTCTGAGATGATTCCATTTGAGGGAGTGACTTCTGATATGAGAGCGAATTTCTAAAGAAGGTTTTTCTGTTAATGTGAGAATGATAGCAGTTTTTTGTTGTTGTTCTTGATCAAAAGCTGTTTTGCCAGTTTTAGTCCATTGCTCTTGAATGTCAGATTGTTTTGTTAGAGATTCTTTTAAAGATAGCAGAGAGCCATATAAGGTATTGGTAGGTAAGTGATCAAGCTCAGCTTTCACAATTAACCCACCAAGTTCTATTAAATGACGAGTACGAGCTTTACGTTCTTTAAGTTTGAGTTTAGTTTCTTCAGCAATTAATCTATTTTTCTTTTGCTCTAATCGAAGTTTTTGTTCTGTTACCGTATGCATGTAGTTTAGCCCATTTAATATTAGAAATTATTATAGAACAAATTACTAAATAATTTAGTATGAAGCAAGAATAACTTATTCTGAAGTTAAAATTTATAGTTCAGAACAATTAAAGTAATAATAATTAAATTATTTTACTTATTTTCTTTTTCTTATTTCTAATTTTCGTCAGGTATAAGCATACTATTAAATATAGTAAAAGTAAGAACAGCATTAATTGCTAATGGTTACATTGATATAGTTAATAATAAATATATTAGACCACATTGTTCTAATAATTCCTCCATTATATTGCCTAATTTTCTTCTGATTTGATATAAAGTTCTAGAACTCACTTGTTAAGTAGTTATAGAATGGCAATAGCATTTGCAAGACCAGAATATGTAAGTAGAAGTAATAATAAGAATGCCTGTCTTAAAGGAGCATATAATGCTAGAACAATAGTAAAAGATATACAAACTGGTGTAATTTATAACTTTCAAAGTAGAAAAGATAATGTATATCATGAAATATTTTTACCAGAACATGTAGATCAAAAGTTCAAAAATGTATCATTATTTACAAATGAAATAGAGAGATCAGAGAATCGTAAAGATAGTCAGTTATGTGTAGAATGGTTAATTGCTCTACCAAAAGAAGAAGAGATAACTCTAGATATGAAGAAAGAAATCATAAAAGAGTTTATTGAAAGGAAAGGTTGGATAAGAGAAGGTTTAGGAGTGCAGTTAGATATACATAAGCCACATGAAGGAGATGTAAATTGGCATGCACATTTACTAGTAACAACTCGTAGATTTAGAAAAGATGGTTTGGGTTTTGAGTCAAAGAAGGCACGTGATTTGCAGCCTAAAGTATTAAATGGTTGTGTACAAAAGAGTATAGAAATAGATAATCATAATTTTTATAGGAAAGTATTAGAAGATAAAATCAAAGAATGGGGAGTGGATTTACGAGTTGATTTGCCTGGAGAGATAACCCAAGAACATATAGGTCCTGTACGTATGAGGAGTGTTCTTAACCAAGCAGCGGAGAGAAACGAGGAAAGGAGACTTGCAGAAATAGAGCATTTAGATTGCGGAGCTAGAGTGTTAGAGAAGGTAACGCGTCATATGAGTGTCTTTACTAAAGGTGACTTAATGAGAGCAGTGAAATATGTGCTAGATTTAGAAAGAAAAGAAAAGCTAGTAGAAGATGCTTTAGCAGATAACTCAGTAATAGCGTTGTACAGAGAAGATGGTAGTTGTACTGAGTATTATACTACGTCTGCGGTTAGAGTAGAAGAGCAGAAGATATTGCGTCTTAGCAGTTATGTAGCAAGTGTTCAGAATGTGTTTACGAGTAATCAAGATGTATCTAAACGTACAATTGAATCAATTGTAGCAGTAGAGGGCAAGCTAACAGAAGAACAGCATAATGCTTTAACTGAGTTACTAACATCTAAGTCGGCGTTACAAATAGTGCGAGGTAGAGCAGGGGTAGGGAAAAGCCATGTATTGGGTCAGATTGCTGCAATTGCTCTAGAGTGTAACATATATGCGATAGGAGTTGCCCCAACGCATAAAGCTAAAGAGGCGTTAGCTTCTGATGGTTTTAGGCATACTGATACGATTAAGGGGATGCTGTTTAAATTAGCTAATGGAAGATTTTATTTGCCAAAGAACAGTGTACTAGTAGTAGATGAAGCAGGGATGATAGGAAATGATGATTTTAGTGAGTTATTAAGGGTAGCAGCTACTCGCAAATGCACAGTAATTTTGTCAGGAGATGAGCGTCAGCTGACTAGCGTACAGCGAGGTGGGATGTTTGAGGTGTTGGCTAATAAATATAGAAGTAGTACGATATTAGATATTAAGCGTCAGGATAGCAACTGGGGTAAGAGGACGGCTATGGCATTATCCAATGGAGATGTTAGAAGTGCTGTGAGTATATTAGAAGAAGAGCAAAGGATTAAGTGGAGCTCTGATGCAATTCAGTCAATGCAAAGTTTAGTTGCCGATTGGCATAAGAGTAGTTACGCTATTGATGATAAAATAATATTAGCGGTAAGAAACAAAGACGTAGCAGCCTTAAATCATGGAGTACGTCAATATTTAAAGCTAGAGGGTAAGCTAAAGGGTCAAGAGATAGAAGTAGGAGGTGATCATTATATGAGAGGAGATCGTATAGTGATAAGTAGTACCAACAAGGAGCTTGGTATAGTCAATGGTGAACTTGGAGTAATATTAGATGTATCAACAAATAGATTTATTATATCGCTAACGAATCCAAACTATATAAAAGACAGTAAGGATAGCAAAAGCAGCAGTGAGTATAGAATGGTGGAATTCAATCCATCAGAATTTAATAGTTTTAAACATGGTTATGCAGTAACAATATTTAAGGGACAAGGTGCGTCGATAAAAGATGTATATGTCTACCACAATGGTTTTGCTGGTTTAAGGAACAGCTACGTTGCATTATCAAGAAATATCAGTGAGTTAAATTTGTATGTTAATAAGATAGCAACTTTGGGTAGAGAGAGTTTAATTAGACAAATGTCCAAGACGCTAGATAGTGGTAGTAGCTTAAATTACTTAACGAAGGAGGAAGCTAATCATAGCTTAGAAGATATAGATATCTTAAATAATATGAATGGTTTGAGTAGGTCTTTGGTAAAGATTTATGATTTTGCTGCAAATAATATAACCAAGTTAATGGATAAATATTTACCACAAGAGGAGTATTACAATTATAGAGAGCCTAGTAAGAGTATAGTAAGGGTAGAAGAGGTGTTTGATAGGGTATATGAAGAAAATCAACATATGGATGCTGCAGTAGAGACAAGAGAAGAGAAGCTGGTAGTAGGAGGTAACCTGCATAGTAGTCAAATTGCTACAGGAAAAAAATTAGGAGAAATTGGTCATGTTGCTAATACAAGTATTGTGGTGGATGATGTAACGTCTAGTGTATCTAATTCTAGCGTTAATGATAGAGGCATGTTAGAGGGTGATAAAGATGGAAACATAATAGCAATGAGCAGAAAAGGTTCATCAAAGGATAGATTTTACGAAAATATTGATTATAAGAGAGGTCAGGAGAATAAATGGGAGGAGAATAGAGAGCGTTATAGAAGTGAGGTAGATAATCTTAGAAGAGAGCTATCCATGCAAGCAGAGTCAGTAGTTGTAGATTTATTAGGAAATCCGAATAGAAAACTATCGAAGGGGTCAACCTTAAAGTACGGTAATAATGGGTCATTGGCAGTAAAGATTAGCGGCAATAAAGCGGGTACTTGGTATGACTTTAGCGAAGGTAAGGGAGGAGATTTGTTTGATCTTGTACAGCGTGAGAAGAATTATGATTTTAAAGAATCAGTGAGTTATTTACAAGATAGATTAGGGATGACTCCTAACAAGATGAGATCTAACTTACAGGTGGTAAATGATCATGTGATATCCGATAGATATGTAGAGCATTGTAAGCGAGTTGATAAGGAGAATTCTGAGGAGATAGTCAAGATACGCAAAGCGGAAGAATTATATACTAAAAGCAAAGAGCTAGAGTTAAGTTCTACAGCTGGACAGTATTTAGTACAAACAAGAAAGATTGATATTGATTTGGTAAAGGAGGATGCACTAAGTCACGATAGGTTAAATGATGATGGAATAAGTCGTAATAGTCTAAGTCAAGATATTAGAACGACTAATGTTTATGAGAAATCTGTTAAACGTAAAGTGCCTGCCTTGGTAGCTTTTGCAAGAAACACAAAAGGGGATATTACTGGTGGTCAGCAAATATTACTGGATAGCAAAACAAATAATAAAGCTGATGTTGATATTGTAAAGAGATCGTTTGGAAAAATAGCAGGGTCTTTTGTTGATGTAGGCAGTTTCAGCAATGGTGATATCAATAGTGAGTTCAATAGTCATAGTAACAGTACTAATACTAATAGCAATACTGATATTAGAAATAGAAGAAGCATCACCATTATTGCAGAAGGTCTAGAAACTGCTTTATCGGTCAAACAAGCTTTAGGTAATGATTCCGCTCATCAAGATAAACAAATAAAAATAGTTTGTTCGTTAGGCATAAGTAATATCAAGAATTATCATGCAGTATCAGGTGAGAAAATAATTATAGCAGCTGATAATGATGGAATCGATGCCGTAACAAACGTGACTATTGATACTGCCAAGCATGAATTAATAGAGAAAGGAGCATTTGTTGAAATAGTTCGTCCAAGTAACCCAGGTGACTTTAACGATATATTAAAGGACAAGGGGTTAGGAGAGGAGGAAATCCAACATTCATTTAGTAGAGCATTAACCAAGCATGCAGCCGTTACGTTGGAGCAATATTTTGGTAGTAGCAATGAAGGAGAGAAATTAAGTAAGCAAGAGCATGCTAATATTAGTTACATTCAACAATTTAAGATTAATGAAGAAAAAATAATAGATGCTTATAGGAGTAGTAATGTAAAGGGTAGTAGCGAACTTGATAGTACACGCAAATCGATAGAATTCGCTGATAATTTTGTTGATGAACATAAGGATTTGGTGAATGAAGCTAATAGGTATGGAGCAAAACTTGAAAGGCAAGAGCTAGCAGTATCATTAGTAGGAAAAAGTTATGAGGAGATGAAGCAAAGCCTGACAAGTGTAAGAGATAAATATTATACTTTTGCTCAGCTTGGAGAATTAGTAAAAGCTAAGCAAAGAGCCAACACACCGGAGCAAGCGTTCAAAGCCTTAGAAAATGAGCAGAAATATCTAGCTAGTTTACACGTTAATTGTAAGGAGTATGAGCATGATTATAAGGAGTATGATTATAATGGTGTTAGTCTGTTAAAGTCTATAAAGCATGCTTATCGTAATGAGAAAAACAATGTATTTGAACAGTTGAATAAATTAGGATCATCTATTGATAGAACTGCAATGCAGCCTAGAAAGATAACTAATACAATTAAGCATTCTACACATAGTGCTAGTGCGTTACAAAGTTTAACACAGCAATATCATGTGCATGTAATTGATAGGCTAAAGCAACATTTAAATGATATTCACTCAGGCAAAGAGATGATAATAGACGGGAGATCATTTACATGTCAGTTAAAGTTACTAGATTATGCATTAAAGGTGCATGAGAATAATGAGTTTTTTCCTCGAGAACATATACAGCAAGGTCGAGATAAATTTGCTGCCCAGCAAAGAGTAATATCAAAGGAGTTCGAAGGTCCTTCTTTGTAGTATAGAATTGTTTACTAAAAGTAGTGTATTTACAGGATTTAGGTCTAGTGATGCAAGTTACTTTTAGATATCTACTTGATGTCTACTAATTTATAAGTTAGAAGACAATAGAAAAAGCACTAAATATACTGTAGATTAAATGGTAAATCGGCATATAATAGACAATATAGTAAACAAATTGATTTAATAGACGTATTTGGATAGATAAAATGAGATTACTCAATGAGATTATTTGGCTATGCTAGAGTATCAACTTCTGATCAATCATTAGAAATACAAAAACAGGCTCTCAAAAAAGCTGGGGTTATCGAGTCAAGAATATTTTCTGACAAAACAACAGGTAGTAATCTTGAACGAGAAGGGCTAAAATCATTAATGGTGAAAGTTGAGGAAGGTGATGCAGTGTTAATTACTAAACTGGATAGATTAGGTAGGGATACTGCAGATATGATCAGCCTGATTAATCACTTTGATAAAATGAATGTAGGGGTACGTTTCTTAGATGATGGTATTAACACCGAAGGGGCTACTGGAAAAATGGTAGTAACGATTTTATCGGCAGTAGCACAAGCAGAACGTCTGAGGATTTTAGAGCGTACTAATGAAGGTAGGCTAGAGGCAAGAATTAAGGGTGTGAAATTTGGAGCTAAACGCAGGATTAATAGAAAGCAATTGCTGCAATATCATGAACAAGGTATTATTGGCACTAGTTTAGCTAAAAAAATGAGTATCAGTCGTGCTGCTGTGTATAAGATACTCAAAGAAGAGCGATCAAATGTTGGCTAAATGATAGATAACAAGTAAGTATAAACAATATGACAAAAATGTTAAAAAGATACGTCTTAAAATTAGGTAAGGAAAGTGGCTAATCGCTTAAAACATGATCAAATCTTTCGTAAAGCTATGGAAAATCCACTAGTATCACATGAATTTTTTGATACCCATTTACCTAAACATATTAAGGATTTAGTAGATTTTCCTAGCCTAAAAATGGACAATACAACTTTTGTTGAACCAAATTTGAGAGATACTATCTCAGATGTGTTATTTTATACTAAATTTGGTAAGCAAGATGGTTATCTGTACCTCTTAGTTGAGCACCAAAGCAGTCCCGATCATTTCATGGCTTTTCGTCTCTTCAAATATATGCTGAATATTTGTGATAGATATTTGACTGAGCATCCTAAAAGCAAAACTTTACCGTTAGTCTATCCGTTAATATTTTTTAATGGTATAGGAAAATATAAAGTATCTCGTAATTTGTGGGGGCTATTTGATGACAGCAAATTCGTTAGGGATATATGGGCAAATGATTATCAACTAGTAAATGTGCATGATATTGCCGATGAGGAACTGAAAAAAAGAGCGTGGTCAGGTATTCTCGAATTTTTTATGAAACATATAAAAAAACATAATCTATTAAAGAAATGGCAGGAAATAGCTGATATGTTACCTGAATTGACCAAAGTGACTATCGGCTACAACTATATTGAAATGATGCTCTGTTACACTTTGACAAAAATAGAGCAATCGGATAAAATTAAGCTAGAACAATTATTAACAAGCAAGTTAAATCAAGAAACAGGGAAGAAACTTATGGGAAGTTTAGCACAACATTGGGAACAAATAGGTGAAGCTAGAGGCAAAGCTGAACGAAATATTGAAGTAGCAAAAAATATGTTCTCAAATAATTACTCTATCCCTGAAATCTCTCGTATTACCGGTTTATCTATTCAGGAGATCAACAATCTGCTTAAATCCTAGTTCTTTAGTCAAAGGGGTAAGACCTTTGACCTTGATCATTCTATGGTTATTTTTTCCATAAGATAGGACTAGTGTTAAGGTAGCTGCGATGAGCCGCCACATTTAAACAGGGAATTCTTTAATCTTTTTTTCATACTCTGGTTGGCAGTCTACGAGTGATAATTTTGAATATATTTCAAGTGATTGACGACTATCATGCCCCGAATAAGGTTGGATTAATGCATCATCCACGCCTTTTTTCTTCATCCATGTAAAAAGAAAATGCCGTAATTTATGTGGTGATATTGAATTCTCAATGCCAGCTTCTTTTGTGTAATTCATTAATATTTTCCTAATACCTCGATCAGAATACGGTTTCTTCCAACTAGATTCAAATAGGTAAACTGTCTTATTTTTCTTTGCACTTTCAATGTGTACAGCTAATACTTCTGTAAATGCATTAGGAAACGGAACTATTCTATCTTTACTACCCTTTCCGTGGTTAATTCTAATTTGACAACTATCTAAATCTATATCTGATATTTTTATTTTTACCAATTCCGATACTCGTACCCCAGTATAAAGTAACGTCTTAATAATTATTACATGCTTCATATTTCTTGATTTCCATACAGCCTTATAATACTTACTAATTTCCTCTTCTGTTGGTACATAAGGTAATTTCTTTGTGGTGCTATTGTCTACTGTTATATCGAGTTCTTTACGAATATGTCTAAATAATTCTCTCAAGTAATTATAATCTGGTTGTTCCTTTTTTAAATCCTTCAAAAAGTATTTGGCTTTTTCTCTTACAGGAGTACGGTTTATTATTGTCATCGGTAATACCCCGACCCAGCTTGCGAATATATTAATATACGTTGGTTAAAATCAATTGGGAACAAACCGTATGGATTAATATGCGTTGAAAGTAACGGTGTTAATGCCCTGTAATCTTCAGGAGTCAGTTTGTTTCGCCAGTGAGGCTCAGATAATACTTGCTGAATAAGAAGAGTATTAATATAGACAATACAAGCTTGTAATAAATGTAGACATAATATTGATAATTCTTGATCACCAATATTGTTTGTTGTGAGCTCTCCTAGTTTCCCATAGAAAATAAAATCCATTATATAATTTAAGCGTTCTACTACATTCAACCCTTCATTGATTTCAATTCTAAGATATTCTGAATCTAGGTATTTACATAGGAAAATACTTTTATTTGCTTTACCAATTTCTAACAAAGTTCTATATACAGGATGTTCGTAATTATTATTACTAAAACGTTTTACTAATACATCAGGTTCTACAATACCCAATTTTAATGCTACAAGATGTTTAACGACTTCATTGTAATTCTCCTCAATTAATTTCCAATTGATACCACCTTTAATTATTTCAGAAATATATTGGTATTTCCATTTATCTCCAGATGCAACCCCATAAAGTTTTTGTTTATTTATTGCTTTTAATCTAGGTAGTAAATCAAAATCAAGTAAGTAGCTAATAGCAAAACCTATCACACTTTGACCATGAGTATCAACAAATACTCTGTTCATGTTCATCTCTGTATCATGATCAATTATACCTTTAATCATTGATCCTACTTCTGAAGATGAACAACTTTTTAATTGTGAATAAATACATAATGATTTCTTATCAACATGCCAATAAATCATTACTCCTCGACCTTGATAACGGTGATGCCACTCATTAATAAGATTTTGATCCCAACTACTTATCTTTGTTGAATCGCATGCTACTGATGTTGTTGCTTCTCCCCAAATATCTGGATTACGTATTTTGAGAATATTGTTAATAATTAGACGAATAGAGTTTCTAACATTTGTAGCATTAATATACCTCTTCTTAATATAACGTAAATCGCTGTAATTAACATCACCATTGGCAATACTTATTCTCTTCAATCCTGTATTGCTACCTATACCATATAAACACAATAAAAGTCTTTTTCTAAGGCCTGACGGTTCAATACTACTACTTTTAGCAATAGTTTCCATTTGCTGTGTAAAATTGGTAAGTAGATCAGTTTCTTTTAAAATATCAATAAGGTTTATACTTGACCACCTACCTGTAATTTCCTTTTGTAGTGCAATGATGTTATTTGGATCTTTTTGTGCTTCTGATGGGGTAATAGTAATATTCTTCCCAACAGTACTTGTCTTGATTTTAACAAGATTATTATTAGGTATTTTGCTATTTAGATTTTCTAAACCCCTTTCTAAGGCATTTTGTAACTTTGTAATAAACTCCTTATCATCTAAAGGTAGACCAAGTTCTTGATAATATTGTTGCTTTTTTTGTTCAAAATCTTTTGGTATATCTTCTTCAGGATTTCTATATCGATAACTTCTTTTAATCCATATTGCTTTGAAGTTTAAAAAACGCTTCAATTCTTCTAAAACGGCAAGCTCATAGTTATATTTATTAACTTTAATCACATCTTTATCTACTTGAACAACCATTGGATGCCAATTTGTAGGTATTATACCTTCAATAGGCGGCTCCGTTTCATAATACTCTGAGTCTGATTCATTCCAGTACTTATTAATAAATTCAACAGCTTTTAAAATCGGTTGATAACTAGAGTTATCTTCTTTTAACTGAAAAGTTTGTAGTATTGGTAGTAGTGTGGTTCTACTTCCATACGCATACTTTGAATGAATCTTATTTTGTACCTGTTGTTGATACCATTTACCGCGTTGCTGTAAATCAGTAATTATTGCTTCTAGTTTTTCTTTAGAAACTTCAGGGTAAATCTTATCTTCAATTGTACTTTTAGGATTGTTAATTGATAAAGATGCTAATTTCTCTAGAATATCAAATTTTCCATCAACACGCTTAACCTCCTTTACAATATAGTTATCTACGTATTTTTCAGAACTAGAACGCATACGTTTTATAAGCTTAATTAATGTATCAGCTAAACTATCTAATATTAGCTGCAATCTTATATAACAGAATATTGCCATAGTCGCATATTTTGCCACAGGGCTAAACTCTAAAATATTACTAGGCGATAAAGCCATGATACGATCATAATATTTCAGCAGTAATTTTCTATCTACTAAATCTACAATCGATTTGGGCAAAGTAATTTGTTTTAATAAAGCGATCTTATCCAAAGCAAAATTAACATTTTTTAGCCTAACCCCAGGTATATCATTTTTTAACTCTGATAATTCTATAATACCATTCTTTGACTGTTCGCTTTGTTCAAGGATTTGCTCAATCAAATAACAGTTATCTTGACTTAAACTTTTAAATATCTTTTCAAGAAATTTTTGTTCAAATTGATGCTTTGCTGAAGCAACATAACGATCCAACTGTTTTTTCTTGAATAGTACAATTTTATTTTGGTCAAAAAATAACCTAGTCTGCTCCATTAATAATTCATTAGATGGATAATGAGGTAGAATATTATTTGTTAGATATTCTGTAAATATTAAAACATCATTATTATTTGCTTGGCGATATCCCAAATATTTTCTAATATCCTGATGATATCTTTCGGCTGTTCTACCGCTCCAATTAAATTTTGAAAGAATAGACTCTTCAATATCCAACTCTGAAGCAATGGCTGATATTAATTTTAATGATATTGGTTTTTCTTCTGCTGCAGGGAATTTAATGTGAGACCGAAAATAAATTAACATTACTCCAAAAGCTAGTTGATTGATTTTACCAGTTTTTGTGTTGCATAGATTAAAATCTTCTAATGATAGTAAATTTGACATATATTATTTTGTATATTCCTAGAATACCTAATATCGGTACTATTTACGAACAATACTACCTATAATTAAATATTATGAGCTATATCTTTTAATATAAATATCAAAAAGTGTCAACAATATTCTTTTAGGAACTTAAAAAGTTAGAACTTTGCATTAAATGTGGCGGCTCATCGCAGCTACCTTAACACTGGTCCTACTTATAAGATGCTCCATATGATCCCTGAAGCGAATGAACTGTTGGATCGATTTAATTTAAGTGCTTCTATAAAGGCTGCTACTCAGCCTACGCAGTCTTATAATTATAGTTTTTATAGTAATTTAATTAAATATTCACAATATATTTACTTGCTATCGCTACATTTTCCTGAGAGGTTAGATAAATTGACTCATGAGCTTAGCGTTAGTATAGCAAAGTCAATCAATACTGGTTATAATACTATTGCGTCATCTTATGCTATCATGGGCAGTTTAGCCTATAGTAATACTATAAATAGCATAGGCGGTAATTCCTTTAAACTGCAGCAATATAGTACCCAAGCGGTAAAAGGGCAGGAACTGAGCTTAAAAGCTGCAAGAATTACTACAACCGAGCTGGATGTTATGACTAATAAGCTGCAGGTTATTTCGACTGCTCCTAATTTCTTTTATCAATTGCTAATAGCAGGTTTTGATAAGCAGGTGGGGAAGACAATCGAGGAAAATGGTATTGAGCTTGACCGGCAATATCTAGATGATGAAGGGCAAACAGTTACTAGTGTTAAGCTAGGCAGCACGTTAAACGTTTTATTAACTATCCGTTCAGTAAGCAATGATACTGTGCCAAACATAGCGGTAGTAGATTTGCTGCCAGGTGGTTTTGAGGTAGACTCTACCACAAATATTAAAACTAAATTACCAGCGAGCTGGGAACCATATTATGTTGATAAGCGAGATGATAGAGTAGTAATATTTGGTTCTGTGCCGGACTATAAGGTACAGTATCAGTATAAGATTAAGGCAGTAAATAAAGGTACTTTCACTATCCCCCCTTGTTATGGGGAGTCGATGTATATACCTAGTATTTATTCTAAAGGTATTATAGGTAGCATAGTAGTGGAATAGCCTTAAAATGACTTTACCTAGTGCTTATCCTCAAAGGATTAAGGGTTCCCAAAAATTGAGGATTCTACTCATAATTTCTATAGTAAGCACCATATTGCTTGCTAGTATAATCTCATATATTATGCTTATTAAACCCCCTTTGCTTACTGGGACTAGCTTCTCGAAAGTAGTACTGGATAGAGAGGGGGAATTAATGAGAATGTCCCTTTCGCCAGATCAAAAATATAGATTATATACACCACTGACGGATATTGCGCCAAAATTAATACAAATTATTCTATTATATGAAGACCAATATTTTTTTCAGCATATAGGAATAAATCCTGTCTCACTGTTCAATGCTTTTGTTAAGACCTATATCTGGGGTAACCGCAAAGTGGGCGGTTCAACTATTACTATGCAAGTAGCACGAATAAAATTTGCTATTAATTCCAAAAATATAATGGGAAAATTATGGCAAATTATTAAAGCAATACAATTAGAGTTACATTACACAAAAAATGAAATCTTAGAAGCATATTTAAACCTTGTCCCTTATGGGGGGAACATTGAAGGCATTGGAGCTGCAAGCTATATTTATTTTAGGCGCGCAGTAAAGGATTTGAATATAATTGATAGCGTCACTTTGGCAATAATACCGCAACATCCTGTTAAAAGATCTCCTACAAGTAATGGTCTATTTAACCCGGAACATATAATTTTGGCCAGAAAACATTTGTTTAATCGTTGGATTACAATTCACCACGAGGATAAAGTATACGAGGTTCTTCTTGATTTGCCAGTAAAGTTCAACTCTATTAAAGACTTACCGTTTTTATCTCCCCAATTTACTTTGTCCTTGCTCGCCAGTGATAGTAGTAATATTATATCCTCAACTTTAGCTAAGGATCTGCAAATTACCTTAGAAAAACAAATAACCACTTATGTAAATTCTTACAGTAATTATGGTGTGCGTAATAGCGCTGCTCTACTGGTTGACTTTATAACTATGGAGGTGCTAGCTAGTGTGGGGTCAGCTGACTTCTTTAATAGTGCTATTAATGGGCAAGTCAATGGCACGAAAGCTAAACGTTCGCCAGGCTCAACTCTTAAGCCATTTGTATACGCTTTAGCGTTTGATCAAGGTTTAATTCATCCTTTAACTATATTGCAAGATTTACCACGGCAATATGGGAATTATCTAGCAGAAAATTTTGATAGTAATTTCATGGGCCCTATTAGTGTCCGTGAATCATTAATTAAGAGTAGGAATATTCCGGTCTTATATCTTGCTTCCCAACTTCAGCATCTAACTTTCTATGAATTTTTGCAGCGTGCTAATATTACTAAACTGCAAGCTTTTCCCCATTACGGATTAACGATGGCTCTTGGTTCAGTTGAAGTAACTATGGAAGAATTAGTAAAGTTATATGCTATGCTAGCCAATTTAGGAGTGTATCAAAATATTAATAAAATTGTCGATAATCGCCCTAAGTCAGCAATCAGACTGTTAAGTAGAGAAGCTAGCTATTTAACATTAGATATTTTAAAGGATATAGGGCAACCAGGATTTAATTACAGTATGGCAAACCTTAATAGCAAGCTACCAGTTTACTGGAAGACAGGTACTTCAAGCTCATTTCGAGATAGTTGGGCTATTGGAATATTTGGAAAATATGTACTGGCAGTATGGGTAGGCGATTTCAGAGGAAATACACGCGGAACATTTGTTGGGGTCAAAACAGCAGCTCCCTTATTTTTTAATATAATCAATGCTATAATAGATAAAAAAGCTACGGAAGATTTGTTGTTAGATAAATTTCGGGAGCTAAAAATTACTAAAGTAGCAGTATGTGCTGACAGCGGAGAGGTCAATAATAATTTATGTTTGGTTAAAGCTTCTACCTGGTTTATTCCAGGAGTCTCGCCAATAAAGCTGATTGGTAGATATCGCACTACTTTGTTATCTACTACCTCTAACTACTTCCCGTCGGAATTACCAGCCATCACACCAGGAAACAAAATAGCTAGCTCTTACTTAAAAGATTTGCCCGCTTATAATACAAAAGATCCTAGCAACATTTCTTTAGGCAATAAAGAGGATAATCAGTCTTTAGCTGTTAATTATAAAAAATTAGAAATTACTTCTCCTTTAAAAAATGTGATATATTCACTAAAAAATAACAAGCAAATAGTGTTAGCTGCTAATCTGATCCTAGATCTAATGAAATTTTTTGGTTTGTTGATAATCAATTAATAGGGCGCAGCACCCCTAACCAGCCATTATTATGGACAGCAAAGCCGGGTAAAATGGTGTTACGAGCGGTAGATAATAATGGAGCAAGTGATACGCAATTAATAATAACAAGTTATTAGACTGCTTTGCAAGCTCACCTAAGCAGGGAAGGTGAAGACGCAATTCATGTTCTGTTGACAAAATTTATAATTATAAAGGATCAAAAATGATTGGATTAGATAAGGCTATTTTTTGGGTTATAGTGATTGGAATCATGGTGATATCTTTAACATTAATTTCCAATATTTTAACACCTTTTGTTATTGCAGCAATCATATCTTACCTATTACAGCCAGTAATTTATCATTTATCTATTCGCTATAAGTACCATAGAAATGTGATAGTCGCGATAATTTTTGTCTTATTTTTTAGTATTTTTATTGTAGTGGTAGCTGTTATATTGCCTATAATATATCAACAAATAACTCTGCTGATTAGTAAAATTCCTACTTATAAAGATTATTTGCAAACACAATTCATTCCTCTTATTACTGCTCAAATCCAAGCAGTAGAACCAACTATCGCTAATAAAATAAAAGATTTGATTAATAATTTTGCGAATGGATTATTTTCTTTAATGACGAGTCTAGCTAACAATATTTGGCATTACACTATGGTAACCATTAATGTATTTCTGGTCGTGGTATTAATCCCTATTATTTTATTTTATTTGTTGCGAGATTGGACAAAAATTATCACTACTATAGATAATTTATTACCTCTAAAAAATAAACAAAAAATTAAGCAAATATTACGAGCTATTAATAATACTTTGGCTGCTTATATCAGAGGGCAACTAAATGTTTGTTTAATATTATCAACTTATTATAGCATTGCTTTATGGATGGTAGGAGTAGACTTAAGTGTGTTGTTAGGTGTTTTATCGGGTTTTTCTATAATTATCCCTTTTATAGGAGTATTGATCACGTTCGTGCTGACCATGATAGTGAGTTATTTTGCTGTAGGGCTTGGTAATAAATTATTGTATATTGCCATTATTTATCTGATTGGTATATTCGTTGAGAGTTATATATTAACTCCTAAAATGATAGGCGATAAAATAGGACTACATCCTTTATGGATAATCTTTGCAGTTCTAGCACTTGGTAATTTATTTGGTTTTATCGGTATATTTTTTGCCGTCCCTATTGCTGGTATAATAAAAGTATTATTTTTAAGTAGTATTGAATTATATAAATCTAGTAAGTTTTATAAATCTTAAATATGATGCAAGATTCACAGATGCAAGATTCACAGCAATATATATTACCATTATTTGATAATGCTTTATATCCACTAGATAATTTTATTAACTCTCCTTCTAATCAAGTGGCTTATGAGGCAATTAACAACTGGCCGGTAATTTGGGGAATAAAACCATATGAATTAGTGCTGTTAATTGATGGTCCTGCTTCTTCGGGTAAAACCTATCTTACTAAAATATGGCAAAGTTTAACGGATGCTTTTGTGATTACCCAAGACTTAGATATATTAAGTAACGAGTTAATGAAGCGGTATAATGCTTTTATTATAGAGGATATAGAGCGGTTAGATGAGAGAAAAATATTGCATTCTTTTAATTTACTCAATGAGTCAAATAAATATCTATTAATGACTACTAGTAGCTCAAATAATAATTTTTCCTTGGCGGATTTGTCCTCGCGGATTAATAGCATCTTAAAGCTCAAAATTAACCCAGCTGACGATGAGTTAATCAAAAAATTAATCTTCAAATATTTTTCCGATCATTCAATCATGGTTAATGAGCAAGTGATTAAATATTTATTAATTCATTTACCGCGACAATGCGCTGAAATAATCAAATTATTAGCTAAGATTATCCACCACGCCTTAGTACACAAACATGCTATTACTATTTCCCTAGTTAAAACTGTCCTTTCTAATACTTCTTATGATTAAAAAGCTAGCTCGTTAATTTGCCAATCCTTTCCTTCTGTCAGGTTTTATTTATCATAGAAATTTTTCTTTAAAGAGCTTGTTTTATTTTTATTAATAATTTATATTGCTGCTGATTAAAATGTATTAATATTTTAATACACACGTTAATATTTTGATCATTATATCTTCACCACAACTATAGTTTAGTGTTTTTGTAAAATCAAAATGCAGAAGACAATTTTGTTAGTTAAGAGAATTTTTATTAATTAAGAAGGAGAGAAAAGATATGCCGCCTCTAAATAGAGCCAAAACCCCTATAAGTACTACATTGCAGCAGGGAGAGAAGGGGCAATTGAACAATATTACCATCGAAAATGTAAAGAATACCATAGTACCCCACACTTATTGTTGAAGTTGAAAGGCATGCATAATGTGTTTTCGTAGTAATGAAAACAACATAGCAGGGGTATCACTTAACGAGTTATAAAAATAATCTTTTATCCAATCAAATCCGTAAGTAAATAATGAGTATAATTTACGACCATGTTTTTTGATCTTTATAGGATAAATTTTGTTCTTAATGTCACCAGCAAGCACGCAAATAGCTAAGGATAAAGATACTATTGCAAATAGTTTTTCCAGCTTTTTTTGATCTGTAATGTGGGTATCTTCAATATTAAATCCAGATGACTTGAGAGACAGAAAAGGTCGCTCAATGCTCCACCTCTGCTTATATGCTAGCAAAGCACATTCACCAATAAGCACATTACTAGCAATAAATAGTTGCTCTCTTTCTAATTGCAAACAAGTTATTTTAATTGCCATACCATTGTAAATTTTGCTTTCTATAGTTTTAGTGTCACCCATTTGCATATCGGCAAAACATTTATTCAACTTCATCTTGCCACCGTTGAAATGCTTGACCTTCTCACTTTTTCTTAGCCTGATAGCAAAAGGTAATTTTTGGATTCCACCCATATATTGCAACCATTCCTCACCAACAAATTCCCGATCGGCAAGGATAAGCTCTATCATTTCCTTAGGTATAATTGTTAAAATTTGCTCAATCAATTTCTTTCTTTCATTAGTAGAAGAGTTGCCTTTTTTATCAAGTAACAACCATGCTATAGGAATTGAAATATTACCATAAACGATAGTTGCAACAAAAAAATTCAAATTTTTAATACCAAATTGCCAGCTGGTTCTATCTATGGCAAGGCTAATTTTACCTGTTAGACAGAGCAATTTAACAATAATTTTCCCTAAACTTATAAAGCACATATTTTGTTCTAAAAGCAAACGCTCAACTTTAACAATCTTGGCATGCAAATTGCCTTTAGAAGCGACATACAGTGCTAATTCTTTGATTCTCACAGTTTTAGCTTTTACTACTGCACAAATTAATTCTGCAAATGTTTTAATTCGTGCTGGGTGCCAATCTAAAAATATGTATAATATTTGGTATAGTGATTGAGAGTCCATTAATACCTCCTGTTGCTTGTTTCTCAGCGGAGATTAGTGACTCTCAGTCACTTATTCAATTTATTATTTTAACCCTCCTGTAAAATCTGTGGGGTACTATGGTGCTTTATAAGTTTAGGGAAAATTATTGTTAAATTGCTCTGTCTAACAGGTAAAATTAGCCTTGCCATAGATAGAACCAGCTGGCAATTTGGTATTAAAAATTTGAATTTTTTTGTTGCAACTATCGTTTATGGTAATATTTCAATTCCTATAGCATGGTTGTTACTTGATAAAAAAGGCAACTCTTCTACTAATGAAAGAAAGAAATTGATTGAGCAAATTTTAACAATTATACCTAAGGAAATGATAGAGCTTATCCTTGCCGATCGGGAATTTGTTGGTGAGGAATGGTTGCAATATATGGGTGGAATCCAAAAATTACCTTTTGCTATCAGGCTAAGAAAAAGTGAGAAGGTCAAGCATTTCAACGGTGGCAAGATGAAGTTGAATAAATGTTTTGCCGATATGCAAATGGGTGACACTAAAACTATAGAAAGCAAAATTTACAATGGTATGGCAATTAAAATAACTTGTTTGCAATTAGAAAGAGAGCAACTATTTATTGCTAGTAATGTGCTTATTGGTGAATGTGCTTTGCTAGCATATAAGCAGAGGTGGAGCATTGAGCGACCTTTTCTGTCTCTCAAGTCATCTGGATTTAATATTGAAGATACCCACATTACAGATCAAAAAAAGCTGGAAAAACTATTTGCAATAGTATCTTTATCCTTAGCTATTTGCGTGCTTGCTGGTGACATTAAGAACAAAATTTATCCTATAAAGATCAAAAAACATGGTCGTAAATTATACTCATTATTTACTTACGGATTTGATTGGATAAAAGATTATTTTTATAACTCGTTAAGTGATACCCCTGCTATGTTGTTTTCATTACTACGAAAACACATTATGCATGCCTTTCAACTTCAACAATAAGTGTGGGGTACTATGGTTTTTTTAACCATTTTCTATTTTTGTCCAGTAGTGTGATACGTCTGTACGCGCAGGTAGCGGGCACTCGTACTCCTAGTACTAATTTAGTTCCCGGAAATGGTATCACAATTTGCTCCAGTGAGATCACATTTAATATATAAGGTGACAAGATCATGTAAGGCGCAAGGCCCTAGTATGGTACATTCAAAGGGGCTTGTACAATTTACGGCGTCAGATAATTGCATCAATTTTTCTAGTATGGGGTGACATGCTGCTAAGGGCACGTGATTATAAATTATTTCATAACTATGGAGGTTTTTGTTATTTGTCATAGATTTATGAAAAACTTCATAATCGTTGAATAGCGCAGTACTAATTTGGGGAGTCAGAACAAGTTCGCTCACATTGTGCTGGCTTATAACCTCACAAAACTTCTTTAATTTTTTGCCACTGACATCTAATACTACCCCATCTGTGGCTTCTAATTCTATTAAATTTAGGCAATCATCCTGGACGTCATTTGTGCCGATCTCTTTAATCATTGACTACCTCTCTATATTATCTGTTTATACTTGGAAGGTATATACTCTTCGCCTTTCAAGAATGGACTATACAAAATTTTGGCACCTTCCCTCCTCAGGTTAATTTCTCATCCTTCTTGAGTAAGGTTTGCAAATTTGCCTGTTAGGCTGCACTCTACAGTTAGGGTAGCCAGATTATCTTGGAGTTGCAAGTCTGTATCTAGTGGTATAATAGTGCCTTGTTGACCTATAGTTACGGCTTGTTGTTGCAAGTGGCTCATTATAGCTTTTGCAGTTTCCGGCAGGAAATTCTTAAACTTTATTGAATAGCCAGACGTTCTATTATTTTCTTGCATACAGTTATTAAATTCCTGATAATATTTAATTAACGACTCGTAAGCGGCCGTTGGTAAAATAACGGTAGTATATTGTTTATTATTAACGTATCTCCAAAATTCTTGAAAATTATTTTTGTTAAATTCTCCTGTTAGTTGTGTTACCATCAAGCAATGAGGGCTCTCTATTTTTTGAGATATTTCTATTATGTTAGCCTTATTAAAAACACTTTTCATTTTCATCCTACTCTTGATCCCTCTATTAAAACTATAATATTAACTACATATAATGTAAAGTAATAATTAGCAATGGTTTTACAATAACAGGTTGAGTTGATTATGTGACAAATGTTATCACAAAAGTAAGTTGTTCAATTAATTATTAGTCAAAGCTAAATCTATA
This sequence comes from Candidatus Tisiphia endosymbiont of Nemotelus uliginosus, assembly GCF_964264835.1. Classification (GTDB taxonomy): domain Bacteria; phylum Pseudomonadota; class Alphaproteobacteria; order Rickettsiales; family Rickettsiaceae; genus Tisiphia. Next base: position 1,683,593 of record NZ_OZ183485.1, on the reverse strand, counting down.
GTATATTCGTTAATCAATCTCTTAATAAACCTCAATGTGATATAAAATTAAAATTTTTAAATATTATGAACCCACAAGAAAATAAAATTTCAGTCAATAAAAGAACTTGGCAGCAACGATCTATTAATGAGTATGAAGCATTACAGCTTGCAAGGCATATAGGAGTCAGTGATTTATTAGCAAAGATGATACTACCGCGTATAGATTGTCTAGATCAAGCGACAAATTTTATCTCTCCTAAACTTAAGCACTTATTACCTGATCCATTTCATTTACTGGATATGCAAAAAGCTGTCGATAGGACTAGACAAGCGATTTTAAATAGCCAAAAAATTTGCATTTTCGCAGATTATGATGTTGATGGTGCTACTTCTTCCTCATTACTAAAAAATGTGTTTCAAGATTTAGGGCAAGTGGTTGATATTTACGTACCTGACCGAATTGCTGAAGGTTATGGTCCTACCATCTCTGCTATGCAAAAAATTAAAGATAAGGGGACGATATTATTGATCACTGTAGATTGCGGCGCAATGGCCCATGAGGCCTTAAAATATGCGAAGCAAGTAGGGCTGGATGTAATAGTGATTGACCATCATATGGGGCACGAGACACTGCCCGAGTCAGTAGCCGTAGTTAATCCAAATCGGCTTGATGAAACAAGTCCTTACACATATTTAGCGGCGGTAGGAGTGTGTTTTTTATTTGCTACCGCTTTATTGTCTGATCTAAAACAGCACAATTTTTTTGTGAATATTGATGATAGCAATTTAGTCCCTCCAAACTTAATGCAATACCTAGATTTAGTAGCCCTAGGCACTGTATGCGATGTGATGCAGCTGGTTAATTTAAATCGAGCTTTTGTAGCCCAAGGATTGAAAATCATGCAACACAGGAAAAATCTTGGAATAACGACCCTATGTGATATTGCGGGTCTGCATGAAAAACCTAATTGTTATCATCTAGGCTTTGTCATAGGACCTCGAATCAATGCTGGGGGAAGAGTTGGCAAGTCTAGTTTAGGAGCTAATTTATTATCGACGAACTGCAGCCTGGAAGCTCATAAATTGGCATCAGAATTAGAAACACATAATAACGAGCGAAAAGTTCTAGAACTGATAATGTTAGAGGAAGCTAGCAATATTGCATTAACCCAAGAAAATGATAGTAGTTTATTTATAGTAGGGGCAGGGTGGCACCCTGGTGTTATTGGTATTGTAGCTGGTAGGTTAAAAGAAAAATTTAATAAACCTGTTGCCGTTATTGCTTTAAATGATGGAATCGGCAAGGCGTCTTGTCGCTCAATAAAAAATATTGATTTTGGTAGTAAAATTATTAATGCCAAAACTAAAGAGTTAATAATAAGTGGTGGCGGACATGCGATGGCCGCAGGATTTACGGTATTAGAAGAAAAGTTAGGTGCATTACAAGAATTTTTAAATAATGAATTTAGGGGGGATTTAGCTAGTAATTTAACTCTAAATCATCAGGAATATGACTTAGAACTGACCACCGAGAGTGTGAATTTGCAATTAATGGAAGAATTAGCCAAATTAGAACCATTCGGGCCAGGCAATGTTGAGCCATTATTTAAATTTCAAGATCTATTTGTATTGAAAGCAGATATCATTGGCGAAAAACATATTAGATGCTTACTTGCCCCTTCTAAAGAAGCATTTGGCAGTAAAACTCTCGCTGCTATTGCTTTTAATAGTACTGCCACCCCTATCGAGAATATTTTACTTGCCCCTAAATCTTATAATATTGCGGTAATAGGTTCTTTAAAAATGAATTACTGGCAAGAACGACATACTATACAATTACAGATAAGGGATGTGATAATTATGTAAGAATTTAAACTATATTAATAAATAAATGGTTTGAACATATGAATTATTACCAAATAATAATTCATATGTTAGTATCATATTAACTATTTAGGAATAAATATAGTGGAGGAGATATGATTCCAGTAACGGAGATTGATATTAGTAAGTATGAGGGGGCTATTAAAAGTTTAAAGGATTTGCCTGAGAGTGGGTCGTGGGAACTTCCATACATCAGCCCCGAGGTATGTTTTGAGGAACTATATAATTTCTTAAAAAATTGTGAAAGCAAGGGTTTTGACATAGTACCCCACAGATTTTACAGGAGGGTTAAAATAATAAATTGAATAAGTGACTGAGAGTCACTAATCTCCGCTGAGAAACAAGCAACAGGAGGTATTAATGGACTCTCAATCACTATACCAAATATTATACATATTTTTAGATTGGCACCCAGCACGAATTAAAACATTTGCAGAATTAATTTGTGCAGTAGTAAAAGCTAAAACTGTGAGAATCAAAGAATTAGCACTGTATGTCGCTTCTAAAGGCAATTTGCATGCCAAGATTGTTAAAGTTGAGCGTTTGCTTTTAGAACAAAATATGTGCTTTATAAGTTTAGGGAAAATTATTGTTAAATTGCTCTGTCTAACAGGTAAAATTAGCCTTGCCATAGATAGAACCAGCTGGCAATTTGGTATTAAAAATTTGAATTTTTTTGTTGCAACTATCGTTTATGGTAATATTTCAATTCCTATAGCATGGTTGTTACTTGATAAAAAAGGCAACTCTTCTACTAATGAAAGAAAGAAATTGATTGAGCAAATTTTAACAATTATACCTAAGGAAATGATAGAGCTTATCCTTGCCGATCGGGAATTTGTTGGTGAGGAATGGTTGCAATATATGGGTGGAATCCAAAAATTACCTTTTGCTATCAGGCTAAGAAAAAGTGAGAAGGTCAAGCATTTCAACGGTGGCAAGATGAAGTTGAATAAATGTTTTGCCGATATGCAAATGGGTGACACTAAAACTATAGAAAGCAAAATTTACAATGGTATGGCAATTAAAATAACTTGTTTGCAATTAGAAAGAGAGCAACTATTTATTGCTAGTAATGTGCTTATTGGTGAATGTGCTTTGCTAGCATATAAGCAGAGGTGGAGCATTGAGCGACCTTTTCTGTCTCTCAAGTCATCTGGATTTAATATTGAAGATACCCACATTACAGATCAAAAAAAGCTGGAAAAACTATTTGCAATAGTATCTTTATCCTTAGCTATTTGCGTGCTTGCTGGTGACATTAAGAACAAAATTTATCCTATAAAGATCAAAAAACATGGTCGTAAATTATACTCATTATTTACTTACGGATTTGATTGGATAAAAGATTATTTTTATAACTCGTTAAGTGATACCCCTGCTATGTTGTTTTCATTACTACGAAAACACATTATGCATGCCTTTCAACTTCAACAATAAGTGTGGGGTACTATGAAAATATTCATACTACTTAATATCGCACAGGCAATGGCTAGATCAAAATGACTACCTTCTTTGATCAAGTCAGCTGGTGCAAGATTTATCAGTATTTTCTTGGTGGGTAATGCGAGCCCTATTGATGAAAGAGCAGCTCTAAGCCGTTCTTTAGACTCAGCAATAGTCTTATCTGCCAAACCCACAATAGTAAAATTGGGAATTCCAGGTGATATTTGTACTTGTACATCAACATCAATAATATCTATACCATTGAAGGTTAAACTTCCAAGATGCGCTATCATTTTATAATTTATAATTTCAAGTTTACAAAATAAATTTTACCAGATCAATATTTTGTACAATTTTTGATAGCTGTTTGTCTACAAAATTTTTATCAATAGTTATCTTTTTTTCATCTATATCACTTGCACTGAAACTTATATCTTCTAATAAATTTTCTAAAATAGTATGTAATCTGCGGGCTCCAATATCTTCTACCTCTGAATTAACATTAGTAGCATAATCAGCAATTTTCTCAATAGCCGGTTGGCTGAATACTAATTCTATTCCTTCAGTGGCAATTAAAGCTGAATATTGTTTTATTAAACTGGATTCTGGTTCAATTAAAATCTTAATCATATCTTCTTTGGTAAGAGAGTTTAATTCCACTCTAATAGGTAATCTGCCCTGTAACTCAGGTAATAAATCAGAAGGCTTAGATAGATGGAAAGCCCCCGAGGCTATAAATAAAATATGAGCGGTTTCTACAGGACCATATTTAGTATTAACTGTGGTCCCTTCAATTAATGGCAGTAAATCCCTTTGTACCCCTTCTCGACTGATTTCTGAACTTTTGCCTTCAGATTTTGAAGTAATTTTATCTATTTCATCTAAAAATACTATCCCATCATTTTCTACAAGTTGTATGGCGTCTTGAGTAATTTTTTCTATGTCAATCATTTTTTCTGATTCTTCAGCCGTAATAATTGCCATAGCATCTTTGACTAGAATTTTTTTATTTTTTGTTTTAGTGCCCCCGATCGCTTTGCCAAGCATATCAGAAATATTCAGGACTCCCATTGCGGCTCCTGGCATACCTGGGATTTCAAAATTAGTATTACTAAATATATTGCTTGTATCTGCTATAGTTATCTCAATTTCGGTATTATCTAATTCCCCTTTCTCCAGTTTTTCCTTAAATTTTTCTCTAGTCTCATTAGTAGCGGTTTTTCCTACTAATGCATCTAAAACTCTTTCAACCATTTTGAGATTTGCATTGTTAACCACTTCTTTTTTAGCATTAGTCTTTTGAATATTAACAGCGATTTCTACTAGATCCCTTATTATCGACTCTACATCCCTTCCGACATAACCTACTTCTGTAAATTTGGTAGCTTCAATTTTCAGAAAGGGCGAACCAGCCAACTTAGCCAGGCGTCTAGCGATTTCTGTTTTACCAACGCCGGTGGGACCAATCATTAAAATGTTTTTTGGCACAATTTCTTCTCTAAGAGGCTCACTAACATTTTTTCTCCTATAACGGTTTCTAAGAGCGATTGCTACGGCCTTTTTAGCTTTATTTTGTCCAACAATAAATCTGTTAAGTTCTTCTACAATTTTGCTTGGTGTTAATCCCATAGAGGCGTTGTTTGTATTAATATTCATATAACTTTTTCTAAAATAATATTATGATTAGAGAAGACGCAAATATCTGCTGCAATATGCATTGATTTCAAGGCGATTTCTTCTGCTGTTAAATCGTTGTTAAAAGACATTATGCCCCTGGCAGCTGCGAGTGCATATGAGCCGCCAGATCCTATAGCTGCCACCTCTGCATCTGGCTCAATTACATCTCCGTTACCGGTAAGAATCAGTATATTTTTTTGATCTGCTACTATCATCATTGCTTCTAATTTACGTAGATATTTATCACTACGCCAATCTTTTGCTAGTTCTACTGCACTTCTAAGAAGATGATAAGAATATTTTTCTAATTTTGATTCTAACTTTTCAAATAAGGTTAGTGCATCTGCTGTAGAGCCGGCAAAGCCCGCAATAATGCTATTATTATACATGGTTCTTAATTTTTTAGCAGTGGATTTTAAAATTGTATTACCATGAGAAACTTGACCATCAGCTGCAATTACCACATTACTGTTTTTTCGTATGCAAAGTATAGTGGTTCCGTGTAATATGTATGTTTTTGATGAGATATCTTGCATAATGATTTTTTAAATATTGATCTTTGTCTACTAATTAATTAATATAAGGATTGATTTATAGTCAATGTTCTATGCACTAGGTACTTTTTGTTTTTTAACTATTTTAGTATTAGTAAGTTTGTACCTAATGCAACGGCATTCACTACTTAATCTAAGTAATAACTTAATATCACAATTACAAGATTTGGCTATGAATATTTATTCAATATATGTTAATCCACAGAAAAAAAATAATAATTGTATAATTATTAAACAGGGATTTTCTTTATGTGCAGCAATTTTAAATATTGGTTGGGCACTTTATCACCGAATGTGGTTGTTATTACTAATCACTACTGTTACTATGATCATTGCGTTTAATATTAATAGTGCATACACGGAGATGATGGGACCAATAGCGATTATGTTGATATTTGGTTTTTGTAGTAACATTATGCGAGAATATGATTTAGAAAGAAAAAAATATCTATTAAATGATATAATATTAGCGCACTCAGAAATTGAAGCTGAATTAAAATTCTTAGAAAGATTAAGTCATTAATAGTGCTGGAGATTATAATATATGTATGATAAGAATAACATTTTTGCCAAAATTATTAATAAATCGGTGCCAGCCCATATCATCTATGAAGACAATAATATAATAGCATTTCATGACATTAAACCTGTAGCGCCAGTACATGTAATTGTTATACCTAAAAAGGAGTATATTGATTATAATGATTTTATTAGTAAAGCTTCTGAAGGTGAAATTAAAGATTACTTTTTTAAGTTATTACACATTATTGAATTGGTAGGCCTAAAAGAAGGAGGGTATCGTTTGATTACTAATAAGGGAGAACAGTCAGGGCAAAGCGTGTTTCATTTCCATTATCATATTATTGGTGGTAGCCACTTGTCTACTTTAATTGATTAATCTTGAGTATTTGTGGAGAATTTAGTATATAAGGGGTACCGCCTTATGCGTATATTAGGGCAATTTATTTGGTAAGTAATGGTAAAAAAATATAATGTTGCTGTAATAGGAGCTTCAGGTAATGTCGGCCGTGAAACATTAGCAATTTTAAGTGAACGGGCCTTTCCTATCAATAATATATATGCGGTAGCCTCAAGTGAATCTCATGGTAAAGAAGTAACATTTGGCACTAAGACATTAAAAATCGCTGCTATAGATAATATAGATTTTAGGCAAGTTGATATTGCCTTTTTTGCAGCAGGCTCTGAAATATCAAAACAATATGCCCCTAATATTGCCAAGCAGGGTTGTGTAATAATTGATAAATCGTCAGTTTTTAGGCTGGACCCAGAGGTGCCATTAATAGTTCCAGAAGCAAATTTGCGAGACTTAAAAAATTATACTAATAAAAATATTATAGCTAATCCGAATTGTTGTACTATCCCTATTGCTGTCGCATTAAAACCTCTAGATAATGCTGCCGAGATTAAAAGAATCATTATCTCCACTTATCAGTCTGTCTCTGGTGCCGGTAGGGCGGCAATGGATGAGCTATACAATCAAACTAAAGCCAAATATGTTTTTAGTGAAGTACAACCAAAAATTTTTCCCAAACAAATAGCATTTAATTTATTTCCTCATATTGGTAATTTTAATCATGAAGGCTCTACTAGCGAGGAGACCAAGATTGCGCGGGAGTTAGAAAAAATTATAGGCGTTCATATTAAAACTACCGTTACTTGTGTGAGAGTGCCAGTATTTGTTTCTCACTCTATGTCTATTAATGTTGAATTTCGAAAGCAACTTGATGCTAAGGAGGCAGAAGAAATCTTAAGAGAATCAGAATCGGTAGTGGTTAATTCTTATTTGAACGACACCCAATATGCCTGCCCGGTAGAGGCAGTGGGAGAAGATTTAGTGTATATTTCCAGGATACGACAGGACTATACTCAGGACAATACCTTGAATTTATGGATTACAGCTGATAATTTACGTAAAGGGGCCGCCTTAAACGGAGTACAAATTGCAGAAGAATTAATTAAAGGATTTTAATGAGTATTATAACAGTACTTCTAAGCAAAATAGAAAGTACGAAGGTTAAGTTTATTTCTTTAAAGTATCTAGGTGAGGATGGAGCATTACGACAAATTGATATTGCTGCAAAAAATTTACTAATATCTGAGGATTTTATATTAGTGAATAATATAAAATTACGCCCAATTAATGAATATTGTTTTGTTGATCCTTTCCGAAGTTATGCTACTCTCTTTTGTTTATGCGATAATTTGAGTGATCAATATAATGCGCGTCTTTTTTTACAGGAGAATATATTAGCTAATAATCATGTTAATAATATTACTGTTGAGCTAGGGATTAATTTTACGGTGATCAATAAATCTGAAAATTTTATATTTAAGGAACATAAATTAATACATTACCAAAATCAGGTAGAGCCTTATGATCAATTGGCAAATTTTCGGGCTGAAATACTTGATATACTTGAAAAAGTTGGTATCCCTACAGTTTTGCACTGTCATGCTCGTAAGTTCTCTAGCTGTTCTATTGTGATTAAAGCACATAATTTCCTTAATATAGCCGATTATTTAGTCATTACTAATTTTATTATTCAGAATGTAGCTGAGTCTTATGGGAAGGTAGCATATTTTGTAAATGATTTAAAAAATGACTTATATCTGTCATTTTCGGGAGAAGGATATAATAAAAAACTTGCTCCCACAATTATTTCCAATATAATTCACAATTTAGAAAATAGTGCTAATAATGTGTATTTTGTTAATCCGCTCACATATTCTGTAGCAGAAGTTGAAAATAGTTTAAAGTTAACAACCTATGATCATCACACGAATGCAGGACAAAATTCTGATAAACTACATTTAAAGCTGTATCAGTCTATTAATCCTTATCTTGCTATATCTTACTTAATGGTTTATGGTTTGAACAATAAATCGACAGGTAAGACTTCGCAAGAAATATTGGAATCTTACTTTGGGATTAATGACTAAGCAGAAAATAATAACAGGTAATTGAAGTAGCAAATAATTTTAAAGGTCTAGGTTGTTTTTTAGTAAAAAAATTAGTATATATAAATATATTAAGTAATAATTTGTCATTCGATCTATAAGTACAATATATAACGGTAATATGAAAAATAATAGCGCATCAGCAAATAGTCATAAAGTTAACAATCCTTTAAATGATGCAATTAATAAATGTAGAAGTGCCTTTTGGATAGTTTTTTGGTTTGCTTTTGTTATTAATTTACTAATGTTGATAACGCCTCTTTATTCTTTGCAAGTTCTAGATAGAGTAATAGGTAGCGGCAACTTATGGACGTTAATGTGGTTGTCAGTCATTATTGGGTCAATATATTTTATTTATGGGTTGTTGCAGGTGGCCCGTTCATTTACGCTTATTAAAGTTGGAGAGTGGTTAGACAAGACAGTGGCTCCTACAATTTTTGGTCACTCTATTTCGGCATCAGCAACTCGTACTAACACAGCAGCTAGCCAGTTACTTCGAGATTTTCAGACGGTCAAGACATTTTTAACTAGTACAGGAATTAATACTTTGTTTGATGCTCCTTGGAGTATCATTTATATAGTAGTAATATTTTTGATTCATCCATATATTGGCATTTTAACGTTGATTGGAGCGGTGATTATTGTATCTACCGCTTTTTTTAATGCGGCTGCTACTAATAGAACGTTGGGGGAAGCTACTGAGTTTTCAATAAAAGGCATGGTGCAAGCTGATATTGCTAATAGAAATTCAGAAGTAGTTGAAGCTATGGGGATGATGAAAAATGTTACAGCAAATTGGCATAAATTCAATATTTTATCGTTAGAGAAACAATCCATTGCTAGTTATCGAAATGGAGCTATTTCTAATTTTTCTAGATTTATCCGAAATATTATGCAAATGTTAGTAACTGGTATTGGAGCTTACGTTGTAGTAAGTACCAGGGGAGAAGCCATGACTACCGGTGGAATGATTATGAGTTCTATTATAGTTGGTCGAGCTTTAGCGCCTTTTGATAATGCGATAGAATTATGGAAAAGCATGAGTGGGGCTATTAAGTCCTATAAAAATATTAATCAATTGTTTAATTCATTTAATTCCCGGGATGAAGCAATGCCTATCCCCCACGTTGAAGGTTATTTGACTGTAGAAAATATTTATTATGCAATGCCTGTGCCTGCTCATATTCCGCAACCACCTTCCCCTCGCTATATTTTAAAGGGGGTATCGTTTGCTGTACAACCTGGCGAAATATTAGCCATTATTGGTCCTTCTGCTGCAGGTAAATCAACTTTATCTAAGGTGTTGGTAGGAGTCTGGAAAGCTTCATCCGGATCCGTACGGCTAGATGGAGGAGAAATATATCGTTGGAATAGAGAAGATTTCGGTAAACATGTGGGATATTTACCACAAGGGATAGAATTATTTAGTGGTACTGTTAAACAAAATATTGCTCGAATGTTGGAAAATCCTGACCCCGAAAAAGTAATTGAGGCCGCTAAAATTGCAGGAGCTCATGAAATGATTTTAAGACTGCCAGATGCCTATGATTCAGATATTGGGCCAGCAGGTTCCAATCTGTCGGGAGGACAAAAACAACGTATAGGTCTTGCTAGAGCATTTTATGGGGATCCTAAATTAATTATTTTAGATGAACCTAATGCTAACCTGGACGAAGCTGGAGAGATAGCTTTATCTAACTGTTTAAAACAGTCAAAGGTTAAAAATATTGCGGTACTGGTAATCTCTCATAGACCCTCTGTTTTGTCTGTAGTAGATAAAGTGTTGATATTACAAGACGGGGCGGTAGCCCTATATGGCACTCCTGAAGAAATGCATAATAGGATTAAAATGTTAAAAAGTGGTGTTATCCACATTAATGAGTAAGTTAAAAACATATGGAAGAAAAGTCAAATAATATTAAGCCCTCATTTTCGCCAGAACAATTGAAGCAACTTTTAACTTTACAAAAAGACTTGGCAAATACGAAGCAAACTAAGAAAAGCATTATATCTCCTAACTTAATAGTTAGTATTTCTAAAGGAATTCAGAATATATTATATTATCTGGATCGCTTTATAAATTTTACTACTAAAAAGACTGATTCTCAGCGTAACGATGTGTTACAAGTGGCTAGATCTCCAATTTTATTTGGAACTTATGTTATAATATTTTTTGTTTTAGTTGGGGGGATATGGGGGAGTTGCGCTCCACTTGATAGTGCAGCTGTAGCAGGAGGGATTGTAGTTGCAAGTAGCAATAGGAAAGTGATTCAACATCATGAAGGCGGAATCATCGCGAATATTTTTGTTAATCAAGGAGATATCGTTAAAGCAGGCGACAAGTTATTAGAATTAGAAGATGTGAAAATTAAATCTCATTATGAAAGTACTTTAAGCCAATATAGGCATGCTTTAGCTACTGAAAGTCGTTTAATTGCTGAAAGAGATGATAAAGATCAGATTGAATTTCCTGAATTCTTACAAAATGATATGAATTTACCTGAGGTCTCCAGGATTATTGATACTCAAAACAGTTTATTTCAGTCTAAAAAAGAAGTACATAGGAGTGAAAAGAATGCTTATCAGCAACGAGTAGAACAATTAAATAAAAAAATAGAAGGTCTAGAGGCAAGAAAACTTTCTTATATCAAAAACTTGGAAATAGTACATGATAGATTAAAAGCAATGCACACATTGCACAAAAAAGGTTTTAGCCCTAGAGCTGCTTTATTAGAATTGGAGTCTAAGGAAGCTCAATTCAAAAGCGAGATAGCATTGTCAGATACAGAAATCGCCAGTACTAGACATGCTATTTCCGAGAATGAAATTTCTATTCTTAACTTACAAAATAAAATTATTGAAAAAATATTAACTGAGCTTAAAGAAGCGCAGGCACAAGTAGTGCATTTAAAAGAACAATTTAATGCTTATAAAGATTCTCTGAACAGAGTGGTTATTCGCTCACCAGTAGATGGTATTATAAATGTACTGAATTTTCATACTATAGGTGGGGTAGTAGGCCCAGGTAATCAGATTCTAGAGATTGCCCCAACTAATGATAATTTAATAATAGAGGCACAAGTCCCGAGTAGGTTAATAGATTCGGTGCATGAAGGTTTAATAGCTAAAATTCGTTTTAGCGCCTTTAAATCAAGGACTACCCCATTATTCAGTGGCAAGGTGGTCAAATTATCTCCTGATATAGTGCAAGATAAAAGTCAGAAGGCTGGAGAAACAGTATATATTGCTCGGATTGAAATTAATATGGAAGAATTTAATAAGATTGCAAAAGCTAGGCATTTAGAACTGCATCCAGGTATGCAAGCGGAAGTACAAATTGTAACAGGTACTAGAACTTTACTACGATATTTGCTAGATCCAATTACTGATACCATGTTTAGATCGTTTAAAGAGAAATAATATATTGCTCGCATCTGAAAAGTTGATAGACGATAGAGAATCAACTGGAGAGTTAGACAGAGTAAAGCCTGAAGGAGCGAAAGCAACACAGATTATATCATTTCCGAAAACTCATTATCTACGTTCATCGTACTTCATGATCTTCTGTACTAATATGTACTGCTTGCGCTCCCTTGACCCTTTGGCTCCTGCTATTATCTTGATTTTAATTCTATCGTTTATCAACTCTTCAGGTGCGAGCAAGTATATATAGTGTCACACTTTAACTGGCATAATGACAAAGAGCTCAGTGGAGTTATCAACGGGTTTTAATAACATAGGGGAGGAAGCATTAGAAAAATGTAATTCTACCTGATGGCATTTTATCGCATTGGCTACAGCATTTAAACTGTCCATAATATATTTGGGGTTAAAACCTATAGACAAGGTCTCGTCAGAGGTAAATATACATAAGTTATTTTTCTCCTCGGAAGATGGTATAATTTCTTTCGCGGCTCCTCTGGCTTCTCCTGAAGCAGTTACTTCAACTGAATCTTGTGATAATATTAACTTAATTGCTTGAAATTTATCAATAGTGATGGTAGCTACCCTATCAATCACTTCCGATAATAATTTAGTATTCACAATAAGCTTATAATTATTCTCGACTGGAATGAAAGTGTGGTAATCTGGAAAAGTGCCGTCAATAAGTTTTGATACCATCACAATATCATTGCATACAAATTTAATTTTATTAACACTTAAGAAAATGTCCATATCAAGGTGGATGTTTTGAGCATCTTTAGCTATCTTGACAATTTCTTCTAAAGTTTTTTTAGGCAGAATAACACCAAATTCTTTTGTACTATCTCCTATTGGTACTATAGAAACTGATAGCCGATGACCATCAGTACTAACTGCGCTACATTCTCCTGCCTTAATACAGAAATATACCCCATTTAAATTATACCTAGTTTCGTCAGTAGAGATAGAAAATAAAGTGCTATCAATCATTTTAGCAAAATCTCGGCAGGAAATTTTAAAGGTATATTCGCTACTTACCTCATCCAGAGTAGGAAACTGGGTAACAGGTAAAGTTAATAAATTAAAGGTACAATTCTGCCCTAATAACTCAAGCTGTGCTGTTTCAGAAGATACACTAAGGGTTATATCATTATCGGAGATCTTTTTGACTATATCGCACAAGGTTTTAGTAGACACAGTGATTTCCCCCTCATTGACAATTTGAGCGGGGATCTTTTGGCTCAAATATATTTCCATATTAGTAGTGATTAATTCCAGCTTACCATCATTTGTGGATAATTTAATATTACTCAGTTCAGCAATGACGTTACGTTTTTCTACCACTGAACTGGCAAAAGTTAATGCATGCATTAGAGTTTTTGTTTGTATTATTACCTTTAAATTCTTCATACTACTACTTATTTTATTGTCAATTAAATAACCTCAATGCGCTATAAGCATTAATAATTCTTATAGCACATTAGCTTTGTTATAAGGCAAAATGCATACTCGAAACAGTCCTTCTGATGCATTTTAACTTTTTTCATCATTGTTTCTATATATTTCTCTGAAATTCGATGTAACAAGTTATATCGAATTTCAGGCTAACTATGTTCTTAATAAATCGTTTATAGATACTTTACTACGAGTAATCTGGTCTACTTGTTTTACAATGACTGCACAATATAAACTTGGTTTTCCTATGCTAGCGGGCATGCTACCAGGCACTACTACTGAATAGGGCGGCACTTTACCATATATTACTTTACCGCTTTCTCTCTCAACTATCTTGGTTGAAGCACCAATAAATACTCCCATACTGATAACACTGCCCTCTTCTACTATGACTCCTTCCGCTATTTCGGATCTTGCCCCTATGAAACAATTATCTTCAATTATCACAGGTTTACTTTGAATTGGTTCTAATACACCCCCAATACCTGTCCCACCAGAAATATGACAATTTTTGCCTATTTGAGCACACGAACCAACTGTAGCCCAACTATCGATCATCGTGCCTTCTCCTATGTAGGCTCCTATATTAATAAAGGAAGGCATAACTACCACATTTGGTGCGATATAGCTTCCTGTTCTTATAAATGCGCCAGGGACAATACGACTTAGGTGATGTTTAAGCGATGCTTCTGAGGTATCTTGCGAAAATCTAGGATTAATTTTGTCATACCATTTTATACATCCTGCCGAATAAACTCGGGAATCAGTAACAAGGAAATATAATAATATTGCTTTTTTTAGCCAATAATTCACTTGCCATTCTTGGTCATGTTTTTCACAAACTCTTATTATCCCTTCATTCAAAGCAGTGATAATGTCATTTAATATTTGTATTAAATGCTCCGTTTGCTTTGAACCTTTGATTAATTTGTCACGTTGAGTCCAAAATTCTTCTATAAGCTTTATATATTTTTGCATGGTATTTTTGATAAGTACTTGATAAAAATCATAAATAACTTTATTTTTAAGTCAACCTATACCAAAGCCTTAATTAGTTATGAAATTGTAATGAATATTACTTGCCCCCGTTGCCACACTAGCTTTGCCTTGCTCCCAGAACAAATAGGAATCAATGGGCGAAAGGTTAAATGTTCAAACTGCCAACATATATGGTACCAAAAACCAGAATTGTTGCCTGAGCCTGTTCTAAGTGCTAGCAATAAAGATCAACCTATTATTCCTATCAATAAACCCGCAGTTCTTTCTAACGATCATAAGGTTATATCTAACAGAAATGAGAATTTAGTGTATGCGAATAAAGGGGCTAACCTACCCGTGTTATTACCTATTACAATTCCGCAACATACTAATCTTTCATCTATTATATTGATTAATTTAATTTTTCTCTTATCATATATATTATTTCATGAAAAACTCAATATCCCTGCTTTAACTAAATTTTATGAGAACAAGGTAATTATAGAAAATATACAAGCTAACCACACATCAATTAATCATCAGCTTAAAGTTTCCTATAGAATCACCAATCACGACATTCATAATATAATAATACCTCTAATTAGAATTAGGTTATTAGACAAACGAGATATGCCTATCAAAACTTATATATTGGATCAAAAAGATATTAAATTATCACCCAAGCAACATATTGATATAAATACTCTGCTTGAGATCGTGCCGGCTTCTAGCACTGCTTTAGATATTACGCTTGGTAATAATCTAGATTTTATACTACAATAAAATTCTATAGAGTATATTTGAATTAATCACGAGACCTTAATACAAAATGAAAAAACAAATCATTTACCCCAATCTTATCCCTAGAATATTTGCCTCTACGCTAGACCTCTTCCTGTTGTCAATTCTTGCAACGCCAATCACTACCTTTATATCTTTTCAACTATCTGTATTACTGTTTAAGGTTAGTATTGCAGAAATATTAATTAAGGCTACAGAAAATCTAGAGGCTCTTTCAGTAATCAGTTCTAGTAGTTTGTTATTGTTTCTTATGTTAATGTCTCTTGTAAACCTTCTTATAGTCGGGGTATATTTTATTGGTTTTTGGATTTATTACGGAGCGACTCCTGGTAAGATGATCATGCATATGAAAATAGTTGACGCAGTAACCCTTGAGCAACCTCAAAAATGGCAATTCATAAAAAGGTTTGGTGGATATTTTTCCGCATTATTTGGTATTTGGTCTATAATGTTTTCTAAACAACATCAAGCCTTACATGATAAAATAGCTAATACGGTGGTGATTAAGCGGTAATTTAGACTGATTTATGTATAAACTTCGGTGAATGAACTTCAAGAAATGACGTATTCGTTGCGCCCTAAAGGCCTAAGGGTGCTTCCGTACTATATATGTGCATGCTACCCTCCTTGAATTTGCAACTGCCAGCTCTTCTTGAAGTTGATTCTATCGTCTATCAACTCTTCAAATCATAGGAGTATACATAAGTTTCTAAGAATAGGTTGTGTTGGCAACCTAACAGAACCAAGAGCAAGAAAAAATTTAAATCAATGGCGCATCAGTTAAATGAAATAGATCAATTGATCTATCTATTTTCTAAATTGCCAGGTCTTGGGCAGAGATCCGCTAGGCGTATAGTTTTGCATCTATTACAAGAAAAAGACATTAGATTGAAAAGTTTAATTTCTGCTCTTGTATCGGTAGATAACAATGTGTTGAAATGTACTATTTGTGGGAATATTGATTCAAACAACATTTGCAGGATATGCTTATCCAATACCCGCAATGATACCATTATAGCAATTGTGGATACGGTCGTAGAATTGTGGGCAATTGAACGGAGCGGTATTTTTAATGGCCATTACCATGTACTTGGCAATAACTTATCAGTAGCAAGTCGGCAAAACCCTACAATACTTAGGCTACCTGAGCTACTAATCAGATGTAAGAATAATAATATTAACGAAATTATGATCGCTACTAACTCAACTTTAGAGGGTCAAACAATGGCTTATTTTATTGCAGAATATTTTAAAGAATATAAAATTAAAATATCCAGATTAGCTAGCGGGATACCAATAGGTGGTGAACTAGATTATCTTGATGAAGGTACTGTATCAGCTGCAATAACCTTAAGGCAAATTTTTGAGTAAAGTGCTATTCTTTATACGTAGCAGTAATATTCCTTTAGCAAATTATAAGGTTCAAGCAAGATACGGTCTGCTCGGTCAACTTCCAGAATTGGTGTCCTCGTATCTAAAGTCGAGGGTGTTCACGTACTTAAGTGTCACACTACTGGACAAAAATAGAAAATGGTTGAAAAAACATATTATTTTAAGTACAAAATGTTATTTTTGAGATAATAATTGCTAAAAACGAGCTTTAGCAGATAACAATTTTTGTACTTTTTCAACCATTTTCTATTTTTGTCTAGTAGTGTGACTTAAGTGTACGCTCCGCGCGCCTACCGCTGGCAAATAAAATCCAACTCTTGCAATCCATTGAGTATATGATGAATACAAAAAGATTTAAGGTAGATTTTATCTTTTGCATAAACCTGATATTTATACTATTTTAGGAGAACATTTCCTTAGATATTAAGTTTTTGCATTATATTTAAAATCTTACGCAAGAACTCTAAATTCATTGCCCAAGTTATTGACCAAGGTATGGGTTGATAGGTAGGGATATTTTTGTTTTCTAATTTTTTCTATACTTATAGGTGAAGATGTTATCGTGGTTAAATACATTGAAAAATAATTCAAAAAATAAAATTTTAGAATTAGAAAAAAAGTTATTGGCACAAAATAACATTCTTGATCATATATCGCATGAAGTCAGATCTTCAATTCATGGAGTAAGTAATATATCTCAATTTTTACATGAAAATTGGGATAAAATTAGCGAGCAAGAACGTAGGAAACAAATTGCTATACTAGCTAAAAATAATCAACGTATTATCAAATTAACTGATGAATTATTAGATTTATCAAAGTTTAGTACAGGTAAGATGGTTTTTTATTTTACTAATATAGACTTATTGGCATGTATTAAAACAATAGTACAACAACTGATAGAATTAAATATATTTAACAATAAAGTGAAAATCGAGTTGGTGGATCATGGAATCAAAAGGGCTATCATTAAAGGGGATAAAGCACGAATTAATCAATTATTAAATAACCTATTTAATAATGCTATCAAATATACCAAAGAAGGAACAATTACTGCTACCCTCAATTCAATAAATTATGATAACAAATTATATTGGCGTTTTACTGTGGCTGATACCGGTGTAGGAATTCCGCCCACAGAGTTAGAATCAATTTTTGCAATTTTTACGCGCAGTTCTCGAACTAATAAAAATTTTGTAGGTACCGGTATCGGTTTAACAATCTGCCGAGAAATTGTTACAGCCCATAAAGGTTATATTTATGCTGAAAATAATTATGACATAGGTGCTAAACTAATATTTATGATTCCTGCTTATAATCAGAGAAAACCTCGACTACTTAAAAAACCTACTAAAACGCAATTCAATATACTTTTGGTGGATGACGAAGTAACTTGTCATGAATCAGCTAACTTAATATTTATGCATGAACAAAAATTTAAAATTATTAGTGCCTATACCGGCAAAGAGGCAATTAATCTAGCCAAAATCTTTTTCAATAAGATTGATTTAATTCTATTAGATATAGTATTACCTGATATCAGCGGTTATGAAGTATATAAGCAAATTAGAGCAGATAAAAATTCAGCATATATCCCTATCGTGTTTCAAAGCGGCTTAACTAACAATTACGAGGAACTTACGGCACTGTTAGATGAACCGAGAACCTATTTAATCCATAAGCCTTATCGGAACGAAGAATTAATAGAAATTATCACTCAAATTACTAATAATACTATTTAACCTGAATTTGATATAACTTGTTACATCGAATTCAGGTTATTTAGATGCTGTGATGTTTACAGAACCTAATATTAAATGATAAATATACTTACTTCCTTAACTGCTAGACAGTTTGCGTTTAGGTTTTAATTTAAGGTTGGTCGCCACCTTAATAGGGGGTTTAGCCTTTTGAGCATATGCGGTAGTTTTATTAGGAGCCCTTGGATTAGTATTTACTTTTGCTATATCTCTACGCTGCATAAGAGAGGGAGATGAATGAAAATGGGCATCTAATAATTTGATCGTTTGTTCATTTCTAAGTGCCGACGATTTACAACCTGTGACAATGGCTAACAAGGATTTATTTTGGCGAGTTGCCGCAGTAATAACGTTATAGCCAGCAGGGTTGGTATAGCCTGTCTTTAGCCCTTCTGCCCCGTAATAAGTTTCGTTTACTTTATTATGGCCTTTTATTATCTTCCCTCGAAAAACAAAACTATTCTTTGCAAAAATATGGTAATGTTTAGGAAAATCTCTCTTAATAGCAAGTGCTAATCTAGCAAGGTCTCTAGCAGTAGTTTTTTGAGCAGGATGATGCCAACCCGAAGCATTGGCAAAACGGGTAGATTTCATGCCAAGCTGCCTGGCACGATAATTCATTAACCCAACAAATTTCTCTTCGCTACCATTAATATTTTCAGCGACTACCACCGCTACATCATTAGCAGACTTAATAATAAGCCCCAATATAGAATCCTTTACAGTAATAGTTTCATGAGCTTTAAGTCCTAATTTACCGGGCAACATTTTTTCTGCTTTTTTTGAAACATATAATCTCTGATTCATTTTTAATTGACCAGAATCAATAGCCTCAAACAATAGGTATAAAGTCATTAGTTTTGTAAGAGAAGCAGGATAAATTTTAACATTAGAGTTTTTTTCATGTAATATTTTACCTGTTTTAAAATCTACTACAAGACTAGTAGGTGTAGGAGCAGATACAAGTTGACCTTGCCCATAAGCAGTATTAAAGCTCACCCCCATCATTATTACACTAATAATACAAAGCAATGATATTTTATTTAGCATAATCATAATTAAGGTTAATTACCGTGTTAAGTTATTTGGTCTAAATTCACTATATCTTACTTAAGATATATTCAATGGATTACAAGCGTTGGATTTTATATGCCAGGGCTAAAGAGAGAAAACGCCTATTAATCTACTAATTACATAGAAATGTTCACAGAACCTAAGGCTACTAACAAAATTTAATAATATCTGACAACAGATTTATATCCAACATATTATGAGAGTGATTCCCGGTTCTTTTTTATTAAGATAAAACAAAATAACCTGCCCTGGCAAGGCTAAAATTACTATTAGAATAAAAAAATTATCGTAACCTAATACCAAGTTGCTTTCAAGACAGTAGTAGGAGTATCAGTGGTAAGGTACGCGGAACCTAGTAGATCTAGGTGAGCACGACGAATCCCGAAATACGACGACCTAATGTGAAGGAAGCAATTTGGTATAACATTTTTACCAGCTTTCCTACATATATAGCAAGTGGCATATCGCTCACTATGCCTATTATGTGAAGGAAATTTTTGATCAGAAAATAATTGATAGGTTATTCTTTGTTCAGTATATATAACTAATTAATAGTAAATTTTCTAGCAAAATAATTAATTATCTTCATAGAGAGTGAAAGCTCTATAATTAAACATTATTGACATCCTGAATATTCTGCCGATCTTCCAGAAATTTTTTCAATTCATTATCATCGATTGTTTTCGTAGGGTTAAATATGCTCCCTTTTGCATCTAGTTGCAGCTTCATAGGGGGGATTTTCGTATCTCCTGCTATATCATCGCGTGGACTATTATGAAGATAAAATGTTAATATTGAAGTTAAGGTAATCGTATAATTATATATGTTAATAGCAAGCGCCGTTGCGCCACTAATATATTTAGTATTAAATAATACGTCTTTCAGTAGAGCGATACCCTTATTTAAACGTAGATTGCCATGTAAGGTAGATATCTCAGTTTGTCCCTGAGATATTGCGGTGGTTAAATCATCTTGTAATGATTCAGAGGTATAATTTTTGTTATTAACTTTTTCTACTAGCGTATCTAGAGAGAGATTATTAATTTTTGCATTTTGTACTATGAATGCAGATTCAGTAGTAAGGTTATATAATAATTTTTCTATAGTGTCTCCATTAGTAGAAAATTTGCCATTAATACTCATTCCTCCATAAGTATCTAAGAAACCTTTAGGAAGTAATAAGGAGAGCTGTGCTAAATTAATAGAGTTGAATGCATAAGCAAAATTTAAAGTATAGGGATTTATTAAAATACTACCTGCCGCTTTAAGTGTTCCTCCTAACATGTCTGCTTTAAGTTGACTAATATTAAATAAAGTATTATTATTCGCTAACGCTAATTTAAGATTTTGTAATAGTAATTTACCTTGCGACAGCTTGGATAAAGCACATTGCAATTTTAGTTCTACTTTATTTAAATCAAATTCATTTAATAACCTATTCCTTGAGTTCAACAAAGCCATGGGAGTTAATGGCTCTATAGCAAGAGCCCCATCTCTGATGTTAATCTCTAATTGTGGCTTAAGTTGAGCCGCAAGTAATTTAGCATTAAGATTAAGGTAGATGTCGTCTTTCCTTAAATCAAAGGTAGTAATTTCAATATTACCAGGAGCGATAGCAGCTACCAGATCTACTTTACCAAATGATCTATTCCCAAACATCAAATCGTTAATAGTTACATTAAAGTTACCAAAATATTGGATAGTTCTAATAGGAATATATTTAGTGAAATATGTTTCATCTTGCATCTCTTTGGTTAAGCTTTGAAGAAAATTGAGCATTGGAGAAATAATTGGATATCCAGGGTAAGATAAATCCAAGGCAGAAATGTCTAAGTTCCCCATAATATGTGGCATAGAACCAATAAAGCTAGTAGTAATATCACCGGTAACGGTAGTATTAGCTGTTTTTACTAAAAGATTCTGCAAATATATATCTATTAAAGTTAGTTTTAGATTTGACTGTAAAGTAAAAGGAGTAATTTGATTGCCATCTATTTCTTTATAGCCGCTAGCGTCTAATATCTTATTAAGGTTCTGATGTTGTAAGTAAATACTCCCTTCAAATATACTCCTTACAGAATTTTGCGTTACATTACCGGTAAGTTGGAAATTACCTCCAGATTGAATTGTCCCAGAAAAATCTTTAACAGCCAAACTGCGATTTTCTAAACCTAATAATAATTGAGTCTTGTTTAATATTTCGCCTCCTCCTAATATTATTTGATCTGCTGAAATAGTTGCGTCTAATATTTTATCGTCGAAAATAAATCTTAGTCCATAGGAGGAGGAATCGCTGAACTTACGGATAGTATCTGAAGGGGCGGTAAGAGCCGGAATATCTATTGTAGAAAAAGTTAATTTGATGGTACTACTTATATTCTGCATTTTACTTAAATGAAGAACACCTGTCCCCAAGATGGCAGCAGAATCTATACTTAAATTTTCAAGCTGTAATAATTGTTCGGTAGGTAAGATATCAAATTTTATTTTTACTATTTGGTGTTGATTGAATTTCATAAATAATGCTTTTAAATCTGGCATAAAATGGCTCAACACATTAGCTAGATTTTGTACTATATATTCACCTTTCCCACTAACTAACTTGCCCTCGTTATAGATTTCAGATACATGACAATTATAGTCATCATTATAAAGAGTTAAATCAAAGTTTACTTGCTTATCTTTTTGTTCTACGAAACCAGAAAAATGTAATACGCTATCTAATACCCCTTTAAAGACAAATCTATTAGTTAAGGAATTAACAGGAGTCAAATGGCAGTTACTTACAATCCCCAGAGATTCATGCTTATTATTGAATATAGTTAGGTTGATAATATGGAAATTAATATTACTAATATTGGTTGTGAGTAATGAGCTGATTATTTTATCATGATTGATAATGTTGAGTTCTTGTTGATCCCCGTATATTGTAGCATTAAATATTTTTACTGTTTTAATTTTAGGGGTTAATTTGAATAATGAATATATATCAAAATGTATTTCAACATTTTCTAGTACTAATTTTCCTTCTACCTGTACATGATCAATTAGTAAAAAAGGCGTAGGGAAGTTATTAATTTTAACCGTTTTGATAGCGTTAGTAGGTACCGCTAATTCATGTGCCAATGCTTTTACTATTAAATTAGTATCAATAGAATGAATAATTGTTACCATAGCACATGCTAATAATGACATAACTACAACAACAATGATTAGTATTCTTCTGACCATCAAGCCAAATCTTTTAAAACGCCCATTGGTTTCTATATCTATATTGTTCATATTGCAAGGATTAGAATTAATTGTGAATAACGTGCAAATGTAGTAAGACGTACATACCATTTACGTACGTATATGAGCAGAATTAAATCACTTGATAAAATGCAAAAACAATTCTTGAAAGCAATTGAGTATATTACTGTTCTGGATATTATCTAGAATTATCATAATAATGCCGAATCTAAATAATATTATTATATTAATTGCCGTTTAAAACCAAGCATATATTACCATTATAAATAGATATTGCCTGTTACGTAGATCCTTTTGTGACATGAAAGATATGCAGGATACTATTTAATCATAATTTATTAGCATGAATTGTAAAATTTGTTTATTTCATAGTTGATTTTTATAGTTTTTGATGTAACCTATAATTACAATATTATTTAAATAATTAAACTTACTAGTTATAAATATCTTGTTTAAGTACAAATAACCTCAAATTGTTACAAAAATTTAAGGCTAAAATGTCACTCTAGATATAAAAATTTTCTGTTTATTAATAATAATTAACTTAGTGTTTGGTGTTCTAGGTGATATAAGAAAACTTAAGGCCTATCATTATAAATCACTAATTCATATTAGGAAATTTACTCATTTTATGGTTACTAGCTGTGTTTTGGAGAAATAATTGATTATATAATTTAAAAATGTAAAGAAACATGAACAAATTCATTCAAACAGATGGTAAAGTTATTCTTGCCCAAACTCGTTTAACTAAGCAACAAACTGAAGCCGTAGGGTTACTTTCAATAGGCACATTTCTCGAGTATTTTGATTTGATGCTGTATGTACATATGGCTGTATTACTAAATGACTTATTCTTTCCCGATTACGATCAATTCACTAAAAAATTATTAGCTGCCTTAACTTTCTGCTCTACTTACGTATTAAGACCTTTTGGAGCGCTATTATTTGGCTATATTGGAGACTATATAGGGCGAAAGCAGTAGTAATAATTACTACATTTTTGATGGGGATCTGTTGTATCACTATCGCCACTATCCCCACCTATGCTGAAATAGGCATTACAGCCTCATGGGTGCTGATAGCATGTAGGATGATACAAGGGATGGCGGCCACTGCAGAAGTGCGAGGTGCAGAAATTTATTTGACTGAAAGCTCAAAACCCCCTATTCAATATTCATTGGTTTCTTTAATTACTGTATTTTCGGCAATAGGAACCACAGCGGCCCTTGGTGTAGCATCAATTTTTACCAGTATAGATAACCAAAATCCATCTAGTTGGCGCTTAGCATTTTGGGTAGGCGCAGGCATTGCCTTAGTTAGATCCGTTGCGCGTACTAGCCTAAAAGAAGCTGCAGAGTTCACTAATAAAAAGAAGCGGTTGCAAGAAAGGCTGACCGAAAATAAAGTGGCGTTCAATGAAGTCAATAAAGATATACTTGATCAACATGTTCCGCTCTTGACTTCTATAGCATATCTCTTTATTCAATGCGCTAGGCCTCCATGTTTTTATTTTGTATATATATATTGTGCCGATATTCTAAAACATGATTGTGGATTTTCAGCTAATGAGGTTATTACGCAAAATTTTTGGGTTTCTATAGTAGATTTGTTAGGAATAGTGGGGCTGACATACCTTGCTTATATGCACCCACTCAAGATACTAAAATGGAAGTTATATTTATTCTTAATAACAATTATTTTATTTCCTATAGTGCTATCGTATAGGATGAATTCAAATTACATTTTTATTTTTCAATGTTTAGCAGCCTTATTTGTATTTGATCATGTGCCAGCCTCCCCAATATTTTATAAATATTTTCCTATTTTCAAAAGATTTACATATACTAGTGTTCTAAGCGCTGTAGCTAAATTATGCACTTATTTTGTAACCTCTATTGGTTTGGCCTATACTACTAAATATTTAGGACCTGGAAAAGGGTTGTTGATAATAATTATACCAGTTGCTATAGGCTTTTTTATGGGAGTAACTTATTTCGAAAAAATGGAAAGGAAGACCTAACAGATTTCTCTAAAAAGAAATCTGTATTTTTGACTACCCCTAGCTTGATGTTTTGAATATAGCATTTTTCATATAAAGTATCACAAAGCCAAGGTAACTCAATTACCTCGCATAAGACTAAGAAATATTTAAGAGTTTCTTCTATAATTTTCTTAGCTTTTTCGGGGGATTTTGCTTCAATAGTTTGAATATTATGAAGACGATCAAATAATTTAATTAGCAATAAATCATATTTCTTTTGTTTAAATAATAAATTTAATATTTCTGCCGAACTAATCTTGCGATCTTTTTTGACTCTTGTAAGCTCTTCTACCTGCACTGCGACTGTTTCCCCAAAAATAGCTTCTATCATCTTTTCTGTCATTTTAGTGTCCTCAATAGTATCATGCAGGATACTAGTCACAATAATATCAGTCTTAAAGATATGGTCTGAAACCATATAGGCTACTTCTAACGGATGAGAGTAAAACGGCTCGCCAGACTGGCGTTTTTGTAGTCCATGATATTTTTTAGCATAAAAAATGGCTTTTTTAATTTCATGAATGTCAATTGGAGTATTCACCTCCTGATTTAACTGCATCAGCTTATTTAGTAACCTTTCAGTATATTGGCATAATTCCAGTTTTAGTGGCCAACTATCAATATCTTCCATAAAGTACAACAATTTATTAAAATTTATAATATTTGATATTATAATTCGAAATGCGATATAATCTATTGCCTCGAATTTGCCTGGTATATACTATAAAAACTTAAAACATTGGTAAAGCAATTTTCGGACATCACACTGCTTTAAGTATGCACTTTTCATTCTTTTAATAAACCAATTAAGCAGGCACTTATTTGTTATAATTTTGTTCATACAACCTATGATTATTATAGCATAATTCTCAATTATTATCTTCCCCATAACTGCTTAAGGGCTATAACAAAATTTTATAGCTATTAGCAACAAATATCCTCAACTAGGGAATCATAATTCAATAACAGTAACTTATTGATAGTAGGATCGTAAATACCCTCAGGCGTACAAAACACTGATGATATATTAAGGTAACGTAGCTCTAACCTGCATCTCTAATACTTGTAGCATTACGCATAGCATAAAGCCAATAATAATTAATCGCTGCTATTGCTTGCAGTACTATAGCGCAAAACATCTAAGAGTTTAGGGAAGTTGACCTTAAATTACTCTGCTTAAAGTCTTTTGCTTTAGAATAATTTTTCTTTGCCCTAACTTTTTTTTACCTAAAATCAATAAATATATAGTATTATGGTTACTAATTTATCACAGGGGTATAGGATTCAAGCCGATGTCTATCCAAGAACACTTAATTGTTATGGGTGTAATATTATCTGTACAAGGGCTTCAAGGTAATATAATAGTAAAATCTTTTACTAGCCCAAGCCTTAATATAATGAATATGCATTTAGTTGACCAACATAAACAAAAAATTATTCTAAAATTAATTAAGCAAAATGCTAAAGGCTATTTAATTTGCAAATTTAATAACATTGATAACAGAACAGATGCAGAAAAAGTGCAAGGGTTTCAGCTATTCAGTTATAGGTCGGATTTACCATTATTACAGCCTGATGAATTTTATATGGAAGATTTAAAAGGCTTAAAGGTAGTAGATCATAAACTATTTCCTCTTGGCAAAGTAATCAATACCTTAAATTTAGGAGCCGGTGATATACTGGAAATAGCATTCCTTAATAATAAAAAAACTGCATTCTTGCCATTTACTAAACAACTATTTCCCGTAGTCACTGAACAATATATTATCCTTAACCTAGCATATAATATACACGTATAAATTATTTAATCTTCATTCCGTTTTTCTGACTTTTTTCGCTCATTTGGATTGAGTATGGCTTTACGTAATCGTATTGATTTAGGAGTAATTTCTACTCTCTCGTCATTTTGAATGTAACTAATTGCTTGCTCTAATGTCATGATCTCTGGTGGAATAAGTCGCATTGCTTCATCTTTACCCGACGCTCTTACATTAGATAGTTGTTTAGCTTTTAAAGGATTTACTTCTAGATCATTATCACGATTATGTTCTCCAATAATCATTCCTTGATATACTGATTCATTAGGATTTATGAACATTTTACCGCGATCTTCTAAGTTCCATAAGGCGTAAGCCACTGACTCGCCATCGCCGTTTGAAATCAATACCCCATTACGCCTACCGTCAATGGCCCCTTTATATGGGCCATAACTATGAAAAATACGATTCATTACTCCGGTACCACGCGTTTCTGTTAAAAATTGCCCATGATAACCAATAAGACCGCGAGAAGGGCCTAGAAATGTTACCCTAGTTTTACCTCCCCCTGATGGACGCATATCAATCATTTCAGCTTTACGTAGTGCTAAAGATTTGACCACTACTCCTACAAATTCATCATCTACGTCAATCTGAATTTCTTCTATAGGTTCTAATTTTTTACCATGCTCATCCTCTTTAAATAAAACCCTAGGTCTGCTGATAGACAATTCAAACCCTTCACGTCTCATAGTTTCAATTAATATTCCAAGTTGCAGCTCTCCCCGGCCCGCTACTTGAAAAGCGTCTTGGCTTTCAGTGTGTTTTACGTGCAATGCCACATTACTCTCTATTTCGCGCATTAATCGCTCACCTAATACTCGAGCGGTAAGCTTGGTTCCCTCTCGTCCGGCTAAAGGTGAATCATTAACTCCAAAAGTCATAGATAACGTAGGTGGGTCTATAGGCAAGGAAGGCAATGCTTCCATAATTTCTGGCCCGCAAACAGTATCAGCAACAGTAGCATTTTGGATTCCAGCGATAGCAATAATATCACCTGCACACGCCCCATCTACTGCAACTCGTTCCAGTCCTTTAAAAGATAATATTTTACTAATCCGAGCATTTTCCAGGAGAGTACCATCTCTTGCTAATACTTTAACATTTTGATTAACCTTAATAGTACCACTATGAATACGACCAGTAAGAACCCGACCAAAATATGGATTATATTCTCGAGTAGTTACTAACATAGCAAATGGTGCTTCGGGATCAGCAATAGGAGCAGGAACATGCGATACTATTAAGTCAAATAAAACTGATAAATCTTTGGTTGTCTCGTCCAAGCTAGTACTTGCCCACCCTGCCCTACCAGAGGCGTAAATGATTGGAAAATCTAATTGTTCGTCAGTAGCTTCTAATGCCATAAATAATTCTAATACTTCATCTACTACTTCACTGACTCTTCTATCAGCTCTATCGATTTTATTAATGATCACAATCGGTTTTAAACCTAATTTTAAAGCCTTAGTTAATACAAATTTTGTTTGTGGCATGGTACCTTCTGAAGAATCAACCAACAATACTACCCCATCTACCATGGTCAGAATACGTTCTACTTCTCCTCCAAAATCCGCATGTCCCGGAGTATCAACTATATTAATACAAATACCCTTCCACATAAGAGAGGTACATTTAGCTAATATAGTAATACCGCGTTCACGTTCAAGATCATTTGAATCCATTGCTCGTTCTGCTACTGCTTGGTTAGCCCTAAAAGTGCCACTTTGCTTTAACATATTATCAACTAGGGTAGTTTTGCCATGATCAACGTGAGCAATAATGGCAATATTGCGAATAGCAGGGGACATTAAAACCTTTAATATATTTTTAGATTATAGATTATAAAGTAAAATAATAAAATTGGAATAGAGTTAATATGATATATTGTCTACCGGCTGATCATACTTTAGTTTCTATAGAAGAACCTAGTACCCTAAACCCATCAAGCATGTTAAGTAGTGCTCACCCTGAGGCAGATCATGGCTAGCAATATTTCCATCACTAAACACGTTATCCTTCGGCGATAAGCTACTTGATAGGTACGAATTGTGGGGCGTGATATTGTCTTCTAGTACTTCCTTGCGCTTGGACGTAATTTCTGTTAAATCTTTACAATGTTGTTCATAAAGATATTTTAATATTAAGGTGGTTATATCTTCACTAATTTTTACTACTTTACTATCTTTTACTTTACTTGAGCGTAAATTATTTTCTATTAACTTTATTATCTGCCCTTTTTGTTGTAATAAAATTTCTAATAACTCAGGGGTATAAGCTGCCTCTAATTGATCCGACAAGACTACTGTCAGTGTTGGTTTAACCTCTATAGACTTAAAGACCTTGGTCTTTAAGTCTAATAAGATATTGTTGACCTTTACCGCTTCTATACCATGATCAATGATGTCTTGTACTAATACTGGTATCAATATTTTTGTCATATTATCAGTATATTCATTAATCTTGCGGTTAGATAGCCTGGACTCGTCATTGAGTTCTATATGTTGACATGAGGCTGAGACATTATTTTCTACTAAATTAAGTACATGATGCCCATTTGGGTTCCTAAAATCATTTAATATTTCTATAAATTTTGCCGCTTTCTCAAAGCTATCTTTTACTACTTGACTATTTTTTTCTAACATTTCTACGTTATTATAAAATATCCAGCTAATACTTTTTGCTATCCTAGTATCCAAGCTATCTTTAGATTGACGTCCTGGGTAAAAACACTCGTTTAAGGTAGCATAATGATCTAAAATAGCAGCAGGAATTTTTGGTACTACAAAATTACCTTCTTGATCAAATAGCCAGGTCATACCAAATAATTCTCCTTCCTTACGGAGTAGTAATAATAATAATGATTCTTTTGGGGTACGTAACATGAAGCAATCATCTTCTTCGGATACTATAGAATTTGAGTGCCGTATTATTGCGGCATTAATCTTATGTAATGTTCCTGCTTCTAACTTTTGTGTTATTTGAGTCAAGCATTCTTTAAGCTTTTGATTGACTACAGGGTAGTTATACAATGTAAGAAAAGCATTAATATCATGATCAGTGATGTCTCCTGTGAATAATTTTCGGATGATTTGTTGTTGAATAATATTTTTGATCAATTGTAAATTAGAGTTAGACAGTATTGGCATGTGAGTTCTTATAAAAAAATAAATGTTAATTTTCCTTAAATAGGTAATAATTATTACCCAATAATTACTGCGGTATTATCGTCTCTTTAGAGACATTCGTCAATGTTAAAATAACCTATCCTTATACTATTATAGTCTTCGTTCTTTAGCTGGTGACACTTGATTTTGCAGGATTTTTGTTGTGCTCACGGATTCTTTTATACTGCTTTGCCAACCTCACCTTTAAATGCAAGTATAGTCAATTCAGGAGAAGTTGGTGCTAGGCGCGATGGAGCGAAGCCTATAGATAATAGGCGAGCGACGAGTAACGACGTCACCAACTTCTCATCAATTGACTATATCACCAGCCAAAGAACGAAGGCTATATTGGACTCCAGAGATGTACTTAAAAGGCAAGTAATATATAATAATTACAACTATTATTTGCTATATTGCTCTCCTCTGAATACTCTGCTATAATTTATAGTGCTAATTAATAATCTATTGATAATGCTTCCAAAAACATTTTATGAACGAGACACTCTGACCGTATCACAGGAATTACTAGGAAAAATCTTATGTTTTAATAACATCACTGCTCAAATTATTGAAACTGAAGGTTATAGAGGGGAAGACGATCCTGCATGCCATGCAGCAAGGGGGATGACTCCACGCACTAAAACTATGTACGGCCCTGCCGGCACTGCCTATATATATTTAATATATGGAATGTATTATTGTTTAAATATAGTAACAGAAAACGAAGGATTCCCTGCCGCTGTGTTGATTAGAGGAGTAATACAACAGACTCCTGTACCTTATTTATTGGATGGGCCAGGTAAATTATGTCGGGCTTTAGGTATTAATAAAGCATATAATGGGTGTGATATGACCCTTAACCAATCTTTTTGTGTTATTGATATAGGACATACTGCAAAATTTGTTAGTACTCCAAGAATAGGTATTAGCAAAGGACAAGACAAGCTATGGCGTTATTTAGCAATATAACCAAAACGTTTCAAATCTCTCTTTTGTATTCAAATGTCTCAAAACTATAAAAACAAACTTAGAGATTATTGCAAAACCATCATAAGAGATAATATCTATAAAATTCAAGCCGCTGAAACTCACCTAGCTATTATAAGTCAATTAAGTAGATTAATAGATTTATTAAATGTGACCCATGTTGGAATATACTACCATAATCAATATGAAATTAATATCCTGGATTTATTGCAATTAAGAACTGATTTGATATTTTCTCTACCTAAAATTATCGAAGATAATATTATTTACACCAAATATAGCCTCGGAGATAAACTAACAAAAAATAAATTTAATCTTTATGAGCCTAAGAGTTGCCAAGCAGTATATCCTAAATTAATATGTCTTCCTGGTTTAGGTTTTAGCAGTCAGGGTTATAGAATAGGTTATGGAGGAGGCTTTTTTGACCGCTATCTTATAAAACATCCGACAATATTCAAAGTTGGCATTGCTGTGAAAGAACAGTTACTACCGCCCTTCCCAACTAATAATTTTGATCAAAAACTTAATTATATTATTACCGAGGAATAAAAAATAATAAGTGAACAGGATGTCATATTATAGCCAAAGTGATTTAGTTGATGATACTTGAATTTTAAGGTGAGGTCGGCAAAGCAGTATTAGTTAATACGTGAGCACAACAAAAATCCTGCAAAATTAGCTAAATGCCGCTGGCTATATGGGAATGTTATTTTATAGCCCTGTCCTTCCATGAATTTAGCATGGGTTTTTGATAGTAGAGTTGATATTAATTACCGTCCTTCCCCTTCCCTTCCTGCAGATGGGGTGTTTACCTTGTTTAAGGACGTCCTAGGACGAGGAGTTGGTCTATTCACTATATGCTTAGATATTGTTGGCTGCAATTTCAATACCTGAATAAGATCTTCTCCTTCAAGAAGGCTGTTATTAAGCGCTGCTCCTCCAGGACTATTAGCTATTGCTGACTCGGGAGGATTATTGATTATGGGCTTACTACTGACGTCATTACTAGAGTTATCTTCTAGGGGAGACTCAATATTCTCCCAACTTGCCTCACTACCGTGGCTGGACCTTCGTGATGTATTGTGAGGATTTTCTGGTTCCCTCGTGGCAGGGGCCCCCCACGGCCTACTATCCTTTGGTGTAGTAGGTGTCAACTTAACTGTGCTGTCGAGTGCCACCTCATTCCTCTTGCTAACAGCTGTTGACTTTAGACTGAGTTGAATTACAGTTTGTTCCTCAACAAAATTATTCCAGCCCTCCGAAGATGCAGAACTCTGCCTATTCTCATTCTGATTATTTAATAATGTGGCGTTAAGGATTTGGTCAGCACATTCTTGTTGTAAAGATGGGTCGTCAGGGGCTACCTCAAAGATACGTTTTACATTGTTTTGGAGACTCCTTTGCCTGTGTTCCGTTTCACTAAGTTCATATTCTGGTTTATTCACTAACCCTACATGCTCTTTGTAAGAGTCTTGAGCATTGCTATTGTTTTGATGAGTTGAAGGTATCTTATAAAGAGATTCATTTGATAATATTCTTACGATGTTCCTTTTTATAGGATCTTTTATTATATCACTCTCTGTATATTTTTCTAGCAAAGTATTGAGTGTTTGATCACCTTGTGCCTTTGCTGCGGCAGTTTGCGCATCCCACCCTCTTGAAAAGCTACAAAACTCCTCACCTTTTTGTTCAGCAAGTTCTACAATATTATGGATTATCTTCCACGTTACTTCTTCCTTCCCGTGCTCGTTCGTTATATTATGCATAAAAGATCCTGAGTTTCCTGCCATATTAAAAAATGATACTTGGCCCTTTTTTGTTTCATATTTTAATTGTGATAGTTTTTCTTTATAATCAAAACCCCATAGTACCCCACACTTATTGTTGAAGTTGAAAAGCATGCATAATGTGTTTTCGTAGTAATGAAAACAACATAGCAGGGGTATCACTTAACGAGTTATAAAAATAATCTTTTATCCAATCAAATCCGTAAGTAAATAATGAGTATAATTTACGACCATGTTTTTTGATCTTTATAGGATAAATTTTGTTCTTAATGTCACCAGCAAGCACGCAAATAGCTAAGGATAAAGATACTATTGCAAATAGTTTTTCCAGCTTTTTTTGATCTGTAATGTGGGTATCTTCAATATTAAATCCAGATGACTTGAGAGACAGAAAAGGTCGCTCAATGCTCCACCTCTGCTTATATGCTAGCAAAGCACATTCACCAATAAGCACATTACTAGCAATAAATAGTTGCTCTCTTTCTAATTGCAAACAAGTTATTTTAATTGCCATACCATTGTAAATTTTGCTTTCTATAGTTTTAGTGTCACCCATTTGCATATCGGCAAAACATTTATTCAACTTCATCTTGCCACCGTTGAAATGCTTGACCTTCTCACTTTTTCTTAGCCTGATAGCAAAAGGTAATTTTTGGATTCCACCCATATATTGCAACCATTCCTCACCAACAAATTCCCGATCGGCAAGGATAAGCTCTATCATTTCCTTAGGTATAATTGTTAAAATTTGCTCAATCAATTTCTTTCTTTCATTAGTAGAAGAGTTGCCTTTTTTATCAAGTAACAACCATGCTATAGGAATTGAAATATTACCATAAACGATAGTTGCAACAAAAAAATTCAAATTTTTAATACCAAATTGCCAGCTGGTTCTATCTATGGCAAGGCTAATTTTACCTGTTAGACAGAGCAATTTAACAATAATTTTCCCTAAACTTATAAAGCACATATTTTGTTCTAAAAGCAAACGCTCAACTTTAACAATCTTGGCATGCAAATTGCCTTTAGAAGCGACATACAGTGCTAATTCTTTGATTCTCACAGTTTTAGCTTTTACTACTGCACAAATTAATTCTGCAAATGTTTTAATTCGTGCTGGGTGCCAATCTAAAAATATGTATAATATTTGGTATAGTGATTGAGAGTCCATTAATACCTCCTGTTGCTTGTTTCTCAGCGGAGATTAGTGACTCTCAGTCACTTATTCAATTTATTATTTTAACCCTCCTGTAAAATCTGTGGGGTACTATGGAATATTTTACCTACCGAAGAAATGCAGGAATATCTCGTAATAGGGGAATTATCACTAGATGGGACAATTCTACCAGTTACTGGAGCTTTAGCTGCTGCTATTGGAGCAGTAGCAAGAGGCAAAGGCCTTATCTGTTCAAAAGCTAATGGAGCGGAAGCAGCTTGGTCTGGTAATAATAGCATATTAGTTGCTCAGAATTTGATAGAGTTAGTCAATCATTTTAAAGGCACCCAAATATTATCGGCTCCTGAATTAGAGGTTGATAGAAGTGAAATCATCTATCCAGATTTTAAAGATATTAAAGGACAAAAAACAGCTAAAAGAGCTTTAGAAATCGCAGCTGCAGGAAGTCATAATTTATTGATGTTTGGCCCTCCTGGCGCAGGTAAATCTATGCTAGCTCAACGCATCGCTGGTATATTACCTAAAATGTGTCCTGAAGAAATATTAGAATGCAGCACTATCGCAAGTATTGCAGGTAAATTAGAAAATGGCAAACTTACTCGCACTAGGCCCTTTCGTGCTCCCCATCATTCGTGTTCAACAGCAGCTATGGTAGGGGGCGGGATTGGTAAAAAGGTCAAGCCAGGAGAGATTTCGCTAGCACATAATGGAGTATTATTTCTTGATGAATTACCAGAATTTCCCTCGCATGTTATAGATTCTTTAAGGCAACCAATTGAAACTGGTGAAATATTAATCGCTAGAGCAAACGCTCATATTAAATATCCGGCTAACTTTCAATTAATAGCTGCTATGAATCCTTGTAAATGCGGTTATTTAAGTGATCCTTATAAAGCTTGTTCTAAAGCTCCTAAATGTGGCAGTGATTATCAAATGAAAATTTCTGGTCCGATCATGGATCGGTTTGATCTGCATATAGAGGTAGGCTCAATTGATGCATATAATTATAATTTAACAGACACTTCACAATTAGAGAGTTCTAAGCAAATAGCGCAGCG
The DNA here is from genome assembly GCF_964264835.1 of Candidatus Tisiphia endosymbiont of Nemotelus uliginosus. GTDB lineage: Bacteria > Pseudomonadota > Alphaproteobacteria > Rickettsiales > Rickettsiaceae > Tisiphia. The sequence goes on along the minus strand of NZ_OZ183485.1, from coordinate 1,648,903 downwards.
AGTAGAGCAAGCTCGAGAAGTACAACTCACAAGATATGAAGGTTATAATATAAAAACAAATAACCGTTTAGATGGGCAGTTACTAATAGAATACGCTCTGCCGGTGGATGATGGAAAAGATTTATTGAATGAAGCAGCTACAAAATTTCGTATATCTATGCGAGCTTATAATAGGACTTTAAGAGTGGCACGCACTATAGCGGACCTTGATCACTCTAAAAATGTTCATAAAATACATATTGCTGAAGCGTTAAATTATAGGAAAATGTAGCAAGTTTTAGGTTGTATGAAAGTTTTTATAGCTTAATTGCAGTAGAACATATTTCATATACAGTTCTAACGTCACTAATCATCTTTAAAATGGACAGGGCTTTCTCTTGATTTTCTTCACTATTACTACCACAAGCATCACTTGCTATAGTTACTTTGTAGTTACGATCATGAGCATCACGAGCTGTTCCTTCAACCGCCAAATTAGTAGAGACACCACAGAGAATAAGATGGTTAATTTCATTAGCATTTAAAATTGCTTCTAGGGTAGTAGAATAAAACGCATTAATCCGATGTTTTATGACCACTAAATCTTGAGGCTGATAATCCAACTCCGCACTAAAGGCGGTACTATCATTACTTAATTTCAGTAAATTATTCTTTTTGTTATGGAGGAATAAAGGAGAACGATGAGCTAGCTCACTGTAACAATCACTAAAACCTATTTTAACAAAAATCAGAAGATGCTTTTCTTGCCGGCAGTAGTGCAGCAATTGATTAATGTTAGAAATAACTTTATGTTTTGTTAGATATGGTTTAAATTGAGCGTTTTCCATAATGCCATTAATCACATCTAGTATAACGCAGGCAGTCTTTAGCATATATCTCTCTTTAAAAAGAACCACAAAAAAGGAAGCATTAAAATTAATAAGTAGAAATAATAACTCTTTTACTATGCAGCATAACCAAAAACTAATAGACAATTTGATTACTTTAGAAAGGCAAGGCCCCCCTATCCAAGTACCAATAAGATACAGTAATAAAGCTAAAAATATTGCAATTAGAATCAGTAATAAAGGTCCTGAATTAGTATTACCTGATCGCAATCTTAATGCTGGCTATAATTTTCTTTTAAAAAAAGAGGAGTGGGTCAGGAAAAAATTGCAAAAATTTTCTAAAATAGAGATAGATCCTTATACCATTCCTATATTAGGAGAAACATATTCCCTGCAAATGATTAAATCTCTATGTAATAAAGTGGAGATTAATCAAAATATAATTCAAGTATACTCTATTTTAGCTAGGTATAACAATATATTAATAAATTTTTTACAAAAAAAGTTATTAGTGGAAGTTAACAGTGCTGCTACAATATTGAGTCAACAATATAATTTAAAATTTAGTAAAATAAAACTGATAAATAATAGTAGTAAATGGGGAAGCTGTAATAGCAGGGGAGTCTTATCATTTAACTGGCGGCTTGTTTTCGCCCCTAAAGAAGTGCTAGAATATGTAATAGTGCATGAAATGTGCCATATAATAGAGATGAATCATAGCCCACGTTTTTGGGCTTTAGTAGGAAGAATTTATCCAAATTATAAAGCGGCTAAGGTATGGCTTAAGCAGTACGGATTTATGTTATACCATTTCCTAAAACTAAATTAGCACAGGAGTACGAGTGTCCGCTCCCTGCGCGTGCAGACGTATACGTGAGAAGCAGAAGATCATGAATTACGACGAACGTAGATAATTAGTTTTAGGAAATGGTATTAGTAGCAAGAGGATGGAGAGCTACAGCTTGCTTTAAACGCTTAGGATGTACATGCGTATATATTTGGGTACTACTAATATCTGCGTGTCCAAGTAATTCTTGAATTACTCGAAGGTCGGCTCCTCCCTCTAATAGATGGCTGGCAAAACTATGGCGTATTTTGTGAGGAGAAATATTCTCATGGTTTAAGCCGGCACGAAGAGATATTTGCTTTAATGATAGAGCAAAATTTTGTCTAGTCATATGCCCACTAGACGCAGTAGAAGGGAATAAATATAGTTGACTATTTTTACATTTTGCGTTTATAAATTTAAAGCGTACCGCTAAATAATCTTGTAAGCTTGCGATAGCCTGCGGATTAATAACCACCATACGCTCTTTATTACCTTTGCCAGTTATGGAAAAGACATTTCTAATGTCATGTGATAGCTGATTCACTAAAATATTCGCTAATTTTATACTTACCAGTTCTGATACTCGTAATCCACTTGCATATAATAAGTTGATCATTGCTTTTAAACGAATAGAATTGGCAGATTTATCCTGATTACAATATAACAGCAAAGCTTTAATTTCATCAATTGATAAGATAGTTGGCAATAAAGCTTGATATTGCGGCAGATCTACCATTAAGCAAGGATTATAATCTATATATCTTTCACTAATTAAAAATTCATAGTAATTTTTAATTGCAGAAATTTTACGGTTCACTGATCTTGCATGCAGTCCTTTAGTAACAAAATATTCTATTAATTCCCGAATATCTGCTGTTTGAACATGCAGCTCTTCTAAATGTTTTGTTACTAAAAATTTCTGAAAATCTATTAGATCCGTTTTATAACTAATTACAGAATTAAGAGCTATACCACGTTCAGCCACCATCATTTCAAGGAACTGGTCTACAAATTCCATATAGGTCCTCAAAAACTCTCAATTAAACTGAAATAGGTATAAAGAATAAGCTATATACTCAATGGATTTCAAGAGTTGGATTTTATTTTAAGGGGTGAGCGCGCGGAGCGTACAAATAGTCACACTACTGGACAAAAATAGAAAATGGTTAAAAAAACATATTATTTTAAGTACAAAATGTTATTTTTGAGATAATAATTGCTAGAAACGAGCTTTAGCAGATAACAATTTTTGTACTTTTTCAACCATCTTCTATTTTTGTCCAGTAGTGTGACAAATAGTACGTGAGCACGTGAAACCCCGATAAAATGAAAAAACAACTCTTGAAAGGCGAAGAGTATACCGCACATTTACTTAATAATTCTCTATATGCTTGCAGGTCTTGAATCCAGCTTTACTCTTCGGCATGAAATCCAACTCTTGAAATCCATCGAGTATTACACTAATCTTGGAGGCCAGGGCCGGAATCGAACCGGCGCATTGAGGATTTGCAGTCCACGGCATTACCACTTTGCTACCTAGCCTAAACCCCTTGGATCCTAGACAATATTAAGAAAAAACGCAACTGATTTTATTCAAAAATAATAGGCCAATTAATTTTGCAAGTGAAGCAAATAAGCATTATATAAAATTAACTATATCTTGGCGGTTTAACAATACGAATCAATCCTATTAATAATATAGATTTAATTATACCAGGAATAATAAATGGTAATACTCCAGCATAGAAGGCTTGAGTGATCCCTAAAAATTTAGCAAGCCATAAATATCCCAGCCCCATAATTATTACATTGCCTATCAAACATAAGCACAGCTGCTCGATTAGTTTATTATTTACAATGGTCCCTTTTAACAGCGTCATCACATACACTGCAATTAGAAATCCTACAAGATACCCGCCACGTGGACCTATTATCCCTATCATTCCACCTGAAAATTGAGAAAATATTGGCACGCCTATAGATCCTAGTATTAGGTAAGCTAAGACCGTTAAGGGAGCATTAACCTTATTATAAACAAGTCCTATGAATAATACCGCTACTGTTTGCATAGTAATCGGTACGGGGGTAAGGGGTATTGTTATTTGGGCACAAATGGCCAATAAAGATACCCCAAAAAATATTTCAAGAATTAAAGGGGTGGCAGTTCTGAAGGCAGGTATATTCAATGACATAAAAATAACCTTTTAAATTTGCTAATTAGGAACGTAGCAAAGGATGAGTCTTTTGCTTACTTTAGCCTGCAAAATATACTTTAATCATTCTGCTGTCAAACAATTATAATAATAATTTCCTATTGATAGTTAATAATTATTATCATATTTCAACTTATTATATTCTAGCGCTCCCATCTCCACTATCCTAAGAATAGTAGATATTAATAAAAAATTTAATTACTTAAGGAAAAATTAATTGATTCCTTTAAAAAAATTAATATAATGCAGCGAACGAACGCCTAGCCTGTAACAGCCGGCAATTGTTAGCATTATCATATAAGATTATTGGCTAAATCAAAGCTCAGCTTCCTCCGTAACCTATAACATTACTACAAAATGTGGATATCTAACTATCTTCCTAATCGTACAACTATTGTAAAGCTTTGGTTTGGGTTTTTGCAGCTTTTATCTAGTAATTCTTCTGTAGGTGAGGCACGGCCTATTACCCCAGACCTAGCCTCAAACGCTTTATCTAAGAATCCACAAACTGCTGATCTCTCTGTCCCTAATCTACCCCAGACTAACGTGATTAATACTAAATTTGATTCATATCTAAAAGAACAGGAGCAAGAATTTGATTATTTTACATTATTCCAACAATCACCACTAGAATCCTCTAAAATATTTCAGGACTTGATGAAGGATTATATCGAAAAAGTACGAACCAAGAGGTCAGACAATAGAAAAGCTTTACAATCGAGAGATACTGCAGCTTTTGTTAAAGATCTGCCCCCATGTGATCCCTATAACCCATGGCCCCCATGCTCCCATCCCCCAGTAATACCGCCTCTTCCAAGTACTAAGGCCCCTGTCTCAAAAAAACCTGACATAGTAATCACATGTAATACTCAGCAAAACTGTATATTTTTTAATGTTCCTCTACACAGTAATTCTAAAGATTATCCAATCGTTTTAGTGTCAGATGAGGAGCAAATAACGACACTAAACTGTAATCAAGACCCAAAACTAATGGCCTGGCTTCACACAATGGGAGGAAGGAAGTATAGCGAATCTCGTGATAAAATTCTCTCTACATTAAAGAGCTGTACTACAGTTAATAATGACCCAACCATATCTGATGCGCACCATTCGCATACTGTAAAAAATCCACCTCCTAATTCTGTACTGGCTTCATGTAATAGCGCAAATTGTCAATTGACAGATCTTCAGTATCAAGATTTTGAGGGACCTATTAAAGTCATACTACGTGTGCAGGGGCAACAAGAGACTATCTTTCGTTGTGAATCAAATTGGAATCAGTATATACTACTGAACCGTAATATACCAACAGATCGCTTCCGGCAGGGACTGATTGCGGCAGGCTGTAAGAATACCAGCACGGACAATAGTGTAGGGGGAATTACCAATACCCGGAATCATCAAAATACAGAACTCGCCGCTAATAATGACCCTATCCCCCAATATGTTGCTACCACAGTAAAGAATAATCATCCAGAAGCGAGTGTATATTCTGATCACCATAATAATTTTACCCCCGCTAGCGATGAGGTAGCTAATACTACAAACTCTGCTCTCTACTACTTATGCTTTTTGTTATTAGTGCCGGTAGGGATTATAATCTGGAGGCTAGTATTATATTGCCATCACCAGAGAGGGGAGCAGGAGCAGGGTGATAGACTGGATGGCGCTGCCCTCACCTCTCGGCCAAAGATTAGTCTACCAATACCAAGGATGAGTGATACTCCTACTGCTCATGAGCCCGAAAATCCAAATCTACCTACTAAGCTTTCAAGCAGGCCACGAGGCCAATTTGGCCATTCTTTTTCTGTTGTGATGCCAGAGGAAGAGCCCCAAGAGCATGAGGGGGAGCATGATCCTCAGCTACCCCCCCCCACCTCTCCTTTTGCCTATTGTTGCACCCAAAAAGAGTTTCTTAACAAACCTTACAAACATACTATTTCCATCCACCTCCTCCCCCGTAGCGGAGCGACATTGTAAAAAAATTATGAAATCTGAGATATCGTCTCCATACCCTAATCCCGATAAGGAGGCAAATGTTAACGAGCACCATGAGCTCTTAGCACAGACTAACACTATTAACCCAGGACCGTCTACTCTTTACCCAAATAGGAACCAACCGCCTAACTTCTCACCGCCTCTGCCCCCTACAACACCAATCAAGCCGCAGCAGATAGTTACTGTCAGGAAGCAGCCCTCCAACGCAAATAAGTTATCCCCTGACCAGCAACCTAGTTGTTCATATGCTCCTCCTGTTTCCAGCAATGCTCCTACACTTAAAGCCTTGAAGCCGGACCCCTACCGTAAAATAGCTAAAAGCAAATACAAAAAGAGTCCTCCGACCGTTATCAAACATCCGATAATCCCTAAGGACCATGGACAGGATGATTTGAACACGGAGGGACCCTTATACGACGCGCCTCCTTTGGAGGCTCCGTCTACCCCTCGCACTCGACCCCCTCTAGCACCAAAACCTGTAAAGCCCCCTCATCCTCCAAGCGTCACACCTGATAAGGCTTTAGTTTATGAAATCCCAGAGAGGCAACTAGGTAAGCACTATTCTTCATCACAACAACAGGATGAAGCCTACTCCCCATCCCACCTGTGCTCAGAAGAAGTGTCCTGTGTAGGGCAGGGTTCAGGACAGGATGACCCACATAGCGAGTATCACGTGATACTTGATCCTCCCCAATAGTTATTCTCCTTCCGAATTGCTCCCTAAAAGCAGCAAAAAGCTACTATTAGCGCAGTTCGAAAGGTAGTGTTTAACTTTTTATTCGCATTCAAGATAATTATTATCCCGAATGCGCGTGATTTATGCTACAATTTTCGTATATTTGCATGAGACAAAAGCTAGACGAGCAACGATTAATAGTGTAGAAATAATAGGTGTAAAATATACTCCTTAAATAGCTATTGCCTTAGTCTATGTTCCCATTCTTGCGCTCATAGAGGGTATATAAAATATTTGGTAATTAAATATTGGAATAAAAATGATAACAAACGCTGCCATATTAATGGTTATGTTGCCATTAATTTCTGGTATCATCAATGGTGTGTTTTGTAGATCTATTAATAAAAAGCATGCTTCTTTCCTCTCCAGTGGCGCAATCATTTTAGCAGCGTTACTATCTATCTTAGTATTTTACCAGGCCGGTATAAACAATAAAATTATTCATGTTATCTTAGCAAAATGGTTAATAATTGCTAATTTAAAAATATATTGGGCTATTTATGTAGATCCACTTACTGCTATTATGTTTATAGTGGTTACTTGGGTTTCGGCAGTGGTCCATATTTATTCTTTAGGTTATATGGAGAATGATGAAGGATTAGTGAGGTTTCTCTCTTTTCTTTCATTATTTACCTTTTTTATGCTAGCTTTAGTATCAGCAGATAATTTTCTGCAATTATTTTTTGGCTGGGAAGGGGTTGGTTTATGTTCATATTTGCTAATAGGTTTTTGGTATAAAAAAGAAATAGCCAATCAAGCTGCAATTAAGGCTTTTATAGTAAATAGGGTAGGGGACTTTGCTTTTATAATAGGTATTCTTACTATTATTATTTATTTCGGTTCCTTAGATTTTGCAACTATTTTTAGCAAAGTAGATTCGGTGTCCCATACACAATTTATTAGCATATTAGGATTTCAACCTTTAGTGATTGATGTAATATGTTTACTATTATTCGTAGGTTGTATGGGCAAATCAGCGCAAATAGGTTTCCATATATGGCTACCTTCAGCAATGGAAGGCCCCAACCCAGTTTCTGCGCTGATCCATGCCGCCACTATGGTCACAGCGGGAGTATTTTTAGTCGCTAGATGTTCTTATTTATTTGAATATAGCCCTGCTATTCTGCAATTTATGGCAGTGATTGGCGGCGTTACTTGTTTATTTGCGGCCACTATTGCCATAATGCAGCAGGATATCAAAAAAATTATTGCTTATTCTACCTGTAGTCAATTAGGTTACATGTTTTTAGCGTGCGGGGTTTCTGCTTATAATGCTGGCGTTTTTCATCTTGTCACTCATGCGTTTTTTAAAGCGTTATTATTTCTATCCGCTGGTAATGTAATTCATGCTTGTCATGAGCAGGATATTTTTAAAATGGGTAATTTAAAAGACAAAATGCCGCTTACTTATTGTAATTTTTTAATAGGTTCTCTGGCACTTATAGGTATTTATCCCTTAGCTGGGTTTTATTCAAAAGATGCTATCTTAGAACTAGCGTATAGTAGTGGCAGGATAGGAAAAATAGTGTTTACTATGGGTATTGCTGCTGCTCTACTAACCAGCCTTTATTCTATGAAGATTATTTTGTTAGTATTCCATGGTAAAAGTCGGTTGAGTTTAGAAAATGACCATAAGGTGCATGAAGCTCCTAATATTATGAATTTACCTCTTACTCTTTTAACAGGAGGAAGTTTTTTTGCGGGAATGATAGGATATTATATCTTGTCAATAGATAAACCAAGCGGGTATTTTAGAAATAGTATATTCAATGTACATATTTATCAAAAATTAGCGCTACATCCACCGTTATTGATTAAATTATTACCAATTATTGTAGGATTGATAGGTATTATTTTAGGGATTTACTTATATCATAAATTTAAAAATCCTATAAAAAGTGGCTTCTTAAGACAGTTATTATTAAAACAATATTATTTTGAAGAAATTTATAAGTCTATTATTATAAAACCATTAGCGACCTTCAGTCAACTACTCAGTATTATTGATCAGCAAATTTTTGATCGGCTTGGACCCAATGGTTTGGCTAAACTGACTAATTATTTTAGTATAATAGTTAGTAAATCCCAGACAGGATATATATTTAATTATACCTTACATATGGCATTGTTTATTTTGCTGTGTATTACAGTATATATAATACGGTATTTGTAAAATGATGTTATTAGCTATTATTATAATGATGTCACCTATTATGATAATAGTAGGAAGTATTGTGCAATTGTACGTGCGCAATAAACCAGTAATTTTTGTAAATCCGCTACCTGCATTACGTAGGATATATAATATTATCGAGCAAAAATTTAGTAATAGATTTGGGCATAATGGTTTTATTAAGATATTTATTTATTTTAGTTTTATAGTATATATTACTGGTTCATTGATTCGGTTCTTAGCAGTGAGTTTATTATGGGGTGTTGCATTATTATTGATCGCACTCGGCCTTGTGACGGTATGTTATACTATGTATATATTTGCTATAGCCCATTTGAAATTTTAGTGTCCAGCATCGCCGCGTGCATAAAAATTCATAATAAATATACTTAAAAAATTTGTCTTAAGGATTGAGAAGAATGTTAGAACTACCAATTTTGTCAATAAGTATTTGTCTACCATTATTAAGTGGCTTATATATTCTATTATTTGTAGGACAAAGCAAATCACCTAATAAGCAAGTATATACCATGTATGTGGCAGTTTTAAGCTCGCTTCTGACTTTATTATCAACTATTTATTTATTAATACAATTTGATAATAGCTCTTATAATTATCAATTTATTGAGCAATATAGTTGGATTCCAGCGATAGGACTTGAATTTCATGTTGGAGTTGATGGTATTTCGGTATTTTTTATTGTATTAACCGCTTTTTTGACCTTCCTTTGTATCATAGCTAGTATATTTACCATACAAAAATATATTAAAGAGTTTTTACTTTGTTTTTTATTAATTGAAGCTTTTTGCATAGGGGCGTTTGCTTCTATGAATTTATTATTATTCTACTTATTTTTTGAAATTATCCTCATTCCTATGTATCTCATTATAGGAATTTGGGGAGGGGAAAATAGGATTTACGCAGCTTTAAAGTTTTTTCTTTATACATTTTTTGGTTCTGTATTTTTCTTGCTATCATTAATGTATATCTATAGTCAATTACATAGTTTTAATATAGTAAGCCTTAATGTTTTAGTACCCTTATTTCCCGTATCAATACAAAAAATATTATGGGTAGCAATTTTTGTAGCCTTTGCCATCAAAATTCCGATGTTGCCGTTTCATACCTGGCTTCCTGATGCACACGTTCAAGCTCCCACTGCGGGATCGGTTATTTTGGCCGGCATATTACTAAAGCTTGGCGCCTATGGTTTCTTACGGGTGTTATTACCAATGTTTCCAATTATATCTAAAGAATTTGCATTTTATGTATTAGTGCTCAGTGTATTTGCTGTAATATATAGTTCTCTTGTAGCGCTAGCTCAAAAAGATATGAAGAAGATGATTGCTTATTCATCAATAGCTCATATGGGTTATGTAACTGGAGGAATTTTTAGTCTTACAGAAGAAGGAATTAAAGGAGCAATATATCAAATGCTTAGTCATGGTATAGTAGCGTCAGCACTATTTTTGATCATTGGTACTTTATATGATAGACTACATACCAAGGAAATATCAAAATATGGGGGAGTAGCTAATAGAATGCCTATCCTGGCGGTTTTTTTTATGATCTCAACACTAGCCTCGATAGGGTTACCTGGCACTAGCGGTTTCATAGGTGAATTTTTTAGTATTGTAGGTATTTATAAATTTAATATGGTGATAGGTTTTTTTATTGCTCTAGGTATAGTTTTAGGGGCAATCTATATGCTAAAATTATATAAAGACATTATGCTGGGACACGAGAATAATGACAATGTAAGCAAAATGGAAGACTTAACTTACTATGAAATATTAGCGATTGCTCCCCTTTGTACTATCATTATTTATCTAGGAATTAATCCGACGATAATTATTAACATGTTACATACTTCTGTGGATAAAATTCTATTACAGTATATCTCCTATGGTTATTAACAGCACAAGGTGGAATCACGCTTCAACTATTAACTTTTAAACACCTCTTAATATTTTTAATGTATAAGCCAGCCAGTTTTATGTTTATTGCTTGTAATAGTAGTACAACTATTGTAAAACCAAAACATACGCTACTAAAGAGGGATGAACAATGGAAAGGAAAACCAATACTCATATCACAACTGAATCAAGAGAAACAGATCGAGAAAGAGAAAAACGTTTAGATCAAGAAGAGTCCGCTAAAAAACTTAAAGCGATTATATTTGTAGTTATACCTCTTTTAATTGCTTTTTTGGCATTTAGCTACTTTTTTCTTAATTCACTAGAACAAAAGAGTAAATTGTTAGAAACCCAAACAAAAGCTGAAAGCAGTCAAGAAGCAGAATAAATAAGGGAACAAATAATTACATTTAAGATTAACACCAGATTTTAAAGTTTATATATGATTAAATATGAAAAAGCTATTGATGTATCATGGCATCAAGGAGATATTAACTGGCAGAAAGTAAAAAATGCCGGGATTAAGCATGCGATGATTAAGGCTACCGAAGGTTTTACTATTCAAGACCATAAATTTTTATATAACTGGGCCAAAGCTCAAGAAAACGGCATTCAGCCTAAAGCATACCATTATTTTAAAGCATTATCAAGCACCCCTGTCGCCCAAGGCATTAATATCAGCAATGTGTTAAAACAGTGTGGCTTTAATGTCGAGAAAGACATATTAGCTATTGATGTAGAACAACAAGGAAATGAACGTGCTACCGCTGATCAAATAGCTCATAACCTTTATGAGTTACTACAAGTTCTGGAAAGCAAGCAATTTAGCAATATATACATTTATTGTAGTAATAATTACTGGGAACAAAAGGTGCATTGGCAAGAGTATGATTTTAGTAAATATCCTTTATGGATAGCAGCTTGGCATGACCCTAATAACCTTCCTCAAGACCCACAAATCCCCACTACATGGCAAAATAAAGGGTGGGCTTTTTGGTAATATTCTGATCGTGGCAAAATTGATGGAATCGAATCCTATGTCGACTTAGATTTTGTCAAAGGTTAAAATATTTTAATATTTTCTCTGGCTGTTATGCTATACTCAATTCTGAAGGGAGTTTAAAGGTAGATAACAAATATAGTGAGGGTAATATTATGGCATATGAGGAGATTAAAGGAATATTAGAACAAATAAAGAACACTGAGAGGACGGATAAGGTTTTTAACTTATGGGATCAGTGTCGCTCCATCGTCCACGACAATCACATGCCTACTGAGGTGGTGACATCCTTACTAAGGGAGAGTGGTATAGACCTTACCACCCGACTTAAATTGCTAGAAGTAAAAAAGCGTGATAATATGATCTCCAAATATAATAATCATTGGAGAATAAGATGCGAATATTTACTGGAGGAGTAGCTCATATAGCAAAGGTAATTGAAGAGGATTTAGGTAGTCGAGTTACTGGTTTGCATAAGTCGCATATAAGTGGGATTGCTGATTTGGCAGCATCTGCATTAAGCTGTAGCAGCGTCAATAGTGGAGAGTGGATTGCGGTATTGCCCCGTAAGACAGGAGATGTTAAATCGAAAGAAAGGTATATTAGTAGATTGTTATCTAACTGTTTGATAGAACCTAAGCCGGTTATGCATGGTTTTGTTCCGGAAATAATTACGATGGCCGCTAGCAAAGAAAAGACTGCTATATTGATATTGGACCAAAGTAAAATATCCACTAATTTTGAATGTTTGATGATTTCGTTGAGAGTTGGTGAAAGAGCCATGCCAATTGCATGGAAGGTTGAAAAAACTCAAGGAGCCATTGGCTTTGAGGTGCAAGAATCATTAATCAAGGATGTAGCTAAAATGATACCTGAAGGTGTTAAGATCTTGCTTGCAGCCAATCGGTTTTATGGTACACACTCGTTAATTAATTTATGTCAATCTCTTGGATGGAGCTATCGAGTAAGACTTAAATCTAATCTTATACTGATGCAAGAAGGAGGGGAAATCACTACAGGTGATGCAGTCAATATGAAGCTGACATCTTTAGAAAATCAAACTTTTCACAATACCAATGTTACAACTAATATAGGTATTTTACAAGAAGCTGGTTGCAAAGAGCCGTGGATTATTGCTATGGATTGCCTACCATCAAAATACAGAGTACTTGATTATGGGATGAGATGGGGCATAGAATGTATGTTTTCTGATTTTAAATCACGAGGATTTTCTATAACCAAAACACATTTACAGCATGAAGATAGGATTGAACGTCTTATTTTAGTACTGACTGTTGCTTTATTTTGGGCTATCTCTACTGGGGCTATATCTTCAAAAAAAACTTTATAGATCCACAATATCACTATTTAAACAGGGCTTAAGATTCTTATTACATGCCGCTCTCAACCTACCTGAAATACCTAAATTATGGCTCTATAAATATTCAGTCGGGTGGTAAGTATTGAACCCATTTATAGAAAAAGCAAATGTAGCAGCTGATAATGTTATTCGTCATAAAAACGGTGAAAAATTGTCGATTGTGGAGTTATCGCAGTTTCAAGAGATTAATCAGAGTCAACATAATTTGTTAGTTACAAAAATAAGAGAGAAAAACGCTCATATTAATGCTCCACAGGCGATAAATACGTTAAATCATTACATGAGAGAGAATTGGCTTGAACGTTTAGGTATTAGTAAAGCTATTGAAGGTACTGAAACTGAAGCGAAAAAAGGTGTGCCGTGGAAGGAGGGGGAACCCAGTTTGGTTACGTTACCTCAGGGCGTATTGCAGAACATAGGAAAATTTATTCAGTACAATCAGATCAAACCATCTCCCAAGCCAAAACGCAATGAAAGTCCTACGAGTACTCCTCCTACCCGGGTCCAGGAAGGCCCCCATGCTGCAAAAGAGACAGGGCGGAGAAGCAGTGCATCTTCACCCTCCACTTCTAGCAAGGGGAACGGGAGAAGGGGGGTATAACCAGGAAAATTATAATTCTTCCAAGCTCCATCTTGCTCTAGGGCAGAAACTTAAAGGGTTAGTGAGATTATTTTGTAATCTCTCTAGCCCAGCAAAAGCAATCATAGCAGCGTTATCCGTGCATAATTGTGGAGGAGCGACTACAAATTGGTATCCTAGCTTCTCTGCTTGTGCTTTTAGGATAGTACGCAAATAGTGATTAGCGGCTACCCCGCCAGCTATCACAAAGGTTTTGTGAGGTAAAATAGACTCGTGCATAAATGTTTCATACATAGCGATGCTATGATGCATTTTGGCGGATAGGATTTCTCCTACCACATACTGGAAGCTGGCAGCTATATCATTAATTTCCAGCTCTCCTATAGGCTCTAATTTCGATATTAACATACGTACTGCCGTTTTTAAGCCAGAGAAGGACATATTACAATTATTTTGATTAATAATTGGTTTAGGTAGAGTATATTGATAGGGATTACCAAATTGTGCTCGTGCTTCAATTTTTGGCCCCCCAGGGAAGGGTAAATTTAGCATTTTTGCTACTTTATCAAATGCCTCTCCCACAGAATCGTCGATCGTTTGGCCTAAAATTTTATACTTGCCTAGCTTCTGGACCGCAATAAATTGGCTATGACCCCCGGAGACTAATAAGAGTAAATAGGGAAAATGAGTATCATTAGTTAACCGACAGGTTAGTATATGCCCTTCAAGATGATTAACCGCAATAAATGGCTTGTTTAATACGCTAGCAAGAGTTCTACCAAACATTGAGCCAACTATCACTCCGCCAATTAAACCAGGACCAGTAGTAGCCGCAATGCCATCTACTTCTGCCAGAGTAAATCCTGACTCTCTTAACGCAGCAGCCAGTGCTTTTTCTAAATTATGCAAGTGAGACCTGGCAGCAATTTCAGGCACTACTCCTTGAAATAACGCATGTTCTTTATTTTGAGAGATAACGATATTTGATAAAATATCTCTGCTTGCGGTAACTATGGCAACGCCAGTATCATCACAACTAGACTCAATACCTAATATTTTAAGTGACTCTTTCACAATAATAAATTTATTGCAGTTTATCCTGTAATAAGCTATTCACTAAAGTAGGATTTGCTTTACCTTCAGTTTTTTTCATTACCTGACCTACAAAAAAGCCAAACAATTTGTCTTTACCATTTTTATAATCGTTCACAGCTCCCGAATTGTTTAATAATATTTCATCAATTATACTAGATAAAATGGTAGGGTCAGATAGTTGAACTAAGGCTTTTTCTTTTATAATATCTTGGGCATTTTGGCCAGTTTCAAACATGGTTTCAAACACTATTTTGGCAATTTTGCCAGAAATTACTCCCTCTTCTATTAATTTTACCATTTGTGCTAGCATTTGAGGAGTAATTTTGCATTCACTTAAATTCATTGAATATTTGTTCAGTTGTCCAAATAATTCACTAATAATCCAGTTAGCCAATATTTTAGGACTGCATAGTGGGGCTGCTGCCTCAAAATATTGGGTGACGAGCTCATCTGCTGCTAGCACTTCTGCATCATAATTACTTAAACCATATGCTTCTTTATACCTTTCAATTTTCTCATCTGGCAGTTCAGGCAATTCTGTAGTTAAGTGATCAATCAATTCCTCAGATATAATTAAAGGTAATAGATCTGGATCAGGGAAATAACGATAATCATGGGATTCTTCTTTTAACCGCATTCTCCTAGTTTCACCAGTATTATCATCAAATAATCTGGTCTCTTGTAGTATTATATGACCGCTTTCAATTAAACTTACTTGTCTGTTTGCTTCAAACTCAATAGCACGCATGATATTACGAATAGAATTTAAGTTTTTAATCTCACACCTTACTCCTAATTTGGCATCCGGCAACCTAACAGAGACATTAGCATCACAACGCAAGGAACCTTTTTCCATATCTCCATCACAACTTCCTATATAACGTAGTAAAGTTCTAAGTTTACGAACAAATTCTGCTGCTTCTTCCGGAGATCGCAGGTCAGGTTCAGTAACAATTTCCATTAACCCTATACCAGCTCTATTCAAATCAATAAAAGTATAATAAGGCGATTGATCATGAATAGATTTTCCTGCATCCTGTTCTAAATGCAATCTGTTAATCCGGATTCTTTGCAAACCTCTCTCTGCTGTTGCGATATCTAAGTACCCATCTTGCACAATTGGAGTGTAGAATTGCGAAATTTGATAGCCAGCGGGTAAATCAGGATAAAAATAATTTTTACGGTCAAAGCGTGAGTGTAAATTAAAGCTAGCATTAAGCCCAAGTCCTGTTTTAATTGCTTGATGAACACAATATTCATTTAATACTGGTAAAGTCCCTGGCATAGCGGCATCAATTAAAGAGACTTGAGAATTAGGAACCGCTGCAAAGGCAGTTGAACTAGAAGAAAAAAGCTTAGACTTAGAGGAGATTTGCGCATGAATTTCTACTCCTATTACATACTCCCATGTCCCTGTATTGCCAATAATGTAAGACATTTTAAATCCTAATATATGAATTATGTATGGTAAATAAGTTTTTGTAAATGATAAAATTACCTTGTATAAGCAAAATTTATATCCTGTACACCCCGTTCTATAGCAGCGGCTACTCGCAGAGTATCATATTCATTTAGGGGTTTACCTATTATCTGCATCCCCAGAGGTAAACCACGAGGGGACAAGCTCACCGGTACAGAACAGCATGGCAAACCCGCAAGGCTAGCCGGAATAGTAAATAAATCATTTAAATACATTGTTACTGGATTATCCTGTTTTTCTCCTAAATTAAAAGCCTCAGTAGGTGTGGCAGGTAAAATTATCGCCTCTACTTTTTTAAAGGCCATCTTAAAATCATTGGCAATTAAATAACGTATTTTCTGGGCTTTCAGGTAATAGTCATTTATAAATGATGAAGAAAGTAAATATGTGCCTATCATAATACGCCTTTTAACTTCTGCACCAAAACCAGTGGTCCTAATTTGTTCATACATTTGATCTATAGATGTCACTTGGTTTTCTACCTGCAGCCCATACCTTATACTGTCATATCGTGATAAATTGGAGGAAGTTTCAGCAGGCGCTATAACATAATAAGCAGCTAAAGCATATTTAGAATAGGGCAGGGAAATATCAATCATTTCTGCTCCTTCATGCGTCAAAATATCAATAGTCTTTTCCCACATTCTAATAATATCTGGATGCACTCCCTCTTGCTGCATAAGTTCTAAAGGAATCCCTATTTTGGCCCCTTTGATACTTTTTTGACAAGCTGATTGTAATTCGGGTACAGAAGAATTGACCGAAGTCGAATCTTTCTCATCAAATCCCATTATTGCCTGTAACATTAAAGCAGCATCTTCTACTGTTCTAGTTAATATCCCAGCTTGATCAAGGGAACTAGCAAAGGCTATCATCCCATATCTAGAACAACGGCCGTAGGTTGGCTTAAACCCTACAGTTCCTGTATAACTAGCGGGCTGGCGTACAGAACCTCCAGTATCACTACCTAATGCCGCCATAGCTAGAAATGCGCTTACTGCTGCTGAGGAACCACCGGATGAACCACCAGGCACTAAGGGAGTACCAGGAGCGTCTATGGCTTTCCAGGGGCTAATTACGGGACCAAAATAACTGGTAATATTAGCTGAACCCATAGCGAACTCATCCATATTAGCTTTGCCTAACATTACGGTGCCATTATCTTGCAGTTTATAACTCACAGTAGCATCGTAAGTAGGAATAAAATTACTTAGCATTTTGGATGCCGCAGTGGTTAAGATCCCTTTAGTACAGAATAGATCTTTTATAGCTATAGGGATGCCTTCTAATGGTCTTGCCACCCCATTAATATAATTTTGATCGGAATTTTTAGCTTGCTCTATAGCGATATCTATTGTTTCAGTAATATAAGCATTTAATTCTTTTTGTTTTCGCATTTCTGCAATATGAGCTTGTGTTAACTCAGTCGAGGTAAATTCCTTATTTTTTAAAGCATTAAGAGCTTGCGCTATAGTTAGTTTGTTTATATCTGACATATATTATATTTTATTACTCCACTACTTTTGGTACGACATAACATTTTATTTTTCGCACAAGCCCAGCTTTTTCTTCAGGCAGATTAGCAAATAATTGCTCGGAAATATCACATGTTTCTACTTCATCCTTACGCATTCGTTGACCCATAGGACAAACAGAAGTTAAGGGTTCAACATTATCGCAGTCTATTTCTTTAAAAATATCTATCATCTCCATAATATTAGATAATTGGTTAGCATACATATCTAATTCCTCTTGCGTTAATTGAAATTTTGCTAACTTTGCTATTTTTTTTAATTCTTCCTCTGTAATCATCTAATTGCCTAACAAATTAATTTGAGTATACACTAATTAATTATATTAAATAGTCAATATCTCCTGTTCTTTTTGCTTAACTTGTAAATCTATTTTATTAGAATATTCATCAGTTAGTTTTTGTATTTCTTCAGATAGTTGATGATAAGTATCTTTGGTAATACTATTATCTTTTTCTAATTTTTTTAGATCTTCATTGCCATCTCGTCTAATATTACGTAGAGCAATTTTAGAATTTTCACCATATTTATAGGCCAATTTTACCAGCTCTTTACGTCGTTGCTCAGTAAGAAGAGGAATAGTCATTCTGATTAACTGGCCATCAGAGGAGGGCGTAAGGCCAAGATTTGCTTCAACAATAGATTTTTCTACCACTTTTACCATAGATTTATCCCACACCTGTACTACAAGAGTTCGTGCCTCCGGAGTGGATAGGCTGGCTACTTGTGTTAAAGGCACTTTACTCCCATATGCTTCTACTTGCACCGGATCCAGTAAGTTAATAGAAGCTCTACTAGTTCGCAAGCCTTGTAATTCATGATCTAGCACTTTCATCGAATTATCCATTTTTATTCGTAAATCTTTAGATATCGTGTTATCCATCATTTTCCTCTCTATAAATAGTCACTAAATTTAATTTGTTATAGTCATCAATATAAGATAAATTAGGGACGCTGGCAGAGGTGCGAAGCTGAGAAGATACGTTGGTAGAGCAACGAGCGAGCACGTCCATAGTTTATATTAATTGACTATATAAAAAGCCCTATAGCTTAGCTGTGTAAGTAGCATACTAATTTGCTTGAATTTTAGTATAGTCTCCTTGCCCTTGTAGTATTCTTGCAAAATTACCTTTTTCTTTAATAGAAAATACTATTATTGGCAAGTTATTTTCCCTCGCCACAGCTATAGCTGCAATATCCATAACTTTTAAGTTATTATTTAAAAGATTAGCATAACTTATAGTATCATATTTAGTAGCATTAGGATATTGGGTAGGATCCGCATCATATACTCCGTTTACTTTAGTGCCTTTTAATAATAAGTCGCAGTTCATCTCAATGGCACGTAATACACCAGCGCTATCAGTAGTACAAAACGGATTACCAGTACCTCCTGCAAAGATTACTACTCTGCCTTTTTCTATATGCCTTTTCGCCTTACGACGAATATAAGGCTCGCACACACTCATCATTGGTATTGCTGATAACACTCTAGTAAATACCCCTAGGCTTTCCATAATATTTTGTAAAGTTAACGCATTGATTACTGTGGCCAGCATACCAATATAGTCACCTGCTGCTCGTTCCATACCAAATTGCCCATCTGTGCCACGATAGATATTACCCCCTCCTACCACAATCCCAATCTCAACACCAAGCTGTAGTGCTTCTTTTATATCTTCAGCTATTCTGATAATTTCTGAATATTCATGGCCATACCGCTGCCCCCCCATTAAGGCTTCCCCTGAAATTTTTAGTAACACTCGCTTGTATTTTAAAGAGGCCATATCTTAATTTTACCTGTTACCATAATAATGCGTTTGATACCTAATAAACTATAGGTGTAAAAAACCAAATTACTTGAAGTATTATTTTTGTCAAGTTTTCTTCTGAGTTTAATGTAAAGGAATATCTGAATTTAACGTAAAGGAATATAATAAACAAGACTGCTCTGAAATACAAGAAAGAGATTACATACCTAAATGATGGAAGACATAGTAGGTAATTGCAGAACTAGCTTAGATGCCCAATTAATAATTACAAACACTGATATGTTAGATGCTAACATAGCCGGGCATCATATGTACCTACTAAAAAAAGTTTTAATCGGTCGTTACTAGCAGCATCTACATGTATTTCTATTGGCCCATCCTTATTTGGAGAATACATGGAACCTATAGATAGTTCTTTTACTGCTGGTGTGACCATCAATTGTACAGGGTTATGAGTATAATTATTTATAAACCTAATATCAACCGAGTCACCATGGGGGCCGTTACCACTACTATTCACAGTAATACTGTGAAAAGGATTGGTCATCTTGAGTAAAGTTAAACCAATACTTTCAGTATGATCAGGACCCATACCCCTAGTTGCTTGAAAAGGTGACAATGCATTATGTTCCTCTCTATCTAATCCTTCACCTGTAAGTAAATTAGAGGATTGCCATTCTATATATCTAGTGATACTACGCATTGTAGAAGGGGATCCTGATTCTGGTGCTTTAGACATAAAAAACCTCCTTTAATTTAGTTATTAAATATTAGTAACTAAATACTACCATATTTATTTTTTTATAACAAAAAGTTATAAAAATTTATTAAAACAATTGTAATATTTATTTGAAACTTATGAGGGGGCTGACGATAAATTTACTGATACCGCTACAATGCTGAAAACCACCACTCGTTACCTGAGTGGGCCGTAGTGAACAATTTCAGAACCACGATACACACAAAGTTATTAGTTGTTCAAATACTTAATTTATGGTAATTATATATTCTTTGTGTTTTTTAAGCTTTTAATATAATATGAATTTATGCGTTGGAAAATTTAATGTATAGTTATTATTAATGGTCAATATTAAAAATATGTACTTAGAATATAAAGTTACTATTGGAGAAAATGGTAGATTAATAATACCGGCTAAAATTCGTGAACACTGTGCGATTTCCTCAGGAGATCAACTGATGCTAGTACTGAGTGAAGAGTTAAAAATAATTCCTATAAAAAATATGGTGCATAAATTTCAGTCATTTATCAAATCTCGTAATAAAAATAATATTTCATTAGTGAATTCTCTAAAAGAGAGTAGATTGGAAGAATACAATAATGAGTAAGTGTGTATTAGATGCTTCAGCTATTTTAGCCTTACTTAATTTAGAACCAGGAGCAGAATTAATAGAACCAGTATTACCGTCTTCTGCCATGTCAACAGTTAATGTAGCGGAAGTAATAGCAGAGTTAGACAAAAGACTTGATATTAGCCCTGAAGAAAGTAAAGAAATGGTTCATACGATGATTAATCAAATTATTCCTTTAGACTTTAATCAGGCTGTAGAAATTGGGCGCTTGAGAAGATGTACTCAAGAATTTGGTTTATCTTTAGGAGATAGGGCTTGTATATCCTTAGCGTTATCTACTGGCTGGCCAATTTATACTACTGATAAAATTTGGTCAAAACTAAAATTAAACTGTCAAATTATTGTAATACGCTAATTTAGTCATCAATGGTGACAAAAATGGTGAAAGCCTCGTAGGAACATGGAGGATAGGGTGGGATTCGAACCCACGGTACGGTTGCCCGTACGCTAGTTTTCAAGACTAGATCCTTAAACCACTCGGACACCTATCCGAAGTTATTCATACCAGAAAGATATAGCAAATTCAAGATATAAGTCAGAGTTTTATATAAAATCCATTTTTAGTTTAAATTGCTTAGCACAAAATAATTTAGATGATATAATAAAATTACTATCTCATAATCAGCTTATAGTTCAAACATGGAATATTTATGAACAACACAGAAGAAGTAATTGCTACTGCGCAGCAATATTTTGCAAGAGCCATGGATACAAAAGAACAATTAAAGCATTTAACGTCTGCACAACAGCGAATAGAACAACAAGATATAGCTAATGATTTGTTCTCTGCTTTAGTTTTAGGCCATCCCAAAGCAGCTACCGCATTATCTCAATGTTTTTTTATGGCATAGGGGTCCCTAAAGATTCATACTTTGCTGAATTTTTCTTTGAGCTTAACCGAAAACTTCAAGGAGGCAAATGTAACAAACTCAGTATCGGGGTGCAAGCGGTGGATAAAGTAAAAGCAGTAGCCAAATATATTAAGGATATAGGAAAAATTCCACCAGAGATAATGTTATCTGCAAAAAACTTTGATGCCGCAAGAGAATTTTGTAATAAACTTATTGGTCCATCTCAAGAATTTATTGCTATTAATAAATTCTTTGCTGTACCATCTACAAGAGGAAAAACAATATTAGAGTTATTAACTGTAATAAATGATAGTAATTACCATATGATGGCAGATATGCCTGTTGCTATAGAACCGATCTCACCAGTGGTTGTGCCTTTAGGCACTATTACTGGGGGCGATGAGGAGAGGCATACATCCTATGAATGTTGTCCTTGTGTAATTTTATAACTAGGTTGTGTTGCAAATTTTTTAGTAGACTTTTTGAGCAGGTGGTGAATTTTGCAAGTCAATAGTCCATTATTTCAAAAAATTTATCTATATTTGCGGAAAAACGTGCCAAAAAAGGGCCTAAAAAATTTTGTAAACGTGAGGATTTGAACCTAGATTCATTGTTCAAATTACTATCACCAGTAGAGTTTCGAAAGAAGTCTAATGAATTATGCAGGTAAAGTTATTCAATAAACCAGATATAGACCAAACAAATTGTTCTATAATCTATATTATGGAAAGTAAGTATAATATTTTAATTGTAACCGGTATTATTGTTAAGAAAATTTTTTGCTGCCTCCGATTCACCTGTATAAATTATATTTTTATAACCAAGACGAATTGCACTAAATAAAGCTGCGTGATCATCTCCTACATGAATAATAATTTTGTTAATTTGTGGAAATTCCTTAAGGAGCTTTTTAAATATATAATCTAGAATTAAGATACCATAATATCTTGTACTACCTCTTTTATTAATTAACACAATAGGATCTGAAAATTTTAGCAAAAATTCCCGAGCTTGACTGAGATTTTCTACAGTATAAATGATTGATGGGGTCATTTTTATCTCCTTATATATTTTCTATAGAATCTTATATTTAATTTTATTAATAGTCTTAAAAAAAGATTGAAACTATTATTACCTCGATGTATTATATTGTATACGAGGAGAAAAATTAAATAAATCTAGACAAGGAGTCTTGCCGTGAATGATATGCATACTAAATCTGCTAAAGAAGACGTTGAAGGTATAAAAAAAGATATAGAAAGTTTAGTGACCCGTTTAGGAAATATTAAGGATAAATCTAGTGATATTATGTCAGAGCAGTTTGATAATCTAAGTACTGTTATGTCGTCATTCAAAAATAAAGGTGTGGAAAAAGGACAAGATGCACTAATTGATATATGTGCTTCTACCCGCAGTCACCCAGTAAGAAATCTAGCCTATGCTTTTGGTGCAGGTATTTTACTGGCTTTCTTTATTAAATAATGGACATAAATTCAATGTTTAAAGCTTTATTAGTTGAATGGCTAAGGCCATACGTTGTAGAACAACAAGAGTCGTGTACTAAACGTACTGTATATGCCCTAAATGTTATTGGGGTAGTGCTACTGATAGCAGCGAATTATGTTTATTTCTACTTTCCAGATAATTCAAATATTATTATTTTAATGAGCGGTGGTACTTTGTCAGTGATAGTTGCAATGTTGATTGAAAGTTTACGGTGCTATTCCCAATATAAGAATAGGTATAAAACTTTTAATGCTTTGAAAAGCTCAGGTCAGGAAGTAGTAGATGTAGCGACTACTAAGATTAGTAACTTAATACCTTGGAGTAAATTGGTAAGTTGTTTACCAGTGCTTGTGCGGGTAGTGCCTGCTAGTGTAGTGACAGTAATAATGTATAAAATTATTAAAAAAGCAATATTGTCAAATCTTACTAAAAAATAATACCAATTAGCTCTTTTCTTGGTTCTGTGAACAACATGTCTTATGTCATGAGTAGATTTTAGAAGCATTTTCGCTCGCAGAACTACATTTTCTGATTTTATCGGGGGTTTAGCTATGCTCACATACTATTTTATAGCATAAAACGTTAAGGTACTGACCTTATATGTGTGTCCATGTGTGCATGTCTATATTGATCTAAGCTTCTAAGCTATACGCTCTGCGCACTCACCCTTTAAAATAAAATCCAACTTAAAATCCATTGAGTACCACCTTACTAACTTATGATATACCACACCCTACTAAACTAATCCGCCGGATGCATTGGAAAACATAAGCTTAGCTCTTGCGTCCTATTCCGATTTCATCAGTTTCTGAGCCACCTCATCTTCCAGCCATTCTCCTGTTTTTAATAATCTTTGCTGTTGAAACTGCATCACCTCAGGAGAAGAAGTATCACTTATATTAGTAATGGCTAAATATTCTACCCCATAATAATCTAAATCTACTGTTCTAAGTAGGTAATTAATTGCTTTTATTTCAGATTCCACACTATCAAAAAATATAATATTCTTCAAGGGAAGATGTATGATGCTAAGAAATTGTTCAAGAGTAGCCGCGTGGCTAATAGTACTAGTAAAAATTATGCCCTGGTAGAACAAGGGAGAATTGATATTGGTTTCCTCAAACCTAAATATTTCCTTATTATTAACCTTCTCAGTAAATTTGATCCCTAAATTACTTAGCTGCTGGTATTGCCATGCCGGAAAATTGTTAATCTGTTTACAAGCAGGATTCACTTTAATAATACCTAAAACTAATGCACCCGTAGCTTTCAGCTGATTTATAAAATGGGGCCACTCTTTCTCTACCAGTATCATTTGGCGTTGCACTATTAGCTTAGCAATAGCTTCATTGGCCATAAAAGGCGCATATTTGGCGGCAGCCCTTAACTCTTCAATAAAACCTCTATAGGCACTACCATAATTAAACATTTTAGATTTAGGCTTAATTATAGTATTATCAATACTAATTAACACTAAGCTAGTTTTATCAATTTTTGGCAATAAATTATTGATTAGCTCTGAATTGATAGAATAAGTGGATAACATTTCCGCAAAGCCAATATTTATATTTAATATTATCCAGCTGAATAATATTAGACTTCCTACATAAATCGATCTAGCTGGTGATTGTGTCGGCACAATTTGCCTCCCTTCTTCCTTACTTAGTCTCATGCACACAGCTTGGCTCGGCTTCGTTTTTCCTAAAAGCCCTGAGGGATTTTTTAACTTATGAAACAAATCTATTGTTAACTGCCCTCTTCTATAATGATTTAAGGAGGTTATTAAATTATTTGGTCTCATAAGGATTTACTCTAATTGTTTTTACTTGATTTAATTCTTTACTGTTGAATGACTTTTCGGAAGTAAATAATGGTTTAAAGATAGCATTTTTGACTTCAAATATTATTAAAATATCTTGAGGAGAATAGTCTGACAATAAAGCATTATAGTCCTCTTTTACTTGGACTAAATTCGTAAACTTAATTATTTGACCGTTAGCTATTATCGGGGAAAACAACATTATATAGCTAATAACAAATCTATTATAAAGACGCATTTAAAGACTTCTTAATATTGTTAAGCATAGTAATTTCATCCTTCCTTCTAGTAAATATATAGTATAATATTTTCCCCAGAGTCATACGTTTTTTTACCTGCAGTAATAATTCTTGTTTTACTATAGAATGAATTGTCACGAAATGACCATCCAGTAAGAATTGCATCAAAGCTTGTAATTGAGCAACAGTAAAATTATTCAATAATATTTGAATAATAAGTTTAACATATGCTCCAGGAGTTTGAGTATTTTCTTTTCTAGCATATTTCTTAAAATTTAAGCTAGACATCTTATTTAAATATCTATCCTGAAACAATTCGATAAAATTAATCTCAGATAATTGCTTTAATATTTCTTCCCGTTCATTATGAATTACTCTAAGAGTTGAATCGGAGTTAACATTTATCTTATAATCTCTATAATCCGAAGCAATTTTCTGTATTATGGTGCGTTGAATAAACGCAGAACTATTTATATTGATTTCATTCAACGCAATGATATTGTTAAATAAAAGTTGATACCTATTTTTTAATAAATTTTTAGTAAAACTATCCAAGGCCCCATATCTTCGGATGACTTTATTGTGAATACTAGCCGTTAATTTTGATTCTAGAGAAGAAATCATTAAAGAAATAGTATGACCATTTTGAATATTTTGAGTCAGTGCCTTTCTAATATGGCTTAAAATATAAGATAGTTCAGGACTATTAGTGACCGAGGTAATTATGATAGAGTCAATATGTTTAGTAATGTTAATTAACACTTCATGCAAAAAAGCACTTCTCTTTAATAAAAATTTTTCTACTATAGCAAATTCAGCATTTTCTATCTGATGTAATATTGTATTATAACTTTCAAATAATTTAAAAAGTTCATATCCATTAATATTAATTTTATTATCATGGGCCCTAAATTTTGCCTCCTCATATATTTTCACTAAAATCTTACTATAAAGCAAAGAAGGATCATTTATATCTTTTAGTCTCTTATATAAATTCACTAAACTGGCATTGGGCAATTCTATCAGGACATTATGGTCATATAACAAAAAATTAATAATTTTTTTTAGCGCCTCCTCATAGTCTTGTACCTTATCTTTCTTCAATAATAACAATATATTAGAGTGAAATAATAAAATATTAGACAATTTTTTACTACTAACTATACGATCAACTTGCCATAACTCTTTTATTAAGAGCATTTGATCCAAGAAGTCATGGTGTTGTTCTCTCAATAAAATGTCGACGTTTAAAGCAATAGTGTATGCTTGGAATTTATTGAACGGTTCTTGAGGATCAGGCCCTGGCTTAATTACATTACAACATTGCTGGATTAAATTTTCTGTTAATTCCTGCACTTTCTGTATGCCAGTATTTACTTCCACTGTTTCACTATAATTATTGGTATAATGATCCAGATATTCTATTATTTGCGTAAGATCAGTGGTTAACTTGGGAATTTCTCCTACTTTAATAGCTTTTTGCTTTAAAGTATCAATTGCTTGGTACCCCTCACCCTGCAGAAAGGATGATAGATGCTTTTGAGTATCCACGGTAAGATAATTCAATAAATCAATATTTTCTTGTAAAATATTGATAAAGCGAGTAGTATATAAAGCTTTTTTTACTATACGCGCATATTTATACGCTATTAGCAATTCAGCGCTAAAAGACACAAAAGCGTCCTTTACCCGTTGTAATATTTTAAGATAATGATCATTAATAACGTTAGTATCAGAATTTTCCACAATAACAAACAATATTATAGGTGCATAGCTTTTGCATATTAAACTATTAGTGCATTGACCCCAAGGGCGACAAGACAAATATAGGATTTATTTACCTTAGTACTACCATTTTAACCCTATATTAATAGCAAGCTTGGTAGAATGATAGCAAAAAATTTCAATACTTAAATATATAACTCTAATAATTCATAAGGAACATCTCATTCCCCTCAGTGTACGGTAAGAATATGATTGTAGTTTCACATTGAGGCTATATCTCAAATTGTAGAGACCATACATTAAAAATTTACCTCACTATCTCAGTTTTTTAGTTGATTAAAAACAAATAAGGCTTTATCCTTTTTAAAATTTTGTTTAACTGCAATATAAAGATTATCTAAATTATTATGCCTAATATTCTTATTATTATCAGCTCATTATGCTTATTAATATCGTGTACAGAAGATAAAGATAACTCTAAGAACCCGAATAATAATATTGATGACTCTCCTGTCTTAACAACACCAGCTACTCAAGAAATTAGCTCAACATCTCCTCTCAGAGAAACAGTTGGGGAGTCCTCTAACGAGCATACTACTAATATTTCTGCGGATTCTGTTGCTGCCGGTACGCCCTTAGAATCAGAAGAAGCGAATCCTATATTAAACTCTAAAGAAGCAGGCGCTCTACTGCCCCCTCCAGATTCTAATAATTCTGTTACTAGCCAAAATAATATAGATACTTCTGACGAACCTGCTCCTTCTGATACGCCCCCTCCTCTACTGCAGAAGGAAGAGGATAACGCTCCTGCAAATAACAATAGAGAGAATAATGAAACTTTTGAGGCCCCTACTTTTAAAGTGAATAAAAATGATATAGTACTAGGTAATGCTAATTCCGAGGTAGTATTGATTGAATATTATTCGCCCACCTGCCCCCATTGTGCTTACTATAATAAAGCAATTTTACCAGCTCTAAAAAAGAAATATACTGAAACTAACAAAATTGCTTATGTAATCCGGGAGTTTATTGGCAATAAAGAAGATTTAGATGCGGCAATTTTACAGCGTTGTGCAAATAATCTTGATAGTTTTCTAAAATTTCAAGCAGTTATATTAGAACAACAAGATAAATGGGCGGGCAATAACCGCTATCGTGAGTTACTGATAAATATAGGGAAAAGCGGCGGTATATCTGCTGAGGATTACGAAACATGCCGGAAGGATGATAAAATTGTTAAAATATTGATAGCTAATACTAACCTCGCTAATAATGCCCCACATTTCATAGGAACTCCGACATTTTTTATTAACGGGCAACAAATATCAGGTGGGTATAGCCTAGAAAATCTTTCTAACCAACTAGATAAAGCTTTACAGCAAACTAAATAGGCACGATAGATAAGACACACATTGTTAGCTGTGTTTCTATTCTCTTACGGAGTATGTGGTCCATAAATTGTCAAATCGTTAATTTTTATATTTTGGCGCCTCATTTCTTTCTTACAGTACTGGAGCTAACACAACTAAATATTAAGCCAAATGTCTCTTAACCCTTTAGAACAATTTACCATTAAAAAGCTAATAGTAATTAAGTTACTTGGTTATGATATTAGCTTTACCAACTCCAGTTTTTATATGCTTACTGCTGCAGTATTAGCGTTATCGTATTTTTACGTGGCGCTAAAAAAACAGGCAATTATCCCTTCTCGCTTACAAATTAGCGCAGAACTAGTATATATTATGATTACCAATATGGTAGAACAAAATGTTGGAGAAAAAGGACGTCGCTTTATCCCTCTAATTTTCACTTTGTTCATTTTTATCTTACTATGTAATTTACTTGGGATGCTACCTTATTCCTTTACTGTTACTAGTCATATTTTGATCACATTTGCATTAGCCACTATAATATTTACACTAATCACAATTACCGGATTTATTACTCATGGCCTACATTTTTTATCGCTATTTTTACCGAAAAATATACCATTATGGCTAGCACCACTAATGATTATATTAGAATTATTTGCTTACTTAGCAAAACCTATAAGCTTATCATTGAGATTAGCTGCCAATATGATGGCTGGTCATATATTAATCAAAGTAATAGCAGGCTTTGCCGTATCATTAATAATATTTCTAAAATTTTTACCAATACCGTTAATTATTGCTTTAATTGGCTTTGAAGTATTTATAGCCATACTGCAAGCATATATCTTTACTATTCTATCTTGTGTATATTTAAATGACACTCTAAATTTGCATTAGATTCTGTGAACATTTCTATGTTAATTAGTAGATTTATAGGCAAAATTGTCTCGCAGTAAGGCAACCTACCTAAGAAGGCAGTCACATTTATAAAAATTTACTTTATATTTACACCTTATCCTAATATACTCATTGTTAAAATTTATCTTTAGGAGTTTACTTATGGATGCAATATCTTTAAAATATATTGGCGTAGGGTTTATGGCTATAGGAATGTGCGGTGCAGCTATAGGAGTATCTAATATATTTAGCACCTTATTATCCTCTATTGCGCGCAATCCTTCTGCTACTGATCAACTACAGCGAATGGCCTTAATTGGTGCTGGCCTTACTGAAGCCATGGGATTATTTTCATTTGTAATAGCCATTTTACTGATATTTTCATAAGATTTATGCCTCAATTTGATATTACTTTTTTTTATTCCCAAATTTTTTGGCTTGCGATTATTTTCAGCGGTTTATATTTTTTAGTACACAAGTTTATTACCCCGCTAGCGCAAAAAATTTTAGATAATAGGCAATCTGTGATCAATTCTAATATTGCCCAAGCTGAAAGTATTACAGCTAAAGCTAAAGAACTACAGCAACAATATAATAATGAAATCCAACAAATCCAACATTTAGTAGAAAATATTAGGCAAGAAGAACTAATCAAAATGCAAGCTTCTTTTTTAACTAGAAAATACCAACTCACTAATGAGTTAAAAGCGCAAATTATGCAAAATAATAGTGAGAGTACAGAACACTATAAATTATTTTGGGAGCAACAAGAACAAAACTGTATTAATTTAGCGCGGTTAGTAATCACAAGGGTGACCAACCAACCAGTAAATTTAGAATTATTGACACGTTTATATAAGAAGATACTATAATGTATTTATTTAATGAAGATTTTTGGTTAGCTATATCTTTTTTGATTTTTGTGTATTTAGCTTATCATCCTATAAAAGATACAGTATTAAAATCATTAGACCACAAAATTCTTGTGATTAAACAACGAGTTTCAGAAAGCAAGAAGATGACTGAAGATAGGGAGTTGCTATTTGCTAACGCCATAAATCAGGTACAAAAAATTGACGTTCTAAGAGAAGAGATGTTAAGAAAAGGACAAGAAGCTACTGAAGTTATTATCGAAGCACAAAATAAAGAAATAGTAAAGTTTTTAGAAAATAAAAAGCAGAATAATAATGATTTAATTAATATAAATAACTCAAAATCAGCAGAGCTTCTCCATGCAGAATTTTGTAACAAAATAATAGAATTAGCCATCCTGTATTTACGCACTACTCAAAACGAAGGCAAATTGGATATGGAAATCGCAAGACAATTTATAGAAGGGGAAACGTCCACGAATTCTAATCATCACTAGGCAGCAAAACTACGTAACACAATGAACATTGATAAAAATTTACCTAATTATCTGACTATAGCGCGCATTGCTGTTATTCCAATCATCATAATGTCCTTCTATCTAGATAATTCTAAATTTGCGCATAGGCTTGGCGCCTTACTCTTTGTGTTAGCAAGTATTACCGATTTTTTTGATGGTTATCTTGCACGCAAATTTAGCTTGGTGTCAAGTTTTGGGGAAATGTTTGATCCAATAGCTGATAAATTATTAGTAGGTTGCGTAATTATTATGCTAGTTAAAAAAGGTAGCGCTGGCGAAATTCCTTGCTTATTAATTTTAATACGCGAATTTTTAGTAGCAGGATTACGCGAGTTTCTAGCTTTAATTAAGGTTAATCTGCCGGTATCCCGGTTAGCTAAAATTAAAACATTTATCCAAATGTTTGCTCTTACCACTTTGATTCTAGGATCTAAAGGTTCAGGATTCGTATATATGGATTTAATCGGGCAGATTGCGTTATGGATTGCCGCCATTTTAACTATTATTACTGGCTACTCCTACCTAAAGCTCTGTAGTAAATATTATTGACTTATCTCTATTTATTTCACTGCTTTGATATCCATTAGACCTCTTGCATAACCTAAAGATAATTGAGGAATTTTTAGGAAAAACGAAGTCGAGCCGAGCTGCGTACTTAAATTGTACGTGAGGAACAGAGATGAGCTTTGACAACAAAATTACCAATTAGATTAGGTTATGCAAGAGGCCTATTGAATATACATGCATAGCAACTGAGTTATACTACCGGACCTTGTATTGTATTTTTTACGGCAGCAATCGCTATTCTTTTTTATATAAATAATTAAATTCTGCGCCATAAATAAACATCATATTAATAATATAAAAAAAAATTAAGGTTACTATAATACTACCTAGTGAGCCATATATTATACTTACCTGATTATAATAGACTAAGTAAGTAGAGAGCAAATATCCACTTATTATCCATAAAACTACCGTCAACAAGGCCCCAGGTATTACTTCGCTAAACGTTAATGGAACATTTGGAATGATATAATATAGTAATGAGGCAGTAATAAATAAGCTACAAAAAAGTATAATATATCGCAGAATATTTAAAGTGTGCTTATGTTTTTCCATTACTGTTACTATTAATGGCAATTTTGTTAATATTATTGGCACTATTACTAGGAGTAGCATCATTAAAGAGATAAATATGCTAATAACCAAAAATTGAGCTATGCTAAGTAGTCTACGCCTTATATAAGGGGGCGGAAATTTTATTTCATAGACCCGATTTAAAATTGTTCTTAAACATTCTACAAACGATGAAGCAGTCCATATACTGCCAATTATTGCTAAAGTCATTAAACTTTGAGGCGGACTTTTCCCTAATTCATTAATTCGGGTTTTTAGCCCATCAGTAGCAAGCTCAGGCATACTATCTAAAAAAATAATTATAAAATTTTTGCCCAATTCTGACGCTCCTACAAAACTTGTGAGCGCTAATAAAAAAACTAAAAAGGGGAATATTGATAAAAGCACCATAAACGACATATAACCTGAATGCTCTACCCCATCATGTTCAATTGTTCTAAAAGCTGCCTGATATAGGCATTTGATAATCTTATACATTAATAATTTCTGTTTGTATTTTATGATATGCTCATAATGAATAATAATTTTTAATCATAGAGACAAAAACTTGTTTATTTTAAATAGAATACCTGACCTTAAATCAATAAATATATTGTTTTCTCATTTTATCATATATTCTTAAAGAATTGTCTCATACCAAGTTGCTTTCAAAACAGTAGTAGGAGCATGAGTGGTGAGGCGCGCCGAACCTAGTAGATCTAGGTGAGCACCACGAATCCCGAAATACGACAACCTAATGTGAAGAAAGCAATTTGGTATCAGTTAATTGGAGCCTATTGCATTTACTGCTAACTGCTAGAAATAAAATTTTCGCTTAAACATTTTAAACAGATTTGTACCGAAAATATAGATAATATTATAGAAAGACTCTACTATTACAACAAATAATTACCAAACAACTAGGTTGTGTTGACAAAAAATTTAACGTAACCTGTTCATTAATTAACGTTTTATTCATAAGACTGCCGTAATACTGGCAGTAAAAATTAGTTAATTACCACCTAAAGATATTTTTGTTTTAAGAATATTGCTAGATATTAATATTTTCATCATTAAAATAAATATGGCTCATAGAAATATTTTACTCCTTTTGTTACTACTTATTACTGTAAGTAGAGCCGCGCTAGAACTTTATATTCCATTATTACCCGCTATATCGCATTACTTTAATGTGTCGGAAATATATACACAATGCTCTATTACTGCCTATTTAATTGGGATGGGAGGCTCTCAATTTATTTATGGACCGCTTTCTGAAAGATACGGGAGGAAGAATATTATACTTTTAGGTTTAGTAATATTTATTATAGGCAATATTTTATGTGTTACAGCTAAATCAATTAATATACTAATTTGCTCTCGTTTATTAACCGGGATAGGAGGTGGCGTAGGGTTTAATATGGTTCGAGCCGTTGCAGCAGACATATTTCAGGGCAAAGAATTAGTAAAAGCATTGTCTAGTATAACTATAGCCTTAGCCATTACCAGTATGCTTGTTCCACTAGTGAGTAGTTATATAGCAGCATATTCTAGTTGGCATGGCAGTGTCATTTCCATTGTGTTACATTCTAGCATACTATGCGTAATAATTTTTAAATATTTACCTGAAACAAATAGCAATATTAAAACAGTGCCATTAAATCTCAATTCCGTATGCAATAATTATTTCTCTTTATTGCTAAATAAACCATTTATGTTAAGAGTATTAATTTCAACATTAGCACTGTCTGGGATAATATCATATACGCAAATTAGCCCTTTTTTAATTATAGAGGGGTTAGGGTATTCTTCTAAAGAATACAGTGTGGTATCTCTTTTCATTACTACGGCGTATCTAATATCTGGATATTTTATGAAGGTTTTTTTACCGAAGTTAAGTACCACGACAATATTGATAATAGGCACCTTATTGCTTATAAGCTCAGGCTTATTTATGCTTATGCTTTTTTTACTAAAGATGTACGATATATGGAGTATTATTATACCCACAATGATTTATATAATGGGGGCTAATATTATTATTTCTCACAATAATGCAGAAGCATTAAGCTCATTTGCAGCTGGCTATACATCCTCAATAATAGGGGGAGTACAGATGCTAGGTTCAGCTTTAATGAGTACTTTATTAATCAAATTTTTACCTCATGGGCAGTTAAGTTTAGCATTAATTTTTGGGGGACTTGGGTTAGTATTATTTGTAGTGGTGGGTTTTAGAATACTAAAAACAAACCGGAAATATCAACATATTGATCCGCCTATTAATAAAGTCTAGACTTACTCTCTTTAAGGCGAATTATTATTAAGTTCAATATTTAGCGTCTCATCTCACATTCGATACAAATCAATTTCAGTTTTTATACTGTTGCATTACCTCTCATAAAATTGTCACACCCCTTTAGCAAATATTAAGAAATAATCATTACACAAATAATTAAAATAAATTAACTATTACAAAGAGTTATGATAATATATTTTAATCTGTGTCTCTTCTTTATAGAAATATCTGAAAGATAGTGAGTACTGTCTCTTTAATCTCGTTTGATATGTTCTCTTCACCTATACCTTTTTTATGAATTATTTCTTCTATTTTGTCTTTCATTGTTATAATACCCTCATAAAGTTAGGAACTTGCAGATTATAAACAAGCCAAAGAGTCACCATGGTTAATTCCAACCTCTCCCCTTGTTCTTAATACCAAGTACTTTTAATAGTTTAGAGCCAGTAGTGCTTTTTTGTCCTTTGAATTTTAATTCTCGCTTTTTTAAGGCTTCTTGACCTATTTGTTTAGCTTTTTTTTGTAATTCAATATCTACCTCCTGTGTGCTTCTTGGAGGTGGAGGTGGTTTATAGTAATCCTTAGGAGATAAATTGTTCCTTAACATCATATCTGCATACGACTCTCCTGTCATTTTACTCACCAACTTATTTTTTAATGCATACTGTAAAAATTCAGAGGCAGAGTTTGATAATGGAACCCTTACGCTAGGATCTGATTGGCTATTAAAAAATAACAGTCTCTCTACGGGATCAGATTCTATAAATGCTACTTTTTGTTGTATAGCAGTCGTATTAACGTCGCTCCATTTACCATTTTCTTTATGCCAGAGCCTTTTTGGGACATTCACATATTGAGTACGATCGAATCTTTTTACCCTATAATCATTTTCTGTTGCCCAAATAAGCGCATTTTTACCTTCAATTTTAATATCATTAATACTTGCAAATAATACTGGGTTGCAAAATTTAGCTTTAGCCATTTTTTCTACCCACTGCCCATTTTGAAATTTTGCATCAACCTTAGGCCCTAAACTGAATTTAGCTATTACTTCTACGTCTTTTGCTACTTCTTTCATACTATCTACATTGTTCTGCAACCATTTCTTGTAGTGGCTACCTAATGCTTCGAAGCTAGAAGATAAGCCCTTGGGATCAACACCATTGTCTTGTAATGCTTTTACATTGCTGTCAATAGTATTATTAATTAAATCAATAGTATTGTTCACTCCGGTTAACCGTTTTTGCTCTTCTGATGGTAAGTTTTTATAATCAGCAACAGCTATGTCGAAAATAGTATCCTTTTTTAGGTTGCTCCTATTATTTAGATTACTCCTATCTTCTGTCAAACTATTACTCATATTGTTAAGTGCTTCAGAATATTTTTTAATGTTAAACACCAAATTCCCTTCATTAATTGCCTGTTGATAGCCAAATAGTTTAAATAGTGTATCTGTTAAAGTGATAAATGAATCAAAATCTTTACTAGAATTGCTAAAGGACTTTCCATGATCTATTTTAGTTAAGGTCCTACCATTTTGTACCATCAAATTACCAGCATGGTAATCACTTTCTCCAAAAAAATCACAAGCTGCTTTAATGTGCTCAAATCCTTGTACTTCTTGTAATTTTTTACTGTTATAGTTTAATTGGGTATTATCAGCACCAGTAAATTGATCTAAGGTTTCAGCATTGTCAAAAAACTTAGAACGAACATATAAGGACTCTTTATTATTATCGTCACTAATTACTAATTGTTCTTTTGGCGCACTATTAGATATTAATATTTCATAAGCAGGTGCAGCAAGTAATTCAAGTACTCCTTCACACCTATTAAGGTGCATTTGCTTAACCAGTTTTTCTTGTAATTTTCCCATTAACTTTTCATGACGCAAAGTAGGATATCGCGTTCTTAGGTCTGCAACATATCCTTTAGGAACAATATCTTGATAATTATCATTCAATTGTGTTAATATAAGTTTTTTTACCTTGTTCAGCATTTTTATAAAATTGCTTTAATATAAATGTTTTATTACTACCCTGTTCCTTCGCAACATAACCTGCCGACATCCCTTTGTCTTTTTTATTTATTGGAATAAACCTAGATTGATGTGCTACAGTCCTGTCTTTTAGTAACGTATCTAAAACTCTATTCTGCTCGCCAACTTCAACTGTTTTATACTTTTTACCTTTCAAATCTACTTTATTAGGTTTATCAACCATAATGCCCCACTTTATAAGACTGTTCGTAACATATTCTTTTTGCTAACTTAATGATATGTATTACCCTTACCATCTACCTTGATGTAAATTTTTATTTTGCTTAACTAGCGTCATGGGCAAATTAGTAATATTCATTTTAGTCTTACTTATAAAATTTCGTACCTCTGAGGTTTTAACTTCTTGGGTAATAAATTCATTGAATATATGCTGAAATTCCTTACGCTGATTAAGCGGTGCTGTATCTAGAAGCTTATTAAAGTTTCTATTGTATGTTTTAGTATTGTCAGCTCCTGCATTAATTAATGTAGTTATTGCTTCCGTATGTCCATTTTGTACTGCAAGATGTAAAGGAGTCCTATCAGATTGATTAAGTGCATTTAGTGCTGCTCCTTTCTCACTGAATGCCTTTATTGCTTCCCCATGTCCTTCACGTGATGCTATATGTATTGCACAACTGTCCTTATCGTGCCGACCCTAGTTTAATCTCTCATGTTTATACTCCTATAAATATTAATAGTAATACAACGCTCAACTATTTAAAAATTATTTACCTTAAATTCATAATATAAATAATTAATTAGTGTTGCATTTATGCTAATAAATCTAAACTATTAACTAGAAAAGTATGAAGAGGTAAGGGATAGCTAAAAGAGTTGTGCTAGAAAACAAAGTTAGCAATCCTTAAATTTTTATTAACTTTATAAAAATTATATGCAAATACTAAGAATTACCTCATAATTGGAGTTAGGATACAAAACGGATGACTAAAGGGCAAAATCAAAATAAGATAATACAAGTTAGGTAATTATGGCAACAAATACGAATCAATATGCTTCCAATTCTTCCTTTACCTATCAGGCGTTAACAATTGATGAAATTAAATTAATGGACTCTAATAGAGATGAGGAAGAACGTAAAACCAATATTCAAAAAATCAAGTTACAGTTACTGAAGAATGAGGCGTCTGTCAATGAGATGGAGATAATAATCAGGCCAGTAAATCCTGGATCATTTAATCACTTCCAAAAAGGAAAAGTAGTTGGCAAGAATATATTTGTCCATAATAAATCTGCTGATTCTGGCCCAGTAAGTGGCTTAATTCCAGTTAATGTTTCTCTTAGTAAAATAGGAACAACACGAGATTTTGATAAAATTAAAGAATTTCAAGAATATAATAATCATTCATTAGAAAATTCTAATAAGGAATTTAAACATTTAGAGCAACAATTTATAAAAGCACGTCAGAGCATAGTTAATAGTGGGGTAACTAATATAACAGAAGAAGATTTATGGACAAAAGCAAATATTGATATATCAGTACTTGAGCCTTTAATTAGTGTTGTTAATATAGTAGATAAAAATAATAATCAAATTTATATATTTACTGGGAAGGATGGAATCTCAGCTAGAGATCCTAAGTATTTAGCTAATACCATATATGCAATTAAGGATGCAAATGGTAAGTTTCAAAGAATAGATGATAATCATAATTCCCTCGGAGAATATATTCCTGCAGCAGATACGAAACCTGAAGCTGTACAAGTAATAGGGAAGCCAGAAATAGGGATTAATACAGAAAACGGTACTATTAAGATTAAATCAGTGAAACCAATTGCTGCTGATATAGATATATTAGCTTACGGTACTAAACTTAATTTAAAGCATGAGAAAATCGAAAATTATACAACAATAGTAGCAGGAACTAAGGAACCTGCGGTCAATCATTCTACCCTTCAACATATTCTTCCTCATATAAAAGCAGAGTTAATTCAGAAGCCAACTAACCAAATATTTACAGAATATATGGGCGAAGAAATTGATAGGGAATATTATAAAAAACAGATCAATCCTAAAATGGGAGAATTGCTCGACAATTTAGCACACATTGAACGGCAGAAAGAATATCTTAAAGGTATGGGCGAAGGACCAAGCGCGGTATTAGCTATAACAGGGGTAATGCGTGATATTTTTCCAAAAGCAGAAATTTCTCATTCTTCTGAACAATTTAACTATTTCTTTACTCAACCATTAGACACAGAGTGGATCCATATTACCTCAGCAGGGCACGTAAATATTATTAAAGGAGAACAGGAGTTGATACAAACCTTTAATCAAGTAGAAGCACAAGGAATGTGTATGCCTCCTAATCCGAATTGGGGGTGGCAACTTAATGATAAAGGACAATATGAAATAGATAGACAATTAAAAAGTAGAAATGAAGATATTGAGATATTGAGAAAACGTGCAAGAAGTGATAATAGTAAGCAAGTTAACAGTATTACAGATATATCCGAAAAAAATTTACAGTTAAACAAATTAAAGTTGGGGCAAGGCACGCTAGATACAATCTCCACAAAGAGTGAAAAAATTATAGCAGAGCAGACTAAGGAGCTAGAGACCCTATTGAGAGTTTATGAAAACAAATACACCGCTAAATCACAAGTGGTACATAGCAATAATTTGGCACCCAGACATCTTAGTCCAGTCTCTCCAGATTATCAACGTCTGTCTAATAACTCACTGCTGCAAAAGATACGAGCTCAAGCGGTAGATATAATAAAACCCATCATGCAGAAAGGTTTATTTCAGAATAACAGTAAGTACAATAATGAAATACCAATGCACAAACCTCATACTCTTGAACTAAGTAAGGAATAACACAAATTATGGAACAACAAACTTCAAATATAGCTCCTCTCACTACACAATTAAAACAGAAAACACAGCAACTTATGGATCAAGTTGTTGCAATAATTGGACAAGAGCAAGCTGACTTGCTGTTTAAGTCTATAAAGCGACCTGATGAAACAAGCACCTTACGAGAAAGGTTAACTACGATAGAAGGTAAGACACAAGCAATAGGCTTACAACATAAGTTAAATAACAATGACCGGGATCATTTAATGAACTCCGTACAACAACTTGTGCGTTTGACTACCGGTGATAAAGAGCAAATTAAAATGGTAGCAGCAAAGGATAATATTGATATTTATTATTTAAATAACCATGATGATGCTAAACATATATCTCAAGAATTAATATCTATGATTAATATTAATAAGAAAAATATTTCACTGAAAACTAAAAATATAGGTATTTCCAGATGATATAGCCTTGTATCTTGATATTGTCTTTAGTGAGAAACTATAAGATACTTAAGGGGACTTAAGTAAGAAGGCTAGATATACTGTGTATAGCCTTAGGACAAAGATCCTGTCGTTTAGATAAATAACTAGCCTTCTCGTACTCAATGGAGATCGGACGGTGTCTTAGGTCTTGAAGTTTATATCAATGAACCTGTATTTACAAGGTTGATCTTTGAGTATTTCATTAATTATAAACATAATAGTATTTTATGGACAGAATAATTTTAGGTATAGATATTTCTAAACAAACATTTGATGTATGGCATAAATCGTTAAGGTGCTGACACTATATGTATCTCCAAGTGCGCATATCTATTATGCTTTTGGTATGTTACCTTGTTTGTATCCTACTGATCTAAGCTATATGTAGAAAAGGGAATTGAAACTTATGAAAAACAATACCAAGAAACAATGGTGAAAAACCTACAAAAACAGGCAACAAGACTGGGGTTTAGTGTGGTTAAAATAGAACCTTCTTTAAAACCAGTTTGTTAGGAGGAGGAGAAGAATAGGAGAGTTGCATGCTGAGCATAGTAAAATGAAAACTCGGATGGATAGATTAACGGACTTATTTCTAGATGGTGATATCAATAAGGAAGAACATGAAAACAAACGCAATCAATTAATACAAAAACGTGAAGACATTGTACGGGAAATAGAGAATCATGACATAGCTGTGACGATAAATTCTCAGAATGTCTTATAAACTTAGTAGAACTGGCCTCCGGAGCACTAGAAACTTTCAAAGGTTCGACTAAGGAGGAAAAACGTAAATTGCTAAATTTTGTATTTGCTAACCTGAAATTAAAAGACGGGAAGCTGAACTTTATGCTACGTCCACCGTTCGACCCATTCGTAAAATGCAGCAAAATCTACGATTGGCACACTCTAGTGGATGATTATCGAACCCAAATGGGGGTGCGAGTTATTGTAATTCAGTATCCTTATCGTAAGTTTGTATAGTGCTATTAAGCCTAGTTATGTTATAATTTGTTAGCAAATATATGATTAAATAATAATATGACAACTACAGAAAGTAAGGCTGTTCAGAACATAGTACCAAGAATGATGGTAGGAACAGATGACTTTTATGAATTACTAGTTAACAGTGATGTATTTGTTGATAAAAGCTTGATGATCAAAGAATTATTAGAAGATCATAGTAAGGTTCTGCTCATTATTCGGCCAAGACGCTTCGGAAAGAGCTTGAATATGAATATGCTCAAAAAATTTTTTGAGATAGAGATAGATCAAGAAGGCATGCCTTTACCCAAAGAAGATAGAATAAATCACAAATTATTTATCGGTGGGGAAATTGATTTAGGACTCGCTAGTGGCAAAAAAAGACTACTAAAAAAACTTAAAATAGCACAATACTCAGATATTATCTCTGATTACCAAGGTCAATTCCCTGTTATTTCCATAAATTTTAAAGATGTTAAGGGCAATAACTACCAAGAAATTGAAAGTGGGATAAGGAACCAAGTGACTAAGTTATTTGCCAATCATTATTATTTAAAGCATCCTATTGCCAAAGATACTATCCTATTAGATAAGGCTCAAAAAGGAAAACTTACTCGGTATTTCGATGGAGAATTCACTAAAGAAGACCTAAAAGATAGTGTAGCTTTCTTAAGCGAGTTACTTTACAAACACTTTAATCAGAAAGTATATATCTTAATCGATGAATATGACACTCCTATCAATAGTTCATATATTAAATTTGGTAATAAACCAGAAGAGTTTGAACAAGTACTTGAACTATTTCGTGGCATATTTGGTAGTAGTTTAAAAAGCAATCCTTATTTAGAAAAAGGAGTTATTACTGGTATCTTACGTGTTGCTAAAGCCAACCTATTCTCGGATTTAAACAATGTTACTGAATATACTCTACTTGATGAAGATTTTTCTGAGTTTTATGGTTTTACTCAAGCAGAAGTTGATGAATTATTAACTATTGTTCCAACTAAGACTAGTCCTGATCAAATTAAAGATTGGTATAACGGTTACACATTTGGTGGCAGGATAATATATAATCCATGATCCCTTATGCAATGTGTAGCTCATAAGGGAAAGTTAGATTATTACTGGCTAGATAGTGGGGGGACTTCGTTGGTTGACAAAGCGTTATTATCAGATGAGATGCAGGAAGATTTGCAAAATTTAGCTGCAGGTAAGAGTATTATCTCCCCCATTACCAAACAAATAAGTTTTGCTGACATCAACAAACCAGTGGGATTATTTAGTTTATTATTATTTAGTGGTTACTTGAATCCTACCCCGCACCAACCAGAAGAAAATATTTATGAATTATCAGTACCCAATAAAGAGGTACGTTATATATATAATGCTAGGATGCTACAATGGGTAACTGATCAGTTAAAGATTGATAGTTCTAGATATTATTCTTTTGTTACTTTATTACCTGTTGGTAAGATAGAAGAATTTAAAGAGAAGCTACAAGGATTACTGTTGAACTCTACTAGTTTTCACCAGACAGGTATTGCTAGAGCTGAGTTATTTTATAGCGGCTTTATGCTTGGCCTAATGAATATACTTGCACCTGATTATATCATAGATAGTGAGCGTGAGACGGGTAGCGGTAGAGCCGACATTGTGCTAGTTCCTAAGAGGGGTAGAAAGGATAATGCAATTATTATTGAATATAAAATATCGAAAACTTCAGAGGATTTAGAATCTACGGCAACAGCAGGATTGCAGCAAATTATAGATAAGCAATATGATGCTAAAATCAAAGAACATTCTCACGTAAAAAAAAATTATTAAGATTGCGATGGCTTTTTGTGGTAAGGAGATGGCCCTAGAATATCAAGTTGATACAATGTCCTAGTTTATTTGTAGAAGTCAAGATTTGATCTTACAGACCCCATAAATTAACTTATTAGATTGTCAGATAAATTTTGACTGTCAGATAAGTGTTCAAGATACAAGATCTCATTATTTTTTTCAAACGCTAATTTTTTACTATCTTTAAAGGTTTGCATAGGCGTTTTACCATAACAATACTTACCAGAATGAGGACGTTCGTTATTATAATAACGTAACCAGGTATCAAGATCTTTTTGCAATTCAAAAAGTGAATTGTAAATCTTTTTACGCATTGCAGTATCATAAAACTCATTTTTCATGGTTTTATGAAACCTCTCACATATCCCGTTAGTTTGAGGGGAATATGCTTTTGTAACGGTGTGTTCTATTCCTTCAATACTTAAAAACAATTCAAAGGCATGATGTTCTATATTTCCTTTATATTCAGTACCACGATCAGTTAATATACGTAGTATAGGAATACCTTGTTCTTCGTACCAAGGTAGAACTCTATCATTTAACATATCAGCAGAGGTTATAGCTGTTTTGTCTGTGTATAATTTGGCATCCGTCACCCTGGAATAGCTATCGATAAAAGTTTGACCATAAACCTTACCTATTCCTTTAAAGTTGCCAACATAGTAAACATCTTGACAACCAAGATAGCCTGGATGTTCTGTCTCTATTTCCCCATGTGCCTCTTTAAGATTCTTACGATTCTCCAAGACACGTAATTGAGCTTCCGTAAGTATAATGCCATCCTGAGCCATTTTAGTTTCTAAAGCTACTAGCCGTTTCTTAAGATTATTGAGATCGTTCCTAAGCCAGATAGATCTAATGCCGCCGGGAGATACTAAAATCCCATCTTTTTTTAATTCGTTCGATACACGAAGTTGACCATAAGCGGGGTACTCTATTGCCATGTCTAATACCGCTTTCTCTACAATAGGATCAACTCTATTAGCCAATATGGGTTTCTTACGGCTTA
Source organism: Candidatus Tisiphia endosymbiont of Nemotelus uliginosus (assembly GCF_964264835.1). GTDB lineage: Bacteria > Pseudomonadota > Alphaproteobacteria > Rickettsiales > Rickettsiaceae > Tisiphia. The sequence goes on along the minus strand of NZ_OZ183485.1, from coordinate 1,605,600 downwards.
TTTCATACAAGGCTTCATCGCCACCATTCTCATATAATTCCTTGAATCTATAATAACTATCTCTGCTATACCCCATTGTCTTACATGCACTAGATACATTTCCTAAGCTTTTTGCTAGTTCAAGTAATCCTATTTTTGGTCTTATTATTTTCTGATTTAAATTCATTTTAATCTCCATTTAATAATTTGTTTATTTTACTAAATGTAAGATTAAATCTCAACTACTTCAGTTTATTTTACCGTGTATTCGTAACCTTCAGGAACCAGAAGGCTTTTCTCAGATAGAAAGATCTATATTTCCAGTAAGGATGGTGAAACTCCACTACATTTTGCTACATCATAGAAATAATTTGATCTCATGCTACTGCATACAAACAAAGTAGAGTATTACTTACTGTACTACAGTTAACTTAGGCTGTGTGCACCTTTATCTTAGCCCTAAAATAACAGAAGCAAAAGCAATAAAGCCCCCCTGTTCCCTCATTTATTTCTTTACGAACTTTCTTTCACCGTGAATTGTTGTTTTTGTTATGGAAGTTTGATACATGTTATAATACTTTTGCTACACAATAATCTTTACCAATTAAATCACATCCATTATTATTAGATTGCAGAAGTAAGTTGCCTACATTGTCTACCAGCTTATCTACTACCTCTTTTATAACCCAATGTTCTGCTAATTGCTTTTCTCTATCACTAATGTTAATAGTAGGATTTCTCTTCTTGTGCTTATAACTTGTTGCCAAGTTCAAAAAGCTTTCCAGTAAAGCTACTTGATTATCATCTTCTGTATTATTAATATTGCACTTATGTTCTGGATGAAATTGTATACCAAATCTCATTTTATTTTCATGACTATAAGCCATAATTATTTGATCTTCTGATAAACCATCAGTGCGAAGTCCATCTGCTAAAGTTTTTGCAGCAAAATGATGGGCTGTATCACCTTTAACTACTATTTTAGGAAATTGAAAACTATCCAAAGCGAGTTTTTCTTGATTTTTCGTCATTGCCATAAAATAGAGTAAAGTTCCTGGTCGCAATTCTATATTATGAGATCCTTTATGATAGCCAGTAACAGGCATTAATGTACTACCATGATATAAGGCTAAATGTTGTGCTCCTGCACAAATCCCCAAATAAGGAATACCTAGCTTATCAGAAATATCCACAATTTTTTGATACATTTTTTCTATCGCTGTATCAAACTGACAATGTCTTTTAGAAAATTCTTGATCTGCAGGATAACTATCTTCTGCACCAGGATTAATAATAGCATCAAATTGTTTTAAAAATTCTCCTTGATCGTCTACCATCTTATCTTGAATTAAATGAAATTGAATATTGTGATGTTTCTTCATTAATACTCTAGCAGCAGACCATATACCTTGGGACCAAGACTCACTACCATCACTGATTGCTATATGAACTTTAGCATCCTCTGCAAGAGTAAGGTTAGAATCTTTTTTTAGAAAGGAAAATAATGGATCTTTTGTATATTCTAATGCTGTCGTTTTAAGCAGAGTATTAAATAAAACATCAACTAAAGATTCACCACTATCATTTATTGTATAATCCACATCCCCAATATTTTTAACAGTTATATTTAAAAGTTCCTCGATTGATTTCTGGTTTTTGGACATTTCCATTGTTGCAAATGACCCAATAAGTTGTAGCGCAGTGATACCATGATTATTGCAGCTATACAGACTGTATCCTTCTTTAATTAAAGCAATTGCTAATTGGGTTTTATGAGCTAATAAGGCTAGGTGCAAGGGATTAAAACCATAAGGATTGCTTATTTGAAAAGTAAGAGTACTTTCTGTATCTTCTATTGATATCATCTGACCTGTAGTAAGTATTTTCCTTTCGTCCTCACTTAAATTTCTATTATACAAATAATCTTCAGCTAGCTTATACATATCAGTTACCATTTTAATCGCTATATCTGATTGTCCATCGGCCCTCATTTGTTCATAAAAACTTTCTTCTTTATATATATTTGGGAATCTTTTAATAATTTCTGCAGCTTTATTAATATCAGATTGTATTATAGCCATAATATATGGCACTATATTTGGAGAAGTGATTGTTTGAACTTGTAGGAGGGTATCGACAATTGTAAGCGCACAATTGGCATATAACGCTACCTCTAAAATATTTAAATCTCTATCGTGTGCTTTAGCGCTTGGATCTGCGCCAAGCTTTATAGCCCATTTTACTACATCCTCTAATCCATTTACTGCTCCATATTCTAGCAGTAAATCAGGTTTAATTCGCTTAGTATTATTAATATATTCTAATGTTGCTTGAGAAATCAAACATTTAGATCTATTTATATCGTATATTTTATGGTTTATCATATTAGCAAAGACTAAATTTATGTCACCCGGCAACTTTAAGATTATATCTAAAATTTGCTTATTATGATGAGGAATTGGTTTATTGTGGAGGAAAGCAATAGACATTAACGTTTTTTTTATATAACTCTGTGCTATCAGCACAATCAAGATCTATATCGCTTTGACTGAGCAAGTCTAGTAACTCTGATATTTGTGTTGTATTATGAACTTGAGAAAAAAGTATACGTTCTACAACTAATTTTAACAATTTGCTTGGATTCCAGGAGTTTTTTAGCAGCTCTTCATAAACGCTAATAGGCGTATTAGGATCATACAATATATTAATAATATCTTGTTCAGTCATGGTCATTTGAACTCCGTTTTCAATATTAGGTGTAATAGTTAGATAAGCAGACCCTATTACTAAACATCATTCTTCTAAGAACGCAATATATTAGGGTTCTAGTACTACGCAAGCATTCCTCTCGCACCACCATACATGGGGTCCGTATATGGTGGTTCAGATGGTAGATTAAGTGACACATCTTCATCTCTTGGCAACCCGAGCTCTGCAAAGTACTTGTTTGGTATAGCTATAGATAATCATGGCATACCATATGATATATCATGTAAGTTCAAATAGTCTCCAAGAGTAGTAACGACTGTATATTGGTATTTAAAACCGTTAAAACCGGATTTTAACAATTTCATTGTGGCTTGTCAATATATTGTGACCGTTGTCATGATTTCCCTAATCACCCATTGGGGTGCTGCTTTAAATAGCGTATGATGGTTCAGCAACGTACCAATTCATTCCTATTTTTTTTAAAGTTACTAATACTGTTTGATCTCAATAGGGGAACATGATATAATATTGGTTGTGTATTACGGTGGGTGGATAATGCGAATAATTTCGGTAAAGAAATTACAGGATTTCTGGCAGAAGGGTAATGCAGAATCGGAGCAACCTTTAAAAGTATGGTATCAGATTTTTAAGCAAGGCACTTTTAGCACTCCAAGTGAAATCAAACTATTATTTCCAAGTGCTAGTTTTCTTAGCAATAACAGAGTAGTATTTAATATTTGTGGTAATAAATACAGGTTGGTCACTCATATCAGGTATGATATACAAATTATTTATATACGATTTATAGATACCCATGCACAATATAATAAAATTAATGCTAAAGAGGTATAAAATTATGGAAGTACGCACGATTAAGACAGAACAAGAATATCAGTTTGCCTTAAATAAAATAGATAGTCTGCTTGATGCTAAAGAAAATTCCGGGCCAGCAGAACAATTGGAAATATTATCTATTTTAGTGGAAGACTATGAAAATAAACATTATAAAATAGATATGCCCGACCCAATTGAAGCTATTAATTTTAGACTAGAACAATTAGGGCTATCACGTAAGGATTTGGAAAAAAGCATCGGTTCTAGAGGTCGGGTGTCAGAGATACTGAATAGAAAAAGAAATTTGACGTTATCCATGATAAGAAATTTGCATGAATATCTGAATATACCGGCTAACATTTTGATTAATGAGAGTAAAAAGGTGTAGCGCGTATTAGTTGAATTTAGGTAAAACATGTTTATACGAGGCAGTATCAGGCTACTATAACACATCTATGCCAACACAGTTAGGATACAATGCGGATCCTAATATTCTCTCTGGCCATGGTGATACATCTTTGGAGGACTGGGCACACTTAGCTAACTTTGCTGCTTCATCCATTTTTTTGCGGTTTGCACTCTAATTTTGTCTCCCACTTCAATTGCCGCAGCTTTGTTAATTACTTCTTCCTTGCAAATATTACCTAATCTTTGCGAACCTTGCTCTTTACATATGGCAAACATTTGATATTTGTGTAATAATGCATCAGCCTCCTGCTGCTGTGGGTTTGAGGAACACAGTATACCGCTACAACCCTGATAAGTCTGGCCTCTGAAGCGGGTAAATCTTTCAAAGGTTCTGCGAACCCTCAAAAACGTAAAATGATAAATTTCGTATTTCAGAACCTACACCTAAGGGGCAGGAAACTTGAACCTGTCCTACGTTTCCCGTTCGATATTTTTGAAAAAACCACCACTCACTACCTGAGTGGCGGAGAGAGAGGGATTCGAACCCTCGATACGGTTAACCCGTATAACGGTTTAGCAAACCGTCGCCTTCAGCCACTCGGCCACCTCTCCAATATATACTCTTCTTTAGGTGATTTTGCTGCTAGGCGCGATGGAGAGCGAAGCCTATAGATAATAGGCGAGCATTGAGTAACGACGCATGCAAATTCATATCAGAAGGAGTATAGCTCAAAACTACTTTTTAGTGGCTTACTTTATAGCACTGAATTGTTCGTATTTCCATATTTATTTTACTTAAATATAGATAATAATTTCTTAAGTATAGTTAGGCGTTAAGAGGGTAATATGTTAAGTTATTAATTTAGTTTAGTAAGAATTAGTTAATTCTTACTAAACTAATGGTGGTTTTTATGGAAAGGCAATATTATCAATTTAACCGCTAGGACCCCTAGATCCTCTTCGTTGCTCCTTAATTCTCTTCAGTATATCCTGTGGAGTTGTATGAGAGGCAGAAGATTCATCAAGTTGAACGAAACGTTGCAACTGCTCTATTAAATTATCCCGTACGGGGTTAGTGTTACCTCTAATCCCCCCTTGCATTACATCTTTTGGGAGACCTTTAGGAGATTTTGTATTTTTCGGAGCTAAGCCTTCAGTACTAGCCTGTCTATAAGGAAGATTAGGCAATTTGCCGTCAGGGGGAAACGAAGGAGGAGGAGGAGCTATTGGCCGTCCATTAGCATCATAGGCAATTGGGACATTCATTGCTGGAGGAGTGGTACCTTGCTGCTTTATTTTCTCTGCCACAGGTTTAGGAGTATTCTGTGCCTTATTAGAGTTATCATGTATAGCTTTGCATAGTACCCCACACTTATTGTTGAAGTTGAAAGGCATGCATAATGTGTTTTCGTAGTAATGAAAACAACATAGCAGGGGTATCACTTAACGAGTTATAAAAATAATCTTTTATCCAATCAAATCCGTAAGTAAATAATGAGTATAATTTACGACCATGTTTTTTGATCTTTATAGGATAAATTTTGTTCTTAATGTCACCAGCAAGCACGCAAATAGCTAAGGATAAAGATACTATTGCAAATAGTTTTTCCAGCTTTTTTTGATCTGTAATGTGGGTATCTTCAATATTAAATCCAGATGACTTGAGAGACAGAAAAGGTCGCTCAATGCTCCACCTCTGCTTATATGCTAGCAAAGCACATTCACCAATAAGCACATTACTAGCAATAAATAGTTGCTCTCTTTCTAATTGCAAACAAGTTATTTTAATTGCCATACCATTGTAAATTTTGCTTTCTATAGTTTTAGTGTCACCCATTTGCATATCGGCAAAACATTTATTCAACTTCATCTTGCCACCGTTGAAATGCTTGACCTTCTCACTTTTTCTTAGCCTGATAGCAAAAGGTAATTTTTGGATTCCACCCATATATTGCAACCATTCCTCACCAACAAATTCCCGATCGGCAAGGATAAGCTCTATCATTTCCTTAGGTATAATTGTTAAAATTTGCTCAATCAATTTCTTTCTTTCATTAGTAGAAGAGTTGCCTTTTTTATCAAGTAACAACCATGCTATAGGAATTGAAATATTACCATAAACGATAGTTGCAACAAAAAAATTCAAATTTTTAATACCAAATTGCCAGCTGGTTCTATCTATGGCAAGGCTAATTTTACCTGTTAGACAGAGCAATTTAACAATAATTTTCCCTAAACTTATAAAGCACATATTTTGTTCTAAAAGCAAACGCTCAACTTTAACAATCTTGGCATGCAAATTGCCTTTAGAAGCGACATACAGTGCTAATTCTTTGATTCTCACAGTTTTAGCTTTTACTACTGCACAAATTAATTCTGCAAATGTTTTAATTCGTGCTGGGTGCCAATCTAAAAATATGTATAATATTTGGTATAGTGATTGAGAGTCCATTAATACCTCCTGTTGCTTGTTTCTCAGCGGAGATTAGTGACTCTCAGTCACTTATTCAATTTATTATTTTAACCCTCCTGTAAAATCTGTGGGGTACTATGATAGCTTTGTACTGTGCCTGACGTTCCTCTTCCTCTTTTGCCAGTTGAGCAAATAATTGTTGATCCTCACGGTACCGTTGAGCTGCTGCGCCCCCAGGAGCTTTGTCGATTTGTCCTGTTTCTATATTTCCCTTCCTTCGCGCGGCTAACTTTGCCTCTAATTCGGTGCTCAAATTTTTTTTAAGGTCACTTGATTGTGCCCCCTTCTTGAGACTTACTCCCTGAAGGGCGTTTGCAAAAGACTGGTTATGCATATTACTAACCTCCTTACTTGCGGGAAGTAAATCAGGCGGAGGCGGAGGTGCTGGTGGAACGGATGAGCTACTTACTGGCCCTACCGGTTCTGCCTTTAATGAAGTGGCAGGTGGTGTAGATACCATGTCACTATATTGATCAGCCGGAGTATTCACTCTCGTTTCCAGTACAGAAGCAGAATGTTTCACAGATGGCGAGAGCATTTCAGTTTTAGCATTCTCCAGTTTTACATGATCCTTCATTTCTACGTGTATTGGCGGAGGAGGTGACGGAGGGGTTGAAGGAATAGGAGGTGAAGCTGGAGGATTGGGGCCATCTGGTGCAGGGGACGCATTTGGGGATACTAGCGCAGAGACAAATTGAGCTGCCTGAGCTATCACTGCCTTATTGAGCAATGATATATCAGCAGTTGTCCCTAGCTCAGTCCATGTATGCTTACTTTCTTCTAGTGGTGTTAAAATTTTATTATTAGCTGGGGTAAGTTCGGGAGAACTGACAGATCGTAACAACTTGCTATGTTGCACAGCTGCTCTGTTCATGTCATCTACTTCAGGTATGCTATGTCGCCTGGTGATATTCTTTACTGCTCTTGTTGGCTCCGGTTTATCTATTATTGCGGTAGAGTTGCCTACATTGAGGCTTTGCTGAATATTATTATCTTGCTTTTTGGCTATTTCTTTTTCAGTTGCCTCAGCGGTCTCAATTACTCGCGCTTTCGTGAGTTTATTATATGGATCTTTTAAAAATTCAAATATAGAAGCAAAAAATCCTTTTATTGTAGTAATAATTGGATGACTATCTTTAATAGAACTAACGTTACGATACTTCATCTTTAATGCTTTCAGACCTTCTTTGCTCTCCCTATCCCCCTTCTCCGTCAAAGCTTCATACTCCTGACTCGCTTTTTGCATTACCTCAAACAAATGCGAATCGCCTAAGAGCGTTTTTAGCGTATGAAAATCCTCTGTTATTTCTTCAGCTTCCTCTATAAAATCTAACCTAACCCTCTTTGCAAAAACTTCTTGTATCCTGGTAATCAACGGTTTAAGAAAGCTGATTGCTCCTGACCTTTTAATATCTTCTGCACTTGCAAATTGCTCCTTTTTTTGCGAGGACAGTGGGCTCCGTCATCCCATCAGCGGCGGATTCGCGATCTGTAGAGACCACAGGAGACTTCTCATATTTGTCATGCTTGCCCTGCAGAAAATCAGCATTAGTATAGAATATGGAATTACCCACTTTCGTCCCATCTTCCTTATCTTGCGCAGCAATTATATCACTCATTAGATTGCCAGCTTGTTGCTTTTTTTTAGAGTCATCTTTATTACCCAGAGTGTACCCTCCCCTATTATCAGCCATATTCCACTTTTTAATTATTACTTATTTTATATTCCTTATTTTAGTGTAACATTATTAATTTACCAAAGTCAAAAAATAATTAAACAAAATTAAGAAATAATTTAGTAAACTTCTATCATGCACTATGCTGCAATTACCTTTTATCGAACGGACTAAATTCGCGCCTTATATGTCCAGTATATAATTGGCGTGGCCTGCTAATCTTTTGCTCTGGATCTTCGTGCATTTCTTTCCATTGTGCCATCCAACCTACCGTCCTTGCTATAGCAAAAAGTACTGTAAACATTTGAGAAGGAATGCCCATAGCTTGGTAAATAATTCCTGAATAAAAATCTACATTTGGGTAAAGCTTGCGATCGATAAAATATTGTTCATTAAGAGCAATTTTTTCTAATTCTGTTGCTATTTTAAGTAAAGTGTTATTATGTTGTCCTAATTCTGCTAATACTTCACTGCATACTTCTCTAAGGACCGCAGCTCTTGGATCATAACTTTTATAAACGCGGTGCCCAAAACCCATTAAACGAAATGGATTATTTTTATCTTGGGCCTTAGCGATATATTCCGGAATTCTCTCTACAGTACCAATTTCCTTTAGCATGTTAATTACTGCCTCATTAGCACCTCCATGAGCTGGCCCCCACAAGGAAGCTATACCAGTACTAATACATGCAAATGGATTAGCCCCCGACGACCCAGCCAAACGTACTATGGAGGTAGAAGCATTTTGCTCGTGATCCGCATGGAGAATAAATATCTTATCTAAGGCATTTTTGATTATAGGATTTACTTAGTACTTTTCACAAGGCGTGGCAAACATCATGTAAAGAAAATTTTCAGTAAAATCCAAACTATTGTCAGGATAAATAAAGGGTTGTCCTATTGAATATTTATAAGCCATGGCAGCAATTGTTGGCATTTTAGAAATCATTCGAATGGCGATTAATTCTCGCTCATGATCTTCAACATTTAAAAAATCTGGATAAAATGCTGATAACGATCCAACTACAGCAAGTAAAATTGCCATAGGATGAGCTGAAAAACGAAACGCCATAAACAAACTTCTAAGCCTTTCATTAAGCAGGGAGTGATGAGAAATTTTCTGAGCAAAAGATTCATACTGCCCCTTGTTGGGTAATTCACTATTTAATAGTAAATATGCTACTTCTAAAAAATCACATTTTTCCGCTAAAGTTTTAATATCATACCCTCTATGTCTTAATATCCCTTTATCTCCATCTATATATGTCATTGCTGATTTACAAGAAGCAGTCGACATAAAGCCAGGATCATACGTAAAATAGCCTGTCAATGAATATATATTAGTCACATCAATAACATCCGGCCCTATTGTCGATTTTTTAATTGGCAAATTAACAACTTTATCTCCTATCCTTAATTCCACTTCTTCTAAAGTGGGCACATCACTATTTTTCATATAAATTCCTCTGATAATTATAAATTTGCTAACTATTAGTTGGTCGAATGTTAATATTAACAAACTCTTGAATTCTTAACAAGTCATACCACGTAGTTTTCTTTTGGAGAGGTTGTCTGAGTAAATAGGCAGGGTGAAAAATAGCGGTAGTTTGGATAGGATCTATAAGATATGGATTAGTGTACCAGTAATATTCTTGCCTAATTTTAGTAACTCCAGCATTTTTTCCCAGCAAACTTGTAGCAGCTACATTACCTACTAATATAATTAGCTTGGGTTTGATTAAAGCAATATGTTTTTCGACAAACGGCCTACATATATCTATTTCATCTAGGGTGGGTTGACGATTAGCAGGAGGTCGCCAAAAAACAGTATTAGTAATATAGGCATTATCCTTTCGTGAGATGTTAATCGATGCTAATATCTTATCAAGCAATTGACCACTTTCTCCGCAGAAAGGGATCCCTTGCGTATCTTCAGTGCTACCGGGAGCCTCTCCAATCAACATAATAGAACTATTTGGATTACCGTCTGCAAATACTGTATTATTTGCTAATTTTTTTAAACTGCACCCTTCAAATGCCATTAACGATTTTTTTAATTCCTCTAAATTTGTAGCCTTATCCGCTAGTTCTCGCGCCTGCTGTAGAACAGAAGTAGCGTTAGGTAAGGGGTCTAATGTCCTTTTAGCATAAACTGAACTATTAGTATTTTTTAAAGAATTAATATTGGCATTTGCTCTTTTAGGCTTTATATTACTAATTGTTGGCACAGTTATTTTATTATCTGACTGAAGTTGGGACATAGGCAATGTTGTTAACTGGTTACTAGTACTGATAGTATTGATTAAATTTTTAGATTGCTTACCTGGTTCTAAAAAATAGTAATCTATCCCAATGACGCGCAACCATTTAAGGTGATTGATTTTGTTTATTAAATGATCCATTGTTATTATTAAAAAATTCTTAAGTGATGGAAGAACATATCATACCAAACAATTTACATGGTTTTAGGCTTGATAAAGCTTTAACCTATCTTATCAATCCAACTTCTAGAAGCCAAATACAAAAAATTATTAATGACTTACAAGTCAAAGTGAATGGCTTAATTATTCCTCATCCTAACTATAAGGTCAAGGAGAATGATGTTATTAAAATAGAGTTTCAAAAACTCTCACCTTTAACAATGCAGCCAGCTAATATTCAACTTGATATTTGCTATGAAGATACAGATTTAATAGTGCTCAACAAAGCAGCTGGAATGATTGTACACCCAGGGAATGGCAATTACCACGATACTTTAGTCAATGCTTTACTTTATCATACTCAATCTTTATCTAATGTAGGAGGAGATGAACGTCCAGGTATTGTACATCGCTTAGATAAAGATACTACTGGACTAATGGTAGTCGCAAAAAATAACTTCTCTCACGCACATTTAGCACAACAAATAGAAACACGACAACTGAAACGTAAATATAAGGCGTTGATCTGGGGGGTCATTAACCCCCTGGAAGGCATCATTAAAAATAATATAGGGCGCAGTAGAATTGCTAGAGAAAAAATGACTATTCTCAAGTTTGGGGGCAAAGAAGCAATCACGCATTATAAGACAGAAGACATACTATTTCATGGTTTGATAAGCATGGTAGAATGTCAGCTTACTACTGGACGCACTCATCAAATTCGAGTACAATTAAGCCATTTAAAACACTCTCTGGTGGGCGATCAAACTTATGGCAATAATAGCCGAAAGATTAGCCATAGCCCTGTTACAATCAAAGAAAAACTCGCTAATTTTAAACGACAAGCTCTTCACTCATGGTATATCAGCTTTACCCACCCAGTAAATAATCGTTTACTTGAATTTCAGTCTGCCCTGCCCGCAGATATTCTAGACATAATCTCATGATCATTAATTTAAAGGAGTCCAAAACTATACAAGCATTATTAACATATGGTGCCAGAAAGTTAGAGGCGATTGGAATCAATACTGCAAATTTAGAAGCTAGGATATTAATGCAATATGTCACTAATAAACCAATTGAGTATTTATTAGCCAGGTTTGAAGAAGTATTACCGCTAACACAGCAAATTACTTTTAAAGAATTAATTAATCGACGTCTCACTCTAGAACCAATAGCTTATATTATTGGAGTTAAAGAATTTTATGGTTACCAATTTATAGTAAACAATAAAGTACTAATTCCACGTCAAGATACTGAAATTATCGTGGAGGCAATTCTAAATGAGAATAATAATTTGGCTTCAGAAACCACTATACTAGAGCTTGGGACTGGTAGTGGGTGCATCGCCATCAGTCTCCTGTTAGAGCGAAAAAATCTTAAGCTCACCGCTACCGATATTAGTAAAGACGCCATAGTAATTGCCACACAAAATGCTAACCGACATAATGTTCTACCAAGGTTATCAATAATTCATAGCGATTGGTTTCAGAATCTAAAAAATAAAAAGTTTGATATTATTGTCAGTAACCCCCCTTATATCTCCTATAATGACATTCAATATATGGCACCTGAAACTTTCAAATATGAACCTAAGTCTGCATTATTTGCTGAGAATAATGGCCTAGCTGGCTATTATATAATAGCCCAGTGTGCTAAAAATTTTTTAAAAGACCAGGGTAAAATATTTTTGGAAATTGGTTTGAGGCAAACAGAGATAGTAAAAGAAATTTTTACCCACTATCATTATACATTTAAACAAATTTATCGAGATTTAGCAGGACAAGATAGAGTACTGTTATTTATTGCACCATCATAACTATACTCTTGAAATCCATCGAGCATACCTACTCTGCTTCTCAAACATAGTGGTAAGAGTTTTCACAATCAATAATTAGTAAGTGGTAGTACGGGTATGCGGTATCACCATGCCCCCACAATTTACATGACAGGTATGATAATCTACCATACATCTTTTTACGCATTGATCATTATCATTGAAACCAAAGTTAAAGTCATCAGACAATTTGGTACCTTGATTTATTTTACGTAAATCCCTATTTTGTTGCTCTAAGCTTCTAATTAAGCGAGATTGATTCGCTTTGTCTAAACAATAATTTTCACAACTTGTTTTGGATAACAAACAATTATTAGCGCACATTGCCCCAAACTCAGTTGGTGGTGGAACAATTTCATATTCAGTAGTATATATGGGGCCACAAGCTGCTAGGCTTAAAATTAGTAATGACGAAAGAAATTTAACTACTAATCTTATATACATTAAAACCATGCCACTATTAGGTTACAAAAATATAGGTAGCATAAAATCGCTCTACTGTCAATTAATATAAACTAATGCCCTCTTCTCTTATAGCTAATTATTCCTATATTAATACTGAATTCTATATAACTTACTTATATATAGAATTCAGAATATATACAGGCAATTTATCGACTCATTACCTTTGATAAATCACGCTATTTATTCTACTATTGCCTCACTATTGTTCCCTACTATAGAGACTATATTATCATCATATGCATAATGTTCTACACCTATCTGAATATTACCCTGTCCCTTTATCTCTTTTAATTTACAATCGGGGGTTCCCAATGATTCTCCTTTTACAGATAGCACGTTATTATTAGAGTTGAGATAAACACAACCATAACCATCAACATCGGCTTTCACGGGCGCGCCCAATGTTACTTCACAACTTTGTGTAATCGATATGTTAAATTCTGAAGCTTGAAACCCAAAATTTATACTATCATTATCAGTATAAGGAGAATTTGCTTGAGTATCTCGACCATTAATAATCAAATTTTGGGCAGTAACTATATTATAGTAACCTTCCTTTGTAAGGTTGCCGATAATAGCTTCATGCACCCCTATACGACCATCTGTATGTAGTTTGTCAGCAACCTCATGCCTAACGTTGGTTAAGATAGTCAGCGTTTTGATACCATGAGTCTTTTCTGCAAATCTTGTACTTAGCGTGGTAGTGCCATAATAGAGACATACTATATTATTTCTAGACTAGTAATATTTAATAAGTAAGTAAAACTATAGCTGCGAAAATTATATGTAACATATTAAAAAATTTTAAGATTACAACTTAATTGTCACAAATTTGGATGAAAGGCTTTATATTAGGGAATTAATATGAGCTATAGTATGATTTTAAGTACATTCCTCCTGCCCCTAATTTAATCACGACACTTGATCCTCTATTTATAAAAAAGCCCACTAATTATCTTGCAATTAATAAATTAGGTTATGTATAATTCTGTCAATTAGTGAAACTAAAAAAATTATTATGCAAAAATTCTTAAGCCTGATCATTGGGATGGCAATTATTTATTCTATTATTCAGGCAAAAATGCTGCCAACACCATCGTTAGAAGGCGAACATCCTAAAGCAGAACGCCAAAATAATGCACCCAATCATAACATTGCTACTTCTACTGAACCAGAGAAGCTAGAATTAACAGGTAATTTTTTGGAAAAATCTATTTCTAAAATAGTAATTAACTCTCTTAAAACAGAACAAGGGCGGTTATTTTTTGAAAATTTGCTACAGCCCCAAAATAACCTTAACTCAAAAGGAGATCATACTATAGAAGTAAATCGAAACCTAGTGCAACCACTATTTAAAATTCAAACTTTAAAGGAAGGAACCATTGGCCCTGTAACTTGTGGACACACCGTTAATATCCAATACCAAATCTCAGACATCCATGATAATTTAATTGCTCTTGCTACTAAAACATTCCTACTTGGCTCTAAGCCTATTCTACCAGGTATTGATATAGTAACAGCAGGGATGAAGGTTGGAGAATCACGGCAAGCGGTCCTACCCCCCAAATATGCCTATTATAGCCCTGGCTATAGAGCGGCCAACATAAATCATGATGCCTCTTATAAAGTACAGATCGTATTAAATTCAGCATTACCTAATAACTTTATTGATAGTAATGAAGTAAAAATTTTTGATGATAAGACAACTTATAAAGTACCATTATTATGTGGAGATAAAGTCAAACTTAATGCAAAAATTACTCGTTTATCAAATAACCAAGTACTGTTTGATTCAAAACAAACGGGACGCAATATTGATATGACAATAGGAGATATAAGCTATCCTTTAATTGTTTCATATGCGCTACACGGTAAAGTACCCGTAGGTACAAGAACAGTGATAGCCAAAGGTAAAACCTTTAACACCCTAGGATCACAATTGAATCAAATGCTGGCGCAAGATAAAATACCTATGGATGAATATCTAATGTTAGAATTAACTGATTTTAAAACAGAATAATTGAAGTAATATAATGCACAATAATTACACTACTAAAAGAGCAACAGTACCAGCGATAGAAGACTTACTATTTGAACCATTAAAGGTATTAGATCATGGATTTATTAGAGTGATTGATTATATGGGAGATGATAGTAGCATTGTACAAGCAGCACGTGTATCATATGGCAAAGGTACTAAACAATTAAATCAAGATAAAGGGTTAATTAATTATTTAATGAGGCATAAACACACCACTCCTTTTGAAATGTGTGATATTAAATTTCATATTAAATTACCTATTTTTGTTGCCAGACAATGGATACGGCATAGAACTGCTAGTGTTAACGAATATTCAGCTAGATATTCTATCCTAGGAAATGAATTTTATTTACCTGATAGACAAAATCTAGCTAGCCAGTCCTTAACTAATAAACAAGGTAGAAGTGACGAAGAAATACCAAAAGAGATTGCAGATAAAGTATTAGCATTGCTAGAGGAAGATGCTAAAACGTGCTATCAACATTATACTGCCATGATGAACCAGGATGAACAAGGTAATATAATTGACCCAAATACTATTGGTATTACTAGGGAACTCGCAAGAATGAATTTAACTCTAAACTATTATACCGAATGGTATTGGAAAGTGAATCTCCATAATCTATTAAATTTTCTGTTACTTAGAGCGGATCCTCATGCGCAATATGAGATCAGGGTATATGCTGATAAAATGTTAGATATAGTAAAAAACTGGCTTCCTTTAACCTATGAAGCGTTTAACGAATACAGAGTCGAGGGAAGTACTATTTCCAAAAAAGGCCTGGCCGTGATCAAAAAGCTCATTAATCACGAGAATATTACGCAAGAAACGAGTGGCATGACTAGGAGAGAATGGGATGAATTAATGCAAGTCATTAAATAGAATTTTGGATGAATAATTCAATTAAATTGCGGTATCATTATAAATAGTGATATTTACTTGTAAAAACTAAAATAATTGATAAATTAATCCTAATTTTTAAAATAGAATGAGGATCCATGTTCAACAATATTAGCTTTATCAGCACCGAATTATCAAATAATCAAGGAATTGTAGTTTTTATTAATGAGCAGCTAAAATTAAATAGTGAGCTATTATTACTTGACCAGCAATATCATGGTTTAATTTCTAAAACTATTCACAATAAATTAATTTTTACAGGTAAACCAACTGAGGTAAAAGTAGTAAACTCTATTGGTAAAGATGGGGAAGTAAAATATTTAATATTAGTGAGCTTAGGTGATGAAACAAAGCTACAAAATTTTGAGATAGAAGAAATAGGAGGGAAAATTTTATCAAATTGTCTTACTCATAAAATCAAGTCAGTGGGGATAAGGATTTCGCTTAATATAGGCCGATATGATCCCGCCACTTTTGCTTGCTTAATAGCTAGTGGTTTCCTGCGTGGCTCATATAAATTTGATAAATATAAGACGAAGCAAACTGATATAGAGAAATTTATGGTAGATCACTTAGAGATTTCTTTAGATAACTCTTTTGACGCTATAGAACTATTTAATGAGAAAAAGTCATTAGCTGAAGCGATCGTTTTTGCCCGCAACATTATTAATGAGCCCGCAAATATTAAGAACCCTCAAACTTATTCTGAAAGAATCTTAGAATATCTTGAACCATTAGGTGTAAAAGTTACTATTATTGGGGAAAGAGAAATGAAAAACTTAAGAATGGGAGCTTTATTAGGAGTAGGTCAAGGATCACAAAATGAGTCTAAACTGGTAGTAATGGAATATAATGGTGGAAATGAGAAACAGCCGCCGATAGCACTGGTAGGAAAAGGAGTCACTTTTGACAGCGGGGGTATATCTCTTAAACCATCTGCAAATATGGGAGAAATGAAATATGATATGGCCGGCTCAGCCTCAGTAGTTGGGAGTCTACTCGCCCTAGCAGGACGTCAGGCTAAAGCTAATGTAGTGGGAGTTGTAGGTTTAGTTGAGAATATGCCTTCTGGTAATGCTCAACGCCCGGGAGATATTGTTACTACAATGTCTACTAAAACAGTAGAGGTACTTGATACCGATGCTGAAGGAAGATTAGTGTTAGCAGATGCGATTTGGTATGTTCAAGAAAAATTTAATCCTCAATGCGTGATTGATCTGGCTACTCTAACTGGCGCTATAGTGACAGCTCTTGGTACGACTTATGCGGGATGTTTCTCTAATAATGATAAGCTAGCCAACCAGTTAATAGACACGGGTAATAAAGTTAATGAGAAATTATGGCGTATGCCTATGCATAAAGATTTTAAAGAAATGATTAAATCAGAGACAGCCGATATTGCCAATATTAGTACTGTTGGTAGGGGAGCTAATAGTTCAACCGCTGCGCATTTTATAGAACATTTTGTGAAAGATGGAATGGCTTGGGCCCATCTTGATATTGCTGGAGTAGCTTATACTAAAGCAGGTAAGAATACAGGGGTTAAAGGAGCAGTAGGGTTTGGGATAAGCTTGCTAAATCAACTTATTAAAGATTATTATGAAGAACAATAAACATAAACAAGGGCATGTTTTTGTAATAGGCAATGAAAAAGGTGGAGCAGGTAAAACTACTTGTTCCATGCACCTGATTGTTAGCCTACTTTATCATGGCTATAAAGTGGCAAGTATAGATACGGATACTAGGCAAGCCTCATTAACTAGCTATTTTACTAATAGGACTAATTATAATTTAAATAATCCCAACCACCTAGTACTATGCCCTACCCACTTTCATTTAACTGAAAGTCCTCAACAAATTATAGCGCACAAGGAAGAAGAAGAAAAAGCTAATTTTGAAGCAATATTTCAACAAGTGCAAGATGCAAACTATATTATTATCGATACACCTGGTAATTATTCTTTTCTCTCCAGATTAGCTCATTCTTATGCAGATACTATCATTACCCCCATCAATGATAGCTTCCTTGATTTTGATGTGCTAGCTAAAGTTGATGCACACAACTGCTCAATTATTACGCCCTCAATATATAGTCAAATGATCTGGGAACAAAAAATGCAAAAAGCTAGTAGAAATGGCGGCACAATTGAATGGTTTATAATGCGTAATAGGCTTAGCAACTTAGATGCAGTCAATAAAAGGAAAGTTTATGCTGCTCTTACACAATTATCAAAAAGAATTAGCTTTAAAATTGCTCCCGGTTTTAGTGAAAGAGTAATTTTCCGTGAGTTATTTTTACAAGGTTTAACATTACTCGATCTAAAAACCGCTAACTACGGTAAAAGTTTCAACATATCTCATGTTGCCGCCAGGCAAGAACTAAGAGATTTTCTAAAATATCTTGATATAGTACTATAAAACTATTGACACATTTTGTTCCTAAACAATTATAGGTTTATAAATTGCTTGACGAAACTAACCAATTTATTATAGAATATAGTAATCTTGATCAGTTGGAGAAGTGAAATGCCCACCCTGCACGATAAGACACATAAGCTAAAGTTAGAGATTGAGAGATTAGGCTTCGATACAGCTAAAAAATCTGAAGCGAAGCTACAAGCTAAAGCACATACTCTAAAGTTAGGGTTTGATGGATTAGAATTCGACCAACCCAAAGAAGGTGGGGTTCATGCAGCCGGAATAGCAGGCGGAATATATAAGGATAAGAATGGCAAAAGATCGATGGTTAAATGCGAAAGTGATTTTCGCAAAAATATCTCAGAATTTCTAAGATCCCAATTTTTCCAAGTGTTAAGCCCTGGCTCTGGTGCGAAAGTGTCACTTATTGCCCCTCAACCTATGAGTAAAAAATTATATCACGAAGGGGGCAAGATACAGGATAATGGATCAAATATATATGTAAAATCTGATTTTTTTGATCATTATAGTAATGACATGTATAAAGATATGGATGCGTACATGTCAGCTAAAACCAGGCCAAGCGACTTTGCAAGAAAATTAGAGGGTAGCAAAGCCAAAGGTAGACCTGCGTTCATGGGTACCAGAGAATGGTGGAGCAAGACTCTTACTAATGCCTTTAAAGAACGAAATTATCAAGGTTTTGAGCAAATAGCTCCTGTTAGTTTACTAATAAATGATTTTGACTTTCATACAGGCAATATAGGTGTTATTGAAGATCCTAAAGAAACTGATCCTAGATTAGTTCGGATAGATTTTGCTGAAAGCTTTAATAATTTGGAGGAGGCAATACATCCCCATTCTAGAAGTAAGCATCTTCCATTATGGGGTCCTACTAACCATTATCTAGAATTTCCTAATTATTTAAAAAATAATGATTTATTTGCAGACAGTGTACTCAAAACTGCAAAAATTGACTTAAGCTCAGCAATTCCTCCAATGTTCCAAGAATTAGCACGCTATTATACTCAGGAAGCATTGGCGCAGTGGGCCCAAAAGGTCATGCCTAGTAAATTCGGCAAGGTACCAATAACACAAATTACAATTCAAGATATTCAAACTCGTTTCACAGAAATAATGCAAAAAAGCAGGAGTCTTTGGAAGAATACGGAGTGCAAATTAAACTGAGTATTTTAGATTCAGCAAAGACAATTGAGGAAAACAAATTAAAGCAATTAATACGAGACCATTTTTCCTATTTTAATGACATAATCAATTGCAATAAAGGAAAAAAATTAAAAAAAAGATTTCAGGAAGAATATCAGCTTACGAATAACATTTCTCAGCTCTTAATACAAATGATCACTAAATTATTCCATATGATAATTAAAGAGCAAGGGCTAGGGCTAGAAGAAAAATTTAGGCAAAAAATCCTGCATATAGCTAAAAACACTCTCCAAGAAACTCCAACTGCTAGAAAAAATGATGTTCAGTTACTTAATACTCAACAGCAAGGTGCGGTGGTAGCAAAAGAAGCACAAATAACCTCAGTGACAAAGCCTATAAGTAATAATGCCCTTTACCCCGTTATTGTTAAAATCGGCAAGGCAAAAGAAGATAGCAATGCTACTACCTCTATGGGGTCAATAAAACACACCACCTTGCCACCGCAGCTCAACAATATTATACAAGAAGGACAATCTAAAACAACATTAGACCAGAAGAAAATAACAGTAGTACAAGAAAGTCCAATCAAATCTATACCTCCTTGTCCCAAAAGTAACGAAGAAATAACAAGAATAATCGAAGAACTAGCTAAAAAGTTAAAGAAGGAAAATGTTGCAACAAAGATCGAACTATTAAAGATCGCCCTAACAGATGATGGTATATTACCAGAGCAGAAAATAGTGATATTGCAGGAAATATCAATTAAGGAAGAGGACAGAAGAAGAGATGCTCTAATTGACTCTAGTGCTGCAAACTCCTTGATAGCAGGAAAAGTCATAGTACCCCACACTTATTGTTGAAGTTGAAAGGCATGCATAATGTGTTTTCGTAGTAATGAAAACAACATAGCAGGGGTATCACTTAACGAGTTATAAAAATAATCTTTTATCCAATCAAATCCGTAAGTAAATAATGAGTATAATTTACGACCATGTTTTTTGATCTTTATAGGATAAATTTTGTTCTTAATGTCACCAGCAAGCACGCAAATAGCTAAGGATAAAGATACTATTGCAAATAGTTTTTCCAGCTTTTTTTGATCTGTAATGTGGGTATCTTCAATATTAAATCCAGATGACTTGAGAGACAGAAAAGGTCGCTCAATGCTCCACCTCTGCTTATATGCTAGCAAAGCACATTCACCAATAAGCACATTACTAGCAATAAATAGTTGCTCTCTTTCTAATTGCAAACAAGTTATTTTAATTGCCATACCATTGTAAATTTTGCTTTCTATAGTTTTAGTGTCACCCATTTGCATATCGGCAAAACATTTATTCAACTTCATCTTGCCACCGTTGAAATGCTTGACCTTCTCACTTTTTCTTAGCCTGATAGCAAAAGGTAATTTTTGGATTCCACCCATATATTGCAACCATTCCTCACCAACAAATTCCCGATCGGCAAGGATAAGCTCTATCATTTCCTTAGGTATAATTGTTAAAATTTGCTCAATCAATTTCTTTCTTTCATTAGTAGAAGAGTTGCCTTTTTTATCAAGTAACAACCATGCTATAGGAATTGAAATATTACCATAAACGATAGTTGCAACAAAAAAATTCAAATTTTTAATACCAAATTGCCAGCTGGTTCTATCTATGGCAAGGCTAATTTTACCTGTTAGACAGAGCAATTTAACAATAATTTTCCCTAAACTTATAAAGCACATATTTTGTTCTAAAAGCAAACGCTCAACTTTAACAATCTTGGCATGCAAATTGCCTTTAGAAGCGACATACAGTGCTAATTCTTTGATTCTCACAGTTTTAGCTTTTACTACTGCACAAATTAATTCTGCAAATGTTTTAATTCGTGCTGGGTGCCAATCTAAAAATATGTATAATATTTGGTATAGTGATTGAGAGTCCATTAATACCTCCTGTTGCTTGTTTCTCAGCGGAGATTAGTGACTCTCAGTCACTTATTCAATTTATTATTTTAACCCTCCTGTAAAATCTGTGGGGTACTATGGCAGGTAATATAAAATTTAAAAAATTTATATTTGATAATATTGCGCAGAATAGCTCTCTTCTCAAACCCATGTTTACTCGAAAATTTACAGAAGGAGAGAGGAACAAACGCCATGCCTATAAAGCCGCATTACAAGATACTCCTGAAACAAAGAACCAAGTATTAGCGAATGAAGGGGGGAGTAAGGATCCTAATAATAATCAACTCAAACTAAATACTACGCTGTCTTCCAGTAAAGAGATCTCACGTAGTATACGGAGTCGTGGCTAGCGCCAACAATCTCCCGAATAATCTGGACTATCCTCACCAATTTTAACAACTCCTCGTTGTGCTAATTCGATATAAGTCTCGCTCCTAATAGGCAATGTATAGATTGTGTCATGATAATTGGTTAAAACAGGGCATTCTTTTAGCTGTTTACAATCAAAAACTAATGGCATACCTGGCACTGCAAATTTTGTTAATTCCCCATTATCTCTATAAATTAATTTTAAATAAAGAGCATTATAGCAGGTTAGCTTACGTCCCTTATCATCATCTAAAATTAGTGCAAGTTGCAGGATACTACCTGGTAGCTCTACCATCATTTCAGTGGGTACTTGAATAGACCGATAATTATTAATAATAAGGGTTTGATTCTTAGTTAACTTAATAGTGAAAGGGTCTGATACTATTTTTTCATATATTGTACCATAAATTTTACCTTCTATACTTATTTCGTACTTAACCCCTAGGTCACGATCAAAACTAACAGCCTTAGCTACTCCTGCAGTATCGACACCTTTGCAAGAGGATAATACAGTGATCGACTCCGAAATATCCATGATCGGAGAACAAGAATCTTTTTTTTGTTTATCGCGTAGTATTTGCTGCCATATATTTTTCATGTAATTGTACTCTTATGATTTGAAAAGTTGGTAGACGATAGAGAGCTAGGCAGTAATAAGGCCACAGCAGGAGCGCAAGCAGTACATATTAGCTACCTTGAACCCTGAAGACGACAACGCAATTCTTGATTTTCATCGAGTATATATACTATTATTTTAGGCCACGAACCCCCTCTAACTTGGCTTTCTCTAACGAGATATTACTAATCAATGCTTGATTAAAATTTACATTGGTTAGGTCGGCACTATTAAAATTCACATTATAAATTGTTGCTGATTCAAAGTTGCTACTCACTAAAGAGGAATTGCTGAAGGCCACATTATTTAAGTGGGCCATAGTAAAATCAGTATCGTGTAATATACAATTTTGCATTACCGAATTAGATAAATCTATCTTCTTAAATACAGAACCTGAAAAAATTATTTCTTTAAAGACCAGTCCAGTTAACACTAAGCCTTGAAAATTCATATTTGTTAAATCTTTTTCTTGTTCTAAAGCTTTGATAGAATATATAACATTTTCTGTTTTTACTGACGCAAATCCTTGGCTATTTAGAATAAGATTTCTTTTGAAATCCGAGGCATTAAAATTACTTTTGACATAACTCACGTTATTAATTTGGGAATGAGAGGTAGGAGAAGTATCAAAAGTAGTTTCCTGAAAGCGAGAATCTATTATAGCAGTCTGATATAAATTACTTAATATAAACTTACCCCCCACAAAGGAAGTATTTTTAATTAAGGCTTTAGTAAAATCTACTTGTTTCAGTTGAGTATTATAGATACTAGAGTTTATTAGTTCACTATTAGTAAAATTAGAATTAATTACACGCGACTGTTTTACATAACTATTATTCAATATTATCCCAGTCAGGTTACTATTTTCTATACTACTGCCCCCTATATTAACCCTATTGAATTTGAGAGATTTGGCGCTACTATTTTGTAATACTATACCCTGGATGCTACTCTCATTAAAATGACTATTATCTAAAATAGTATTCTGCATTTTTACCTGCTTTAAAGTAGCATTATTAAAATCAGTATTGGTAAAATTACATCCTACAATAATAGTATGATCGAGGTGGGCAGTGTGCATTGAAGAAAATGAAAATAAACAATTAGTAAATTTAACATTGTGTAACTGCACGTTATTAATAAAGCTATGAGTGAAATCAGAATTATTAACGATAGCACCAGAGAGATCTGCACCTGTTAAATCAGATGACTCATAATAGCAATCAGTAATATTAGCATCTTTAGCTATTATAGTCCGTAAATCAGCACCATAAAAAATGGAATTAGATATATTAGCTTTTTTGAAACTACTATCCTGTAAATTATTTTTCTGAAAATTAGAGTTAATAATAATGCTGTCCTCGAAGAAGGCTCTAATGAATCGGGAATTTTCAAAATTAACTTTTTCTATATTAGCTTTAATAAAAGCGGTGCCTTCGAAGTTAGTTTGAATAAAACTACTATCCTTAAGGGTAGCATTCCCAAACATCGAGGCTTCAAAGTCAGAGCCAAAGGATAATACTTTTTGGAAGCTACAATCTGTAAAGTCACTTTCTTGAATTATTGATTTAGTAAAGATTGCCTTGTCAAAATTCGCTCCTGAAAAATCCACCAGCGATATTTCACAAAAACTTAAATCTACTCCTGAAAGATCTTCCTTCACTAACTTCACCCTCAGTAAATTTAATCCCCTTAGATTTGTTCCAAATTTACCTTTAATATTTACTGGTAATTGACGTTTATTTTGTGCCTCTATATAATGTCTAATAACAGCACTTTGAGCTGACGTCAGTAAGCCATTCTCATCTCTCTCGGTTACAGAACAACTACTTAGCAAAGCTAAAATTACCCAATAAAATATCCCGCGCTTAAGACTAAAGAACATTATTTTTATTTACCTGTGTTAATATACCTGCATTACGCCCCCTATAAACTCTCATTATATTCCTCATCATTAAATTTATTATTAGGAATATGTAAATTAAGTAATTTTAACTTACGATGCAGCGCCGACCTCTCCATACCCACAAAAGAGGAAGTCTTAGAAATATTATTATTAAATCTCGTCATCTGCGCTGATAAATACTGTCTTTCAAATACTTCTCTTGCTTCTCTAAGAGGCATAGACATCATATCCAGATTCTCCTCTTGTTTATTTAAGTTTGAGCCATTGACTAAAATCTCGGCAGGAATCATATTAGGCCGGATCAATTCACTATTATTAGAGGATAAAGGATTCATAATTAAGGTCCACTCCACCATATTACGCAACTGCCTTATATTCCCTGGCCAATTATATACTTGCAAAGCGGCAATAGTCTCATCAGAAAATTCCCGTACCTTTAAACCTGAAAATTTGGCAAGTTGTTTTATAAAATATTTCACTAATATGGGTATATCATCTTTTCGCTCGTATAAAGAAGGAATTTTCAAGAATGTGACATTTAAACGATGATATAAATCTTCTAAAAAATTTCCTTTAACTACTTCTTCTTGAATATTTCTAGCAGTAGCCGTAATAAACCTTATATCAAGTTTTATTGGTTTATTACCTGATTTATCAAATGTTTGCTCTTGTAAAAATTTAAGTAATTTTACTTGTAGAGGAATGGGCAACGCAATAACTTCATCAATATATAAAGTCCCATGATTTGCTACTTCTAGTACGGAAGGTCGCCTTACCCCATTTTCGTGCTCCTCTATTACTCCAAATAGCTCTTGATTAATTTTGTCAGGGTTCATACATACGGGGCTAAACACCACAAACGGGGCATTAGCACGTTTTGACTGTTTGTGAATTAGCCTAGCTGCCAACTCTTTACCACTACCAATTTTACCTTGAATTAATACCCGGCTAGTAGTCAAGGCAATTTTATCAATATCTGCTTTAAGTTTAGTAGTAATGGGCGAATTACCGATTAGCTCAGCTTTATCAATAACCTTGGATTTTAAATTAATATTTTCTCGTTTTAATTTGGTTACTTCACAAGCGCGCTTTAACAATATCATTAATTTATCATGACTAAAAGGTTTCTCTAAATAGTCATAAGCACCCATTTTAATAGCACTGACTGCTGTCTCGATAGTGCCATGGCCGCTTATTACTATAATTGGAACTAAAGGATAACGTTTTTTCACTATCTCTAAAATACCCAGCCCATCAAGTTCGCTACCTTGCAGCCAAATATCTAGAATTATGGCTGAAGGCACTTTGTCTTGCAGCATTTTAAATGCTTGAGTACTATCAGCAGCACTGCGCGCCGTAAACCCTTCATCTTTTAAAATGTCTGAAACTAAATCTCGAATATCTATTTCATCATCAACAACCAGAACATCTAACGACATTGTAGACATGAATTTACCCTTAAAAGCTAATTATGAATTTATACGTTAATAGCTAATAGCGAAGAAAGCAACTACTTTTATAACATTTTTGTCACAACTTTAGTAGCGATTGTGTTAAAATAGATTGTTTTGGTTGATTAAAGAGTGGTTAGAATAGTTGAAATTGGCTCATAACAAAGCATAAATTCAGCAAAGTGATGATAGATCTACTTAACTTCAAGATAGATGGTAGAGAAATTTTTATACAACAACAATCTATAAGTGATAAATAGGTGCGCGGCAGCGTGGATATTTTGGGGATATTTCAAATAGCTTCAAGAGAAAAGTAGATATATTCTCCTATTTTAGAAGAATATACCTACGCCGTTAGGTTTAAGAGTTAAGAAAAAGGGAATGAGTCAAAATTCCTCCCCCTCTGACTCGGAGTAGGAGGGAGATCCACCTAGCCTCTCAACCTCCTGCTCCTCATAGTCTTGCGTGGAAGAGCAATTGGAGTCATCAACCCCGTAGTATGTCTTCTCTTCTCCACTATCTGGCGACGCTATACCCCGATCTATCCACCAATTACAGATCTTCCACATGCTCCAGAATAGAGCTACCGTTCCAACACCTATTATGTAACCACTGATCGGCAACAAAAGGCTGCTGCCCCATATAGCCCCCGTCATCAGTGCCGCAGCGCCTGAGGTAGCTCCGCTATCCATCCCCTCATTGCCTATATGAGGCATAGCAGGGTTAGATGTTGTCATATCCAGTATGTGGCCACCGTTCGCCCCGCCATGAAATTGCATACCCCCAGTGGGTGGAGGGGGGATGGGTTCCCCCATTATCTCTCCCTCATTTGTTTCTACCACTCCTTCACCTCTAGAGAGGTTACTATCTTCCTGCCCAGGATCCTTTAAGCCGTTATCATCAACAGTACCTTTGTCTTGCTCATCACGCGTAATGTCCTCACCCAAATTATCTTGTTCTGAACTGCTAACCTCTTTATGAATACGCTCAAAGTGCGATCCTCCTTTCCATACCCATCCACCATTATGAAGGTCGGTTTGCAGTTTCAATAACTTGCTATTTTTTGATTTTAAGCTGCCTGACTCTGAGCTGCCTAACTCTGAGCTCAGTAATTTCGTTGTTTCTTGACCCGCCAGCTCGTATATCTTTTTCATTAAATCTGCTACATGTTCAGGGGCGTCAGCTGGAGTGTGCAGGCCTTGTGAGACTGTCATATCTTTTCTCTCCTTTTAATTAATAAAAATTCTTTTAATTAACAACACTGTCTTTTCTGCTGTTATTTCATTAAATTCACAAACTACAGTTGTTGTATTTACATAACGATCAAAGCATTAACGTATATATTAAAATATTAATATATTTTAATCAGGGGCAATATAAGTTATTAATAAAAATAAAGCAAGTGCTTTAAAGAAAAAATCATAGTACCCCACAGATTTTACAGGAGGGTTCAAATAATAAATTGAATAAGTGACTGAGAGTCACTAATCTCCACTGAGAATAAGCAACAGGAGGTATTAATGGACTCTCAATCACTATACCAAATATTATACATATTTTTAGACTGGCACCCAGCACGAATTAAAACATTTGCAGAATTAATTTGTGCAGTAGTAAAAGCTAAAACTGTGAGAATCAAAGAATTAGCACTGTATGTCGCTTCTAAAGGCAATTTGCATGCCAAGATTGTTAAAGTTGAGCGTTTGCTTTTAGAACAAAATATGTGCTTTATCATAGTACCCCACAGATTTTACAGGAGGGTTAAAATAATAAATTGAATAAGTGACTGAGAGTCACTAATCTCCGCTGAGAAACAAGCAACAGGAGGTATTAATGGACTCTCAATCACTATACCAAATATTATACATATTTTTAGATTGGCACCCAGCACGAATTAAAACATTTGCAGAATTAATTTGTGCAGTAGTAAAAGCTAAAACTGTGAGAATCAAAGAATTAGCACTGTATGTCGCTTCTAAAGGCAATTTGCATGCCAAGATTGTTAAAGTTGAGCGTTTGCTTTTAGAACAAAATATGTGCTTTATAAGTTTAGGGAAAATTATTGTTAAATTGCTCTGTCTAACAGGTAAAATTAGCCTTGCCATAGATAGAACCAGCTGGCAATTTGGTATTAAAAATTTGAATTTTTTTGTTGCAACTATCGTTTATGGTAATATTTCAATTCCTATAGCATGGTTGTTACTTGATAAAAAAGGCAACTCTTCTACTAATGAAAGAAAGAAATTGATTGAGCAAATTTTAACAATTATACCTAAGGAAATGATAGAGCTTATCCTTGCCGATCGGGAATTTGTTGGTGAGGAATGGTTGCAATATATGGGTGGAATCCAAAAATTACCTTTTGCTATCAGGCTAAGAAAAAGTGAGAAGGTCAAGCATTTCAACGGTGGCAAGATGAAGTTGAATAAATGTTTTGCCGATATGCAAATGGGTGACACTAAAACTATAGAAAGCAAAATTTACAATGGTATGGCAATTAAAATAACTTGTTTGCAATTAGAAAGAGAGCAACTATTTATTGCTAGTAATGTGCTTATTGGTGAATGTGCTTTGCTAGCATATAAGCAGAGGTGGAGCATTGAGCGACCTTTTCTGTCTCTCAAGTCATCTGGATTTAATATTGAAGATACCCACATTACAGATCAAAAAAAGCTGGAAAAACTATTTGCAATAGTATCTTTATCCTTAGCTATTTGCGTGCTTGCTGGTGACATTAAGAACAAAATTTATCCTATAAAGATCAAAAAACATGGTCGTAAATTATACTCATTATTTACTTACGGATTTGATTGGATAAAAGATTATTTTTATAACTCGTTAAGTGATACCCCTGCTATGTTGTTTTCATTACTACGAAAACACATTATGCATGCCTTTCAACTTCAACAATAAGTGTGGGGTACTATGAAAAAAACATATTATTTTAAGTACAAAATGTTATTTTTGAGATAATAATTGCTAAAAACGAGCTTTAGCAGATAACAATTTTTGTACTTTTTCAACCATCTTCTATTGTTGTCCAGTAGTGTGACAGAAATATACGTGAGGAGCAGAAGAAGTATGACGAACGTAGATAATTAGTTTTCGGAAATAGTATGACTTGTCTTAAATTCGCAAAGTAATAGCCTTCGTACTTTAGTTGGTAATACATTTCGTGCTTCCTGCATTATCAACAGCACTTAACTCTTTTAATTTATAAATTAAATCTAGTGCTTGTTTAGGGGTTAAGTGGTCTACATCAATTTTGTCTATTGCTGCCAATAATTTATTGGATTTTATATCTTTTGGTGGCGCTGGTGCTATATTAGATAAAGTTATATCAGTAGCTTCAGCTTGTAAAATATTTAGCCCCTGGTTGTTACTGGTTTTTTCTAATTTCATCAAAATCTCTCGAGCTCTAATTATCACCGATTGTGGCAAACCAGCTAGACTTGCCACATGAATTCCATATGATTTATCGGCGGCACCTTTAACAATATCGTGTAAAAATAATATTTCATGTTCTAATTCTTCAATAGCACTAGTATAGTTTTCCAAGGCTGGCAGCACATTACTTAGGTTGGTTAATTCGTGATAATGCGTTGCAAATAAACAGCGACATTGCAAAATATTATGAATATATTCCAGTACTGACCAGGCAATAGATAGTCCATCATAAGTAGAAGTTCCTCGACCTATTTCATCTAATATTACTAACGATCTTGCAGTTGCTTGCGCCAGGATGCCAGAAGTTTCTAGCATTTCTACCATAAATGTTGAACTGCCTGCCTGTAAGTCGTCGCCTGCCCCTATTCTGCTAAAAATCTTATCCACCACGCCAATTTTAGCACTAGCTACAGGCACAAAGCTACCAATTTGTGCTAATATAGCAATTATAGCATTTTGCCTTAAAAAAGTGCTTTTACCTGCCATATTTGGGCCGGTAATTAACCAAATTCTATTAATAGTTGACAAGGTACAATCATTACTAACAAAAGGCTTGTTCTTTCTTGATAAGCTTCGTTCTACCACCAGGTGACGGCCCGAGATAATCTCAAAATTTAAGTCATTCGTTAATGTTGGTCTTGTATAATTATATTCATAAGCAATATAAGCGAAATTACAAAAGACATCTATATTACTTAAGCAATTAGCAAGCTGACGTAAAAACGTAACGCTATCAATAACTTGTCGACATATTTGCTGATATAAATCTGTTTCAAGATTAATAGCTAAACTTCTTGCGTTCACCATATCACTTTCTAATCGTTGTAACGGAAGGGTAGTATAGCGCACCGCACCCGCAGTTGTTTGTCTGTGGATAAATTTGGTATCGATCATTTTTTCATTATGTCTTGGCGTAATTTCTATAAATAAACCAAGGATATTGTTATGTGATATTTTTAAATTATCAATCCCTGTTTCAATACGATACTCATTTTTTAACTTTTCAATGTGAGATTTGCCATTATTAATTAGATCATATAATTCTTGCACTTTAGGGTGATAAGTATGTTTTATTATTCCTCCTTCATTAATAGTATTGGGAGCATCTTCTTTAATTGCTTGATCTATTAAATCATATAACACATCATGTCCAGATAATGGTTTTACTAAATTGTCTATATGAGGAGGCAAATTTAAGCCACATAAATTAATAAATTCACCTTTTATTTGTAAGGCGACATTTAAGGTATATTTAATATTTAGTAGATCACGTCCACAACCACGATTCATGGTAATGCGAGCTAAACATCTCTCTATGTCCCCTGCTTGTTTTAGCAATTTTCTAATATTCTCTGCTAGCATAATATTAGAGTAGAAAAAGTGAGTTAGGTCTTGGCGAGAATTAATTGCGATTATATCGATTAAAGGGGATGATAAGAAGTGATATAATAAACGACTACCAGCTTTAGTAATCGTATTATCTAGGCTGTCTAATATACTACCTTTAGCTTGCCCTAATAAATTACTAGTAATTTCTAAATTGCGCCGAGTAGCAGCATCAATGGCCAGAAAATTATGATAATTAATAATTTTTGGGAAGGGTAAATTAGGAATATTTTGTTTCTGCGTTAAAGATAAATATGATAAAATACTACCAAGGCTACTGATTTGACATTCAGATATTTCTCCGATGGCTTTCAAGTCATAAATTTTATAAAATTCTAAAATAATGTTTTGACATTTTTTAGAAGCAAAATTACTATCAACTTGGTAGGAAATTCTAAGGCGTAACTGATTATAAATATCATGTGCTAATTGCTGCAGTCGATAATTTTCACTCAGCAGGATTTCTTTAGGTTTGATTCGTGCTAATTCATTTAATACTTCTCTTACGGGCATATCTATAAGAAATATCTCTAAGGTAGAAAGATCTACATAACAAATGGAGGCAGTATTTTTTGTTAAAGCTAAGCTAGCTAAATAATTTGGTTGATGAGCAGTAATTAACGCTTCTTCAGTGACAGTACCAGGAGTGATAATACGCGTTACCTCCCTAGTTACTACTGCTTTATATCCAGCACGTTTTTTCGCTGCTTCAGGTGTTTCTAATTGTTCACAAATAGCAATTTTAAAATCTTCTTCAATCAGTTTATTTAAATAAGTTTCTAGCGAATGGTATGGTACCCCGCACATTGCAATTTCCTCATCCCCGTTCTTTCCGCGTTTGGTAAGAGCAATGCCTAGCACTTGGCTAGCAGTCAAAGCATCCTCAAAAAACATTTCATAAAAATCTCCCATCCTAAATAATAATAAACAATCCAAATGAGCAAATTTGATATCTAAATATTGCTGCATCATCTTAGTGGCATGCTGGTAATTATATTTAAGGCGAAATTCTTCTAAAGTCATATATCTATCCATTAGTACAAAAACTATAAGACTTAAACAAATATTTTAAGTAGAGTCAATAAAATAAAACAAGAATTAAGGAAGTAAAAAAAGAAAAGGAGATTAGAAGTAGATTTCGAAAGAAGTCTATTGAAGTTACTTGATTCTGTGGGTGGGCCCACAGCACCAAGTAACAAAACGCTAATACGCTTTTAAATTAGAAAGTAACTCCAGCAAACAAACCAGCGGAATATTGCTTAGTACGTTTAGTAAGCTGCATGCTAGCTCTGACGCCATAGCTGAGGTAACTATCATTCTTAGCGCGTACTTCTCCACTTAAAGTAAAGTTTGATTCATTAACTTTATAAGTGGGGACACCGCGCAAAGGAGCTGGCATATCTGATACTCTGCCTTTTGCATGTTTTTTTATCGTGTTAATACATTCATATCCATATGATAAGGTAAGAGATGGTATTAAGGTTAAATTGTCTTGTACCTTATAATCTTGCGCAAGAGTAGCTCCTATTTCAGTAATTAAAGATTTACGGTTTGGGATGTTAAATTCCATAGTAGTACTTCTAGTGTTTCCGCTCTCTTTATAAGATTTAAGAGATACTTCTTGATAGTTAACATTAAAAAATGGTGTTACCACTAATTTAGATTCATTGATATAATTATAACCTACCCCTATAGTACCAAGATAATGCGCACCTGATGGCTTGCCTCTCTCTAGGTTGGTAGCTAGCCCAAGCGCAATCTTACGTTTTATGTCATATTTAATTTGACCCGCTCCTATTGCAGCATAGACAAAAATCGGGTTATCAAATTTATAAGTACCATGGATCGAGACTAGATATTCTTTCATATCTGCTTTGCCATGTCCATTCTTAAAATCCATGTTAGATTTAGCACCATTAAGTTGCAGCCCTAAATTGAAATTTTCATTCATTTTATAGTTAATTTGCGCATAGGCAATTCCGGTATCAGCTTTTTTAATACCTAATTCTTTTTTACTTATTGTTTTGGTATGATTATACATATAATCACCACCTATATCAGCAGTATAAAACTGCTCTACTGGGTGCAGCACATTATTATGCGCATTAGCATGCATAGTTTGCAAAACATTGGTACCAACTGCTATGGTAATTCTCGCACTAATGCTACACGACTTGGCGATTCAATAACCGAAGCTACATATTGGGCAGTAATTTTTTGAGCAGCTGCAGTAGGGTGAGAAGCCATATCAAAAAAGCCCCAATCTCTGTATGTTCCTGCAATATCTTGAGGCGAGAGATAGGCTGTTGGGTTATTACTAATTTCTTCAACTAACCTAGCAAAATCAGCATATATAACGTTAGCATTAGGGGCATGTTGCGCTATCCCATCGGCAATGGCTTTATTATACTCCTTACTTGCATTTGCTCCATTAAGCTTTTGTTTTTCATCTGTATCACCACCTTGATATTGCCTATAATATTCATTAAAATGAGTTAGCTGTACCAAATAATTACCCCCATCATTTTGAAAAGTCTTGGTAAATTCTCCTCTCAATCGTCCTACCTCAGCGAAAAATTTATCCTGCATCTGTTGCGCCAATGCAATGATTATAGCAAATATCTGATTATCTGGTACACCATTTGCTCTGAAAGTAGCAATATGGCTCTGTATTCCCTGTTTTATTTGGGCACTTAAGTCCAACCCGGGTAGTTGTCCTTCCAGCGTAACTAGATCCGGTATTAGGGACAAGTGATTGACAAACCCATCTATCTGATTTTTAGACATCATATCACTTGGCCCTGTATAAACCATAAATAGAGCGTGAGGAATTGCAGCAACATTAGCTTTATAATTAGCATATTGGTCGCTTAGGTTCAATGTGGTAGCAGAAAAATTATTCTTGTTCTGCTCAAATTTAACACCATATCGCTGAGTCATTAAAGCTGCCCAGCCATTATCTGCCCAAGTAAAACTATCCCCAAAGCTTATGACATTAGTAAAATTTTCATAGGTCTTAGCCGCAACAGTAACGCTAGAGGTTAAGAATGTGGTAGCCATTAAAATACTGGCAAAAATTTTCTTTTTTTGTCTCATAAGAATTCCTTAAATAATTAATGATTTATATACTCTTTCTTGCTTTTACCGCTAACTTGATCAGGTAATTCTAAGCAAAATTTGGCTAGCGCCACTTCAGCAGCCACAATTCAGTCTCTTGCGATAATAGTAGGTGATTTTCACAGTACCAAACTAAGATCCCTACTATACGCAGCGTAGGGTTAATTCTTAGGGATACTAGATAGATTTATTATCTTAAGCAAGAATTTTGTACAATTATATATATAATTGTAAGAGATATCCCAATTTTTATCATTAAGTGTGGTAAAAATTTAACATAATTTAGCAAAATAATAGCTAGAATTATAAAGATATTAACGTTTTTTTACTGTAGCACTGCTTTATTCCCTTGTAATTTATTGTTAAAAATATTTAGTAACATATTATCTACATCATCAAGTAGCATCTCTAAAAATTTTGTTCGTGGTTTGATTTTAAATTCTCTGACTTTCAAATTTTTATCAACTTTTTTTGTGTCTTGCAGCCATTTTATCGCATCATCTTGCGTCCCTACTGCATCAACAAGATTTAACTGCAGAGCCTGGCGGCCCGAATATATACGACCATCGGCAAGTTTCTTCACTTCCTCAATTGGTAGTCCTCTTCTGCTTGCTACAAGTTCTACAAAATAATTATAAGTATCTTCTATATTGAGCATTATCGCTTCCCGAACGGCTTGAGTAACCTTTTCGGTAGGATTGGGGGCAGCTTTTAACTCTCCTGACTTAAAATTATTAAAGGTAATACCAAGTTTTTGTGCTAAATCTGTCACTTCCAAAGTTTGAAAAATCACTCCTATTGAACCAGTAATTGTCCCATTGTGACTCACAATATAATCTCCTCCTAACGATATCAAGTAACCTCCACTTGCCGCTAGCGTTCCCATCACTACTGCAACTGGTTTTTTCTCTGATATTTTCCGCAAGATATTATAAATTTTCTCTGATCCCACCACAGTTCCACCCGGAGAATTGACATGCACTATTAAAGCACTAATTTGTTCATCATCAATTATTTTTTCCAGTTTTTTGTCGCGTTTTGTATCTTCAAAAATTATCTCGTCTATTAATACTGAAGCGATGTATTTACCGCTGCTAATATATTTACTACTAGTATTTTCTTGTCGTTTAACTATTATTGTAGCAATTGAAGTAACAAATAAGCAAATTGCTGCTAATTTCCAAAGCATCAAATTCCGTCTCTGTAGTTTTCGCTCGATTAAGTAATCAGGAGATATTGTCATACTGCGTCCATATTCTTTATTTTATTCTCATTAACCTAGATTGGTTTCTTTTCCAATCTTTTTCTTTAATAGCTTCTCTTTTATCATGTAATTTTTTTCCTTTGGCAATACCAAGCTCAACTTTTGCTATATTTTTGTTATTAAAATATATGGCAAGAGCAACAAGAGTATAGCCTTTTAAGCGAATTTTACCAATTATTTTCTTTATTTCGCCTGACGTTAGAAGTAATTTGCGCGTTCTACGAGTGGAGTGATTAAATCGACTAGCTTTATCATATTCTGCTATATGACAATTATATAAAAATACCTCATTGCCAGAATTTTCTGCATGGCTATCTTCTATACTCCCTTTTCCTTGTCGCAGAGATTTAACTTCACTACCCGTTAGTATTATGCCCGCTTCAAGTTTTTCTTCAATAAAATAATTAAAATAAGCTTTTTTATTTTGGGCGATTATTTTTTTATATTCGTACATAATTAATAGAACTCTTTACCTAAGCCCTGCATAGCTTTTGTTATTGTTTCTTGAGTATATGCAGTTGCAGTAGTCAAAGGCAAACGAAGCTCCTCTCCACATAAACCTAAATTGTGAGCTGCATATTTCACTGGGATAGGATTGGTTTCTGCAAATAATGCTTTATATAACGGTGTTAATTGCTGGTTGATCTCTCGAGCCGCTTGTTGATTATTGTTTAGCCAATTAACTTGTAATTTCTTACATAAAGCTGGCACTATATTAGAGGCCACAGAAACACACCCTACCCCTCCTTGTGCATTATAAGGCAGAGCTAATCCATCATTACCACATAATAAATTAAATTCTTTATTAATGAGCTCTTTCATTCGTAAAGGTCGCTCTAGATCAGTGCCTGCATCTTTAAGGGCTATAATCCGAGGCAAGTCGGCTAATCTCACTATAGTCTCATCCGCAAAATCCACTATTGTCCTAGTTGGTACTGAATATAACATTATCGGTAGGTGACTTGCCTCATGTAATGCGGTAAAGTGTAGATAAATTCCTTGCTGGGTTGGTTTAATATAGGCAGGAATACTGCACATAAAGCCATCAACTGAAGCTTCTGTGCCTATTTTTAATATCTCTAAAGCCGCTTGAGTATTAGTAGCGGAACAGCCAGCTATTATTGCTATGCGCCCTTTGGCAACTTCTACCGTTACCTGTAACAATGTTTTATATTCTTCCAATGTTAAGCTAGTTCCCTCCCCAGTAGTACCTCCTACTACAATGCCATCAACTTCATTATCAATTTGATAATTAATGATCTTTTCCCATGCAATAAAATCTAATTTATTATCCTTAAAAGGTGTGATTAAGGCTGTAATAAGCCCTTTAAATATATTACTGTTCATAATTTATCCATTGACTCTATATTCTATAGATTGCTTAAAGTTAGCTTTTCACTTTTTCACTAGCAATAGGAGATTTTGTTAATTTTTTCTCATTCACAGTTTTTAACTGATTAAAAATAGTTAAAGCTGAGGTGACAAAACTTCCTGGATCGGAAAGATTAGCAGGTAAAATCACAGTATTACTCTCTTTAGCTAATTGCCCAAAAGCACTCATATATTGTTCAGCAATTTTTAAAGCTACCGCATCCTGACCTCCAACTTTTTGCATAGAATTGGCAATAATTTCTATGCTGTTTGCCGTAGCAGTAGCGACTAAACCTATTGCTTCTGCTTCACCTTTCGCTCTATTGACTTGATCAATATAGGCTGCTTCAGAGCTTAGTACTATTTCGGTTTTTACTCCTTCTGCATTATTTATTTTTGCCTGCCTATAGCCTTCCGACTCTAAAATCTGAGCACGCTTTTGCCTATCGGCTGCCACTTGTAATTCCATAGCTTTAAGAATTGTTTGAGGAGGCTGAATATCTTTAATTTCATAACGCATACATTGAATTCCCCAATTTACTGACGCTTGATTAATCGCTGACACTATAGCCACATTTAAAGTTTCGCGCTCTTCAAACGTTCTATCTAATGGTAGTTTCCCGATTTCAGAACGCATAGTGGTTTGAGCGAGCTGGGTAATAGCATAATATGGGCTACTTACCCCATAGGAGGCAGCTACAGGATCAATAATTTTTACGTATAAAACTCCATCTATTGATAGTGTCACATTATCATTGGAAATAGCTGTTTGGGCTGTAACATTAATTGCCTCTTCCTTTAAAGTATGTTTATATGCTACCTTTTGAATAATTGGCACTAAAAGATTTAAACCAGGCTGTAAAACTTTATCAAATTTCCCCAACTTCTCTATTATCCATGCTTGTTGCTGTGGCACAATTTTAACCATCTGGATAATAATAAGTAAGGTAATACAGCCCAAAGCTAATAATATATATGACGACATTTTATCCTCTTATTTTATTTAATTCACATTTTAATTCACATGTTAATTATGTTAAAATTAACAACCTACATTACCCTTAATAGACTTCTTTCTCTACAGCTAATAAGTTAACATAACTTCCATCAGTAACTTTAGTTAGGCCTTCAACTACTATTAAATCTCCTTCTTTTATTTCATTAGAAATAATTTCTGTCAGTCCATTTACACTGTTACCAAGCTTAACATAAAGTTTTTGAGCAACATTATTGTTAATTTTATATATAAAATCTCCTTGATTATTGCTCTGTATTGCCTGGCTGGCAATGGCTAAATTTTTATGTTTATTAATTAACCAATCCACATTCACATAACTACCATGAAGAATATCACTCTTTGAATCCACAATAATTCTAGCGCTTATAATACCGTTATTAGACAAATATTGAGAAATACTTGCTACTTGCCCTTGAATTTTATGGCCTTTATTATTAGTCACTATCAGCTCATCGTGTTTAGAAATTCTCGCAAAGAGCGGGGCCGGTAACTCTACTAATATATTTTGAATTCCTACATCTTGGCCTATAATACTAAAAAGGTAATCTCCTTGTTGTATTTTATCACCTACCCGGGGCTTTATTACACCGATTTCTCCATCAAAAGGGGCAATAATACACATCGAATTATAAGTATCCATTTCTCTATCAAAATCAAGTGCGGTTTCTGCAAACTCTAATTGTGCCTTCTCAAATTCACTATTACTAATATATTTTTTATGATATAATAGTTTACTACGCTTATAAGACGCTTCTGCGAATTTTAACATTGTCTGTGCCTTAGATTTAATCGACATCGCAATTGCTTGATCAATAACTAATAATATTTCTCCTTTACTAACTTTATTGCCTTGCTTGGTAGTAATGATCTCTAAATTACCTGCTACTTTAGCATAGTAATCACGCGCCTTACTACTTTTGCATTGTCCTACTACACTGAATACTTCATATAGTTCCGCTAGTTCTATCTTAGCAGCTCGTACATTAATACTTGCAGCTTCCTGAGCTACAGCATTACTACCGAACAAACCTATATATACAACAATAATTACCTTACTAAGCATCATTAAAATATTAACCTTATAATTTTAAATCTGTTAACCACCGGTGCTCTGCTTCTAAAATTTCAAAGCGAATTTTTTCACTCTGTCTATCCAATTCTATTTCAGGTATTAAAGATGCTCCTTTATATTCAAAACCCTGAAAATTAATTCGTAAGTCAGCACATATTGTCCCTACAGCTTCAAGATTTTCTAAAAGATCATCCACAAAAATTATTTGTTTAGGGTAATAATTTTTCTTACGTAAAATACTACTCAATATCTGCCCTTTATCAACATTAGCAGTCAGGATTACTCCCCCCTTCATCGTAGGAATTCCGCCTCCTACTTCTATCCCTTCAACTAACATTTCGTCTTGTAAAGGGGCAGATCGTGTAAAATCTATATTGATCGCTTTTAATTCATTTAAACGCCACTGCGTAAAATCTTCAATAACACCAAAATTTCCAGTATATAACTTAGTTAAGCCCATAGTAGGAATTTGCATTTCCCATAAAGATTTTAGTATGTTAGCTATATAAGGGTCCACTAAGCGTATAGCACGTTTTTTTAGGATAATACTAAATAAAAAATTTCTCTGACTAGTGGTAAGCCGTTTTTTGCTTTCCATACGCCATTCTACTCGATAAGGATGAGTTAGACGATACTCCACTTCATCCATAATAAGCACTTCATCAACGTCAAACAGTACTTAAAGTGTCTTGATCTATGTTACTTAAGATATCTGCGATTTTTAACAAATCCTTAACTTGTTCAATTTTAGAAAATTTATGGTTAGACATATTTTTAATAATTAGTTTTCTTAACAAGCAGTTAACACTTCTTCTATAGAATTAGCAATCACTGCTAAATCCGCATCTCTTGAAAGCTGGTGATTTCCGTCTTTAATGAGTTTCATTAACACAGTTTTAGAAATAATTTTGTCCATAATCTGCTGAGAGAAAACATACGGAACCTCCTCATCCTCCATCCCATGAATTAAATGAACTGGCATTTTTAGATTGATATTATGGCTATTTAGTAACAGATATTTTCTTGCTTCTACTATTAATCTATAGCTTATAGGAAATACATTATTACTACAACTCCCTGTTAGGTCTAACCATTGCTGTTGTTCCATTTGTTTTTTATGCATTTCAGGTAGTTTTTGCCAAATTAATTCTTCAGTAAAATCTACCGCTGCGGCAAGACAAATAACCGCTTTAACTTTTTGAGGGAAATTTCTTGCCGCCAGAAGTGCTAGCCAAGCGCCCATACTAGAACCAATTATGATGGCTGGGTGCTCTACTAATGAATTTAAAACCATCTCCACTCCCTCTAACCAAGAGCCAATTGTTTCTTCAATAAAGTTTCCTGACGATTTTCCATGCCCAAAATGGTCAAATATATATAATTATAATTTTGTTGTTTGCAATATTTTTCAAGAAACTGAGATTTTTTACCCCTCATATCCGACATTAAGCCATGCAAGAAAATCACGGATGGCATATTTTTTTTGGTACTTAGGCACTGATTATAAGTGATATATTTATTCTTCTCTATATTATATAATCTATCCATATATGTTTTTAATGATTAAACTTAAATTAATAAGAAATTAATGACTTCTATAAATTTGACTCAACGATATCATAAACCCACTATTTTGCAAGTAGTTCCCTCACTATTCTCAGGAGGAGTAGAGAGAGGGACAATTGAAGTAGCAAAAATGCTAAAAGGAGTGGATTATAACGTTATTGTTGTTTCATCTGGTGGTTCATTAGTCAATGAATTAACCACCAATAATATTCCTCATATTCAAATGAATAGTGCTAGTAAAAATCCTTTTATTATATGGAACAATGCAAAACTATTAGCAAAAATCATTAGAGAATATAAAGTAGATTTAGTCCATGCAAGATCACGGGCTCCTGCTTGGAGCTGTTACCTGGCAACAAAAGCAACTAATACTAAATTTCTCACAACATTTCATGGTATTTATAATATTTCAAATTTTCTGAAGCGATTTTATAATAGCATCATGTTAAGGGGAGAAAAGATTATAGCAGTATCCCATTTTGTAAAACAACATATATTAGATAATTATATAATTCCTGAGAATAAAATTGTGGTAATACATCGAGGGGTGGATTATCATTACTTTGATCCTAAGAACATTACAGAAGACAAACTACAAAAATTTCAAAAGAAATATGGTATCCCTAACAATGTGCCTATTATCTTATTACCTTCAAGGATGAGCAGTTGGAAAGGCCACCTCTCTTTAGTGGAAGCTCTAGGTAAACTCAAACATCGCGATTTTTATTGTTTAATGGTTGGAGATTTATCCAAACACCCCAACTTCACTCAACGCGTAAAATCCCTAATTAATGCCTTAAAATTACAAAGTAAAATTCAAATATTTGGTCATGAGAATAATATGCTTGGCTTATATGCTATCTCAGACCTGGTATTATCTACCTCCATTGAACCAGAGGCATTTGGTCGTACTATTGCTGAGGGACAAGCTATGGAAAAGATTGTGATTGCCACCAAAATCGGCGGTTCGGTAGAAACAATTATAGATAAACAGACAGGTTTCCATACTAAGCCAGGGGATGCTGATGATTTAGTAGAAAAAATTGAATATTGTTTATCTATAATTAACACACCTGAAGGAGACAAGATTAAAAAAGCCGCACGAAACGCGGTAGTTGATAATTTCTCTCTAGAGTTAATGTTAAATAAGACTCTCGATTTATATAATCAAATGCTCGAATAGCCCTTAGGCTCTAAAAATTACCTAGTGTTATTAAACAATTCACAGTTAGCGCTATAAAAAACCTTGACAGGCATTTTTTAATCGTTTAGGTTGCTTAAAAATCACAGGATATTCAATGAACGCAATAAATTCTTATTGCCACATATGGAACAAAGCTAGAAACAGCAAATTTAGACATATTGTTTGGCCTATCAGATCAAATGAGTTAATGAAATTTGTGCCTATGGCCTTGTTAATGTTTTTTATTCTCATTAATCAAAATTTAGTACGTAGTATTAAAGATAGTCTTGTGGTAACATTAATAAGCTCAGAGGTTTTAAGTTTTATAAAGCTTTGGGGTGAAATGCCCATGGGAGTTTTATTCGTCATTATTTATTCCAAGCTGTGTAATATTATTACTACTGAACAAGCTTTCAGGATAATAGTATCAACTTTTTTACTATTTTTTATCATATTTGGTTTTATTCTATTTCCATATCGCGAATATTTTCATCCTGCTCCTGCACTAATACAACATTATGTTATGGTCTTTCCACATTTTAAATGGTTTATTATTATATGGGGGCAATGGAGTTTGGTATTATTTTATATTATGGGAGAATTATGGCCTATAATTGTGTTTACCCTTTTATATTGGCAGCTCGCTAATAAAATTACTACTATTGAAGAAGCTCCTAGATTTTATTCATACTTTACCTTGTTTGGTCAAACAAACTTACTAATATCAGGTAGTATAATTATATATTTTGCGAAAGGAGAGCATTTTTTATTACCATTATTTTCTCACCTCACCGATAGAACAGAAATTCTTCTGAAATCATTTATGTTAATTGTCATCATCTCCGGAATCATCTGTTTAATTTTACATAAAATTGTTGAACTCAAAATTATCGAGACTACTAAGAATATTCGGTATAAAAATAAAAGAACAGATATATTAAAGCTCAGCTTAATTGATAGTGCCAAAATAGTTTTTACTTCTAAATATTTAGGAATTATTTGTGTATTAATGATATCCTATTCTATGTCTATCAATTTAATTGAAGGATTATGGATGTCTAAGACTAAGCAACTATACCCTACTACTCAAGAGTTTATCTCTTATCAAGGTAGAGTATTATTCTGGACTGGAGTTTGTACCTTAATTTGTGCCTTTTTAGGCAGTAGTTTAGTAAGAATTTATGGCTGGTTTTGGGGAGCAGTAATTACCCCAATTATCATGTTATTATCCGGAACAATGTTTTTCTTATTTGTCATACTAGAGCAACCTTTACTCGCCATAATGACGGGCCTTAGTTATTTCTCGCCCTTAATGATTATTGTATTCATAGGGGGTTTATGGCACGTGCTAGCTAAAGGTATAAAATATTCACTTTTTGATTTTACTAAAGAAATGGCTTATATACCACTTGATAGTGAAATGAAAACTAAAGGCAAAGCGGCCGTAGACGTGCTTGGCGGAAAAATAGGAAAATCTGCTGGAGCAATTATCCAGTTTGTTACTTTTAGTATTTTTCCTAATACCGTACATAATGATATAGCTGGTTTTCTAATGGCTATTTTCCTTATCGTTTGCGTATTGTGGGTCTATGGGGTCAAAACTTTAAGTGAGTATTATAAAAACTTATTAGAACAATAATATACTCCTCTTCAGATGAATTTGCATGCGTCGTTACTCGTTGCTCGTCTATTATCTATAGGCTTTGCTCCATCGCGTCTAGCAGCAAAATCATCTGAAGAGGAGTATAGGTCTTTTCGAGATATATACTGTTCGTGTTCCAAGAATTGCATTGCATTTTGAATTAGGAGCACGCACAAGCCGTACATAAGAGCATGCGAATCCATGAAAAAATGAAAGAGCAATTCTTGAAAGACGAGTAGTATATCTGCGGTATTTATGTGTCCTAAGGCTAAATATCGCTAGCTATTATTAATTTTTGAACGCAAATAAAGTAAATACGACTATCCAATAATAATAAAACTATATTATGAGCAAATTAATGACATATGTACCCATGGTAATTGAGCAAACCTCCCGAGGGGAAAGAGCTTATGACATATATTCTAGATTATTAAAAGAAAGAATAGTTTTTGTCTGTGGGCAAGTTGAAGACTACATGGCCAATGTTGTAGTTGCTCAATTATTATTTCTGGAAGCTGAAAACCCAGAAAAAGATATTTTTATGTATATTAATTCTCCAGGTGGGGTTGTCACTGCAGGTTTAGCGATTTATGACACTATGCAGTATATTAAGCCTAAGATTTCTACCTTATGTATAGGACAAGCGTGTTCAATGGGTTCTTTATTACTGACAGCAGGAGCAGAAGGGATGCGCTATTGTTTACCACATAGCCGTATCATGATCCATCAACCTTCAGGAGGATATCAAGGGCAAGCTACTGATATAGAAATTCATGCTAAAGAAACTATGAAAATCAAAAAAATGTTAAATCAATTATATGTTAAACATACTAGCCAAAAATTATCTGCGATTGAACATAGTATGGAGCGTGACAATTTTATGGATCCTGCCCAAGCTAAAGCGTTTGGATTAATAGATAAAGTTATTAGTAATAGAGAGATCCTAAAAAAGGAAGAGTAATTTATTAGGTTGTGTGAAGGAAATCTGGTAATAGGTTTGTATAGGTCAAAATCCAGAAAATTTTGTCAACACCACCTAGACTTATAAAATAATCAATATATACTCACAGAACCTAAGAATTTGATTCTGAAATAAATGTTTTAAAAGCATGCAATTCATATCTTTCTAGTTTTAAAAATTACTGTATAATTCTTAAAAGAGCAGATAATATTAGTGGTCAGTATAATTAAAATAATTTACTTCCATTATTAAAAAATGTTAAACTCATAAATAAAAAAAAAGTAACATCATGTCAAGTGAATTGGAAAAAAAAGAATTGAACTGTTCTTTTTGTGGTAAAAGCCAGCATGAAGTAATCAAATTAATTGCTGGACCAACAGTATTTATTTGTAATGAATGTATTGCACTTTGCGTTGACATTATAAAAGAAGAGACTAAAGTTACATTGAAATATGTTACTTCATCAATTCCGACTCCTCAAAAAATTTTTGCTACCCTTAATGATTATGTAATAGGCCAAGATCAAGCCAAAAAAGTCTTAGCGGTAGCAGTATATAATCATTATAAAAGATTA
Organism: Candidatus Tisiphia endosymbiont of Nemotelus uliginosus; assembly: GCF_964264835.1. GTDB lineage: Bacteria > Pseudomonadota > Alphaproteobacteria > Rickettsiales > Rickettsiaceae > Tisiphia. Next base: position 1,561,378 of record NZ_OZ183485.1, on the reverse strand, counting down.
GAGTACATTGAAGCAGGTAATAATGATGTTGAATTAAATAAATCAAATATTTTACTTATTGGCTCTACTGGTTCCGGTAAAACGCTATTAGCTCAAACCTTAGCAAAAATTTTGGATGTGCCTTTTACTATGGCAGATGCCACCTCGCTTACTGAAGCAGGGTATGTGGGGGAAGATGTAGAAAATATTTTACTAAGATTACTCCAAGCTGCCGAGTTTAATATTACCAAGGCGCAAAGAGGTATTGTTTATATAGATGAAGTAGATAAAATTGCTAGAAAATCAGAAAATATATCTATTACGCGTGACGTGTCAGGAGAAGGGGTACAGCAAGCATTACTTAAAATCATGGAAAGCACAATAGCCTCTGTTCCTCCACAAGGCGGCAGAAAACATCCACAACAAGATTTTGTACAAGTTGACACCTCTAATATTTTATTTATATGCGGTGGTGCCTTTATGGGGATCGATACTATAATTAACACTCGGACTGCTCAAACTTCTATTGGTTTTGCGGCAAATGTAAAATTAAAGGAGGAAAAAAACCATAGTGAAATTCTAAAATTATTAGAAATTGAAGATCTAGTAAAATTTGGCTTAATCCCAGAATTCATAGGCAGATTACCAATAATAGCAACATTAAATGATTTAGATAAAGCTTCGCTGGTCTCAATATTAACAGAACCAAAAAACGCTATTATAAAGCAATATTGTAAATTATTTGAGTTAGATGATGTCGAACTGACAGTCGATAGTGAGGCATTAGATACAATCGCTGAAAAAGCTTTAGCAAGAAAAACCGGAGCACGGGGACTTAAATCTATAATTGAAAATCTTTTGTTAGAAAGTATGTATAATATCACCGATCTTAAAAAGATGCATGTGCATATTACAAAAGAGGTAATAGAGGGCAAAGCAAACCCTAGCATATCCCCAAGAAATTATGTTAAGCCTAGTAAGAAAAAGCTGGCAGTTTGAGGCGTGGCGGTTGTTCAGTAGAGCAGAATAATATCTTACAATCTTGCTCTACTGTGTTTCAATAGACTATTTTCGAAACTCTACTGGCGATGGTAATTTGGACAATGAATCTAGGCTCAAATCCTCACCTACACTTACGTACGATGCGGTTTGAAGCGAAGAGTTGACTTCACAAATTCCCTACCAGAAGCGAGTTTCGAAAGTAGTCTAATGCTGCCTATAAATATTATCTCTCAGGTAATTTTTTATAAGATGTTAAGGAGGGCGCTGCTTGAGCAGTATTTGTCTTATTCTTCTTTAGATTATGCATTTCCGTTAATGTTTTTTGTAGTTCTTCATCTTTCAAGATCTGCTTGATTTTCTGAGCTTTAGTGTTAAGAAATATTTTTGGGAGATGATCTTTTATTACATCCTTTATTTTGAACAATCTTGTTTTCCAATCTAATGGCGTATTAGAAATGATAGCAGCTTCTCTCACTATTGCCCCTGCTACTTCTTTGACATCGCTTTTATCTTCTTTAAAGGATACCGAAGATAATAATTCTATTACGCCTTTTTTCATTTTATCTGTATCTTGAGTAGTAATTATTTTTTTGTTTTCCAGTTCTTTTGTAAAATATTTGGCTAATTCGTCTTTAACCGGCTGAAAATATATATTCTCAATCTCCTGGGCGACTTTCTGACTATCATATTCCCACGCTTCCTCTAAGTAATGAATCAAATCTCTTGGTTTAAAATCTTTTGACTCTTTAAGTGCTAGCAATTCCGGTGCAGAATTTAATCTTTCAACATCATCAAGGGCTATAGCTAACCTTAACTCAGTAGCCCTATATGAAGGGTCAGTACGGTTAGCCTCTTTTTTTAGAGCTGCACGAAAACTTGGATCTTTACTTAGTATTTTAACAACTTTTATATTTCTCTCCCATAAAGCACGATGCAAAGGTTTCAGGTCTAGAAAGTCTTGCCGCCCGCCCACTCCTGCTTTTAATAAGTTTTCTAGAGCTATCCTCGCTGTGGCCCCCTTATCACTAGTCGTCCCCCTATCATCATCACTACTCATCACTAGAACCGAGTCTAGCAGTGTCGCGAGTGATTGTTTTGAGGTAACAGTCTCTATATAGTTTCCTCGTGTATTATATCTAGATGTCTTATATATTATTGTAACCTTTGGGTTATTTTTCAAGAGTAAAGCTAATTGCTTTAATCTTGTGGAAGATAAAGTCGCTAAATCCTCATGGTCAAGACCGTCATTATCCCGTTCCAGCACAAACTCGCCTGGTGCCTTCACTGCTTTATTACTATTCTCTTGTACCATTATTTTGCTCCATAACAATATATTAAGCTAATAGCCTGTATTAAAATATGATACTTAATTGTAGCATAGCAAAGAGGAGATATCTTAATAAAAATTAAAGAATTTCTTAATATATCTTATATTTGTGGAGATATTTCGTGATATATTTGCTCCATATTAAACTTGACTCGGCAATTTAGCATCGGGAGGGCGAATATATAATGGTTCTATGGGAGAGAAAGGTAAAGCTTGTGTTATTGCTAGTTTAGTAGCTAGATACCGGCATATATGTAAGGCTTTTACTTTAGCAAAGCGCGGCAGAACTATTATATTCTTATTATCTTTTATCTGATCATATATCAACTCCACTCCACTACCCGCGCATATTTTAGTGCCCTCTTCTGCTGTCCCTATTAAATCTACAGCTTGTTTATAATTTATTAATGAAGCTTTTGAAGCTAGACCATCATTATTAAATCCTTGACTGTATAGCTGTTTTCTATATGCGTTAAGAAATACAAATATTTTACTATAATTTTTGACCTGCGTGCTTGCTCTAAAATATGAATACTCAAAATTTGAGACCGTAATACCCTTAATATTGGTACTCAATATTATAGCTTTGGCGACCGAAAGCCCTATTCTAATGCCAGTAAAACTACCTGGTCCATTAGTCACAGCTAAATAATCTAGTTCCTTATAAGACATCCCAGCTATTTGTAATGCTGATTCAATCATAGGCACTATGGTTTCAGCTTGCATCGAGGGCCGTGGCTCCTCAATATAGGCTAAGATTACTTGATCGTCTGAAATTGCAACAGATACATTATTATTTGCAGTATCAAAGGCTAAAATTTTCATCTATAATCACTTGTTTAGTCTATTAGTAATCAATTCATTATAATGACAATACAAATAAAGAGAACAATTTTTAGAGCCTATGATATTCGAGGTAATACTCTTTCTGATCTTTCGCTGCTACTCGCCTATAAAATTGGCTTTTCATTCACTAAAATGATCACGCAAGCACATGATATTCCAATATGTGTAGGACGCGATGGTAGATTAAGCTCTCCAGCTCTTTATGAAGCACTGGTTAACGGTATTATGGATGCAGGAGGCAAACTCATTTCAATTGGGGTTGTACCTTCTCCTGCTTTATACTTTGCTGATAAAATATTAGGTCCTGCAGGTAGCATCATGATTACTGGCTCCCATAATCCTAAAGATGATAATGGTTTTAAGATGCTAGTAGCTGGCACGCCATTTTATGATAAACAAATTCAAGATTTATACGATGTGATTTGTGCTCACCAATGGGATAATGTGCCCTTCCACTTTACTGCCACAGGTAAATTAACAGAATTAGAGATTACTGAGCAATATATTCAGCGAATTCTGCAAGGAATCACGATCAATCCTAAGTTAAAAGTTGCCTGGGACCCTGGCAACGGGGCAGCTTGTAACATTATTAAACTGTTAAAAGTAAAATTACCCAATAAAAATTTAATAATAAACTCTGAAATAGATGGTAACTTTCCAGCTCATCATCCTGATCCTACCCTTTTAAGCAATCTGAAAGAACTGATTCACCTAGTACAATCTGAAAATTGTGACGTAGGCATTGCCTTCGATGGAGACGGGGACCGTCTTGGCGTCATCAGTAAAACAGGCAAAATGATTCTAGCAGAACAAATTCTTGCGATATTAGCTAAAGATGTGCTAGCTCAAAATCCAAATGCTAATATTATAATGGATATCAAAACAAGTGAAGCAATATTTAAGCAAATTAAAGCGTATGGTGGTAATCCTATAATATGGAAAACGGGGCATTCCTATATTAAAGATAAAATGCAAGAGACAGGAGCATTGCTAGCAGGGGAAACTAGTGGCCATCTTTTTTTCGCTGATAAATATTATGGTTATGATGATGGGATTTATGCAGCTTTACGTCTGCTTGAGTTGCTATCTAAATCTAAAAAGTCTTTAGATGAAATGATAGATAAATTACCTCAAATTGATCCGCCAGTAGAAATAAAAATCCCAATAGAAGATGATAAAAAATTCATGGTTATTAAACAAATTGGCCAAAAATTAATAGATCAAAATATTACTTTTAATGCTATAGACGGGATAAGAGTTAGCTCTACTACCGGCTGGTGGTTGCTCCGGGCCTCTAATACAGAAGCAAAAATTATTGCAAGGTATCAACCCAATGAATCCCAAGGCTCTACTGCATTAAGAGGGGAACTCTCTTCTGTACTGCGATCGGTCAATATTATAATATAGTCTAAGCCTTGAATGCAAAAGAAAAAAATATTAATTATTTGTGGACCAACTGCTAGTGGCAAAACACATTTAGGGCACCGTTTAGCTAAATTATATAATGGTGCAATAATTAATAGTGACGCTATGCAAATATATCAGCAAATCCCTATTATTACTGCTTCACCTTTAGCAATATATCGCCAGGAAATACCGTATCATCTCTATAATTTTTTATCTATCTCACAGGAATTTTCAGTTGTAAAATATCTAAATACAGCTTTCGAGATAATTAAAGAAATTGCCGATAGAGATCAACTCCCAATTATTATCGGGGGCACTGGCTTATATATTAATTCATTACTTTTTGGTTACAATGAGATTCCTGAAATATCACCGGAAATTCGGCAATATGTCCGGGCATTACATACTCATATTGGCCAGGTAGAATTTTTCCAAAAATTACAGCAATTAGATGTAGTATCTGGCCAAAAACTCCACTCATCAGACAGGCAACGTTCTATAAGAAGCTATGAAGTATATATGCAAACCGGCCGATCTATTTTTGAATTTCACACTGCTAAAAATGCCCGTTCGGCGGCGCTGGCAAAATTTAATGTGCAAGTATTGCTCCTGCACCCTGAACGTAATTTTCTATATCAGAGCTGTAATGAGAGAGTAGAGACCTTGTTTAATAATGGGGCTATTGAAGAGGTAAAAGCAGTAGCGCAAGATTTTCCTAATCTGACCACCGCTGGCACAAAAGCTATTGGCGTGCAAGAAATACTAGCATATTTAACTAATACCGTCACTTTGTCGGAAGCATTAACCCTAACTCAAACGAAAACTCGGCAATATGCCAAAAGACAACTCACTTGGTTCAGAAACCAGATACAGGATAAAACTACCTTTGAATATTCAAGTAATTTACAATTTGAAGAATTGCTCAATAGCTTTAATAATTCTGAGGAGTTATTAAAGCTAGATAGTTAACAATGCCTCTATGACGTTATCACCACTTTCTTTTGCACCTAGCAATCCCAGCGCCAAGAAGCCTCGTCATCTACTGTTGCGCGCTCTGCACCTGCTGCTAATGGCATATTTGTTTCTTCTCTTACTGCGTCTGCATAGGAAGGAGGAGGAGAAAAATGACTAGACCCTGCTGCAGCAGCAACTGAAGACTCAGTAGGACATTGACAGAATGCCTTAGGCGCAGCGGTATCTAGAACCGGTTCTGGTGCCACAACGGCGGCTTGGACTAGCTCTACTACTTCAACGGGGGCTGGTAGAATGTTCAAGTAGCCCTGGATAAATTCTAATTTGTAAGCGTTTAATATTGCTCCGTCAGGCGTGTCGTCAGAAATGTGGGCGTCATTAAAAATTTTATTTCTGTCTGCGCGTGACATCTGAGATAATTTTTCCTTATAACCGTTATCAAGCAAGCCGATAGTCCCTCCTAGTTTAAGATGTTGAACTATATGCTTATCATAATCTCTTGGTCCAAGGTTATGGTATTGTTTCATATAACAACCCATAGCTTTGCTATAATCATTCCATTCCTTTGGTACGCTCTCCCCTGGTTCAGCCTTACCAAGATCTGCAAAATCATGTCTTGAGTACCACGTGCCTTTATAGCACCCTCTTGGCTCAAACTCCGCCGTATTCTTAAATAGTTTCTTCAACATATACACACCTCTTACTTAAATATAAATTTACAAAATCTCTAAAGAATTTATATTATTTAACCAATAGGAATAGTTTTAATTTCTTCTGTTTTTATCGGCGATTTAGGCAAAATAATAGTTAATACTCCATTCTTTAAAGTAGTTGCGATAGCATTTTTATTAACATCTTTTGGTAAAAGCAATTTTTGATAAAATGAATTACGGAATTGTGAGTTGGTAGGCGAATTGTCTTTCTTATTTTCCTCAGCTTTTTGAGCTTTAATAATGATATATTCCCCTTGTAATTCAACTTTCACTTGTTCTTTTTCAAAACCAGGTATTTCAATATTTAATATATGTTCCTTATCATTACTATCAAGGTAACTATTAAAGCTAGTACTATGCATGAAGGAGCCGTCAACTATATAACCACTATTATCCCTGATAGCTATTTTATGCCATAACCTATCCATATTTTTGGATAATTGCTCAAAAGGGTTATAATATTCGTACGTTTCATTACGCTGGTTTGCACTCTCGTCCTGCTGCCCCTTGACAGTTTCCTTTGTTTGTGGCGTTTTTACCGTAGCCGCTTCGGCTAAATTATTAAAAACCATGAGGGTAGCAATAACAATACTCAGTATCAACAGATTACTGATATAAAATAAGTTAGTTGATGACTGCACCCCAGAAATTCCTAATTTTGTGTTACTTGTACTTCTCACTTCTTGTTTATTCTTATAAATATCAAAATTTTTCCAATAATTTTCCATAGTTAACCTCATATTTTACTTATGATAATTATAATATATTTTGTTTTCTGATTATTTCAATAACTCAAATATTAAATTTATAATTTTCATTCAGCATCTGGTGCTCCACTGTCATAATGGGATGTTTTACTACCCTCCCCTGTTAATTTTTTATTGTGCTCTTCAGCTTCAACTATATCAGGGTCACTATGAGAGTCTAAAGGAGCTGTTACTTCTACTTCCTCAGGTTCATGTTCATCATCCTCGGGTTTATTACAATAGTAATAAACGAGTTTCACGACCGTTATCATAACCCCGACTAGACATACAACAGAGGCAATTAATACTAGCACCAAAGGCAGCAGCTCAAAGTCGTTAGTTCTGCCCAAAACAGACCTAGAGGTAAGACCAGAAAGGGTAACATTATTAAGGTTCTTACCCCCCATCTGATAACTGACTCAATAATTTTATTGGTTATAACTCTTAGCATATTATCACTTGTACTTAAGATAAAGGTAGGTTATTAACGAACAATTAATAATATCCTGGTCTTGATCTAATTAGTTATAGCGTGTTGGATAGGGTTGAGCTCAGACATGATTTAAAGTAGTATAATTTTTAGTTAATATTATATAGTAGTTAAGCACTTAAAGATTCGACTAGGTCTCCTGCTAATTCTTGCATTATAAACTCCTGGACAGCAGCAAAGCATATAGGCTTATCGCTTGTTAACTTAATAATAAATTCTTCTTCTGCATAAGTTTCAATATAGTCTAATTTACGTGGAGTTTTCTTGATAATTTTATTCTTCCCTTTACAAACTTTCAGTTTAATTACAATATTATTCCAACATGATTTAGAGTTCACATCACCTTCTTGATAATAATCCTGTGGAGTTGTTTCGGCTTTTTCTGGAGAATGATTAATATTGTGATTCTCCATCCAAGCTGTATGCTCCTTTATTTCTGGTACTTGCACATACTTAGTCACTGTTATCTCCCTTGGTATGATATCCTCAAACTCTAGGTCTCGGTCTTGCCAAAGTAAATTCAGTTGTTTTTTAATATTCTTAATATATTTTAACATAATGCCTTTTTATTAATATTTAGATAATAGGTATGTAGAAAGAAATTTGCAGTATAATGCCAGAAACCTTAACTTACATCGCTAGTGTTATACAGCTAACTCTGCATTTCCTAGAAGAGGTGACTCACCGCCAGTATTAGGGTCCTCAGGCACTAACGATACCATCTGAAGTAGTTGGCAAGACTGCTGGGTGCAAGACGGATAGCTTGGTGGTTCCTCTCCCTTAAAGGTAGAATCCAGGGATACCCAACTCCCATAGGGTGGTGGTAGGTCTGTATAAGACTGCTGCACCAAGAGGCCACTTGCAAGGGTATCTCCTGAAGAGGGCAGCGGTGGGCAGCTGCTGTCTGGAGTTAAGGGGTATCCCCCGGAAGAATCCTCTTGTGCATTACACCAATTCCATACCTTATTATATAGTTTAACACCTTGTGTTATTATCCAGCTCCCATGCTGACAACAAATCCATAAAGTAACGAGCCCTCCTGCAACCCCTGCAACCACTATACCTGCTTGAAAACTATTATCTTCCTGCCTTCCCTGCTCATAATTATTTTCATCAGATAAGATTGGCACATCATTCCAGGTAAAATTCATCAAACGCGAAAACATTATTATCTCCTAAAATTATTATTTCAATTATTAATTATTTAATTATTATTTAACTATTTGGTGGACTGTGTTAATTACTATAAATTATTTATTTTGTCAACCGCATAATTTGAAACAAAAAATTTTACAATTCTCTTATTCGAGCTGGCATTTTGGCTGATTGCTCTTTCATAAAATTTAAAAATTGGCTCACCGAATCTACTATGTCATCGTTTTTAGAATGAGGAAAGCTCAGCAATTCATGAAGTAATATACTATTAAAGGTGGATTGTTTAGGAAGGTAGGCGGTTGTTTGCAGCAAGGTGCTACTAGAAGCAAATCTGGTGATCTTATCAAGTTTAGGCTTAATCGAGGCTATATTAACAAACCCTGCCAGTTTTAGGTCTTGGATAATCTGCTGTCCACTTGCTTTATCTTCAATAAGAATAATTTTAGGGAGATATTTTTGGGATAATTTAATTACTTGTTCTTTAAGCTCAGGGTAGGTTAGTTTTTTTCTTAACATTGATAATAAATAATATTTTTTATCAATAATACCCCATGAGGTACAAACACTATAATCAGCATTTTCAGAAATTTTAATTGCAGTATCCCAGCTTTGTATTACATAATCAAATCTTTCAGGTATAATTTCATAAAAATTAATATCTTGTATGTTTAATAACATGCAATTATTAGTAATAGGCTCTTGTAAATATTGAGCTGCATAATTATAAAGGCCGATTTCTTTTTCTAATTGCACAAGATATTGAGGATTATCTCGCAAATTATGCAAACTATTACCTTGAATATATTTATATTTAAAATTATTTATCGCAAAAAACTGATCGTGAGTAGCCATAGAGGGAATCTTTAAGTGGCTCCAAGAAGTAGAATTATTTAACAAATAACCAGTTAGATCCTCAGTATGAAGGCGTTGCATTACTAATACTATGACGCCAGTATTCTTATCATTGAGCCGCGTAGCAAAAGTTTGCTCGAACCACTCAATCACGCGCCGGCGCATCGTAGGTGAATTAATTTGGCTTGGATTATGAGGGTCATCAATAATTAATATATCCCCCCCTTCCCCTGTTGCGGAACCACCAACAGAGGTGGCAAATCTAAAACCATTAGCAGTGGTTAAAAACTTTCTTTTGGTATTAAGAGTTCTACTTAAGATGGTTTTAGGAAAAAGTTCTCTATACCATGGGGAAGACATAACAAAACGGCAATCTAATGAATGTTTATCACTTAAAATTTGGGAATAGCTAGCAGACATAATCCGTTTTGATGGATTATGTCCTAATATCCAAGCTGGCCACGCCACTCCTATACATACTGACTTTAAAGATCTAGGAGGCATATTAATGATTAATCTTTTAATATCGCCATTTTGTATTGCCTGCAAATATTCAGCTATTAATTCAATATGCCAATTAGGCTGATATGGACTACCAGGGTTAATGCTACTAAATGCTTTGCTAATAAAACTGGTAAAATCACTACGCAGAATTGCGTATAACAACTTTTTTTGGTGGCTCATTGATATTTACGTAAATACTGCTCTATAATTAATTCATCATCTTCCTGGATGACTGTATCTTCGTGCCAGCCCCCATCCTTATTTAACTTATTTAATTGAATAATTAAATTGACCAATTTATTAAGTGTTTCAGTAATATTTTTCTTAACAGTTATTTCATCTTTACATTTTTTCTCTCCTAGCCCGTCCAGTTCTACTTCAAGTAAAGAAATAATTCTCGCAATAAAACTGTATAACCTAGTAATTGTCGCATTGGTCATAGTCTATCACCATCCTCTAATGGCTTTAAGCCCACAATGGCTCTTTTCTCATTTAAAGTCATAAAATTAGCATTTGTAATCTTTGCCCATAAATTCTCTCTTTTTTCTGTCAAAGCGGAAATACTATCACGATCAAAATCTATAATAATTTCTTCTTGATACCAATGGGATAACCAATTCCCTAAAGCATCGGATAATTTGTCTAATAAAGGTATTAGAGTCTCTTCCCAAAGAGCTAACCTAGCTTCTTGCATATTACTATAAGTATTGTCCCCATTAATGCCTAGTAACTGCGGAGGAATACCGAAAGCAAGAGCTATTTCTCTAGCAGCTGAATTCTTTGATTCAATAAAATCCATATCCTTAGGATTAATACTCATTTCTTGCCATGCCAGCCCCCCTTCTAAAAGTAATGGTTTGCCTGAATTATTACTGCTTGTGAATTTTTCGATCAGTTGGCTTTGCAACCTATCAAACTGTTCTTCAGTAAGGTAGCCATCTTTTACTATTAAAGCTCCACTAGGGCGTGCCCCATTCTGCAGTAAAGAACTATTCCAATTAGTGGTCTGATCATGCAAATTAATAGAGCGAGAAGCCGCATCAAGACAGGATAAGCCGTAATGCTGATTAGTATGATGATAATTTTTTAAATGTAGTATCTTGCTCATTTTATTGAGCGGATCAATAGGATACACTTTCTCTTCATTATTACCTATATATCTATAAGCTATTGGAGCTGCTTTCTCCAATATTAATTCAGTAGAATTAGCTGGTAGCAAATAGATCTCTCGAGGTTTCATATTGACTAGTACTACTAAAATATAGGCATTCCCATATAACAACTTATTAGCGATAATTTCCCCAAAAAAATCCGCACCCGCTTTTCCTGGATTTGGTCTTTTCAATAAATTATAAATTGGATGATTGGCAATTCTTTCATAATTGCCCCCCTTATTTCTACTAACTAACCAAGGTACATGGCTAGCTGACTGAGCTATTAAGTTTACACATCTATAGACAATAACATTTTTTTTATATGCGTTAGCACCAACAGTGATATTATTACTACTTTCTCCTCCCATACTAATAAAATCTATAAATTTATGAGATTTATGGCCATTTGATTTAAACAACCTGTTGAAATATTTTGTTATCATGATTCACCTCAAATAAATACAATATCCCTGATTAATTATTGCTAATAATAACATAATTTAAAGCCTCACTAAGTATTACAGTACGTTTTTTTATTAATGATTTTTAATTCTTCACTTAATTAATATTATCGCGTAAAAATACTTCCAAATATTTTAATTTTACAATACAATGACAGAATGTTACATGCAGTTTTTAAAATCTAATTGAGTTATATTAATGTTCCCTCAAATGATCGAGTTATTAATTTTTGCTGGTATTGCATTTTTTGTTATTAACAAGCTTATTTCTAAACTTGGGTCTACCTCAGACAATGATCCTGCCAAACAAAAATTTTCTTTTTTTGGAGAAGCAAAAATTAAAGATGTGACCTATACTGCTCAAAATGCTCCTACTAATGTCTTTAAAAAGAATTTTTTTAGAAAAGCACCACTTGATGGTATAAACCTTGAGGGATTAATAGTGGAAGAAAATAGAGAGCCAATTACCACGGGCTTAGAATCTATTGCGACTAAGCTACCCTCTTTTCAGCCTCTTAAGTTTCTAAATAGTGCCAAAATGGCTTTTGAACTTATTATTGAAGCTGCAAATGATGAGGATATTGATGAGCTAGTAAAACTAGTAGATAAAAGATATGTAGAAAAATTTCATATTTTTTCGGAGAGTTACGGCGAGTTTGTACATGGCAGTAAATTAGAAGCCAAAATTTCTGAAAGCTATAGTTTTGCTAATAATGTTTTTATTAAAGTATTATTTAGTGGCAAAAAAATAACTAGTAAAATCGACTTTTTAAAGGAAGAATGGACTTTTTCCAGAAATCTTATATCTAATGAAATTAATTGGTTTTTAACAAATGTTGAGAGAGCTAATGAAATAGTAGGGGCTTAAACGTATTTTTAAGAAAAAAAGGTGATAGGGATAGTATAGTTCAACTAATGCTTATTATGTTTTTGATAACCTAAGCCTCCTGGCTCAAGGCAGAGCACCACGATAAATCAGAGTAATTAATAACGATGAGTAACACGGCCTTTTGTTAAATCATAAGGCGTCATTTCTACTGTTACTTTATCTCCCACGAGGATCCTAATACGATTTTTACGCATCCTGCCGGAGGTATGGGCGGTGATAAAATGACCATTTTCTAATTGAACTTTAAAAGTCGCGCTAGGTAAAAGTTCAAGGACCTTTCCTTCAAAGCTAATCAGTTCTTCCTTAGTCATATTATATTTAGTTGAATATTATGAAATGTGGCTCCCCGGGCCGGACTCGAACCAGCGACCGAACGGTTAACAGCCGTTTGCTCTACCACTGAGCTACCGAGGAACTATCTACTCAACCCTTATAACAAATCTTGCCCCTCAGGTCTAGAGTTTTCTTTATTTATTGTCAAAAATAAATATTGCTAAAAAATTAACTATTGCTATTTTAAATCCTACCTAAAGTTAACACTGTTAATAATAATTAAAAGGTAAAATATGCAGAAGATAATACATCCACTGAAGAAAATAATACAAACACTATGTGCAACTCCAGAGGAAGAGAATACCTCCAATAATAACACTGCAGAACCGATTGCAAAATTATTAAAAGCCCACAAGGGGCAGTGCGTTTTTATTCACCCTAACTATATTCTGCATCCTGACAAGAATCAAATGTCCATTTCGAGCGGAGAAGTAGAGTCCTTATATGAGGATTACACGTGAGATACAAGGACCCATGATAATCTGATGAACAAATAGTAAATAAATATCAACACCGCCCATTAGATCAAATTCTTCAGCAAAAGCAACAAAAATAAATATTGCTATTATTAAACTTTAATGTTATATTATTAATACATAGTTAATATATTAATAATTAGGTAAGAAATGATTTATAACACAAAGGAGGACCAAATAGAGTGGGGTAAAATAGAGTGGGCAATGTGCTTCGGATACCAAATCATGTTAGAGGATGGTACTCCCCTGGAGGAGTCTTTGGAGTATTCGCCTATGGTCCTATACCGTAGCACCCCTAGAGGCACTTCATCTACGGAGGAACCCATTACAAAAATACCTATCAAGCTGTTAGCAAAGAAAGAGACAAAAGAGATAAGTTTGTATATCAAACTAGCTAAATGGCTTAATTCTCATTTTGGTAATAATGAAAAACCAGCAGTATTTCTTGATGAGACTGTAGACGACAAGATTCCTCTTAACCGTTTGGAAGATCTAACACTGGATACTATTAGACGATATAAGCAAATGGAGCAAGATGTAAAGAAGCTCTTCTTTACTAGAAACGGAAAGATTCCATTTTGTCATATTGAGGCTCTAAGACAATATGACAAAATGGATAAAGAATTAATCACCTTGTTTGCTCAACAAAATAATGAGGACTTTACAATAGACACAGTAGATTCATATATTAACAAACATTTTTTTGAAATAACTGGAGTTGCTCGTAAAATAACCCACGAAAGCGAAACCCCTAATAAACAGTTTGGAGATCTTCCTGCAGAGATGCAGCAAAAAGTTTGTTCTTACCTGCATATTAGGGATATAATGCCAGATCAAGGAATTACCTCAAATGTAGACCCTATAGGAGATTTACCATCCCCTATTAATGACTCTGAGTAAAAGTTAAATAATCTAACATTTCTTTCCCCCTACCTAATATTACTATGCTGGTGGATTTGGGCATTCATTATTAAGCCAAATCCTATCAGCATAGAGACCAGCATAGTACCGCCATAAGAGATAAAAGGCAATGGCACCCCGACCACCGGCAATAACCCCATGACCATCGCGATATTGATAAATACATGACTAAATAAAATTGAGGTAATGCCTATTACCATCAATTTACTAAACATTGATCTACAATTCACCGCAATTATTAGAGAAATCGTAATAATTGCAGCATACAGCAACAATAAAGTTAAACTGCCGATCATCCCAAATTCTTCAGCAAAGGTAGCAAAAATAAAATCTGTTTGATGTTCTGGTAGAAATTCTAAATGGCTTTGGCTGCCCTTGACCAACCCCTTACCTAACACACCCCCTGAGCCAATGGCAATTTTTGACTGAATAATATTATACCCGGCGCCTAAGGGATCCCTGGCAGGATCTAAAAAAACCATAACCCGCTTTTTTTGATAATCATGCATTACATGCCAAATAACTGGCAGGCACGAGAGTACTGCCCCCCCCAATATTACAAAATTTCTGATCTTAAAGCCTGCTGCCAGAAATATACTACTGGCAATAATTAACGTGATAATTGCAGTGCCTAGATCTGGTTCTTTTATAATTAATCCAACAGGAATTAAGACTAATATCAGGGGTAATATAATCTGCGAGAATTTGAGATACTCATCAATTTTCATCTGATGTAAATATCTTGCTAGCATTAATACTATCGCGAGTTTAGTAGGTTCACTGGGTTGCAAGCGAATAACAGATAAATCGATCCAGCGTTTTGCTCCCATAGAGCTGGTGCCAAAGAGTTCCACTCCTATCAATAAAATTAGTACAGTAATATAGAATAGATAAGAGCATTTAAATATAATTCTTATGTCAATTACTGCTACAATTAACATTATAGGCAAAAATAAACAAAAATTTATTATTTGCTTGTAAGCCCAAGGGTGGATATTACCACTAGCTGCCGAGTATAAAACTATAAAACCTACACTACACACTATACTAATAAGAAATATTAGAGTAATTGGAATTTTAGTGATTTTTTCTAAAAAATTCATTTTTAGTATTAGAGTAGACTTGATATATGATATATATACTAATTTATATAATCATGATATCTATGAAATTATTATTACACAATAGTTTAACACGAAAAAAAGAAGTTTTTACGCCTATAGATATTAATTTAATCAAAATGTATGTATGTGGCCCCACCGTTTATGATGCGCCTCATATTGGTAATGCTAGGTCTGGTGTAATATACGATATTTTATATCGAGTACTATGTCAACTCTTTGGGCCTAGCAATGTTAGATATGTCCGTAATATTACTGATGTTGATGATAAAATAATGAGTAAGTCTAAAGAATTAAACATTTCTATTACCGATTTAACCACCAAAATTACTCAGGAGTTTCATGCTAATATGCAATATTTAGGGTGCCTACCCCCTAATATTGAACCCAAAGCTACGCTGCATATTGCGGATATGATTATGATTATCCAGAAACTACTCGCTTTAAAACATGCGTATATTGCAGATAATCATGTGTATTTTGATGTTTCTACTTACTTAAATTATACCAAATTATCTAATCGTAGCTTAGAAGAATTAATAGATGGAGTACGCATCGAAAATAATCCTTTTAAAAAACACCAGAAGGATTTTGTATTATGGAAACCTGCTGCGCAGGATGAAGAAATATTGGCAAGTTTTGATAGCCCTTTTGGGCGAGGCAGGCCAGGCTGGCATATAGAATGTTCAGCTATGAGCTATAAATATTTAGGAGAAAATTTTGATATCCATGGTGGAGGAGCCGATTTAATTTTTCCCCATCATACCAATGAGATTGCTCAAAGCATATGTGCCTTTCCTAATTCATATTTTGCTCGATATTGGGTACATAATGGCTTTCTAACCTTCAATGGTGAAAAGATGAGTAAATCTTTAGGTAATTTTTTGACCGTGCAAGATTTTATAGATAGGAAAATTCAAGGTGATATATTAAGATTATTGTTATTGTCTACTCATTATCGTAAACCTTTAGATTATAATAATAAAGCACTAGATGATGCTACACGAACAATAACCTATTGGTATAGAGCCCTAGATACTATAAATATTACTCTTACTGCTGCTCAGCAATTGCCAGAGGATTTCTTAGTATCCTTACTAGATGATTTAAACACCCCGCTGACCATTAAAATAATCAATGATTATGCTAAACGGATTTTTACTGCCTCAACAGCTGAAGAGAAATATTTAGCTGCTAGCTCTTTGCTTACCTGTAGTAATTTTATAGGTTTAATGACCAAACCTACCAAAGAATGGTTTGATTATGAGGAAGATAATCAATATATTATTAACCTCGTTGAACAACGTAAGCAAGCAAAACTCCAAAAAAACTGGCGAGTAGCGGATCAAATACGACAAGATTTACTGGCAGAGGGCATAATGATAGAAGACAAGGCTGATGGTTCAACTATTTGGCGCAAGAATTATATTTAACAATTAATTTAATAAAAAATAATTATATTTTATAGTCAATTCAGGAGAATTTGGTGCTAGGCGCGATGGAGCGAAGCCTATAGATAATAGGCGAGCGACGAGTAACGACGTCACCAACTTCTCATCAATTGACTATATGTGGTTGTTGGGGATTATTTAGAGCCACCCTATACACACCATTTGTAGAGACAGAGCTATTTTTTTTGTCTACAACACTATTGCAAATCTCTCAATCAAAATGTATACTCCAGAAGCTTATAATTTAAGCAAAATTCACACGCAAGAGAATAGTGTTAGTCCAAATAAGCATCAAAGCTTTTGGTATTAAACTTTTGCGGAAGGTATCCCTGAAAGGAGATATATAACTAACATTTGAAGGAACAAAAATGTCAAAAGTACAAACAGTTAATATAAAAGAATTGCTTGATGCGGGAGTCCATTTTGGCCATAAAACCTCACGTTGGAACCCAAAAATGGCACCATATATTTATGGCAGCAGAGATGATATTCACGTAATTGACTTACAACAAACCGTTGCGTTAATGCAAAGAGCTTTAAACGTAATGTGTGAAACTGTCAAAAAAAATGGGAAAATATTATTTGTCAGTACCAAAGTGCAAGCAAGCGAGATAATAGCTGAGTATGCAGAAAAATGTGGCCAATATTATGTTAATCACCGCTGGCTTGGAGGAATGTTAACTAATTGGGGCACAATTTCAAATTCTATCAAAAAGCTAGATAAGCTAGAGAAAGTTTTAGCAAATGAAGAAGAATATTCTGGTTATACTAAAAAAGAAATATTAGAGATGACCCGGAAAAAGGATAAATTGCTTAGATCCTTAGGAGGTATAAGGCATATTGATACTAAGCCCAATTTACTGGTGATAATTGACACTAATAAAGAACATTTAGCAATTCAGGAAGCAGTGAAGCTGAGGATTCCAATAATCGCGATTGTGGATACCAATTCTAACCCTGATAATATAGACTACCCTATTCCCGGTAATGATGATGCTATAAGATCCATTAAACTTTATTGTAACTTATTTGCTGATGCGATACTGGCAGGTATAGAAGAATCTTTAGTTGCCTCTGGTGTAGATTTAGGAAGTATTGAAAATCAAGAAGAAAAAAATAAAAATATTAGAAATATTGCAAAATTAAATTTCAGTAAGAAATTTTCTAAAATGCCCGAAACAGGCAGCGAGGCAGCCACTGAATTCGAGCGAGTCTTAGAACAGTCTGAAGAGGAGCAAACTACTAAAAAACCTAAAAAACAATATTAGAGGAAAGAAAAATGGTTGATGCTAGCTTAGTTAAACAATTAAGAGAGAAAAGCGGTGCAGGAATGATGGACTGTAAGAAAGCTTTAGTTGAAACTAATGGAGATTTTGAGAAAGCAATTGACTGGCTTCGCACTAAAGGTTTATCTACCGCAGCAAAAAAAGCTAATAGAATTGCTACAGAAGGAGTCACTGCTGTTAAAGTGCAGGAGAAAACCGGGGTGATTGTAGAAGTAAACAGCGAAACTGATTTTGTGGCAAGAAATGTTAAGTTTCAGCAGTTAGTTGATAATATTACTGAGCTAGGGCTCCATTATGACAATTTAGAGTCACTTAAAATAGCTAAAACTCCTTCAGGCAAAACTGTGAATGAAGAGATTTTGGATAATATTGCTACTATTGGCGAAAATTTAACTTTACGCCGTATGAATCTTTTGACAGTTTCGGAAGGCATAGTGAGTTCATATGTGCATAACGCTATTGTGAATAATCAAGGTAAGATTTCAGTGCTTATTGGACTAGAATCAACCGTACAAGATAAATCCACACTGTCAGAGTTAGGGAGAAAAATTGCTATCCATATAGCAGCAAACAACCCGTATTCTCTTGATGCTGCAAGCTTAGAGCAAGCAGTCATTGATCGTGAACGAAAGATATTTATCGAACAATCACAGGCTTCTGGTAAACCAGATAACATAATTGAAAAAATGGTTGAGGGTAGAATTCGCAAATTCTTGGCAGAAGTGGTGTTATTGGAACAGAATTTTTTATTCGACGATAAATTAACTATTGCTCAAGTGATTAAAAAGGCAGAAATAGAATTAGGGGGAGCAATTAAAATCAGTCGGTTTATCCGTTATGAATTAGGTGAAGGTATAGTCCAAGAAGAGAAAAATTTTGCAAATGAAGTAGCGGCAGTGATCCAGGCATAATGAGAGCTTTATCGCATTATGATTAACTAATACCAAATTGCTTTCTTCACATTAGGTCGTTGTATTTCGGAATTCGTCGTGCTCACCTAGATCTACTAGGTTCCATGCGTCTCACCACTCATACTCCTATTACTGTCTTGAAAGCAACTTAGTATAAGCAAAAGAGTGTATAAAATTTAAAGGGGTAACCATTGCCCCTTCTGAATGGCTGAAAGCCTTTAATCTGCAAGTAACGTAATTATCTCACCTGAATTTAATAAAACCTTCATTCTACCATGCTGGTCTATTCCTTTAAAGAAGCCGGTTATCCTACCACCTTGATAATTAACATTAATTAGTTGCGCAAGATTGTCACATCTCTTAATCCAATACTGTCTTATTCGATTAAAACCATAGGTTTGCCATAATATAACCTGTTTGTCAAAGTTACTCATAAGCAATTCTAATAATTTTGTGCTCTCCATTACTTCAATATTTTCATTAAATAAGCTAGTAGTCAGTTGCTCAATATGTATAGGACTTTCCATAATATTAATACCTATACCTATGACTAAATAATGTCTCGTATTTATAGTGATGGATTCCAGTAAAATACCGGCTGCTTTTTTATTATTTATTAATAAGTCATTCGGCCATTTTAATTTGATACTGTTTGATGATTTACTTGGTAACGAATTAATAGTCTTATGTACAGCCACAGCCGTTACAAAAGACAACTGAGGAACATATTGCAAATCTATATTATGATATAATAATATGCTACAATGCAAATTTCCAGGATAGGATTGCCAAGTTTTAGTATTTCTACCGCGAGCGTTAGTTTGATTCTTAGCAACTATTATATAATTTACAGTTGGGGCAGCTCTAGCTATTCTCAGAGCTTCCGAATTAGTACTATCTACTTCATCTAAAATTATTAGATGATATTTTGCTTTCCAGGATATAACTACCTCTATCTTGATATTCAAAAATAACAACTACAGAAAAACATACTATGAACGCTATTATAAGGCAGGTCAGTATTTTTAAACGTGCTGATGGTTTGATCATGCTTTGTACGTAATCTTGTTTCAACTCAAAAAAGTACATAGTTTTCACTATTTTTAGGTAGTAATAAGCAGACACCACACTGCTACCAATACCAATAATCGCTAGCACAAATTGTTGATGAATAATAGCTTGATAAAAAAGAAAATATTTCCCAAAAAATCCTGCTAAAGGAGGAATACCAATTAGAGAGAATATGATAATAGTAATCCCGCCTGCTAATGCTTTTCTGGTAGAAGCAATACCTTTAAGATCCTCGAAGGTTGCTGTATCTACTTTTTTATCCAGTAAAATAATTAAGCAACTAAAGAAGCCTATCACTGTGAGTGCATAGATAATCATATATAATAAAGCGACTTTACTACTTAAATCATCACTAGACATGGAAACAGCAATTAAAATATATCCTATATTGAGGATAGTACTATACCCCATTAATCTTTTTAAAGAATTTTGTCGCAGAGCTCCCCCTGCTCCAATTAACATAGATAAAACTGCGAGCGTCTGTATTAAATCCGTTGAGATGGGTTTATAATGGTCTACTATCGCCATTATGTTTAATAATACTACTATATTTGTAAATTTAGTAGAGGCCGCAAAATACGTAACCGTAGGGATAGGTGAACCTTCATATACGTCAGGAGTCCACGCATGTAGAGGGGCTACTGATAATTTAAAGAAGAGACTACTTAAAAAGAGTACTAGCCCTATTATGAGCCCAATATTAGGTTGCCCTGGCGCTCGCATCGTATAAAAAATATGATGGTAATCTAAGCTCCCACCAAAGCCATAAATATATGAGGTGCCAAATAAGGATAGGCAGCTGATTAAAGCCCCTAAAATAAAATACTTTAGCGCCCCTTCTGAAGATTTCAGGTTATTGATACTAAAGCCAGCAAGAACATAACCAATTAATGCTTGCAATTCCATACTACAAAATAACAGTAAGAAATTACGAGAGGATATTGCCACAAAAGAGCTCATAGTGGAAAGTACTACTAATGTGATAAACTCAAACTTAAATTCTTGTTGAGTTATTTGACAATAATCTTGATAAATTATTATCGTCATTATTGAACAAAATAACACTATAGCTTTATAACTTGCTATATATCTATCAGTAGCAAAAGAATTATTAAAGCTTATCATCCACTCACTAGTTGAACTTTGACAAATATACAACAATAAGATGATCAATATTGCGACTGTAAGATTGGTAATGATTTTTATTCTATTACTAACAAACAGAACTAATAGTTGAGAAAATAAGGCAACGAGCACTAGAAAGATCTCAGGCAAAATAATGACAAATTGTCCAAAAATTGAATTTAACATGAGCATATATCGCTAATTAATTAGATGATAAGAATATTAAGCATATTTATTAAGCACCATAGACATAATTTTACTGGCTATCGGTGCGGCAGCTTTGCCCCCTCCCCCACCGTGATCTAAATAAACCAAAATAGAATAGCGTGGTTGGTGATACGGAGCAAACCCCATAAATATCGCATGATTACGTTTTTCCCAGGCAATATTGTCTCGACTCAAATCATCATCAATACTAGCTTTGGATTGTACTTGCGCTGTACCAGTTTTACCTGCCAATTGCTGTTTGTCCCCTAAAATTCTACTATAATAGGCCGTACCACCTTCGGTATTGACAGCTTTGTACATTCCTTCTTTTAAAATATCTAAATATTTTTGTTGTATCTCCACTTGTTCAAATAATGACTCCGCTTGAGCAATCCTAGGCTTATATAATTTCCCATTACTAGCAATGGCGGTCGCAAAGCTTGCTAATTGAATAGGGGTAGATAATAAAAAGCCTTGACCTATAGATAAATTCAAGGTGTCGCCTATTGACCACTGCGATTTCAATTTTTTTGCTTTCCATTCGGCTGAGGGTAAAAATCCACTGACTTCTCCCGTTAAATCTACGCCAGTTTTTTGGCCAAAACCAAATTTTTGGGCCATATTAAGAATTTTTCTAAAGCCTACTAACCGTCCTACTTCATACATGTAAGTATTGCAAGAATATTTTATGGCATTATACATATTCACTTTTCCATGACCATACGCCCGCCAGCAGCGGAAGCTATTACTTCCAAGTACGGAAGCCCCAGTACAGTTAAAACTGTGCTCAGGGGTAATACCATGTTCTAGAGCCGCCAAAATCGTAATAATCTTAAAAACTGAGCCAGGTGGGTAAGTACTTTGTACTATCTTGTTAATTAAAGGTTTATAAGGGTCATTAATTAAGGTTTGCCAATAATCATGCGATAATTTTATAAAATTATTAGTCTCAAATACTGGTGACATAGCAAGGATTAACACATTACCATTCATGACATCCATCACTATGACAGAACAACCTTGCTTATTTAGATAAGGCTGTATTTTATGTTGAAGTTCTATATCAATATTTAAATATAAATCCTCCCCATCGCTACTATTAAAGCTTGCAATCTCCCGTACATGTTTCCCTACCGCATTTACTTCTACTTGTTTATAACCAAATTCTCCACGTAATTTTTCCTCATAATGTTTTTCTAAACCAAATTTACCTACATAGAAATCACCTAAATTATTTATTTTGAGATCTTGTTTTTCTTGTTCATTAATTTGGCCAATATAACCTATCATGTGGCAAGCAGAATCAGAGAAAGGATAAAACCTGGCAAAACCTGTATCAATAAAACATGACTTTAAGTAGAGCTTCTGCTCCTCTATTACGGCCATTTCTTCCCAGGTAAGATTATCTAATATTACACAAGGGGTATTAACATTAGCTTTTTTTATTTTGCTGTTAATGAATCCTATTTTTTCTTCCGAAAAATTTAAAATACTGAAAATAAGCCTTAATTCTTCATGATAGTTAGCGGTAATATTTTTATCTAGTAATAACTTAAAACACGCTTGATTGATTGCTAGAACAATTCCATTTACATCATAAATTTGACCTCTAGCTGGCGATAACAAGACAAAATTAATACGGTTTTTATCAGATAAAGTACGATATTTTGCGCTTTCAAAAAGCTGCATATACACCATCTTACTTGCCAGTAAGGATAACAATGACATTTTGCCGGTTCCTATTAAAAAGGCCCTCCTTGATATTAATTGGTTATATAATATTTTCTTGGTTAGCATATTTCTAAAATCAGTGAATTGGGATAAAAACTTAAGACCACAATAGTTCTTGCTATTTTAACCTTTTATCAAACGGAATTCGGATTAAATTATAAGAAAATATAGTAGTTAAATATTGCATCACTAATACTAAATATCCTTGGCTAGTTAGATCTTTTATAACAATTAAAAGGTATCTACAATGTATTATATAAAAATAATAACAACAAAAAATTATAAAATTTGTTAAATAACCTCGGAGTATAAAATATTTTCCTAATAATTTTACTAATAGGTGGGCTGATATCAAAACCAACGAATTGGTACCGATTGGCATAGAATATAGTTGATCAAAAACTATTCCTATTAAAAACATCACCCCAAAACTAATATGATAAATTGTAGCAAAATAGTAAAGTAAAATAATCTCAAAAGATGGTAAAATAGTAGAAGCTGCACTAATTCTAAAAGCTTCTAAAGGGAATATTAGTAATAATAAGCATAATTCTACTAGCATAAGCCTGTAAAATATTTGCGATAACTCTTTAAAAAATTTCATAATTGGTCTTCTTAGTGGTAAACACTTGTAATGGATTTTCAGAAAGTATAGCACTTCGTAACTCGCGTTAGATTAGCTTCAACTCTTGCGCTACAGATGTGATAATAGGTAATATCAGATTATACTTTTTGATAAAATCTAGCACTAATTTCGCTGCTTCTCGTCCTTCCACTAAATATGAATTTTCCTTTAAAAACTTTTCAGGATCTAGGTGATGGCCCAACTCATAGCCAAATCTAGTATTGCGGGATTCTTTTGAATAACAAGTTAAAATTAAATCGCCTAATATTCCAGGGGCATATAAAATAGAATTATCTCCAAGATCTCCATCAATAGCTTCAGATAAGATTTTTATTTCCTGGAGTGCAGTAGTAATCAGGGTAGCTTTAGCATTGTGCCCATAATTTCTAGCCTCATATAATCCGCTTTTGATAGCAATAATATTTTTCACTGCACTAGCCACTTGAAGTGCAACAAAATGATCGGTGATGGTAACTTTAAATTGCTCTGATATTAAACTTACTGCTAATTTTCTTGCCACCGCAATATTTTCCGATGCGATAGTCACCGAAGTAGGTAAATTCCTAGCCACTTCTTTAGCAAGATTGGGACCTGCGATAAACGCTAACGGATTGTGGGGTAATATTGATTTTACCTTATCAGATAATAATTCAGTAGGGTTCTTACTAAATCCTTTAGTTGCTACTAATAATACTATATTGGGAGATATTCTCGCTTCTTTTAATATATTTAAACTATTATCAAAAGCATGCGAAGGAACTGCCAGAATTATTACTTCTTTTTCTAAAATAGCTGATACCTGGTTAGAAGGAAATATGTTACTGGGTAATTTAATATCGTCACCTAGATATTTTTTATTGGTTCTAGTATTTTCTATCTCATATAATATATCATTATCACGTAATAATATATTCACACTATTATAACACCTTGCCACCTGACAAGCTAGTGCAGTACCCCAACTGCCACCTCCATAAATTGCCATATTTTTATATTTCGTCATATTTATCCTAAAACTTCTGAAAGCATATAATTCTCTTCTATAGAAATTAGCTTGGCTTTTATCAGCTGGCCAGCGGCAAAATCACCATGAAGTTTTACAGGAATAAAATTTTCTGTGTGAGCTATGTTATTATTTTCTACTAATAATTCTACCTTATGCCCTATATTTCTTTGATAGAATTTGTTTAATTGATTCTTGCCCTCGATTCTTAAAATTTCCGCTCTTTCCTTTCTGATAGTTTTTGCTACTTGAGGCATTCTTGCAGCTGGTGTCTCATCACGCTGCGAATAAGGAAAAACATGTAAATATTGTAAATCAGCCTCAGAAATAAGTTTTCTAGTATTTTCAAACATCTGCGCAGTCTCAGTGGGGAAGCCAGCTATAATATCTGCTCCAAAGGATACATTTGGTCTTATAGCACGAAGCTTATGACAAAAATCAATAACATCGTGACGATTATGACGGCGTTTCATCCTTTTAAGGATCATGTCATCACCAGCTTGTAAACTAATGTGGAAATGAGGCATGATTTTAGAAGAGTATGCTATTAGCTCAAATAATTCATCATCAATTTCTGCTACATCAATCGATGATAACCTAAATCTTTTTAACTCAGGCACTATCCTTATAATTCTCCGAAGCATTTGCGCAAAAGTCGGAGTCCCTGGTAAATCAGGCCCATAAGCTGTGACATCTACCCCTGTAAATACTACTTCGTTATAACCATTATCTACTAATTTTTTCACTTGCTCTGCTATTACTCCTATAGGCACAGAACGGCTATTACCTCGACCGTAAGGTATAATACAAAAGGTACAGCGATGATTACAACCATTTTGTACTTGTATAAAAGCGCGGGATCTGCCATCAAAACTACTAACCAAATGGTTAGCAGTTTCTTTGACTGACATAATATCATTCACTACCACCTTTTCACCATCAAATTGATAATAAGTAGGAAGTAATTTTTCTGTGTTACCAATTACTTTCTCTACTTCTACCATGTCAGTAAAACTGGTAGGATTGTTTTGGGCGGCACAGCCAGTAACAATGATCCTGACATTAGGATTATTTTTTTTCGCTTTTCGAATTGCTTGTCGAGACTGTTTTTCAGCTTCTTTAGTCACAGCACAAGTATTGAATACTACCACATTCTCAAGGTTAGAGAGAATTAGATTATTTTTTATAATCTCGCTTTCATAAATATTTAATCTACAACCAAAAGTGACCACTTCTTGGGATTTAGTCATACAAAAACTCTCCAAATGCTACCAAGGTTGCAGGACCTGTCATTATTACATTTTCCTCTTGTTTTGACATTTGCAAACTACCAATAGGGAATACTACCTCACAAGAAGAACTGACAAACCCCATCTTAACAGCCGCTGCAAAACTCGCTACTGCTCCGCTCCCACAAGCAAGGGTAAGGCCTACTCCCCTTTCCCAAACTGATAAATAAATTTTATTGTTATTAATTGAGGCAAAATTAACATTGATCCCATCAATGAATAATTCTTTAGCTTGTAATTTTTCTCCCACTATCTCTTTATCTCTATCACTAAGATTAGTAAAAATAATAAAATGGGGGTTACCTATATCTGCACAAACTACTTCTTTTAAATCTATCATATATCGCTCTGCTATTTCCCAAATTTGATCGTAGGAAGGCATCCACGCTTCATTAAAGCTAACAATTCCAACATCAACACTAATGTCATTGTCATTTAATATGGTGCAGGTTAATTTTTTTGCTCCTATATTTAATTGTATTTGTCTAATACCAGTATTCATATATATTAATTTTGCTAAACATCTTGAAGCATTCCCGCACAATTGTGCGCTTGACCCATCCTGATTATATATTAACATTTCATAATAATTGACCATTTGCTCATAAATAATAAATTGATCACAACCAATGCCGGTATGACGATTTGAAATATTAAGAGATAATTTGTGTAAGTCGCAATTTTGAGGTAAATCTCTTTTGTTGATAATTACAAAATCGTTCCCTAATCCATGCATTTTAGCAAAAGTGATTTTTTTCAACACGAAATGGTATTCTTTTTTTTGAATTTCTCTATTATAACAAACATGTAACAAGCCGGCAATTATATAATGACCTTTAATTCAAGTAAACTTTCAAATGGGCTAACTATACTTAGCTATAATATGCCAACTGTTAATTCAGTAGCAATTAACTTAATTATTAATGTAGGGGGAAGGTATGAGGATTCTACTGAAGAAGGCATATCACATTTTCTTGAACATATGGCCTTTAAAGGCACAACTACTAGATCTGCCAAACAAATCTCCGAAGAATTTGATTCTATAGGTGGGCAATTCAATGCTTATACCGGTCATGAACAAACAGTTTATTACGCCAAAACATTGTATGAATATTTCCCTAACGCTTTAGAAATCCTAGCAGATATAATCCAAAATTCAGTTTTTTTAAAAAATGAAATCAAAAAGGAATATCAAGTAATTTTGCAAGAAATTGCTCATGTGCATGATAATCCTGAAGAAGTGATTTATGAACAATTTTATAAGAGCGCATATGCAAATCAATCTTTGGGCAAATCAATTTTAGGTACTCCTAATACTTTAAGTAAATTTACTACTCAACATTTTAATGATTATATTCAAAAGCATTATAATGCAGAAAATATTTATTTATCGGTAGCAGGCAATATTGCACACGAAAAAGTAGTCTTATGGGCAGAAAATGTTTTTACTTCATTACATAGTAAAAAAAGTAACCCTTTTCAAAAAGCTAGTTATACAGGTGGTCATAGTGTTATAACTAAAAAGTTAGAACAAACTACAGTAATTCTGGGTTTTGAAAGTATATCTTACCTGCATATACTACCATTATATCATGTCCAGCTTTTATCTCTAATATTTGGGGCCAGTATGTCATCTCGATTATTTCAACAAATTAGAGAAAATCTAGGTCTTGCTTATTCTATTGGTAGTTATAATAGTTCATATTATGATAGTGGAATTTTTAGTATATACGCCTCTACTAACCATGATAAATTACCTCTTCTTATGGCGGAATTAGTAAACGAAATTAAGAAAGTCTGTAGTAATATTAAAGATTTCGAGCTAGAGAGAGCCAAAGTTCAACTCAAAGCTAGTATTTACATGGCCCAAGAGAAATCTTCTTATAAGTCCGAGGAAATAGGCAAAAATTTTGCAGTTTTTGGTAAATATATACCTACCCAGGAAACTATTACAAATATTATGAATATCACTACTGAGGATATAGCAAATATTGCTAAACAAATCTTTGTTACTAAACCAACTTTATCTGTTATTGGCCCTACCCCTTTAACAATAGATTATCATAAATTATGCAAGGAGCTTATGTAGTGTTAGAGTATTATAGTAGAATTTTTATCAAAATAACTTTATATTGATAGGCTTAAGAAAAAATATTCAGTATGCATTTCCAAAATAAGCAGCTAGATACTACCAAAGTATCTAGCATCTTCTATCAATTAGGCCAAAAAAAACCAGAAGGTTTCACTAAAATTAGTGAGTTAATAGTAGATTTTCATGAAAATGGTCTGGTATTAACTATGTTGTTTTTTGCTGTCCCAGTTGCAATCCCTCTCCCCTACCCCCCAGGTTTTACTACTTTAATGGGTCTTCCTTTAATAATTTTATCTATCCAAATGTTATTGGGTTTTAGACAAATTTTTCTTCCTGCGCGTATTAATAACTATCAAATTAGTAATACTACTTTAATTAACATAAGTAAAAAAATGGTGCCCTTAATTCGCAGGGTGGAAAAATATTTAACCCCTAGATTTAATTTTGCAAATTCAATATATTGTGAACAATTCATTGGTTTAGTATCATTACTTTGTTCTATAGCAGTAGCGGTCCCTTTGCCTCTGACCAACGCAATACCAGCATGTGGCATTGTTATCATGACCTTAGGGCTTTTAAATCGCGATGGGCTAATAATATTACTTGGCTTTTTTACTTCAATAATAGGCCTTGTTGTTGCGTCTGTAGCAATTACCGCTAGTTGGCTTAGCATAAAATATTTATTTCACCTATTTTTTTAACATTTTTCAATGAAACACAAACTATACCAAGGGTCGAGTAAAATTCTTTATCAATCTCCAGAAGATTTTGCTCTTATTATGTCTTTTACTGATCAAATAATGCTTGAAAACGGAGAAATTGCAGATATTTCTGGGAAAGGAGTGTTAAATAATAATATTTCATCCTTTATAATGAGTAAGCTGGATATGGTAGGAATAGATAACCATTTAATTGAAAAAATTAATATGCGTGAGCAATTAATTCAGTCGGTAGATATTTTTCCAGTTCAGGTAGCTGTTTCTTCAGTAGCTTGTGGTAGATTTGTCCAAGAATTTTCTATGGAAGAAGGATATGTATTTGATCATCCTATTATTGATTTTAGAGTGAAAAGCAGTGATTTAAAATATCCTATCATTAATGAACATCAAATATTCAATTTTGGTTGGTTAACTAATAAAGAGATTAATGAAGTTAAACATAAAGCAATAAGAATATATGACTTTTTGAGTGGGTTATTTGTAGGAATTGGCATTAGGTTAGTGGAATGCAAACTGGAATTCGGAAGAGTGTTTAATGGTGAAGAATTTATTGTCATGCTCGCAGATGAAATTAGCCCAGATAATTGTCGTTTATGGGATATAAATAGTAACGAAAAGCTTGGCATGGAATTAATTACAGTTAACCATGAGCAAGCATTAAAGTCTTATCAAGCATTAGCTAATTTATTAAAAGATAATATAAAATGAAAAAGTTGTTAAAGAAAAGCAGACAATTCAATTTGCTTATTATAGCAATTAAATTTTATCAATTTTTTATTTCGCCATTACTGGGATCTAACTGCCGTTTTGCCCCAACATGTTCAGAATATGCTAGATTGTCTGTATTAATACATGGTAATCTTAAAGGAATGTGGCTCTTCCTGAAGAGAGTGCTAAAATGTCATCCTTTTTGTGATGGTGGATATGATCCTGTTCCCAAGAAACCTGACTAGTGAGGTATTAATAATTATATGTTACTAGACGTTAAACTGACCGGTTCCGGATTAATCAAGTCTTATATTCAAGATATCCCCAATCTTCCTGGGATTTATAAAATGCTAGGAGAAGATCAAAAAATCCTTTATATAGGAAAAGCTAAAAATCTTAAAAAACGCCTTACTAATTATATCCAAAGCGATCTTGATACTAAAACCTTAAGATTAATATCTCTGGTAAAACAATTAGAATATAATATTACTAATTCAGAGCTAGAAGCTTTATTGCTAGAAGCGCAATTAATAAAAAAATTGCAGCCGAAATTTAATATATTACTGAAAGATGGTCGATCTTTTCCATATATCAAACTAACTTTAGAGGACGATTATCCGCAGCTAATCAAATATCGGGGCAAAAATTTATCTGATGGCAAATTTTTTGGCCCCTTTATCGCCATAGAACAAGTTAATAATACTTTGCGGGAATTGCAAAAAATTTTTAAATTACGAACTTGTAGTGATAATTATTTCAAAAGCCGTAAGCGCCCATGTTTACAATACCAAATTGGTCGTTGTAGTGCTCCATGTGTCAACAAAATCACTAAAGAAGAGTATCATGAATTAGTATGGCAAGTTGAAAAATTTTTTAGTGGTCACACTGTGCAGCTGCAACAATTACTTTCTCAGCAGATGGAAAAACTTAGCGCTCAGTTACGTTTTGAGCAAGCTGCAGAAATACGAGATAGAATAAAAGCTTTAAGTTATGTTCAGCTTAAATCAAATTTACTTGGTAATAGTGTAAAAAATGCTGATGTTATTGCAATTGCTGAGCAAAGTAGTGGTTATTGTATACAATTATTTGTTTATAGAAATAGGCAATTTTATGGTAACCTTCCTTATTTCCCTCTACATACCGAAAATCATAATAGTACTAAATCCGAAATACTAAGCCAGTTTATAATTCAACACTATCAAACCACCCAAATTCCTGAAGAAATAATTATAAATCATCCTATTAATGATTTAGCATTAGTCACTAATGCTCTTAGGACAATTAGTAATAACCAGGGCGTGACTATTTCCCAGCCAACCAGTAGTGACAAAATCAAACTAATAGAAAATGCAGAAATTAACGCGAAAGCTGCCCTTGAACATTATTTAAAGCAATTTGCTAAAAACCAGTTGATTTTTGTGCAAATACAGACGCTATTTAATCTTGTGAGTCTCCCTTCTCGCATTGAGATTTATGATAATAGTCACATTATGGGCAGTTTTGCTGTAGGAAGCATGGTAGTGGCTACTCAAGCTGGGTTAGAGAAAAAGGAATATAGAACTTTTAACATCCCAATAAAACATGGTGATGATTATGAAATGCTACAAACTGTTCTAACCAGGAGATTGAGTAAGCTAAAAACAGACCCCACTAAGTGTCCTAGCTTAATAATCATTGATGGCGGCAAAGGTCATTTATCAGTTGCCCACAAAATAATGAGCGAGTTGGAGCTAAACATTCCTCTGGCTTGTATGGCAAAAGGGGTAGAACGGAATGCAGGAAACGAACAATTTCATATGGTAAATAAGGAAGAATTTACCATTGATAAAAATTTACCAGTTATGAAGTTTTTACAAATCTTGCGAGATGAAGCCCATAATTTTGCTATCAAAAACCACAGATTACGCCGCTCTAAAGCGCTTACCAACTCTAGTTTAGATGATATTATCTCTATTGGCAAGGAACGCAAGAAAGCTTTATTATACTATTTTGGTTCATACAAAGCGATATGTGAAGCAACTATTGAGGAATTATCAAAAGTGCCAGGTATCAGCACAAATATCGCCAAAACTATTTTTACTGCCCTACATAATAGCGCTGACTAATTCTCTATATTTAGCCTTTAACAAATTAGTAATTTTATCCTCCTTAAACATTACCGTTTCTTTTCCACAATTAATAGAATTAATCCCTTTAATTTCTACAGAAGTACCGGTGATAAAACCTTCCTTAAATTCTTTGAGTTGCTCTATGGTTATTCTTGCTTCTTTTACCTCTAATCCAATAGTTCTAGCTATATCCAGAACTACTTGCCGCGTTATACCATTAAGAAATCGATCAGCAATAGGGGTGAATAATTGCTCATCTTGAACAAAAAATATATTGGCAACAGTACACTCAGCTATTAATCCTTGCCAGTCTAGCACAATAGCATCATCATATCCTAAAGATTTTGCTTCTTTTTGGATAGTAATCATCATATTATAGTGGCCTGAGGATTTACATTGGGGGGGCAAAGAATTAGGATGAGGTTTCCTGAATTGAGCAATATGCAGATTTAAGGAGGTAGACGGTTTAGGAGCTGAATTGATAGCAGCAATTAATAAATTAACTGACAAAGCGGGATTAGTAATATTCAGTGATTCGCTCCCGTGCCAAATTAATGGACGAATATAAGCATCTTTAATATTATTTTTCTCTATGAGCAAATGATGGGCTTTAATAATATCATCAGCACTATATGGCACATCCAAATGTAGGATTTTTGCAGATTCTAAAAGCCTAGTAGTATGTTTTTCTAGCTTAAAAACTGCTCCATTATAAGCCCTTTCTCCTTCGAATACTCCTCCTGAATAATGTAAACTATGCGTAAGGACAGATATTTTAGCATCATTTACTGCAATAAATTCGCCATTAATCCAAATATATGGGCAAGGGGTGCTAGTAGTTTTAATAGATTGATTATTCCCAGACATTTATTTTCCTGTTATTATCATTGGCAATATACTAATATTTAACTAACTTGATACCATAATCTCTATTTCCAAGATTTAAGAATCTAAGTTTAATTATAAAATTTAATTTATGCAAGACCATAAATTCCATATTTTAGTAGTCGATGATGATACTCGAATACTAAAACTTTTACAGCAATTTTTGTGTAAAAATGGTTTTGACGTGTCAACGGCTACCAATGTTCAAGAAGCCAAAGCCCTATTAAAAGAAGTGAAATTTGATTTAATTATTCTCGATGTTATGCTGCCAAATATTACCGGCCTTGAATTTGCAAATATTATCAGATCAACCGGCAATAATATACCGATTGTTATGTTGACTGCTTTATCGCAGCCAAAAGATCGTATAACAGGCTTAGAATCAGGAGCCTCTGATTATTTAACCAAACCATTTGAACCGCAAGAATTATTACTCAGAGTGAATAATCTAATAAAAACTCATATTTACCATCAACAACAAGCCAAAATAAAACGTTTAGGTAATAATTATTATAATCTTGACACCAAAGAATTTATAAAAAATAATCAGCTAGTCAATTTGAGTTCTACTGAACAGAAATTACTAGAATTACTACTACTAAATGAGCGACAAGTAATCTCACGTGATGAATTATCTAAAATAATGGGAGGATTAAGCCCGCGATCTATCGATGTGCAAATTGTTCGCATAAGAAGCAAAATTGAAGATGACCCCAAGCGCCCTAAATATCTCCGAACTATTCGTAATGAGGGATATGCTATTTATACGTAAACTTATTCCTCAAACTTTACTAGCTAGATTTGTATTAATCATTATTATTCCTACATTAATAGGGCAAATTCTTGCAGTATTTTTATTCTATGATAGGCATTGGTACAATGTGTCATATTATACTAGCAATATTATTGCTAACGAAATAATTGCTCTACTTGAACAAAATAAAAATAATTTGCTAGAACAAACCCCCTTACAAACTAATTACTTAAACTTAGCCTATCAGTTTCATAAAAACCTTAAGCTCCCTACTATACAACCCAAGATTAGCGAAGAATTAGGAATTTTTAAAAATATTATAGATATCAAAATTAACAAACAAAATATTATTAAAATTAGTGAAACTGGAAGAATTGAAGTGTATTTTCAATTAACTAATGGGCTATTAGCAATATCATTTCCAACAAAATTATTGATGAACCCTACCGCTTATATTTTTGTTTTATGGTTAATATTTTTAACCATTTTGCTTCTATCTATTTCTTTAATTTTTTCTAAAAACCAGATTAAGTCGATTTTAACTCTTGCCGATGCTGCTGATCAGTTTGGACATGGATTAAAAACGACCAGCAATTTTAAGCCATCTGGCGCCAAAGAAATAAAAAAAGCCGGCTTTGCTTTTCTTAAAATGAAAGATCGAATTGAAAAACAAATAGCTAAAAGAACGCAAATGCTCGCTATGATTTCACATGATTTATGCACCCCATTAACTAGGATGAAATTACAATTAGCCTTAATGCCTTCTACAGAAGCAACTAAAGAGCTGCAGGAGGATATAGACATAATGCAACAAATGATCAACTCATATTTAGACTTTACGACAGGAAAAAATGGTGAGGAGTATCAGCTTATTAATTTTTTACCTTGGCTACAAGGTATAATCAATAAATGGCCTTCTATTAATATTAAGCTCCTCACCCAAGAAAAAGCTATAACAGTTCAGCTTAAAGTTAGTAACTTCGAGCGCGCCCTAGCTAATTTAATAAATAATGCTATAAAATATTCTAACCAAATTGAGATTTCTGTCCTTTCTCACACCACAAACATCATAATAAACATTGAGGATAATGGAGTAGGTATAAAAGATGAAGAAAAATTGTTAGTCTTTAAACCATTTTATCGGGCAGATAAATCGCGCTCAATTAATAATTCAGGAAATGTTGGCCTTGGACTTGCTATCGCTAAAGAAATAATTATGGACCATAATGGGACTATATTATTACAGGATAGTAAGAAGTTAGGGGGCTTATTGGTGCAGATTGCAATCCCTCACCTCAATAGATTATTTAAAGAAGAAATATGAATACCACTAGCATCGTAAATCATTTAGCTATCATCATGGATGGTAACGCTAGGTGGGCTTTGAGTAAAGGCTTACCAAAATCAGAAGGGCACCGAGTGGGAGCCAATAATGTTAACAAGTTATTACCGGCACTGATAGAGCTTCATATCCCTTATGTGACCCTTTATACTTTTTCTTCAGAGAATTGGAATAGATCTAAAACTGAAATTGCATTTTTACTAAAATTATTAAGTAATTACCTTAAGCACGAAGTAACATCATTACATCAAAATGGGATTAAAATCAAAATCATAGGCAGGCTAGAGCAAGCAGGAAAGCTCTTACAAAAACAAATGCAAGATACTATCGCCCTAACAAAAAATAATACTAAAATGACGCTTTGTATTGCTTTTAGTTACGGAGGACGAGCAGAAATTATTGATGCATGTCAAAAAATTATTAATTCTGGCAAAACTCAAATTAGCGAGATGGAATTTAAAGATTATTTATATGATAATGAAATGCCAGATGTGGATTTGTTAATTCGTACTAGCGGCGAGCTAAGAATAAGTAATTTTTTATTATGGCAATCGGCGTATGCCGAATTACATTTTATATCTAAATATTGGCCAGACCTGACGAAAGAAGATTTAATAGCAGCATTAGCTAATTATTCAACAAGGAAAAGGAACTTTGGTGCCAGGTAAGACGCAAAATAAGAATATTCAAAGAGTACTATCAGCATTAGTGCTGGGCCCAATATTCATCATAGCTATCATGTTTAGTAAATTACTATTCTGTTTCCTAATGTTATTAATTACTATAGGGATGCTATATGAATGGTGTAAGATGACAAAATCTTCTTGCTCGTACCAACTATTAGGGTTTATTATTATTCCAATACCTACTATATTTTTGACATTTACCGCTATTAAGGAGGTTCAATACTGGCTATTATTACTATATTTTATTATAATATGGTCGGTAGACACATTTGCAATGGTCGGAGGAAAAAACCTACATGGACCTAAGCTGGCACCTAAAATTAGCCCTAACAAAACTTGGAGTGGTTTAATAGTAGGAGTGTTAAGTAGTGGAGTTGCCGCTTTTTTGCTAAGTTTATTTCCGGGATTTAATTTATCTCAATCTTATCTGATACCAAGGGAGTACTTAATTATAGTATCTATTGGTCTTGCATTTATGGCGCAAATGAGCGATTTATTCGTTTCATATTTTAAACGTAAATTTTCGATTAAAGATAGTGGTACTATAATACCAGGTCATGGCGGGATCTTAGATAGATTTGACAGTATTATTTTAACCGCACCTATTCTATTTGTGATTAGTCAAATATTATGAAACAGTTACATTTTCTGATAGCACTCAAAAGTTCTAAGAAAATTATATTTAATATTTTTCTATTTTTATTATTGGCATATTTTGTTTATCATTCTATTTATGGTAGCAGAGGTATTATTGCTTATTTTTCATTAAATCATCAACTTGAAAAAGCCTATAGTGAACTTGAAGCTTTACGTGATGAACGGGTTGAACTAGAACATAAAGTAAAGTTACTGAGACCCAAATCATTAGACCGGGATATGCTGGACCAAGAAGCACGAAGAGTTCTAGGAGTAGCTATGCCAAATGAACAAGTTTTCGTTGTAGATTCTGTAAAAACAAACAAGCACCCTGCAGAAATTACAAAATAATTTAATATTTAAGTGATCCTAGGAGGTATTTATAAATATTATAGTGTTCCAAAATGATATCCCGGCAAGTCTAGATATTACCGGCGATATTGCAATTGATACAGAAACAATGGGCTTAAATTTGCATCGAGATAGGTTATGCCTTTTACAAATGACTAATGGTAATGGTAGTGTTTATCTAATAAATTTTATAGATAGAAATTATGAGGCTCCTAATTTAAAAAAACTATTACTTGATGTAAAACGAGAAAAAATATTTCATTATGCCAGGTTTGATCTCGCCGCAATAAAAAAATATCTTGAAATAGATTTAGAAAATATTTTCTGTACTAAAATAGCCTCTAAATTAGTGCGCACCTATACTGATTTTCATGGGCTTAAAGAGCTATGCCGCGAACTACTTGGTATCCAGTTATCGAAACAACAACAATCCTCTTATTGGGGCAGCAACGTGTTAAAAGAAGAACAAAAAGAATATGCTGCCAAAGATGTGGTGTACTTACATCAAATACGTAGCATTTTACATGAAATGCTAGTGTCCGAAGCAAGATTAGAGATAGCTAGACATATATTTAAATTTTTACCTACTAGAGCTAACTTAGATTTAATAGGATGGAATGATATTGATATTTTATCTTACTAACCATTAATCATAGTTGAAATAGCGCAAAGCTAATATATCTCCTGAGAAGCATCTTGTTCGGGAGGCATATTATAAAATATATCGTCACCTTGCATCTCATCTCTCTGTTGTACTTGTGGAAGATCATTAACCTTAAATGCTTCTACCACATCGCCAAGAGGTGTAATTTTTCCTGTGTTACGGTCAGTACGTAATAATTTGATAGTATCTGGTACCTGGAAGGGCAAAGAAGGAGCTTTAGCATAAACATTTGCCATGAAATTAATGAATATAGGCAAAGCAACGCTTGAGCCGGTAGCAGTTTGCCCAAGAGTTTTAGGGAGATCATAACCAATATAGGTTCCAACAATTATTCTTGGAGTAAAACCAATAAACCAAGCATCCATACTTTCATTAGTAGTGCCGCTTTTTCCTGCTATAATCTTACCAAGTTTTTTGGCAGCAGCAGCAGTACCTCTTTCCACTGCGCCTGTTAACAAGGAAGTAATTTGATAATTGCTTGCTTCATCAATAATCATTTTATAATTAGGGGCAGAAATTGAAGGCACTGGTGGATCGGCAAGTTGTTGATCTGATATATTGCAATTCCGGCACTCACGATTATCTCTCCGATAAATTACCTTGCCATTACGGTCTTTGATTAATTCTACAAAATGCGGCGTTACTTTTTGGCCCGAATTAGCAATGATCGCATAGGCAGTAGTCATCTTCTCTAAAGTAGTCTCAAGCGATCCGAGTACCATAGAATATACTTTTTTAGGCTCACTATTAATATTCAATCTTTGTATTATTTCAGCCACTTTGTTGAGACCTATGGCTTGCGCTACCCTAACAGCGATAAGATTTCGTGATTTTTCAAGGCCAGTACGCATAGTAATTAACCCCAAAAAATCACCTTTGTAATTTTTCGGACGCCAAATCGGCATCCCTGTGCCTTGATCAATTTCTATAGGACCGTCTTCAAAAAGGGTATTAGGCTGTACGGCATTTTCTAACGCAGCTAAATATACAAAAGTTTTACTAAGAGAACCGGGTTGTCTTAGCGCTTGAGTTACCCGGTCAAATTTACTAACAGTAAAATCGTACCCTCCACTACTAGCTAACACCTGGCCAGTAGTAGGATTCATGACGATCATTCCTCCATTTACCAAAGGAATTTGCTGTAAGGCGTAGCCCGAATTGAGTTTTTCTACTACTATTACATCGCCGTTTTTGAATAAAGTTTTTGGAGATTTAAGATTAACTAGCGCCCATTTCATATCAGCTAACAGTATTTTAGACTTGCTACCATCCGCTAGACCAATTTCCACTTGTGTATCCAGCGAAGCTAATACCACAGCTAATTGGTATTGAAGTAACCCTGCAGGTTTTGGGATTTGCCGTAAATTTTCTGGCCAGTTATTTAATGATATAGAATTGATTCTACCTCTAAAACCGTGTTTTTTATCATAATCTCTTATCCCTTGACGTAGGGCATTATCAGCAGCTTTTTGATAATCGGCATTAAGAGAAGTAATGATTGTTAGGCCGCCAGTATAAAAATCTTCCTTACTACCTATCCTATTAATTACTTCTTCTCGTACTAATTCAGCATAATAATCTGCTTTTACAGTTTCATTGCGATCACGTTTTCTTAAGATAATAGGGGTTGCTATTGCCTCTTGAGCACTCTCTTCTTTGATATACCCTTCTTCATACATTCTCATAATGACGTAATCCCGACGTTCTTTTACTCGGGCATAATTTTTGGTTGGATTAAAACTTGATGGCGCTTTCGGTAAGCCTGCAATAAAGGCTGATTCAGCAATCGTTAAATCTTCAATAGATTTGTTAAAATAATTTTGTGCGGCCATCGCTACTCCGTAGGCTCCTTTGCCAAAAAATGTTTGATTCAGGTAAAGCTCTAAAACCTGATCTTTAGTGAAGGCTTTAGAAATTCTATAAGATAATATTGCTTCTTTAATTTTCCTCTCTATTGATACCTCAGAAGTTAATAAAAAATTCTTAACTACTTGCTGGGTAATAGTTGAACCCCCTTCTACTCTACGATGATGTATAATATTAAAGATATTATATAATGCTGCCCTGAATATACTAATAATATCTACGCCTGGATGTTCATAAAAATTTTTATCTTCAGCTGCAATCAAAGCTTCTATGAGAGAACGAGGTATACTATTAATAGGAACAAAAACTCTACGCTCGAAAGCATATTCCTCAATCAACTTCCCATCTTGTGAATAAATTCTAGTAACAGAAGGAGGATAATAATTAGCTAATTGTGAGTAATCTGGCAGATCTTGAGAATAGTAATAAAGAAGACCGCCCACTATACTAATACCTATTAATCCTAATATTACCAATAATTTTAGGCATACATATAATTTCTTGATCATGTTTGCTAATTTTATGTTAAAATTGACTATATTTCTCCTGTCAAACTACTTGCCCCAGCTTTGATAATTTTTACATCACAAATTTGGCCAAATAAGCTTCTAGTAGGATTGATTATATGTACTGACTGCATATAGGCTGTTTTGCCTATTAATTGATTATCTAATTTTCCATTACGGTCAAATAATACTGGCATTGTAATTCCTACACAATTTTCATTAAATTGTAATTGTTGTTTAGACAATTCCTCTTGTAAAATTGCTAAACGCTTAGATTTAATCTGTTCTGGTACTTGTTCTTTCACTGCTGCAGGCGTTCCAGGGCGTGGACTATATTTAAAAGAGTAACATTGACCATATCCTACTTTTTTTACTAAATCTAAAGTATCAGCAAAATCTTCATCTGTTTCATTAGGAAAGCCAACTATAAAATCAGAAGAAAAAATCATATCTGGTCTCACATTTCTAAGACGTTTAATAATATCGAAATAATAATTGCGAGTATGTTTACGGTTCATTGCTTTTAAAATTTTGTCTGAACCTGATTGTACTGGTAAGTGTAAAAATGGCATGAGCTTCGGTTCAGTCCCATGCAATTGGATTAAGTCGTCTGTCATATCAATTGGATGCGAAGTAATATATCTAATACGTGCCAGATTATGGATTTTCGCTACATGTTTTATTAAATCTGCTAAGCTACAAACAACCCCTTCAGGTGTTTTACCATGATATGCATTAACATTTTGACCAAGAAAAATTACTTCTCTCGCACCGCTTGCTACCGCACTTACAGTTTCTCTATATATTTGTTCTAGATTTCGAGAAAATTCTGCTCCCCTCGTGTAAGGTACTACGCAAAAAGTACAAAATTTATCACACCCTTCTTGCACTGAGATGAGGGCACTACTACCTTTTATATTCGTTTGTTCCGGTAGTTTGTCAAATTTTGCTTCCTCAACAAAATCAAGTTTAATTAAATGTTTTTCGTGTCGAGCAATTTTGGCAATTAATTCCGGTAATTCATAGTAAGATTGTGGTCCAACCACTATATCCACATAAGGAGCCCGCCGAAAAATCTCATCTCCTTCAGCTTGACCCACACAACCAGCTACTGTTATTATTAAATCCTGTTTAGCTTTGGCTTTTCTCTCATCTTTAATTTGCTTAATACGACCGAGCTCGGAATACATTTTCTCTGCCGCTTTTTCTCTAATATGGCAAGTATTAAGAATAATCATATCCGCATGCTGCATTGCATCAGTTGGCTTATAACCAAAAGGCTCTAGTAAATCTTGCATTTTCATGGAATCATATACATTCATTTGACATCCATAAGTTTTGACAAACAGCTTCTTTTCCATAGATTTTTATAAAAGATAATGAATATTAGCACTAGTAATGATTTTTAGGAATATACTCCTCTTCAGATGATTTTGCTGCTAGGCGCGATGGAGCGAAGCCTATAGATAATAGGCGCGCGACTAGTAACGGCGCATGCAAATTCATATCCGAGGAGTATATATAACATAATCAGACATATAAATATACCCAAATAATTTTTTTAATAAAAAGATTGACAAGCAGATAATAGAAGAATTCACCTGAAAGCATGATGTATTAGTACATCGCTGTTTTGAGCTCAAAGCGTAATTTACAATAACCTGGAAAATTCATTGGTAGAGCTAGCCATAACAGGGTTCCGCGTTATTTTTATAAATAATCACTAGACTCTTGATCGACTGAACAGAGCGCTAGTAATACTGAACATGTTCCATTATTATTTATTGAATAATTATCTCCTGAATAAAATGAATTATAAAAATTACTAATTTCCGAACTAAATGCGGTAAATATTAGACTCCCCTCAAATATTGCACCTGAGAACATGGTCCATTTGTATATTGGCTCCTGCATATAGGATATTAAACAATCCGTACCTTCTTGAACCAGGCTCCACATTTCCTGGACTATCGTTTTATTCACATTTGTAACTCTATTTTGCATTTTATCCGTAAGGTCACTAATAATCTGATCAAACTTATTAGTCAATATATTCTCACAAATATCAGGGCTATATTCTACTAACTCATCTTCATCGTAACCTAAAAACTTCGCTGCAGCAATACACCCTTTATATGCTGTTTCATACATACTATATAATACAGTCCAGCTTCCTGTGTTCCTTACATAGTTTTCAACTTTACTAATTGCATCAAGGCCAAGAGAGATGAGGTTATTTGGTGTACTCAATTCTGATAATTTATATTTTAACTTATCTACAGTCTGATTATCTTCCTGAAAGATTTCTATCTCCTGCAAATAGTGATTCATTTTCTTAATCAATGGCTGCTGTTCGGTGGATCTTCCTTGCTTAAAACTATCAGATTGAGTTTGGTCAATTAAGGGTGATTCCTTAACTCCTAGTTTAAGAATCAACATATCAAGTATTATGTGAGCCACACTTATAATTTTTTTCTCCAATAATCTACTTGGGAGATCATGCGGCTTAGAATTAATAATATCCCACTCTAGTACGTCAATATGAGGACTGTAGCACTCATCAACGTCATTGTCCTGAAATAGTTTTAATATTTCTGCTGGAGAAATATTGAGGGTGAGCGCCTTAGCAATAAGTTGTTCTAACAAATCATTCTTTACCGTTTGTGCGGTAATTACTTGCTGGATAGATGCTTTCGCCTGAGCTTGTTCTAGTAGCTGCCTATTATCTTTTGCACGTTTTATATTTTCTACTAGAGGTACCTTAAGATTAATACTCACTTCCAAAACTACTTGAAATAGTTCAGGGCATCCCTCTGATATTGCTTGAACTAATAGTAGATTTTCACCTTTATCATTATATTGGCCTAAGTCAACTTTACTCTCTCTTAGCCATTTTACTATAGTAGTTTCCACGACCTTCCTCAATAAAAAAAAGGTAGGCCTTGGCGCCGTGATTAGGGCATTAAAATCTCGCACAATCTCCTGGCTCCAGGGTCCTGGCCCTGCGTCTGCTAGATATATAGGTTTGTCCTTCATCTTAATATTTATTAACTATATAATACTTATTATTAATTATTAAGCTAGCCTTTTCGATAGCTTAATAGCAAATAGAATTGTGTAATTTTTAATAAAGAAAGCCTAAGATTGGCGCACTAAAGTGATTGTCAAACATCAATAGACCTCTTGCATAACCTAATCTAATTGGTAATTTTGTTGTCAAAACTCGTCTTCGTTCCTCACGTACAATTTAAGTACGCTGCGGTACTCAACTTCGTTTTTCCTAAAAATTCCTCAATTATCTTTAGGTTATGCAAGAGGTCTATTATAAAAGCATATAAGGTTTAGCAAGCAAATTCGTTTATTTGTACCAATTCTAATAAAATTGTTATATTATACTTTATATTTTGATCTTCAATACGAGGGAGAAAATTAAGAGACCCTGCTAGTTGAGGTCCTGCAGTATTATGGCTACACCAGATCTAAACAAGTTTTTTTTCGCTCCCGTTAAAACTTATATCAATATTAATGATAATATAATTAATGCACTTAAACGATTAGAAATCATTAATTTAAGAGATTTGTTGTTTTATCGTCCTATTTCTTATCAAATAAAACTCTTTGCTCCTAATTTATCATCCTTACAAAACGACTTATTAATTCAGATGCCAGTCACAATTAACGAAATTCTTATTCCTACTAAAAAGACCCAACCTTTAAAAATTTTAACCTCAAATGACACTGGTTCTCTCCTATTAATATTTTTTCATAAACCAGCAAATTTTATTTTCAATCAGCTTCAAATAGGCAGACAATTGACAGTGAAGGGGAAAGTACAAGTATTTGCAGGGTTACCTCAAATAATTCACCCAGAATTTATTTTTCATGACAGAGCTAATGATTCGATAGAGCCAATTTATCCTTTAACTTACGGTGTAGTGTCCCCTCAACTCTATTCCTATATAAAACAAGCTATTATTCTCCTTGAAAATTATTGCCACAATATAACTATGACTTCTCAGTATAGTTACAATTATCTTAAGTCTTTACTCACAGACATCAAAATACTACATTATTATCAAGTCACCCCGCCCCATAATAATTTAGACAAGATATACAACAAGTGTCTCAGACGCTTAGCTGAGCAAGAACTTCTGGCTAATCAGTTAACTTTAAACTATGTACGTACTCACCTTCAAAAAAAGCAGGGTAATTCATTTGCCAAAGCTATTACCTTACAAAATACTATCCTTAGCAATTTAGAATTTGAACTCACAGACGACCAAAAAATAACCATTGCAGAAATTGAACAAGACCAATTATCGACTAGCGAAATGATGCGATTACTACAAGGGGACGTCGGATCAGGTAAAACTATAGTAGCATTACTTACTATGGTTAATGTAGTACCTGCTAAATTTCAAGCAGCTTTAATGGTGCCTACCGACTTACTCGCTAATCAACATTATCAATTCTTTATTAAAGCCCTCAATGGCACGGCAATAAGGCTGGCCCTACTAACAAGCAGGTTAGCCACGAGAGACAGAAAACAAATCCTCTTAGATTTACACAATGGAGATATTGATATATTGATTGGCACCCATGCTTTATTCCAAGAAAAGGTGAATTTTAAAAAGTTAGGTTATATAGTAATTGATGAACAGCATAGATTTGGAGTACAACAACGCTTAGATTTGATTAATAAAGCCTCGAGTCCAGATGTGCTAGTAATGACCGCCACACCTATACCAAGGAGCCTTACTCTAACAATGTTTGGTGACATGGCTATTTCTCAATTAAGGAACAAGCCTAATAATCGTTTGCCAATCATTACTAGTATAGTACCCAAAGTTAAGCTAGCTGACTTAATGGTGGGTTTAGATAAAAAACTTAAACTGAAAGAGAAAATTTACTGGATATGTCCCCTCATTGATCAAAAAGATAAGGAAGAGATAGAAGGTGAAAATAGTAGAGAAGTTATTGACATAAATACCCGTTTAGCGTCACTTACCAGTATATATCCGAATATTACT
Organism: Candidatus Tisiphia endosymbiont of Nemotelus uliginosus; assembly: GCF_964264835.1. Taxonomy (GTDB): domain Bacteria; phylum Pseudomonadota; class Alphaproteobacteria; order Rickettsiales; family Rickettsiaceae; genus Tisiphia. The sequence continues at coordinate 1,516,984 of NZ_OZ183485.1, read as the reverse complement.
GCTGCAATCCATGGCAAAATGAGGAACGAACAAAAAGATATTATTATGCAGCAATTTCAAGGAGCAGAGATTCATATTTTAGTCGCCACTACAGTCATTGAAGTAGGAATCAATATTCCAGAAGCAACTTTAATTATTATAGAAAATGCCGAACAATTTGGATTAGCGCAACTCCATCAAATTAGAGGGAGAGTAGGACGTAGCCATTTACAATCTCATTGTATTTTGCTTTATGATCCTAAAAGATTAAGTAAGACCGCAAAATCCCGATTTGAAATTATGAAAAATAGTAATGATGGATTTTATATTGCTGAACAAGATCTATTGCTGCGGGGTAGTGGAGAGATTTTAGGAACAAAACAAAGTGGAGAAATAAGATTCTTTTTTGCTGACCTACCCCGCGACAACGAGTTATTGATTCAAGCAAACAAATTAGCAGCAAATATAGTGACTTCTGAGATTACTACCTTACAAATAAAATTATTTGCTAAAACTGAGTTACAGGAATTGAATTAGCCCTATTTGAATTTGCTTAATGCAGTGATGGTCTATAAGCCGGATTCTGTATAAGTACTTTCGTAATACTTACTGCAGTTATTTATCTAGGATAAATGTTACCATTTACCTCAAGCGATCTACCCGCACTACTTCTAGTCAGAGATGCCTAGGAACATGCAAATTCTGTAGTGCCTATTTGATCTTGCTCTTGGTGGGGTTTACCCATGCGTAGCTTGTCACCAAGCTACCGGTGCGCTCTTACCACACCATTTCACCCTTACCAAAATAAATTGGCGGTATATTTTCTGTGGCACTTTCCCTAAAAGATTGCTCTTTCGCTGGCTGTTAACCAGCACCATATCTCTGTAGAGTCCGGACTTTCCTCGTAAAATCTAGCTAGATTATGTACGCAACTGCACAACCATCAAAATCATTATGCTGCAATAACGTAATTTGTCAATATTTTTCATCTGAGATGAGAGCAGGAGTCCATTAGGAAGTAAGCATAATAAGCATATATACTACTATTACTCATGATTTTTGCTTATTTTTAACCTCTCCCTGCTAAATACATATTGCAATTCAATTAATTTTTGCTAATGATATAGTGAAATTAGCACATATTGGAAATGAAATTCTCATTATATGAATCTTCAGTCTTCCAGATATGTGTAAAAAACTCTCATTATAAGTTGTAATACTTCCCTATGCAGCAATTAAGTCACACAAATATTATTAAATCATATTAAATGATTAACAGATTACTAACATCTTAATAGATCATTTGAACTTGCTAATTACTTACGTTATAGCTTCGTTAATAACCATTACTAAGAGGTTTATGAAAAATTTTATATCACTAACGGACCTTACTAACCGCAAAATAAGGTATAATGTTAAAACTCTATTAATTACATCAAGTATAGTCACCACTATTCTCAGTATGCCAAGCTTGATATTGGCAGGTCCTCCTCCTGATGAGAAGAAAAAAGTTAGTAAGTTTGAACAACTAAAGCACGCTATGCACAGCAAGTTGGCAGGTAAAACCACAAATCTACCACAACTTAGCAAAGCTGCTATTCCTACAAAAACTACTAATGTATCTTCTGTCACAGCAACCCCTTCTTCTTCTGCCCCTGCTTTTACCAAAGCTCCATATGTACCGCCGCCTCCTCCTATCCCTCATTCTATAAACTTTGGAGCCCCAATCCCTTCTACCTCTACTCTTCCACCCCCTATTCCTGGAGCTCCCCCGCCTCCCCCGCCAATTGCCAATTTACAGAACTTTCGTCCAACTTCAAACTGGCAAAGCGCAAATTCTCAATTGAGAGATAATAAAGAAAACATTGACAGTACTAACGTATCTGTAGATACCACTAAAAGCAATATTGTCAAAACCAGGACGCCAAACACGTTGCTGGCTGATGAGTTAAAGCAAGCACTAAGCAGAAGAAATAGTCTTGCTGTGTCTTCTACACCTCAACCCACAAATAACCCGTATGATATAAGCAGCATACCAACTCCTCCATCCTCACCAGAGAGAGGAAGATCAACACAAACCCAAGGAAATTCCGCGGATATTAGTAACTTAGCCCAGACTCCTACGCTCACAGGTAGTAATTCTATTCCAATGCTACCACCCCCCCCCTCCTCCAATTTCAGGTTTTGCGAGCTTTGCCCAAGCTATAAACAGCCCCCATGTAAATTCTCAAGATAATCAAGGGATAAGCAATAATACTGCACCTGTGATCAGTATTCCTAAAAACAATACGGCAGTAATAGGAGAAGCGAATAGTTTATTTAGTGAGTTGCACGCCAACCTCGAAAGGAGAAAGAGTAATGCGCAAACCAAAGAACAAGTACCTACCCCTACAAGAGTTCATAGTACTACAGTACTAAAAAAAGATTCTGGCGCCCAGTACCAAAATCATATTACTAGTTCCCTGCTTGCCTCGCCAGCATTTAGGAACAGAAGAAAAGCTACTAGGGCCGATAGTAGTTCAGAATCTGATAGTGAAGATGAGAATACATATACTAATAATAAGTCTGTTACTGTTGATCAAAATAATCCAAAATATGATATTAGTGGTATACCAACTCCCCCTTCTTCACCGGAAAGAGGAAGAGTAACACAAACAAAAGGAGATTCAGCTGATATTAGTCACCTAGCCCAGGCTCCTATATCTAAAGATACTGGTCCTATTCCAATGCCTCCAAGTCCTCCACCGCTGCCTCCTGTTAATTCTATACTGCCAGCCGTGAGTAGCAAAAATAGCCTAACCACCGATCTCCTGCAGGAAATCCGCCAGGTTAATGGTAAACCTCAGTTAACAAGGCGAGCCTCTAATATTACGTCTTCTAGTAAAGGAGATAAAACAGCAAGTACCCATGATAAGAAGTTTCATACGGAGCCTACCAGAGGAAAATCTAAGATTAGGCCTCCCTTGGAAGGATTTTGGAAAAGCTTAGATCAGGCAATATCTCCAGCCATACCTCAGAAACCTAGCACCACGGAACTGACAGAAGAAGAATTATTAGCAGCCTTGGAATGGGCAGATCCGACTCCTACCACTTACGAAGTAGTACACGCTCCACCTATATGGACAGGTAAAATCTCAACTCTTAATAAACCAGAAGCATTTTTCGTTCATCCTTTGCCTGTTCCAGTAAAACCTATGGCAGATGCTGTGCAACCTATTGAACCTAAGATAGAGGAAGTTCCTCTTCTTGAATCTCCTGTCTCTACCCCAAAGCCTATTATCTACACTACTGAGACATTATCTCAAACTACAACCCCTAATATTCCAGTTGTAGATATGGATCTCGCATCTAATTCAATAAATAGTATCTCTCCTGCGAAACTTCCTTCTGGTAGGAAACTTGAAGAGGATGATGGGCCCAAAACCGCAACATATTTAGGTGCACCTCAGGATTTGAGCCTAGAATCATTGTCCAAATTACCAGTAGAAGTAGAGTTGAACAAAGAGTCTAACCTCTCTCCTACTGCCAGTATAGAGCTGGTAGAACCAGTAAATCCACCCACAAATCTACACCGTAAAAAAAGAGCCAAAACTAATCCAGAAAATTCAGATAGCACCACCCTGCCCTCTCCTGTCAAAGACCCTAGACATCCAGCTGTTATGCTGAATGTTACTACTAATGATGCTGAACAAGGAGCAAGTAATGCTGAAAATAGCAGAGAAGACACAATTGCAACCACTAACTTACCTCCTCGCACTGCTCCTACTCTATTAGACCCCTTGCCTCCTTCCATTCTTAGTAGAGGTAGTGATAGCCCACTTGCTAGCGGTGAGGGTAGTGACAGTGGTGGCGGTGAGGGTAGGAAAGACAGCCCACCTCTTCCTGCAATAGTTGCCAATTATCCTAATACCAACCCACAAACTATATCTCAGTTAGTAGAGGATTCCATGTTTACAATTGGCAATATTATTACGCACGAAGCCCAAAATAGATTATTTGCTGCTTATAATACCGCAGCTATAGGGTCAGGGGAAGAAGATAATAGTGTACCAAAAAATCTATGGATTAATGGTAATTATGGTATTAGCAAATATGATGATGGCACAAATAATAGAGGAAATTATAAGGGCAGAACTACAGTTGGTTCTATTGGAGCTGATATAGAAGTGCGGGAAAATAGTATTATTGGATTAGCCTATAATTATGTAAGGTCTAATTTTCACTATAAAAGCCATAGGGATAAGGTAGCCATTAACACTCACCTATTATCTCTATATGGGCAAGGTAATTTAACAGAAAAATTAATATTACAAGGATTTTTTTCTCTAGGATTTGGTGATATCTACACAACAACTCCCTTCCAAAACCAACTATTGAAAAATAAAATCAAAAATAAACCATGTAGTAGTAAAGTAGTACTGGCGCATAAATCACGTGTTGGTAAATTAGTAGTAATACCAAATATGGCTTTTAAATATGGCTCCTATAATACGGGAAGTTATACCCAAAACTTTGAAGCACAAAGCTTATCTGTGGCTAGTAATAATAATAAAAAAACTTCAGGCGTGATTGGAGTGGGGACTACCTTACCATTACAAATCACCAATACTACCCTTCTAACACCAGGTTTATATGTAGAAGCTGAAAAGTTTTTTCGTAATAAGGCTAGTATATTTAATGTTACTACCTCTTCCCTCACCGCTGCTCCTACAAGCCAGTTATTGTTTGCGCAAAGACCTCCTAAATATAGCTATAAAATTGGCGGTAACGTAACCATTAAACACGGAATAACCGAAATTATGACAACTTATGATTATTTAGCGACTGATAAGAAATATTTTAGTCATCAAGGTTCAATAAAACTAAATTTATTATTCTAAGTTGCCTATAAAGCAGTAGTGGCTTTCACTAAAATGTGGCGTTTAGGATAAAAATTAATTAATTTTTATCCTAAACGCAATAAATTCTATATTTCTTTAATTTATATTAGTATAATGAAATTAATCAACAATAGATACTATACATCAGATTATCAATTGTTTTTCTATAATTTATAAAACATTTGCAATGTCAAAATATTTACTAATATAAATATAATAGGTAGGAAATATGTCTACTGCAGAAACGAAACAAAATATCAAATTCCCCGCGTTTAATAATTTAGACGATCAAATAGCTAAACACCCTGTTACGCTTAACACAAAAGGGACACCAAATAAATTACAACCAGCCTCCTCAAATGATTTAAACAGCGAAGAAGGACTCAATGGTTTTTTCTGTGAAGGAGGAGGAGTCAAAGGAATACAGCAAGCAGTCATCTGTACTATACTGGAACAAATAACAGGCAAACCGTTCCACCTCCTTGTTGATCTAGTAGGAGGAACAAGTGCAGGGGCATTGAATATGGCTATATTAACTATTCCTAAAGAGAAAGGGAGTCTTGAACCGCTATTTGCCGCAAGTGAATCTATCGATCTTTTTACAGAAATGGCTCAAGTCATTTTCCCCCAAAGTACTTTTAAACAAACCATGAATAATATTAAAACCTTTAATGGCTTGCTGGGTAATAAATATAATAACGAAGCTCTCAAAAAATTATTAGAAAAATATTGTGGAGATCTGACCCTTGCCGATACTATTGTCCCAATATTTATTCCCGTTTATGATTTATATCACAAAGAGCTCGTGGTTCTTTCCACACTAAAAGCACGCGAAAGTCCAGAACATAACTATCGGTTAGTTGATGTATTATTAGGAACCACAGCTGCACCAGGCTATCTACCACCGGTAAAAGTAACAAATATTAGCGGCATGAAAGATTCAGTATGGATTGATGGAGGACTTGGTAAAAATTCTCCTACTCTTGCAGTTTACCTTGAACTCTTAGAAGCAGGATATAAGATTAATAGCATGAACTATGTGTCTTCAGATGATCCCTATGTTAAGGGTTATTCGTCTTTTATGTATGGAGGAGGAAAACTCGATATACTCAAGAATGGTGTTCAATCTATGCTTCTGGCATCTCAACAACGTTGGGAAGAGAATATCATAGAAAGGATATTAGTAGATAAATACTGTAAAATAGAGGTACCTCTCAGTGATAAGTCAAACACCAAATTAGATGATTCTTCCACTGCAAATTTACAAAGCTTAATAGCAGATACAGAAGATTATATAAGAACTGAAGGAAATTTATGGCTTAAAGGTATTGTGGATAATCTGACAGCTTCTTACGATAGAAAACATCCTGAAAACAAAATTAATACCAATCTCGAACTGTATAAAGAATTATTTAACATTCTACCTCCTAACGTTACTAAAGAAATAGATGAAGGTTACGGGGGTGAAGAAGATATATCTTCTTCTGAGGAGGAGCTTTCTTATGACTTACCAAATATAGGAGTTAACGCAAAATCCACGGCTGATGTAATACCTCAATCTGCAGAACCATCTGCACTCCCGGCACATCCACCATCCGATATAAACGCTGGGTCTAGGCCTATTGCTGTGCTCTCATATCAAGAGGAACAAGCAGAGAGTATAGTACCTTCTCAAGATATGGTGGAGCCTTTGCCCTTGCTTGCTAATAAACATCTTATTCCCCCTCAAGACGAAGGATACGAAAGCGGCTTGGAAGAAAACGATCCTGAAGGGGAGCTCCTAGATGAGTTATTAGGTAAAACAACACCTAAACGTGACGAGATGTTATTAGATGGGGTAGATCCCGTCAATGAGGATTATTCAGCATAGGCTGTGATTAATTTTGATATAAGAATTAATAATTCTTATATCAAATTGAGATTACATTAGTAAAACAATAAGCCGCCATATTCTGTACTATATATTTTATTCTACTCTCTATACTCTATTTCTATCATAAAAATAATTAGAGTAGTATCACTTTCAATTAAAATATGTAATAATTTTTTACATATCCCCCTTGTAAAAGTCATTATAGAACACTATATCAAAAATTGTCTATCTTTAAAGTAAATTTGTTTTAATTGGGTTTAGGAGTATATTATGGGAAAAGTAATAGGTATAGATTTAGGAACAACAAATTCTTGTGTTGCAGTAATGGAAGGGCAAAAGCCTAAAGTAATAGAAAATGCTGAAGGGATTAGAACAACCCCATCAATGGTAGGTTTTAGTAATTCAGGAGAAAAATTAATTGGTGAGCCGGCAAAACGTCAAGCTGTAATTAATCCAAAAAATACTGTCTATGGTGCTAAACGACTAATCGGGAGACGTTATACTGATCCGATGGTAAGAAGAGATCAAGATCTAGTACCGTTTAACATAATAGAAGCTCCTAATAAGGACGCTTGGATTGAAATTAACAGAGAACAATATTCTCCAAGCCAAATTGGTGCTTATATTCTTCAAAAAATGAAGGAAACAGCTGAAAATTACTTAGGAGAAAAGGTAACACAAGCGGTGATCACAGTACCTGCATATTTTAATGATGCTCAACGTCAAGCAACAAAAGATGCTGGCAAAATTGCAGGTTTAGAGGTTTTAAGAATCATTAATGAACCAACAGCTGCAGCCTTAGCGTATGGTTTTGATAAAGCCGAAAGTAAAATCATTGCAGTTTATGATCTTGGTGGCGGTACATTTGATATATCGATTTTAGAAATAGGTAATGGAGTATTTGAAGTCAAATCTACTAATGGTAATACTTTCCTAGGAGGAGAAGATTTTGATGCTAAGATTTTAAATTATCTAATAGACGAGTTTAAAAAAGAAAGTGGTATAGATTTGCGTAAAGATTCTCTTGCGCTGCAACGGTTGAAAGAAGAAGCTGAAAAAGCTAAAAAAGAATTATCTTCTGTAACGCAAACTGATATTAATTTACCATATATTACGGCTGATAGCTCGGGCCCTAAACATTTAAATATGAAATTTACGAGAGCAAAGCTAGAATCCTTAGTAGCCACACTAATTGAGGACACCATAGAGCCTTGTAAGAAAGCGCTACAAGACGCGGGGCTTAAAGCTTCGGATATTCAAGAAGTAGTTCTTGTTGGTGGCATGACTAGAATGCCAAAAGTTATTGAAAAGGTTAAAGAATTTTTTGGCCGTGATCCACATAGAGGGGTTAACCCCGATGAGGTAGTGGCCTTAGGTGCTGCCATTCAAGGGGGGGTATTAAATAAAGAAGTTACAGATATATTATTACTGGATGTGACCCCTCTATCTTTAGGTATTGAGACTTTAGGCGGAGTATTCACCAGATTAATTGATCGTAACACCACTATTCCGACTAAGAAAAGTCAGGTTTTCTCGACTGCTGAAGATAATCAGAATGCGGTTACTATCCGCGTATTTCAAGGAGAGCGAGAAATGGCCAGTGATAATAAATTACTTGGCCAATTCAATCTTGAAGGCATACCACCGGCCGCTAGAGGGCTGCCTCAAATTGAAGTAACGTTTGATATAGACGTAAATGGTATAGTCCATGTCTCTGCTAAAGATAAGGCCAGTGGCAAAGAACAAAAAGTAACTATTCAAGCTTCAGGAGGGCTTAGTGATAGCGAAATTGAACAAATGGTAAAAGACGCAGAAAAAAACGCAGCGGAAGATAAAAAGCGTCGTGAATTAATCGATGCTAGAAATAGCGCAGATAGCTTAATATACTCTACCGAAAAGACGCTTCAAGATAATAGCAGTAAAATATCCGCTGACAATAAGCAAGAGATAGAAAGCGCTATAACCCAATTAAAATCTGCTTTAGAGGCTGATGATTTAGAGCAAATTAAAACAAAAACTGAGCTCCTTACTGTTAGTAGTATGAAAATAGGAGAAGCAATGTATCAGTCTCAATCCGAAAATAGTGCTAGCACTAATCCTGAAGAAAAGGTAGTTGATGCTAATTATGAGGATGTAAGCGACAATAAGTCATAATAATTATATCTCAATCTACTCTTTGTATCACAGGGTTCGATATATCGTAGTAATCGAACTCTATTACTGAAGTTGATCTGTAAATCTCTAATAAAGCACATATATATGGCGACAAACGATTATTATCAAATACTTGGTGTAAGCAAAACTGCTACTCAAGCAGAGCTAAAAAAAGCATATCATAAATTAGCAATGCAATATCACCCTGACCGCAATTCTCACGATACCCAGGCAGAAAAAAAATTTAAAGAAATTAATGCTGCTTATGATATTTTAAAAGATGAACAAAAAAGAGCTGCTTATGACCGTTTTGGGCATGACACATTTGTTAAAGGGGGAGGAGGTGCGGCTACAGGAAGGTATAGTAACGGTAATGGGCCAGATATAAATGATATATTTGGAGATTTTTTTAACGATTTTATGGGCGGCAGCTCAAAAAGACAACGGCATTCCACCACAGCTAGAGGATCAGATTTAAAATACAATGTTAGCATTACTCTAAAAGAAGCATTTTTTGGTATTGAGCAAAATATTAATTTTACTAGTGAAATAAAATGTTCTAATTGCCATGGTAGCGGCTCAGAAAATAATACTGGTATGACCAAGTGTACTACCTGTGGCGGGCAAGGCGCTATAAGAACACAGCAAGGATTTTTTACCCTTGAACAAACTTGCCATAATTGTCAAGGGTTAGGACAAATTATTAAAAATCCCTGTAAAAAATGTCAGGGTCATGGACGTACGTCACAACATAGGAGTTTATTAGTAAATATTCCAGCAGGCGTAGAAGATGGGACTAGAATACGTCTGACAGGCGAAGGAGATGCTGGGCTACGGGGCGGAAGTAATGGAGATCTATATATCTTTGTCACCATTAAACCTCATGATCTTTATAAGGTGGAGGGCATTAATTTACATTGTAGGCTGCCCATTAATTTTATCATCGCAACTTTAGGGGGAGAAGTAGAAGTCCCTGACATAGAAGGCGGGAAGGTAAAATTAAAAATACCTGCTGGTACTCAAAACGGGGAGCAGCTTCGGTTAAAGGGTAAAGGTATGTCAAAAATTAGATCAAATATTAGAGGAGATATGCTGGCTCATATCCATATTGAAATACCAAAAAATCTTACTAAAAAACAAAAAGACATGTTGGAAGAGTTACGTAAAGAATTAGGCAATGATAAGGATGATGAGGCAAGCTTTTTTAATAAAATGAAAAACCTATGGTCCTAAATAACCTGAATTCGATATAAGAATTAATAATTCCTATATCGAATTCAGGTTAAATATAGCCAAAGTGATTTAGACACGATAGAGCTCAATTCTCGAAGTTCATCGAGTATACCCTCCTTTTTTATTATAATCCCTCTCAAACTTTCTTACCGTATAATACGCTAATATTGCAAATATGATCAGATATATAATGGGAAACAGCTTAAATTTTAACGTCTTCATCACTGCTAAACATACATAATTCGCACTACCGCCCATTAACATTGCACCAATAGTGTGCCCAAGGCTTATCGCGCGATATCTGGTATTCACCGAAAAAGCTTTAACAAAAATACCATGGGCTAATGCATTGATAGGCGCTACAAAACATGCTAGCATTAAACAAGATACTAATACAAGATTAAGCATTTCATTACTAACCCCAATAATAAATAATAAGCTCGCAAAAATAGTACCAAATAAACTAACTCGTATCACTATAAGTTCACTAAAGCGATCCGCCAATAGGCCGGCAATTGGCATCGCCACAGCAAAACACAACACTATTAACACTGAAAATGTACTAATAATTAAAGTAGATTGAGGCATTACTATAGGTAAATATTGTTTCATAAAAATAATCGCAATTTGATAAGTGACTCCAAATCCCCCCGCCAGAAATATTACCCTTAACATTACTCGCCATTGTTTTCTTAACAAATTGTTTAAATTGTCTATTTTTATACTTTGTTCTTTATTTATTCTAAATTCTGGCGTTTCATCAAGTCTTTGACGAAAATATAATACTACTAAGGCTAAAGGTAAACTGATCAAAAAAGGAATACGCCAGCTCCAATCAGGAAAAATATGAGAACTAAAGAAATTAGTCATGCCAACGCCCAATAATATCCCTACTACTCCTGTGAACCTCGTTACTGCTGAGGCGGTAGAACGATATTTTTTCCCTAGATGTTCGATGACATAAATAGCAGCTCCATCATACTCCCCTGCGACAAATATACCTTGCATAAAACGACATAAGACCAATATTATTGCACTCCAAGTACCAATGGATGAGTAAGTCGGCAGTAATCCTATAATGATAGTAGGAACTACAATACCTATTATAGTGATATTCAACACTATCTTACGGCCATAAATATCTCCTATCCTCCCAAAAATCACAGCCCCTATAGGTTTTGATAGATAGGCTACTGCATAAACTGCAAACACATCCATTAGGCTAGTAAGAGGATCTGCATTTGGAAAAAACTTCAACGCAATAATACTAGCTGAAAAACCATATAAACTATAATCATAATATTCAATTATCGTGCCTAAAAAGGCGCCTATAACCTTATTTTTTGATTTGTCTCTCATCCTATTTTCCAAATATATAAAGTTATCTTTTAATATAAAATATATTTTCTAGCAAGTTGATTTCATTGCAAATAATTCAGCATAGTACCCCACAGATTTTACAGGAGGGTTAAAATAATAAATTGAATAAGTGACTGAGAGTCACTAATCTCCGCTGAGAAACAAGCAACAGGAGGTATTAATGGACTCTCAATCACTATACCAAATATTATACATATTTTTAGATTGGCACCCAGCACGAATTAAAACATTTGCAGAATTAATTTGTGCAGTAGTAAAAGCTAAAACTGTGAGAATCAAAGAATTAGCACTGTATGTCGCTTCTAAAGGCAATTTGCATGCCAAGATTGTTAAAGTTGAGCGTTTGCTTTTAGAACAAAATATGTGCTTTATAAGTTTAGGGAAAATTATTGTTAAATTGCTCTGTCTAACAGGTAAAATTAGCCTTGCCATAGATAGAACCAGCTGGCAATTTGGTATTAAAAATTTGAATTTTTTTGTTGCAACTATCGTTTATGGTAATATTTCAATTCCTATAGCATGGTTGTTACTTGATAAAAAAGGCAACTCTTCTACTAATGAAAGAAAGAAATTGATTGAGCAAATTTTAACAATTATACCTAAGGAAATGATAGAGCTTATCCTTGCCGATCGGGAATTTGTTGGTGAGGAATGGTTGCAATATATGGGTGGAATCCAAAAATTACCTTTTGCTATCAGGCTAAGAAAAAGTGAGAAGGTCAAGCATTTCAACGGTGGCAAGATGAAGTTGAATAAATGTTTTGCCGATATGCAAATGGGTGACACTAAAACTATAGAAAGCAAAATTTACAATGGTATGGCAATTAAAATAACTTGTTTGCAATTAGAAAGAGAGCAACTATTTATTGCTAGTAATGTGCTTATTGGTGAATGTGCTTTGCTAGCATATAAGCAGAGGTGGAGCATTGAGCGACCTTTTCTGTCTCTCAAGTCATCTGGATTTAATATTGAAGATACCCACATTACAGATCAAAAAAAGCTGGAAAAACTATTTGCAATAGTATCTTTATCCTTAGCTATTTGCGTGCTTGCTGGTGACATTAAGAACAAAATTTATCCTATAAAGATCAAAAAACATGGTCGTAAATTATACTCATTATTTACTTACGGATTTGATTGGATAAAAGATTATTTTTATAACTCGTTAAGTGATACCCCTGCTATGTTGTTTTCATTACTACGAAAACACATTATGCATGCCTTTCAACTTCAACAATAAGTGTGGGGTACTATGATAAAGCACATATTTTGTTCTAAAAGCAAACGCTCAACTTTAACAATCTTGGCATGCAAATTGCCTTTAGAAGCGACATACAGTGCTAATTCTTTGATTCTCACAGTTTTAGCTTTTACTACTGCACAAATTAATTCTGCAAATGTTTTAATTCGTGCTGGGTGCCAATCTAAAAATATGTATAATATTTGGTATAGTGATTGAGAGTCCATTAATACCTCCTGTTGCTTGTTTCTCAGCGGAGATTAGTGACTCTCAGTCACTTATTCAATTTATTATTTTAACCCTCCTGTAAAATCTGTGGGGTACTATGAGACAATACAAGCTTGTAATAAATGTAGACATAATATTGATAATTCTTGATCACCAATATTGTTTGTTGTGAGCTCTCCTAGTTTCCCATAGAAAATAAAATCCATTATATAATTTAAGCGTTCTACTACATTCAACCCTTCATTGATTTCAATTCTAAGATATTCTGAATCTAGGTATTTACATAGGAAAATACTTTTATTTGCTTTACCAATTTCTAACAAAGTTCTATATACAGGATGTTCGTAATTATTATTACTAAAACGTTTTACTAATACATCAGGTTCTACAATACCCAATTTTAATGCTACAAGATGTTTAACGACTTCATTGTAATTCTCCTCAATTAATTTCCAATTGATACCACCTTTAATTATTTCAGAAATATATTGGTATTTCCATTTATCTCCAGATGCAACCCTATAAAGTTTTTGTTTATTTATTGCTTTTAATCTAGGTAGTAAATCAAAATCAAGTAAGTAGCTAATAGCAAAACCTATCACACTTTGACCATGAGTATCAACAAATACTCTGTTCATGTTCATCTCTGTATCATGATCAATTATACCTTTAATCATTGATCCTACTTCTGAAGATGAACAACTTTTTAATTGTGAATAAATACATAATGATTTCTTATCAACATGCCAATAAATCATTACTCCTCGACCTTGATAACGGTGATGCCACTCATTAATAAGATTTTGATCCCAACTACTTATCTTTGTTGAATCGCATGCTACTGATGTTGTTGCTTCTCCCCAAATATCTGGATTACGTATTTTGAGAATATTGTTAATAATTAGACGAATAGAGTTTCTAACATTTGTAGCATTAATATACCTCTTCTTAATATAACGTAAATCGCTGTAATTAACATCACCATTGGCAATACTTATTCTCTTCAATCCTGTATTGCTACCTATACCATATAAACACAATAAAAGTCTTTTTCTAAGGCCTGACGGTTCAATACTACTACTTTTAGCAATAGTTTCCATTTGCTGTGTAAAATTGGTAAGTAGATCAGTTTCTTTTAAAATATCAATAAGGTTTATACTTGACCACCTACCTGTAATTTCCTTTTGTAGTGCAATGATGTTATTTGGATCTTTTTGTGCTTCTGATGGGGTAATAGTAATATTCTTCCCAACAGTACTTGTCTTGATTTTAACAAGATTATTATTAGGTATTTTGCTATTTAGATTTTCTAAACCCCTTTCTAAGGCATTTTGTAACTTTGTAATAAACTCCTTATCATCTAAAGGTAGACCAAGTTCTTGATAATATTGTTGCTTTTTTTGTTCAAAATCTTTTGGTATATCTTCTTCAGGATTTCTATATCGATAACTTCTTTTAATCCATATTGCTTTGAAGTTTAAAAAACGCTTCAATTCTTCTAAAACGGCAAGCTCATAGTTATATTTATTAACTTTAATCACATCTTTATCTACTTGAACAACCATTGGATGCCAATTTGTAGGTATTATACCTTCAATAGGCGGCTCCGTTTCATAATACTCTGAGTCTGATTCATTCCAGTACTTATTAATAAATTCAACAGCTTTTAAAATCGGTTGATAACTAGAGTTATCTTCTTTTAACTGAAAAGTTTGTAGTATTGGTAGTAGTGTGGTTCTACTTCCATACGCATACTTTGAATGAATCTTATTTTGTACCTGTTGTTGATACCATTTACCGCGTTGCTGTAAATCAGTAATTATTGCTTCTAGTTTTTCTTTAGAAACTTCAGGGTAAATCTTATCTTCAATTGTACTTTTAGGATTGTTAATTGATAAAGATGCTAATTTCTCTAGAATATCAAATTTTCCATCAACACGCTTAACCTCCTTTACAATATAGTTATCTACGTATTTTTCAGAACTAGAACGCATACGTTTTATAAGCTTAATTAATGTATCAGCTAAACTATCTAATATTAGCTGCAATCTTATATAACAGAATATTGCCATAGTCGCATATTTTGCCACAGGGCTAAACTCTAAAATATTACTAGGCGATAAAGCCATGATACGATCATAATATTTCAGCAGTAATTTTCTATCTACTAAATCTACAATCGATTTGGGCAAAGTAATTTGTTTTAATAAAGCGATCTTATCCAAAGCAAAATTAACATTTTTTAGCCTAACCCCAGGTATATCATTTTTTAACTCTGATAATTCTATAATACCATTCTTTGACTGTTCGCTTTGTTCAAGGATTTGCTCAATCAAATAACAGTTATCTTGACTTAAACTTTTAAATATCTTTTCAAGAAATTTTTGTTCAAATTGATGCTTTGCTGAAGCAACATAACGATCCAACTGTTTTTTCTTGAATAGTACAATTTTATTTTGGTCAAAAAATAACCTAGTCTGCTCCATTAATAATTCATTAGATGGATAATGAGGTAGAATATTATTTGTTAGATATTCTGTAAATATTAAAACATCATTATTATTTGCTTGGCGATATCCCAAATATTTTCTAATATCCTGATGATATCTTTCGGCTGTTCTACCGCTCCAATTAAATTTTGAAAGAATAGACTCTTCAATATCCAACTCTGAAGCAATGGCTGATATTAATTTTAATGATATTGGTTTTTCTTCTGCTGCAGGGAATTTAATGTGAGACCGAAAATAAATTAACATTACTCCAAAAGCTAGTTGATTGATTTTACCAGTTTTTGTGTTGCATAGATTAAAATCTTCTAATGATAGTAAATTTGACATATATTATTTTGTATATTCCTAGAATACCTAATATCGGTACTATTTACGAACAATACTACCTATAATTAAATATTATGAGCTATATCTTTTAATATAAATATCAAAAAGTGTCAACAATATTCTTTTAGGAACTTAAAAAGTTAGAACTTTGCATTAAATGTGGCGGCTCATCGCAGCTACCTTAACACTGGTCCAGATAGGGCCAGTATGGAAGCGGATTGAATATTATCAGGATTGTTATAATCGCAACGAAATTCTGTACTAAGTGTGATATTATGAGCAATAACATATTGTTTTGCTATATCTTTTGCCTTCTCAAACAGAGTTTTTACTAATGGTTTCAGATGGGAAATTTCATCTAATGTAAATAGTTGGGGTACTATAACATAACCATTAGCAAAAAATGATTGTACTTGTTGTTTAGATAAAGCATGGGCCTCATCAGGTGAGAATCTTTCAGCTTGTGGAGATGCACAAGATGTTGATTGCATATGTGCCTCTTAAGTTTAAAGTATGGTATAAAAATAACTTTATTATAATATACTGCTGCACTTTCAAGAATTGTTTTTTTATTTTATCAAGGATTCGCGTGCTTACGTACTTAAGTGTCACACTACTGGACAAAAATAGAAAATGGTTAAAAAAGTACAAAAATTGTTATCTGCTAAAGCTCGTTTTTAGCAATTATTATCTCAAAAATAACATTTTGTACTTAAAATAATATGTTTTTTTAACCATTTTCTATTTTTGTCCAGTAGTGTGACTTAAGTGTACGCTCCGCGCGCTCACCCCTGGCAAATAAAATCCAATTCTTGAGATCCCAACAGTATATACCCATCTTGTGTTCATAAATAAAAATTTAATTTCCGATCAATTGTCACATTAATGGCTGCTTAATACCTCAATGCTGATATTTGTGGTATTTAGTTATAGAATTACTCTATTAGATGAGATAGAACCTATACCTCCGAGAGTTTTCGAGCTTCATCATCGGAAATTAATGCTTCAATAAATTCATCTAGCTGCCCATTTTTTACTACTTCCTCTAGTTTATAAAGAGTTAGATTAATACGATGATCTGATACCCTTCCTTGAGGAAAATTATAGGTACGAATTCTTTCAGAACGGTCCCCAGAACCAACTTGACCTTTACGTACTTCTGCTCTTTCCATATCTTTTTTATGGCGCTCAGCGTCATAAATCCGAGAACGAAGAATTTTCATAGCTTTTGCTTTGTTTTTATGTTGGGATTTTTCGTCTTGAAGAGCGACCACAATACCAGTGGGGATATGAGTAATTCTTACCGCTGATTCGGTAGTATTGACGTGTTGCCCGCCTGCTCCTGATGCCCGATATGTGTCAATTCGTAGATCCTTTTCATCAATTTTAACATCTACCTCCTCTGCTTCCGGTAAAACTGCCACAGTAGCAGCAGAAGTATGAATTCTACCATTAGATTCTGTTTCTGGTACCCTTTGGACTCGGTGCACGCCTGATTCAAATTTAAGTTTAGAAAATACTGCCTTCCCTTTGATTAATGCTGATGCTTCTTTATATCCTCCAATTCCTGTATCAGTAATTGATAATATTTCAACCTTCCAATTTTTGAGTTCAGCGTATCTGAGATACATGTTAAATAAACTTGCAGCGAATAATGCCGCTTCTTCACCTCCTGTTCCAGCTCTAATTTCAATAATAGCGTTTTTGGCATCTGCTGCATCTTTAGGTAATAGAGATAATTTGACTGCTCGCTCTAGATGCGGGATAGTATTTTCTAATTGCCGTATTTCGTCATATATCAGAGAGCCTGTATCGTTGTCTAGATTTGCTTCATTAAGCATCTCCTTAGTATCGTTAAGGTCAGAAACAGCTTTATTATATTTAGTGATTGTTTCCACAATTTCTTCTAAATCTGCATATTCTTTAGAGGCTTTAATAAATTCTTCTCCCATTATCCCGCTAGATAATTTTTGTGATAATTCCTGATATTTATTTAGAATTTTTGTTAAATTATTAGAAAAGCTCATAAAAATAGGTATTTGGATAAGGAAAATAGGATCAAATATTAAATGTAAAGTAGGAATTATATTAACATTGAAGCAGGGTGTTCTATAAATTTCTTAAATGCTGCTAAAAACTTAGCGCCAACTGCCCCATCAACCACCCTATGGTCAGCAGATAAGGTAACATCCATAATGGTAGCTATGGTTATTTGATCATTTTTTATTACAGGTCGTTTAGAGCTAGCCCCTACTGCTAAAATACAGCTTTGTGGCGGGTTAATAATCGCGCCAAAATTTTTAATATGATACATTCCTAGGTTAGAGACACTAAAGCTGCCACCCTGAAATTCCTCCGGCGATAATTTATTCTCTCTTGCTTTCTGAATCAAGGTTTGTAATTCAAGGGCTAAGGATATAATATCCTTTTGATCTGCATTTTTTACTATAGGAGTGATAAGGCCATTATCTATGGCAACAGCCACAGCCACATCTATATTATTATAGTAGCGAATAGCCGCTTCATCCCAGCTGGCATTTGCTTCGGGTACTAACTTCAAAGCTTTTGCTACTGCTAGAATAATAAAATCATTAAGGGACGTTTTGATTTGTCTCTCTTCCATCAAAGTTTTGTTAATATCTTCCCTCAAATCAAGCAGCTTATCCATAACGCACTCTATTGAAAGATAGAAATGAGGAATAGTTTGTTTAGAGTTAAGTAAACGCTTAGCAATAATCTTGCGAATATTATTGTGGGGTATTAATGAGTATTCCTCTCTATTTCTTTGTACTCCTGTAATTTTATTACTACTTGTTTTACTGGCTAGGTAAGAAATTATATCTTGTTTTATTATTCTTCCTTGTGGGCCACTACCTTGTAATAGAGTAAGATCGATGTTGTCAAGAGAGGCTAATCTTTTAGCTAAGGGCGAAGCAAATATTCTCTGGTGATTATTAATAAGGGAGACGTGCGCAGAGATGATAGATGTAGATTCATCTGGTCCTACTTGGTTGGTTGCTTCATTTACGGGTAAAGAGGTAGTCAAGGGGGTGGTAACATTATTGTGTAAGAGTAAATTATCTATTGTCGTACTATCTTCTCCTTCTTCAAGCAGTACAGCTATTAGAGAATTTACTGGTACATTTTCTGTACCTTGAGGTATAACAATTTTACTTAGAACTCCTGCATCTATAGATTCTATTTCCATAGTCGCTTTATCGGTCTCTATTTCTGCTATAATATCGCCAGGAGCAATTTGGTCTCCTTCCTTTTTTAACCACTTGGCAATATTCCCCTCTAACATTGTAGGAGATAAGGCAGGCATTAAGATTTTTATTGGCATAAGTATCAATTCTTATTTACTGAGTTTTTAAAGGATCAGGACTGACTAACATTATGATTTGTTTGCCTTCCATTTTAGGAGCTGAATCTATTTTAGCAATGCCCTCTAACTCTGTGGTTATGCGAGCAAATAGTTTCAAGCCAATATCGTTATGGATAATTTCTCTACCTTTAAACCATAAAGAAATTTTTACTTTATATCCTTCTTTGAAAAAATCTTTTATTTTCCGAAGTTTGATCTCAAAATCACCTTGACTAATATTAGGCTTAAATTTCATTTCCTTAAGCACAATTGTCTTTTGTTTTTTCTTAGCATCATGGATACGCTTTTTATTTTCGTATTTATACTTACCAAAATCTAAGATTTTACATACGGGTGGTTCAGCATTTGGCGAAATTTCTACTAAATCCAAGTTAGCTTTTTCTGCTCGATCTAACGCCTCTTTAATACTAACGATGCCGCACATTTCACCATTTTCATCAATTAACCGAACTTGACTAGCCCTAATTTCCCTGTTAGCCTTTGGAAAATTACTATTTTTAACTCCTAAAATCACACTGCTCCTTAATTATTGTTAAATAAATGATACTCCTATTATTTGAGATAAGAAATATACTACTCACCTTGCAAAAATTGCTTTTTCATTTTACCTATGAGATTAATCCACTGAGAATCTAATGGATTATTAAAAAAATTACAAGTAAATCTCTACTTCAGCGTATTAATTAAAAGATTTTTTTCTTGAATTGAGCCTATGTGAAATAGCGTTCATTTTGTTCAGTTATAAGTTTTATTAATTCTGTTATCTTAATCGTTTCTTGTTGCTCAGAACCAAGAGATCGTATAGTAAGTAGGTTATTTTCTACTTCATATTGACCTATAACTGCTATTATAGGTACCTTATTGTTAGAAAAATTACGGATTTTATAATTAATTTTTTCTCCAGACACATCAATATCAGTCCTAACGCCAGCATTAATTAATAATGTATTAACTTCTAAGGCGTAGGGCTGTAGGTTGCTCGTAATAGTGGCAATAGCTACTTGCGCTGGGGCTAGCCACAGTGGAAAACGGCCGGCATATTCTTCTATTAATATCCCAATAAATCTTTCAAAAGATCCAATGATTGCCCTATGCAGCATTACTGGTCTTTTTTTCTCACCATTTGCCGCGATATAAGTAGCATCAAGACGTTCTGGTAGTACAAAATCTACCTGTAAAGTCCCACACTGCCATTCTCTACCTATTGAGTCTTTAAGACAAAATTCTAGCTTAGGACCGTAGAATGCACCATCTCCAGGGCTTAATATATAAGAATACCCTGCTTCTTCTACTGCTTGTTTTAGGGACCTTTCTGCTTTATCCCACACCGCATCACTACCAGCCCTATCAATAGGCCGATCTGAAAATTTAATTTTTATTTCAGAAAAGCCAAAATCTTTGTAAATTTCAGTTAACAGTTTACAAAAACTCACTGTTTCACTATTAATTTGCTCTTCAGTACAGAATATATGGCCATCATCCTGAACTAAGCTTCGAACTCTCATTAGCCCATGTAAGGCGCCTGAAGCTTCATTTCTATGACATAATCCAAACTCAGACATGCGCAGCGGTAGATCTCTATAACTTTTTATTCCTTGCTTAAAAATCTGGACATGACAAGGGCAACTCATAGGTTTAAGTGCTGAAATTTTATCCTCTGTTAAATTTAAAGCAAACATATCTTCTCTAAACTTTTCCCAGTGGCCTGATTGCTGCCATAAACTTTGATCCAGTAGAATAGGGGTTTTTACCTCCTGATATCCAGCTTTCCTAATTTTTCTCCTAATATACTGCTCAATAATATTATATATGTTCCAGCCTTTATCGTGCCAAAACACCATTCCTACCGCCTCTTCTTGAAAATGAAACAGGTCTAGTTCTCTCCCTAATTTTCTATGATCGCGCTTTTCAGCCTCTTCTAGCATATAAAGATAGTCATCTAATTGTGTTTTGGTTGCCCATGCAGTACCATATATTCTCTGTAACATAGGATTGTTACTATTTCCACGCCAATAAGCCCCAGCTACTTTCATTAACTTAAAATATCGTACTTTACCGGTTGATAAAGCATGAGGGCCTCGGCATAAATCAATAAAATTGCCTTGCCTATATAAGATAATATTTTCATTGGCTGGAATTCCGGAGATAATTTCTGCTTTATAATGTTCTCCTAGCCCTTTAAAGAATTCTATCGCTTTATCCCGTTCCCATATTTCTCTAGTAATTTTGTCGTCTCTGTTAATGATTTCCTGCATTTTAGCAGTGATCTGGACTAAGTCCTCAGGAGTAAAGGGTTTATCGGTGGCAAAATCATAGTAAAAGCCATTTTCAATTGCAGGGCCAATAGTGACTTGAATATTAGGAAATAATTCTTTTACTGCTTGAGCAGTAATGTGTGCCGCATCATGTCTAATTACTTCCAAGCTTTCTGGATCTTTATTGGTTAAAATTCTTAAATTACAATCAAACTCAATAGGCAGATCTAAGTCTTGCAGTTGGTTATTGATTTCTACCACTAACGCCTCTTTGGCTAAAGAGGGGGAAATCAACCTAGCTATTGCCAATCCTGTAATATTTTTTATAAATTGTCTTGTTGATCCATCGGGAAAAGTAACATTAATCATTGTATGTAAGATGTTATTTTAGTTTATAGAAGGCCTGTATATTAGCTGGTTATATATTAATATTCAACTAATTTTATAGGATACGCTTTCTTCCTATTTCAAGAGCTGTGGCACAACTCTTGAAATTCTTGAAGTGGATTCTATAGTCTAGCAATTCTTTAAGCCATAGGAGTATACATACAAAATGCTGATACCAAATTGCTTTCTTCACATTATATTTCGGGATTCGTCGTGCTCACCTCGATCTACTAGGTTCCGCGCACTTCACCACTCATACTCCTATTACTGTCTTGAAAGCAACTTGATATGAGTATTAATTAAAGATCATTAAGATGATCTGTATCAACTTCTATGATACCAGCGTCACCACTTATTAATATTTTCACTATTTGAGAGTCATAAGACAAATGCTCCATGGAGAGCATAGGCTCCTCTTCATTGTGCTGTTTAATTACTTCAGGATAAATCTTGCGTTGTAACTGCACCTTTCCCCAGCAATATAATAGTTTAGCTGCAGATAGGAGGGCTAGCGTACCTGTTGCATATACAAAAATTTCCGTCCAATTAATTGAATTATTAATCTCGGATGTTTCTTCCTGCTCAGTGAAAATAGGAGGAGATAACCGTGAAACTATTCTTGCATTGTAGTGCGCTTCTTCTCTTGTGATCAACTTTCCCTCACTTGCAGAGAGGGTAGCATTATTATAAGTGATATTATTATGAAATGGGTTCAATAGTGTGCTAGTAAGATTAACTGCATCCTGACTCGTACTTATATTATTATGCTCCATTGTGTCTATTACACTAAAATTTGTATTGGTTGATTGATTAAATTGGCTTTCTGCTACAATAATTTTATTGACTGTGCCTTGCTCTTTTTGGTGCCAACAATCTTCTACAGATTTTAACTTTTGATCTGCAAGGTATTTAGAATGTTTAGCATTTTCCTTAGCGTTATTACATGTATTTATTACTTTTAATAGCTCCTGATATTTATTTATTTTGCGCTTACTATTCCTTTCAACTATAAAACTGTTTTGCATTTGGGTGATTTGATTTACACAGATTTCATCTATAATAATTAAATCAGTTTCCTGAGTCTTTTGTTCTTTTCGAGCATTTATTATATTAGCGTTTAATTCTGCTGTACTGTACTTATGGCATTTTTCTGGTAACATAACGAAAAATCTTTTTTTAATTAATAAAGTTCTTTTAGCGTGACCTTAATACGATATAATTATGGTATATCTAATTGAGGTTAAGTGTATAAAATTGTATTTTAATAGGATTGAAAGAATTGATTCCTAACGCCAATCAATTATCCAGTATAGCGATATAAATTAGCGTTATTATCCTTGAGCCTTAGCCGTTGCTAAGCTATTTCTTTTTAGCGTGTGGGGAAGTTGTCTTGCTATTTAATAGCTAACTCCAACTTTTACTATTGAAATATTGGTAATTAATACAGCGTTAGAAATACTTAAGATATTAATACAATTTTAACCAATGTAATGTATAGACAAAGATTTAAATAAGTCAAGCAATTTACACTAAAAATAGTAATTTAAATTTATTTGATGTCAGCATATTGCTAGAAATCGTTAGTTGAGAGAAATTATGAGAATGCCCCATTTTCCTACTGCGCCCTGGAAACAAAATATCCAGTATAATCTGGTGAATATTAATAGATTACTAGGAATATTGAATAATCCGCACCTGAAATTACCTCCCGTAATTCATATAGCTGGCACTAATGGTAAAGGATCAAGCGTTGCAATGTTTAAGAGTATATTTCAGAAAGCAGGTTATACAGTACATACTTATACCTCTCCGCATTTATTAGAAGTTAATGAAAGAATAGTAATACGAGGAGAAAAAATTTCGGATCAATTTTTATTTGAAGTATGTGAAAGAGTAAGAATTGCAAGCTTACAGGAGAATATTGAACCTAGTTTTTTTGAAGGTATAACAGCTGCTGCTTGTTTAGCATTTGCTGAGGTCAAAGCCGATATCTTAATCCTTGAAACGGGGCTGGGGGGCAGATTGGACGCGACTAATATAGTGGCGTCTCCTCTTATTACGCTGATTACTCCTATTTCTTACGATCACATGCAACAATTGGGTAATACACTGCCAGCTATTGCAAGCGAAAAAGCAGGTATTATTAAGCCAAATATTCCGTGTGTGATTAGTTGTCAAGTAGAAGAAGTATATCAAGTATTGTTAGCAAAATGCCAAGACTTAAATGCACCGGCTTTTTGTTATGAATATGATTTTTGTATCAAAAAAAATGCCGATAATTTTACTTATTTATCCAAGAATGCTAATCACCAATTTTCATTTCCCTGTTTGCTAGGTGACCATCAACTGATCAATGCTGGGGCGGTTATTGCCGCCATTAGCTTAATTAATACTAGATTTAATATAACTAATGGCAATATAGAAAGGGGGCTACAAAATATCAATTGGCCTGCTAGGTTGCAAAAAATGTCTTTTGGTAAATATTCTCACTTAGCGGGGGAGCATGTCCAAATTTGGCTAGATGGTGCGCATAATAGTGCAGGAGCCCAAGTGCTGTCCGCTTGGATTGCTGATAATTTAAAGCCGCCAGTTTATCTCATTTTAGGGATGACAAAAAATCGCAATGTAGAGGATTTTTGTTTACATTTAAAGCGATTGACAGTAAAAGGATACGGTGTTAGGGTTTTATCTGAAGTCATGAGTTATAGCAGTGAGACAATAAGTCATAGAGGCAATGCGGTAGGAATAGAATTTGTTCCTAGCGATTCTTTAGAAGACGCTATTAGGGAGATAAGCAATTTAAAACAAGCAAGAACTAATATTATAATCACTGGCTCTTTGTTTTTGGCAGCAGATTTTTTAAAGTTAATAGAAGCAGCCTAACCTTAATAATAAGTGGAGTAAATTACATGATATATTGTCCTCAAGCAAACCAACTATCCTATCCGTTTATTCTGCCAGAATTACCATATGATAAGAAGGGGTTTGCTCCTATACTTTCTGCCGAATCTTTTGATTATCATCATGGTAAACATCATCAAGCATATATAACTAACTTAAATAATTTATTACAAGATCAGCCAGTTTTACAAAAAATGAGCTTGGAAGAATTAATAATTGCCTCAGCTCAAGATCCGTCTAAAAGTACTATCTTTAATAATGCGGCCCAGGTATGGAATCATAGCTTTTTTTGGCATTCTATTAAACCACAAGGAGGAGGCAAGCCTAGTAGTAAAATATTAAAGATGATAGATAAAGATTTTACGAATTATGAAAATTTTGTTGCAGAATTTAAACAAGCGGCAATAAGTCAATTTGGTAGCGGTTGGGCTTGGTTAGTGTTGAATGATGGTAAATTGCAAATAGTTAAAACCAGTAATGCAGAAACTCCTATTACCAAATCCATTAAACCATTGCTTGCTTGTGATGTTTGGGAACATGCATATTATATTGATTATCGTAATAAACGCCCTGATTATGTATCAGCCTATATAGAGTCTCTGGTTAATTGGCAATTTTGTGAGAAGAATTTGTAAGACTTGCCAACTCATCTAACTGACATGAAATTTAGTATTGTGTGATATATGAGAAAAACAATTCTGGGCAGAAAAATTTTTATACAATATTCAGATTAAAATAGCTTGCGTTAAGTAAAGAAAATGACTATTTTACTTACTGCTAGTAGTGGGCATGAATTCTGCTCAGGTGGTCAGGTTCGAAAGAAAGCAGCCAAAGTAGTTTGTAGTGGGTCATTGCTAGCAATATTGAGTATATGGCGTCATTGTTTCCAAAAAATCTTAAGCAAATTCTATAGTCACTTCGGTGGTTCAAAGAAGTATCAGTCAATATAAAACGATTTTTAGTATATAGGCTACAAACACTTAAAAAACTCGGCAAAGTAAATTGCCAGTTATCTAACTCAACACTAATATTTCTATCGTATTTCTGTGAATATAAGTAGTAAAAAATTACCTGAGCAATATATTAACTTTGCCAGAAAATATCGCCCAAATAATTTTGCAAAGTTATATGGGCAAGAAGTGTTAACAAAAGTTTTAAGCTATACTATTGCTAAAGAGCGAATAGCACAAGGTTATCTTCTGACTGGTATTAGAGGAGTTGGTAAAACAACGTCGGCGCGTATTATTGCGAAAACTATTAATTGTACTAACCGACAAATCCAAGGTCAAGATATTAGTGCTTGCGACAATTGTCAGAATTGTACTAGCTTTAATAATAATAATCACCCAGATATAATAGAGATTGATGCGGCTAGTAAAACCAGTGTAGATGATGTTCGTAAAATAATAGAAAGTAGTGAATATAAGCCCTTAATAGCTCAATATACTATTTATATTATTGATGAAGTACATATGTTGTCTAAAGGTGCTTTTAATGCTTTACTTAAAATCCTTGAAGAACCCCCTAGACATATAATATTTATATTTGCTACTACTGAACCCCAAAAAATTCCACTAACAATAATTTCTAGATGCCAACGATATGATTTAAGAAGATTAACATTGTCAGAATTGTTTCAATTACTGCAAGAAATTGCTGATAAAGAACAGTTAAAAATTGACAATGAAGCCTTAAAAATAATCGCCTCTAGATCGGATGGCTCAGCTAGAGATGCTATTTCGCTATTAGATCAAGTAGTAGGGTTAGGGCAGGGCGAGATAATTACTGCCCTTGATATTTGTCAAATAGTTGGGCTAGTAGACACTGTAAGTATTATTAAATTTATGGAAGCTATTATTACTAAAGATACGGCTAAATCATTGGATTTGCTGCATGAACTTTATATGGCCTCAGCAAATCTTGAAGTGTTTATTGGACTCTTATCAGATTTTATTGCATATCTCACCAAATTGAAGATGTTGCCTAATTATCAAAATCCAATATACGAAGCTTTTAGCAAAGAAATAGCGAATATTTTATCGCAAGTGACTATTTGCCAGCTATCGATTATTTGGCAGATATACAGTAAAGGAGTTATGGAAATAAAAATATCACATAATCAACTGATAGAAGCAGAAATGTTGGCAATAAAATCTATTTATTGCCAAATGCTGCCATCTATTGAAGAACTAGCAGAGGCAGATAATCAGTTAGCTCATCAGTTAAAGCTGCCTGCTTCCCAAGAATCTAATTTACATAATCAAATTCTATCCTTTCTTGGTTATTTATATTTACATAATGAAATGGAAATATATTATTATTTAATGAATGAAGTAGAAATTAAGTCTTTCACGAATAATAGCATTGAACTTGCGGGTAAGAGCTTTAATGTCACAATACAGGAACAACTGAATAATTTATTATTGGCTTGGTCAGGCAATGCTTATAATATTATCGTTACGAAACAATTGAAAATCATTACTCTAAAAGAACAATTTATCGAGAAGGTCAAAACAAGTCAAGATTGGCAAACCTTAATCAGACATTTTCCAGATATCACTATCTCCGATATATTACTAGATAAGTAGTGGATACTCTAGGAATTTTAAGAATTGGCGTTGGTGTGTTCTAGAGGTTGATGGTGCTCACGTACTATATATAGTACTGCCTAGCGCTCCTTGAAGTTGATTCTATCGTCTACCAACTTTTAATCATAGGAGTGTATACTGCTTTAAATGGGCCTAATATCTGATTCTTTTTTTGGTGAAGTTGTATGCTCTACTGCAATTGTTGCCCTTTAACTCTTGATAAAGGATTAAAAATTGTTTTGTCAACTCCTTTAAGCTTTTGCTCGGGATGTAAAGAAATAAAGAAGAGAATTATATAGGCAAAGAGATTTAGGTACTGTAGAGGGTCCCATAATTTTGCAGGATTTGGTCATGCTTACGTATTACTTAGACGGCCTTAGGCAACCTGAACTTAACATGCAAATATTACTAACTAATCTCAACTCGATATAAGAATTAATAATTCTTATATCGAGTTGAGATTAGTTATAAGGAAAAATGCATACTCGAAACGGTTCTTCGTATGTATTTTAACTTTTTTCATCATTCAATAGATGATTTTAATAATTAAAATCATCTATTGAATGTAATGTTATATAGTAACAATCAGGTGTAAAACTGCTTTACACCTGATTGTTACTATATATTTCTCTGAATTTGATGTAACTTGTTACATCAAATTCAGGTTAACTACATCTCTTTGGCTATAAGATAAGCTTTGCATAATCTAATAATTAAAGGACAAATTAATATGGCAAATTTTAATCAGTTTTTAAAGCAAGCACAATCTATGCAGAAGAAAATGCAAGAGATGCAAGATCAAATGGCTAGCGCTGAATATACTGGCAATGCTGGAGGGGGATTGGTGCAGATTGTTATTTCTGGGCGAGGAGAAGCTCGTAAAGCTTTGATAGATCCCTCGTTACTTAGAGAAATAGAAAAAGAAATGCTAGAGGATTTAATTATTGCTGCTTTTAATGATGCTAAAAGCAAAGCCGATCAAGACTCCCAGAATTCTATGGCGGATGCTTTTAGTAATATTAGTTTGCCACCTGGCTTAAAAATGCCATTTTAGTACAAAAGAGACGTTTAGCATTTCTCTACTGCAAATTCTTGAAGAATTGACAAAATAATAACCTAGCTCTTGTTATGTTAAGGTTTAATGGGGATGCAACCAATTTGGGTTGTCAAGAAAATAGACTTTCTGCATAAATCTACTCATTACATAACCTCAATTTGATATAAGAATTATTAATTCTTATATCAAATTGGCTTTGTTATAAGGAAAAATGCATACTCGAAGCGATTCTTCATATGTATTTTAACTTTTTTCATCATTCAATAGATGATTTTAATAATTAAAATCATCTATTGTAATATTATATTTTAACAATCAGGTGTAAAACCGCTTTAAACTGATAGTTTCTATATATTTCTCTAAAATTCGATGTAACAAGTTATATCGAATCCAGGTTACATAGAAATCTTCACAGAACCTAGTAAAAAATTTTGTCAATAGAGCCTAAACCTATTATTATTGGTTACCACTTTACATTGTATAGGATTACAAAAGATCATTATGACTCCAGCTTGTTGTAAGTACTCTCTAGATAAAGTTATTTTATGACCTTGGCATTGATTTTTATCTGCTAAATTAAGATATATATCTACATTTTCACATTGTGTGTTATGCTCAATTGGTTGCGAATTGATAACGAGTTTATTGCCATCGGAAATAAATATGTTTTTTGGAGTCCTAACTATTTTAGCGTCTTTTTGGCCAAACCACTGTGCCCAATAAAGGCGTTTAAATTTTGATATTGTAGCTTGTGTGTTGATGCTACCCCGCCATGTGTTTCTTTGACTATTGAATTTATGAGAATAAGTATGAATTTCAAGTTTAGAATTATTATTTTTTAATCCTATATTATTGCTTGTGATATCAAAGATAAAATTAGGAACAGGAGATTTTAGCATTAAAATAAACGAAACTAATATTATTAGTACCCCTAAAATACGCCATTTTGTTTGCCATAAACAAATCCAAAAAAATCCCAATAAAAATATAGTTAAGCTAAGTTTACTGATATAGCCTACATGCCAAAGAGGGAAGGGTAATAATGTGGTAAATTTTACAGATTTAATGATTAAATCAATAAAAAACCCCATACAACTCAGACAATATTGCTCTATGCCAAATATCATGAACCATAACGACATAATTGCTAAAGGCATTAAAAAGAAAGACATTATAGGCACGGCAATAAGATTCATGATGATAGAGTAAGTAGGGAAAGTATAAAATTGATTTATTACCACAGGCGCTGTTACTACTCCGGCCAGAAGGCTTGAATAAATATTAGAAGCATAATAAAATTTTATCTTCGTAAATATTCCCTGATTTGCTCCTAAAATCCATTGATTCTTTAAGTAAAATTCATAACCACTAGTTAAAGACAATACCGCGATGAAAGACAGCTGAAAACTTGGGTAAAATACCACTTCTGGATTGATCGATAATATTATAAATGCTGCAGCTGCCAGGGAACGAAGAGGAAAAATTGCACGTTCTATCATCAGAGCATAAATAAAAATCGCTGTCATAATAAAAGCTCTAGTAGCAGCAATTTGCATATTGGTTAATTCTAAATAACTATAACTACCAATTAAAGAGCAAATTGCTGCAATAGATTTTATGTTATAATTATAAGCTATATAATTTGATAAATTTAATAGAAATCGTATCGCGATGAATAGGATAGTGGCCACTAAGGATAAATGTAAACCGGACACACAAAGAATATGAGATATTCCTCCTTGCCTCATCGCTTGCATTATATTTTTATCTAGAGATTTTGTTTCTCCCAATAATATTGCAGCTGCAAAATTGCCTTTAAGAGTACCAAGTACTTGTATTAATCGGGTATAAATATTTTTTCTAATATTATATAACAGTTTATGAGTAGTAAGGATATTATGGGATATAATTTCAGGAGGAGCTAATGCAAAGCCAGTTGCATCTAAATTATTAAAGTAAGCATAAAAACTAAAATCATAACCGCCAGGCAATAAGCTACTTTGCGGTCTGCAAAGTTTTGCTACTATTTTTATAGTGCTATTTATATCAATTTCTTTGGCATATTTTGCTGGGATAGTTATCCTAACTTTTGTTAGTTGTTGCGGTATAGGCGAGTATAATTGATACACTTTAACTTGATGCAAAGTAATTTGGATAGCATGATTACTAGAATGTATTTCTTTAATTATCCCCTGGACAGGGGAAATTATACATTCTTCAACTTTTAATACATTAGTATTATTGTTGGGTGCAAGCTGGTTGGTTATGGTATTATGCAATATGTTGTAGTTATTGGTGTATGTGCGGAATTTGCTAATTACCATACCATACGAGAAGGCAATTATTAACCTTAACATGAAGCGTTGCAATATGGCAGGTTTTGCCATTATTAAAGGCAAGGTAGTAGTAGGAATAGAGATAAGTAATAAAAAAGAAGGTTCGTTAGTTAAAGTAAAATACGTGACGATGCCCGCTATGAAGCTCACACAATACTACAAGCTAAGATTATGATATTCTTGTTCTAAGATATGGTTAATTGATAGAAAAGGCAGAAATAAGGTCATTTAAAAAATTAATAGTAGATTTTTAAATATATTAAACTACTTTAAGTTGCAATGCAAGTAGTTTAATATAAATATTCAAGGGTCAGTTGAATTATAAATTGATACAAAATAACCTTAATTTGATTCCTCTATCTACTCATTAGAGTGATCGTGCTATTTGTATAGTCAATTAATATACATTATGGACGTCGTGGCTCGTTGCTTTACCATCGTATCTTCTTCAGCTTCGCGCCTCTTCCAGCATCCCTAATTCATCTTAATTGACTATAGCAATTATTACTTTAAAATAATTTAAAATTTTGATTTACACTCTCAAGGCCCAAATGTTCAAAGGCGCTTTTAGTAATGATTCTTCCGCGCGGAGTACGTTGCAGTAAGCCTATTTGGATTAAATATGGTTCTATTGTTTCCTCAACAGCATCACGTTGTTCAGATAAAGCAGCAGCAATAGTATCGATTCCTACTGGTCCGCCCGCATAATTATCGGCTATAAATTTTAAATATCTATAGTCATTACTATCAAGACCTATTTTATCCACTTCTAAACGATTTAAGGATATATTGGCAATATCTTGATCAATTTCTATCTTACCCTCGACTGAGGCAAAATCTCTTACCCTTTTTGCTAATCTGATAGCAATTCTGGGAGTACCTCTGCTACGTCGCGCTATTTCCTCTAAGGCATCATTAGTTAAGTTAATTTTTAATAATTTACTAATTCTAATAAGAACTAATTTTAATTCTTCCACGTTATAAAAATGTAATCGTAGAGGGATACCAAATCTATCCCTTAGGGGGTTGCTTAAGAGCCCAAGTCTAGTAGTTGCTCCTACTAACGTAAAATTTGGTAGATTAATTTTTACCGTTCTAGCAGCTGGCCCTTCACCAATGATTATATCTAACGCGAAATCTTCCATTGCTTGATATAATGTTTCTTCAATATTAGTACTAAGCCGATGAATTTCATCGATAAATAATACATCTTTTTCTTGTAAGTTAGTAAGTATAGCGGCCAAATCAGCCGCTTTTGATATAGCAGGGCCTGAAGTAGTTTTGAAATTCACTCCCATTTCCTTAGAAATAATTTGGGCTAAGGTGGTTTTGCCAAGGCCAGGAGGACCATAAAATAATGTATGATCCAAATGCTCAGAACGATTTTTGGCTGCTTGGATAAAAATAGATAAATTTTCTTTAATCTGTTGCTGCCCGACAAATTCTGCTAAGTAACTAGGTCTTAAAGAAAATTCATGATCTGTGGGTAGTTTATCACTTGACAAAATATTTTTAGACATTAGTTCCACGGGCTTTTAATGCAAGTTTGATTAGTTCATTAATGGAAATATTTGCATTATTAGCAATAATTTCTTGTACTAAAGTTTGTGCTTCATTTCTGTTAACACCAAGAGAAGTTAAGGCTAATATCGCATCTGACATTATGCCAAGTATGTTACTATCGTGTTTACCATGAGTATTGCTCAGGTGGTGAGTATTTCCAAATGTGCTTGCAATTTTATCCTTTAATTCCACAATAATACGCTCTGCTAATTTACTGCCCACTCCTGACACCACTTTAAACGCCTCTTTATCTCTTGTCAGTATAGAAGATTGAATTTGTGAAGGAGATAAATTTGATAAAATCGTTAAAGCCATGCGAGTGCCTATACCACCTACAGATTGCAATAAATTGAAAAAATATTTTTCTTCAAAAGTTATAAAACCAAATAGATTAATGTGGTCCTCTCGTACATGAGTTTCAATTAATAATTGATATACTCCATTGACTTCTAATTGATTTAAAGTCATACTAGAGCAATATACTAAATATCCCACATCATTAACATCAATAATTACATAATCCTTAAAACACGAATCTATCTTGCCTTTTAATTTGCCGATCATAAATTATTGATC
This sequence comes from Candidatus Tisiphia endosymbiont of Nemotelus uliginosus, assembly GCF_964264835.1. Lineage (GTDB taxonomy): Bacteria > Pseudomonadota > Alphaproteobacteria > Rickettsiales > Rickettsiaceae > Tisiphia. The sequence continues at coordinate 1,484,132 of NZ_OZ183485.1, read as the reverse complement.
TTAGTTTTAATTTTTGCAGTGCGATTTTTTAGATAAATATGGGTAATTATAGGAGCCCCAGTTATAAAAGCAGCAAGAACATAATGTATTAATAAAGGGGTTTCTCCGCAATGACACTGCCCATCCTTAGGTAAAGTTTCTAATAATATAATGTTAGCAATAATAAAAGTAGCTATTAGATATATTATTGTATATAGTATATATTTAAGTTTTATCCATATATTTTTTATCATAATATCTTCTCGTTATGATCATAAAGTTATTTCAGTAATTGTTTTTACTATAAGCCAAAATTTGCTGTTGCTAAGTTGATATATAATTATTATATAACTTTAAATTTTTGTTTTAAAGCTAAATAGTAAAGTTTTCCTTAATAAAACATATGATAAGGCCTGCATTTTTAATTGCTTTTTTTACAATTATCGTACGCTATTATGATTATGCCCTCTTTGGATTCTCCGCCGCAACTCTAGCTAAGAATTTTTTCCCTACTAATACCGTATATAATCCAATAATACTATTTTATGCTGTGTTTAGTATAGCAGTGATCGCAAGACCTTTGGGGTCAATTATTTTTGGCTTTATTGGAGATAAGTACGGACGCGCGACCACAGTAAAAATTTCAGTATTTTTTGCTACTACCTCCACGATTTTAATTGGCCTTATTCCTAAATTTGATCAAATTGGCATATTTGCTACTTTAATTTTAACTTTTTGTCGGATGCTATTTTTTATCAGTCTAGCTGGTGAGAGTGAGGGGATAAAAATTTATGTTGTAGAAAAAGTGGGGAAATCTTATAAAAATTATGCTAATGGTATTGTAGTATGCTGTAGCCAAATTGGTGCATTGTTAGCGGCAGCAATGTATTATTTTGCAACAGAATTTACTAGCATTCAATATTTATGGCGTATTAATTTTGTTATTGGGGGAATATTTGGCTTACTCATAATATTTATGCGCCATTATTTTGAGGAAAGTGAAGAATTTATAAAATCTAAAAATATTCATATCTTTTCTGAAGTAAGATTCTTTGACTTAATAAAAATCATTAAGGAAGTAACAGAAAAATTTATTTTAGCTTTGATAATTAGTGGTACTATAGGAGGTATTTATCATTTTTTAATTATTTTTTGGGGGGTTTTTTTGGTTCAGTTTTCTTTAATTAATAACTTTTCTCAAGAGCAGAGGATAAATATACTACTAATAGCAATATATGCTATAATGTCTATCATTTCTGGTAAATTAGCTGATAAATTTTATCCTAAGTTGCAAATTATAATATCACTATTATTAAGCTTATGCGGAGTAATTGGGGCTCAACTTCTTCTACCTATTAATAATTATCTAATTTATTTTCCTATATTTCTTATAGTGCTTGCGCCTTTTTACATGATCCCCTTACAAATTATTATGCAATCTATATTTAATACTAGCATGCGCAATAGAATGTATGGTCTCTCTCATTCAGTGGGGGGTATGTTGCTTTCATCTACTACGCCCTTTTTTTGTACGAAATTGTGGCAATATTCTCATTCCTTGCCCTTAGTATTAGGGTTTTTATTGTTATTATTATTACTACTGTTTACCACAGTAGTTTATCTATATAACGGTAATAGGATGCATAAAAATTTTCATCAAAAATTATAAAATAAATAGGTTATTTTGTTAGCAGGCTCTAATAAATTTAAGAAACAAAAGTTACAAAAGATTAGCTTAATAAAATATGACTATAGTGCATATGTTACACTCAAAAGATTGGTAGGTGAATATATCAAACCTTATTTAAAGCAGCTAATGATTGCCGTATTTTTTATGGTGATTTCAGCGATTTGTTCTACTATTAGTGTCAAATTAGTGCAACCAATTATAGATCAATTATTTTTGACTCATGATAGTAAAATGCTGCTTATACTACCCTTAACTATAATATTAACTTTTGCTGTTAAGGGCATTGCCGAGTATTATCAAAGCTATTTAATTAAATTTATTGGTCAGAAAGTTTTAACTGATCTGCAGATTAAAATGTATGAGCATTTGTTATGTGCAGATATTTTATTTATTCAATCTCAATCCTCAGGTCGTTTAATATCTCGTTTTACTAATGATATTTCAATGATGCGGGGCGCGGTATCGAATTTGCTTGTCGGTTGTGCCAAACATCTGTTATCCGTTTTATTTCTAATAATATTAATGGTTAAGTTAGAACCAATATTATCCTGTATCGTATTCATTGTATTTCCCTTAGCCATTTACCCTATTCAAAAATTAGGGCGAAAAATTCGTAAAATATCTGGGCATGCCCAAGAAGATTTAGCTAATTATACTTCCAGGTTAGATGAGACCTTTCAATCCATTAAAATCGTTAAGTCTTTTTTGGGAGAAAAAGTAGAAAGCCATAGAGCATTATTGATTTCTACTAATATTTTGAATTTCTTAAAAAAAACTGCAAAATTAGATGCATTAATTTCGCCAATTATGGAAATATTATGTGGCACGGCTGTCGCAGGCATCATTTGGTACGGTGGTTACTTGGTTATGATGGAGAAAACTACGCCTGGGGCTCTTTTCGCCTTTATTACTGCTTTCGTCTCGGCCTATCGACCATTTAAAAGTTTAGTATCATTAAATGTCAATTTACAAGAAGGAATAGCTGCCACTAAGAGAATATTTAATGTATTAGATACCGAACCTACTATAAAAGATAAGCTAAATGCCAAGCTTGTGCAATTAAACAACCCAGAAATAATTTTTGATAAAGTAGGTTTAAGTTTCCCTCATAAAGCAGCATTAAAATTAATTAATTTAAAGTTAGAAAGAGGTAAAATCACTGCTTTTGTAGGGCGTTCTGGAAGTGGTAAAACTTCCCTTTCAAATTTACTGGTTCGTTTTTATGATCCTTCGACAGGAAAAATTTTAATTGATAATCATGATATTCAAGACATACAAATTAGCTCTTTAAGGCAGCAAGTAGCCCTAGTTACTCAGGAAACTACATTATTTGATATTAGCATTGCTGAAAATATTGCTTATGGCACACCTGATGCGGTGCGAGAGCAGATTATTACTGCTGCAAAGCAGGCAGATGCGGATGAATTTATTTCCCAGCTACCAGAAGGGTATGATACTATAATTGGTCATCAAGGCTCTACTCTATCAGGGGGACAACGCCAACGTCTAGCAATAGCTAGGGCTTTTTTAAAAGATGCGCCCATTTTAATATGGGACGAAGCTACCAGTTCTTTAGATCAGAATTCCGAGCAATTAATTTTCAATTCTTTATTAAATACTCGTAAAAATAAAACTACTTTAATCATAACTCATCGTTTGGCCAGTATTCAAGATGTAGATCATATAGTGGTTATGAAAGCTGGAATGATAGTTGAGCAAGGTACTCACTTGCAATTAATGGCTAATAAATGTGAGTATTATAAATTATATAATAAGGAAGCAGCAGCAGAATAATTTTTTTATCCTGAATCACCATTTCCCTACCTGTTAAAATTCTTAAATGATATTTAATATCTCCATAAAAATAATCTCAATATATTTATGTGTAATTTAAACACATTAATTAAAATTTTTTAATACATCCTACCTTTATATTGTTTAATTAATATTTAATAAATGTTAACCTTTAAGTTGTGTTAAGTATTAACATCTATTCACAATTAAGTTTATGGAGAATTATTATGTCTAAAGATAATACAATGTCAAAACCAACGGTTCGTCAAGTGCTACACCCGTTCACTAGTTTGTCTTCTGATGACATGAGTACAGGTTTAGCGCCTGGCCACTATCCTTGGGTAGCAGGTTCTATTTTACATGTACGCGTGCCTGGCAACCAAGCAGGTCCTTACACTATCCAGAATGAGATACCTAATAATACTATTCAATGTATAGTTAATTATTCTAAATACCCCGTACAATTTCATACCCAAGGCAAAACAACTTTAGGCTCTATGCCGGACAAATATGCAAGTGGACATTTAGTGGGCTCTACAGTAGAAATACATATAGATGCTGGTTCAGAAAAAGCAAAAATTCTTTTAAATGGTGGGAGTGGGCAGAAGCCTGAAAAAGTTGATACACAAGATTGGGTAAAAGTAAATGATTATAGCGCTTTGACTAAAATAATTGGCCCATGTGAAGTATATCTAAAACCTCAGAATTCTGACTCTAACCATCCTACAATAGATATAAGTCATGTGCAGCTAGAGCAAGGGGCAGTACTTGTTACCGGTGATGCTCACGGATTTGATGCAGTAGCTTAAATATAAATGCTTAACAACAGTTAATTACTAAACATCCTCATTTTTCCTCCTATTTAAACTAAAGTAGGAGGTTTTTTATATTCAGTTTAAGGAATTTTTTACTCTATTCCTAAAATTTTATGAGTTTGCAAGGAAAGACGATAGCCATAGTTAAGCGCTAGCTCAACAGCAAGTTTTTCATTTTCTTTGTTAATAATGTGATTATTTTGATCCATAGGCTGGACAAAAACTGGAATATTATATTTGCTTTGTCCTAGCTCAGGTATATAGGAATAGGCCAGGATATTTTTAGCAACTAAAAACTTCATTGCCTGAAGACGAATTATTAAGTCTTCTCGTATAGGTAAGTAGCGATTTTTGGCCACTTTAGGGGAACACACTATCTGCACTTGCTGAGCAATATTGCGATATAACGTGCCATTAGTTTCAATTTGTACGGCGAATTTTAAGTTTACCAAACTATCACATAATAGTTCAATAGCCTGACGGAAAGGTTCTCCGCCAGTGATCACTACCAAATTTATTACTCTCTGCTCATTTAAATTATGAGATAGAGTTAAAACCTTTTCAATAATTTCTTTAAGGCTTAAAATATTAAAGTCTTCAAAATCAGTATCACAAAAATGGCAAGCAAGATTACATCCGCCAAGACGAATAAAGACAGCAGGAGTTCCTACCAAAGGGCCTTCTCCTTGGATAGTTTTGAAGATATGTTTTATTGCCAGGTTAGTGCCATCATTAAAGGTGGGAGATCTTTTGGGATTTTGTCCAAACATATATTTATTTAATCTATTTGGGCAATAATATATTAACAAATTCTGTTTTAGACAAATCTACTACTGGCTGTACACTGATATCTCCTTGCTTGATATTATTAACATACCCTACCGTAATACCGGCAGGATATATATTACCATGGCCAGAGGTGATTACTTTTTCTCCCTTTTGTACGAGATGAGCTTTGGGTAAGTAAAGAATTTTACCATCATTGGTTCCTCCACTCATAATACCTTTTTCTCTTGATACAGCTGTAGTGATGGGAATTCGAGAGTTTACATCGTTAATTAAAATTACTTTTGAGTAGTTATTGCTAACTTGTATTACGCGTCCAACTAATCCTTCAGCGTGAGTAACTATTTGATTAATTTCTACTCCATGTTTGGTGCCTGCAGACATCACTGCAGTTTTACTAAAAGGGTTGAGAGAGACGCTAATTAATCTAGCACCAATATGTTTATATTGCTCTTCTTCTACCACTGACAATAACTTTTTAAGCTCAGTATTTTCAGCTTGAATCATATATAGTTCGTTCTGTAAATGCTTTAATCGGGCGACTTCTAATTTAAGGTCAATATTTTCCTTTGCTAAATTTTTAATGTACCCAATATTTTGAGTTAGTAGGTTAATTTTCTTAAACAAAGCCTTGTGCACTGAGAATATACCAGAAATACAATGACTTACAATTTCTAAAGAAATATTAGTTAGTTGCTGCGGAGAAGATATATAGATATAGAATGATAAGATTAAAAAAAATAAAATAAAAAGTCGTTTTAAAGTGATAAATATAGACTTTATGAATATTGATACTTCATTAGTATTTTTTATTCTATTTTCAATTAAGGCCATCGTTAATCTTGTTTAAATAACACATGTTTTAGTTTAGGAAAATCTTCTAATACTTTGCCAGTTCCAAGGGCAACGCAAGATAAGGCATGCTCAGAAATTATAATTGGTAGATTAGTTGCTTCTTTTAGTACATAATCAAGGTTCCGTAGTAATGCGCCTCCTCCTGTCATCACAATACCTTTATCTACAATATCAGATGATAGTTCAGGAGGAGTAGATTCTAAGGCAACCTTGACTGCTTCAACAATTTGGCTGACTGGCTCAATTAAACTATCAGCTATTTGTTTTTCATTCAATAACATTTCTTTGGGAATTCCATGTACTAAATCACGTCCCTTAATTTCCATTACTCTTGGTTCTAAATTATCGTCTACGAAAGCAGTCCCAATTTCTTTTTTAATTTTTTCTGCTGTCGCTTCCCCAATTAATAAATTATAGTGCCGCCTAATGTACGAAATGATTGATTCATCCATTTTATCTCCGCCAACACGTACCGATCTAGCATAGACAATACCACCTAATGATAAGACTGCTACTTCTGTGGTGCCGCCGCCTATATCAACAATCATGGAACCAGTGGCTTCGGTGACAGGTAATCCAGCGCCAATCGCTGCTGCCATTGGTTCTTCAATTAAATACACATCTCTTCCTCCTGCACTTTCGGCTGCTTCTTGGATGGCTCTGCGTTCTACTGGAGTAGACCCAGAAGGTACGCAAATGATAATCATCGGCCCGGTAAATGATCGGCGATTATGTACTGTTTTAATAAAATATTTGAGCATTTCTTCTGCTCCTTTAAAATCAGCAATAACTCCATCTTTTAAAGGTCTTTTGGCTTCAATATCCGTGGGAGTACGGCCTAACATAATTTTTGCTTCGTGCCCAAATGCATAGGGCTTAAAGGTACCATTTTCTTTAATGAGGGCAACTACTGACGGCTCATTAAGTACGACCCCTTTACCTTTAACATATACTAAAGTATTTGCGGTGCCTAGGTCGATAGCGATATCCGATGCAAATTTACTAAAAAATTTTGCCAACATTTTGATTTCTCCTAAACTCAAATTTATAACTCTTTTCTCTCTATTGATCAACAACCTTTGAGTGTTTTTAATAGATTATTTATGTAGTAGCAGGAGCGAACTGAGATTAATTTCCTACATTTATTCATGAGACTGCTATCATTATATAATAACCCCCCCAGTCTACTCTTCGGCGCTTAAGAGTTGATTTTTTCATTTGATCAAAGTTTCACGTGCTCTCACATACTTGCCTTTCGCTCTACGCGCTCACTTATGGAACATAAAATCCAACTCTTGAAAATCCATTAAGAGTATATCAAGCATGCCTAGCAGGGGTAATAAACAGGTTACTTATTAATAATATACAGATATTTGGTAATAACACTGCTAAAGCTGGCGTGATTGTATTATAAGAAAGCATTTTGACTGCAATTTCTAGGGCAAAATAAGTAATAAAGCCTATAAATAAACCAAGGATCAGAACTTTACCTTGGATATTATTTTGTTGTTTTAAGTTAAAAAAACAAGAAGCTAATATTACCATAATCCCCATAATTATTGGTTTAAATAATTGCTTATAATAATAAATTTTATAATTAAGTGTTGGTAATCCTGCCTCTACTAATTGTTTTATGGTTAGGGGTAAGTCCCATATTGAAATCATTTCAGGATTAATAAAATTATCTAATAGTTTATTTACTGACAAAGTAGTGGGAATATTCAGCTGACTGTAAGATTGTACACTTTGACCATCATACATTTTTGCCGCAGTGATGTCTAAGTTATTATCAGTTAAAATGGCATAGGGTGCATCAATTCTTTTTAAAAAATTATTATTTTGATCCAACATTAATAAAGTAAAACCTTTTAGCTTATTATTAGCTATATCAATTACTTTTGTTTGTACTATTTGTTTAGTAATATTATTCTGCTCCAGAAATAATATACCTGATTGGGATATTCTAAAATTAGCAGAGGTTTTATTTGTTAATTTGGCTTTTAGTTGTTCGTATTTTTGTAAGCCAATGGTACCAATAGGGTTACAGATGGTGGTTATTAGGATACCAAATATTATTGCAGCGATAGCGGGAATTAATATTATTTTCCAAATATGGATACCATTACATAACATTAGTAGTAATTCATTATATTTTGTTAGTTTTTTGAGTAAGAATAACATAGCACTAAAGCTAATTAGTCCGCTTATTTCATTAAGAAAATATGGGATTTTGTATAATACAAGTTTCCAAAAATAGTGGGTTGGTATATATAAAGATTTGAATTGTTGTAAAAGATCAAAAATATTAGACAGAATTAAGATCCCAGTAACTATCAGTGAGATATTGATAAAACAACCACAATATAATCTTAATAAATAGATGGAAAGTATTTTAAGGTTAATCATTATTTTAAAAATGATTGGTGGGCCCGGCAGGACTTGAACCTGCGACAACACCGTTATGAGCGGTGGGTTCTAACCAACTGAACTACAGGCCCTTTAACAATAATTGTTAAAGTCTTATATAATTATTAGGGTATGAAGTCTAGCAAAATTTTATAATAATCAAAAAGTTTTAGTTAAAAGTCAATAGATATAAATTACCCATAGTACCCCACACTTATTGTTGAAGTTGAAAAGCATGCATAATGTGTTTTCGTAGTAATGAAAACAACATAGCAGGGGTATCACTTAACGAGTTATAAAAATAATCTTTTATCCAATCAAATCCGTAAGTAAATAATGAGTATAATTTACGACCATGTTTTTTGATCTTTATAGGATAAATTTTGTTCTTAATGTCACCAGCAAGCACGCAAATAGCTAAGGATAAAGATACTATTGCAAATAGTTTTTCCAGCTTTTTTTGATCTGTAATGTGGGTATCTTCAATATTAAATCCAGATGACTTGAGAGACAGAAAAGGTCGCTCAATGCTCCACCTCTGCTTATATGCTAGCAAAGCACATTCACCAATAAGCACATTACTAGCAATAAATAGTTGCTCTCTTTCTAATTGCAAACAAGTTATTTTAATTGCCATACCATTGTAAATTTTGCTTTCTATAGTTTTAGTGTCACCCATTTGCATATCGGCAAAACATTTATTCAACTTCATCTTGCCACCGTTGAAATGCTTGACCTTCTCACTTTTTCTTAGCCTGATAGCAAAAGGTAATTTTTGGATTCCACCCATATATTGCAACCATTCCTCACCAACAAATTCCCGATCGGCAAGGATAAGCTCTATCATTTCCTTAGGTATAATTGTTAAAATTTGCTCAATCAATTTCTTTCTTTCATTAGTAGAAGAGTTGCCTTTTTTATCAAGTAACAACCATGCTATAGGAATTGAAATATTACCATAAACGATAGTTGCAACAAAAAAATTCAAATTTTTAATACCAAATTGCCAGCTGGTTCTATCTATGGCAAGGCTAATTTTACCTGTTAGACAGAGCAATTTAACAATAATTTTCCCTAAACTTATAAAGCACATATTTTGTTCTAAAAGCAAACGCTCAACTTTAACAATCTTGGCATGCAAATTGCCTTTAGAAGCGACATACAGTGCTAATTCTTTGATTCTCACAGTTTTAGCTTTTACTACTGCACAAATTAATTCTGCAAATGTTTTAATTCGTGCTGGGTGCCAATCTAAAAATATGTATAATATTTGGTATAGTGATTGAGAGTCCATTAATACCTCCTGTTGCTTGTTTCTCAGCGGAGATTAGTGACTCTCAGTCACTTATTCAATTTATTATTTTAACCCTCCTGTAAAATCTGTGGGGTACTATGGTTTTTTATAAAACTTTCTATTTTGTGAAAAAACAGGGGTTTTTGTCCAAAGTCCAAACATTAAACTCAGGTTATAATAGACTCAAAATTTATTTCTGTAAAGGTAATGACTGTCAGTTAATACAGTCTAAAGGTGCGAGTGGAGATTTCTTTGATATATATAGCATACAGGTCGGGAAAGTCGTCTTTAAACTTAGGTATTTCAAAGGTTTTGCGAGTAGAGCTTTTCCATGAAGCAAGAATATAATCCCCTTTTTTTAAGTAAGTATGCAGCTGCATGTAGTTCATTACTTCAAGTTTTAGGTTATTTTCCGTGCAGAGTAGCTTTTGATGCAACTCCTCCAGCTTATGCAATTCTGCTACTTTCTCGGCTATCAACTCATTTGCTTCAATGATATTTTGCTTAGCAATATTATCACTGGAAACTGCATAAAATTTTCTTGCTTGTTCGATAGTTTGTGGTATTAACGAAGGAGTAGGTGAAGTCTGCTTTACCGTGTTATTTAGCACAACCCCTTGAGGTTTATTTTTCTTTTTGTTTAAACTAGGAGCATGTTGTTCTTGATTCTTATCTTGTTCTTGATCTATATTGTGGTTAGTTTGGCTTAGCATTTTACTCCTCGTTAATATATTCTTCCGATTTTATTTAAGTCCCTTGCAAAAATATTTCCCTTTCCAATAATCGTCTCTTTACCAAACCATTAAGCTTAATACCGCCAGCATGAACCCATCTAGGAAATTCATCAGCAGCTAATAAATATTCACCACGCAGTAGTTTTTGCCTTAAAGTTGAAGCTTGAAAGGCAGCAGCTCCACAGTTGAAAATAAATGATATCAAAGCTCCCTCTTGGTAATAGCTTAATGGTATGCGGCAATGTCGGTAAATAGTGGATTTAGCTTGTGCCATATCCTGCTTCAGTAAGCACTCTGCTTGTTCTTTAGTAATACTCTCAAACTTTTGTTGTTGTCTATTGTCTTTGATAACATGCCCCCAACCGATAGTCTTTAATCCAGCCGGACAATAATAAGGTTGTAGTCTCAGTCCTTCGAAGGTTTTAATTATATATTCCGCTTTATTATTAATAGCCATGAGTTTTACCGTTACCATTGCCATTAACGTTACCATAACCATGACCGTAGCCATTAATTCGGTATCTACCAAAGGCTCGATGACCAAACCAAAAGCCAATAACCGCACAGAATATCCCCTGATCCTCATTACTCCATATTGTGGCAATTGATGCACCATATTTTAGGAAAATTGCTATTTTTAAGGATGCATAGAGTAGAAAAAAGATATAAGTAATCGTTGGTCTAACACTGGCAGATAAACTATTTACCCAATTACTGTTAGTGGTGTTGCTTGCTATTTGCATGCCAGCATATTGATACAGATACTTACTCTCATCGCTATCAGCTCTAATTTGTATTTCCTCAAGCCGAGAATTATGCCCAGTCTTTAAAGCTTCTATCTGCCGGTCAATTAATTTCAGCTCATGTTCCTTATCTTTTTTGTCCTTAAGGAAATGAAAAATCTCCGGTATAAAACTACTACAAAATCCTATAAATGCACTTAACATTGCTATCATACTATTACCACTACCATCTTTATTATTATTCCATGAGCTTAATAGGCATTAACAGAGCCACAACTACTGCCACCAATAGTTAGAACCCTATTAGCAATATCAAGGGTAACATCACCTGCAACATTGTTAACGCCGGCGTAAGTTTTCCAAGCCGTTACCGTGATAGTAGAACCTATACTTAATCTGCAGGATGGTGTATTAATACCGCCGTTTATGTTACTTGGTAGTGCTAAAGTCCAAGACTGACCAGTAGTATTGTATCTTTGAGTTTGTGCCTGAGTTTGTAAATTAGCAACTTGAGTAGTTAAACTATTAATCTGTAGTTGTTTTTGATTAACACTTTGCTCTAAATTATCTATTGTATTTAACAAACTTTCTGTTTCATCTTCTGCCATAATATCTGATAAATGCAAGCTAGCTAGCTAGGGAAGTTAAGCTTTGACTTAAATCATTATTACTGTTAAGACTAGTAATGTTATTAAGACTATTACTCTGACTATTAATGTAGATAATATATTTTATAGTTTTACTATTGCTAGGAATACGGTTAATCAGGTTCTTGAGATTATCTCTACCGATTCGGCTAGTTAAGTTCCATGGCAGGACGATATATTGAGCTTCATCATCAGAAGTTACGACTACTTTGCTAAAAGGGTGTTGATCGCCGACAAAAAAGCTTAAGGACTCTCTAGAAATCGTTATAATATCCGTGCCATTGCTAGTTTCTACCTGCACTTCCGCTCTATCTACTTGGCTAGGAGCAAAAATCTTACCCAAGTTAAATTTAGCAATATCCGGTAAATGATCACTATTGCTGGCATAGACAGTCTTCATGATTTTTTTAAGATTTTGGATATCTTTTAACTTGTTAAACTTGACGGTGATTTTTCGCATAAAACCCTCTTAATATTTGTATTCTAGAGGATTTATTATAACATGGTAATTTATACTTTGCATCATGTTTTGTGATATTTTTACATCATATTTATAGTTATCTTTTTTGATAGCAATTCAATAAATCAGGGTTTATAGTTAGCAGATTGAGTGCTATAGGTAAATAAAATAAATTCCTGCCCGGAATATTACGACAAACTAATTGCTCAGCCAAGTCTTTTGCCTTATCTTCATTGCCGTCCCAAACATGGCTATAGATCGACATTACATCATTTACGTCGGCAAGAATCGGTCCAAGCATTGCTTGACTAAAACTATGACCATACCGATTATAACGACTAAAGATAAAATCACTCAAAAACCCTGCTCCCCCTCCTTTTAGTATTGCAGCTTGGAATATCTTAGGATCAGTTAAATCTGGCATTTCTTCACCTTGCAATAGGTTTTTAGCCGCTAGTGATAAATAACCACCAATAGTGGCTAAACTAAACATAGTAGTTACTATTTTAGGGCTAGTTAAACCGCGAATAATATCTTTTCTGCTACCAGTTCGTTTATTTAATGGTAGTTGCCCCACCACGTAATCTTTTAACGGTCTTGCTATATAAGTAATTGGATATTGTTTGAATTGCAGTAGCATTCTTACCGCTACTCCAAGCGGAGTACCAGCATTAGTACCAAGAGTAGTAAAGTATCGTTCCGACGCATGAGCTTCCGGAATGCCGGTATCGACTCTATCTCGTAAATATCTTCGAAAATTATTTTTAATAGCATCTGCTAATCTTAATGCATCATCAGTAGTAAATTCTTTATTAGTCGATTTGATAAAATGATCTTTTAGGACATCATGCGGTATTTCTGTGGTAGGGATGATATATTCTTTACTATCGGCTGCTTTTTGTACTAAAAACTTATATAATTGCCAGTTACTTTCATTAATGCCGTAACGTTCTAATATTGTTGTTAATTGTCTTGGAGCTTTGGCATAAGGTCTTTGCACGTGATAAGCAAGATGATTGGATAATATTAACCCCAGCGTTGATTTAAAGCTATTATTCCACCAATCCATTAGGTTAATTTTGAAATAAAAATTAGTAGCTTTGGTTAGCATGCCAGCTATTGGCTGCTCAGCATTTAGCTCCAAATAACTATGACCCAACAGATTTTCAATTCCCACTCCTAGTAATCTAGCACATTCTTTCTTCTCTTTAGAACTAAAATTATAGGTTAGAGCTTTCACAATATTGGCAAATGCTTGAATCATTGGCAAACCATGATACATTTGCTCTGCTACAAAAACGGCACTATCGGGTATTGAAGACAAAGTGATATTACCAAGGCTAGATAATATCTTGATATTACGCAAATTTCTATCAATATTAGCTAGTAACGGATTATCAGGAGTAACACCAATCATTAAATCAAGTATATCATCGAGTTTTTTCCTACCTAAAAACTCTAATTCAGCTAAAGCAAGTTTATCATTATTCGCCGCTTTTTCTTGCAGTCCTTCTATATAATGTTCTTTTAAATTATTTAAAGTAGCCCTTGGATTACTGCCCATGCTCTCTAACAATCCACTAGCTTTGCCAAGTTTTTGTAAATTAATTGCTATCGAATGCGATAAATTATGCGTACCAAATATTTCATTATATTTAAGCCAGCTATCAACTGATTTAAAATGTAATTTCCTTGCTGATTTGAAATATTTAACTATATCAGTTAGATAAAATGAGTTTGGTAAATACTCGTCACATTGATATAAATGCTTACCAGTTGCTAGATTATTAAAGACTTGCTGCAAATCAATATCCTTATCCATTATTTGCCAATCAAGTAACGGGCTAATAAATTCTTGCCAGCTGGCAAACCCAGCCTGTCTTATAGCATAGGCGTTATGTGACTGACGAGTAATATAGCCGGGTAATTGCTCGATATTTGCCCCGGCTCGGTTGGCTCGAGCTACTGCCGTACTTTGCCATTTATCAATAATTTTGGCACAAGCTACTGCCTTGGGAGAATTAGTTGCCCTCTTATCTTGACCGGTAAGATTATAGATTTCTTGTGCTATTGCTCCTTGATAATGTTTATCTTTAAATATTGCCAATAAGTCGGCTTTGATTAAATCATTGATTAAACCGCTTTCCAATTCTCGAGCAATAGTTACTTGCCTTAAATTAACTTGTTTTAAGTAATCTTTAAAACCTTCTGATGGAGCAAGAGGAAAACGATCGATATAATTCTTGGCTTCTTCTAGTAACTCATCTTTGTTAGCTAGTTCATTGGTTGAATGTTTACTTTGTTTAGCTATTTCATTTTGCTTTATTATTTTAGTCTTTTTTATTTTCTCTGTTGTTGTCTGATAAATTGTAGGTTGAGATTGCTGCTCAAAGATTGATTTAGCATTATTTGGATCATTTAAATCAATAAACTTACCGTCCTCCAATTGCCTAGCAGCAATATATAAATCTATGTGATCAAGGTCATAAGCTTTAAGTTGTTGTTGCTCTGATTCTAATCTATGGTAAATACCACTATCTATATTTTGTAATCGCTGGTGAATCTCCATAAATTCAGCATCACTGCTATATTTGTCATAGATTCGCCATAATTTATTTCTTTGTTCATTTAACTGTTGTATAAATATCTTAGGTATTTTATCTTCTTCACCACCGGTGGCAAACAATTGATGCAGCGTTTCCTCAAACTTAGCTAAATGCTTTTCCTGCTGAAAAAATTCTGGAAACTTAGTACTGCCTTCCTGCCAAATATTAGCTTTAATAGCTTGAGCCTCAGCAATATTTACTGAACTATGCTGCGTATCGGTTTGATGTATACCAGCCGGATAATCAGTCGGATAAGTTTTACCTTTTAATTTATTTATAAGATTTTTAAATTGTTGATTAATTGCCGGATTATTAGTAGCAACATCTTCGGACAATAGCCCTGATGGCAAATAATAACGATCTTTTAGTTTTTTAAAGCCGTAACCAAGACTATGCGATATACCATGTAGACCAGCTCCAAATACTCCGCTAGCTAAAATATTATGCACACTATCACTTACATTATAGTCAATTTGTTCTAAGCTACGTTCACGGTGCATAAAAGGTTCGATAGCTGTTTGTCCAACTACTCCGCCAACCAAACCTTTCAGTAAACCGGTTTTTAATGTTCCATATTTTAAGCCAATTGCCGCCCACTTTGCTTGTCCACCAATAGGTATAAAACTTGCTGCAATATTAACCGGGTTAAGATTACTGCCCAATAGTTCAGCGGCAAACTTGCCTACTTCTTCCTGTAAACCACCTTTTCCTCTAGCCATTATATATTGGTCAATCTCTCGTTGTTGCTTTTTGGCAATTAGATACTCCACCATATCAACTGTCATAGATGGATCATATTGCAAACCAGAATCTGCATATTTTTGCTTAAATTCCTCCTCGGAGATGGTTGGTAAATCAATATATTTGGCTATATCTTGCATTTCAGGTGATAGCATATATTTAAGCTTGTCCCTTAAATATATACTAGAATCAGTAAAACCAAGGTTTAATGCAGCATGCCATACATCCAAGCTTGCTGCACCAAGATTATCAAGACCAAAACTATCACCTCGTGGTTTAGCTAGCAATATTTTACTGTACATATTGTTCCTCATAGCCTGTTGTTTCAAACCATGGGTTAAGCAATCTATCCATCGTAGAAATAGGATCGTTTAATTGTCTTAAAGGCACGGTAAATATCGTGCTAGGTGAAGAAAATAACGGATGACTACCTCGTTCATCAAAATAGACAAAATATACTGCTTTCTTATCCTCCGTTAGCCTAAATTGTCCATCACTTAATACTTCCTTTATCCTCCTATCAAGAGCTTGTTGTATTTGTTGATTACTATAACCTTGACCAAATGAGCTAGTTATATCATAGACAATATTCCCCTTGATTATATCACGCCGTAATTTGTTTAAATGATAATTTACATAAGTCCCATCAAGCTTCACTACTTCCCCTTGATCTATTAGGTTAGCTGGCACGTAGAAATTAGCCAGCGGCTTGATATAAGATTTACTTACCAACTCATTAATCGCTAATTGAGTAGCCATCTTGGGTGCTAAATTTTTGTGATGTTGATAAAAACGGGCTAAATGATATATACCGTCTTCTATTAGATTAACTTCTGCCGTATTCTCTGGTTGATCAAACAACATCTGCCGGACAAAATCCTTGAGAATCGTATTTTGCCCGATTTCCTGCTTAATAGCTAGTTTCATAGTACCCCACAGATTTTACAGGAGGGTTAAAATAATAAATTGAATAAGTGACTGAGAGTCACTAATCTCCGCTGAGAAACAAGCAACAGGAGGTATTAATGGACTCTCAATCACTATACCAAATATTATACATATTTTTAGATTGGCACCCAGCACGAATTAAAACATTTGCAGAATTAATTTGTGCAGTAGTAAAAGCTAAAACTGTGAGAATCAAAGAATTAGCACTGTATGTCGCTTCTAAAGGCAATTTGCATGCCAAGATTGTTAAAGTTGAGCGTTTGCTTTTAGAACAAAATATGTGCTTTATAAGTTTAGGGAAAATTATTGTTAAATTGCTCTGTCTAACAGGTAAAATTAGCCTTGCCATAGATAGAACCAGCTGGCAATTTGGTATTAAAAATTTGAATTTTTTTGTTGCAACTATCGTTTATGGTAATATTTCAATTCCTATAGCATGGTTGTTACTTGATAAAAAAGGCAACTCTTCTACTAATGAAAGAAAGAAATTGATTGAGCAAATTTTAACAATTATACCTAAGGAAATGATAGAGCTTATCCTTGCCGATCGGGAATTTGTTGGTGAGGAATGGTTGCAATATATGGGTGGAATCCAAAAATTACCTTTTGCTATCAGGCTAAGAAAAAGTGAGAAGGTCAAGCATTTCAACGGTGGCAAGATGAAGTTGAATAAATGTTTTGCCGATATGCAAATGGGTGACACTAAAACTATAGAAAGCAAAATTTACAATGGTATGGCAATTAAAATAACTTGTTTGCAATTAGAAAGAGAGCAACTATTTATTGCTAGTAATGTGCTTATTGGTGAATGTGCTTTGCTAGCATATAAGCAGAGGTGGAGCATTGAGCGACCTTTTCTGTCTCTCAAGTCATCTGGATTTAATATTGAAGATACCCACATTACAGATCAAAAAAAGCTGGAAAAACTATTTGCAATAGTATCTTTATCCTTAGCTATTTGCGTGCTTGCTGGTGACATTAAGAACAAAATTTATCCTATAAAGATCAAAAAACATGGTCGTAAATTATACTCATTATTTACTTACGGATTTGATTGGATAAAAGATTATTTTTATAACTCGTTAAGTGATACCCCTGCTATGTTGTTTTCATTACTACGAAAACACATTATGCATGCCTTTCAACTTCAACAATAAGTGTGGGGTACTATGATATCAGAGGAGTATAGCGCTAAAAAAATAGATGTTAGAAGCATCCCTCCTAGAGTCAGGGCTTATTGCAAGCAGCATAATATTGATGAAGATATAATGGTTAATATTCCAGTGTCTAATACAATTTTAACAATTGAAGATGTAGAAAAATTCTTAGCACAACAATCATCGTCTAGACCAAGTGATATACTCCTCTCAGATGATTTTGCTGCTAGGCGCGATGGAGCGAAGCCTATAGATAATAGGCGAGCATTGAGCAACGACGCATGCAAAATCATATCCAAGGAGTATATGCGATATAAAGAAATGTGTTTCTCAGCCCAGCAACAAGCACTTAATCTTCATTTTAAACGCAGTGCTGACCTAGTTATTCCTGCTACATTAGTTAGTGTAATTAACATAGAGAATATAAAATCTTATTTATATTCAATGCTTAGTCACGAAATTACTGCCTACTCCTTTATTTCAGAATTCCAGTTATTTGCCTATTTAATAACTGGGATTTTAATGGAACATCCTAAGTTTCGTTCAAGAATAATAGACAATAAAAAGTTTTATGAATATGAGAATCTAAATCTTGGTATAGCAGTCCAAACTAAAAAACATGAACTTGTAACTGCTGTTATTCCTGATGCTAATCAATTAAGTATTGATGAATTTATCACGACTATGCGTCATAAAATAGATCTAGCAAGAAATGGTAATGATCAAGCTGCAAGTATTATTCCTCATGTTATAATTAGCTATATGGGATCGGGATCAGTGATCTTTGGATCCCCTGTGTTAGTAAGTCCAACAATAGCAACACTATTTTTAGGTGGCCCTATAGATAAGGCTCGACAAGGTATTTCTTACTTATCTCTTACCTTTGACCACAGGCTCATTAATGGTATGGATGCACAAAATTTTTTACAATCAGTAAATCAAAAGTTAGAAAAAATTAGCTTACAATCTTCTTGTCCACAAAATATAAATTATTTTTCAACTCCAAATACTACTACAGACAATCACAATGTAGTTAATAATTTTAAAAGTTGGTTTATAGAAACAATAAGTCTTTTATTAAATGTTAAAACTAATGAAATAGACTTGAATGAATCGCTAGGAATGCAAGGATTAGATTCTATAAAAGCTGTAGAACTAGCTAGTAATTTGAGTACTTATTTTAAAGTAGATATTCCACCTACTATAGTTTGGCATTATCCGAACTTCAATAGCTTAGTTCAACATTTAACAGAACGATTTAATTTATCAAAAAATGATAATGAAGTAGAGAATAATATAGATAAAATTTTTGATAATCTGAAAAACCTCTCACCATCGGAAATTGATGCTTTATTTAAAGAGATAGGATTTAAAAATGAATAAGGATTTAAAACAGGTTTTAGCAAGCTTAACTAAATCTCAACAAATATTATTATACGAAAAATTTAAACATGTGTCGCAGGTATCAGATCATACAAGTGATAATAAGGATTCAATTGCAATTACTGGTGTATCATTTCGTTTTCCAGGAAAAGTAGATGATAAAAATAGTTATTGGAAATTGTTAGCTTCAGGTATAAACGCTATTACCAAAATACCAGCTTTACGTTGGTCTGATTTTGATAATCGTGAATATTATGGTGGATTTATTGAGAATGTTGATTGTTTTGATGCCAGTTTCTTTAATATTTCACCACGTGAAGCGGAACTTATGGACCCGCAACAACGTTTATTATTGCAAATTGTTTGCCAAACAATTGAGGATGCTGGATACGCAGTAGGTTCATTATCTGGAACTAGAACTGGATTATATGTTGGAGCATTAAGTAATGATTACCAAAGATTACAAAAGAAATTTAATATAGAGCATAGTTTTACTACTACAGGAACATCATTTTCAATGATTGCCAATAGAATTTCTTATTTATTAAATTTAAAAGGACCGAGTTTAGTTATAGATACTGCGTGCTCTAGCTCATTAGTGGCTCTGCATCAAGCAATTAATGCAATCAAAATGCAACAATGTGATCAGGCTTTAGTAGGTGCTACAAACTTACTATTATCTAGTGATTGGTTTATGGAATTTAGTAATGCTGGAATGTTGTCTCCTACAGGTAATTGTAAAACATTTGACTGTAATGCAGATGGATATGTAAGAGGTGAAGGGATTGCTGCTATAATGTTAAAACCTTTAAATAAAGCATTACTTGATAAAGATCATATTTATGGCATAATTTTAGGTTCTGCAGTGAACCATGGTGGTAAAGCAAATTCTTTAACAGCCCCAAATCCAATATCTCAAAAGGAATTATTAATTGAAGCATATAAAGTTTCTCAAATTCCAGCTTCTACAATTAGTTATGTTGAAGCTCATGGTACTGGCACTCCTTTAGGAGACCCGATTGAAGTTGAAGCATTAAAATTAGCTTTTTCAGAATTATTAATTGAAGAACAGGGCTTACAGAATTCAAAACATTATTGTGGTCTTGGATCTGTTAAAACAAATATAGGACATCTAGAGGCTACCGCTGGATTAGCAGGCTTAATAAAAATATTATTGTCTTTTGAAAATAAACAATTACCTGGGCTAGTAAATTTTACCGAATTAAACCCCAAAATTAATTTAACTGATAGTCCATTTTATATTGTTAAAGGTTTACAAGAGTGGAAAAATTTACTCGATGTAAATCATTTACCTATACCACGTAGAGCAGGTGTCAGCTCTTTTGGTTTTGGGGGAACAAACGCACATATAGTACTTGAAGAAGTACCAACACAAAATATATCACAACAATTATCCAAATCTTCCTATTTAATTACTCTATCAGCAAAGACCCAGGAATCTTTACAACAAAAACTTGTTGATTTAAAGATTTGGATTACCACGATGATAAATCATGGAGAATGTAACACTAATAGAACGTTAGAAAATATTAGCTATACCTTAAATATTGGTAGAGATCATTTTAAGGTACGATGTATGATGGTAGTAAGCTCAATACAAGAATTAGAAGCAACATTAAAGTTAGTTAATCAAGAACAGAGACCAAGCAATTATTTAATTGGCAATGCTACTCTGCAACTACGAGAATTAACTGATGATAAATTACTTGCAAAAATTATTGATGAAATCCGGGATGATCAGTCTTGTAATATTGCTCATTATCGTAACAACTTAATATTATTAGGTGATTTATATGTTCAAGGATATGCAATTGATTGGCATATTTTACATCAAAGAGAAACTAAACAACGGATTAGCTTACCTACTTATCCGTTTCTTAAAGAACGCTATTGGATATCTCAGCAAGATGTTAAGCTATCAACAACAAGTGATATAAAATTTTCATCTAATATTCAGATCATTACGAAAATAATATCTGAATTTCTACAAATTGATGTTGTTAAATTACAAGAAGAGGAATCTCTTGACAATTTTGGAGTTGATTCAATAGCTCTTTTGAGCATTTTAGAACAATGCAATCAAGTATTCGGTATGAGTATTATGCTTGATCAAATTGCTGGTATTAAAACAATTAAATTATTAGCTAATGCTTATAAAAACCAAAAAGGTATGGATGATACAATTGTTGTTACTGAGAACGAATCCTTAATTTCTGCTTCAATTAAACTTACAAATAATCTTAAAAAAGATGAAATATTTTTAAAATATCAAAAAGTATTTTTAAATTATCATGAATTACAAATATCTTTACTTCCTATTTTTAAGAGTACAAATATTGAAATTTTTAGAGCTGGTGCTGGAGAACCTATTGTCTTTTTACCACCTCTAGACTCTATTGCTTCAATTTGGAGAATGCAATTTATAGAATTTGTTAAAGATTACGAGGTTATTTCACTTCATTACCCTGGATATGGTATAAGTGATTTTACATATAACATTGCTAATTTAGAGAGTATATCAGATATAATAATAGAGATGCTTGATAATTTAAATATTAGTACACCAGTGCATTTAGTAGGATGGTCTCTTGGAGGCTTAATAGCTCAAAAAATAGCAATAAAGTATAGGGAACGAATTAAAACATTAACTCTAGTTAATACAACATCTAAACTTATGTATAATGCAGATGTAGAGAGTATTACTTTAATTCTAAAACTATTAGAAAAGGATTTTAATCAATATAATTCTAGTAATAATCAAAAACTGAGTCCAATTACTATGGAAGATATTAAGGGAGCAAATAATCTTGATATAACTTTTCATTATTTTAATGAGGTATTTAAACATGATTATAGAGATAAGATACGTTCAATTAATACTCCTACTCTAATTATTGCGGGAGAACAAGATATGTTAACAACAGTTAAAGATGCAGAGTACATGCATAATAAAACATTCTAGGTATTTCCCATTAAAATCTGCTGGGCACTGCATCCCGCTATTTAATTCAGAATTTTTCAATAAAAAATTATATTCATTTCTTACATCATCTTAGTATAATCAACTATTATCTTCTCTTTATTAACGTGAGTTCGCGTTGTCTAGCCTCCTTACTTAATCATCTTCTCCCGCAATACAAGCAGAAATATAATATTCATAATTATATTGTAAATTTATGATCTTGTTCCCATAATATAATAACTCGTTTCTTTGAATTATCAGTTCAGGGAATTTAGAATCCATCATGCCAACACCAGAACACTTTAAAATTGCTTCTTTAGTAGTCCAAAGTTGATAAAATCTTCTAATTGAATTTTCTTCCATAAGCCAAGAAATTTCACGATCTGATGCAAAACACTCTAGTAAAGGTAGGTAATCAAACTGATAATCTATAAATTCTATATCAACTCCAATCTCTATATTTTTGCTTAAGGCAATAATGGCTAAATTTTTTGAATGCGAGATATTGAAACTAATATCATTTGTTTTTAAATAAGGCTTGCCAAATTTTTTATATTCAAAATGGATCTGAGAAATATCTTTATTAAAGAAACTCACCAATTATGTATTTTGCTAAAACCCGACATATTGCAAATTTACTAGATAAGGTAAAGTTTACAAATTTTTCACATCTATGTTTTTCTTTATCATTTAAGAAATGTTTAGCTATCATAAATTCTGTGTTATTGATGTTACTTAAATCTATTATAACAAAATGACAATGATGTATTTTACTATCTAAAATTTGTATTCTATTCTGTAAGATATTTAATGATTGCATAAGGATGACCCATTTCGACTTTATAGACTCCTAAACTAGCATCCCATTTACCTGATGCTCCCAAAACCCCTTAAATTTACCATTTTGAACTACCAGTAGTGCTAAAAAATTGCCCTTTTCAACAATAAGTAATGATCACCAATGCCCTTTACCTTACCAACAATAGAAGACGTACACTTGCAGAATTTCAGCAAACCCTAGAGGCCAATTTAACATATAGCACTAATAGCAGCTAGGTCAATATGTCCCATTAAATTACTTTCTAGGCTAACTTGCTGTGAGCAGGTTAAGTCATTGAAGGCATAGTACTTGGGTTGTATTGACTCGTATGAGTATAAATCTGCAGAATCGCTATGCAAGTTTGGATAGTCATAGACAACTACATCTTTACCAGTGGATTTACAGCCTGCCAATTTTGGGGTATATTCTAAAACTACTTTACCATCTTGACCCCATTGTTTTACAGGAAAGTAAGTAAATTTTTCTTCATGACTAAAATTCCTAAGAGGATGCTCCTCGATAATTCTCGTTAAATTTAAATAGTTTAAGCAGGGGGCTACAATCAGTGTTCCTATTTTGTTATATAAGTATTGTGTATAATACCAAGCTCCTGTTTGTACTATTTCCTCTTCTTGGGCACGATCAAATAGTGCCAAATTTACTTTACCAAAATGTGGGTTAGAAGTATTAATAAGGTTAGGTTTACCAACAAATACTTCACAACATGCTCTACATTTTTCTATTTCTTCTATACTAATTTTAACGTTATTAGCAGTTTCATACTCTTTGAGAGCTTTCATTTGCGCATTTTCAGTACCAGGACTATCAAAGGTAGTAGATTTGCCAACTTTTCTTCCTGCCAATTGAGCTAACATTATCATATAATCAGATGGAAGAGCCCCAAGCGAATGACCGCTAGTACTAATTGTATAATCATCACTAAATTCGTGCATTATCCGTTGAAGCGTTGCTTTAGCTGGTGCGAACTTGTAGGGGGTACTACCGACAGCAATGCACAAATCATCTATCGCATCATAAATACTAGGCACAGTACCTGCAGAAGCTATATGTACTTCTTTAGTATTGTGATTTACTAACGCCACAGCCTTGTATCCATACTGAGCAGTTTCAGGTCTATCAGAAGATTTAAATGCTATTTGCCAACCTGTACCAATTAAATTATTGCCCATTAAATTTAATTCTTTTCTAGCAAATTTGTGGCCATTGGGCACTTCATAAGCAAGGTCGGTAGTTTTGTGAGCAAAATTCAAAATGCTGATATTGTGGCCTATTGGCAATTCCTTTCGATCAACCAAAATATATTCATCGGGAAGATCATCATTGCTAACCTCCATGTTCGGAGCCACAACAACATTATTATTGATGTCTATAAGTTTAGCTTGAACTTCACTATTTCCTAAAATATCTTCATCTATAATGGCCTCTTGCTGAACTGCAGCAATTTTACTGCCAAATACCCCGCTTATACTCATCTCCCCTCCTCTTAACACTTTATTTTTAAACCGTTTAATACGGTCCAGTAAAAGCTGATTATATACTAAACTTTTAAAATATACAATATTTTTATTATAATTATCTTCACCCGACTTAAATTGCTAGAAGTAAAAAAGCGTGATAATATGATCTCCAAATATAATAATCATTGGAGAATAAGATGCGAATATTTACTGGAGGAGTAGCTCATATAGCAAAGGTAATTGAAGAGGATTTAGGTAGTCGAGTTACTGGTTTGCATAAGTCGCATATAAGTGGGATTGCTGATTTGGCAGCATCTGCATTAAGCTGTAGCAGCGTCAATAGTGGAGAGTGGATTGCGGTATTGCCCCGTAAGACAGGAGATGTTAAATCGAAAGAAAGGTATATTAGTAGATTGTTATCTAACTGTTTGATAGAACCTAAGCCGGTTATGCATGGTTTTGTTCCGGAAATAATTACGATGGCCGCTAGCAAAGAAAAGACTGCTATATTGATATTGGACCAAAGTAAAATATCCACTAATTTTGAATGTTTGATGATTTCGTTGAGAGTTGGTGAAAGAGCCATGCCAATTGCATGGAAGGTTGAAAAAACTCAAGGAGCCATTGGCTTTGAGGTGCAAGAATCATTAATCAAGGATGTAGCTAAAATGATACCTGAAGGTGTTAAGATCTTGCTTGCAGCCAATCGGTTTTATGGTACACACTCGTTAATTAATTTATGTCAATCTCTTGGATGGAGCTATCGAGTAAGACTTAAATCTAATCTTATACTGATGCAAGAAGGAGGGGAAATCACTACAGGTGATGCAGTCAATATGAAGCTGACATCTTTAGAAAATCAAACTTTTCACAATACCAATGTTACAACTAATATAGGTATTTTACAAGAAGCTGGTTGCAAAGAGCCGTGGATTATTGCTATGGATTGCCTACCATCAAAATACAGAGTACTTGATTATGGGATGAGATGGGGCATAGAATGTATGTTTTCTGATTTTAAATCACGAGGATTTTCTATAACCAAAACACATTTACAGCATGAAGATAGGATTGAACGTCTTATTTTAGTACTGACTGTTGCTTTATTTTGGGCTATCTCTACTGGGGCTATATCTTCAAAAAAAACTTTATAGATCCACAATATCACTATTTAAACAGGGCTTAAGATTCTTATTACATGCCGCTCTCAACCTACCTGAAATACCTAAATTATGGCTCTATAAATATTCAGTCGGGTGGTAAGATCTGACAAACTGATATCTTTTAATAATTGCAGTTGATACTGTTCTTGCTCATCTCCCTTCAATTTACAAGAAGTTAATAACTCATAAGCCATATTAGGCTCAAATACTCCTGCTATTTTTCTCCTTAATTGCGCTTGCTTGCTAATATCCGTGCTGCGTTCTATTTTTTCCAAATATTGCTCCTTTAGTTTTTCAGGATCGCTAGATTTGAACTGAAAATTGCTGTTATTCACCTTGCTACTCTCTCTTAGTTCATGTGTTAAAGCCTTGACCATATAGTTCAATAGCACTTTTTTATTACAAAAATGATGATTAGGATACTGATCTGCTAATTTCAATAACAGCTTGTTGATGAAGCTGAGGTTAAACTCTCGATTTGACCTGATCTGTAGTAAATTAGCATCTTCTTCAGTTAGTGGATGGAAATCTGCTAATCTTTTTCTTTTGAACCAGCCCTTATTGTTCAAAGGCGCTGAAAGGGTAGAGTAAGGTGATACTGTTATCTCACTAACCCTGGTATCAGCAATTTTCTGCATCACAGGCCTAAGGCTAGTAGCTAACAGTATTGCAGTTACTCTGGCATTTTCAGTAAGCTCCTCCATTTTGCTAATCCTCTCTTCTGCTTGCACCTTGCTAGGAGGAAGAGTTCCTTGTGATCCTTGACAGGATGATGCTATTGGTAGTTCTACTTGCCCTTTGTGCTGTTCTATTTGTTCTGGTTGTTTTTTTACAAGTTTATTTCTATTATTAGAGTTTTCCAAAAAAAACAGATTCGCTAGCTCTAGATATATTAGATTTATTATTAATATCTATAATATTGTGTGCCTGAAATTTTTTTCAGCTTCATGCGAAAATTTTTTCGGGTAAGGCTGAAAATTTTTTGCCAATTTTATGCATGGAGTGTTACGACATTTAACATGTTGTTTAACTACAGTTGCATTATACAATTGAATAAAGCCACTTTCTTGTAATTCAAGCATACATTGTCTGATACGTCTTTGACAAACTCCAAGTGCCTGCTCAAAGAAATGATAAGATTCTTGTAATTCATCATCTTGGAGATTGTTACCGCTATTATGACAAACCTGAAGGCGGAAAACTACTAGCGACAATAATTGCTTAGCAGTTTTGCTGAAAGCTTTGTTGCCACTACCTTGAAGATCACGCCACTTTGGTGGTACAAAATTACCGACGAAATTATAAAAGATAGTATCATTTTGGTTGCTATTAACATTACTATTAGTATAGGTATAAGCGACGGTAGAAGAGGAAGAGTTGACTAATTGCTGCATAATCCCTCTACCTCTGCACATCAGTTTTGATAAGGGTTTTAGAGCAATTATCGCCAGCTATTTGGGCTAGCCTGAACAGCATATGACCAGCATATGGCATTGTGGAGGAAATTGTTACATGGCGCAAAGCGTGATAAGTATGTGGTGCCGCTAGGAGGAATCGAACCTTCGACCTCATCATTACCAATGATGTGCTCTACCTCTGAGCTATAGCGGCGTTAGTAGTGAGCTGAGTGCAATATAACGCAGATAGAGCGGTCTATTGGAGATCAATAAACACAATCAGGTTATCGTGAGCTTATACGCTATATTAGCTACTATACTAAAATATAATTCTACTTCAAAATGTAAATTTTATTCAAATCATATTTTGAGAATAAGTGAAGTTAAAATCCCTTTATAGAAGCTTTTTAAGAATGTCCGGAACCCTATATTAGCAGCAACTTAGTTTGTTAAGCATTATTTATATTCTTATCAAGAAACCAAGATTAAATATGGCGGGGCTTTTTATAAATAATACGCTCTTTTTGCCATATCTTATCTTATTAGTCAAGGAAAAACTTTATTTAAATAATCCTTTCAATTCTTTGCCTATATTTTGTAGCTCTTGCACTGGGCTTTTATTAGAAGCAGGAGCAGAAGAACGATCCTTTTGTACTTCGTCAGTGTTTTGACCTTGCTCTACTCCAATAAGATTTTTAAGAAGTTCTACAGGCTTTTTACTTTGCCCCGCCTTTTCAATTACATTACTCAATACATTCTTGATTAAATATTGTTGCAGAAGTTGAGTATCCAGCTTATGCTGAATATTATTAAGGGCTCCATGAAACCGGACCTTGAATGGTGGTAAGGATTTTTTAATGTCTAAAGCAACAATACCTTCAATGTCACAATAATATTTTGGAAGATCAATATTACCTTGCGCTGTCATTTCTGATTCCTCAGACGATAATTTACCTTGTACTATATTTGCGACCCCATTTTTTATTTCAGTAGCAAGAATTAAGTTTTGAAACCTTGTTTCACCGCCAGAAAAAGAGATATCTAAAATTTTTAAGATACCTTCAAGATTTTTAGTTGTTTTCAAGTTATTTAATATTTTTTGTAAATCAAATCCGCTTATCGCCCCTTCTGTAGCTGTTAGAGTTGTACTCCCACCTAAATTATTGACATATTGTAATTGACTGTGCCCCAATGTATTGATGCCAGCTCTAAAATTCACCACTCCTTGAGTCACTTTAATCTTTCCCTCTTGCTTTATTATGTTCCTTAACTGAGCTCCTTTAAGGTTAGTGTTTAAATTAATGGCTTGATTATTGTGAGAGGAAATTTGTCCGCTTAGTTCTATCTCGCCTCCATATAATTTGCCGTTTAAATTAGTAATATTAAGAACACCATTTGATAATGACATAGTAGTTTGGATAGTATCAAATATTAAATCTCCTTTAATAATTTTCTGGATATACAGGGTTAAATTGCCATTAAAACTCTTTAAAAATGATAAATCTATTTTATTTCTACTCCAAGGCGTGGAACTAACAGGCTTATTAGATTGCTCGGTACTAGTTCCTTGATTATAATTAACAGATTTATTATTAGTCGGGCCATTGCTTAAAGCATCGAGATTTAAAGAAGTTATCTTGATATCTGAAGAAATCTTGGGCTGAGCAGCGGTTAAATTGATCTCGATATTCCCAGTAAGGCTGCTTGGGCTATTTTTCACCGTTACTGCTAATTTATCTATATTAATTTTTATAGTTTTAGCTATATCTCCTTTTAAATGCCATAGGAGAGAGTAATTACCAAATGGGAGGGTAGAGGCAGAAGAAACAGTTAATTCATTTATTATACTGCCTAAATTCTCTCCACTACTTTGAATTGTTAAATTAGGTTTAATAGATTTTTCGATAGCAATGTCACCTTGTATATTAGTAGTAGCGTTTAAAAACATGAGAGTAGTATTAGTTTTAACACGGCCTTTGTCTGCAGACGTTTCACCTGTAATGACTAGATCGTTAAGTTGAACAGGTAAATTGATTGCCAGTAAACTAACGAGTGCAGGTATGTCATGAGCGTTTAAGCTATAAGTCGCTAGCATATTCTTCTGCCAATTCTTTAGCCTCAAATTTCCTTTTAAATTCGCTTTACTAATACTTAAATTGATATCATCCAAAGAAAAATCTTGATCGCGATATAAGGCGGAAGTAGAAAAAACAAACGGCTGATTTAATAAAGGTTTAGGAATAGTGGCAATATTAATTGCTAATTCATCAAATAAAGGCTTTAAAGAAGTGCTGGTAATAGATAATCTTTCATAAAAATTATTATTATTTTTTTCTTTCTCAAGAGGGGTAATCTTAATATCTATATTACCAGGATTTAATTTAAGTTGTAGATCTAACTTGTTATCTTCAAGAGAAAAATTAGCATTACCATTAGCAAATATTTTACCGGATGACAACTCAATGTCGTGAAACTTTAATAATTTTTTATTTAGCTCAATATTAGAAGTTACTTTATGATCTGCGCCATTAAGAATTTTTATGGCCGGGAAAATATCTTGCAGTTTCTGGGAATTACCTGCTACCGTAACTTGTCCAATAAAACTGACATTCTCCCGCTGCAAATTACCTGATATAATAATTTTTTCCTGTAAGATATTTACATGAGATTGCAACGCAATAATTCCTTGCTTTTCTTGGATATTACCTTCAAGGTTATAATGTTTTCCTAAAGAATAAAATTGACCAGATATATTGGAAGGACCGTGCAGGTTTTTTACCTCTAAGTTATCAATATCTATAGTAGTGGCGGAATTCCCCTCCTTCTTATTATTGCTAAAATCAAAATAATTTACCTTACCCTTAAATAGCTTAATTGAACCTATATATTGAAGGTAAAGTGTTGTTGGGATTGATTTTTACTGCCTTATTATCAGCTTCTGCCTCACTACTCACATCGCTAGAAAATTCCCAAGAAGCTGAGCCATTCGGTAAACGCTCTAAGTTAAGTATTGGTTGGTCAATATTAATGGCTGTAATATTGATATTACCCTTAAGTAAAGAAAATAGAGAAACAGCAACTGACAGTTCCTTTACTTCTAATAAAGAATTAATATGAGCCCCTGGTAGGGAAGAAAGGGATACTGACTTGAGTTTTATAGAGGGAGTAGGGAGTAAAGAAAATGTAATATCGCCATTAATTTGTAATTCTCTTCCTATTGTTTCTCTAACTTTAGCAATAGCCATTCCTTTGTAGGAATCTAAAGAAATAAAATAAGGGATTATTAATAGTATAATAACGATACAGCCGATGAATATAGCGCTGTATTTTAGAAATTTTTTCATTTTAACTCTCTAGTTATTATATTATAAAACAGAATTTCATCTTGGAATTAAACGATTATTTATATTAGTTAAGTAGCGGCAAAAGGCAAGAGGGTTTTACCCTCCAAAAGCCCTAAGCAAATATAGATAAACTATAATATATAATATAATAAGAGAAATAACTGTAAAACAAACAGATGGTATCACTACGGTTTTGATAAACCATCTAAGTTCAGGTTTGAATATTTTTTTCATTCTAATGCTCTTTTTATCCTAACATGAAATTTTATCCCAAGGTGATATGTGATTGCTTTAAACACGGATTTGTAACGCAAGCAAACATAGAGTTTACATACTGAGATTAAGCCCACACATAAAAAAAATAATACCACACCAATATCCAAAAATATTTCCCCCAAATATAATATATAATATGATCGATAATATAACAGAGAATCCTATAATACAAATAGAGCTAAAATAAAGCAACGGTATAACTGTAGTTTTAATATAATGATATATACTCATTTAGTACTTCCTTCATTTCTACGTTTTCCTCTGCTTAACTAAATTAAGCCAAGCCAGCCAATCGCGCTTCCCTAGATCCTCTTCAAATGCTAGCAAATCTTGCACCGATTTTCTACAAATTTCTGGGGGCGGCACAATTAAAGGTTGGTTTGTTGAAAGAGCCAATATTTGAGTTTTACAAGCTTGCTCTAAATGGTATGTATAAAACATAGCTTCATGGATTGTTCTGCCGCTTGCTAAGATTCCATGATTACGTAAAAACATTACATAATTTTTTCCTAAATCCTCAATCAGTTTATCTGCTTGTTTTCCCTGAAGTAGCAGAGAATCATATTGATGATAGGATAATTTGTTATAAAAATGTAGCGCCCATTGACTTATAGGTAGCAATCCTTCGCTCATAGCAGAGACAGCAACCGTTGCAGGAGTATGTAAATGAAAAACCGCTTTTATATCTTGCCTATTTTTATATATATTACCATGCAGGATATAGCCGGTTTCGTTATAGCTATATTCACTTCCTTCTAGTACTTGGCCATTTAAGCTAATTTTTAATAAATTATCTTTTGTCACTTCCTCAAATCTTAAACCAAAAGGGTATATATAATAAAAATCTTCACCTGTAGGCCGTGCTGATAAATGGGTATAGGTATGGTCATCTAAGGCAAGTAGGGCTAAAATTTGGTATGCAGCAGCTAAGTTAGATTTGATTTCTAAAGTCATACTATTATTATTTCTGAAATGTCTTTAATTTAAATTGCGGTAGCACTGCAAGTAAGTGATCAAAAATATCTGCTTGGATATTTTCATACATATTTAAATCCATCTCATTAGTAAAAACGTATAATTCTAGAGGTAATCCACTAGTGGTTGGAGCTAATTGCCTTACTAAAAAGGTAAAACCTTGCTGATATATTGTAGAATTATTTTTTAAATATTCAGTGATATATAACCTAAATATTTTTAAATTGGTTACACTATTTTTTTCCTCTTTTATAGTAATCTTCTCTATCGCTTTTTTCATAAGGTATGGAGAGCTTTGTAAATCGTCTAAAAATACATTAGGAACGAATACAACGCTATTCATATCTAGGTAAATTGCTCTTTGAATCTTTTGGGCCGCTACTTCTTTTATACCCCGATAATTTACTACATTAGTAGTTAAAAGGCTACTCGTTGGAATGGTAGAAATAGATTGATCTGTATTTCTGATCTTAGTTATGGCAATGGTAATTTTTTCTACTGTTCCTTCAATATTTAACTGCGCGATTCTAATATAATCGCCAATTCTTATTATATCGTAAGAAATAATTTGTAAGCTTGCTACTAAACCTACCACACTATCCTTAAACAGAAAGGTTAATAATGCTGCTGCTGCACCTAAACTTGTAAAAAATGCTCTAGGCGAAATATTTAAAATATGAGCAATAATTATGATAGCAGCAATGCTAATAATAATCATTTTTAGTACTTGTACACATAGACTTAAAGGTGCACGCCGTACGAGAGGAACGGCTTTTTTCTTTTGATATATATCAAAAGCGCTATCAATTCCTGCTAAAGTTAGCAGCGTAAAAGAGATGCCAGTATAAATTCCTATTACATTATTCTTAAGTGCATTGATCAAATGAGGGGTAGATAACAAATATGGGTTAGCGAAAGAATTTATTATGTTATTCCAAAAGGTAAAATATAAACTCAATAATGTGTGTAGTAAATAAGTATATATAGAATATTTTTGTAGTATGATTTCGTACTCCCCACACCACTTACTGACATAACCTTTAATTATTGTAGATATGATTTTTTTAATAAAGAAGATCGCTGGAATAATGGAAAGCATAAACAATATCAATGATATAATTTCAAAACTATATTTATGATAAAAATCTATAAAATATTCTATTGTCATATAAATTAACCATTTTACACTTAGGATACTATAATATATATGTTATATTATTTCGCTAAATAATAGTCTAGCTAATTTAAATTATAGTATATGATTTTTCCTAATGTTAATCCTGTAGCTTTCTATGTGGGGCCATTTGCCGTTCACTGGTATTCCATAGCCTATGTTTGCGGTATAATAATTGGTTGGTTTTATGCCCAGAAAATTATTAACAAATTTCAAATTAATATTACCTCTAGAAGTCTAGAAAATTTTGTTACTTGGGCTATCTTAGGAATAATAGTTGGAGGAAGATTAGGGTATGTATTACTGTATGACCCGATTAAATATTTTTCTGAGCCGATAAAAATTTTAAAGACCTATGAAGGAGGAATGTCGTTTCATGGCGGCCTATTAGGTTTAATAATTGCTAGCTATCTTTTTTGTTATAAATATAAGATTAAGTTTTTATTACTGGCAGATATATTAGCAGCCATTGCTCCTATCGGTTTATTCTTAGGAAGAATAGCTAATTTTATCAATGGAGAATTATATGGTAGAGTGACAGACATGCCCTGGGGAGTGGTGTTTCCAGCTAGTGATTTACAATTAAGACACCCTAGCCAATTATATGAAGCTATTCTTGAAGGTATTATATTATTTTTAATTTTATTTTATTCAACCTTTAAATATAAAACTATAAAAATTTTGGGAATAAATTCTGCTATATTTCTAATATTTTACTCAATATTTCGCATTATTATAGAACTATTCCGGGAGCCAGATCTACATATTGGCTTTATTTATCATAATTTCACTATGGGGCAAATTTTATCTTTCCCTATGTTAATATTAGGGATATATTTGTTAGTACGAGTTAAATGGTAATTCCGGCGCAAATAAAAGGCCTAATTAAACAGCATGGTCATATTACAGTGGCAGAAATGATGCAGTGCGCTATGTCTGCTACTCCTTATTCTTACTATCAAAAACAAGATCAACTAGGAAAGCAAGGAGATTTTACTACGGCGCCTGAAATTTCACAACTTTTTGGTGAAATAATTGCTTTATGGGTTATTGATCGGTGGTACCAAATGAATTGCCCCACCAAAACTAATTTAGTAGAATTAGGACCCGGTCAAGGGACTCTAATGAGAGATGTGCTGAAGGTTGCTAAATTAGTGCCAGAATTTTATCACTCACTAGAAATAGAATTAATTGACATTAATCCGCATTTTGTTAAGAAACAGCAAGCAATTCTTCAACAATTTAGTGATACTACGACCTTAAAGCACCTAGCTGCAGTGCAAGATATTGCTAAGATACCTTCTATTATAATAGCCAATGAATTTTTTGATAGTTTACCCATTAAGCAATATATTAAAAGTAAGGATTTATGGTATGAAGTGGTGGTACGCCTTGATTCGGCTAACGAGCAACTAAAATTTGATCAACGCATAATTACGCAAGCGCTACAGACTAATCTGCTCCAAGTTTACTATAACGCAGTTGAGGGAGCGATAATAGAAGTATCAGCCCAATCTCAAGACATTATAAGATTTATTAGCGAGCATATAAAGCGCTATGGCGGGGGGGCTCTTATTATTGATTATGGTTATGATATTAATCCGCTGATAAGAACCCATATTCAATATCCCTCTACCTTGCAAGCAATAATGAAGCACCAATATTGTTCAGTTCTAGATAATCTAGGCACCGCTGATTTATCAGCCCATGTTGATTTTCATGAATTAAAAACAGTAGCTAGAGATATAGGGATTAATGTGCAAGACACCATAACCCAACGTGATTTTTTAATTGACAATGGTATTTTGCTGCGCAGTCAACTCTTAAACAATAAATTACCGTACAACGAAGCAAAGGTAATCTCACGACAAGTTGACAGGTTAATCTCGGCTGACAAAATGGGTATATTGTTTAAGGTATTGAGTCTTTGCTCGTAAGTAAAACTATAAATTAAGGGATATTACGTAATGAGGTATTGTAGGAACAGAAACAATAGAGAGAATTAAGGTCTAATACCATTTCCCAAAACTAAATTAGCACTAGGAGTACGAGTGCCCGCTACCACACTACTGGACAAAAATATACGTGAGGAGCAGGAGATCATGAAGTACAGCGACGTGATAATTAGTTTTCGGAAATGGTATAAAACAATTGAACAAAAGAAAGTATACCAACTAAATCTAAGAGTATTTATCAATGAAATCTAAGAGTTTTACTAACCACGATATAAAAAACAATAAAACTAAGAAAAAATTACAATTGTTTTTTATAGAGGAATATTGTCCTCAATATAAAGATATCAATCTGTTCAATCAAACAATAGATAATGATAAACTATTAGAACAAATTGAAAAAGATTTAAATAGAAGGTTGAATCTTTTTATTCACGATTCCAATTCCGCTGCTGCAGATAATATCACTAATGTAGTTGAGAGTATGAAAGAGAGAATAACAAAAGATTCCCTGTCCACTTCAGACTTATGTCAAGAATTACAAAGTACATATAGATTATCTTTAGGACAAGCCAATTATATTGCAATTTCTAGCACTCAAGGAGGAATAGGAGGATGTTATCCAAGTGATATAATTGCTAAAATTAAACCTGATGTAACCATGTTAATTAATAAACCAGGTACTTTGTCTCAAATCATTATAGATGAAGATAACCATGTCCAATATATTGGAGGTCAAGTGATATTATTTGATCAATCTATAGAAAAATGGTCAGAAGTGCTGAATAAATCAGTAGGAATTGAGAATTATCTATTAGAAAAAAGTACTGATCAAGTGATTTTATATGTAACAATTAATTTAGGTCCTTTAGGGCAAGACATAACTACCCGTCCCGAAGTTCGAATTGACGTAGCTGGTGCCGGCATAAAAGGCTATGACTTTATAAAACAACTTCGTTCCATTAAAACTAAATGTAACAACACTGCTGCTGCAGAGATTAAGTTAAATTATATAACACTATCAGACTTTACTATATATAAGAATAAGAGTGATGAAAGATGTGAGCTTGCACTAAGAACAGAGCAAATATGGTATGACATAGATCTCACTGCAAGTGCATCATCTAGTGAATCATTATCAGTAGAACAAATGATTCAAGAAAGTAATATAGATGCCTGTTTAAAAACACGCTCTACCTTTTATGTAAGCATGGATTCCCTGCAAGATTTTGTAGGATTAGAAGGTGATAATACAAATAC
This sequence comes from Candidatus Tisiphia endosymbiont of Nemotelus uliginosus, assembly GCF_964264835.1. Taxonomy (GTDB): domain Bacteria; phylum Pseudomonadota; class Alphaproteobacteria; order Rickettsiales; family Rickettsiaceae; genus Tisiphia. The sequence continues at coordinate 1,448,272 of NZ_OZ183485.1, read as the reverse complement.
CAATAAGTTGTCTAGTACATTCAGTTTTTTGACCCAATGTATATTATCTAGTGATACATTATCACTCAATCAGGAACAAGAATCTTATGAGGTAAGTTCAGATTTTATACCTATTACAAAACCACTAGCAGCCCGAGATAGTAAAATAGTACCACATGCTGAAACTAGCATTATATCATTAGGGGACAGAATAACTGTGCAGGATAGTAATCAAGAGGAATGCTATTCTCAAGCCCAAGTTGCCAAGATTGTAAAATATATAATACCACAAGAAGGCAATAGATTAGCAATTATAGAGTCTATTAGTCAACTTGAAAAATTCTTGAATAGCGGTGATTTGATGAATAAGCCTGATATCAATATAATATTATATAACTTAAATGCAATACATTGGGTGACTTTTTGTATTACAAAATTACCAGAAGAGATTATCATTTTATATAAAGATTCTTTGGGTAATGATATTCCAGAAGAGATAAAAGAGAGCATTACCCAATGTTTTAATGACTATCCAGTAAGATTTGCGGTTCATAGGGAGCAAGAGCAAAATGACCGCAGCAGTGGCGGTCCTATGGCCATACGTAACATACAGATTATATTACAAGGGTTGCAGCAGAATAAAGAAGAGTTTATTCACCAATTTACCCAAACAAAATTTTGTACTCAGCAAGATGTTGCGCAATATAAGGAAATTTTTGATCAACTTTCCATATCCTCAAGCCAACAAGATTTAGCAATAGCATTAAAGCAAGACAATAATAGCAGTATTATAATAAGAAAAAAGTTATTAGAAGAAACGAAACATTTAGATATATATCTCCAGAAAATTAAGAAAGATAAGGATTATGTTGCATTAGTAAAAATACAAAATCATGAAAATTTTATTCAACACTTAAACAAGTATTATGAACCCTTCCTAGGCTCTCAATTACTTAATTATTTGATAATATCCTATTCGTATTTAGGAGAGAGTGGAAATCAATACATATTGGAAGATATCCAGTATTATTTAGTTACAGTAGGGAACATACCAGTCATTGATTGGCTCATCCGATATGAAAAACTTGATCCACTATTATTGCTGGATAATGCTATATATCACTATGCTTTGCCAGCCTCAGATCAAGCTAACAAATCTCGTATGTGCACTGTCATTCAACATATATTAACCGACGATAAGATCATCAATTATTTCACTTTACAGAATATTTAAGCATTACTTCATCAGTTCACAAACCCTAAAATAAATGAGAGTTATTCATTAGATTCCAATAATGTAAGAACAATATTATCTTTTATAGATTCGGTCATTCAAGAGAACTGGAGTAAAAAATTAATAGAATTATTCCATCCCACTACTAATAACCATATAAATAATGCCGAACAAATTTCTGTACCTACTTTAGGATCGGAGGAAGAGAACCTAGCCAATACACTAGTTTGACCGTATCTGCAAATGTAGAGATGCAACTTCGAGTAGAGAATAATTGTCCAAACTACACTCTTCATTTAAGAGCAGTATATAGAAGTAGAATTTCGCAAGAAGTCTGTTTTATTGCCCTATTATGCTGATATCTACTTCTACTTTATCTTCTTGGATTAGATGGTCCGTTGTGAAGCTAAGGTTATTTACTTCAATCTCTATGTTATTTTTTTGTATTCCTCCAACTGGTGGTAAAGTCATACCAACCGCTTCTAGGTTTTTAATATTATTATAAAATGTTTCTCCTGGATACCAGTATAAAAAAGTTTTTAATTCGCTATACCAGGAATCAAGTAGTGGATTTATTGCCTCAGAAGTTATAAATTTTAAGCTATTCACTATGTAGCTGTGTTTAATAATATTAATTAACTTATTGTTAATGTATTGGAGAATATTGCCATCTTCCTGATATTCAGCTAGCAGGGTTAAGCAGCTTCCACACAGTTGGGTAGTATGGGCTAATATGGCCTTGGCTTCAACAGAATTGTTATGTGATATATTGTCAAATAATATAGAATGCAAACATAATAATTGATATAAATCCTCGGGCACAATGTCCTGATGTAAGGTGCTTGTTAATGCGACTACTTTACGTTGGTAAAGATGTAAATAGTGAAGGCTCTCAAAATGATCTATCCTTCCTATTATTTTAGGAAACTCTAAAACGTGACCACGTGCTACTAATAAGTTATTGCAATATTCAGTAATGTCAATAAAAAGCTTGTTAGCAAAAAAGCTTTTCTCTATATAAGTAAAAATATTATTAGTGCTATTATAACTTGTGGATAAATTGGCCGCAGCTTCTTCTGTAATAGGGTTATCGCATGGCTTCCATTCAGAGATTAGGCTTATTTTTTCTATTATTTTTCTAAGTTGCACATTTTGTATAGGACTTTTAAATAATTTATTAGCTAATTTACTGGAAATTGTTTCTAGTACGCAGTTAATGACACAAAATTCACTAAATGTTATTTTAGACGTGATAAATTTCGGGTGTTTGACTACCTGGATATAAATATTTTGTAAAATTGTCATTAGTTCAAAAACATTCAGCAATTTAATATTTATATGGTCTTGCTCGTCCCAAGTGCCTAAATTTGTTATATTATTGGATAAAGAAATTTGCATAACATTCTAGTGGTCAATTAAAAATCTTTATCATACACCAGCTAATAGTTGAATACAAAAGAGTTTTAGGGAAGAGAGAACTTTTTATAGATGTCTAGGTTGGGTTGACACAATTAATAAGGGAACACTATACGCTATCCTTGTTTGAGGCTATATCAGTTTTAACTTTAGAAAATAAGTATAAAAATATTAAAATTCCAATAAAGCAACAGACGGGGATAGTAGAAATCGCAATAGTAAAATCATAACGGTTATAGATAGCCATCCCTACCTCATCTATAGCTCCATTCCATGTATAGTTTATGGCGTGACTCATAAGCTTATGGAAAAAATATCCAAATGCCATATTAATACAGTTAGCTATCGCGATTGCAAGACCTGCCGATTTATCACTCACTAAACTGCTAACAATACTAAAAATAAGGACCTGATAGCAACAAAATATTCCTAGCAGAAACATTAGTAAGCAGCTAGTATAGAACCCTAATGACGGGATATATAATAAAATGATAAAAATAACTATCATCATTAAGCCAGATATTATAATAATTAGATTAGATGATTTGACTAAATTTGAAGCCATAGCAAGTATTGGCCCGCCAAAGCACATGCCAGTATATACGAAGGAGGTAACAAAACTACTTTCTATATCATCCATATTATAAATTTGTTTAAAGAAAGGAATAGCCCAGAGATCAGAGAAGCCTTCTAATGCTCCCACCATGAGTCCACCAGCAATACCAATCAATAAGATAGTTGGATTTAATAAGAGCTTAAATATAGAAATATTGGTCACCCTATCCGTTCTAGGTTTGCTTTCAATCTCACTATCACCTTTTACTAGCAGAATCACTATGCCGATAGTAAGCGCCACTATAGCTAAGCTATAAAAAGTATTTTGATAACCAAAAAAATTGAATAACAGCTTCATTGGCGTCAGCCCAAATACTGCGCCTATCAAACCAAAAGTAAAAGAAAATCCTATCATTAAAGCGTGATATTTTAATGGAAAATAAGCTGTACTAATTTTAGCGACGGATAAAAAACCTATAGCTGAACCAGCTCCAATCATTAATCTACTAACTAGTAAAAAATTAAAATTGGTACTCGTAATGAAAGCTAAAGTACCAAGGGAAGTAAGGAGGATGGATAAGAACGTAACAATCCTAAAATTAAATTTATCTAACATTAGGCCAATTGGTAATTGCATTCCTGCATAACCTAAGTAATAATATCCCGCAAGAGTGCCAAATGCGATAGTATCAATAGAAAATTTTTGCATAATTTCTTCTCTAAGGATACCAACAGGAAGCCTTAATATAAATTGAAAAGCAAAAAATAAACTAGCAAAAAACCATAAGAAAAGTGGTTTGCGTAAAGAGGAAATTTTATTCACATGATTCACAGGAAAATATTTATATATTTTTGATTTGAAAGGAAAGGATTATATTATAGCATTATGTTTACAGCAAGTTTTTTATAGAAATCTTAATATATTTGTAAATAATATAGCAACATGAAACAAGAATCAGTATATTCCTTACTGTTTACCGATAGTTTATTAGGTAACTTAGCAGTAAATTTAGATGGTGAGCTAATAGTGCATTCTATTATTGTTTTTAATAATAATAATTTATTGATATTAACCATCGCAACAATTGCTTCATTATTGGCAATTATTATAAATTATTTATGCGGCAGAATATTATCTAGAATTTTTGTTCATTTATCGGCTGCGCGATCTTATAATAATTTTCAGTTATTTGCTCAATTTTGCTCAAAATATAGTATATTTCTGCTTTGTTTGACAATGTCTCCCTTAGGCAGTAAATGTATTCCTTTAATTGCTGGTTTTGTTAAAACAAGTTTTTGGCGCGTTTTATTTATTAGCACCTTGGTTAAGTTATGTTATTATACCTATATAATTTACCTGTAATTAATCACAACAGATCAATAATATTATAAACCCTATAGTATCAAATATTAATGAATCTATATAGAGTAAGCCCATGTTTACCATTTTTAGAGATATTAGCTGATTTTATTTTAGATAATTTCAGGAATAAAGATGCTATCAATAATCTTAAGGTGATATTACCAAATGGAATAGCTTGTTCAAATTTACAAGCTATCTTAGTTAAAAAACAGACTTTGGCAATTTTACCTAAGGTGATCCCACTTTCTAATATTATAGCTGACGGGGAGGAAATATTTAAAATCCCTGCCGAAAATTTATCCGAGATAAGCTTGTTGCAAGAGAAAATAATTCTAACAGAAATTATTTATCATTACCCTCAATTAAAATTTAGTACCGCGCAAGCTTTGCAATTTGGTTCTATAGTAGCTGAATTATTTTATGAGCTCGCTTGTCATCATTTAACTATAGAGGATGTAAATGTTATAGAACAAAAAAACTTATCACCTCATTGGGATGCAATTTATCAGTTTCTTCAATACACCTATCATGCCTGGCAGAAAAAGCTAATATCCTTACGAAAACAAGATAGGATAAAATGGCAAATTACTATGTTAGAGGCAGAGATATCTAGATTAAAAGATCCTAACTGTAGTTTAATAGTGGCAGGAATAGTGGGTGCTGATCAGGTATTATGGCGTTTTTTAAAAGAGGTGGTAAGTGTCTCAAGAGGCTTTGTCATTTTGCCCCCGATTGATAATATCCCAAATAACTTATTTACCAAACCAACAATTGCAGAAGACGATGGTTTATATACCTTTAAAAAGTTATTAGGATTTTTAGATTGTAATTTATCTGACTGTCAGCTATTAAGGAGCGATCCTTCCTATAATACTGTTTTCAATAAACTGATTACAGCATGTAATCAAGAAGAATTGAATGATCAAAACGTACAATACCCCACTAGTATAAAATATATTGCACTGGAGGATATTTTTGAAGAAGCTGAACAAATCGCGTTATTATGCAGACAATCTATTAATAAAAAAATAGCAATTATCGTAGATAACCCGCTGATTAAATCATTTTATAGTAATTTTCTCACTAAATATTCTTTAGAATTTCACGATTTAATAGGCACTAATTTATCGCAAACTTTAATTAGCTCCTTAATTATTTCTATTAGCGAAATATTATGTAACGATTTTGATCTAAAGAAACTATTTTTGTTATTAAAAAATCCTTTAATTAATTCGCGATTAGTTCAAGAATTAGAGCTTTTAATTAAAGGTAAGAATAGATTTATTTTAAGCACGTCACAATTACAGGCGTTAATAGACAGTTCTAATAATAATGAATTAATAAAATGGGGTAGTAAATTAATCAAGTTACTTTATCAAGCAACTAATAGTAATTTTATTAAAATATTGAAATCTTCAGTGAAAATTGCTGAAACACTATATCGTGATATTTGGTATGAAGCTACAGCTTTGCCTCTTGCAAATTTTCTCTCTGAACTAATACGAAATAACTGTAACTTAATATTAGAAGATAAAAAATACTTTCCTGAACTACTGAACATATTAATGAAAAGTTATAAGTATTTTGAGTCTCACCCCTCTACTCCTAATATAATTATCGGTAAAGTAGAAGATTTAATATTATTAAAATTTGATTTAGTAATATTAGCTGATTTTAACCAGGGAAGTTGGAGCGGTGATTCATCCATTAATCAGTGGATTAATGAGCAAACTTTACAGAAATTACAGATGACTCCCACTAAGGCAAAAACTGCTATATATCAATATTTTTTTTATTTATTCCTACATAACCCCGAAGTAATAATTACTAGAGCCAAACGACAAAATGGCAAATCAGGGATATTACCTTCTAATCTATTATTAAAATTGGAGTTTTTTTTAGGAGATAAGTTAATCAGGCAATCCCCTATAATAGCCGATAATATTTCAAGTCAAGATAATATTACTTCTTTAAATATACTCAATGGCTTTCAAGAGTTGGAAATGAAAAAACAACTCTTGAAAGCCGAAGAATATACCCACGATTATATTTATAGTCCTATTTTCCCTGATACCTTATCGGCGACTAATATAGAGATGTTAATTCGGAATCCTTATAGTTTTTATGCTAAAATGATACTGAAATTAAGACCTAAAGAGATAATAGGACAAGATCCAAAAATATCTGAATTTGGGATTTTTATTCATAAAATTTTAGAACAATATTCTAGAAATTACGATGAATCAATATCAGATCATCTACAATTCATATTAGAGATAAGCTATGATATTCTTCAAAACACTACCCTACCTTCCTATACTAAAAAAATATGGCAAACTAAGTTTATGCCTATAGCAAAATCTTTTATAGAATTTGATGCAGAACGTAGGAAACATTTTAAGTATATTTATCCTGAATGTAGGGGAGAAATTGATCTCACTATTGGAGATAAAAAATTAAAGATTATGGCTGTAGCTGATAGGATAGAAGTAAACGAGCAACGACGTGCAGTGATTATCGATTATAAGACTGGCACTTTACCAAGTAAAAAAGATGTAGAATCAGGTTTATCTCCTCAATTAATTATTGAAGCCTTAATCTTGCTGGAAGGAGGGTTTGGTATATACTCACATGATCCCCAGAATTGGAACGTAAAACAAGGGGTGGGTGCGCGTAGTAGAGATATACTACATGAGCACGCGAATACCCTGAAGTTTTGCGGAGCCAATTCTGGGGAGCAAAAGAGTATACAAGTTGTGGAGGTACAGCAAATTATATATGTAAAATTCTCTAGCTCTCCGCCATATATTCAAACTGTAGAAATTGATATAAGTAACGAAGCATTAGCGGCGCATCATCATGGTATGCGGCATTTACTAGAATATTATGTAATTAATAAACACTTTTCTTTAGGGATTGATTTATTAACCTATAACGATTATACGCATCTTGCTAGAACAATAAAGAAGTTATAATGTTCTAACTTTTGTGTGCTTTAATTAACGATAGCCAATTTTCCTTAATCTTTAGTTAATAAATAGTTGATTAATTAATCATTATTAACTATAATGTTTTTTCTATAATTAATAATAAATGGAGATTTAAGAATGACAACAACAAAAGGTTTAAGAATGATAACAGAGGAGACGGTTGCTAGCAACGAATGGCTCTATGATGAGATGATATGCCTAACATCGGCACAACAAGAATATAAAGAGACACATACTACATTACTTTTCCACGAGTGGTTATTACAATCTATAGAGCAATATCCTAGTGATATTAGAGGACTTGTTTGTACAAATGATACAACTCTAACAGTGTTATCAACATTGTTACAGTCTTCTAAAATGAGGAATTTAGAAACAGTATTTTTTTCGCTAGGGAGATTAATTGACGATAACCCGGATTTTATAGACCAACTACCAATACTTTCAAGTTTTACACATCTCAAAACACTTAAAATAAATAAAACCACAAATCTAAATATTCCCCTGCTTAATAAAATGCTACCCTATTTAAATAAATTAGAAGATCTCAACTTATTTGACAATAACATAGATTCTCAAGATTTAGTTAGTATAATAGAGACAATAGGAAAAACTAATTGTCCAGACTTAAAATCCTTCACTATAATAGGTAATGAATTAGGGAAAGAAGGAGTAATAGCGTTAGTAGAAAATTTTGCTGATCGAAATCTTCTATTACGTTTACCGCCAATAGCCCTTGAGAATCTTAAGCTTCTTAACGAATGCAAAGATGGTATCACTACTTTAATAATGTATAATATTCCATCAGTAGAGGATATACAAAATGCTCTACCCAGCCATCACCAGCATCCTTGGTTTTAATATACAACACTCTAAAATACATTGCTTGCAATATGCTCCAAAGGATCTTACTAATCCACAGGCTCCTCCTAAGATTTTAGATGTATTTCATCCTGGTATCCAAATTGATAGCACGCAAATAGTAGGAGAAGTACATCACTTCAAGGCAGATGAGGAGCATGTTAGCTACGATTACTAACAAATTGCATTTATTCTTTAAGTTTTGCATTATATAATTTGTTATCCAAAAAGAAAAAACTTGTATGAAAATACTAATCGCTCAACTTAAACCTAAAATTGGAAATTTGGAATATAATATCAAGCTAATAACCAAATATTATAATATAGCGCTTAGTCAAAATTTGGATGTAGTATTGCTACCTGAATTAATTACTACGGGCTATTTATGTGAGGATTTATTTTTACATCCTGCCTTTATTGACGATCTACAAACTTATGTAACTAATCTAATTAAAATTACTGGCAAGACTGTACTTTTACTTCCTACCTTAATTTATAAAGACGCACGCTTGCACAATGGAGTATTGGCCTTGCAACATGCTACTTGTATTGGTACTACTACCAAAAAATGTTTACCCAATTATGGAGTATTTGATGAGAAAAGATATTTTGCAGAAGGAAAGCCCGAAATAATAGAAATTAACGGCATAAAAGTAGGTATAGTAATTTGTGAGGATTTTTGGTTTCCGGAGGGGGCTAAAGAGCTTAAGGCTAAGGGGGCTAAAATAATATTAGTGCCAAATGCTTCTCCTTATGAAAAAGATAAATTAAATATTAGAATTCAAAAAGCTGAGCAATGTTTTAAAGATAATAATTTACCAATTATATATTGTAATCAAATAGGGGGGTATGATGGCCTAATCTTTGATGGTAATAGTTTTATTTATCAGGATGGGGTTCAACATGTGCTAGGTTCTTTTATTGAAGATAGTTGTATTGTGAATGTAAATTTCCCTCTTGACTTAGCTCCAACCATCAAGCTAAGCTCCTTAGAAGATAGCAGTCATACTAAACCCAAGATTATTCCAAAAACCGCCTGGTCTTCTTCTTTATCTGAAGCAGAACAGGTTTATAGTGCCATAATTTTAGGATTTAGAGAATATGTGATCAATAATGGCTTTAATTCAGTATTATTAGGAATATCTGGCGGGATAGATTCAGCTTTGGTAAGTGTGATTACAGCGGATAGTTTAGGTGCAAGTCAGGTAACATTGGTAATGTTACCTTCTGAATTTACTAGTAAGGAGAGTATAGAAGATGCTGAGCAAATAGCTAAGAACTTAAAGACAGGATATCAATCTATTTCAATAATAGATATGCTAAAATCAGCTCACGATACTATTGGGGATATTTCACCTATAGCTTATGAAAATTTGCAAGCTAGAATTAGAGGGATGGTTTTGATGACTCTTGCTAATTCGACTAATAGCTTGCTGATAGCGACTAGTAATAAAAGTGAGAGTGCCACTGGATATGCCACATTATATGGTGATATGTGTGGCGGGTTTAATCCAATTAAAGACCTATACAAAACTGAACTTTATAAAATTGCAAGGTTCCGCAACAAAAATATTCCCACACTCATTGATATTAAGAATCGCATGATTGATATGATACCCTTGCGAATATTTACTAAGCCTCCATCAGCAGAATTAGCTTATAATCAAAAAGATAGTGATTCGTTACCTGGATATGAATTACTTGATCAAATTTTAAATTTACATATAGAACAAAATTTAGGGGTGAATGAGATCGTAAAATTAGGGTTTGATCGTAATATAGTGCAAAAAATAGTGTTATTAGTAAAAAATTCTGAATTTAAGAGAAGACAATCGGCAATAGGAATTAAATTATCTAGCTGTAGTTTTGAGAAGGAACGGCGCTACCCAGTGACCAATGATTATGGGAAAGCACCCTTAGGTTGTATTGACAAAATTTTTATAGCTTGATTTATGCGTATTTTATCTGCCAACTAGCGGAAATTTTATTATAACCATTATTTCGCTATAGACATGAAATTACCATCTTCTAGCCATAATATTTTACAAGTTACTTCCTTACCTGGGTATAATGCCTCAATTAGATGTCGGTAAAAATTTAACTGATCAATATAAGTTTCATTAATTAAATTAGCTGTTTTTGGAGGATGAGTATCAGTTTTATAATCTATAATAGTTATTTTATCATCATGAATAGCTAATAAGTCAATTCTGCCTATTTTAATCTCATTATTGACGGTTATTCCAATTGTTACTTCCGTTTTTAGTTCTTGAACCATAAGAGATGTAAACTCTGGATTATTAAGTAGCTTATCAATATTATGGTGGATTTTTACTTGCAGCAGCAAGGGTAAATTATTAATATAAGGATGTTTATTGGCGTAAGAAAAATGTTTCATTTTTACGGCATCTTCAAGAATTTTATGAAATATTTTACCGTATTCTAAATAATCTATAGGAAGAAGAGGAGGTTTAACTGGATAATTTTGTTTGGTAGGTTTGAATAGTTTATTTAGTAGGTGAGGTTTAAAAAAGGAGTCTGCTTGCAGCCTGCTTTCTAACAGGCATCTTTCGAGACTTGCTTCAGGTAGGAATTTTGAAGGAAACTCAGAACTACGACCCATAGCATACTTAGATGTAATACCATTTCCGGGAACTAAATTAGCACTAGGAGTACGAGTGTCAAGCACCGCTTCTTTGTCGACATTACCCTCAGCAGTAGAGTTTCGCAAGGGATCTAATGCTGGAGTGGAGAGCAACATTGTTTGATTAGTAAGACTAATATTAGGATTATACTGATCCTCTATTTCTATTGCCTGGCCGTAAACGATGATATTCTCTTCATATAATTTTCCTTGAACCTTCATTGCTCTTAATACTAATTCATACCAACAATTTTCAGGTAATTTATTGCCTGTCTGGTAGCCGCAAATAATTAAATGATCTTCAGCTCTAGTCATTGCCACGTAAAGTAGCCTGATATATTCCTGCATATCTTTAAGTTGCTGTTGTTCCTTAAGGCGTTTAAAAAATTCTGGGCTATTAGCAGTTTGAGTAGTAGCATATAATTCATCATTATCATCCCAAAGAAATTTATTATTTGTAATAGGTAATGAAGTAGTATCACACAAAATAACAATAGGGGCTTGTAATCCTTTAGAAGCATGTACAGTCATGATTCTTATTTTGTTAGAAGATTCTAAATTTCTTTTAATTTCTATTATGTTATTTTCAAACCAATATACAAAGCTCTGCAATGAGCTATTTACATTATTAGCATAATTAACACTTAAATATATTAACTCGTTAATTAAGTCATTACTGTCAAAGCCATTATTGTCTACTAAGGTTTGTCTAAAATTACAGCAATCAACAATAAAAGAAAAAAAATTTCCACAATGAGTAGCTTTGTATATTTGTAGGAAGTAGCATAATTTATCATATACATTGATATATATTGGTAGAGTAGGTATATATTCCCAAATAGAGTTAGCCCCTCTTTCTATTGTTAACTTTTGCAGCTCTTCCTCATTCATCCCAATAATAGGGGATTTTAGTACACTAGCTAAATTTAAATCATCTTGTGGAAGTAGTACGAATTTTGCTATGGCCATTAAATCGAGTACAGATAAATTGTGATTTAAAGTAACTCTATCAATGTCTTCAACCTGTATGTTACATTTCTTAAGGGCATTAATTATTTCAGAAACTAACTCATCTCTTTTACGTACTAATATCATAAAATCAGCTTCCTTAACTACATTTTTAGTAGTAGCTAAGATTCTTTTACTTAATAGTTGTCGCTTTATAAAACTAGCTATTTTCTCTGCAAGTAACGTTTTAGTAGTTACTTCTTTATTCTCGGCTGTTGGTAGTGGCCAAAATAATCTACTCTGTTGGCCGCCTGTCACTACCGGCCAAATTTCTACTGTCCCTTTATGATCCTTACGGAACGGGAACATTTTAGGATTGTCAGAAGGAAATAGATATGGGGTAGAATTTTTAATTTGGTCTAAAATTGTGTAAACTATATTGATGATTTCGGGGGTTGATCTATATGACCATTCCAAGGTAATATTTTTAAAACTTCTATTGGCTCTACAAAAATTTTGTTGCAAGCGTTTGTTAACAGACTCAAAAAAATTAAGATTTGCTCCTTGGAAACTGAAAATAGATTGTTTTTGGTCTCCTACTACAAACACGCTATTATTATGTTTAGTATTGATACAAAAGTCTGCTATAATAGTAGTGATAATATGCCATTGTTCTTTACTAGTATCTTGTGCTTCATCAACAAGCAAGTGAGAGATCCATCCATCAAGTTTGTATAATATCCAAGGCCTTATGTTTTTATTATTTAGTAATAACTGGGTATGATAAATTAAATCATCATAATCCAATAAATTATTTTGGGTTTTATAATCATCATATTTATCTAGAAAAATTTTAGCTAGGAGAGCTAAAGAGTTGGAATAATTTTCCATTTCCTGCATTTTTCTTTGTTGATCTATTTTAAAGACTTCTTCTTGAATATACTCAACCTCTCTTAATAAATCTGGGTATTTATAAGCTATAGCTTTAGGCAGAATATTTTTTCGTTTAACAAAATCTTTAGTAAGAAAAAATTGTATAATATTTTGATTAGCTGCGGTGTTTATTGAATAGTTGATAAATAATGCGTGTATTTTATCAGCAAGCTCTGGTGGAAGATCATTATTACCAGTCATGTCCCTCCCAGAACCTCCTTGGTATTCTTTGATATTGTAAGTTCTTTTAGTAAATAAATTGTTGAACTTCATTTTGTGTTGAATTATCTCTAGGACAATATCATTAATGGTTGTTTCATGAAAATTAGTGAGAAAGAAATTAATTAACGGATTATATTCGGGGTCTACATAGATTTGATTTTTTATTCTTTGTACAATGCCGGCGGCAGTAATATTGTCAAGGATCTCAAATTCTGGGTTAATATCTACTTCGAAAGAAAATAGTTTTAGCAACTTTTGACAAAAAGCATGAATAGTATAAATATTGATACCGTAATTAGAATTGAGTAGTTGTTGATATAAGCTTTTAGCAGACTGTATTTCACTCTCAACGGGCTCTTTATTAAGAAGTAGCGTAAGTTCTTTAATTAAGTCTGTCGTGACAATTGACGCAAAATGTAACAGCTTACTTCTAATTCTGCTCTGCATTTCAAAAGCAGCAGCATTAGTAAAAGTTAAGCATAATATCTGTTCAAAAGAAGCACCATTAATTAATAATCTCAAGACTCTATCTATTAAAATTTTCGTTTTACCTGTGCCTGCGGAAGCTGATACCCACACCGAATGCTCAGGATTTGCTGCTTGTTGTTGTAGATCATTCATTATGGTATAATTGATCAATTATTACTCTTAATTATCATCGCAAATTCCTTAAGTACCGCTTTATAAAGCTTACGTTTAAAGGGGATAATAATGGATAATAGCTCATCCACCCTAGTCCAGCGCCATTCTTCAAATTCTGGAACACTAGTATTAATATTGATATCTTCGTTAGTGCCAGTAAATCTAATGAGGAACCATTTTTGTTTTTGTCCACGGAAATTTCCATTCCATAATTTGGGTATTAAAATTTTAGGTAAATCGTAGCTGTACCAATATTTGCTTTCTGCAATAATATGGCCTTTATTACATCCTAATTCCTCTGCCATTTCTCGCAGTGCAGCATTGCTTGGAGTTTCTCCTAAATGAATACCACCTTGTGGCATTTGCCAAGCAGATATTTTAGTATCAATTCTTTTTCCAACAAATATTCTATTATTTTGGTCTATTATCATCATCCCAACGCTGGATCTGTAAGGTAAGTCACGATAATTTTTATAAAGGGGGTCTTTTTTCATGATTTTAGTTTTTGGTTGCAAAGTATTATCATCCGGGTTATCTTAAGTTCTTCAAGATCTTTTTAATATAATAAATGAACAAGATTTAAGATGATATGACCTTGTTTATAAATCTGATATTTATTCGTTATTATGTATAATAAAATTACAAGTTCTACTTTCAAAAACTTCTTATAGCGGCAGGAAAATATACTACCAAAGACCCTAAAAAATTTTGTCAACAGAACCTAACATATTTCTCGTACTAAATATAAGTAAATTTTTTAAAATAAAAGAGCTATCTTCACAAAACTTGCCTATATTTTAGCTCTAAATCTACCCTATCAGTCTACCTAAACAGTTTGATAATAGACGCTGTTAACGACAGAGGAAGCCAATTTGATGTAAAATAGATACAATTTTATTCAAATTAAATCATAAAATAAATATATTCAAAATTTCTAAGGAAGTCTAGGTTGCAGTGAGGCGAGTGTTTGCTATAATGTAAAGAATTAGGATTAATAGGTCTTGAGCATTTTTTTATGCTACTATTGCTTAATAATGCCTAAAATGTTAATAATTTATTTAGAGAGTCGATATTATGGATAAAGGAAAATCAGCAAACAAAAGCGAATTTCTAAGCGAAATGATCGAGGGAACTGATCGGACAAAAGCTGCCGCTGAAAAAGCCTTGAATTGGGTTTTGGATACCATGGTAAAATTAGCTAAGCAGGGTAAAGGATTTCATATAATTGGGTATTGCGCTTTAGAAATACAAGACCGATCTGCACGGGAAGGGCGTAATCCAAAAACTGGAGAAAAAATGCGCATTGCTGCTTATAAGCAAGCGGTATTTAGAGCAGGTAAAAAATTTAAAGAAGCTTGTAACGAATAATCATTATATATAGCTAATTACTTTTTTTATATATTTACTAGCTAAATAATATTAGGAAATAATTAAAGCTTATACTATAAGACATAGTTCCATAAATAATTATAAAATGATACAAGAACATCTTAAATTTAGGCTGAAACAAGGTAGATTTTATAATAGCTGGTTAATTGATACCCCAGATATAGCCGCAACTTTAGAAGATTTGCATATATTTATAGTATCTGAGTTATTCTTAAATAACATGCAATTAAACAATCATCCTGATTACCGATTAATAGCACGAGAAGAAGGTAGCAATGCTGCCAGTATTTCTATTGAACAAATTAGAGATTTACATAAATTTTTTTATAGGACTCCTTCTATTTCTAAATATAGAGTCGCTATTATTTATCAAGCAGATTTGATGACTTTAAACGCAGCTAATTCTTGTTTAAAACTTTTAGAGGATACACCTAAAAATAGTATTATTTTTCTCATAACTTCAAGAACTGCGGCTATAATCTCTACTTTAAGGTCTAGATGTTTTAAGTTTAATGTAAAATTACCAAATTATTTTGATGATAATAATACATATATTAAAGTTATTACCTCCCTCGCGGATTATCCTAGCACCTCTATAAGATTAGCGTTGGTAGAAGAAGTAACTAGTAAGAATAAAGAATTATGGGGAGATTTTGCTTATAGTATATTATATTTAGTAAATAAAATTACTAAAAAATCTCTTAACTACAATATTATTTTAAATCACTTAGAAAACAAGATTTTTACTAAGATGGCTTTTAATTCTAGTTATTGCTTAATAAAAAAATTTACTAACCTAAAAACAATAATCAATAATACTGTAGACTATGACTTAAATTTAAAAGCAAGTACTATCAATTTAATAGAAGAATTATTTTGCCTTAGCAACTAGGTTCTGTGAACATTTCTATGTAACGAATAGATTTATAGGCATTTTCGCTCGCAGAATTGTAGCGCACCAGGGTGCATATAAGGATTCGAGAATGAAAATAACGACATCGGCCAGTAAATAGAAATGTTCACAGAGCCTAGTAGGCTTTCTGAATATAGTTCAAAAAAGCACTCGGAGTTTTTAGGAAAACGAGGCTGCGCCGAGCAGCCGTAACATAGGCGATTGTTATGGAGCAGAAAGTCACGTTTTGACGACAAAATCACTAGCTAGAGATTTATAGGTAGGAAGTTTAATATAGAAGCATAGCTAAAGCCTTAATAACATGCAAAAACAATTCTTGAAAGTAACTGATATCAAGTTGCTTTCAAGACAGTAGTAGGAGTATGAGTGGTGAGGCGCGCGGAACCTAGTAGATCTAGGTGAGCACAACGAATCCCGAAATACGACGACCTAATGTGAAGAAAGCAATTTGGTATGAGTAACTACTAACTAACAAAGCAAAACTATATGTTCATTGACAAAATTAAAGGTAAAACTGACGATAATAATATCAACGTTATTATAGAAATCCCTATGAAGAGTGATCCAGTAAAATATGAAATGGATAAAGAATCAGGGGCAATATTTGTTGATAGATTTGTCCAAACTGCAATGTTTTATCCTTGTAATTACGGTTTTATCCCTCATACATTGGCAAATGATGGAGATCCGATAGATGTACTAGTCCTTTCCCATTACCCCGTAATGCCTGGCTGTATTATTCTATCAAGGCCTGTAGGAGTTTTAATGATGGAAGATGAATCGGGATTAGATGAAAAAATTATTGCAGTGCCAATTTCAAAATTGGACACTAGCTTTGATTCGGTCAAGGACTTAGATGATATTTGTCCTCTATTAAAACAACGTATCAAGCATTTTTTTGAGCATTACAAAAACTTAGAGAAAGGAAAATGGGTTAAGATTCAGGGATGGGATTATGCTCAAAAAGCTCGAGAGTTAATAGAGGAAGGGGTAGCAAGAATAAAAACAAAATGAATATAGTGCCTTGGGTTAACTAACCTGTATTTCGATCTAAGAATAGACTTTTTGCATAAATCAAACTATAAAAATTTTGTCAACACAAGCTAGCATAAGTTAATTATGCAAGAAGTCTAATAAATATTATGCTCTACCTTAAATCCACTTAAGGAGTATATTCTTGCTCTAAGTTGCTCTCTAACCACAAAGCTTTAATAGTGTTAGGCTTAATTGAGTGATACATTTTATCAGAGAAATTAGCAGTAAGCTTTATTTTATTACCAAAAACAGTTTGTTGTACTTGCCGGTTATCATCTAACCATCTGAATTCTGTTAATTCTTCACTCACAATTACTTTGTGAATGGGAGAGAAAAATTGGTATAATTTCTTTAATTTGTTGCTATATTTATTGATATCTAGCAAATCTAGGGACCAAATAGATGGTACTCCATATAATAACTCTAATAATGCTCTATTTTGTACTGCATTGGCGAACTTCATATGAGGAATCTCCCACCGGTCAGTGGTAATAATAGCTTGATGAAAGACCGCTTGAAATAAAGGTATTCGATATTTTGGGTTATATCTAGCTTTAATGTAAGGAGCAGGGGCATTGATTGATTTAAAAAAAAACTCTGGTCTAGCAGGAGGCCAGTACTTCCCGTATAGATCGCGTTTTTTAGCAAAACCCCAATGAATAGAATTATGTACAGAAAGATTACCATGAGCAAAAGCTATATACGGCACTGCCCACCATGCAGCAGTCTCAGAGCCAAGGACCAACTTTTTATTTAAAGATATGTATTGCATTCGATCACTTCGGTTTATACGATCCTGAGCTTGGGTCATTGGGTGGAGCGGGGAATAATCATTAAATAATTCTCCCGTCGCATCGCAATCAAGAAAATAAGAATTAATACCTGTATTTACAAACCTATCGATCCTCTTATATATTGTTTTATTTTTAGGGTGTTGGGCTACTAAGGCTGCTGAACTCATATGGCAACCCACCCCGCCAAAGCCAATATTTACTTGGCCATCTTTATTTATTATACAGGATTGAGGGTAATGTCCAGGAAATATACTATTAATAGATCTAGCATTTACAGGGTTTTCCACAGTATGGAACGAGTCATATGGGCCAATTAAATAACCTAAGGATATAGCTTTTTCTATAAGTTCTTTTGTGATTAAATTATCCCCTGTACGCTCGTCTTGATCATAACCTAACCATAAATTCTTTAATCCAAGGGTATATAGCTTATTAATAGCTGCTAGCGTTCTGCCACTACCCCAAAGATAGATATGTAAAGCTCCATATAATTTCTCTATATTTTTATTGACTAAGGCTTTTTCGTGTAAGGTCTTAATTTTCTCTTGTGATAACAAATATTTTTTATATTCTAGCGCTGGTGCAATAGGAGATTTATCCCCGAAAGTAATACTAAATTCAAATGCTGGAATCTTACTCTTATTTGCTTTATAAAAATTATGCTCTAGCTGTACATATATTTTGTTATCTAACGATAATTTAAAAGACAATTCACTATTTAAATCATCATGCAGAATATACACTATTGAATCTGTACCGTAATATATTGCCCAAAAAGGCATCGTCATGCTTTCATTAACTTGTAACGTAGTACCGACAAGTTGCTTCTGCCAAAATTTGTCTTGCTGCGGTATAAATAACCCCTCGCTACTTGGATAAATAATTGCCCAACTTTCCAAAGTATTACCACTTCTTGGAAATATTAACGCTTGCTCCTTGTTGCTTTCTATATGAAAAATCAATCGATTTTCTTGTTGAGATAATTTAATTGTAATACCGAGTTTAGGGTAATGCCACCTAGCATTTTTTTTATCACATACTAAGCCAGTAATATGCCCTAGATACATAGGAGTATCAGCTACTATTCTCAAATTTTTCTCTGTTATTTGCCTAGCTTTTACTAATAAAGTAGATGCGTTAACCTCTCCCTGCCACTTGTCATTTTCAAATACAATTTTATTATCACCGTTTTCACACGTAAAAGATAAAGCACTACTATAGGAAAAAATTATTGATAAAATAATTATTAACTTTTTTATGATCATCATTGGAAAATTTGCATATGTTATTCAAGTCGGGCAGTTTTTATGGCATGTACTCTTCGACTTTCAAGAGTTGTTTTTTGATTTTATCTGGGTTTTGCATGCTCACATACTTATATGTACGCTCCGCGCGTTCACCCATCAAAATCAAATCCAACTCTTGAAATCTATTGAGTATACTCGCATATTCTTCTGGAATGAGTCAATTTGTATTCCTATAATTTGATTAATTCGGTTTTTTTAGCTAAAGACTCTATCCCATTTAAGTCAGTAGCAGTAATCCATAGTTGTAATTTTACCCCTAAAAAAAGCTCAATTAAGTACCCTCTTCTTACTTCATCTAGATGCACAAACACTTCATCTAATAGCAAAATGGGTAGGGGCATTGTGGCTTTAATACAATAATTAACCTGCGCAAGTATTAGAGCTATTAACATTGCTTTCTGTTCTCCAGTAGAACAGAGTTTCGCTAAGATATTTTTTTCTTTATGCCTCACCAAAAAGTCGCTCTTATGTACCCCAAAATTTGTACGATTAGAAATTTTATCGCAGTGTCGCGATACTAACAAATGCTGTTTTATATAGTCCAATTCTAGCTTATTATTACTTAAAATTTGTTCTTCAATAATGCCATTAAGGGATAAAGTAACTTTAGGAAAATGATTATCCAAGTCATCAATAGCTTTTTGTATATCTTGCAAAATTTTTATCCGATTAAGGGTAATTTCTACAGATAATTCCGACATTTTGCCTTCAACTATGCTAAGCCAATTTTCATCGATTTGCTCTTGAGATAAAATTTTACTACGCATGTCCATGTAATACTCATATTTAGAAACTGCATAAGCATGCGTTGGAATAAAATTATATACTATTCTATCAAAAAATTTTCTCCTTTCAGTTGCACTTGAAACAAATATACCGTCCATTTGCGGAGTAAGCCAAATCATAGAGGTAAATTTACTTAATTCATTATTTTTTATTTTGCTCCCATTAAATTCAGTCACTCTTCTATACGCATCACGCCTAAAGCTAGTTACAATTTCAGCAGGGCCAAGTTTACTGTGGAATAATGTATAAACTTCGCACTGTTCTGCTGCTTGCTTACATATATTTTCTAATTTTGCTGATCGTAAGCCTTTACCTGGGAAAAATAATGATATTGCTTCCAATATATTTGTTTTACCACTGCCATTTGCTCCTATTAGAATAATAGAATTATTATCAACACTAACCTCCAAGTCTTGGAAATTGCGATAATTTGATAGTTTTAACTTATGTAGATAAATATTATGCATTTCCAAAATTTATTCTAGTCTCGAGCGGATCACATGGGCCCTAACAGCAAAAAGATTATATAAGAATCTTATAATACCATTTCCGAACACTAATCATCACGTCGGTTGTACTTCATGATCTTCTGCTCCTCACGTATATTTCTGTCACACTACTGGACAAAAATAGAAGATGGTTGAAAAAGTACAAAAATTGTTATCTGCTAAAGCTCGTTTTTAGCAATTATTATCTCAAAAATAACATTTTGTACTTAAAATAATATGTTTTTTTAACCATTTTCTATTTTTGTCCAGTAGGGTGATACGTCTATACGCGCAGGTAACGGGCACTCATACTCCTAGTGCTAATTTAGTTTTGGGAAATGGTATAATAGACTACCTGCATAAGCCCTAAAAAGCCCTTGGGATTTTGAAGAAAGAAACGAAACCGAGCTGAGCAGCCGTAACATAGACGTTTGTTACTCAGCGGAAGGCTGCGTCTTAACAACAAAATCACCAACTAGATAGAACTAGTGCAGGAAATCTAATAAATTTATCCAATGATCCTGCCGCCTTTTATAAAATTCTCACGCGCCTTGTCTAGTTTTTTAATGAATTCTACAGGATATTTTTTAAGATCACTTTTAGCACCCCCCTCATATTTTTTGGCATATTCTATTCCACCTTTTATAAAGTTATAGGCAAAATTTTCCTTTTTTGTCTCACCTGCAATCCTTTTAGGATTCATAAATTTATATATTTGATATACAGCAAAATTTTTTATTACACGTTTTGTATCTTTTAAAAGTTTGTCATTTATAGCGTATAAATTATCTTTAGGTTTTAACAAACCACGGGTAGCTTCCTTAACTAACCTAGAATGTTGCAAAATCAGGTATTGGCTCACTTCTGCAATATTATTAGCAATAAGCTTTTCATTGATTTTAGTATCTAATTTTGTAAATTTTTTCGTATCAAAATTCCCTAAATATTTCTTTATTATTAAAATAATCTGCGTTTGTAATTTAGTCAGATCCAAGGTTTGTTCACTAAGACAAGCCAAAATTTGCTCTATTTCTTGTGTAAAAGAATCATCGTTATTTAACTCCTTAAAAATTTCGAGTGCTCTTATAGATTCAAGTTCATCCCCATAATTAACTCCTACCAATGCTTCTTTAATTTTATCGGTTAATTCTTGTAAATTTTCAGATTTCTTGTCCTCTGTTTTCATCTACTAACTCTCTATTACTAATAATAAATATACGCCTACAGTCCAAGAGGTTTGATCTTAATTTCTGTTGGCCAGGAAACTTAAATTATTTTATTTTGCTTCTTTTTTACTATAAATTACAAGATTTTTTTGTAATGACGAGTTATTTGGCAAAAATCTCCCTAATTATATTTAGTTGTTTGCAAGAATTGTTTTTTCATTTTATTGCACTCCTCATGGAATGATTATTGAATAGTTCAATTTTTATACCCTCTTCTTATCAATTTTATAAAATAAATTCAGAATAAGAAACAAAAATCTTATCAATTATCTTTCTTGACAAGAAAAATGTCCTCGGTAAGTCCGATATAAAATAATCCCTCTCTGACTTTCAATTAAATTTTTGCATAATATAGCTGAATCTAATGCTTTTTGCCTTTTAGTAAATTTATACTCTTTATCTAAACATAATTCACTGATACTAATATTTTGTCAAACCAATCCATCAAAAACCTTGGCTTTAATATATCCGCTAACCTTGAGATTATCATAATCACCTTTAATCAAGCTGGTAGCATCATCATTTAACAAAAGTGTAATATCTCCAATTTCAGGATTAGTGATATCATTAATATATTTAATATAAACTTCCCCAGTTAATACTATCTGCTTAGGTATCATAAATAGTTAATCTCCTTCTATTTTGTACCATTTCCGAAAACTAATCATCTACGTTCGTCGTACTTCATGATCTTCTGCTCCTCACGTATAGCTTAAATCTTTAAGGTAGTGACAGAGTATATATCTCCAAGCAGCTATATCTATTATGCTTTCTGTATAGTGTTTTGTCTACATCTTACTAATTTATGCTATATACGTCTGTACGCGGAGGCAGCCGACACTCGTACTCCTAGTGCTAATTTAGTTTTGGGAAATGGCATTATTTGCTTATCCACCTCACCAATTTGCATAAGCTTTATGGAATAGCGACTTCACATAAACTGGCTTTTTGCTCACAGTCAGTTAAAGGCGCTATAGGTAGAATAACTGGAAAAATTGGTGAAATAATTTTTAAGCTTTTGGTATATAACTATACCCACAGAGTTGGATACGATAGAATCAACTTCAGGAAGTGCTAGGAGCCAAAGGGTCAAGGAGCGCAAGCAGTACTTATAGTACGTGAACACCCTAGACCTTCATGGTATGTATCAACTATGATTTTTTAAATTTAAATAAAAAAGTTTAAAATTAAAAAATCAAGTTGGTACATGTAAGTACACTGCGGTTTCATGCACCTCATCTCCTGCAAATTCCTAATTCAAAGTACGTTTCGAAAGAATTTTATTATTATTTATCTTCTTCATATTCTGAATCTGCAGATGTATCTATAGTACTATCAGAATTCTGCGGCACTGCTTCTTCTTTATTATATTCTTTTAGCATATATCCGCGCCCCCAAACTGTATCAATATAGTTGGTCCCTCCAGCAGCATCAGCTAATTTTTTACGTAATTTACATATAAAAACGTCTATAATTTTAATTTCAGGTTCCTCAATACTACTATAGAGATGATTTAAAAACATTTCTTTACTTAAGACTGTCCCTCTACGCATCACTAATAGCTCTAGAATAGCATATTCCTTATTAGTTAAATGCACCTTTGTCCCGGACACTTCCACAGTTCTAGTATCAAGGTGCATCGTAACCTTATCAAACTTAATCACCGACTCCGAATGTCCTTTGGAACGACGACTAATCGCATGAATCCGCGCCACTAGTTCTGCTCGGTTAAAGGGTTTTGTCAAATAATCGTCTGCTCCACTGGTAAGACCTTTAATTTTTTGATCAACTGTAGTAAGGCCTGATAAAATTAATATGGGAGTTTTTACTTTAGCCGAACGTAATCGTAATAATACCTCAAGCCCATCTATATCGGGTAACATCAGATCTAGGATAATTAAATCATAGTTATAAATTTTACCTATCTCTATCCCTTCAGCGCCGAATTCTACTACTTCACAAATAATTCCTTCTGAAGCTAACGTTAGTTCAATAGAACTCGCTACTTCACTATCATCTTCTATCAGAAGTACTCTCATTATACTTTTCTCCTTTATACATTTAATTTTTTTATTTTTGTTAGTTGGGGTATTTGCACTACCCTTCATTATTAATAAACTATAAGTTAACAATATTATACTACCAATAATAAAATATTATCTCTTATAGTCAATTTATATGATCTAATTTTGTATCTCTATTTAAATTTAATTGTTAGCATGAGTTATATTTGAGCAAACAATTATCAGTAATACATTAAATATTTAAAAACATTATGATACTTCGTAACAACACAGCACTAAAATGCAGATAATTTTTGGAATATTAGGGAGTCTAAGTCTAGCCACAGCATTAGACTCCTTTCATAATTCTACTCGAGATGGTAATTTGGACAATGAAGCTAAGCTCAAATCCTCACGTATACTGTGGTTTTGCGTCTCGGGTCTCCTTCAAATTCCCTACCCGAAGCGAGCTCTAAAAGAAGTCTAATTAAGCACTGATTAATTCCCACCTTCTTCTTGCAATTTTTTATTATATAATGTCCCAAAGTCAATGGGATCAATCATTAACGGTTGAAAACCCCCATCTTGCGTCACATCAGAAATAATTTTTCTCGCAAATGGAAAAATCATTGCAGGACAATGAATCGCTAATACCATCTTATGCTGTTCTGCAGGAATATTAATTAAGTTGAAAATACCTGCATATTTTAACTCTACTATAAACAGCTTGTAATTTTCATTTCTGGCTTTAGCTTCTATATTTAACTCTACCTCATAAAAATTCTCTTCAGGTAAACTAACAATATTAAGGTCTAGAAATAAGTCAATTTGTGGGTTACGCTCTAAAGCCCCTAATGAGCCAGGAGCATTGGGGTTTTCAAAAGAAAGATCTTTTATATATTGAGCATTTATAGAAATATGGGGCATTTCTTGGTGCTTATGTTCAGTCATAATTTTAAGTGGTCCTTATATTTATAGTTTATTGAATACTAGTCTGCAATTGCTGACTAGACATGGTAAAATGAAAGCAAAAAAGTAACATAATCTCCACTAATAGCCAGTTCGCTTCAGAGCTTGTCATAAGACCGTACCTTGTCCATTACTTCCTGTGTCAACGTAATCTTACAATCCTCCTGATTGGGAAGAGTCATTTGTTAAAAATATTCAGGAAAATCAACCGCACATAATCACTTAATTTTTCTATTTATAACAAATTATTAATCATTTCACAATCGGTAATTGAAATTATTTAAGCTATGGGTAAAGTAACCTCCTGTTGTCTCATATATTTTCCCTGTCGTTCAGCATATGATATATTACAAATTTGATCGCCTTTAAAGAATAAAAATTGGCAGGCACCTTCATTAGCGTAAATTTTTGCAGGTAACGGAGTAGTATTAGAAAATTCCAAGGTTACATGCCCTTCCCATTCTGGTTCTAAGGGCGTGACATTGACTATTATACCGCATCTGGCATAAGTAGACTTACCTACACATATTACTAACACATCTCTAGGGATGATAAAATATTCTACAGTTCTTGCTAGGGCAAAGCTATTTGGAGGGATAATACACACATCGACTTCTTTGTCTACCAGGCTATACTTATCAAAATTTTTAGGGTCAACAATAGTAGAATTAATATTAGTAAATATCTTAAACTGGGTGGATACTCGAGCATCATAGCCATAAGAAGATAGCCCATAAGAGATAATTCTATCTAGGCCATTGATCTTAACCTGTTTTTCGGAAAAAGGCATAATCATATTATGTTCGATGCTCATCCTCTTAATCCACTTATCCGACATAATAGTCATAGTAGTTATATATTATAATTTCATTAAATTCTTAATATAAATGATATAATTAAAAAATAAAAGTAATAAAATTTTTTATTAATATTAATTAATAAAAACTCTTGCTCTTTATGGGATAGCAACTTACACTGTCTCTAATCTTACGCTACCCTATATTGTACAGAGTTCTCTAACGGTAACAAATCTTAGTCATTACTAAGTTCAACTCAAAACATGCTTTATCTCGACAAGGTATCAATTTTTAACATTAATTTAATCTGGTTATCGCTTTCGCTCCTTCACCATTCATTTGTATAGTCAATTCAGGAAAATTTGGTGCTAGGCGCGATGGAGCGAAGCCTATAGATAATAGGCGAGCGACGAGTAACGACGTCACCAACTTCTCATCAATTGACTATAAATCCAATTCTGAAGAACATGCAAGTATATTGCTGTTGGTCTTTGTAAATTAGGGTTAAATAACTTTTATCTTTTTTAACCTTGTATAATATTTTTTATATTTAATAATTACATATTAAAATATCAGATGTACAAATAACACGCACAAATTATTAAATATAAGTGATAATTTTAACACTGGCTGCAAAAATACTGCCAGATAACATGATTATTTACCAATTTTAGATATATTAAATTTAGTTTAATGGTATTATGCACGGTAGTTATAAGTTCAATCCTAAGTAGCTTCTTAAGAAATAAGAAAGTTTTAGGAGTGCTATATTAAATAATGTAAATATTTTAGGTATATAATGAAAAAGTTATTAATGCTCTTAGGCATCTCTTGCCTTACCAGTACTGTTGTCGCTGATTGTAGTTTTCCTACTGATGCAGCCTCAGATACAGAAATAAAATTAGAAGGATTTTTTGGCTTTCAAGCTGGTTATAGCAACCAAAATAAACTACAAGGTCTAAGTAAGAATATTACTGATAATAAAAAAAGATTGGCTTTTTTTACGGAAGCTGCTTTCTCTGCCACTATCAGACAAGAACTTAATAATGTGGTTGCTGGTGCGAAGATAGTTTTAATGCCTACCTCTAAGGTGAAAACCGGAGTAAGTGCGAATGGATCACATCTGTTCTTGGAAACAGATTATGGAAAAGTGGAGTTAGGGTCCCCTCATGATGCTAGTGCTAAAATGCGTGTCACTGGCTATAAAGTAGTGGCTGCTACCGGTACAAACTGGAATAAATATATACAGCTTGATAGCCCACATATGATGTACAAAGGTTTAAAGCCAGATTTTGATACCTCAGATAATTTTTATATGGAATCATTTTCTAATGGCTTTAACGATATGAACATGAAAACAGAAGCTGCAAGAAAAGTATCTTATTATACTCCTAAAATGGAAGGTTTTCAATTTGGTATTTCGTATACTCCTGATTCTGCCAATACTGGGGGAAACTCAGACCTAAAAAACTTAGATATTAAAGATAAAAATTTTAGCAGTAAGTCAAAAACGGGTATAAAAACTATTGAGTTAGGTGTGTTAGAAAATAACAATGTGATAGTACTAAACCAAAATGTTAAAGATGCTGTTTCCGCTGGTATTTCATATCAACGCGAACTATTAGACGATGTCGCAATGCAGGTAGCAGTCACTGGAGAATTTGCTAAACCAGCTCGTAAGCTCTTGAGATTAGATAATGACAAAGATAAAAATATTTTATCCCAAAGTAAACTGTCGAACTTAAAGGCTTATAATATAGGGGCAGTGTTATCTTATGGTAATTTTTCTTGCGGTGCTTCATATGGCAGCCTAGGAAAAAGCTTAACTAGTGCAGAATATCATAAAGTTGGTCGGGTTACTGAATATTATAATGGTGCAGTCGCCTATACTCAAGGCCCTATTAAGACAAGTCTTTCATATTTTAGATCACTAAGGTATAAAAATACTACAGATGCAGTAAGTCTAGGTACTGAATATTTAATTACTCCAGGGATGTTACCTTATGCTGAGATATCATATTTCCAAGCTAAAGGTAAACCTGTTTATTTAGTAGATGCTCCTAAAGCAAAAACTAGAGGTACTGTCGCTTTAATAGGTGCAAAGCTTAAATTTTAAATTATTATTTATAGTTTAACTTTTTGCTGGCAGTGATTAAGAATTTAAGGTATAGTCTTGCGTTCTTTAGTTGGTGACACTTGAATTTAAAGGTGAGGTTGTGAAAGCAGTATAAAAAGAATATGTGAGCGCAACAAAAATCTTGCAAAATTAAGTGTCAGCAGGCTAAATCCCACAGGCATATAGACACTTAGGGCTAGGTTCTGTGAACATTTCTATCTAATGAGTAGATTTTTTTTGCTCACAGAACCACAGCGCACTAGGGTGTATGCGAGGATTCGAAAATGAAAAACAAGGTAATAGACTTGTATAGGTAATATGCACAGAACCTACTATTAACTATTTATCCCTCTTGCCCATAACAGTTAACAAGCAATGAGTGATTCAAGATGGTATTATCAATTCCGCATAGAGGGTTTGCTATTATTCTATCCTCACCATCGGCTGCAGGCAAATCCAGTTTAGCCAAGGCTTTATTACAAATAGACCAGAATCTACAATTATCTATCTCAGCCACTACTAGGGAGCCAAGGCCTAATGAAATTAATGGAGTTAATTATTATTTCAAAACCCCTAATGAATTTGATAAATCAATTAAAAGTGGAGAGTTGCTTGAATATGCCCATATTTATGGTAATTATTATGGAACACCCAAGACTCCTATAATAACCCTTCTGAATCAAGATAAAGATATTTTATTTGATATAGATTATCAAGGTATGTTAGCTATCAAGCAAGTACTAAAAAATATTGTTACTATCTTCATATTACCTCCTAGCATTCATACTTTAAAACAACGAATTCAAGATAGAGGACAAGATAACAGCGAAGTAATGGCATCTCGCTTGAAATTAGCTGATGCTGAAATAGAGTATGCCAGACATTACGATTATATAGTGATTAATGACCAGTTTGAGATTGCGTTGAATACAATTCACTCTATTATTATAGCCCAGCGAGCAAGTAGAATAAGACTTAATTTAGACACTTTGTTAGCACAACTAAAAAATCCTATTAATTAATTTCGATAATATACTCGATGAAAATCCAGAATTGCATTGTCATCTTCAGGGTGCAAGGTAGCAACGTACTAATATGTACTGCTTGCGCTCCTTGACCATGTGTCTCCTGCTACTATCTTGATTTTTATTCTATCGTCTATCAACTCTTCAGGTGCGAGCAGTATATATATCTACAATTGATCAGGCTTTAGTGAATTAATACGCTTTAATTTAATCAGTTCATTATGCTTAGCTTTGAGATTATTTAAAGAGTAATCCCCTTCATAATATCCTTGCATATTAATGATTCTTTCTAAATAAAAATTTAATTGTTCGGGGGAATTTTCTAACATACTATTATCCATTCCAATATCTTGCGTAATATAAGATCTTATTTTATTTTGAATACCAGAGAAATATAATTTCAACTGTTGAATTTTTGTGATAATAATGGGGATATCCCCAGGTCTGGTAACTATTATTGCTACTAATATTACTACTAATAACTCTCCTAATGACATATATTGCTACTCTATATAGAGATTAACTTAATATCTCAGCTTAAATGCGAAATAACCAAGAATACTGTTACTATAGAAGTCTTATAAGATCTAATACCATTTCCCCAAAACTAAATTAGCACTAGGAGTACGAGTGCCCGCTACCTGCGCGTACAGACGTATATGTGAGGAGCAGAAGATCATGAAGTACGACGAACGTAGATAATTAGTTTTCGGAAATGGTATATAAATCCGATTAACTAGCAATTATATTATGAGAATCGACCCATTTATAGCAGCATTTCTTTGCTAAATTACGTACCCTTAATATGTAGGCTGCTCGTTCAGTAACACTAATTACTCCTCTAGAATTCAATAAATTAAACAGGTGGCTAGCATGAATACAATAATCATAAGCAGGAAAAGGTAAATCTGCTTCTAATAAATCATTACACTGCTTCTCACTATCTATAAAATGTTGAAATAGTATAGACACATCTGCCAATTCTAAATTAAACTTTGAAAATTGTTTTTCAGCTACAAAATCCACCTCACCATATGTTAGAGCTTTTTCTCCCACTTGTCCATTCCAATCTAAGTTTTTTACCTCTTCTATTGCCTGAATATATAGAGCTAAACGTTCTAAGCCATAAGTAATCTCGCCAGCTACTGGACGACACCCAATACCGCCAATTTGCTGCATATAAGTAAATTGTGATATTTCCATCCCATCACACCATATTTCCCAGCCAAGACCCGCAGCACCAAGAGTAGGAGATTCCCAATCGTCCTCTACAAATCTTATATCATGTTTAGTTAGATCTATTCCTAGGCATTCTAAACTCTTAAGGTAGAGTTCTTGAATATTATCAGGGGACGGCTTTAATATAACTTGAAATTGATAATAATGTTGCATTCTATTAGGATGCAATGCATATCTACTATCACTAGGCCTGCGCGATGGTTGTACGTAGGCTACAAACCAAGGCTTACTACCTAAACATCGCAATATAGTAGCAGGATGAAAGGTTCCGGCACCAACATGCGCATCATAGGGTTGCAAAATAGCACATCCATAATCTTGCCAATAATTTTGTAATGCCAATATAATTTGCTGAAACGATAATTTTTTCATGAGTAAATGTATTATTAATGCTATTCTTGTTTAGTCCAAGCACCCATAGGATGTTGTTTATAACACTCAACAGTTGAGGTAGTAGAGAGGTGAGATATTGCCTTCATTATTTTATCTACATTCACTATCAACTCATATATTATAATGATCCTTTGAAAATGCGCAATATAAGCAGAGTTGCTTAAAATTTCTTCTATATTAAATGGTGCTAAGATAATTAATATATTAGCATTATTAGGATTTTCTAATTCAGATGTTAAGTATATAGGTTGTTTTTCTGGCAAGGGATCTAGCTTGCTGCCATGAGGAATAAATTGTTTTCTAGAATAAGTCCATATTAATTTGTTTAGTGTTTCTTGTACTTCCATATCTGGAGTTAACACTATTATTTTAAACTGATTATGATAAGATTTCTCAACTAGTTGGCAAGCAGTTTTGTAAAGTAAGCCTTCGCTAGTATGATATAAGCTAAATTGCTGCATAACAAATTCTAAAACCCTTATGTAGGAAGTTTATTAAAAATTTTTAGTATAAATACTATATCATCTGCTGCTTCTCTTAAACAATCAAAACGATCGGAAGCGCCTTGATGTCCTGTGTCCATATTAGTCTTTAATAATAAAATATTAGTATCTGTTTTCATAGCACGCAGCCTTGCCACCCATTTTGCTGGTTCCCAGTATCCGACTCTCGGGTCCGACAAGCCAGCCGTAATAAATAAATTAGGGTAATTTTGTGCTTTAATATTATCATAAGGAGAATAGGACTTAATATAATTAAAATATTCTAATTCTTTAGGATTGCCCCATTCTTTAAACTCACCAGGGGTTAAGGGCAAGCTTTCATCGAGCATAGTATTTAATACATCTACGAAAGGTACATGGGCTATAACAGCTTTAAATAGTTCGGGACGTAGATTCATGACTACTCCCATTAGTAAACCCCCGGCACTTCCCCCGCCAATTGCTATATTGCCTTTACTCGTATATTTTTGATTAATAAGAGCTTCAGCAGCAGCGATAAAATCATTAAAACTATGCTTTTTATTCAGGAATTTAGCCGCTTCATACCAATCATGTCCTAGATCATCTCCCCCTCTAATATGTGCAATAGCATATACAAAACCACGATTTACTAGAGATATTGGTGAGTTACTAAAGGCTGCAGGTATACCTACCCCGTAAGAACCATAACCATATAAATATAAGGGGTTCGAACCATCTTTTTTAAATAATGACTTTTTATACCATAGGCTAATAGGTATTTTTACACCTTCATTATCAGCAAATATCCTCTCTACTATATATTCGTCAGAATTAAAACCACTAGGTATTTCTTGGATTTTTAATATTGATAGTTTGTCATTATTAAAATCATAGCTATAGGTAGTATTTGGGCGGGCTGGAGAAGAGTAAATTACCCTGATATCATCTTCTGCAAAATTAGTAGAAGTAGCCATAGCTGAAAAAGCTGCATCTGGAAAATGAATCACTTTTTCAGTCCCATCTTTAAGATGCTTTATTTTACTCAAGGCTAATCCGAGATCCCTATAATTAAGTATTAAGTAATTTTGCGTGATATTACAGCTGGTTAAATATCTGGCAGGATCTTCCGGAATATAATCATTATCCCACCTATTATTTTGAAAATTATTTATATCTACTAGTACTACCCGAAAATTTTTAGCTCCTTCATTAGTTCTAATATAAAAATTGTTACCATTATGGTTAATATCGTAAAATATTCCCTCTTTAAGAGGCCGGATAAGTTGGGTATGAAAATGCTCATCTTTCATCTTAATCACATGCATTTCATTAGTACTATGGCCACTAACATTAATAAAGACATATTGTTTGCTAGATGATTTATGAGCATGCAGCTGATATAATGGATCGTGTATGGCAAATATTAACTGATCATTTTCTACTCTATCTCCTAATATATGAAACATTAGCTTATCTTGACGCAAATGCTCATTAAGAGGCATATAAAAAAATCCTGTGAGCTTTTCATGCCAAATTATATTACCCCCAACATTCTTTATTTCATCTGCTAAATATTCTTTAGTTTGTAAATTATAAACTTTGATGGTAAACTTTTCATCACCAGTAAAATCTACGCTATACGCCATTAATGTATGATCAGGTGAGATAGATACAGTACGTACTGTAGTAAATTTATTATCTTGAGCAATAAGGTTAACATTAAGGATAATTTCTTCCTCAGCTGACATTGAATATTTTTTTCTACAATGTATAGGATATCCTTTATCCTCCTCAGTTCTAGTATAGTAGTAATAATCATCTCTTTTGACAGGTACGGATTGGTCAAGTAATTTAATTCTACCTTTAAGTTCTTCAAAAATTTTATCCTTTTCAGTTTGAAGAGGAGTAAAGAATTGTGCTGCATAACTATTTTCGGCCTGCAAATATTCAATAATTTGTTTTTCCTGAACATTTGGCCAATTAGAGTCGCGGAGCCAGGCATATTCATCTGTAATTTGTTGGTTATGCAATGTGAAGCTATAATCAATTTTAGGCGCTATAGGTGGCATTATTTTATTCTCCTTATTCTGATCGTTTAGCAATATCTCTAGGATGCCCAATGTAATAATACCGACAATTATATATATTGCTATCTCTAGAGACGTCATCTTAGGGTTGTTTTTGTCAAAAAGATTTGAGTCATTTAAATATAACATGGTTATTGCCTACATGGAATTTGCATTATAACGAATTCATTCTAGAACTTAAATATATAGTAAGCATAATTAATAAAGTCATGATTATAAATAAACTTGTGGATTGATTATGTAAAGATTTTATTTTACGTAAAGTTGTTTTATCTATGCTATTAAAAATATTATATTCCTCTCTTACATCCCAGTGTTCTGACTGAGTAATTTTATGATGATATTTAAAGTAGATCATGTGAAAAACCTTCTCAGTGCCGCGAAACAAGTCTAGATTTATGCTAGAAGTCGAATGTCTAGAAATTATTCTATTAACCAGCTTCGTCAATAAAATCGCTATTAGGATAATTAGTAGCTGGTCTATTATCTCTTGCCAATTTACCTTATAAATTGATAAAGGATAGGATAAATTGAGTAACTTAAAACCTTGTTCTAACCAGACGCTAATAATCAAGGTAAATAATAACATCGTAAATAAGCTCAACTTAGTTAATACGCTCAAACTAGGAGAAAAGCCCCTACTAATATTTTTATATTTAATCGTAGAAAATACGGCTATAGGGGTTATAATTTTTAAAAATAAAATACCATAATAGCTGATATCTTTACTTAAGATTGATGTTATAAACAGTTTAATGGTAAAACTAGAAATTATAGGAAAGGAAATTATTAATAAAATGCTTAACAGCAAGCTTCCTAATAATAAAGGATTTTTAATTGACCAAGCTATTTTTATATCCGAAAAGTTTTCTATTAGCTCTTTATCTGTTAATATTGCTACATATAAACTAAATAAAGCTTTATAACATATATGAAGAAATAAAAAAACAGGGATAGAGCAAGCAATTTGGTCTGACTTTGTCCCAATAGCAATTAACATAAAACCAAGCTGGGAAATAGTAAGGTAGCATATTACTCTTTTAATATTATCTTCAATACACGCATATATCCCCCCATAAATAATCATCAATAATCCAAAGAATTTAAGTATTTCTAAACCACTAAACAATTTCAAAATAATAATAATAGCTACTTTGCTAGTAAAACTAGTTAAATATATGATTCCAGAGCTTGAAGCGTAAGGATAGCAATTGACCATCCAACCCGAAAAAGGAGGAACAGCAATATTAATTAGATAGCCACTAAGGATTAAAAAATAAAATATACTAGACTTGGTTTCTATTAATGTAGTTAACGGAATAATTTGTATACTAGAATTTTGATTGATGATATAGCTAATGCCGATTAAAATTAGGGTACTAGCTAGTAAATGTGTCAAAAAATACTGCCTTGCTGCCATAGTACTATTTTTATGTTGACCACAAAAAATTAATATACTGGCCAATAACATCATAATTTCTAGAGCAGCAAATAACGAAATAAAATCACCAGCAAATAGACCAATTAAGGCGCAAAAAGAATATACACTACCAACGAAGACTTCAAATTTTCTTTTTTGACTAATTGCATATAAATTAGTAGCTAAGGTTACTATAATAAAGGCAAGGCCTATTAATTTATTTTCATCATTAATATTAACTGACAAATTATCATAAAATTTCACTATCTTATTTTCTGTAGGAAGTAATAATAGATAAGCGCTCGTTAGTGGATAAATGACAGAAAGAACATAAAATGCCATATTATATCTGGAATATAATATATAAGTAAATGCGGGAAGAAGAATAATTAACAAAAGCAAGTAATGCATGACATTTATATATTTAATAGTCTAAGCAATATATATTAAAAACTTTTTAATATATATTTGTATAAAGTAAAATAATATTACGCTACTTGTACAAATAATTAAACTAATAAATATTGGAGTAGGTAAACTATGTTCTAGAATAACAGACTTAAAATTATGATCTCCAGCTTTATAAAGAAATAATATCAATTTTGTTAGGTACAGAGCTGAAAATAAAGTACTTAAAGCTAGTACTGTTACAACTAATAGTTGGTCTTGCTGCACTGCTGCTAGTATAATATAAAATTTACTGACGAAACCGCCAAAAGGAGGAATCCCTATTAATGATAGACTTGCTAAAACAATAATAAAACTGGTCTTAGGCATTTCTGCAGCAACCCCTAGCAGGTCAACAGCCTGGGCAGACTTTTTTAAACTATAGATACATCCCATTGCATAAAACAAACAAATTTTAGTAAAAGAATGAGAACATAAATGTAAAATGGCCGCTCCCATAGATTTGGAGGTAAACATAAAAGCGCTAAGTAAAGCTATACCTAATTGGTTAATTGTAGAATATGCTAAAATCTTTTTGATGTTATCGCTTTGTAGTGCTTTAAATGAACTATATAATATGGTAAAAGCTGGGACCCAAATAGCAATATTTAATTCAGTAAAAACAGAGTGTAAATATTTAAGACCAAAAACATATAGCAGAATTTTATAAATACAAAAAAGTCCCGATTTTACTACTATAACCGCATGTAATAAGGCGCTTACTGGATAGTGTGCTACCATTGCGGCAGGCAACCATTGATGCACTGGTAGCAAAGCTGCTTTAGCAATCCCAAAAATAAACATAAAAAATAAAATTATTGTTTGATTGGGTGAAAAGTAATTTCCCACGAAACCATGAGTTATAAAATTTCCATGGCCTACTTTGGTATAAATAATCATTAAAGCAGGCAGAAATAATATAGCTCCTGCTATTATCAGTGTTTTTAAATATTTATACATGCCAGATATAATTTTATCGCCTCCCGAGTGTCCAATTAAAGGAGCAGTGGCTAAAGTTAATATTTCGTAAAAAGTAAACATAGTCAACAGATTAGAGGATAATGCTATCATTACCCCTGCTAAAACACTAAAATTTAAAAAAAATAGAAAATTCGAGGAATTGTGAATAATATTAATCTTTAAATATTGGATAGTATAAATAAGAGCACAAATCCACAAAAAGCTTATTAAGGTTACAAAAATTAGACCTAGTGCTTCTAAGTGCAGTCCCAGCGAGAAATTTCCTATTAAGTTTATTGATTGTTGGGCTCTGATTCCTTTTAAAAATAACCAATTAATAATTAGGATATTGATAAAGAAGAAGCAACTGATAATAATTAACAAAGAATTACGTATTCTATTATCATTGCGACTAATAAAAGGAGTGATTAAATTTAATGAGGCTAGAAATAAGGTAGAAAAGAACAAAAAATTAGGAGAAAACATAGGATTCACTGACTACCCACCTAACATCGTATTATTCACCAGCGTACTATAGAGAATTTGTACGCGGCTTAAATATATCACTAATATTGCTTGACCTATACTAATACAAATTAGTCCATAATGATTAATAGGCGATGGTAGTGGTATCAGGTTATATTTACTAATATTTTCTTCAAAAAATAGCTTTTTAGCAATTTTATAATGGTAAAGACAAGTTATGCAGGAACTGCTAATTATAATGAGAAACTCAATCCACAGATTTTGTAGCAACAATAATTCAAAAATAGTAAGCTTAATAATAAACATACTACTTATTGGTAAGCCACAACTACAAATTAAATTAAAGGCCACTAAAAAACGCCATAATATTCCAGCATTTTTTAAAGTAGCAGAACTATATAATTCATTACTAGCAACTATTAAAAATAGGGCTATTTTATTAATACTATCAGCCAATAAAAATGGGAAAATAATATTGTTGCCTTGCGGAGTACCTAGCAGTAAAAATATATATCCCATTTGAGAAACTGACGAGTAGATAAGAATATTTTTAATTCGGTGTGCTCTTACCGCAAAGTAAGTACATATTATGATAGTAGATATAGCTAACGGCTTAATAAAATATGGGAAAATATTAAGGATAACATTATAGTCAATAATGTTATAGATAAATCTGAGCACTATATAGATACTTACTATACTAGATATCCCGGCAATATAAATTAAGATTACCGGAGCTACCGAATAATAAGCTCTAAGCATCCAAAAATGCATCGGAAAAAGAGCGGTTTTCAGGAGAGCGCCTGTCAAAAAGAAGCTAATAGAAATTATTACTGTTTTTGAGTGGTAATTAGATTTTAAAAGCCTAGAAATATCGGTCATGTTAAGACTGCCAGTATAGCTGAGCAAAAATCCAATAGCGATTAATATTAAAGTAGCACCAATAGTTCCGAGCATTAGGTAGTCGAAGGCCCCGACTGCTGCTTTTGGGTTATTGCCTTGTGCTATTAATACATAGGTACTAAGAGATGATATTTCAATAAATACGTATAAGTTAAATAGGTCATTAGTACTTAATACTCCTAGATAACCTGCGTGCGCAAATAATAAAATAGCATAAAATAATGATCGCCTTTTTTTATCAATAAATTCTAGGACAGTTTCCTTAATTAATTTATTACAACAAATTAAATAAAATAATATTACACTATTAATATATATAATGAGCGGCTGGTTTAGATAATCTAATTTATATTCAATGCCAATTGGTGCTTGCCAATTACCAAAATCATAGGTAATAGAAGGGTCGATTGCCAATAAACCATAAATACTGAAGACTAAGCTTAATAAAATTGATAGGATTACTATTATTCGTGTAACTAAGATATAACGAAAAGTTAATATTGAGAATAATGCTCCTAAGAGTGGAGATATGACTTGTAATATTGGAAAATGTTTAATTAATATCATTCTCCCTCTATTTCAGTGAAATGAATTTTAGATTCAGATATAGTAGAAAATTGTTTGGAAATAAGATAAATCAAAGATAGCCCTACTGAGAATGTAGCAAATCCTACAACGATAGCAGTTAACATTAATACTTGCGGCACTGGGCTTGAGTATTGATAATGGTGCAAGATGTGATCAATATTTTTGGTATTGGTTGAGCGTAACGTATAGCGTAAGCTGTGATTATTTTGCGCATTAGCATTAAGACTTGCCATCTTTTCATCTAGGCTTTTAGTCTTTAATTGAACATCATGTTCAGTTGATGAAGTATGATCTATATAGTGATTAACATTACGTTCAATGGGCACAGTTCCGCCATTCACTTTACCTAAAATAAGATAAAAAATTAGCACTGAACTTTGCATTATATTAAGGCCGACAATTTTACGCACATAATTATCGCTACTAAGCATTATAAATAAGCCCGCTGTTAATACTAATAAGGCCAAAAAATACAAACCTTTTGAAAAATATAGAGTATCTAGAAACATGATCATTAAATCAAAGATATTAAAGGCTACTTCCAAGTTGCAGCCAAAACATTAGATTGTCGCTAGTTGGGAGCATGTGTTCCCTAGATCTGCTAAATCTAGCGCATCCAACCTTTCGAGAATTCTTCTTACTGTTTTAGAACGCCACTTGGGATATTAGGTGGTGTGGACACAAATTAAATCTTCATGGTATAAAGTGCAGAGCTAAATGTATTTACATCGATAGCCAGTTTTAATTCAGTTTGGATTAATCTTCGTAGTTAATAGGGTTTGAATGCTTCATTATAGACACAAACTATTTTTTTCCCTAAACGTATTGATAATTTGTGAAATACTTGCTCGACAATTACCATATTAGCATTATCTTGTGCCAGGCGATAATTTACCATAGATTCTCTTAGAGCATCATCAACTGCAAAAATAGCTGGTATTTCAGCATTTTTATCTCTAAATTGCAAATAAGTATATATCCCATCATCAAAAATTTTAATTGGAGCGATTGATTCATTCCCACTAATGGAATAATTAAAATTATATTTTTCTGGGTGTGCTAAATCAGGACCAGAGGCAGAAGATGCCGTATAATTTTGCAAATAATCCCCAGCTTTATCATCATCAGGATAAATAAACCGTAAGTTAAATACCATTTCAGGATCTCTCATATCCAATGTTTCGGCTGCATATAATTCAAAAAAATAGGTTCTTTTATTAGTAATAATAGTCATATTAGTCGTAGCATCTTGCTCTATAGGCTTAATGAAAATCCTATTACCTGCTGGTACTATTTGCCAAGAAGTAGTATCTCCCATAGAGATACTTACCACTTCTTCATCTTTTGCTAGTTCTATACTCGCTTGATAACCATAATAACCAGTAAATTTGAATACATCATCAGGATTATATATCATCACCCTAATTCTACTATCAACAGGCATTGGTCTAGACTCCCTAACTGCTAATACCGTATTTACAAAAAATATTAAGGTGAAAAATGCTATTAGTTTTTTCATTTATCTATTACTTTTATCTTCTATTAATTTTAGCTTATAACTAGTTACAACAAAATTAAATTTTGAGTTGGGTGGTAAATGTATATTAATGGGATCTATTTCAAAATGGATTATAGCCTTCCATTCCATATTTTCTAAAATTTCATTAGAAATATTTTTTACTGTTGAAGTAAATTCTACTTCCGCCCTATTATTTTTATGATAAGTAATTAACCCTATCTTAATAGAACGCCTAAAATTTCTTTGATAACGCATTACAGGTGATAGCTGATTGTCAATATTCATAAAATTAACAAATTGCAGAAAAACTATGCGTGTAGAGTTATTCTGGATAAAATTAAATTGTGGATGTAATAAATCATAATCATATGACTCCCGGTGGAGTAAATAATTTCTGATCATAATATCTGCAATAGAACTGAGAGAATCATTCTTTATATCTTGGGCACTAGTTATTGTGGCATTATTAAAGGTTGCAGAATTAACAGCATACCTCACCTGTCGCGTTATTGGCAATAAATTGTTCACACTAACCGCTACCACTATAAATAATATTAATGTGATGCTAAAAAATAAGAATAATACTGACCTTTGTACAAGAGGATAAATATAATTAGTATTATACCACTCTCTGGAATCAAGGAAATACTGGCCAGATTTAATGTAATCTTGTAAAGAACTTAATAGCTTATCCATTAACCTACACTTTTCTCCCTTATACTTAATAGAATGCCTGCATATAGTTCGCTCTAGTTAGCAATTTTGTAGTCAAAAAGTGGCCACACCCCTTCATGTACACCCCCACCCCCGTACTCAGCTCTTCGACCCGCGGCTTCCCTTAAAACCCCGACAGCTTCTTAGGGCTTATGCAGGAAGTCTAATCTATTGGTTTTATTGTATTTATCTCGCTTGTGTTCTCTTCGACTTCTTCCTGATTATTATTATCTTTATTCTCGTCTAGCTTCAATTCTAACAGGTTCATTGTCCCTATATAAATCCCTGTGTTAGAAAAATTAATATCTAGTTTTATTTTTTCTTGTGGATTTAATTTAGGTGCTGCTCCTTTAACTATTGCTGGCTGCCTTATATTAACTGATTGCTCAATAATTATTTTCAAGATTTTTTTAGGTAATAACAAATTTATAGGAATTAATTTCTCAATTACATTATTATAATTAGTTAATTCAAAAGTTAACTTACCTTTTGGTAATTGACTATCCGCAAATTGTAAACCTCCTGCTAAATATATTTGGGCATTCTCATCACAGGTAAGCTGGAAATGATCAATATTCAAATTTTTGACAGTGGCTAGCTTCGTATTTTCATCATCAGAAACTTTCGTCAATATAGAAAAGTCTATAGCAGCCTTTTTAAAATTAAAAATATCATTTAAAGAAGAATATAATAAACCTACTTGTAATAAGATATCATGATCTCTTCCAGACTTAACTTGGCTAATGAGAAAAGATAAATCCGCAATATTAGCGCTTTCTTTATCTGCATACATAATAGATAAGAATTTATTATTTACTTGCAAGAATTTTATCATAGATTTCAAACTATCTGTACTTAAGTATTTATATACCGGCTTACTAAATTTAATTAACGTTACAATATCATCATTCGATTGTACAGTATATTCAAGCTTTTTCTTCTCAACATTCTCTAACTGGATGATATTTTTAGCTAAAATTAGATTAGCTTTTTTAAAGCTCAAATCAAGAACAAAAGTAATTTTATCGGTAGTTATTTCTTTTGAGTTAATATGATCGATAAACTGTATTTTTGGTTCAGTTAAGTGAACCTGAACACGGCCAGGGAAACCTGATATCTTGATTTGTTTATAAGATAGCTTGACATTATCTGTTTCTGAATTATGTATTGCAGTTACAATGTTGCCTTTAATAATATGGGCGGTAGCAAACCATACTAAACTATATAATAGAAATATAGAAATTAAAATTTTACGAATCACTATGATACTCAATTATAAATTAATATTACGGGTAGCAGAGGGTAAGTAAACCTTTAACCCATCCAGCTCTTCATTAATGATAATCTGACATCCCAATCTGGAAGTATGGGTAAGACCAAAGGCTAAGTCAAGCATATCTTCCTCTGCTTCTGAAGGATTGTTTAATTTAGGATAAAATACCTCATCTATAATCACATGACAAGTTGCACAAGCGAGTGAGCCTTCACATGCCCCTTCAAGATCTATATCATTATGGTGAGCAATTTCTAAAACAGATAGCCCCAAAGGAGCATCTACCGTTTTTTCTGTACCTTCTTTATCTAGAACAAAAGTCATTTTTGGCATTAATTATTTCCCCCAATTATCTTCCATAGATCATTTGACTATTACTTGCAACAACTATCAAAATTGCGAAAACAATTTTCCAGTTTTTTGTAAGGGTTAAGGAATAAAATTGAACAAGACCCTCCAATTTTATCATACAATATAATATTGCCTCTTCTCGGCTAATTTTATAGCTATTCAATGTGCCTACCTTTTAGTAATTCTGCAACAACATTATTTAATCTAGTTGAAATTATTGATTGGGTAGTACTCTCAAAATTTCGACTGCATTTTATAATGTAATCACGATCAGTTGACTTTAGTGATTCTTTGAAAATAAGAATAGCCTGATGCATTTTTGCTATTTTATCCTCTTTAAGAAGAGTTCCTATTTCTTTAATCGCACTCTCTACATTATATATTAACGACTGCGCATCCATTATTGTTTCTTGTAATAATCTTTTATGATGATCTTCAGCCGCATTTTGATAAGCATTTTCTAAAATTTTAGTAATTTCATCTTCACTTAAACCATAACTTGGTTTTACAGAAATAGCATGAGAAACACTACTATTTTTTTCTAAAGCTGTTATGGATAATATACCATCTGCATCAATAGAAAACGTTATTTCGGTCCTCACTCCCCCTGCTTTCATTAAAGGTAATTCTAGCTCGTACCTTGCCAAAGACCTACAATCTGCTGCCATCTCCCTTTCGCCCTGTACTATATGCAATTTCATAAAGCGTTGGTTATCTACAGAGGTGGTGAATTCCTTAGTAATAGATATAGGTATAGGAGTATTACGCAGAATAAGCTTGTCGGTAATACCACCATTTAATTCAATACCTAATGACAAAGGTACTACATCTATTAATAGGGAATGAGCATTGACATTGGTTAAATTTTCTGCCTGCAAAGCTGCCCCCCACACTACTGCTTTATCAGGGTTTATATCAGAAAAAATTACCGTATTA
Organism: Candidatus Tisiphia endosymbiont of Nemotelus uliginosus; assembly: GCF_964264835.1. Taxonomy (GTDB): domain Bacteria; phylum Pseudomonadota; class Alphaproteobacteria; order Rickettsiales; family Rickettsiaceae; genus Tisiphia. The sequence goes on along the minus strand of NZ_OZ183485.1, from coordinate 1,405,857 downwards.
AATTTCTGCTTTAAAGTTTGACTAATTAAAGGTATCCGAGTTGAGCCTCCCACAAGAATAATACCAGAAATGTTAGGTCTGCCAGCCTGTGTTAAAGTATCTTGAGTAATATCTAAGGTCCGCTTCACTAATGGCAATATTAGATTCTCAAAATCTTCTCGCTTTAATTCTACTACGTTATCCCTAAAAACTCCGGTAAATTTATTCTGAAAACTGAGTGTCTCCTTAGCGCTTTTTGCTAGAATTATTAATTCTTTACATTTGCCCAATTGATATTTATCACAAAAATAATGCATTACTAAATGGTCAATATCATCCCCCCCTAAAATATTGTCTCCACCTGTGGCAATTACTTGTAGTATGCCTGTTTGCATATTTAAAATTGATACATCAAAAGTACCCCCTCCTAAGTCATACACTAAATAACACCCTTGCGCTTTCGTATTTAAACCGTAAGCATAGGCCGCAGCTGTAGGCTCAGCAATTAACCTTAACACCTCAAAACCGGCAATTTTTGCCGCTAACATTACTTCTCCTCGAGCAGCATCATTAAAATGAGCTGGGACAGTAATGACTGCTTTGGTTATTTCAGAATTTAATGTGCTAATAGCTTGTTTTTTTAAATAAAGAAATATTTGAGCAGCTAATTCAGGTACAGTCATTGCTTGATCAGCAAATCTGATACGTAAAATTTCACTCTCTACATCAATATACTCCTGAACTAAAGCCAAGAGTGCTGGATTAGCCTGCAAATCAGATAATTTTTTACCAAATAATCTTTTTATAGAATGAAGTAGGCCTACTTCTTTATCTGTAGTCTCCCCAATAATAAACTCTCCTTTCTGAAATCCTATAGTTGAGGGGATAAGCTCTCTAGATTTATTATCTAGCACCACCATCGGTACTTGTCTTTTAGAAAATGCAATCAAAGAATTTGTCGTACCAAAATCAATACCTACCGCTAGGTGTTTTGTATGTTCACCTACTCCTGCCGTTCCTACTTCACTAATTTCTATTATTTGCATGAATTAATTTTCAATTGTATGCTGTTAATTACATTCTTAAGATATTTAAGTTTTATAGTGAAATCAAGGGCCGACTGCATATTTTGTTTTTTAAAAGCATCGGTTAAAGAGTGAAGCAATTGTTCTTGCTCAACTACTTTTTTTTCTAAAATATGTTCCAGCTCTAATAATTCTTGAGTATTTTCTACCAATTCTAAATCACACCAAATATCATTTAGCTGTTCCGCCTTCAGCCCTTGTCTAACATATGGTTCGTTTAGGTGAATATTATTTAAAAGTAACAGATGTTCAGCGCGTAGCAGATCATCTTTTAGCATTTGATAAGCTTTATTTAAATCAATAGAAATTGCTAAATTGTTTTGCTTTTCTTGTATGTTTTGAGCCTTATCTGGATGATATTTTAACTGCATAGCAAAATATTGAATATTTAATGTATTTAAATCAATATCATATTTTTGTTCTATATCCAATAGGGCAAAATAGCTGATCATATCACAATATTCTTATATAGAATTGCAGTTATTATATACAAATAAATAATTAAATGTTAGAAAAACATTCGTAAGATCAAAAGGGTATCTATGCAAATTAGTAAAAGAGATGTCAACCTGGCAGTTTTGGTATAGTGCTTGCACCTAAAGAGTTGATAGACGATAGAATAAAAATCAAGATAGTAGCAGGAGACAAATGGTCAAGAAGCGCAAGCAGTACATATTAAGTACGTTGCTACCTTGACCCCTGAAGACAACAACGCAATTCTTGATTTTCATCGAGTATATGTACAATATTGGGGATTGTTGCCAGTGCAAGATCTACGTAAATATTGTTATAGATCGACTAGCCCTATAAGCACTCATCTTATAGTTGAGGGCTGTTTTGTAAATTAAATAAAGTGAATCCTATTAAAACTTTACTTTGTTTTTTAGCATTTACATAATCTACCAATGATATTTCTTCTACTGATTTAGATCCCACAGAAGTAGCATGCCTTAAATATAATTGACCTGCCTTGGTAAATACAAAACCAACATGGGCTATATTATGTTCAGAGCCTGTTAATTCTAGTAACTTAGGATTATCCATGATTATGGTTATTATATATATTTTCCCTTGTAAATCTTGAGTTAACTCTTTTTGATGTAATAAAAAATCTGAAAAGCTTATATATTTAATGCTTGATTCATAAGGGGTAGAGTCGTTAATTAAATTGTTATATTTATCAATAAATTGCTGACTTTGACTTTCATTTAATGTTTTATCTGCATAATTTTTAATTTGGTTTTTTAATAAACCTGCTTTATTAATTTTAGCGCTCTTTAACTTGGAATAATTAAGTTTTGTAAAAACATTTTCTTCAATAATATTTTTGTTATTCCTAAGCCATTCATCCATAAAGTGATTCCGACTAGCATAATCAATATTATCTGAAGAAAACATTATTGTTGCTAAATTATCAGCTAACTGGTTAGTAAATTCTTCTAAATTAGGATTAGGGGTTTGTATTTTTGACAAAGCTAACACCATTTCGAGATAGCTAAAACAATCAAAACTATCTAGATTAATTAGGTTAATTTTATTTCTTGTTTGATCCCAAATAATTAAGTTATTCCCTATTTCTGTATCGTAAGGTTTTGAAAGAAAATACTTAGAAAATGATAATATCTTATTATCAAAATTTTCATTACCAATTGACAAAGCATATTGGTGCAAATTTTTAAGGCTAGAGGAAGAACTAGGAGCTGCATTGCTTACTAAAGAGTAACACAAACAAGTAATAACTAAAATTAAAATTTTCATAATGATTTATTTTATATTGATAATAGTTGATTTCAAGAATAGTGATAATTGACTTGTTGGGCCCTATCGCATCTAAAAAATCATAAATTTGATTATGACTTATAAAGTATAATAAGTTAAATTACAACAGTAAAAATTGTAATTTATCTACAGGTTATTCTATGCTCATAGAAAAATTTCATCAACAAATATATCGCTATTTCACAACAATGTTTTAAAATTATCAGTCCATACTCTCATTTACAGGCAGTATGCTCCAGTTGCTGGCGTGTAAAATCACTGAGCACTAATCCGGGTTACCAGATTGATCAGTGTCTCAGGATTGAGAAGTAAATACAAAGAAAAAAGCTTTCATAGTGTTATTATCTGTTTTTAGAAATATAGCTCCATCTTGGTAAATACCATTGCTTTTACTTTGTGGCATGGTTAAGGGCACCCCTTGATTCATATGTGTGTCATGGATACCTTGCGGCGGAAGATAGTCAGGATAGCTTTGTTGTAACATTAAACCATGAGGCACATGTTCTCTTATTTGTTGATTATTATAATAGTCTCCTAAACAATAAATTTGACGGCCCACCTTAATATGCTGATCTAATATATTGGATATTTCTTGCCATGATTTTGGTTGAATATTTTCTAGATCTTCACAGGGGAAAATATTACTCCTTAAATAATCAAGTCGATAATCTGGAGTAAAGTCATTTAATGAAAATAATCCTTCTTCTCCTAGCTTATTTAAGGAAATTAATATCTTATTGCTAAATTCTTCAATAAAAAGCATTTTGACATTAGGAGTAATAGTAGATTGTACGTCAATATTAACTTGATATTCTAAATTATCAGCATTTACTATCAGATTATAATGTGTTCTGCTATTTTTAATGTGATCTTCTAAGTCTTTAGCAATAGTCCCTTTCAATAGTGAATAATTATATAACATTACAAACCCCTCACAAGAAATATATTAAAATAATTAAATGGCAGTTAATAGGCATCAATCCCATATTATTAGCTACTACTAAATTAGTCTAGGATGTTATTAATAATAATATCAAAAATTTTATTAATGTTTATGATCATGATTGTGAACATAAAGACCAATAGAAGATAAAGTAGTCAAGAACTCAGGGTTTTGGGTTACTTCATTTGGTCTGCCGCTACAACATATATGTCCATTAAGACATATAACTTGATCAGAATTCTTTACTACTGTAAATAGATCATGTAAAATCATAAATATAGTGATATGTAATCGCTGTTTTATTTGAGTAATTAGTTGATAAAATTCTTGTTGACTAGTGGCGTCTAGAGATTGAGTGGGCTCATCTAAAATAATTAAGTCTGGTTTATTTAGTAAAGTAGAAGCTAAAACCAATTTTTGAAATTGCCCTCCCGAGAGCTCCGAAATATCTTGTTGCTTGTAATCAGCTAATTTAACGAAATCCAGAAGTTCTTGCCAATTTCCTTGTAAATTATTATTAGTTAATAAATATAAAAATTTTTCTGCAGTAATTGGTAAGTTTGAAGCAAAATCTAGTTTTTGGGGAACGTACCCAACCTTTAAATTCGCCTGAGTCGTTATAGTACCTGAAGAAGGGCGATCTAATCCTAAAATTAGCCTAGCTATTGTGGTTTTACCTGCCCCATTGGGACCAATTAGAGTAGTTACTTCCCCTTTTTTGACCGTAAAACTTACATTAGAAATAGGAGTTTTGCTTCCAAAACGCTTGGATACATTGCTAAATTTTATCAATATAGTACCTGGCGATAATATTATAGACATTATTCTTAAATTTATTCCACCATATTAATTTGATTGGCAATAACAAACTATTGTATATTGCCGCCTTTTTCTAATTGAAATAAAATTAAAATTTATCTTGCGCGCTCCGCATACACGAACCCTTACTAGTCTTCCAGAAATATTTAAGCGCTAATTAACAACTTCCCATTGACCATCTGGCTTACGACAAGCTTTACCATAAGCTTTTTGTTGTTTACCTCCTATCGTCACTACTTGTATATATTCACGGCAATATTCTCCAGAATTATTTTTATAAGTACGCATTGGAGCAGTATAGCCATAATGACCAGAGTCGGGGTTACGCCATGGGGTTTCTTGACCGACAGCACTAGTTTCTAATGCTCTCTGAGCACTTTGTTGAGCTAATCGACGGTCTTGCTCATCCATACTTTTGCCGATTTGTCCTCCAATAAATGCCCCTGCTAGAGCTCCAACACCCGTTGCTACTAGAGCCCCAGTTCCTTTTCCAAATTGAGCTCCTATCAGAGCACCTGTGGCTCCGCCAAGCAACATACCACCCCCTTGTTTATTCATATCTCCTGAACAAGATTGTAATGATGTTGCTGCTAAAATAATTGCAATAATTTTAGTGGGTAAATTCATACGAACCATATATTTTAAAGTTAAAAAATTAAGTTTATTATTTACTAACTAGCGTCTTATATTGTGGGGTTTGAATACAACCCACAACTTAATTGTCTAACTCTATTGGAATGTTATCAAGAATAATTGTTTAAGAAATTAAAAAGTCGATAACTATTAAGGTTTGACACACTCTAAGGTTAGAGTTATTTTAAGTATATTAATGTATTTCCTATTATAACACAATTGAAATATTTATTTATATGGTTACTTCAGAGCATCAATTGCTAATCAAATCTGCATCTTACGCCTCATGTATTGTAGCTGTTTTAATTTTACTAATTAAGCTACATGCTTGGTTTCTTACCAATTCTCAGTCAGTTTTAGCCTCATTAATTGACTCAATGCTTGATCTTACCTCTTCATTTATTAACCTGATTGCTATTCGTTTTGCTCTAAAACCCCCTGACCATGATCATCGATTTGGGCATGAAAAAATCCAAGATTTAACAATTTTTTCGCAGGCAATATTCTTTTTTATTTCAGGAATATTAACCTGTATTTCATCCGTTAAGTCTTTTCTCGATAAGTCTATTCCGACTAACTTGGATTATGGAATTAACGTAATGTATGTGTGTATTATTCTCACTATTATTTTGATTATATATCAATCTTATGTAATCAAAAGAACTAGTTCTGAAATTACTAAAGTAGATAAATTACACTATTTTATAGATTTAATAACCAACATTACGATAATTATCTCCATAAATTTAAGCGCTAGATTTTGGTTTATGGATTCTTTATTTGGTGCTTGTATTTCTTTATATATAATCTATACCGCATATGCTTTATTTCGCAAAGCCTTTAAAAACCTTGTAGATGAAGAATTTCCTGACCAAGATAGGGAAAAAATTATCCATATAATTAGTAAATTTAGTGAAGTAAAAGGTGTGCATGAAATGAAAACTAGATATGCTGCTAATAAACCATTTATTCAATGCCACATTGAAATGGATGGGGAGATGACTTTGTATAATTCTCATGGTATTAGTGATCAAATTTGTAATGCTTTATTGTCACAGTTTCCAGGAGCAGAAATAATTATCCATTTAGATCCTTACGGTTACGAAAAAACAGTTAATTATCGTGAAAATATTGGCCTTCTCTAATTAGACTTCTTGTATAATTCTACTTTGGGATGGTAATTTGTGTGTCAAGTCTAGTCTCTAATCAGTACACACATTTAAGTACGCTGTTGGTTGAGCTACGTATCTCCTACAAATTCTTGAGCTAGAGCAAATTATGCAAGAAGTCTATTTTAATAATTTTTTTATGGAAGAGGCCTTAAAACAAGCTCAAATTGCTTTTAATAAAAATGAGGTGCCAGTCGGGGCTATATTAGTTAATAGAATAAGCCATGAAGTGATTGTAAGAGCACATAATATGGTAGAGCAGAAAAACAATTCTTTATTGCATGCTGAAATCATAGCTATAAACCAAGCATGCCAAATATTATCAAGTAAAAATTTATCACAATATGATATGTATGTGACCTTAGAGCCATGTATAATGTGTGCAGCTGCTATAGCTTTTTCCAGAATAGGCAGACTATTTTATGCAGCAACTGATCCAAAACAAGGAGGAATCGAGAGTAGGGAACGCTTTTTCAAAAGTAAGTCCTGTTTTCATCAGGTCGAGATATATAGTGGTTTTTCAGCTGATGTTTCTGAAAAATTAATAAAAAAATTTTTTCAAAAAATAAGATTAAAACAGATTTAAATGCATCAAACTATGGATACGAATTTAACGTATTAATATTAAAATAGTAGAATATTCATTTATAGTAGAATATTCATTTATAGTAGAATAGGATAAATAGTAAGTACTATTACATAAATATTATGAGAGACTCTCTAGCCCTTGGTTCATTACTAGCGATACTTGCAGCAATTGCTCTTACTACTATGAATGTATTTGTTAAGTTAATTGGGACTGCGATACCCATATATGAAATAATTTGGCTACGATTTTTGATTGGATTAGTGCTGATGCTATTCATTATCTTGTCTAGAGGACGATTCAACTTCACGCTACATAATCCAATTAAATTTTTATTGCGTACTATTACCGCTTTATTAGGCATGTCTCTATTGTTCATGGCTGTACAAAAAACCTCTCTGCCGGAAGCCTTATTATTAGCAAATACTACTCCTTTAATAGTGCCTATATTTGCCTTCATATTAACTAAAGCAAAAATGACTAAATTAGGTATTATAGGGAATATCATTGGTTTTATTGGGGTAGGAATAGCTTTAGACCTCCATAGCAGCGTTATTAATGTTGGAGCACTACTTGCCTTCGCTTCCGCTTTTTTTGTGGCTATATCAATTATTCAAATTCGTTTACTTGGCAAAACCATGGATACCATGTCAATGTTATTTTATTACTTTTTAATGAGCAGCATTATTACTTCCCCTTTCTGTTTAATAAAAATTGTGATTCCTCAGTCTACTAATATCATAATATTGCTAGTACTAATAGGTATAGTAGGTTCTATCTATCAGTTATGTTCAACATTAAGCTATAAATTCGCTCCTGTGCGCCTTACTACTCCCATTTCTTATCTTAACGTGTTGTTAGGAGGAGTATTTGAATGGCTAATTTGGAAACAAACTCCGTCTAGCTCATTTTTAATTGGTTGCAGTATTATTCTTGTAGGAATATGGATTACTATATATTTTGGCAAATCTAGCTCTTCTCAAGATCGAGAAAGCTACCCTAGTAGTGGGATAACTTTTCATTAGGTTCTGTGGAAATTTCTATCTAATGATTGATTTTTGTTGTTATTTTCGTTCTCGAACCCTCCCTGTACACCTAGTGCTCTGTGGTGCTGCAAGCGACAATGCCTATAAATACTACTCATTACATAGAAATGTTCACACAACCTAGAGTAACTTACCGCTTATTCAAAATAATCAATTCTACAATACCTATTATTATTTTCAACTATTTGAAGATGAATTTTAGTAATTGGACGAGGTAAAATTTTTTCTATTATTTGAGGCCACTCAATTAAACAAACATTGCCATGGAATGCTTCTTCTATCCCTAGCTCATAAATTTCTTCTATATGATTTATGCGGTAAAGATCAAAATGATAGATAATAAATTCCGGGGCTTTGTATATTTGTAATAAATTAAACGTAGGGCTAGTAACATTAAGGGTCACTTGGCAAAGCTGTTGTATTATTTCGCGGCACATAAATGTTTTACCACTGCCTAAATCGCCCGAAAATGTTATAATATCATTAGATTTGATCTTTTGCGCAATAGTTCTAGTAAAAGATCTGGTCTCTTCTTCGTTGCTCAAAATAATAGATTTGTTACATGATGCCATCGTATTAGAGAGAATACAATAATTTAACTTAAATATATCCATAGTACCCCACACTTATTGTTGAAGTTGAAAGGCATGCATAATGTGTTTTCGTAGTAATGAAAACAACATAGCAGGGGTATCACTTAACGAGTTATAAAAATAATCTTTTATCCAATCAAATCCGTAAGTAAATAATGAGTATAATTTACGACCATGTTTTTTGATCTTTATAGGATAAATTTTGTTCTTAATGTCACCAGCAAGCACGCAAATAGCTAAGGATAAAGATACTATTGCAAATAGTTTTTCCAGCTTTTTTTGATCTGTAATGTGGGTATCTTCAATATTAAATCCAGATGACTTGAGAGACAGAAAAGGTCGCTCAATGCTCCACCTCTGCTTATATGCTAGCAAAGCACATTCACCAATAAGCACATTACTAGCAATAAATAGTTGCTCTCTTTCTAATTGCAAACAAGTTATTTTAATTGCCATACCATTGTAAATTTTGCTTTCTATAGTTTTAGTGTCACCCATTTGCATATCGGCAAAACATTTATTCAACTTCATCTTGCCACCGTTGAAATGCTTGACCTTCTCACTTTTTCTTAGCCTGATAGCAAAAGGTAATTTTTGGATTCCACCCATATATTGCAACCATTCCTCACCAACAAATTCCCGATCGGCAAGGATAAGCTCTATCATTTCCTTAGGTATAATTGTTAAAATTTGCTCAATCAATTTCTTTCTTTCATTAGTAGAAGAGTTGCCTTTTTTATCAAGTAACAACCATGCTATAGGAATTGAAATATTACCATAAACGATAGTTGCAACAAAAAAATTCAAATTTTTAATACCAAATTGCCAGCTGGTTCTATCTATGGCAAGGCTAATTTTACCTGTTAGACAGAGCAATTTAACAATAATTTTCCCTAAACTTATAAAGCACATATTTTGTTCTAAAAGCAAACGCTCAACTTTAACAATCTTGGCATGCAAATTGCCTTTAGAAGCGACATACAGTGCTAATTCTTTGATTCTCACAGTTTTAGCTTTTACTACTGCACAAATTAATTCTGCAAATGTTTTAATTCGTGCTGGGTGCCAATCTAAAAATATGTATAATATTTGGTATAGTGATTGAGAGTCCATTAATACCTCCTGTTGCTTGTTTCTCAGCGGAGATTAGTGACTCTCAGTCACTTATTCAATTTATTATTTTAACCCTCCTGTAAAATCTGTGGGGTACTATGCTGAATTATATATAAAGAAGATTACAGATTGTGATAATCAAGAGCAAAAGCTTTTGGAGGTACTGACAATGGGTAGTTTGAAGAGAGTTGTTATTGAAGATATGGCAGGAATAAAAAATGATAAATTATATAAAGATTGGTTAGATCATTTAAGAACAAATACCTCTATGGAAGAGGCAGGTATTTTCTATAAAGACCAAAAGGATGTCAGCACTATTGATTACTATAATAATAAGAATTATCCCGAAGTAATAAACAGTGCTAAAGCAATGGTAGAAGACAATAATCATTTAGTATGGGTTTAGCCTTGCACCTACGATAAAGCGGGTAGAGAAGTTTAGTGATGCCTCAGGCGCAATGGTAATGAAGGATGCATACTATTGGGATGATATTGTAGATGTGTTTCAAGGGAGTAGATCCTTGTGTTTTGTCGCCAGGGAAAGTGGTGAAATGTCATGGAAAAGTGTAAACTTAATGCGTACAACTTCCCATAATTCTACCCTAGCTGCCAATGTAGCCACAATAATATATAAATACTTTACTGATAACAATTTAGAGGATATTAACCTCAAACTTATTGATAGCAATTCAATGAGTGCTATCAAGTGTTTACCGAAAGTAAACCAGATAATTCTCGAAAAAGAGTTATCAAAAGCGGCAAAAGATTCTCAGAGAGCAGATAAAATCATTAAACAGGTAATTGGTTATCATGAGGCAAAGAAGGCGGAGGAGGATTTTAAGATTAACTTCCTATTGGCAAAAGATGTAGGTAAGACAATACTACCAGAATTATCACATGCAGCTGTTACATCATATCCAATTGGAATAAAAGATAGTGAATTCTTAGAAAATGAAAGTAATAATCCTGAAAATCCAGGAGTAATATGGCTAGAGAATGACCAGAGCGATCCATGTCCATTGTCTTGGTTAAACCGTGACTGCTCGTTACATATTAGTAAGTATCTTAGCGAGCTGCCTACAACTGAGGAAGATTTCGAAACAGTATTATCATTTACCGAAGCTTCATATTCTTATGACGATAGGGGTTTGTGGGAAGGAGATGTTCAACCGGCATTGGTAGTTACCGAAGATTCTTACGACTTGGAGGATTGGAGTTTTGATAGCGACTCGGATTGCGCTCCACCATTAAATGCTCAGCCATCACATGTTCAATCAGTATTAGTTTCTGGAGATTCGAGCTCCTATAGCGATCTGGATTTGAGCGACTTCGAGTGAGGGGAGGAAGCTATCTTAACACAATAAATAAATTGTCAAAGTAAAGACATGATCTTAATCCTATTGAGCATTATTGGTTTAAGATTAAGCATCAGATAAGAAAAATCGCTAGCGACTTTAAAGATTTTTTTGTCGCGGTAGAACATGGAGTACTAATGTCTACAGCTTAGTGACTTAAGCTATACCTTCCTCAACTTTATCGCTTATTAAAGCTTATAATTTATTTTGTTAACAGTGCCATATATTAGATTTATTATTAATATCTATAATATTGTCTGCCTGAAATTTTTTTCGGGTTGACACGAAAATTTTTTCAGGTAAGGCTGAAAATTTTTTGCCAATTTGATGCATGGGGTGTTTCGACATTTGATGTGCTGTTTGATAACGGTGGCATTATATAGATGAATAAAACCTCCTTCTTGCAATTCAAGCATGCATTGCCTAATACGTCTTTGACAAACCCCTAATGATTGTTCAAAGAAATGGTATGATTCTTGCAATTCATCTTCTTGCAGATTGGGGCCACTATTATGACAAATCTGCAGGCGAAAAACTACTAGCGACAATAATTGTTTAGCAGTCTTACTTAAAGTCTTACCAGTATTATTTTTCAGATCACGCCATTCTGGTGGTACAAAATTACCAACGAAATTATAGAAGATAGTATTATTATCAGAAATAGCAAAAGGGGCATCGGAAGGTGAGCTGCATAATCCTGCCTGCTGAACATCAGATTCAGAAAGGGTTTTAGAGCAATTATAGTACCTATAACTTAATTGCAAAGCAGCATATATGCAGCATATGGAATTTTTGCTAAAATTAGGAAACTCTAAAAAGCTGATAAGTATATGGTCGGGGCAGAGAGATTTGAACTCCCGACCCTCTGGTCCCAAACCAGAGCGCCTCGTTTTTTAATCAAACTTCCCACTTTTTCATGAAGAGTAAAATTAGTACTATTACCTTGTTTTTAGGCGCTGAAACCTTAGTATCCATAATATTTTCCTATTATTGGAGATCAAAGATTTTACTGTAGTCAAATTTACATTATCTGTCAATATTTATTAAAATGTTGGCTATACCTAAAATAATAGGAGCATATGAGGAGCATAAAAATATTGAAAAAAGCATTAATAATTTAATTAAGAGAAGATATATGATAATGCTGGGTATCATAAACCAAAGAAAGTAAAGGAGTACCTAGTAAATAGCAAAATAGAGTTAATATTTTTACCTCCATACAGTCCTAATCTTAATCCGGTTGAACGATTATGGAAGTTTATGCATAGAGTTGTAACAAATAATAAATTTTACCATAATTTTGCTCAATTTTCAGAAGCTATAGATAGATTTTTTGGTAACATTGATAAGTACAAACATAAATTGCGTACTCTCATTACTGACCGATTCCAAACCATAATTTTTAACCATCTTGCCAACTCTTTAGGTTAATTGAGTATACGGCTAGATTATAACCCAAAAGATGCAATTAGAGGTATACTTATTGTAATTTACATTTTGAATTTATCATTGCTGCTTTTTAATTACCTGTCTATAGTTTCTGTATGCTTTTTACCAGGATTCACTCTAATATAATTTGTGTCTGGAGTAATTGGTTTATTAAGGATTTCACTGACACCTGACTCCTTGACTAACGTCGGTAATACATCTTTCTTAATTTGTTCTTTTTTTTGTTTAAGATCTTGAAGAATACTTAGAATAACATTACTTGCAGGTAAGTTAAGTTGAGCTTGTAATTCTAGTATTTCCTCCTCTTTATTGCTGCAGCTTATGAGTTTTTCTTGATATGTAGTAGCTTTGTCTATGCTCCTGATTATATTGTTTTGTACAATATGGCCAAAGTTATTGCTTATTAAGTGTATTCCCGAACTATTGTTAGGTTGCTTTTTGTCAATTAAACTAGCATTATCTGCAATCAATTCTGCAACAATTTCAGATTGTTCTGCTATTTCCTTATCATTTTTTTTATCTTTTGCTAGTAATAATGCCTCTGTTGCTTGTTGTAATGCAATATTGCGTTCATGTTCAGTATCTAATCTAGATTTCTTTGCACTAGGGCCCGGTAGATTATCTGCAGGAGATGGAACAGCTTGTCTCTTACGGGTTGCCTTTACTGTTGGTAGATTTAATTGTTTTGCATATTCTTCTTGAAAATTTTCAAGAATATCTCTCACTTTCTGGTATAATTCTGGGTCTTTACCATATTGTGCTGGCTGCAATTCATTGATTTTTTTATTCAATCTGTCAATTTTTTCACCCTCAGTAGGAGCATTATTTATATACTGAATTAAGGTTGTTACTAATCTATTGGCAGGATACCCCTTCCTTATTATTATCTCTAAGGGGGTTTCTCCGTCATCGTTTTGAGGCGTTAGAGGAGAATCATGCGCAATTAATAAATCAATTATATTATATCCATCCTCTCGAGCCAAGTGCAAAGGAGTATTCCCCTTATTATTTTTTAAAAGTAAGTTCGACTTATTCTCAATAAGGATTTGGGCAACGGCAGTATTCCCTGTTTTAATGGCGAGGTGCAGCGGAGTAAAACCTAGCTTATCTTGCCAATTTAAGTTTCCATTATTCTCAATAAGAATTTTAGCCATCGCCGCACTTCCGTTTTTAATAGCGCAGTGATGCAAAGGGGTACAACCATATATATCTTCTGGATCTAAATCTATGCCATTTGATAATAATTTTTTTACAAAACTATCTAACAATACTATATTGACATTCCTTTTTATTCTGCACATATGCCTTAGAATGCCAGTTGCTATTTTACTTACATCTTGACCACCTAACGTACTTACTGTCTTAATTTCTTCTGTAACATCTTCTTCTGGAAACATTGCTTGAAATCTTTTTCCTTCTTCATCAAAAAATTCATTAAAGAAATCTGTTAGATTCTTTGTTGTTTCCATTTTATTAATTATATTGATCATTTCTTTTTCTTTAGGTATACGGACAGTTTTAAATTGTGTGATCTTGCCAAGTGACTCTACCTTATTAAAAGTCATTCCTTCAAAATTTTCTTGAAAAGCAAGAATAAATTGCTGGTAAGGAGTCAGATAAGTCCGCTGTAATAATGCTTTTATTTTAGAATGCTCTGAGTTAGTATTTGATGATTCTTTAGCTTCTATATAGGTTATTACAATAGAACCATCCCTTAAAACTTTTGCAGCCTTATTAGCAGAACCGCCATGACATGATAATAAATGGACACATATTGGATCATCAGTTAGTGTCTCTAACTTCTTTAAAAAATCCTGTGTGTTACGTGCAGATTTGGGATCTTGGTTATCAAGTCGCATTCTATGGTCTACTCCTTCTTTATGACGACTTCCATGAGCATGTATACAGAACACAGGATTTTTATCTAATAGTACATTATCTATTCTCTCTCTAATATCTTCAAAAGTTATTGGTTTATTAGCATCACCATCGCCAATTATTAGCCAATCTTTATTTGTTTCATTTAATTTGCTGATTTCTGGATCAACTTTCACGCCTGGCCCAATAATCAAAATATTATGTATTGTTTTTTGATGTTCTTGCTTCGCCATATTATAAACTCCACTATATATTAAAAATTAATCATTTGATCGGAAGCTTTCTTGGATATATATAGTTTCTTAATATACCAATATTATCCTCAGGTTGGAATGATGAATATAATAAACCACAACTATATAGTTTTTGCGGCCACAGAAGTGCAAGTGACTACTGAAAGTAGATTAATTTTATTTTTGGTTTGAAAATGGAGGTACGGTAATAACCGAGTCACCAATTATAGACGACCGAGCAAATCTATATCTTCATCATTGAGTAGAAATTGCTCTGATTCCAAATTCTCTTCAAGTCGTTTATAAGTCTTGGTTTTCGGTATAACGGCAATTCCTTGTTGGGTCAACCAGCGAAGCGCAATCTGTGCTTCAGTCTTATCATATTTCTTGGCCAATTCGCGTAAGTCTTGCTGTGTGGTAATTGCCCCTTTATCAAGAGGAGAGTATGCGGTAATAGCAATAGAGTGTTCAGTCGCATAATGTATTATATCTTTCGGAACTAAGCCCAAATGGCACTCAACTTGATTACCCGAAACTACTGTACTAACGAGGTGGCGCGCCTCTTTCATCTGCGTAACTGAGAAGTTGCTAACACCGCCGTTTCTTACTTTACCGTCTGCAATGAGTTTCTCCAATGCACCAAGCGGCTGGCCAAGTGGGACCTCGTCGTTCGGCCAATGAAGCAGAAGTAGGTCAATATAGCCAGTTTTAAGTCGACGTAGGGAATTTTCTTCTGACGTCAAAAAATCTTTCCGCTGGAAGTGGTTTGGCCATACCTTGGTGGTAATGAATATTTCTTTTCGTGCAACACTTGAAGTGGACAGTGCTTGTCCAACTTCAGCCTCATTTTCATAGAATTCAGCGGTATCGATATGACGGTAACCAACATCCAATGCCTTACGAATGACGTTAATTCCTTCTTGCCCACGTAACCCATATGTTCCTAAACCGATAGAAGGCATCTTTAATTTATTGGACAATATGTTCATTACAAAATATCCTCAATACATTTTATTGCGACAAATAGTATAGTAAAGTGCCTCCAAAAATCAAACTCAAAAAATTATTCCCTATCAAATTACCGGGTATTTATACAGAAATCTATATAACATTTTGTTTTTGGGAGAACATAAAAAATAGTGATTTTTGATAAGATGATTTGCTATTTCATTAAAAACATATTAAAAAATAAGAACTAATAATAAATATTATCACTTGATAACATAATTAATAGTTAAGGTAGGACCGTGTTAGAAATAGTCTATTGAGCAAAATAGCAATAAAGTATAAAAATGTCTGAAAAATCATTATTTTTTACCAAAGATGCTTTATATAAAATTGAACCACCAAAAGCAAAAAGAAATGTTTATAGAGATACCAAAGACACAGGTTTAATTCTGATAGTATCATATGGCGGCAGTAAAACATTTTATTTAGGTAAAAAAACTAAAAAGATATATAAAAGAATTAAAATAGGTCGTTTTCCTGATTTAACTGTTGTTAAAGCCAGAGTAAAAGCTGCTGCACTCAAAAGTCAAATTGCTAAAGGTATCAATATTATACTGCTATAATGGGGAGGCAAGCTAAACATTTTTACCCTCAAGTGATTTCTACAATTCAAAAAACTGATATTCATTCAGGAGACATTTAATGACCTGAGGCATATTGGTAAATATAGTGCTAACAAATTTTTAGATATGTTAAAAGCCATCTTTAATAAGGCTATTGAATGGGGATTGTTAGAGAAGAATCCTGTTACTGGCATTAAGCAGCATAAAGAACAATCAAGAGATAGATATATTACTAAAGAGGAAGCGCCCAGATTTTTTCAAGCGTTAGAAGAGGAAACAAATCAGTTAATGAAAGATTTTGTTTTAATTTCTTTATATACAGGAGCACGTAAAAGTAATGTATTATCTATGCGTTGGGAGAGTATAAGTTTTGCTAATAAAACATGGTACATATCAGATACTAAGAATGGAGAACCTCAAACTGTAGTATTAATAGATGATGAACCAATTTGCCAAAGGTGACTGTGAAATGACCAAATCCCTATTTGCTTCAGTGCTGCCAAAAGATTCCGCCATGCACGAATTAGTCTGCAGGGATTTACAATCAGGATCAGGGATGGATTATTTTTCAGCGGGTAAGAAATGCCGGAATGACTTAGAACAAAAGCAAGCCCTCCAGCAAGCTCAGAATAAGGATCACGAGCTTATGCTGGGAGATTATAATATCTTCCACTAAAGCGGCAGAAAAAGCTGGCATTCCTATAGAGATGCGGCAGTCTATAATGTCAATGACTCTTAGACCGAGTTCAGATTTTTGCTACTGAAAAATGGCCTACTATGCTAACTAATGCTGATCAGATCGATAGAAGAGCCAGGTTAATAGAGCAGCATATTATGGCTAAAGAGAGAAGTTAAGCATTGTCCACTTACGCATACGTGTCATGCTTTAAGGACAGAACTAAAACGTCATTGCGAGCCGGCTGTAAGCCAGCGTGGCAATCCAGAAAACTAAAGGTAGGTAAAATATGAAACAACTGTCTATATTATGACAAACAAAAAGAATGGTACTCTAACGTTAATTTAGAAAAAATCATGGACTACGTTCTAAAGGTATTTTGCTTGGCGGTATAGTGGTCTCAACCTCTATGGGTAGTAGTAGTGAGCCAATATCAGTAGTGATTCGTATAGTGGGCAGGGGCAATTTACCCAAGAACTTTAACATTGATTTAACCCATTGTCACATTATGGGTAGTAGTTAAGGAGATTTATCGTCGGAAAGAGCAACTATTAGAGCTGCGGTGTTGTCCTGCAGTGATCCTGCAGTGATCCTGCGAGCGAGCTAATTTACACTACTAAAATTGCTGGTATTATTTTTGGTGATGACGGCATGAACGGCATTAAAGGTAAGGTAGTGCAAACAAGTAGTCAGCATCTCAAGAATGCGGTGATTGATAGTATGTTTAGTGGTTTTAGCGGTAGCGTCAAGGGGCAAGAACAATATGCCATAACTGGGCTTGGGGCTATTGCTACTAAACATAAAGGAGCAGGAGATTTAGCCAAAGAAGGAGCTTTAGCTGGCGCTGGTAATGCTGGCGAGAAGATAGCTGATTATTATATTAAGCTTGCTGAAAACATAGCAAGTAAATGCGGTTTTAGAGCAGCAGTAGAAGCAAGTGATTTGAAGGCAAAAGTGGAAGAATTAGCTTATGGGGTGAGTCAGTTAGAGCAGTATTTAAGCTGTATGATTCATGGAGATTGTTTCAAAATAAAGATATGCTAGAATGTCCAAATGGACAAACTACAAAAAACACGTTTAGGCTGGATAAAATCTTACCAAGAATTAAAGGATGCGGGCATAACATGCCGTAGATGCGGTATTTCTAGACCTACTTTAAGGAAGTGGCTAAGGAGATATAAAAAAGATGGTATAGATAGTTTAAAAGAGCATAGCCGTGCACCTCATAAAATAGAAAGAAAGGTAACAATAGACCATGAGAAACTTATCTTGTCGTTACGAAGCGAACGAAAATTAGGGGTAAGGAGAGTTCAAAGTGAGATAAAAAGATTGTATGAGATGCCTTTATTCTTAGCTACTATACATAAGATTTTTAAGAATAGTGACGTTCCATATTTACAGAAGAAGCGCCATTACCGTAAACAAGCAAAAAGGTATAACTGCAAGCTACCAGGAGAAAGAGTACAAATGGATGTTTGCAAAATAGCTAACAATTTATATCAGTACACTGCTATAGATGATTGTACTAGATATAAGGTTTTAGCTTTATATAAAAGACGTACTGCAGAAAATACTTTAGATTTTTTAGATCAGGTAATGGAACGTATGCCATTCCCAATACAGCGTATTCACACTGATAGGAGGCAAGAGTTTTTTGCTTATGAAGTTCAAGAGAGATTAAAAGAATATGCGATTAAGTTTCGTCCTATTAAACCAGCTTCTCCTCACTTAAGCGGAATTAATGTTCCAGACTCCTTTACACGAGGAGGTTAGTGAGCAGTATAATCCTTCCAAAGAACCAATTTTAGTTCATGAATATAATAAGGATTTAGCTATAAGGATATTAAAAAATTCAATTATAGAACATACAAAATATAGGTAATTTTAGCAAGCTTGCCAGCATAAATAAGGAGCGCTCGCTTGCTAAAATTACCTATATTCAATACCAAATATCAACAGAAAATGTTGAAATGATGTCTGTGAATCTCACATATTAACCTTCAAGATAAAAGAGGTTATACAGTGCTTTATTATGTAAGATATGATTCTTTACAATCCAATGAAGGTAATATCGAAATAATGGAAACAGCAATTAAAAGCAATAATAAAGTAGATAATTTTAACAATGTTGCAGCATATAATAACAAATCTGTTATCTTATTTAAGTTAAGCTTTGCTACTATTAAAGAAGCTATCAAAAATTATAATATATCGATAGCACTCAAACCTGATTTGATTTGCACATCTAAGGATAAAAGCACTATTAGTTTATTTGACTTAGATAAATACGAAAATGGGATACAAGAAGTAGTGACTGCAGGCGAACATCGGGTTTAATACACCTATTGAATTTTAATAACTGGAGTTTATCTTGAGGTATGAGAACGCGAATCCTTGATAAAATGAAAAAACAATTACGTGTTTGTTAAAGTACTAATTTGGGGTAAGTAGCAATTTAAGTAAAATTTGGTTTATTCAACAAAGCCATGAAGTGTAACTATAATATCTAGGTTTTTAACTTTCTTATCCTCATTACAAGCAACTATATACAAAAAATTATTGATTTTTTATTCTGTAATATGCTATCATTCATTTGCTAAGAAATTTGTACCAAAATGAGATTTTGGAGCGCTTGATGCTATTTGACAAATAAAAGTTAATGAAAATACATAATATTGAAAAAAATAATTTTTCAATATTTTTGCATTTCACATAATGAGGAGACATAGATGGTAATAAAAAATATTGTGTTTGACATAGGAAATGTATTATTAAAGTGGCAACCTATTGATATTACCACGAAAACTTTTCCTAATGAGTTGAATCCACATTCATTAGCACGGAAGATTTTTGAATCTTCTATTTGGCTTGATCTTAATCGGGGCAAAATCACCGAAAAAGAGGCTATCATATTATATTATGAAGATCTAAATATTTCTATAGAACAATTAAATGATCTACTCATGGAAGTTAAACGTTCCTTAACTCCAATAGATGGATCTATTGAGCTGTTAAATAACGTATATGATTTAGGGATGCCTCTTTACTCTATTACTGATAATGTAAGAGAAATTGTATCATTTTTGAAGCAAAAATATAATTTCTTTGAAAAATTTATTGACATTATTGTGTCTGCAGAGCTTGGACTCTTAAAACCTTCTAAGGATATTTATTTGTACTTAATTAACAAATATAAATTAATCCCAGAAGAAACAGTATTTATTGACGATCTTTACCAAAATATTGAAGGGGCCAAAGCAGTAGGAATGCATGGTATTCATTTTACTACGGCTAATAAGTGCAGAGAAGCATTAAAGAGCTTAAGCATCAAAGTATAACACATCTAAAGGTATGAAATGCAAAATTTAAATATAGAGGCGAATACATACTTAAATCAGTCTCAAAAAGAAGCTGTAGGGCTACTTTCGATAGGAACATTTTTAGAGTATTTCGATCTCATGCTATATGTCCATATGGCTGTATTGTTAAATGAATTATTTTTTCCTAAAGCAGATCCTCATACTGCAGCTCTCTTTTCAGCTGCAGCATTTTGTTCTACATATCTTTTAAGGCCATTTGGTGCGCTAATTTTTGGGTGGATAGGTGATAGTATAGGGCGTAAGGCTACAGTGGTTATCACAACTTTTATGATGGCTATTTCCTGTATTGTTATGGCTAATCTACCGACTTATGCTCAAATTGGTTCTACCGCTACTTGGGTCCTTACAATTTGTCGTATGATTCAAGGGATGACGTCTATGGGGGAGGTGGTAGGAGCAGAACTTTATTTAACTGAGATTACAAAGCCTCCAATACAATACCCCACTGTAACATTGGTAGCAGTTTGTTGTATTTTAGGCGGCACTGTTGCTTTAGGTATCGCATCTTTAGTAACATCTTATGGACTAAGTTGGCGTATCGCCTTCTGGATTGGTACTGGAGTAGCGATGATTGGAGCAATTGCCAGGACTGCATTGCGGGAAACACCAGAATTTGTTAATGCTAAGCGTCAGATACATAAAGTATTTCAAGACGCTAACATAGATAAAAGTAGTCTCCAATCCAATACAATTTATAATATGAGAACGAGTAAGAAGACATTTCTTGCTGTATTTTTAATACATTGTGCTTATCCAGTATGTTTTTATTTTACATACATTCATTGTGGAAATATCTTGAAAAATTCCTTTGGCTATACTACCCAACAAATTATTCATCAAAACTTTATTGTCTCAATTATAGCTTTAGTGGGTTGTATTATAATAGCTTATATAAGCTACTACATTCATCCTATCAAAATACTTAAGGCTAAATTATTGGTATTCTTGAGTGTTATTCTCATAACTCCCTACTTATTTAATAATATTACTGACCCACTATATTTTACTCTACTGCAATCGTTATTTGGGTTACTTTTACTATATGCAGCTCCTGCCACCTCCTTACTTTATAAATATATTCCTATTTTTAAAAGATTTACCTATGGTGGTCTTACATATGCTTTGTCCCGTACCTTAATGCATGTAATTACTTCTTTTGGGCTTGTTTACTTAACAGAACAGCTAGGCCACTATGGATTGCTAGTAATTATAGTTCCGGTAACTTTAGGATTCGCTTTTGGAGTATACCATATTGGGGAATTGGAGCAAGCAGATGACGATCTTCAAAAGGACCTTGAATATAAGGTTTCCATAACTCACTGAGAACTAATGGCTGAAAGTACAATTCAATAAAATTATATTTTATCTTGGGTAATTCTAGATATGAAGCTAAAATTATAAATTCCTTTAACGTTTCCTCTGTAATTTGTTTAATTTTTTCAGGAGATTTAGCATCTAAAGTTTGCATATTATGCAACCGGTCAAATAATTTAATAAACAATACATTGTATTTTTTTTGCTTATATAATAAGTCTAACATCTCCGCTGAACTAATTTTTTTATCTCCTTTCACTTTAGTCAAGTCGTCTACTTGAGTAGCAACTAACTCACCAAATGCTTTATTAATCATTTCTTTTGTGAGTTCTGTATCTTCGATTGTATCATGAAGTATTGACGATACTAAAATGTCAGTCCTAAAAAGATAATCGGAAATCATATACGCTACTTCTAGTGGATGAGAGTAATATGGTTCGCCTGATTGTCTCTTTTGATCCCCATGGTATCTCTTAGCGTAATAAATAGCTTTCTCGATTTCACTTATATCTACCTTATTTTTTGCTTTTTCATTAAGGGATAAAAGCTTATTTAGTAGTCTTTCTGTGTAAGAACAATATTCACCCATTCACTAAAACCTCTTCTACCACTATTGGGTAGATAAATTAACATCCGTTACAAATTATTTATAATTTGATAATATTACTCTTTTGAAAGTAAATTACAATTTTTAACTGATATTATTTGTGTTATATCTTTTAAAGTAACTACATTATTCAGTATTTCTGTAAAAAGCTTTTTATAACAATCTATAAACTTGACTAATAAATCTGTATCAATTTTATTTACTGCATATTTAACACGATAATTAATTTTGTTATTACGAATTGCTTGCTCAAATAATAATTCATTGGGTAAATCAATATTCGTGTCAGTGTTGATACTTACCTTTAGATTCTCAAATGTAAAAATTTGATCTTTTAACTTTGTCTGGATAAATGAATTATTCAAGATCTCTTTATTAGATACTGAAACTATATCATATACAGGTAAGTAACTATGTTTTACTTTCTTATATTTTAATGATTTCGTAAAATGCTGAATTTGCTCAAATAAATCTAAAATATTTTCTACCTTATCAAAATCATAAGGAATAATATTATTATTTATATGTGCACCATATATAAAATCCATACCTTCTTTTACTGATATGGGATAACTAATAGCAAATCTATTTTGCCCACTATATTTATTTAATAAAATTGCATATATTATTTATCCAAATAAATAAGGAGTTATGCTATAGTCACTTCTTACCTGATTCAATTCTAATAAGACTTTTGTATTAAAATAGAACCTTATTGCTCCTATATTTCCTAATTCTAATAATTCTTTTTGACAGCTTTGGTTAGTAGTATATTTTAAAAAGTTTAAGCTTAAAGGTTCAACATTAGCTAATTTAGTTTGCCAAAATAACTTACTACTATCTCTATTTGTTTCTATATATTCCGATAATTTTTTAGATAATTTTGATATATCAGATATTTGCTTTTTTATAGAGAAAATACTTTGATAAAGAGGATTATTATAATAAGTCAACTCATTACAAAAATAATCAAATGAAGATCCATCTATGATAACATGATGTAAAACAATTATTAACCTATATTTATTAGAGTGATATTTTATCAAGCTACATCTATATAACGATCCTTCTTCCAAATTAAATGGTTTTTGTACATATGCTAAAATCTCTTTATTTGTTAATTCATGCTTAAAATATTCTAGCATAGCATCTAAGTTAGCCATTTAATTAAAATCATCATGGCTTCTTCTATCATAATCTACAGCTATTCTCTCTACTGCAGGATAATTGTCTAATTCTTGTTCTTGAATATACGAGTTAAGTAGATCTCATTTCTCGTTATGATTCTCACAAATATCATTTTGATCAACTTGGCTAACAATATTTTTTATATTGTCTATCTTGATCTTATTATCAATATCTTTTATCTTACTTTCGGTAAAAAATTGATCATAATTTAAAGTCATTATCTTTTGTAACTCTTGACCATTATTAGGGGTCTAGTGAAAGAACACCCATTTTTGCGGTTTTATTTTTTATCTCTGCCAATCCTAGTATTCTAGTACATTTATAGGGTATTGTGCTACAAGTCAATTAGTACTAGTTTTGAAATAGGTTTTTAGGTGATTATACTTGTTGCTTTTTGGGCTGGATTTTTCTAGCTAACCCCAGTAAAGATCAGGTTATTAGGCAATTTTTTAAATATTTAAATAGAAATTATTATTTAGGGATACCAAAAACATAGGTTTTTGAAACAAAATTATTGATAGGTAAGGTATAAATGAAATTTGGTTATGCAAGAGTTTCGAAAAATGAGCAGAATTTGGACATTCAAGTAAAAAAATTAGAAGAAGCCGGCGGCCAGGAAATTTTTCAAGAAAAAATCTCTGGGGCCAAAGACGATAGAACACAACTAACTCTACTTTTTAATAAATTGAGAAAAGGAGATATTATCTGCGTTGTACGTCTTGATCGTTTGGGACGTAGGATGATGAAACTCGTAGAACTTATAAATGACTTTAAAGTAAAAGGTATTGAATTTATTTCCTTAGACAATAATATCGATACCACCACTCCTATGGGCATGTTATGGCACTGTTAACAAAATAGTTCACAAAAGAAGGAATAGGGGTTAAAATAATTGAGCAAGTAAGAAGGTTTAATTATGAAAGAAGAAAGGAAATATCCAATCAGCGAAAGTAAGTTTGAAGAATTGATAGAGCCGTTTATAAGAAGAGAACTGAAGAAACCAGGTCGTCCCACAAAAGTAAGTCACTATAAGTTTTTCTGTAGTGTATTATATGTGCTAAGGACTGGCATATCATGGCGTGACATTCCATCAGAATATGGTAATTGGCATACAATTTATACAAGATATAAAAGATGGAGTGAGAATGGATTTTTTTGGCGTTTATTATACCAATTACAAAGCTTGAAGCAATTGATAATGGATATAGTGTTTGTTGATGGGTCAATTATACCTATCCATAGACATGGAGGAGGTGCTTAAGAAAAAGAGAGGGCCGCAATCAATAGGAAGAGGCAGGAAAGGGATAGGCACTACGATGCATTTATCTATTGCTCAAAATAGCGTAGTTAATTGTCAGCTATTTCCCGATCAAAGACAAGATTGTAAAACAGTTGAGCAACTATGGCAAGATTTGCCTTGGGAAAAAATAGGCTTTGGTGTAGCAGACAAGGGATACGATAACGGCAATATTAGGAATTTTATTAAATCGAAAAATGCTATTCCAGTTATACCTTTCAAAGGAGTTTATTTACCTACCTATTCCTCTTTAACACCAGAAGATTTTTATGATACTAAGCTTTATCAAAAACGACACATTATTGAAAGGCTTTTTGGGAGACTTAAAGAAAACAAACGAATTGCTATGCGATTTGATAAACTTGACTGTACCTTCCTCAACTTTATCGCTCTTGCTCTTATTAAAGCTTATAATTTATTTTGTTAACAGTGCCATAGAGAAAAGGTCAGCATTGCTGGGAGATAGGGAGTTTATCGGGGATAGCTGATTACAAGAAATGTTTACCATTCTCTTATAAGTCATTTTGCGTCACAGCGAAAGTTCCTTAACTGAAGAACGCGCATTTGCGAGTTTAATTTTCACCCCCAGGAATTGCTGTACAGCAATGGCTTTGATGCTATCTTAAGAGTCAAGTAAGAAATTATATTTAAAAGTAGTATTTTTACTCAGAAACAATATAATAACTTATGTATATAACATGACCGTGAAGAGCTGTGGTGATAGTTGAGCTGAATGGTGTAGAAATGACCCTCAATGAAAATATGAGATTTAGCCATTAGGTACAATATAATTATTAAGACTTAAAGTATTAATATATTAGTTAATAGACAGAATATCAAACTAATTCTCTGTTAATTGTATATATTGAGATTAATGTGAAATATAATCTAATTGCAAGACACACTATGCCTACTAACCCTTATGAATTAATATCTTCTATAACAGAAGTTGATATAAACGGTGTTCCTACTGTAACGCCTGATGAATATTCAGATACTGAGTCAAGGAGTGCTGTCATGGACGTAGCACAGTATATTAGGATGTTACAGCTAGCTCCAACATTTTTAAACTTTATTAAGAACTCGATATATATACATACTACAAAATATTCTGCTGATTATACATATACTACAATTATAACCCAACCATATCAAGTAACTTCTGACACCGTTACTTATAAGACCTTAAATGACAAAGATGAAATAATAGAAGTTATAGTAGATTCGGAAGTAATAGAAAAAATTAGAGCAGCTAGAGAATGGGAAAATACCTCTAAAATATGTCTACATACAATAGAAAATTTCTTTAAAGAAACAATTAATAGTGAGAAATTAAAAATATTGAAGCCTCTAGTCCAACCTGGTCTTGTTTCAGAACAAGAGTGGGAAGCCGCATTAACCTTAATTACAAAATATAAAATAGTAGAGGATTATATTCATCCTCATGTAGAAAGCCGTAATACAAAAATATCAGAAGATGCTACAATACATGAGGTAATAGTAGCAGCACACAAAATAGAAGAAATTGTTTCTGACCATGATGTTGTAATATTTGCAGGCAATACTCCGCAGCTAATTCGTTATCCTTTTGAAAAAATTATTACCAATACTAAACCTAATATAAAAACTGTATCTCTAGCGATCTCAGGTCACCCAGGTCAAATTAAAACACATTATGTCCACGGTATCCTTGCAAATATACTAACACCTGAATCACACGATATATATAAGGAATACATGCAACATATGGGGATTACTAAAGAGTATGTTAAAGATCATAAAATTTATTTAATAGACTGCATAGGTTCCGGCGGTGGTATAGCCTATTTGGTAAGGTGCATTACTGAAATTGCAGATGCCAATGATGTCCGGGCACCATATGATGCTACTAAGAGCATTGAGGTAATAGCTTTAAATAAAGTAGATCCGGTTTATGCAAAATTTAGTTGTGAAATAAAACATCATGACTTAAAAATGAACACATTAACAAAAACGTTGGATCGTGTTTCAGATGATGAGTCATCTTTAAGACTAATGCCTAGCGCAAGTTCATATAAATGGACTCACGAATTTATACAACAAATGGAAGAACATTCACAACATATTTTTGATAACTTAAATACTTTGTTTGTAGAAGTATTTGATAAAATAGATAGAGAAATGATGGGTCAATCCGCAGATGTTATTACATAGAACCTTACAATCTTCATTTACGACAATATACCTTCCATTTTTTTCAGGCCATTATAAATGCGTCGAGATAAGGTGTAGAAGTCAAGATTTGATCTTACAGACCCCATAAATTAACTTATTAGATTGTCAGATAAATTTTGACTGTCAGATAAGTGTTCAAGATACAAGATCTCATTATTTTTTTCAAACGCTAATTTTTTACTATCTTTAAAGGTTTGCATAGGCGTTTTACCATAACAATACTTACCAGAATGAGGACGTTCGTTATTATAATAACGTAACCAGGTATCAAGATCTTTTTGCAATTCAAAAAGTGAATTGTAAATCTTTTTACGCATTGCAGTATCATAAAACTCATTTTTCATGGTTTTATGAAACCTCTCACATATCCCGTTAGTTTGAGGGGAATATGCTTTTGTAACGGTGTGTTCTATTCCTTCAATACTTAAAAACAATTCAAAGGCATGATGTTCTATATTTCCTTTATATTCAGTACCACGATCAGTTAATATACGTAGTATAGGAATACCTTGTTCTTCGTACCAAGGTAGAACTCTATCATTTAACATATCAGCAGAGGTTATAGCTGTTTTGTCTGTGTATAATTTGGCATCCGTCACCCTGGAATAGCTATCGATAAAAGTTTGACCATAAACCTTACCTATTCCTTTAAAGTTGCCAACATAGTAAACATCTTGACAACCAAGATAGCCTGGATGTTCTGTCTCTATTTCCCCATGTGCCTCTTTAAGATTCTTACGATTCTCCAAGACACGTAATTGAGCTTCCGTAAGTATAATGCCATCCTGAGCCATTTTAGTTTCTAAAGCTACTAGCCGTTTCTTAAGATTATTGAGATCGTTCCTAAGCCAGATAGATCTAATGCCGCCGGGAGATACTAAAATCCCATCTTTTTTTAATTCGTTCGATACACGAAGTTGACCATAAGCGGGGTACTCTATTGCCATGTCTAATACCGCTTTCTCTACAATAGGATCAACTCTATTAGCCAATATGGGTTTCTTACGGCTTATTTCATACAAGGCTTCATCGCCACCATTCTCATATAATTCCTTGAATCTATAATAACTATCTCTGCTATACCCCATTGTCTTACATGCACTAGATACATTTCCTAAGCTTTTTGCTAGTTCAAGTAATCCTATTTTTGGTCTTATTATTTTCTGATTTAAATTCATTTTAATCTCCATTTAATAATTTGTTTATTTTACTAAATGTAAGATTAAATCTCAACTACTTCAGATAAGGGCATTATTAATAAATCCGTATATGTCCGGTTAGGAATTGATTTAGGGTGCCAGACAAAATAATGTTTATAGTAGGTTTAATAGGACGAAACTTAATCGCATATTCTTTTAATCTCTCTTGAACTTCATAAGCAAAAAACTCTTGCCTCCTATCAGTGTGAATACGCTGTATTGGGAATGGCATACGTTCCATTACCTGATCTAAAAAATCTAAAGTATTTTCTGCAGTACGTCTTTTATATAAAGCTAAAACCTTATATCTAGTACAATCATCTATAGCAGTGTACTGATATAAATTGTTAGCTATTTTGCAAACATCCATTTGTACTCTTTCTCCTGGTAGCTTGCAGTTATACCTTTTTGCTTGTTTACGGTAATGGCGCTTCTTCTGTAAATATGGAACGTCACTATTCTTAAAAATCTTATGTATAGTAGCTAAGAATAAAGGCATCTCATACAATCTTTTTATCTCACTTTGAACTCTCCTTACCCCTAATTTTCGTTCGCTTCGTAACGACAAGATAAGTTTCTCATGGTCTATTGTTACCTTTCTTTCTATTTTATGAGGTGCACGGCTATGCTCTTTTAAACTATCTATACCATCTTTTTTATATCTCCTTAGCCACTTCCTTAAAGTAGGTCTAGAAATACCGCATCTACGGCATGTTATGCCCGCATCCTTTAATTCTTGGTAAGATTTTATCCAGCCTAAACGTGTTTTTTGTAGTTTGTCCATTTGGACATTCTAGCATATCTTTATTTTGAAACAATCTCCATGAATCATACATATTTGATTTTAGCTTCTGCAATATGTTGTTCCTTTTGATCCTGAGTTTTGGTTTTTTGGTAAAATGCGTCTGCCGCCAGATCTTTTAGCCAGGTTGCTTTATTTTGATAGTTATTAGCCATGCCAACCATATAGAGGACAGGCGTTATCTTCTATCCCAGATTCATCAAGATATACTAGCTTTTCTTGTGGAATTTGGATGATCTCTGCCTGAAACTTCTCTCTTGCTACTATATCCCTCTTGGGGTGATAAAAGGTTTTTTTATATGTGTAATTAAAGCTTTTTAAAGCACGCTTAATTGTTGAGCTCGACATTCTATTGGGCATTAGCTCTGCAATCTCTTTTATACTTTTTCCCTCATTTATCTTCATGAATTCTAAAAACTCTGTTTTATCTTTTATTAGCTTCCGACTATATCCATTCTGATAACCAGACTTAGCTTTGATATCACCAGTGCTTTCTTTAATCTTCTGCCATTTATATACTGTCTCTCTACAAATCTTAAATATTCCCATTATCTTTGCTACTGGCATCTTAGATTCTAGGGCCGATATAACTCTTATGCGTAATTCATATGGATAAGGTGATGCCATGTATTCTCTCTCTTTATTATCTTCCCTAAATCTTATATCTCTTCCCCCTTAACTTGTCCATACCTCAATGACTTAAGCTATACTTCGGCAGTAGTATAATAACTTGTTACCTTGCCATCTTGGTGGTATAATTTTACTAATCTGGGGGAATTCATTACTTGTTTTATTACTTGCTCTTGTATTGTGTTATCCTCTAGTTTTTGCAAGGCTTGCCGTAAGTCTTTTTGACTAAAAATAGCTTGGTATGGCACTGTTAACAAAATAAATTATAAGCTTTAATAAGAGCAAGAGCGATAAAGTTGAGGAAGGTACAGTCAAGTTTATCAAATCGCATAGCAATTCGTTTGTTTTCTTTAAGTCTCCCAAAAAGTCTTTCAATAATATGTCGTTTTTGATAAAGCTTAGTATCGTAAAAATCTTCTGGAGTTAAGTTAGAATCATTAGGTAAATATACACCTTTTAAGGGTATAACTTTAATAAAATTCCTAATGGCACTGTTAACAAAGTAATTTTTCTAGATAATTTTTATCTTTTTTGCTATCAAATTTTGATAATCTGCCAAATTTAAGTCACTAGTAGTGTAAAAAACTACAATAATTTTGGTTCTAAAACGTTATTATTAGCCGATTAAGGAACTTTGTTAACAGTGCCATATTATGCCAAGAGATCCGGTAACAGCACTAGAAAAACTGAAAAAAATTGAGGAGAAAAAACAAAAAGTATTAATAACCCGCAGAGAGGATTTATTAGAAATCGTTAATAGTTGTAATGCCATGACTATTGATGATCAGCTACTTGCAGGATTCCTACTATTTGCTATGAATGAGCAGAATAAACAACATCCTATATTAAAGGAATTTATACAATTAGCTAAAACTACTCTCGATCCCCGTAAATTATTAGCTAAAAAGCACAGGGCTGCTAAAACAAACTCCAAAACTAATGGCTAACTGTTATTACTAATAGTTTTCAGTAGAGTAGGAAGATAGAGTTAATCTATTTGGTATTGCAGGGCAACTTCCTTACCGCAAAAAGCCATAGAGATCTTTATGATCTTTTTAACGTGTTTATGTTCCTTGATTTTAGTATCATATCTCTTATCATTGATCTGTGATAAACCAGACTTAGCTACGGATTCTAGCTCTTCGGTAGACTTAGAAACCTTGTACTCAATAATAATAGCGTTCTCAGCCCTACCTACTTGAGGAACTAAGATAATATCAGCTCTACCATCCCCTGTTTCTTTTTCACTTTCTATGATATAATCAGGTGCAAGCATATTAATTAAACCAAGCATAAAACCGCTATAAAATAGTTCAGCTCTAGTAATGCCTGTTTGATGAAAACTAGTGGCGTTTAACAACCACTTCTGTAGTTTTTCTTTAAATTCCTCTAGCTTGCCTCTAGGTAACAAGTTAACAAAGGAATAATACCGTGAACTATCGATCTTTAATTGATCAGTAACCCATTGTAATACCCTTGTTTCATAGATATATTTTACTTCTTCATTAGGGATGGATAACTCATAGATATTTTTCTCGTGGCTTTTAGCAGTTGGGTTTAAGTAACCGCTAAATAGCAATAAACTAAATAGCCCTACTGGTTTATTAATGTCAGCAAAACTTATTTGTTTAACAATAGTTGAAGTAATATTTTTACCAGTAATTAAATCCTGTAAATCTTCCTGCATTTCATCTGATAGTAGCGCTTTATCAACAAGGGAAGTACCACCGCTATCTAACCAGTAATGATCTAACTTACCCTTATGTGCAAGACATTGCATAATTGACCATGGATTGTAGATTATTTCTCCACCAAAAGTATAACCATTATACCAATCTTTAATTTGATTAGGATTAGTTTGAGTTGGTACTTTTCTTAGTAATGCATCGACTTCTTCTTGGGTAAATCCATAGAACTCAGAAAAATTCTCATCAAGTAAGGTATATTCACTAACATTATTTAGATCTGAGAACAAGTTAGCTTTAGCAATACGTAATATGCCAGTAATGACTCCTTTTTCTAAGGATGTATTGGTTTTTAGGCCACTACCAAACATTCCTTGGAATAATTCAAGTACCCGCTCGAATTCTTCTGGCCTGGAGCCAAACTTAATGTACGAACTATTGATCGGCGTATCATATTCATCGATTAGTATGTAAACTTTCTGACCAAAGTGCCTAAAAAGTAATTCACTTAAAAATTTCAAACTACTTTTTAGATCATCTGTATCAAGTTCTCCTGTAAAGTATTTCTTCAACTCCTTTTTTTGTACATCTTGTAGCAACCCTGTATTTTTTCTTATGTACCGTTCTAAATATTGGTGCTGTAAAAATAAACCTATAATTTGCCGTTTTATTCCATTCTCAATTTCCTGATAACTACTACCTTTAACATCTTTAAAGTTTATGGAGATTACAGGATAATTACCTTGTTGAACCATGGCATATTCATTACCATTAATCTTTAAAGGCGCAAGAGTCATTTGACCCTTAATACCTAAATCTACTGTCCCACCCGTAAATAGCTTGTTATTTAACTTCTGATCTTCCGGTAAGGGTACGCCTGTTTCATCCAACTCTATCTCAAAAAATTTCTGGAGCATATTCATATTCAAGCTCTTACCCCAGCGCCTTGGACGGGTAATAAGAATCACTTTACCACTATCTTGTAGTATTTCCATAATCATTAGGCTTTTATCTACGAATACATCGCTATTAACTACTAAATCATAAAACTCATCGGTACCTACTAACATTCTAGGTAGCTTATTACTAGCTGGAAGAGGAGTAATAGCTTGATGTATTGAATTAGTATCCGAAAGTTTACTGATCATATTAATTGATTATATTTGAGAATTATTCTAGATCGTTATACGTATAAGAAATTATAGCATAATTAAGTTGGATACTTAAGTAAATTTAAGCAAATAATCTATTGCTGTAAGTTTATGAGTCTTACAGCAACTGTTGTAGCCTAACTAGTATAATCCGTACTACTTGGTAATTTCACTGGTATTTTACACTCAACAGTAGTGGTTTTTTCTTCTTCACTTGATAATTCAATTGCACCGTTCATTTCATGGATCATCTGTCTCACAAACATTAACCCTAAACCTAGCTCTTTACACTGGGTAGAAGAACTAAGACTACCGAGCTCTTCACAAATATGTTGCTGTTTTTCTTGAGAGATATGGCATAAATCGTTAAGGTGCTGACACTATATGTATCTCCAAGTGTGCATATCTATTATGCCTTTGGTATGTTATCTTGTTTGTATCCTACTGATCTAAGCTATACCAATACCAGTATCATGGACAATAAACTGTAATATCCTATCGCTATCATCTTGTGCTTGCCTGTTATCAGCAAAATCATTTTCAGTTGTTCTTAATCTTTTAGCAGGAAATAAATTAGCGGTAATTACGATAACTCTTTCTTTAGTAAATTTAATACTATTGCCAACTAGCTGATCCAATATTGCTTGCAATCTATAGCTATCACCTACCAAAACATCTGGCATTTCGTAATGAATATTAGAGACTAGTCTTATTCCCTTATATAATGTGCGGCTGGTGTGGCTTTGTCTATAGATTGCTCTATTAATTTTTTAGGATTAAATTCTTTTAAAGCTACAGAAGTTAGCCCTGTATAACATTGCAAAAACTCATATAGATCATTAGAGGAATCCAGCAAAGCTTTAGCCGCTTCCATAATGCTAGACAAATGATTGTTTACTTCAGGATTTTGCTCCCCCTCATAAAGCGCAACTAATTGCGCAAAAGTTCTCTTACCAGGAGTACTAATGTTATTGCCAATATTTTTGAGCAAATTTATTTG
The DNA here is from genome assembly GCF_964264835.1 of Candidatus Tisiphia endosymbiont of Nemotelus uliginosus. GTDB lineage: Bacteria > Pseudomonadota > Alphaproteobacteria > Rickettsiales > Rickettsiaceae > Tisiphia. Next base: position 1,372,483 of record NZ_OZ183485.1, on the reverse strand, counting down.
AATTATTTCAGCTGTCTGTAACTTTGCTTTTATTTGTTGCAATTCCAACTCTAGGATGTTAAATTTAGTAATATCAACATAATGATCGTGACAGCTAATTATGCGAATCTCTTGTGCAGATGCTGGGGTCGCTGTGGCAAATATTGTAGGTAACCCCGACTATGGATAAGGAGAGGAAGAAAAGAGTTGAATAAAGAGTAGGAAGTGTTATTAAACCTTAGAAAAAAAGCAAGCAATAAGGTTTAATAACATGTGTAAGTATAGTACAATTTTTACAATAGTAGATGATTTTTGTAAAATTTATCAAGAATGGAGAAAACATAAGTTGTTACAAGGCAACAGACAACGTATAAGAGAAGGAAAGTTATCGCTAAAAAGCAATATCAATAATGATATTTTATCATTTTAGTCCTTATAAAAATTTAAAATTATATTATAACTCAGAAGTAATAAAAGGATCTTTATTCAGCAACCCACCATGTTATGACCGATTTATTCAATTAATTCCATCATTATTTATACCGCTTATAGTAATGATGCATTATTTAAGTGGCAATAAGACTGGTATATATTATGTGGACTCAACTTATTTAGCAGTATGTAAAAATATTAGGATTACAAGTCATAAGACTTTTGCAGGGCTTGCAGCACGAGGGCATAGTTCTATAGATTATTTTTATGGATTTAAACTGCATATGATTATTAACAATCAAAGTGAAATAATAGCTATTAAAATTACTCAAGGTAATGTAGATGATCGTAAGGCCTTTGAAGCTATGGTAGTGAGTAAAGGTCTGATAGGTAAATGTTATGGGGATAAAGGGTACTTATCAAAAGAGCTTTTCTGTCGACTGTATCACCGAGGGTTAGTGTTAATAACTGGTATAAAGAAAAATATGCAGAACTATTTAATGCCTATAATTGATAAAATAATGCTTAGAAAGCGTTTTATCATTGAGACAATATTTGGCTATATCAAAGAGCAGTTTAATATAAGACCTAACAAGCACAGATCACCAACAAATTTCTTTGCTTCTTTATTTGCTGCCTTAATTGCTTATCAAATTAAACCTACTAAACCTAAAACCTCTTATCCATAGTCGGGGTTAAATATTGGTTACTATTAGCAGAAATATAATCGATAGTAGAAGAGGAAAAGTTGACTAATTGCTGCATAACCCTGCCTGCTGAACATCAGTTCTAGAAAGGGTTTTTGAGCAATTATAGTACCTATAACTTAATTGCAAACCAGCATATAGGCAGCATACGGATTTTTGAAGGCAATTATAAAATTCTAAAAAGCTGAGAGGTATATGGTCGGGGCAGAGAGATTTGAACTCCCGACCCTCTGGTCCCAAATCAGACGCTCTAATTTTTGCGACCCCACCACTATCATTTATATAAGAAGTAGATACAGCATTATTAGCTTGTATTTCAACTGCTCCAGCCTGAACACTCATGGCATTATTTTCCCTATTATCAAGGTTAAAGCTTAAAGTGTAGGTAAAATTGCATTACCTGTCAATCTTTATTCATATTATGGCCATACCTTGTAATAAAAACAGCATATAAGCAGCATAAAGTTATCAAGAAACATAGCTTCTTATAACAACATTGTTAATATTAAAATCCAGTTTTGCAACTAAATATAATATTAGGATAAAACCATTTTAATAATTAATAGACCTTGTACAAAATGTTTAAAAATAGTTAAAACTAAAATTTAACAGGTGAAAACAAGATTATATTTAGTAAGATAAAAATGCTTATATAGATTAAGAACTTAATTCATTATTTAGAACAGAAATATTTGAGGTAATAGTACACTAAAGGTTTATGCTAAAAAAACTACTATTACTTTTTATAACTATGTTAACATAATTACTAGAAATATATAATACCGTGTCAAATGCAGCGTTTTTTCAATAGAAGGTTAATTCCGTATATAGTGACTATTGTTATATTTTTATTGTATAACATGAGCATATGTCAATATCTTCAATATAATCAAAAAGAGAAGGATAAGTTAGTTCTAGAGGCTGTTCAACATAATATAATCACTTTATTAGCAACAGACATAGAAACAGCTTTAAATCCAAGTTTATTTGATAAAACTTTTTTGCTCCTTAAGAAATTTATTAATCAAGATAATGAATCAAGATTAACTCAAAATGGCTTATTTAATTTTATCTTATCCGATCAATCTGCACTTTATGTTAATAATTTCAAAAATATGTTGATATTTGATTTACAGAATTTAAAAGACATAATTGCCAAAATATTTCCAACTTATCTTCTTTATAAAATAGAACTTAATGGCAATAATATAATTACTAATAATGTTAATAACCATAATTATTTAATAACCAAACATCATAAAATTAATAATAATACAAAGCTTTTAGTCAAATTGGATATTAATCCTAACTCTAATTATTATTTCAGTAATACTAATAAATTATACAAATATTTATTCTTAAATATAACGGTTTCTCTTATCCTTTGTCCTATCATTTTATATCTATATCTGCAAACAAGGCTCAGTACTATCTTAAAGATAGAACAATTAGAAGATGATTTATTCGCTCTAAATAAGATGAATAATGCCTTAAATTTATATAAAAAAGCTAGTAAAAACTTAAATAGTTTTTTTATTAGAAGTGCAACTGAAGAATATATAAAACAACAATTAAAAGTTGATCATGATCAGGAAATTAAATTAGACAAAATAGATCCCAGCAACTATTTATTTCCAATTTGTTTTACTAATCATTTTACAACAGAGATTGATGTTAAGAAATTAATTAGTTATCTGCAGGATTATTTTGCAGATCATTTTTTATATACTGCCATAACATATCAATATAAATCAGATAAACTAGTAATAGATTGTGGGCAGCATGTTTTTTACCAAATAATTTTTAGTATAGTTTATAATGTGCTAAAATTTATGGAAGATCAAAGTGATACCCCTAAATCATTATTGATAACATTTACTACTGATAAACTGATTATTTCTCACGAAGGGTTTGTATTAACAGAAGCAACAATGATAAATTTATCTAACAGTTTGATTTTAGAAACTATAGATCCATTTTTACTAAGTTGTAGTAAAATATTTCAATCTTTAAAGACACATGGATTAAACTATAAAATATTTACTGAAAATAAAAAAAATATAATAGAAATTGCATTACGTAAAAATATTATCACTAATAAAGATAAAACTAAGGTAATAAATTTTGCAAAGTACAAACAAAAAAATGAATTACCTGAACTTGAGTGAATAAAAATGTCAAAATATCTCCTAATAATAATGGTATTAATTATGCTTTATACTGCAGTTGCTCAAGCAAAAGTATCTAATCTTGTGACACCAGTAAGCTATTTTGTGGATCATGTTAAACAATTAACTTCACTTAAGAATAATTTAATCAAATATAGGAAAGCAAGTATAGTTGGTATTAGTGGCATGGGTAAGACACAGCTTGCTAGGATGTACGCTTATGAGAATAAGGATCATTATAAGCTTATTTGGTTTATTGATTGTAATTTAGACATTAATGAAGAATTTCTAAAATTAGCTAAATTAATTAACGAGAAAGCTAAGACTAACTTAATTTTAGAAGATGTATCCTCTGTCAAAAAAGAAGTAATATCTTACTTATCAACCAAAGATAAGTGGTTATTAGTATTTGATAATTTAAAAGTTAAAGAAAATTACAAGGTGAAAGAATTCATTAATTGGGAGCATAATGGTCATATTATTTTTGGTTCTCAAGATAGTGAGTTATTACCTAATATAGTCAAGATGACTGCCTTTGCAAAAGATGATGCGATTACTCTTGCTAATAATATTTTAGAAAATAGCGATTTACAATTCGCAGAATTCTTGAGCCAAGAATTTGCTGGTTACCCGATCCTGATAGTTCAAGGTGCGCAGTTGTTAAATCAAGTACCAGGTTTAGATAAAGAAGAATATAAGAAAAAAATCCAGCAATCTACTGATAAAATTAAGTTAAATATTACTTTAGCTATTAAGGAGTTAAAACCAAGTGCTAGAGAGTTGTTAAATAAGATAGCTTTAATTAATAACCAGGCTTTTTCTAAAGATTTACTACGGATTATCACTGATGATCAAAACCTTCTAGGTGATGATATTTATCAATTATCTAAATTTGCTTTGATAGCTAACATTGATCCAAATGAAACTAATCCTATCTTTGAAATGCATGATGTTATAGCTCAAAAAATAGCAGAAATTAATGGTGAAAAAGTTAATAAGGTTTGTTTAGATGAGGTGATTTCCAGATTAGTAAATGCTGTACCAAAAAGTATAGTACAAGCTCGGGCTTTTAGAAATTCTAAAACCATAGCAGAAAATATTGCCGTAATTTCATCAAATTCTGAAAAGTATAGTATAAGCTTATATAAATTAATGGAATTAAATTTACAATTAATAGTACAATATGTTAATTCCTTAGACCTTTATAATGCAGAAAAATTAGTTAATTGGTTTAATCAAAATGATCAACAAAGTAAATTTAAATTGTGGTTAATGAATAATGATGAAAAAAGCAGATATGCTGCATATTTAGAATTAATAGGAGCATATTATAGAAATGCTACTAATAATCACCTAGCAGTTCAATATATCACTAAAGCAAAAAAAGTATTTGAAGATGTAAGAGGCTATGAAAACTATAAAAATAGTACAGTTTTATGGTTAGCAACAACTAACATTCTATTAGGACGAATTCAGGAAGCAGAAAAAAATATTCAAGATATCGAACAAATGTGCAACAAAAGTGTAAATGACAAAAGTGATATAGGATTTATTTTTAGTGCTAAAGCAAAATTGTTCTTTATACAAGGAAAATATATTACATCACTAGAACTGATTAATAAAGCTATAGAATCATGTATTAAAAATGGATTGCAGTCTGATGACCTATTTTTTATAAACCCTTATTTATTTAAAGCAGAAGTGTTAAATTATCTTAAGAAATATCAAGAAGCTTTTGCTCAAACTGAGCAGTTGTACCGCATGTGTAAACCATCTCAGAAAGAAACTCAGGAGGTATTCGGTCGTATATTTACTCAAATGTCGAGAGCTAAACTGGGACTTGGTAATGCTCAAGAAGCTCTAGAATATGCAGAAAAAGCTAAGACTATCTTTATTAACGATCCCAGCAGGCCTAATAATAGTCGAGAAATTGCAGTATCACCTGATATATATTTAGCTAAAGCATGTGTTGCTGAAGCAGATGCTTTAGCAGCTCTTGGTCAAAATGAAAAGGCTGCTAAGTCTTATCTTGATGCAGAAAATTTTTATTGGAATAACTACCGGGAAAATATCGGTAATGTTGATGAAGTAAGCAGCATGTACCTAAGCGCAGCCAAAGCTAGCTGTCATTTGCACGAGAAAGCTTGGTATATTAAATTTCATGATCAGCATATAAAAAAATTCGGCGCAGATCACCCTAGAAGTATTGAAATACTAAATATGGATGATACTTGCTATCCTGAATCTCAGCGTTGAGAATATTTTTGCTTCAATATCCATTTGATAAATTTTTCATCAGCTACAGGTAATTTAGATTCCACAGAATAGTCAAATACCTCATTAATTATTGAGGTAACATCCATACCTGAAACTTTTAATTGTTGTGCTTTAATTTCAGCAATTACTTGCTGCGCTACTGTTGTTAACAAATCTAAATCTTCTGATGTTAGAGATGGATAGCTGCTTGTTGCCATAGTAAACAGGTCTTTTACTGTTAACCCAAATACATCAGCTACAGCTTGTAATAATTCTGCTGAAGGTTTTTTGGATATTCCCTTAATAATATTATAAATATTATTTTTCCTCAGCCCTGCCTTTCTTTCTAAATCAGCTATCTGGTAATTATGATCTTTAATTAACTTTTCAAGATTTTTTTGTAATGCAGTATAAGACATGTAATTACAACCAATTCAGTTTATATATATAACTATTTATACATATAATTTAATATTTTTCAGTAAAAATATCAAAAAATATATTGATAATAATTTTTAGCTATAATATAGTTATATCTATATAATAAAAATTAATAGTTAATTAAAAGTAAAATAATCAAAAATAGATCATATATACATAATAAAATTCAAAGTATGTTTATATAAATATACTCTTAAGGAGTGAGAAAAGAAATAACTCGTTAATAGATTATGCAGAGAAAATTATAATAGAGATATTTAATACAATGACAAACTAGTAAGTACTAACCAGTTTGGCGACTAAAAGTACTTACTAGCTAAAATGAATTAGCTAAACACTATTTGAGTATTTAGCAATAACACTAAAATTAAGGTTATAGTTATGACTATACACAAATTCTATTTACAGAGCAAATTCATTTTGTTCTATCTTCTTAATCTCCTAACCCGACCCCAGATCAATTGTAGATCAAAAATACTACTTTTTTATATATTAGCAGCCTTTAGGGGTCATCAAATGAGATCTAGGCATTATGCAAATTGAAAAAGTATTTAACGTAATCACTATTGTGATAGCTATACTCTATACGGCAATAATGTTTAATTTTCTTATGAAGATAGAAAAACAAAATTTAGTAAAACAGCAACAGGACATACCGTTAAACAGGGAAACTACTAACAATAAAGAACAAAGGGAACTTCAAAATACTATAGTTTTACAGAATGAAAACTAAGCTACATGGTTCCAGTATATTAACCAGTAATCCTAGAGATTGTGTTGATTTGAGAACATAGATAAAAAATTACTGCCACAATGATGCATTACATTAACAAGAGACTAACAAACTTAGAAAGATTCATTATAACACCATTACAAAATCATTAAAAATTTAACTTTAATTGGATGTATAAAATATGACAGAAAGATTATTAAATTTTACGAAAGATGCTTTATATAAAATTGAACCACCAAAAGCAAAAAGAAATGTTTATAGAGATACCAAAGAAACAGGCTTAATTTTGATAGTATCATATGGTGGTAGTAAAATATTTTATTTAGGTAGAATGATTCAAAAAGAATATTATAGAATAAAGATAGGACGTTTTCCTGATTTGTCTATTGTGGATGCTAGAGCAAAAGCAGCTGAATTAAAAAGTCAAATTGCAAAAGGGATTAACCCTACAAAAGAGAACAATACAGTATCTAATGATCTAGATGACTTACCAACACCTGAGGAATTGACTTTTAAGGAACTTTTTGACAAATATATCGATAATTACGCCAAACATAATATTAAAAGATGGCAAGATCGTATTGCAGCAATGGATAGGCAAGCTAAACATTTTTATTCATTGAAAATTTCTGATATACAAAGAACTGATATTCAGGAAACATTTAATGATCTTACAAATGTTGGTAAATATACTGCTAACCGATTTCTTGAAACGTTAAGTTCTATATTTAATAAAGCTATTGACTGGGAACTATTGGAAAAAAACCCTATTACTGGAATTAAGAAGCATAAAGAACAATCAAGAGATAGGTATATTACTAAAGAAGAAGCACCACGATTTTTCCAAACATTAGAAGAAGAAACAAATCAGTTAATGAAAGATTTTATTTTGATTTCCTTATATACAGGAGCACGTAAAAGTAATGTATTATCTATGCGCTGGGAAAATATCAGTTTTATTGATAAAACATGGTACATATCAGATACTAAGAATGGTGAACCGCAAACCGTGGTGTTAATAGATGAAGCAATAAAAATATTGCAAGATAGGAAAACACAAATCACAAGTGAGTGGGTATTCCCAAGTAGCACAAGTAGTAGTGGTCATTTACAAGAACCAAAAAAAGCATGGAAAAGAATTTGCACAAGAGCTGGATTAAAAAATTTAAGATTGCATGATCTTAGACGAACATGTGGAAGTTGGATGGCAATTAATGGAGCAAGTCAATATGTCATTGGTAAAGCTTTGAATCATAAAAATCCTAAATCTACAGCAATATATACACGATTAAGCTTAGATCCTGTACGAGAATTTATGGAAAAAGCTACTGGTGCTCTCACCACTTCAAAGAAAAAGAATTGCAACTAATAATTAATACCTCACAGAGATCACTAATTATTTCAGGTAATCGTTCAATTAAACTTAGTATTAGATTGCCAAGTCGAAACAATCATCATAGAATTATTTTGGCCTATAAGGACATTATAATATTTCATAGCAATCTCTGTTACTTCACAACTGCAGTTAGATTGAATAGCTAACTCTAAACATTTCATTCTTAACTCTATATCATTATTCAACATAATTTTTGCTACACTCAAATTCAACTGGTAAATATTAACAAATCTAACTGAATTCAGCAACAATTAGCTGCACTAATAACTGGATTTTACTCTGCTGTCTCCCAATTAACGCATTCCCCAAGAGTTTTAGAGTTTCCTCTGTTAATCTGTATAGATCTGCTGGCAAACCAATTTTGAGAGAGTTAATGTCACAGCTCATAGTACCCCACACTTATTGTTGAAGTTGAAAGGCATGCATAATGTGTTTTCGTAGTAATGAAAACAACATAGCAGGGGTATCACTTAACGAGTTATAAAAATAATCTTTTATCCAATCAAATCCGTAAGTAAATAATGAGTATAATTTACGACCATGTTTTTTGATCTTTATAGGATAAATTTTGTTCTTAATGTCACCAGCAAGCACGCAAATAGCTAAGGATAAAGATACTATTGCAAATAGTTTTTCCAGCTTTTTTTGATCTGTAATGTGGGTATCTTCAATATTAAATCCAGATGACTTGAGAGACAGAAAAGGTCGCTCAATGCTCCACCTCTGCTTATATGCTAGCAAAGCACATTCACCAATAAGCACATTACTAGCAATAAATAGTTGCTCTCTTTCTAATTGCAAACAAGTTATTTTAATTGCCATACCATTGTAAATTTTGCTTTCTATAGTTTTAGTGTCACCCATTTGCATATCGGCAAAACATTTATTCAACTTCATCTTGCCACCGTTGAAATGCTTGACCTTCTCACTTTTTCTTAGCCTGATAGCAAAAGGTAATTTTTGGATTCCACCCATATATTGCAACCATTCCTCACCAACAAATTCCCGATCGGCAAGGATAAGCTCTATCATTTCCTTAGGTATAATTGTTAAAATTTGCTCAATCAATTTCTTTCTTTCATTAGTAGAAGAGTTGCCTTTTTTATCAAGTAACAACCATGCTATAGGAATTGAAATATTACCATAAACGATAGTTGCAACAAAAAAATTCAAATTTTTAATACCAAATTGCCAGCTGGTTCTATCTATGGCAAGGCTAATTTTACCTGTTAGACAGAGCAATTTAACAATAATTTTCCCTAAACTTATAAAGCACATATTTTGTTCTAAAAGCAAACGCTCAACTTTAACAATCTTGGCATGCAAATTGCCTTTAGAAGCGACATACAGTGCTAATTCTTTGATTCTCACAGTTTTAGCTTTTACTACTGCACAAATTAATTCTGCAAATGTTTTAATTCGTGCTGGGTGCCAATCTAAAAATATGTATAATATTTGGTATAGTGATTGAGAGTCCATTAATACCTCCTGTTGCTTGTTTCTCAGCGGAGATTAGTGACTCTCAGTCACTTATTCAATTTATTATTTTAACCCTCCTGTAAAATCTGTGGGGTACTATGGTATTGTCTATATTAATACTCTTCTTATTCAGCAAGTATTATCTGAGCCTCACTGGCGAAACAAACTGACTCCTGAAGATTACAGGGCATTAACACCGTTACTTTCAACGCATATTAATCCATACGGTTTGTTCCCAATTGATTTTAACCAACGTATATTAATATATTCGCAAGCTGGGTCGGGGTATTACCGATGACAATAATAAACCGTACTCCTGTAAGAGAAAAAGCCAAATACTTTTTGAAGGATTTAAAAAAGGAACAACCAGATTATAATTACTTGAGAGAATTATTTAGACATATTCGTAAAGAACTCGATATAACAGTAGACAATAGCACCACAAAGAAATTACCTTATGTACCAACAGAAGAGGAAATTAGTAAGTATTATAAGGCTGTATGGAAATCAAGAAATATGAAGCATGTAATAATTATTAAGACGTTACTTTATACTGGGGTACGAGTATCGGAATTGGTAAAAATAAAAATATCAGATATAGATTTAGATAGTTGTCAAATTAGAATTAACCACGGAAAGGGTAGTAAAGATAGAATAGTTCCGTTTCCTAATGCATTTACAGAAGTATTAGCTGTACACATTGAAAGTGCAAAGAAAAATAAGACAGTTTACCTATTTGAATCTAGTTGGAAGAAACCGTATTCTGATCGAGGTATTAGGAAAATATTAATGAATTACACAAAAGAAGCTGGCATTGAGAATTCAATATCACCACATAAATTACGGCATTTTCTTTTTACATGGATGAAGAAAAAAGGCGTGGATGATGCATTAATCCAACCTTATTCGGGGCATGATAGTCGTCAATCACTTGAAATATATTCAAAATTATCACTCGTAGACTGCCAACCAGAGTATGAAAAAAAGATTAAAGAATTCCCTGTTTAAATGTGGCGGCTCATCGCAGCTACCTTAACACTAGTCCTAAATTGAGCCATCTTTATCTATTACATAGTGGACGGACAGAATTGTTTTCTTTAATGGCTGCGTATTAGCTTCTTGCGAAAGTAGCATTTTAGCTAATGTCGCCTCAAGTGAATCAAATGACCAAGTTTGAATAATATATTGAAGTAAGGAGTTGGGTTTTCGATCAGCATAATAATTACACTTACCAAATTCTAAATTTGTTTTTTTCCCCTGATTATCTAATGAAAATTCAGGGTTAATTCTTAAGTAAGTCTTGTTTATGGTAGGCTCCGTATTGTGTGAATATTTGGACATAGTAACCTCCAGCTAAAAAATGATATATATTTTTCTGTAGTAAAGCAGGACTTTGGGGCAATATATGTTTACATGTGCAGCGAGCTCATGTATCAATTAGACTTCTTGCATAAGTCGTATCGAGATGGTAATTTGTCCGTCGAGCCTAACTCTCACATAGGTCTAAGTACGCTACGGGTCGAGGTTCCGTCTCTTCTCCACATGCCTTGCTCGATGCGAATTCTGCAAGAAGGCTATTATGATTTTATGGTTAGATTCACAAAATCATAATAGACCCTGACGCTTACTCTATTTTATCGTATAATATCAATCTTTTAGTTGAAATACTAGGAAAAATATTTACGTTCTTTGATAATTTCCTCGTTACTAGTGGTTTTAGTATCATTGCTTTGCCATTTTTTAGCGAAAGCTCGCTTATTGTTGTTATGATCTCCACTATCTCTACTATTAGAGCTTTCAGGATTGCGATTTATTTTCCCATCCGTTAAGGGAGACGTTTCTACATCTATATTTTTAATAGTTAACTTTGCTTTTCCCTTATTATCAAAACCTATCAGTTTAACTCTTACTACCTCTCCATGTTGTAAAACACTAGAGACAGATTCAATTCGTTCTTTGGAAATTTCACTAATATGGACAAAACCATCCCGATTAGCTGAATAATTAATGAAAGCCCCGGCTTCTAGGATTTTAACTACGGTGCCATTAAATATATGGCCTATTTCAGGTTCAAATATAATCGCTTTAATTTTAGCAATAGCAGCTTCTAATTTGTCTTTCCATATTGCAGAAATAGAGACATTGCCATCGTCACTTATATCAATTTTAGCAGTTGTAGTTTCACAAATTTCTCGGATTATTTTCCCGCCTGGTCCTATAACATCTCTTATTTTTTCTTTATCAATTTTAAAAGTGTGAATACAGGGCGCATATTGGCTAATATTTTCATTTACTTTATGAATGACTTTATGCATTTCTTGTAAAATGTGAGTACGGCCTATTTTAGCTTGGGTTAAAGCTTGTTTCATAATATCAAAAGTTACGCCTGCTATTTTGATATCCATTTGTAGTGCGGTAATTCCCTCTAGGCTACCGGCAACCTTAAAATCCATATCTCCTAAATTATCCTCATCTCCTATAATATCTGATAATACTACAAACTGTTCTTTATCTTTAATTAACCCCATAGCAATGCCAGCTATAGGCGCTTTAATTGGTACGCCTGCATTCATCAGGGCCATAGAACCACCGCATATAGTAGCCATCGAGGAAGAACCATTGCAAGAAGTTACTTCGGATACCACTCTGATAGAATAAGGGAATTGGTCTTTAGTAGGAAGCACAGGGTTTAACGCGCGCCAAGCTAATTTACTATGACCTATTTCTCGACGGCCTGGGGCTTTCACTGGTGTTACTTCTCCTACGCAGTAAGGCGGAAAAATATAGTTCAGCATAAAGCGTTGTTTATATTCTCCGTCCAAGCTATCAACAATTTGTTCATCTTGGTTGGTTCCAAGCGTTGTGACAACTAAACTTTGTGTCTCTCCTCTCGTAAATAAACTAGAGCCATGGGTTTTGGGTAAGATTGATACTTCACATTGGATATTTCGGATCTCATCTGGTTTTCTTCCGTCAATACGAAGATTGGTTTGTAATATATCTTGCCGTAATATTGCTGATTCTATTGCTTTAAAAGCAAACTCAATTTGAGCTTTAGTGATATTATTATTAGCCAAATCTGCTGCAAAATGTTGAAGAACTTTTTCTAGCACTTTTGTTACTGCGATATTTCTTTCTTGCTTTAATTTTATAGAATATGCTTGTTTGATATCCTCCTGGATTAGGCTTCTAATTTGTTCTTGTAAAGTAACAGGATATAAATCAGTAAGGGGTAATTTTGGTTTACCCTCAGTTTTGACTAAATCTTCGATCATTTCAATTATGGGCTGGCATGCTTTATGACCAAACTCAATAGCTTCTAGCATCTGTTCTTCTGATAATAAATTAGCTTCCGATTCTACCATCATCACTGAAGTTTTAGTGCCTGCCACTATTAAGTCTAATTTACTGTTTTTTAATTGATAGAAAGAAGGGTTTAATACTAATTTATTTTCTATTAACCCCACTCTGCTAGCTGCTACTATCTCTTGGTATGGCGCACCAGATAATGCTAGGGCTGCTGATGCTCCAATAATTGCTAATATATCAGTATTACATTCAGGATCATATGATAAAACCGTGCATATTACTTGGGTTTCGTTTAAAAAAGAAGGGTGAAATAATGGCCTAATAGGCCTATCTATTAAACGTGATATTAAGACTTCTTTTTCGCTGCTTTTACCTTCAGTTTTGAAAAAGCCTCCTGGGATTTGGCCAACTGCAAATTTCATTTCTCTATAATGTACGGTAAGAGGGAAAAATCCTATTCCTTCTCTTGCTTCTTTTGCACTAACGGCAGTACATAATATAACGGATTCTCCCATCTTTGCCATGACGGCACCATCAGCTTGACAGGCCACCTTGCCCGTCGATAATTCTATTATTTTACCACTCAGTTCTATCTTTCTTGTTATCTCTTTAAACATTATTATTCCTTATTTAATTAATAAAAAGCCCGGCCTAAGCCGGGCTTTATTTTATTTTCTTATTCCTAGCTTGCTGATCAATTTCAGGTAATTATTTAAACTTTTTTTCTTTATATAATCTAACAATCGTCGCCTACGACCGACTAACATTAATAAACCTCTTCTTGAAGAAAAGTCTTTATGGTTAGTTTGAAAATGTTCTGTTAAATTATTAATTCTTTCAGTTAGAATTGCACATTGTACTTCACTGGAACCGGTATCATTTTCGCTAGTAGCATATTGCTCAATTATTTGTTGTTTGCGTGTTGCTGTAATCGACATCATTAATCTCCATTTTTATTAGGTTAAATACTCGAAAAGAATTGAAACAGTTCTCGTTAACGTTACCGATTGCCAGTAAAGTATCATTATATTTCAGCCATATTAAATCAATATTTTTTGGATAGTCGAAATAACATTTTTGTCCATAAATGATCTGTTGTGCTTGTTCCAGGGTAACGCTAAGAACCAGGATGTCGTCCAGTACTGCTTCAATCTTTATGCTGTGTTCTACAAGAAATTTTTTTATAATATCTTGATTAGATTTCTTTTCTGTTTCTACTTCTGCTAGAGGACTGGAATAGGATCCTAAATTCAAATCCTGACATATATTTAAATATGTCAGGGCCTTGCATTTTGCACGCCTTTCAAGTTCTCCAGCTATTGTGATTTTGGAAAGAAGCCTAGTGTCTAAGTCAAGTTCAATTAATCTAATCGCCTCTTCTGCGGAAAATAAACCAACTTTAGTGCGATGTAATTCTACCACAAATCCTAAACTTTGCAAGGATAAAGCTATGTCTTCCGCTAGAGACCTTATATATGTCCCCTTAGAGCACTCAACCATATAAATAGCTTGTTTATCTTTGTGGTTGAAATTCAGGCATTCAAGGTGATATATTGTTATATTACGAGGCGCTAATTTTAGGGGTGAATTTTCCCGGGCTAATTTATAAGCTCTAACCCCATTAATTTTGATAGCAGAAAAAGCTGGCGGATATTGTGATAATGTACCGATAAAATTTTTACATATATTAAAACATTGTTCCTTTGAAGGAATAGTATTAGTAACGTTTATTATCTTACCACTACTATCGGCTGTATCAGTTTTCTTACCAAATTCTATGGTAAAGATATAAGTTTTTTTTGCATCTACTAGCACCCGTACTAACTTAGTAGCTTCACCAACAGCTATAGGTAATACTCCTTGTGCCTCTACATCTAGAGTTCCACAATGTCCTACTTTGCTTTTGTTAAAGTAGCTTTTAACTATAGAGACCAGTTTAGCTGAGCTAACTCCCTTAGGTTTATAAATATTAAGCCAAAAATTGTACTGAGAGGCTAAAAATATCGATGTGTTTTTTTTATCTAAATTGCTATCCATTTATTGTTGCTTTATTTTTGCTTGGGCTGCGGCAATTCTGGCAATAGGAATGCGATAAGGTGAACAGGAGATATAATGCAAGCCGACTTTTTGAAAAAAATCTATTGATTCAGGATTACCTGCATGCTCACCACATACGCCCAATTTTAATTTAGGATTAGCTTGTAAGCCACGTTGCACAGCTATCATGATTAATTCTCCTACCCCTTCTTCATCTAATTTATTAAAAGGATCAAAAGAAAAGATTTTTTGCTCTAAATAATTCGGGAAAAATGATGCTACATCATCTCTGGAAATACCATAGGTGGTTTGAGTCAAATCATTAGTGCCAAAACTAAAATAATCTATTTCAGAAGCAATTTTGTTAGCCTGTAGAGCTGCTCTTGGGAGTTCAATCATAGTGCCAAGAGTTAAATCAAATTTGCATTGATAAGTTGTCTCTATATCAGTAATAGTGTTACTTAGATGTTCTTTTAATTTTTTTAGCTCATCAACCTCACTGATTAAGGGGATCATTAATTCGAGAATAGTATTTTTGCCTTCTTCGACTTGTAACTCCCTGGCAGCCGTTAAGACTGCTGTTACTTGCATTTGATAGATTTCAGGGTAGGTAATCCCTAAACGGCAACCTCGATGTCCTAGCATAGGGTTTACTTCATACAATGCATGCAAGCGTTGCTGCACAGTACTTAACGGTAAATTCATAGCTTTAGCTAGGTTTTGCTTGTCAAGTTCAGTGGTCGGCAAGAATTCATGAAGAGGCGGATCAAGTAACCTTATATTGATAGGTTTATCATGCATAATTCGAAATATTGCCTTAAAATCTTGTATTTGTAAGGGTAATAATTTCTCTAGAGCATGTTTTCTATACTCGTGACTAGGAGCAATGATCATTTCTCGCACTAAAGGAATTTTATTGGGGTCAAAGAACATATGTTCTGTTCTACATAGCCCAATTCCTGTTGCTCCAAATTTCATAGAAGTAGTTGTATCTAATATAGTTTCGGCGTTGCTTCTCACTCTTAAAGTGGCGATCTCATCTGACCATTCTAAAATAGTTTGAAATTCCTGAGTAAAAGTAGGTGAAATTAATGGTGCTGCTCCTAAAAATATTTTGCCAGTAGTGCCATCTATAGTGATTACATCTCCATAGTGTATTATAGTGCCACCTACTGTGAAGTGTTGTTTTGTTTCATCTATTATAATATCGTTGGCTCCACATACACAGGGTTTCCCCATGCCTCTAGCTACTACCGCCGCATGGGAAGTCATACCGCCCTTGCGCGTTAGTACTCCTGCGGCAATATGCATACCATTGATATCCTCAGGGCTAGTATCTTGTCGTACTAAAATTACTTTATGATGATGAGACATTTTTTCAGCGTCGTACGGTAAAAATACTACTATTCCTGTTGCCGCTCCTGGGGAAGCAGGTAAACCTTTAGTAATCGGGTTAGTGGTTTGACTATAATCAATGGCTGTATGTAAAAGCTGATTTAGTGATTCAGGTTCAATACGCATTACTGCTTGTTGTTTAGTGATAAGTTTTTCCGCTACCATATCGGTAGCAATTTTAATACTAGCTAAAGCGGTTCTTTTAGCTATGCGTGTTTGTAATATATATAATTTACCTCTTTCAATAGTAAATTCTATATCTTGTGCATCTGAATAATGTAATTCTAGTTTTTTGCAAATTTGCTGTAGTTGGTTAAATGAGTCTGGCATAAGATCTTGCATCGAGCGATCTAAATCTTGGTCAGTCGAAGTAAGAGAGCTAGGAGTTCTGGCCCCTGACACTATATCTTCTCCTTGAGCATTTATTAAGTATTCACCAAAAATTTTATTTTCTCCAGTTGCAGGATTGCGAGTAAATACTACGCCTGTTGCAGAATCATTACCAAGATTACCAAAAACCATTGCTTGGATATTAATGGCTGTACCCAAACTATCTGGTATATTATTTAGTTTTCTATAAATTATCGCTCTTTCACTCATCCAGGATTTTAATACAGCTCTGATGGATTGTTCCAGTTGCAAGTATGGGTCTGTGAAATCAGAGGTCGAGTTATTTAAGATAATATTTTTAAATTCCTCAATTATCTGTTTTAAGAATTCACAAGTAAAGTCACTTTCTTGATATATATTATGTTTATTTTTATGAATTTCCAATGCATCCCCAAATGTCCACTTAGGAATTGTTAGCACCATAGAACCATACATTTCTAGGAATCTACGGTAACTGTCAAGAGCAAATAGTTCGTTATTAGTAGCATTGAGTAAAGCTGTACATACTTTATCGTTGATTCCAAGATTAAGTATAGTATCCATCATCCCTGGCATAGAAGCCTTGGACCCCGAACGTACCGATAGTAATAATGGTTTTTTAGTATCACCAAAGATTTTTTCGGTAGTTATTTCTAAGTTTTTAATTGCTAGCTTAAGATTTTGAGTAAAATCTTCAGGTAAATTATGATTATTTTGGTAAAAATAATTACATAGTTCAGTGGTAATAGTAAAACCTGCGGGAATAGGGAGGCCTAAGTTGGACATTTCCGCAAGTCCTGCACCTTTGCTGCCTAAAATATCGGCCATTTGAGCATTGCCATGACTTCCTTGAACACCAAAATAGTAGATCCACTTATTCATAAATACCAAAATAGTTTTTGCCTGTAGTTATACAATATGGAATGATAGGGCGCAATGTTAAAAA
This sequence comes from Candidatus Tisiphia endosymbiont of Nemotelus uliginosus, assembly GCF_964264835.1. Lineage (GTDB taxonomy): Bacteria > Pseudomonadota > Alphaproteobacteria > Rickettsiales > Rickettsiaceae > Tisiphia. Next base: position 1,354,836 of record NZ_OZ183485.1, on the reverse strand, counting down.
CAAAAACCTATTAGTAATTATTTGGTTGGTTGCTTTTTCAGCTTTTTTAAAATATTATTAACAGGGTAAATTTTTATTGATGAGAACAATTTATGCTATTAGAAGAGTAGGTGAGTTTTTGTGAAGAAAATTAATACTCATATCTCAATTTTAAGAAAATAATATGTTTATTAAAGAATTTCAACGTCGAGGATTTTTATATCAATGTACTGATTTAGAAAGATTAACGGAAGTGATGAATCAGGGTAAGATAGCTGCTTATATAGGTTTTGATTGTACTGCAGAATCTTTGCACGTTGGTAGCCTGATGCAAATTATGATATTGCGTTTATTGCAACAATATGGTCATAAAGCTATTGTCATTATCGGTGGCGCTACTAGTAAAATTGGAGATCCTACTGGTAAAGATACTGCCCGCAATGCTTTAACCAAAGAAGAGATTGCTAAAAATGCTGTAGGAATCAAGAATACTCTTGCTAAATTTATTAAATTTGGCAATGGTACTGATGAGGCTTTATTGATTGATAATTCCCAGTGGCTAGAGTCCTTAAATTACTTAGATTTTCTCCGGGATTTCGGTAGTTTTTTCTCAGTAAATCGTATGTTATCGATGGATTCTGTGAAATTACGCTTAGAGCGAGAGCAGCATATGAGTTTTTTGGAGTTTAACTATATGTTGTTACAAGCTTATGATTTTTATCATTTAAATAAAGAATATGATTGTTCTTTGCAAATAGGTGGCAGTGATCAATGGGGTAATATAGTAATGGGAGTTGATTTAACAAAAAAGCTAACGGGAAAAGAGGTATTTGGGATCACTACTCCTTTATTAACCACAGCCGCAGGTCATAAGATGGGTAAAACTATGGGGGGAGCTATATGGCTCAGTAGTGATATGTTAAGTCCTTATGAATATTATCAATATTGGAGAAATTGTCTAGATCAAGATGTAGTGCGCTTTGCTAAGATATACACTGAGTTTAGTGAAGAACAGCTGCAAAAATTTACGGCCCTTACTATTTCAGATATTAATGCTGCCAAAAAACAGTTAGCTTTTAATTTAACTCAAATTTGCCATGGCAATCAGGCTGCCCAGTTAGCTTTAGAAACTGCAACTAAAGTGTTTGAGCAAGGGCAAATGGGTTCTAATTTGCCAACTATAGATATAATAGAGAATAAGTTAGGGATAGGTATTGCAGCTTATGAATTGTTGCATGAAGCAGGCCTTGTGAGTTCAAAAGCTGAAGGACGTAGGTTAATTAGAGGTAAAGGCGCTAAAATTAATGACCAAGTAATTGCGGATGAAAATATTATTATTGATAAGAGTTTTGCCGATGAAAAACAAGTGATAAAAGTTACTTTGGGAAAGAAAAAACATTTCTTATTGAGGGTAACATGACAATGCGTATTAATAATTGATGGTTAGTTTGTTAATAATTTTTGGCCATAAATCAAGAACTCCTGGTTGCCTTTTGTTCCTAAAATAGGACTTGGTATTACTCCGTATATATTAAAATTACAGCTCTCTAGCCAATAGCTAATCTCATTACATACTCGTTGGTGCAAAAGGGGATCGCGTACAATTCCTCCTTTTCCTACCTCGGTTTTTTCCACTTCAAATTGGGGCTTAATCAGAGCAATCAATTTACAACTAGATGCTGCTAGCGCAATGGGCGTAGGTAATATTTTAGTCAAGCTAATAAAGCTGGCATCACAAACAATAAGATCTGGAGGTAGGGTAATTTGGTCTATGGTTAAGTACTAGCATTTGTTCGTTCAATAACAGAAATTGCCGGATTATTACGTAATTTGTAATGTAATTCCCCGTAACCGACATCTACTGCAAAAATCTTTTTAGCCTTTTTACGTAATAAAACTTCAGTAAAACCGCCAGTACTAGATCCTATATCTAAACAGATTAAACCTTGAGGATCAATATTAAAATGTTCTAGTGCAGCGATTAGCTTTAAGGCGCCCCGTGACACGTAGTCATGCTTTGGTTGTTTTATAATAATATCAGGAGGATTTAGAGAAATTTGCGTGCCAGGCTTTACACTAACTTTTTGATTAATATACACTTTGCCTTGGATTATCAGACTTCTAGCTAGCTCAATATTATCAACTAATTTTAATTGTACTAGATATTGATCAAGTCGCATCAATTGACTATAGTTGATTTAAATTATGCATTTGGTAAGGTTTGCCTGATTAAATTAATGGTTTCCTGAATACCAAACAGTTTGATAAATGTACCAAGGCGGGGGCCTTCAGTTTGACCTAATAATATTTGGTACAATTCTTTAAAATATTCTCTTAAATTCTCATAGCCATACTCGTTACCAATATCATAAATTTTTTCTTGTATCTGTTCTGCTGAAATATCTGCGGGCAGAGCCATTAACATAGATATTAATTGTTGTAAAATAACATTTTGTTGGCTATTAGGAGCCACATACACTTTATTTGCTTTAATGAAATCATTATAATAGCGAATGGCAAAATCTATCAAATGGTCAAGATAAGGAGCATTGTCTGGGGTAATGTCAGAGTTATATTTATTAATAAACCCCCAAAGAACTGATTTATCTTCTGGGTTACAAGCTGAAGCAAGATTTAATAATAAGCTAAAACTAATGCCAAAAGTTTCAATTATAGGCACTTGACCGTGATGGATATGATGTACGGGGTTACTATAACGTTTTACTTGATCAGTTTCTGTATGATATTTTTTGTTAAAAATAATATATTCATCAACATTTTTAGGTATAACATCAAAATGTAAACGTTTGGCTCGGGTAGGATTATTGTACATGAATAGGGACATACTTTCTATAGGAGCATATTGTAACCACTGCTCAACTGTAATACTATTACCTTTAGATTTAGAAATTTTTTCACCCTGTTCATTAAGGAATAATTCATAAAAGAATTGTACAGGTTCAGTGCCTCCAAGAATTCGGCAAATTTCAGAATATAACCTTGAATTAGGCATATGGTCTTTACCATACATTTCGTAATCAACCTGCAAGGCTGCCCAACGCATGCCAAAATCAGGTTTCCATTGGAGCTTACAATGTCCTTTTGTTACTGGTACTTCTACTACCTTACCTAGCTCATCTTGATATGCTATAGTGCCATTTTTAGGGTCGGTTTTAATAATAGGCACTTGCAGTACTATGCCAGTTTCTGGACAAATTGGCATGAAAGGGGAATAGGTAGATCTTCTTTCTTCTCTAAAAGTTGGTAGCATTAAGGCCATAATTTCGTCATATTTTTCAATGACTTTCAGCATCATTTGGTCAAACATTCCAGACTTATAGCACTGCGTACTGCTAAAAAATTCATATTCAAAACCAAATCTATCTAAGAAAGAGCGTAATTTAGAATTCATATACTCTCCATAACTTAAGGCTTCACCAAAAGGATCTGGAATAGATGTCAAAGGTTTGCCCAAATGTGATGCCAACATTTCGGGATTAGGAAGATTGCTTGGTACTTTGCGTAAACCATCCATATCGTCAGAAAAGCAGAGCAGTTTAGTAGGGATATTGGATAATTGTTTAAAAGCTTGCTGTACCATTATAGATCGCGCCACTTCTGCAAAGGTCCCAATATGTGGTAAGCCTGATGGACCATAACCTGTTGCAAATAGCACATAACCTTTAGCTGGTGCAATATTACCAATGCGGTCTAAAACTTTTTTGGCTTCTAAAAAAGGCCAAGCATTCGATTTAATTGCATTTTCTATGCTTTCTGTTTTTGACATTTTGATATCCATCTATTGATATTATAAATATCTTATAAAATTAGTTTATACCATTTCCTAACACTAAATTAGCGCTAGGAATACGAGTGTTTGCTACCTGCGCGTACAGACGTATATGTGAGGAAGAGAAGATCATGAAGTACGACGTGATAATTAGTTTTCGAAAATAGTATTATTTGAGTTGACTAGGGCCAATTGTCGTATTAAATCCACAATCTACGTAGTGTATTTCTCCCGTAACTCCAGATGATAAATCACTAAGCAGGTATAGCGCAGCACCAGCAACATCACGTTGAGTAGTGTTTTTACGTAATGGGGCAGCATTCTCATGCATAGATAACATACTTTTAAAATCATTAATACCGCTAGATGCTAAGGTTTTTATAGGTCCAGCAGATATTGCATTTACTCGAATATTATTTGGCCCCATATCAGAGGCAAGATATTTGACACTAGTTTCCAGTGCTGCTTTAGCCAGGCCCATGACGTTATAGTTTGGTACAACTTTTTGTGCACCGTAATAGGTTAAGGTGACTATTTTTCCACCGTCTTTCATCAAAGGTTCGGCGCGCCTTGCTAAGGCTGTTAAGGAATAACATGATATATTCATACTGTTAAGAAAATTTGGCAAGGTTGTATCTATATACCTACCTTTTAACTCATTCCTATCCGAAAAAGCTATAGAATGGACCAAAAAGTCCAATTTTCCCCACTTTTTTTTCACTACTTCAAATACAGCATCAAGAGAGTTCTCATCGGTTACATCACATGGAACCACAAAATCACAACCTACCTCTTCTGCCAATGGCATAACACGCTTTTCAAGTATTTCTCCTTGGTAGGTAAAGGCTAAATTCGCTCCATGTTCTTTAGCTATTTGAGCAATAGCCCAAGATATTGATAAATTATTTGCCACTCCTGTGATTAATCCTTTTTTTCCATTAAGTAATCCTGAGATGTTAGTTTGCATATATTCTCCAATGAACTTGATAGCTATACTCAATCGATTTCAAGAGTTGGATTTTATTTTAAGGGGTGAGCGCGCGGAGCGTACAAATAGTACGTGAGCACGCCGAAACCCCGATAAAATGAAAAAACAACTCTTGAAAGCCAAAGAGTATATAATTAAAGCTTGTTCAAACAATAGCATGATGTATATTTTTGTAAATAATTCTTTCTAAGTAATAACCAGAATGTTGATCTCTAAAAAATTAATTTTTGTAGCTGGCTTGGTAAGTGGGTTAGCCTTTGCTCCTATCTTTTTTATACCAGGATTGTTAGGGATTTCGTTACTATGCTACCAAGTAAAAATAGCTCGGGATTGGCAAGAAGCTGCTATAAGGGGGTTTATCTTTGGTTTTGGCCATTTTTTAACTAGTATGTATTGGATTAGTATAGGGGTTTCTGTTTATATTGAAGAATTTTGGTGGGCTATCCCTTTTGCTTTATTTGGTTTACCGATTATTCTGGCATTTTTTATTGCGGGGACATGTGGTTTTGCCTTTTTAGCCAAAAAATATAATTATTATCAATTTATATTTTGTATTAGTTGGGTATTTTTTGAATGGTTAAGATCCTGGATATTTACAGGATTACCTTGGAATTTACTAGGCTATGCTTTTGCCTTTTCTGACACTTTAATCCAAATAACAAGTCTTGTGGGAATATATGGATTGAGTTTTTTTGCTGTCTATATTGCTAGTAGCTTTTATACTATTTTGTCTAGAGAATATCATAAATTAAAAATATTAACGCTAAATTCATTGATAATTATTCTATTAATAGCTTCCTATGGTGGGCTGCGGTTATATAATAACCCAACTTATTTTGCTAATGTGAAACTTAGATTAGTGCAGCCCAGTATACCCCAATCTGCTAAATGGGATATTGAAGCATTTTGGAAAAATTTAGATTTACACATTAAATTATCTGAAAAACCAGGGAACGTAGATTTGATTATATGGTCAGAAGCTGCTTTAGTAGTACCATATATTTATGAGCCAGTTAAAATAAAAATATTGCAAATGTTAAAAAATAAAGGGGCAATTTTAATTACCGGGGGCGTAACAGAAAATGGTAAGATAGCTCAAGATTTAAAAATTTATACCAGCTTATACGCTTTAACTCCAGAAGGAATACAATTATTTGAGTACCATAAATCTCATCTAGTCCCCTTTGGGGAATATATGCCATTGCAAAAGTTATTACCTTTAAAGAAATTAACTCCTGGAATTTTAGATTATACGGCAGGAGATGGAGGGTTTGTTAAAGTTGATAGATATAATCTCACTATTAAGCCTCTTATTTGTTACGAATCAATTTTCCCCAATTTTGTTCGTATTTCTAATAAAGTAGCCGATTTGATCATTAATGTCACTAATGATGCATGGTATGGTAAATCTTCTGGCCCATACCAACATCTACATATTAGCCGAATGCGTAGTGTGGAAAATGGTCTGCCGATGATTAGAACAGCTAATAATGGTATCTCAGCTATAATAGATCCGGTAGGGAGAATTGTTCAATCTCTAGCTCTTAATGACGTAAATTATATAGATAGTTTTATACCAGTTAAACTCAAGTTTAAAACTCTCTATTCACAATTTGGAGATATATGTGCATTCTTAGCAATAATTATTACCTTTATTAGCTATAAACTTTTGCTGTCCAGGATTTCTCGAAACATAAGTAATATCATAGTACCCCACAGATTTTACAGGAGGGTTAAAATAATAAATTGAATAAGTGACTGAGAGTCACTAATCTCCGCTGAGAAACAAGCAACAGGAGGTATTAATGGACTCTCAATCACTATACCAAATATTATACATATTTTTAGATTGGCACCCAGCACGAATTAAAACATTTGCAGAATTAATTTGTGCAGTAGTAAAAGCTAAAACTGTGAGAATCAAAGAATTAGCACTGTATGTCGCTTCTAAAGGCAATTTGCATGCCAAGATTGTTAAAGTTGAGCGTTTGCTTTTAGAACAAAATATGTGCTTTATCATAGTACCCCACACTTATTGTTGAAGTTGAAAAGCATGCATAATGTGTTTTCGTAGTAATGAAAACACATTATGCATGCTTTTCAACTTCAACAATAAGTGTGGGGTACTATGGCAGAAGTCTATTATTATTAAATTATCATGCTTGTTAATAAAGTGCAATAGCTAAAACTTAGTGGCTGTTCGTGCTGTACCATGCGCATGGCTAGAAGGTGGAGTTGTTTGTTTGATTTTATCTGGGTTTTAGTTATGCTCACCTATTTAAGGTTATGGTTATTCATTGCCAGCATCTGAAGTTTGTGGTTTTTCTTCTATATTATTTTTATTTGGTTCGTAAGGTTTTTGGGTAGGTACAAAGGTAGGAGGTAATAATCTATGCGTAAAAAACCTATCTTCATAATATTTAATTTTTAAAGATTTAATAGGAGGAAAGGATTCAATTAAAACAATCTGTTCTTCTTTTGGTAATTGTATTACTTCCTGGGGTAGAAGCAAAGCTCTTTGAACTTGAGATATATTTTGGGTTCTAGTGGAAATATTAAGGTCAAAAAATATTGGTTTACTATAAGACCTTTGTTCAACTGTTTTATTACCCACTAATTGAGATATCAAATTAGCTGTTTCATAGTTATTAGCGGCAAAAGTAATACGGTAAGTAGAATTTGATAAAAAGGAATTCATACCAGCTTCCTCATAAGTGCCTTTAAGCTGTTGCGTGTCTTGGATAATTAAGAATAACCGTACCCTATATCCGCGGAAGAACGCAATGCCTGCTTTAAATGTATCCATTTTTCCTAACGTAGGAAATTCATCCAGTACGAACATAACTCCATAAGGTTCTTCTTTTAAATCTGGCATTTTGCGACTTAAAAATTCGGTAGCTTGTTGGTAGAATACTTGCATTAATTTTTGTAAACGTTGAATATTATCAGGTGTTAAGCCTACATATACTGTAGTTTTCTTTTTCTTGAATTCAAGAATGTTAAAATCTGACGTAGCAGTAGCAGCGTCAATTAAGGGATTCGCCCATAATTCTAGAGAAGAGTTGAGGGTAGAAATAACGCCAGAACGTTCTTTATCTGCCTTTTGTAAAAAAGCTGCTATGTTCATGTAAGCAACTGGATGTATTAGCTTTCCTAAAGTATCTAATACTACGGCTAAATTATATACCACATCATCGCTACGCATCGTTCTTACTACTTCCCCAAATGATTTAATTTTTGTTGGATCAGCAATTAAATATAATACTACCCCTAAAAATAAACTTCTGGCTTCATTGTTCCAAAAGTCTTTTTCTGGCATAATTAAATTTGAGATTTTTTGGACATCATCAACCATTTGCCCTGGTTTATTACTTACCCAATCTATAGGGTTATAGCAATGGGTTATACCATCGGGATTTGAAGGTTCCCATACGAATACTCTTTGTCCTTGCTTGGCTCGCCAGCCACTTGTTAATCCATGATTTTCTAATTTAATATCATGTACTATAACTGAATGTTGCCAGAATAATAAATTTGGAATTACAAAACCCACCCCTTTGCCTGAGCCAGTAGGAGCAAACAGTAAAGCATGTTGGAACCCATCAGCTACAAAATATCCTCCACTATCTTTGCCAAGTAACATACCGTGCTTAGCGCGTAATCCCGCTCTTTCTACATCTTCTATACTAGCCCAATGGGCATCACCATAAACTTTTTCTGGTTGTATAAAAAATTGTAAAGACTTAATTCTTTTTAAATTTTTATAATAAAATATAATTACTGTAAGCGGAGGGAGGAAAAAACACAGTAGCAATTTAATTTTTAAGTAATCATAGGCAGCAAAAGGGAGCCGGGTCCACGTACTTATTAACCATTTAGCGTATTTATAAGCTATATTTATGGCATTTAGATCAACATTGATAGCAGAAAGTGTATTAGTAACAAAGGCTATTAATGCCCCGCAAATCCAGATAGTACAAAATATCACTAATGGGTGAATTATTGAATGACCAAAGATATTACGGGTAATTTTTAGTATCTTATTCCAATCCATTTAATTTACCTTATTTTTACTATAATATATCTCTGAAATATATCTTTTCCCTGCGCTTCCACGTTTTAATTGAATTACAATATCTACAACTGCCAATATATATTTTTTTATTTCTTCGGGCGGCATTCCAAGACTAGCTTGCATGACCATAAGCTTAAGCTGTTCTAAAGCCATAGAGGGTGTATCAGCATGCAGGGTTGAAATAGATCCAGGATGTCCCGTATTAATTGCCCGTAAAAAACTAAAAGCTTCAGCTCCTCTAAGTTCACCTACGATAATTCTGTCTGGTCGCAGCCGTAAACAGGCTTCAATTAGATCTTGAGTAGTAACTTTTGCGCGGCCTTGTCCCCCTTTTGATACTAGTAAATGTAATTTATTAGGATGATTTGCTAATATTACTTCCCTAGCATCTTCAACCGTAATTAATCTTTCATCAGCAGGTATTTCTCCCAGCGCCGCATTGGTAAAAGTTGTTTTACCGGTGGAAGTGCCCCCACTAATAATAATATTTTTTTTAGCTAATACTGCATATCTAATAAATTCTTTTATATTTTTTTCTTTTAAGTACTTATTTAAAGTAATTGTGTTTTCATCAATTACTTCCCCAATAGCGGTAGAATCAAATGCCCCAAGCTTGTCATAGTCCTCTAAGGTAAGATTCATGGTACTCCCTTTTCTAATAGAATAACCTACTGAACCTGGTTCGCAGGCAGGAGGAAATATTATTTGAATACGGTAACCATTAGGTAGAGAAGCAGAAAGTAAAGGTTTTTCTTCCGAAATTATTTGATCAGTTGACTGTGCAACAAGCCTACCAAGAGATAATAGATGATCAAAATCAAGTTCGGGCATAGTTTTAGAAAATAGCTCTCCTTTCTTTTCAATCCATACTTCACCTGGCTTATTAACCATGATTTCATTAATTCCCTCTTCCGCAAACAATTCCTTAAATGGCAATAAAAATGTCTCTAGGGCAGCAAAATAAGAAGTCATCGGATTAATCGTGATTTTTTTAGTAGATTTTTAGGAAATTTATAATCTTTGTTAACATAGATTTTTATTATGGTTCCTTGATCTATAGTAGTTGAAGGTTTAAAGTCTTGTTGCCCAAGTATATCTTTCATAGTATCGGTGATATGGGTAAAAGCTTCTTTAGAAGCGGTTTGAGCTTGGGTCGGAGTACTAGCAGTTGCGGCCGTAGTAAGTAGAGAAGTAGAAGCGCTAGTGACTGCAGTCATTAAATTATTAAGCCTATCTGCAGCTATGGTACTCCCAGTGGTACTTCTTGCAGTAGTACAAGCTGTACTGATTAAGGTAAAAGCGTTGGATGTTTTATCAGTAATAGCATTCTGAACATCATTACAGATTCTATTAATTTTGTCTTCTGGGGTGCCTGCTCCATTATTAATACTTTGTGCAGTAGCTTGTATATTTTGAGCTATAGAAATGTTAGTAGCACTAGCTTGAGAATTAATAGGGGGCGCCACTACTTTATCTAAAGCATTTGCTACACCAATATTAAATGCAGATAGTAGTACAGCATTGGTCAGTCTTTCTTTGATTTTATTATCTACACGTCCCTGTTCTCCTTTTCTTCCTAAACTATCTACCGCTACAGCATCTAAGTTAATAGTATAGCCATGCGATAAATCAATACGGTTCCATATTATTGCTATTCTACCATAAGCTCCACTACTTCCCATCGCATAATTACCAAAGATTTTGGATCCTTTTGGAATTAAAATATTTTTATTTTGTTCAGAGAATACATCTCTACTAATTATTGCTCTTACTTCGCCACCAAAATCGCTACTAATTGCTGTTTCTAGCACTGCCTCAATTATTTTGCCGTGTGCAAGAAGTAAGGACATATCTCCGCGGTCTTGAAAAGAGGCTTCTGCTGCAATTTGTTCAGGCGTTTTAGCAGGAGGAGTTCCTTGCATTAACATTATTGCAGATTTTCTTTTGATCTCAGTACGATTTTTTTCCTCCTCAGTATGTATTAATTTTCCACTACTAGGCATGGTAATAGAAGAAGGAGGGGTGGGTACATCGAGCGATTCTTTAGTAGGAGTAATAGGTAATGGTTCAGTTTTAATTAATGGTGGAGGGGGAGGGAGTTCTATAGGCGCCTCTAATTTAGGAACTTCGGGTAATTTAGGTATTTCGTGCAGGTTAGTAGAAGAATCCTGAGCTGGTTTGGTTATATCCGTTGGCATTGGAGGAGGGGTAGTGGTAGAAATAGTATGGTCATTAAAGAAAAATTTAAAAAATATTATTAGGCATCCAATGAAAATAACTACTAGAATTACTAAGCTTTGTTTAGGATTAGTAGCTACCTTGGATAGCTCATTCTGAACTTCAGGAATGTCTTCTTCTGCTAGTTTACGAGAAGGATCTAGAGGATCTAACTGATTTTGGTCTGCCATAAATTATGTTATTAATTTAATAAAAATATTTCAATTTGTGACTATATTACTTAGATTGTGTTGACAAAATTTTTAGGTACTGTTTTGGCATGCTTTTCCTGCAAATAAATATAGGCAAATTATTAACTTAAATAAACAGTTAGTAGTGATATAATAAACTGGACGGCAAAGTATAATCCTCTGTAAATTTACGATTTATTAGAAGAAAATTTTGCTAAGCTGTCTAATTGCTTAAATTATTAGGATCTGTAATATTTGCCAGATTCTATTATTTTATTCGTGCTCTGATGTGCTAAATTTTTCTGAAGCACTAAGCCGCTTGTAAGAATTAGATTTCTTTTTGGGGTAGTAAAACCTTACCACATATACTAAATCTTTTTCTTCCCCTTCTTCTAATTCTTTAGAGATAATATCAAACTGGTATGTTCTTTTATTAGTCATTATAGTCATATTAGTTCTAATGTTTTTTTCTAATGGCTTAATAAATAACCTATTGCCTACAGGAGTCATTTTCCAAGCATAAGATTCTCCTAAAATAATATTTTCAACTTCTTCGTTTTTGGCGAATTCTATACTTGACTGAAAACCATAATGTAACACTAATAAATACACTTCATTAGGGTTATGTATATAAGTTTTTATTCTATTATCAGTAGTAATGGATAGATCATCATTATAATCATTAAATGCAAGGGTAGCATTTATTTTACTTATAAATAGGCCTAATAAAATTATATTAAGAAAAAAAGCTCTAACTATTATCATCGTCTACTCTATAGCCATTAATTTGAAATCCTACAGGATTAATATCGCGATCTGCATCTGTTAATATCATGGGAATATATGCAAAACTTACTACTGATATTTTATTAAATACATTTTTAGAGCCAGCTGTTTCAGTAATAGAAAACCGGACTATATACTTATTTTCCTCTAATTTTGACCAAGATTTAATTGTTAAATATGTTGTATTACCTTGACTATATTTAACTACAGGATCTATTTCTTTATCTTTTATATATCCCAGGTAATTATAATATATTGCACTTGAAGAAAGTAATCTAATAGTTTTTCGTGCTTCTGTATCAAAATCAACAGGATTGTATGTTTCTCTGGCAATTAGATATTTTTTAATAAAATATTTAGCAAGTGCTTCGTTACCTTCTAACATGCTTGAAGAGATAGGATTTACAATCGTTGCTCTTCCGGTATTATTATCAACTTGAATTACAAAAGGACTAAATTCTCTAGCATTTACTATAAACACTATAGATCCCACGGATACCATTATAAGAATTATTAGCAATATAGATGATACTACTAAAATATTCCGTTGAACAATTAACTTATCTGTTCTTTCTTCATACCAATTTTTAGTCGTTTTAACAAAATTGCTATCTTGCTTTATTTCTTGCCCTAACTGTAGTGCTGTAGTAGGTGATTTTATTGTTTTGAGGATAGTGCTTAACTTAAACATTTTATACTTAAATAATATATTTACATTGCTTGACAATATTATGTAGCAATTTATAGAAAAAGGTAAATAAAAAAATGTTTCTATACTACTTTTTTTTTATTTTCCATTATGTTACTTGTAAATAAAGAATTAGTATATAATAGAGCAAACAAAGATTAGGATTGGAAAACAAGGGGTAAAATAATAATATAGAGGTTGGCAATTATTCTTAACATAGTCTGTGATATACTCAAATGACAAAACAACTCTTAAAAGGCGAAGAGTATATTTCGCTATATCTAAGGAGACTAGATAAAATACCCTATGCTTTATCAATAGACTTCTTTCCAAGCTCTACTCGAGATGGTAATTTGTACGTCGAGTCTAGGCTCAAACCCTCACGTACATTTAAGTAGGCTGCGGCCCTACGCTCCGAGCCTTCTTCAAATTCCCTACCAGAAGCGAGCTCTAAAAGAAGTCTAATATATACTCCTCTTCAGATGAATTTGCATGCGTCGTTGCGCAATGCTCGCCTATTATCTATAGGCTTCGCTCCATCGCGCCTAGCAGCAAAATCATCTGAAGAGGAGTATAGAGAATGGCGTTATATAATAGCGCAAATGCCAGTTAAATAGGATAGGTTATTTTGTCTAGCGTCCTAATATACTATACTCTACGAACTTCAAGAATTAGCGGATGTACTGCCATCAAGATTTGCAGATAGTTACCTCCTAATCTAGTATTGCTTGCACTCCTTCAGGCTTTGCTATTGCCTAGCTCTTCTTGAAGTTAATTCTATCGTATCCAACTCTTCGGATACGAGTAATATACTAATACATTTTTAAATAGGGGAATATTTCATAATCAACTTAAGGATTGCTACTAAATCTGTTTGTTGCTATTTTTATCACTAAGTTTATTGCTCCTTATTCACTTAAGGGCAGATTATTTATTACTGCCACCAAAAGAGTAAATTAATTTACCGATTATGGCTTCGATGCTAACAGAGGACTGAGTATATTTTACTTGGTCATTAGCAGCTAAAGTTTCCTCAGATGAGCCAGGCGTTACTGCAATATATTTGCCTCCTAACAAGCCACTTGTTACTATAGCTAAGCTAGTATCTTTTGGTAATTTTATTTCATTATTGATATTAATAGTTAATAAAGCGAAAAAGCTTGTTTTATCTAAAATAATATTGGTTACAGAACCAATTTTTACTCCGGCTAACATTACGTCACTACCATTAATGATCCCTTCGGCATTTTGAAAAGAAGCAGTAACAGTATACCCCTTGTCTATTTTGGATGAATTTCCCATCTTATAGGCAAAGCTAAAAAATACTAACGCTATAATTATTACTGCAAAACCAACTACAGTTTCTATGACATGCTGTTTCATTATTTTATTTACCTAACGGTTTCCATTTATTGTATTTTATTTTGTCTTCAGTTTTTTCTGGTGATACATTGACTGATTTGGTACCCGAGATATTTGGAGAATATGCAAGTTGCCATGGGAGGTGGCTATTATTTTGGGGTATCTCATCAATCATATAGTGCAGCCAGGCATGCCAAATTGGAGGTACTTTTGTTGCTTCTACTGTCCCTTTGTAAATTACTTGCCTTCTAAAGCGCCCTAAATAATCTTGTTTGCTACTTTCATAATATCTATTTCCAAATTGATCTTTTCCTATTTCCTTAGAAAAAATATAGATAAACAAATTATTTATAAATGACATTTTAATAATTTTATAGCAGTTTCTTTTCCTTTTACAGCTAATTTATCTGCTGCTTCATTTCCTTTGTTATTAGCATGCCCTTTCACCCAATGCCAAATAATATCATGTTTATTTAATTCATTGTACAGCTCTTGCCATAAGTCAGTATTCTTTATAGGGTGTTTATTGCTTTTATACCAATTGTTTTTTATCCATTTATTAATCCACTTTGTTATGCCAAGTTGTAAATATTGGCTATCCGTATATAACTCAACATGACATGATTTTTTTAGGGTTTGTAGAGCTTTAATGGCTGCGGTCATTTCCATACGATTATTGGTAGTATTAAGTTCATGACCAAATATTTCCTTATAAACTTTGTCAAACTGCAATAATACCCCCCACCCCCCTGGCCCTGGATTACCTGAACATGCTCCATCAGTATATATTATAACTTTCGGTAAAGCTGTTTGATTTGTTAAAATATTATGAGTTTGTAAATTCATTAATCCTAACCAATTATTAATTAAATTGGTTTAGTAGGTTTACGAAATTTATCTAGAATTATTATATTATCAGTGGAACTAAAATTATTTTCGCTAGTAGGAGAGGTAATAATATTTGTCTTGTCCCTTTTATAATTTAAATCTGTAGATTTAATAATTTCAGGAATAAATTTTAAGTTATATCCGCTATTAGGATCAGCAAAATTGGTGATAGAATCAAAAGGTATATAGATGTTTTCTTTAATGTTATCAAAGCTAACAGTGAGAGAAATTCCGCTAGACATTACAGTTAAATTTTCAAATTGATATTGAATTACTATGGTTATTTCTTTAGGATAACATTTTTTTACTTTAGAGGATAAGACCACGGCTGGGTGATCGGTTCGATAAGAAATATATAAGGCTTGATTTTGTTGCAGTTTATTACTACAAATTCTTAATAAAATTTTTTTGGCAAATTCTAACATGCATTCATTAAGAAATTTCCAATATGAGATACTCATCTTATATAATACAAAAATATACAGTGAAATTCAGAGGAGGATTTTGCTCCATATAACTAAGTTCTGTGAACATTTCTATCTAATGGCCGATTTCGTCGTTATTTTCGTTCTCGAATCCCCACGTACATTTAGTACCTTGCGGTTCTGCGAGCGAAAATGCCTATAAATCTACTTATTACATAGAAATGTTCACAGAACCTAGTGCGAGCTATCATTTATACCATTTCCGAAAACTAATCATCTACGTTTGTCGCACTTCATGATCTCCTGCTCCTCACGTATACGTCTGTACGCGCAGGTAGCGGGCACTCGTACTCCTAGTGCTAATTTAGTTCCCGGAAATGGTATTATTCCTAACTTGTTACGAATAAATTAGTGCATTATGAAAGCTCGTTAACAAAATGTCTATAAAAACACGGGACTTTTCTGTTGCCCGGTAAGTCCCCAACCGCGCAAAACTATGCAGCAGCTAGTGCTGAATTGTTTGCGAAACGTTCATTATTGTTTGCGTTTCTTTTTTGTAACCCATATGACTTTATAAGTCCGGTGGAATTATACCGAGTAAAGATAATTTCTTTATTAAGCACGTCGATCCTATTTCGCTCCCATAACTTAAGATACTTAAAAGTTCCAACTAAATAATTAATGAATTGATTCTTCAAGACTTTATTGGTGGTGGAAGCGCCGGGTACCGCCCCCGGGTCCGCAACTTCTATTCTAAATTACGTTTATTACTATAGTTGCATAGCAACAAGATTAATGGTACCTCAATTGTGCAAAAATGTAAAGCGCTATTTTAAGCACATCCAGTTCTTGAGATCAAATGAATATACTCTAGGAACTTCAAGAATTGAGCTCTATCGTGTCTCAAGATCGGCGGTGCTTGTATATCTCACATACTAATATGTACTGCTTGCGCTCCTTGACCCTTTGGCTCCTGCTACTATCTTGATTTTCATCGAGTATATCATATCGCGCCCGATGTTAAATTAATTATATTAAATGAACATTTCATACTATATAATTTATAGCTTAATAAAATTATCTTAACTAATAAGAAGATTGAGCAAACCAATTTTCGGAAAAGAAAAAAAATAACTTGATTTTATAATTATTAATTTCTATCAAGCCTATTGTTTAGGATGGTAAGAAATGCAATAATGTTGTTTTAATTTAAAGAGCTCTAAATTTTATGAAAATAATACAGTTCCTTATATTGATTATATTACCTTTCTGTATAATTGGTTGTAGTGAGAGAGAGGCAAATAAAGAGATAATAGTGGCTACATCAGCAGATAATCCCCCTTATGAGTTTATTCAAGATGGACAGATAGTAGGGCTTGATATTGACATTATCAATGCCATAGCCGAGAAGTTAGAACAAAAAATTGTTATTAAAAATTTTGATTTTAATGGTTTATTGGCAGCTTTAGCTACTAAAAATAGTGATATCGTGATAGCTGGATTAAGTGTAACAGAAGAGCGCAAGAAATATGTTAGTTTCTCCACTCCTTATATAGAAACTCGAGTTTCGGTATTATATCGACTAGCAGATGAAATAAAATGTATTAAGGATTTAGAGAATAAGGTAATAGGTGTACAGTTAGGTACTACATGGGAAATAATAGCTAAGAATTTAACTAAACAGGTTAATATTAAAATAAATAGTTTATCAAATAATTTGATGTTAGTGGAAGAACTAAAGACGAAAGCTATAGATGCAGTATTATTAGAAGAATTACAGGCTAAACAGTTTATAGCAAATAATCATCAACTTGGAAGCTTTAGCTTAACTGAGTTTGGGTCCAGTTTAGCCATTGCAATGGAAAAAAATTCCAAACTAATGCCACAAGTTAATAAAGCAATCATGGAGCTAGAGCAAGATGGGACAATTAACAGAATAAGGAAAAAATGGCTTCAACAGTAAATACTGAGCAATTTAAAAGAGCTTTGGGTACCTTTCCTAGCGGGATTACTATTGTAACTACCTCATATAATAATAAGTTATTTGGACTGACAGTTACTTCTTTTACTTCTGTATCCTTGTTACCACCTCTAATCTTGTTCTGTATTAATAAACAGGCTCATAGCATTAAAGCTTTTACCAGTAGTCAATATTTTGCTGTTAGTATTTTAGCGGACAATCAAACCGCTCTTTCTAGGCATTTTGCTTACCCGCAACTTGATAAATTTGCTAGCGTTTTATATCATTTAGGAGCGAGCAGTAAATGTCCATTAATTGACAGAGCTGTATGTCATATTGAATGTAATAAATTTAATCAATATAGTGCGGGAGATCATATGATAGTAATTGGGGAAGTAGTACATACGGTGGTTAACGATGAGTTAACGCCTCTAATCTACCACCGAGGAGCTAAATGATGGTATTGGATAAGATAGTAAATTTACCATCTTCTTCTGTTACTATAGGGCTTTGTGGAGCTACAGGTAAAATGGGAAAAGTAGTGATGCAAAGAATAGAAAAATTTAGTAACTGCCGAATTGTAGCAACCTTTTCACGACAAAATAATATTAGAGAACTTACAGAATTTTGTCGTAGTTGCGAAGTAATTATTGACTTTTCTGATAGAGAGATATTAGAAAAACTACTTAATTGTGCTTTAGTGTATAAAAATAAATTAGTGATTGGCACTACAGGCCTTACGCAAGAGCAAATTTCTCTTATTAAGGGTATTTCTAAAGAGCTGGCAATATTATATTCACCTAATATGAGTTTAGGGGCAAATTTACTATCGGTATTAGCTACGCAAGCTTCTAAGTTTTTGGGGGAAAGCTATGATATAGAAATTGTAGATTGGCATCATCGGTTAAAAAATGATGCTCCTTCAGGTACTGCTATAATGTTAGGGGAGACTCTTGCTAAAAGCAGAAATTTAGATTTTACTGAATGTGCAGTATTTTCGCGTAACCAGAAAGGGAAGAGAGCTGCGAATGAGATTGGTATTGTGTCTGTTAGGGGCGGGCAAGTGCATGGAGAACATAATATATTATTTTTAGGAGATAACGAAGTTATTAGCCTAAAACATACAGCGTTAAGTAGAGAATCTTTTGCTGATGGCGCTATACAGGCAGCGCTTTGGGTAGCTAAGAAGGAGCCAGGGCTTTATTCGATGCAAGATATATTTTGTTTGAATTCTAAGTTGTAAATTTAGTTGCATTAGCTCAGTAATGTACAGGAATATAGGAATAGTAAATAGCTACCGCTTAATCGAAAAATAGCGGGAATTTTGCAAGTCAATAGTGTACCTAATTTCAAAAAATTTGCCTATATTTGTAGACAAAACATGCCAAAAAAGGACCTAAAAAATTTTGTCAACAGAACCTAGATAGAATTCGCTAAGAAAATGCCTTAGAATTGTCTAAGAAGAAGATAGCAAAACTTTTTAGACAAAGATAATGAATAGCACTAGAAAAGAGTAGACCTCTTGCATAACCTAAAGATAATTGAGGAATTTTTAGGAAAAACGAAGTTGAGTACCGCAGCGTACTTAAATTGTACGTGAGGAACGGAGACGAGTTTTGACAACAAAATTACCAATTAGATTAGGTTATGCAAGAGGTCTAGTGGGTTATTGTAAATAGAGCATAAATGGGCGCCAGATACATCAACGCGTAGAAAATTTCAATCTAGTTGATAATGCTAACAAGTTTTTCGTCGTTATGCCTGTTACAGTGTAGGGTTATAGGTTTTTTGTGAAGCCAATAAACATCCAACAGTTGAAAAGTTAATATTTTAGTTAATAATTGATTGATTAAATATTGCAAAATTTTCTATAAATTTGTATAATGGTGAGGTAATGATTTGTAATATAAATAAGGAGTAAATTATGCCTCAATCTGTAGAATGGCTTGAAACTTTTGGGCGTTACGCTCCAGGTAATAGGTGGCAGCATCTAAAACCCCCGCGTAAGAAGGAGCAAGGCAAGGATAAGCCAAAAGTATCCATACCTACCTCTTGGAACGATGATGCCAAAGATTTGACCAATCAAATACTTGGTGACAATCCTGACCTTAAGAAGAGTGTACAATGGAATGTGGGTACAGTTTATATGGATATGGCTAGTCTTGTCCGCATTGCAGAAAAAATATTAGCGCAGGGAATAGGGCTACCTGCTTTTTATCAAAAGGAAGTACTTCCTCATATGCTGCAAAATGATCTATCTAGTAGCGTTGCGGTAGTAGTTAGTAATGAGACCCTACCAAAAGTAGTATCTCAGGATAAAGTATTACAGGACCAGGAAGGTAGCGCAACTTCACATACGCAGTGTCAAAAGTACAGGTTGTTAACATCCCATCGCAAGATACGAATAGTTTTATATTAGCGAGTGGCTGCAGTCATCAAACATCCACTGATGTCTCCCATACGCAAAATGACGAAGTGAAGGAACTAGGAATATAGCTCTTTTCCCTATCATATTCTGATTAAAATATCTTCAATAATATTTCCTTACGTGCTTGTATACTCGTTCTTGCCTCCATTGTTTAACCTGCCATAAATGTTTAGAAGGTTAGATTTTTATTTGAGGCAATATGTTCGATTTTTATAGTTGACAATAAACACATCCCGGTTTATCGGCAGGGATTTGTGTTTAGCACCTCCTTTAGGCCCCGGCTAGTTTGCATAGTGTTCTTTCAAGACCATTTATTGTAAGATAAGTTAATAACCTTTGATTGTTTATTTTGTATAATATTTACATTTTTACTATAATGTGATTTACTACAATCTCCAAAAACATATATTTAATTAAATTTTTGAATTTTACTATAAAGTAAGAGGAACAATGGCTTTGTATAGTCAATTGACATGAACTAACTACATAGTTGCTTCAATGGTGATTAGAGTAAGTTCTAAGCTTTAGGCTCTAGTATCTGATTCATCGGATACTAAATTGCTTTCTTCACATTAGGTCGTCGTATTTCGGGATTCGTCGTGCTCATCTAGATCTACTAGGTTCCGCGCGTCTCACCACTCATACCCCTACTACTATCTTGAAAGCAACTTGGTATGAATTGATTATAGTGGCCGCGGGGCAGTTGGCAAGATAAGCATATAATTTTTATGTTTACAGAAGCAACAGCTAGGTAATATTCAGGTTTTTGGGAGCAGAAGAATTTAATTAGCAAGTGTAGGCGCTATGGAGTACTTATGCTTAGCGCTCAGCTAAGAAGGTTTGACTAATTGTTAATCTGACAAAGGTGTTGATCATGAAACGACTAAACTATAACAATGACCATAGAATAGAGTTGTCAGCAAAGCGACGTAAAAATATAGATCACGTCACTATTAATACTGAATTTGAGCAACTACAACATAAATTATACCATAAACATCCTGAAATAAAATTGAAAATAAGCTTTATAACGAGCATTGCGACAAAGCGGCAAGTATTAATCATAAACTTTATATCGTTTCTTAAGGAAGAGCCTGCTTTAAGCCAAATAGCTATTTTAGCAACAAGTAATTATATTAAATTACCCATAGTACCCCACACTTATTGTTGAAGTTGAAAAGCATGCATAATGTGTTTTCGTAGTAATGAAAACAACATAGCAGGGGTATCACTTAACGAGTTATAAAAATAATCTTTTATCCAATCAAATCCGTAAGTAAATAATGAGTATAATTTACGACCATGTTTTTTGATCTTTATAGGATAAATTTTGTTCTTAATGTCACCAGCAAGCACGCAAATAGCTAAGGATAAAGATACTATTGCAAATAGTTTTTCCAGCTTTTTTTGATCTGTAATGTGGGTATCTTCAATATTAAATCCAGATGACTTGAGAGACAGAAAAGGTCGCTCAATGCTCCACCTCTGCTTATATGCTAGCAAAGCACATTCACCAATAAGCACATTACTAGCAATAAATAGTTGCTCTCTTTCTAATTGCAAACAAGTTATTTTAATTGCCATACCATTGTAAATTTTGCTTTCTATAGTTTTAGTGTCACCCATTTGCATATCGGCAAAACATTTATTCAACTTCATCTTGCCACCGTTGAAATGCTTGACCTTCTCACTTTTTCTTAGCCTGATAGCAAAAGGTAATTTTTGGATTCCACCCATATATTGCAACCATTCCTCACCAACAAATTCCCGATCGGCAAGGATAAGCTCTATCATTTCCTTAGGTATAATTGTTAAAATTTGCTCAATCAATTTCTTTCTTTCATTAGTAGAAGAGTTGCCTTTTTTATCAAGTAACAACCATGCTATAGGAATTGAAATATTACCATAAACGATAGTTGCAACAAAAAAATTCAAATTTTTAATACCAAATTGCCAGCTGGTTCTATCTATGGCAAGGCTAATTTTACCTGTTAGACAGAGCAATTTAACAATAATTTTCCCTAAACTTATAAAGCACATATTTTGTTCTAAAAGCAAACGCTCAACTTTAACAATCTTGGCATGCAAATTGCCTTTAGAAGCGACATACAGTGCTAATTCTTTGATTCTCACAGTTTTAGCTTTTACTACTGCACAAATTAATTCTGCAAATGTTTTAATTCGTGCTGGGTGCCAATCTAAAAATATGTATAATATTTGGTATAGTGATTGAGAGTCCATTAATACCTCCTGTTGCTTGTTTCTCAGCGGAGATTAGTGACTCTCAGTCACTTATTCAATTTATTATTTTAACCCTCCTGTAAAATCTGTGGGGTACTATGATTGGAGATTTGTTATTATCGGTTAGATTGGGTTTTTTATACTTCATATCGGAAAAATCCAAATGGTTATATCCAATATTATCTATCCATATCCATGTATTACATGACTTTTTTGCTGCATCTGGGATAAAATTTGGCAAACCATTAAGTACCTTAACTATCTCTTTCTGGTCCGTAGTAATATCAAATATTATTTGACAAGGACACCATGGATTACCCTCGTAGTCAAATATCTCATGATAATCCATATAATTAGCATAATATAAATACCACTGTTCTAGTATTTCTTTAGTCCGAATCTTCTTTTGTATCAAACGGTTATGAGCATTATCTTCAAATTTTTCTTGCATTAAAACAAATGACCATTTAGGATTATTAATAGCATCATTTAATGTTTTAATTATTTCTACCGATTGTAGAGCAATTTTTGCTGGTAATAATATTAAGGTATTAGATATCTGATATTCTGTCGGTTTTGTTTTATATTCAATAGCAATTAATCGCACTGTTATAATTTGACCTACTACTATTGTGTTGCTAAGTTCTTTATCTATGACAATACAATGTTTAACACTAGGCTCGATCATATCTTCTAAAATTATTGACTTACCAGAGACTACTGATATTACTCTATAAAGGCTTAAATAGGAGTTATTTAAAGTTTTAAGATATTTTTTGTCCTTTACTGTAAACAATTCTACGTGATTTTTAAGTAAATGATCAATACAGTTCCATGTTTGTCCTTCAATTATATAATCATTAGTAATACAAAATTCTATAGCACAGTTTTGAGCAATTATCGCCAATCTTTTATTTAAACCCATTATCAATGGTATTCAGTTTGCTAATCAGCTGGTGTAAATATTCTGTAGATTCTTGTGATTGATTACCACCAATTATTCTTACATTAATTAATGCCGGTTGGGTCAATTTATTAGGATTGATTTCATTAAATAGTTGTTGTAATTGTTGAATATTGATATTTCTTGCAAGCGCAACTTTATTTAATTCAAGTAAAAAAAAAGTACAGGCACTCTCCTCATCAAGTTTCGTGGCAGCTAATACCAAGTCTTCAGTAGGGGGAGTATATTCAATATCTTATATTCTACTTTGCACTGTTAATATCTTGTGCATCTCTTTAACCCTTGTTTACTAGTTGATTTTGTTGCTTTGTATTTATTAATATGGCTAGTAGTCCTAGCATTAGGTGATGGGCTGGAAAAAACTCTATTTAATTCTTGAAGATTGGAACCTGGTTGTTTTACATCTTGAGTAATAGACTTTAAATATATATCCATAATTTTTTTATATACTTCTTTTTTGTTATTATCATATATATCCTCTATTATTAACTTAAGTGTTTCTACCAAAGGTTTTGTTTTATCACTTATCAATTCACTAACATATATTAAAGTTGCAAATGGTAGTCGTTCTCTATCAGTTTTATCAATATGCTGGAAATCTAATGCACTTTCAAATTTCTTAAAAACTATATTACTAATTAATTGAGGATTATTTTGTTTTATTTTTTCTGCAACTTCAACTAATGGTACTAACTTTATATTAACATAATAAAAATCTTTTTCAACACTACTATTATAACCATCTTTTTGTATTAATTCTGTCATTAAATGACTTATTACGATTTCTTGTACCTCAGTAGTTAAATTTGGCATAGTATCTGTATCTCTAGATTCAGTGAAATCAAAGGCAAAACCTAAACTATCTCGGGAGCTGGAATACCATATGTTTGCCCATCTTCCATATATATTATTATCAATTTTTGCAGGTACTTTATTTGTAATTTGAGCTGTTACGGGGTTAACCACTATAGCTTGAGGTGATCTTTTATTCCCTATATCAGCTGACTTTATATTAATAAATGAATATTTAGCTAATTTTTCTACAATTTTTATCATATTTTGTTGGGATGTTATGTCTCTAGTGTTCGCTCCTATTAAGAAGGCATCTAATTGTCTATTGACTGGAAATTTACTAATCATATGCGTAAATAGAGAATCTGGCTTAATGTATTTATCCACATGAGCAAGGGCCGTATAACAAGTCATAGGGTCACGTAAAACTACCGTTACACAGTTCTGAATATTAGTAGTACCTATTTTTTCATCAGCAGAGAATCCAACTTCATGTTGTAAAATCTTATGTGCGTCGTAGTCAAACATTCCTTGATTTAGTAAATCAGCTTTATTATAGTGTTGAATAGCTTCTGTATGTTTTCCTTCATATTTACAAATAGTTCCTATTATTAACCTTGCCTTTATGGCGTCTCTTGTATCTTGTATTGAAGGTTCAGACTCATATTTATTTAAATAATTTTGTTGTTTTTTTTTATATAATTCTAATAAAGCTGTTTGTTCCTGTGTTGAGTTTTGGTGAGAATAACCTTCTAATATATCTATTAGAAAGTTACAACATTCCTTAAGAATCATATAATTTCTTATATTATTACCCGCTTTTTCAATAGCTTTGTCTAGTTTTTGGATAGCTTCAAAATGCATACCTAACTTTTGATAGCACTTAGCTATTCTTAGTTCTATCCTAGCTGATAAATAACTATCTCGCCAAGAAGTAGGAAGAGCTTTGTCTGCCTTTAAGAATAGTTCTATAGCTTGTTTAAAGTGATGTTGATCAAATAACTGTAGACCTTGACCATATAGTTTTTGCAATAGTTCTAGTTCTTTCTTATATTTTACTTTTTCTTCTTCATGCAATGGAGGTTGTAGGGCAGTAATAGTAGAATTATTATAATCAGGAAAGCTTGCAGGTAAACTAGCCAACTGTTCTAATATTTTTGGTGTACTGCTTGCAGCTTTTTCATCATTTATTAACAAGGGCATGAGATTAATCTTTATGTCGTATATTTAATTGCTTATCTATTCATATGCAAATAAGGTTTTTCTGTAATCCAATCGTCATTTATTTCTGAGAGAATAGCAGTTATCAATCTCAAACAGGAGCTGCTGTTTGGAAAAATACCTACAACCTTAGTTCTACGCCTGATTTCTTTATTAACACGTTCCGCCATATTACTTTGTAATCATCTCTAGTGCATGTAACCCTCTTCCAACTAAGCTCTCCCCATACTTGAGCTAAACTAGTTATTAGTTCTTCTTCTTTTTCTTTAGATAAATTATTTGTAGTTCCATTTTATCATTTTGATCGATAAAGGTCAAACTGTACTGCAGAAGATTTCTGATATGATCATATCCCAAATTTATTCCTGCAATTTTTTTAGCAATTGACGTTCATGGATATGTTTGAGAAAAAATAGCAAAATTCCAGACCATAATTGTTCTTTTAATTGTTCGTCATTTATGTCATGAACATTAATAAGAAGGTAATCATCAGTCCAAAGTCTTTTAGCAAGATCTGGGTTATTAAATAACTGCTGATATTGAATTATTAGTCTAATAATTTCTTTAATAATTTTAGAGGAGTAGTATAGGCGTTTATTTGGCTATTGTCTTTTATCAAACGCTCTAACCAACGTTCACTAGTATTATCACATAGAAGTTGACTAATTTTCTGATATTTTTCAGCTGTGATCTCAAGTATCAGTTTGAAATCACTAACATAACGTAAGGTACTTTTATCATTTGTTTTAACAAAGTTAAATTGTGATTGAGGGCAAGAGAAAAAATCATATGATTCATTGGCAATTTTTCCATAATTAAGGAGATGCAAGAATTCGTTAATGAGCAAAGGGAAACATTTAAAGAGATTATGAATACCCCCAATTTCATAGCTAGGAATAGCAAGAGCTATACGAGTATGGATATGCATAAAAATAAAAATTTTCTTACGTAATATACGTACCACATCTACATACCAGTCATCATACAATGCTGTACAGTTATTTAGATTTTTTAACTCGAGAATTTTTAATTCTTTTGCCATTTTAGCAGTTAGTCTTAATTGTGGCATTTAAATAATTATCTTAGCTTTTATTTCATTAGTTCTTTACCTAGTTCTTTAAATTTTTGAACAAAGCTAGGATCTTGTAGTAAGTTTTTAGAGTATAGTAACATCCCATATAAAGTAGCTGGATCATGAGGGTGGAAGTGACCCAGTCCTGCTTTAATGATTAGACCACCAAGCATAATTTTTTTGTGGGCATCGTTCTTACGTTCTAGATGAGATTGTTTTAGGACTTGCATACGAAAATATAGTAATTTACGGATAAGTCGTTTGAGTTCATTGGTGATTTTGTTGTTTGGGTTTAGTGGGAGTTTTAGAATACGTCGCTAGTTCTTTAAACATGTTAAGAGTAGGGTGGTTTTTATTATTTTTATCAGTAGCAAATTTTAGGAAACCTCTCAGGATTTGATTGGGAATAGTAATCATGTTCTCTTCCGAGAAGAATTTAAAGATTTCATCTTTACGTTTATTTAATAAAGCCTGTTTTTGTTGTTCAAGTTTAGTAATCCTTTCAATTAAAGGTAGTGATTTTGTTGCCATCTATAGAGCCTCTTAATATTGTTAATGTAAAAGATAAAGTATATAATAAGTTTTGTTAGATGCCAGTAATAATACAGTATAAAAGAATGGTGAGGATAGCAAAAATTCTTGTTAGGTAAGTTATGTGGTATAAATTTGTTCAAGGAATCAATTCTTTAAGTGTGGTAAGAACTGATGGAAAAGTACCAAAAATGCCTGACCGTATTACTTCAGGAGAAGGACGGGGTGGTATGAGGGGGCGTAGCCCCCTACTTTACCCCCTTGGAAGAGAGATAGTAATAAAATAGTATGCTAGATTCATGTAATGTGCACTTACGCAAAGTGGATGAACCCACTTTGCTGGCGCTCAAGTAATCAGAAACTAATAACCATTACTACCAGCAGCAATCACTAAATGGCGATATATCATTTAAATAAATCATCAGTACAAAGAAGCGAGGGACAAAGTGCAGTAGCATCAGCTGCTTATATTTCTGGTAGTAAGTTAACCTACAATATTGTTGATGGAGATACTAATGTAGAATTAAGCAGAACCTTTGATTATAGTAATAAGCTAGGCCTTGCTTTTAGTCAGATTCTGGCTCCAGATAATGCACCTAGCTGGGTATATAATAGAGAGGAATTATGGAGTAAAGCAGAAGCAGCTGAAGGTAGGATTAATGCGCGTCCAGCTTATAAATTTATTACTGCTTTGCCAAAAGAATTAACACTCGAGCAAAATATAGAATTAGCGCAACAATTTGCGACAAAGTATCTAGTATCATCTGGGATGGTAGCAGATGTAAATATTCATTATGATAATGAAAATAATCCCAGGTGTAATGCCATGACTACAGATGATCCGCTCCTGGTAGGGTTCCTATTATTTGCTATGAATGAGCAGAATAAACAACACCCTATGCTCAAGGAGTTTATCCAATTAGCTAAAAAGCACAAGAGTGTTAAAAAGAGTCAGTCAACTTGATACTGCATGGCAACTTCTTTTCCACAAAAAGCCATAGAGATCTTTAGGATTTTTTTCACATGCTTATACTCTTTTATTTTGCTATCATATTGCCTATCCATAATTTGCTTTAACCCTGCTTTGGCAGCAGATTCTAGCTCTTCTGAAGTAGTACATATTTTATACTCAATGATAATTGCAGTATCTGTGCCTTGAGCTATTGGAATCAATATGTGATCACACCTACCATACCCATATTCTTTGTTAGATTCTATCATATATTTACTTGCAAGAGGCGCCAGCAGCCCCCCCATTAAATTATGATAATCCTTCTCCTTACTTAAATCATGATAACTAGTTGAATTTAATAAATATCCTTGCAATCTTTTGCCAAACTTCTCTATTTGCTGATCAATTAATAAGGCAATAAAATCATAATAATCACTCATATCCATATTCAACTTAGCCGAAACCCAGCCCATTACCCTTTCGGCGTAGATCCCTCTGACTTCCTTATTAGGAATGGTTAAATGATATCTTAACTCCTCTGGATTATCATTTGCTAAGCAAGGATTTAAATAACCCGCAAATACAAGCAAACTATAGAGTATATCTTTATTATGTTCTATTTGCCCTAAAGAAATTTGTTTATATAATTTCTTAACAATTCCTCTGCCTTCCAATAATTCCTGCAAATCTTCTTGTATTGCATCTGACAATAATGCTTTATCAACCAGCCCTGTTCCCCCGCTATCTAACCAGTAATGATCTAGTTTACCTTTACTGGCTAAACATAACATGATTGACCATGGGTTATAAATTATTTCTCCACCAAAAGTATAACCATTATACCAATCTTTAATCTCTTCAGGACTCGTTTTTGTTGGTACTTTTGTAAGTAAGTCATCAACTTCTGCTTGGGTAAAGCCATAAAACTTAGAAAAATCTTCATCTAGTAAACTATATTCACGAACATTATTTAAATCTGAGAACAAGTTAGCTTTAGCTATCCTTAATATGCCGGTAATTACTCCTTTCTCTAAATATGGGTTGGTTTTTAGGCCGCTACCAAACATACCACGGAATATTTTTAGCACATTGTCAAATTCTTTTGGTTTGTCAGCAAATTCAATATAGGCACTATTAATTGGTGTATCGTACTCGTCAATTAGTATGTAAACTTTTTGGCCAAAGTGTATAAAAAGTAATTCACTTAAAAATTTTAAACTATCTTTAAGGTCTTCCTGATCAAATGTGCCTGCAAAATACCGTTCTAATATTTCTTTTTGAGCATTATTTAGCAGCTCTATATCTTGCCTTAGATAACGTCTTAAGTAGTAATGATTCGCAAATAGCTTAATAACTTGCTTCCTAATACAATTCTCTATCTCCTGGTAACTATTTCCCTTCACATCCTTGAAATTTATGGCAATAACTGGAAATTGGCCTTGACGTTTCATTGCATTTGCAATGCTCGCAATTTTTAAAGGTTTAAGCTCTTTAGTTTCATCAAAACCTAAATCTACTATGCCGCCAGCAAACAGTTTGTCATTTATTTTCTGCTCTTCTGGTAAAGGCACACCATCTTCATCCACTTCTATTTCCAAGAATTTCTGGAGCATATTCATATTTAAGCTCTTACCCCAGCGCCTTGGACGAGTAATGAGAATTACATCTCCACTATCTTCTAATAATTCTTTAATCATCAAACTTTTATCAACAAATACTTCACTATTTAGCAACAATGTTTTAAAGTCATCAGTACCTACTCTCATTTTAGGTGGCTTATTACCAGCTGGAAAGGGAGTAATAGCTTGATGTATTGAATTAGTATCCGAAAGTGTAACTGTCATATTAGTTGATTATATTTGATAATTACTGCAAACCTTTAAAGTGTAAGAAATTATAGCATAAATAAATTAGACCCCTAAGTAATTTAAGCAAATAATCTATTGCTGTAAGTTTATGAGTCTTACAGCAACTGTTGTAGCCTAACTAGTATAATCCGTACTACTTGGTAATTTCACTGGTATTTTACACTCAACAGTAGTGGTTTTTTCTTCTTCACTTGATAATTCAATTGCACCGTTCATTTCATGGATCATCTGTCTCACAAACATTAACCCTAAACCTAGCTCTTTACACTGGGTAGAAGAACTAAGACTACCGAGCTCTTCACAAATATGTTGCTGTTTTTCTTGAGAGATATGGCATAAATCGTTAAGGTGCTGACACTATATGTATCTCCAAGTGTGCATATCTATTATGCCTTTGGTATGTTATCTTGTTTGTATCCTACTGATCTAAGCTATACCAATACCAGTATCATGGACAATAAACTGTAATATCCTATCGCTATCATCTTGTGCTTGCCTGTTATCAGCAAAATCATTTTCAGTTGTTCTTAATCTTTTAGCAGGAAATAAATTAGTGGTAATTACGATAACTCCTTCTTTAGTAAATTTAATACTATTGCCAACTAGCTGATCCAATATTGCTTGCAAGCGGTAGCTATCACCCACCACAATATCAGGCATTTCATAATGGACATTAGATACTAATCTGATCTCCTTATTTAATGCTGCAGCCCCAGCTTTAGCAATAATTGCTTCCACTAATTTTTTAGGGTTAAATGCTTGCAAAACTATAGAAGTTAATCCGTCATGGCTGTGCAGAAATTCATATAGCTCATTAGAATAATCTAGCAGTGCTTTAGCCGCCTCTATAATAGTGGCCAAATGATTGTTTACTTCAGGATTTTGCTCCATTTCACAGAGTTCAACTAATTGCGCAAAAATTTCTTGACCAGGAGTACTAATATTATTGCCAATATTTTTGAGTAAATTTATTTAAATTAGTTCCTTTACTTGTAATTTTTCTTTTGTTTTCTGCAATTCCAACTTTAGGTTGTTAAATTTAGTAATATCAACATAATGATCGTGACAGCTAATTATGCGAGTCTCTTGTGCAGATGCGGGGACCAGTGCAGCAAATATTGGAGCAAGTTTAACGATCCAACCTTGTTCTGCAATGTGTTCTTGATCTTTTTGTTGATTTTTAACATTATTTGTCATACTATTCCTCTACTGTTTGGGTTAAACAAATGGGTAGCACAGAGGTTAAAGTATTAAGCTTTCTAGGTTTCATTTAACCCCTGTGCTTGATACTACATTAGCGCAAGTATCTAATCAGCAGAGATATCAGCATTGTTTTGAGGAGTACAGAGGATTTCGGAAGCACTCTGTGCAGATTTTTACTAACCACTCTAAAGCGCTGTAAATTAGAGACATGTAGGGAATTACCTTTAAAAAACTACAATCAAAACCAAACTTGTGAAATATCGTGGTAATTCTGCACTGAAAAATACAAAAAACCTCTCTAGCCCGCATTACCACTAGTATTCCAGCTGCATTTATAGTATCATTTATATTGGTAAAAGTTATGCTACCTACTTCCAATAAACCACAGCCATTTTTACAATGGGTTGGTGGTAAAAGAAAAATCACTGATAAGCTAATTGAGCATATTCCTTTAGGTCTAAACAATTATTACGAACCATTCCTTGGTGGTGGCGCGCTATTTTTTCAAGTAAAGCACATGTTCAACAAATGCTTTTTATCCGATATTAACCTTGATTTAGTAACGTCCTACAATGCGGTTAAAAAAGATCCCGCTGAGGTGAGTAAATTATTGCAATCCCATCAAGAAAATCATTCAAAAGAATATTACTATCAGGTTAGGGATAATAATGTTAACAACCCAATCAAAATTACTGCAAGGTTCATATATCTTAACAGGTATGCTTTTAAAGGTATCTACCGCGTCAAAAAAGATGGTCAACTTGCACTATCCTTCTCGAGCAAAATCCATGCTAATTCTGATATTGATGCTAGACTACGCCAATGTAGCAGTTTTTTAAACAACACTTGTATTTACGCCATAGATTTTTCCTTCATTGAACCTACAAAGAACGATTTTGTATATTTGGATCCACCATACCCCAATCAGGTGAAAGTTTTTATACCACCTTACCTTTTGACGAAAATGAACAAATAAGGCTGCGCGATTTTGCTAAAGAACTAGATAGCAAAGGGGTTAAACTCATGATCTCTAACAGTAACACACCCTTTATCAGAGATCTTTATAAAGGCTTTAACATTCGTACTGTAGATATAAAATACTCCATCCCAGAGCAACGGAAAACCTCTTATGAAGTGATTATGACAAATTATTGAAGTTAAATTAACTAACAGGCACTCCCTAGTAATTTTTATAACCCTATTAATTCTCACCACTTTTATCCATCTCACCTAATTCAAAAGTAAAATTTTGAGCTTGAAAAGCCAATCTTAAATATCCCATATAGCGTTGCCTTACTAAATAGTCAATAAAGGGCACACTGCCTTTAAGAATTACTTTTTTGCCTATATTATCTTCTTCTACCACCGCTAATTTACTGAAAGTGCTATGATCCGCATATTGACCATGTTCTGCAAGTAAAGATCGCCTGATCTTATACCATACTGAATCTGGATCTAACTTATTGAATTCTGCAAGATAATTTTGATCTTTATCTTCCATTTTAGCTGCTGGTTTTGGTGGGGTAGTTTGTATAAATGGGATAATTTGCAATTGTTTAATTTTATTACCGTAAACCGCTTGTACTTGTTCTAATATCTTAGCTTTAATATGATCTGACAAGGCGATATCCTTTAGTAACTGCAGTTGATACTGACCTTGCTCATCTCCTTTAAATTCACAAGAAGTCAATAGCTCATAAGCCGTGTTAGACTCAAATATTCCTGCAATTTTCCGTTTTAGTTGTGCTTGTTTGCTAGTATCGAGGCTACGTTCTATCTTATCCAAATATTGCTCTTTTAGTCTTGCAGGATCATTAGATTTAAATTGAAAATTGCTATTATTCACCTTGCTACTCTCTCGCAATTCATACGCTAAAACTTTGACCATATAGTTAAACACCACCTTTTTGTTATAAAAATGATGATTAGGATACTGCTCTGCTAGCTTCAGTAACAGCTTATTGATAAAATTGAGGTTAAACTCCCGATTTGACCTCAGCTGCAGTAAATCAGCATCTTCTTCGGTTAAGGGATGAAAATCTGCTAATCTTTTTCTTGTGAACCAGCCATTATTGTTCAAAGACTCTAAAGTGTTAAGAGATGGGGTGCTGGTTAATTCATTGGAATTGGCAGTAGACATTTTCTGTATCCTCGAGGAAAGGCTAGTAGCTAACCTTGTTTCAGCTGTGTAAGCCTTTTCAGTCAGATCCTCAATGTTGCTAATCCGCTCTTCTGATTGCTCGTAGGAGAATTTTTGCTCTTGCTCATGAACTGGCTCATTTTCTTCATGAACATTTTGTAAAACCTCAGATTCGCTAGATCTAGATATATTAGATTTATTATTAATATCTATAATATTGTGTGCCTGAAATTTTTTTCGGGTTGAGCCGAAACTTTTTTCGCTTTCATGCGAAAATTTTTTCGGGTAAGGGCGAAAATTTTTTGCCAATTTTATGCATGGAGTATTTCTACACTTAATGTGCTGCTTTACAACGGTGGTATTATATAGATGAATAAAGCCTCCTTCTTGCAACTCAACCATACATTGTCTAATACGTCTTTGACAAACTCCGAGTGATTGTTCAAAGAAATGATAAGATTCTTGTAATTCATCATCTTGGAGATTGTTACGGCTATTATGACAAACCTGAAGGCGGAAAACTACTAGCGACAATAATTGCTTAGCAGTTTTGCTGAAAGCTTTGTTGCCACTACCTTGAAGATCACGCCATTCTGGAGGAACAAAATTACCAACGAAATTATAGAAGATAGTATCATTTTGGTTACTATTAGCAGAAATATAAGCGAGAGTAGAAGAGGAAGAGTTGACTATTTGCTGCATAATCCCTCCAGCTGAACATCAGATCCAGTAAGGGCTTTTGAGCAATTATTGCAGCTATTTTGGCTAGCCTGAACAGCATATACGCAGCATATGGAATTTAGATAAGAGCAAGTAAGAGCCCAAAAACCTAAGAAGTAATATGGCGGGAGTGACGGGACTCGAACCCGCGACCTTCTGCGTGACAGGCAGAATGCCTTGAATTTGCCTTCTCCTACCCCCATCGAATAGGCATAGTAAATTTTCTATGCCTTCATATTTATTTGTTGTCAAAAGCCCAATCCTCATAGTATTTCCTCCCATTAATTAAATCAACACTTGATATAGTATCTAACATTAAATTACTTGTCAATCTACAATTAATTTCTAGCATTTTTGTCGGAAAAAGTACATATGAAGCACATATCAAAATAGTATTTTTAACAAATTTTTATTTAAATTTCTTTGAATCTTCATTAATATAAATTAGTGCTTGCAAATTACTTTTGTCAGCGGTAATTAATCATCGATTAAGCCAATCTGAGGTTAAATATTCAACTATCCTTTAAAATATTTTAGAACAATTAGATTTAGCTTAACCATTTAATAACTAGAATTTATTTAAGTAGGTACGTATGGCAAGCAGTTCATTTAATTTTACTAAAGAAGCTATAGATAAAATTATCCCTCCTGAATTTACAAAAGATCATAAAGGCAAAATTATTCGTCCTGAAATTGTCCAACATGTTTATAGAGATACCAAAGAAAAGGGGTTAGTCTTAAACGTATCGTATTTAGGAACTAAAAGTTTTTTTCTAGCCAAGACAATTAAGGGTATTCGTTACAAAATTATGTTAGGTTCTTTCCCTGATATGTCCGTTATAGCAGCAAGATCAAAGATAATAGATTTAAAAAATCAAATTGCAAAAGGTATAGACCTTAATGCAAAATCGACTAATAAGCAATATAATGAATTAACCTTTAAAGAGCTGTTTGACATATACATTGAAGACTATGCTAAGCATAAGATAGAGCGTTGGAAAGATGTCATTGCTGATATTGATAGGCAAGCAAAACATCTCTATGATAGAAAGATATCCACTATACAGAAAGATGATATCCAAAAGATTTTTAATGATCTCACCAAGGCTGGTAAAAAAGTAATGGCCAATAAATGTGCTACAAGATTTTCAGGCATATTTAAGAGAGGGATTGAATGGGGATTAGTAAAAGATAATCCAGCACTGGGTATTATAAAACACCAAGAAAAATCAAGAGATAGATATTTGCTTTCTAAAGAGGAACAGCACTTTTTTGATGTTTTAGCAGAAGAACCTAATCAAACAATTAGGGATTTTGTGCTAGTCGCTTTATATACCGCTGCTAGGAAAAGTAATGTTTTGGCTATGCGTTGGGATAATATCAATTTAACTGAAAAAACATGGTATATACCTAAAACTAAAAATGGTGAATCTCATCTACTTCCTTTAACAGATAAGGCAGTGCAAATCTTACAGGAAAGATATAAGCAACGCTCTAGTAAGTGGGTATTTCCAAGTGATCATAACAGTAAAAGTGGTCATATAGAAGACCCAAAAAAAACATGGTGCAACATTAAGAAGAAGGCTGGTCTTGAGGATTTTACGCTACATGATCTACGTAGAACTATGGGGAGTTGGATGGCCATTGCCGGAGCAAGTCCGTATGTTATCGCTAAAGCCCTCAATCATAAAAACATTAGGTCAACAGAAGTTTATGCACGATTAAATTTGGATCCTGTGAGAGAATATATGGAAAAAGCTAATAGTGTTTTTAATAACAATAAGAAAAAAGCTTAATTTCTAATTTTAGGTTAGCTGGCTCAATAATTCGTTACAATAACTTCCTTAGAGATTTTTCTTTGTCCGGTTATGGCATATTTAATGTTAATGGTATTTACGGTAAAATCTTGGTATATTCTTCTAATAAACTCGGTATCATTGTTGGAGATCATTAATTTTACCCCTTTGTTAGTTAGTTCCTTGGCGAAATCTCGTAGTCTAATCTGCTCATTTTCGTCAAAGGGTAGTCTAGTATAAAACCTTTCTCCGGCTCGGTGATAGGGTGGATCACAATAAACAAAATCATTTTCCTTAGGTTCAATAAAAGAAAAATCAGTGGCGTAAATTGATGTGTCACTTAGAAAGTTGCTACATTGTTGTAGTTTCTGATCAATATCAGCAGTACCATATTTCTTAGTAGAAAAAGATATACCTAAATTACCGTTTTTATTGATACGATAAATACCCTTAAAAGTATATTTGTTTAAATATAGAAACCTCGCAGTAATAATAGTTGGATCATTGCTATTATTATTGTTTCTAACTTGATAATAATATTCCTTACTATGATTATGCCTATGTTGCTCGAAGATAGAGTTAACGGCATATGGATTCTTCTTTATGGTATTATAACTAGTAACTAACTCTAAATTAATATCCGACAGAAAACACTGCTTAAATCTATCCTTGATTTTAAAGAACAAAGCCCCGCCACCTAGAAACGGTTCATAGTAATTATTTAATGATCTAGGAATACGTTCTATCAATTGATCAGTGATTTTTCTTTTGCCGCCAACCCAATTGACAAATGGTTGAGGCTTATTTGCAGTAGCAGTCATAATTGTTATTGCTTAAGTAAGACTTAATTTAAGTGAACTAATAGGGTGACTAATCACTAATTTTAAAAAATAATTTACCTATTGTATCATAAATATCACAAAAACACTATAAGAAACTTAGTCAATATTGGAGATATATTGTAAATAGCTAAATTCGCTACTAGTTAGCCACTTACCTAACTAGCTATTTAGGCATTAACTAAAACTATAATTTTACCCACTGCCGCCGTTTTATCACTGATCTATAAAATTCTAAAAAAATATTATAAATTCTAAAAAAACCGCTGGACTCTGCTAATTAATGAGGATAATGATGATGATGACCCGCGTAGTGTGGCGTCAAGCACCGAGGTTAGAAAACGAATCGCAAAATTTTTAATTCTAACCTCAGTGTCCATTTTTTGTAGTCAAAAAACAGGAGCTTATTGTATGGCGAGTGATATTAAAAATCAACAACAAAACGAATTAACAAATGAAAAAAATAATAACAGTACCAGTGAAGACGCAACTAAAACTAGCAATGAAACAAATAATATCGATAATGACATTTCTCTTGAGTTAGAACAAGTTAAGAAAAAACTAAAATTAGCTAATTTAGTCCACCAAGACTTTATAAAAAATGTATCACTTAGCATAAAAACTTCCTGTATCGGTATTTGGTCAGGTGCTTTAGTACTATATGAAGTAGAGAATGATCCTAGCAAGAAGCAATCTATAGCCAACATTACCAATTGTGCCAAGGAGCTTATCAATTACTCCGGTGATATATTAGACTTTGCTAAGTCACATTCAAGCTTGACAGCTACCAAAGCCTTAGCACCTCACATCTTACAAAAAATTGATCCTAAGAAGTTAGTAAATAGAGTTATTACTAAACTAATACCATCTGCTAATTATAAAGGCATAAAGCTCGTTGCTAATTTTCAGCATGATCTTGCGGATGTGGTCATTGCCGATAGTTATCGACTTGAGGCAATATTAGATCAATTAGTTAGTAATGCCATTAATTTTACCGAGAAAGGTAGTATTATTATCACCACCAATTTTTTTGCTGCTCCAACCTTCGAATTAGAAAATATCTATAATGAAAATAATATTAAAAATACCCGTGCTAAGGAAGATATTTTGCAATTCATCGTTCATGATACCGGTATAGGTATGTCCAAAGACCAACAACAATATCTTTATAAGCAATTAAACAATCTTGACTCTTCTACTAGTAAAGATAGTGCTGAGGAAGTGGATTTAGGTTTAGGCTTAAATTTAGTCAAACAGTTTATCTTTGAACTAAATAGTAAAATTAACGTTAACAGCCATCAAGGTAAGAGTACAACTTTTACTTTACAAATACCAGTTAAATTACCATTAGTTAAGGATATTATTGAAGACATGATTAACAACATAGCTAATAGGAGGTTATAAATCAATAATTGATTATCAATACTAACTGAAGTTTTGACAAAAATATAACAGAGAAGCAAGGCTACTCTAGTATTACCTTCTATAATTAGTATTAATTAGGCTTTTAGTATATTAATATATATTGTTCAAAACCTCGTTAAATTACTATCAAAGTTTTATACTAATTCTATAGTATATTAGATATATTGTATGTCAATAATTGTATTTATGGAAGGCTTGTAATCCTGTGCTATCAGCTTACATAGGTTTATTTTGACTGAAAGAAAAAATCTTTTTCTCACTAAAATTTTCATTAAAGAATAAATATTTAGTTCTGAATTTGATCCATTTTTGTCAAAACTTCAGTACTAACCACCGTTGCAATAAATAATTATTAGAATACTGAAACATTTTCAATACAAACATATTTCTAAAAAATATAGTTTTTATTGAGTGTTTTAACGTTACAAATTAACCTCAAACGTTCATAAAACCTAGCTCTGCTCTTATAAATTAATTGGCAACTCGGGTTAACATATATCTTCATGAGAATAATATTGGAGATGATGGAGCAAAGATAATATAGTTAAACCTATTGAATTAGGTGGAAAGATATGGTATGAATTAAAAATAAGGTAACAGAAACTAGCAAATTATTGCTATGTTTTTTTCCACCTAGTTCAACAGGTTTGACTATAGCGGAGTTTTTGAACAATAATAACACGTGGGGATATATGGCAATAAGCTCAGGAAATATAACTGATGAAATGATACAGCAGTATATTGATGAGCAAGAAGGTGAACGATGATCGATTTCTCATCGATTCCACTTTAGTCAATTCAGGATGATTTGGTGCTAGGAGCAATGTCTTGTAAGGTGAGTGACGAGTAATGATGTCACCAACTTCTCCTGAATTGACTATATAATAATCTCAGATAAAGAAGTATCACCTACTAACTCTGATGAATATGCATCAATATTATCTTGTTGTAAAGTCAGCTTATTGTTATAGTAATGGGTACTTTGATCTTGTTCTTCTTGTAAAGAACCATTTATTTCTGTTACAATATCTATTTTTGAATCAAGAGATTTTACCTGTGCTTCTAATTCTGTATTGTTATACTCTGTTCTTATACTGTCAATAATTTCTACTATATCTTCTTTAGTTGATCTAATATTTGGTAACCTATTTGCTATGTTTTTAATTAGAATTAGCGATATATCTGCACATGTTCTAGAATCAATTTGTTGCAAATCAGAACAAATAATATTTACAGATTTAACTCCTGAAGCTATAAGATCCTTCCTTATTTCTTCTAAACTACTACTAAATTCTGATTTTATACTAAGTGGATCAATTATTGATACAATGTCATTCTTTTTAAAGAGAACTACGGCATGATCACTACTAATTCCTTTAATTAGTAAAATACTTAAATATTGATTATTATGATATATCGCTTTCTTAACACTTACTGTATCAAGAACTGAATCAATTTGTATCTCTGATTTTAGCATCAATTGTATATTATACTCAATAGATTCTAGATCCATTCCTTCATCTTCTTGCCAAATCATTCCACAAATATTTTGATTTTGAGAATTTAAAAAAGCAGTAGGAGCTTTTCTAAATTTTTTACATTCTTTATTTAATGACTTGAATACCTGATCGAAATCTACTATTACTGTCCCATCATTTACATTCATATATTCTTCGATAAGAGAATTTAAATATTTTGTTCTTGCACCTATTTCATCAAAACAAAGATTATGCAATTGTTTAAAAGTAGAACAAGTTTTGATTCCTGCTCCATTTAATAATTTGTTAGATAATTTATTTAGATCAAAAAGTTCTTTTTCAGCTAAGAAATGACTTAAATATTCTTTTTTTGCATGGAAACAGAGTGCATGAAAATCTTTTAGAATAGAAGCGGCGTTAGCTCCTGATAGAGATAATATATTGGACAAATTACGCAGAGTAAAACCTGAATCAGTGAAATCACTTAAACGTTCTTTTATGCTGCCATCCTCATTAAAGCAAACTGTGTGAAAATCTTTTAAAGCAGAACAAATATTAGCTCTTGCTCCATGTAACACATGAGATAAAAGATCTGGTGTAAACTTTGCCTTAATGAAATCACTTAAATATTTTGTTGGCTTTCCTTCATTATCAAAACAAAATTCATAGAATTTTTCTAAACTATTTACTGCTTGACTCAGAATACTACATAAATCACTAGGCCTAAAATTTACCTTTGGTTTAGTAAAATCACTTAAATATTTCGTTGGCTTTCCTTCTCTATCAAAACAAATATTATGGAATTTTATTAAAATAAATGCAGCCTTAGTTCCTGCTGCACAAAGTACACAAGATAAATTACTCATTTTAAAACCTGCTTTAGTAAAATCCTCTAAATATTTTGTTTTGCGTCCATTCTCGTCAAAGCAAATTTTATGAAAATCTTTTAAAGCAGAACAAGCATTAACTCCTGCTCCACTTAAACTACCGGATAAATTTCTCATCTTAAAACCTACTTTAGTGAAATCCTCTAAATATCTTGTTTTGTGTCCGTTCTCGTCAAAGCAAATTTTATGAAAATCTTTTAAAACAGAATAAGCAGTAACTCCTGCTCCACCTAAAATACTGGATAAACTACTCATCTTAAAATCTGCTTTAGTGAAATCCTCTAAATATCTTGTTTTGTATCCGTTCTCGTCAAAGCAAATTTTATGAAAATCTTTTAAAACAGAACAAGCATTAACTCCCGCTCCACTTAAACTATTGGATAAACTACTCATCTTAAAATCTGCTTTAGTGAAATCCTCTAAATATTGTGTTGGATTCCCTTCATTATCAAACCAAAGATTATACAGATCCTCAAAAGCTTGCTTAGCATTAGCTCCTGCCCCACTTAAAATACTAGATATATTAGATAAATTTACTCCATTGTCTTCTAGAGTTTGTAAATACTTTGTTGGATTTCCTTCATTATCAAACCAAAGCTTATAAAGCTTCTCAAACGTTTTTTTCACTTTAGCTCCTGTTCCACGTAAAATACTAGATACATTAGATAGATTTATTTCATTGTCTTCTAAAGTTTGTAAATACTTTGTTGGATTTCCTTTATTATCAAACCAAAGATCATACAGATCCTCAAAAGCTTGTTTAGCTTTAACTCCTGTTCCATGTAAAATACTAGATACATTAGATAGATTTACTCCATTGTTTTCTAGATTTTGTAAATATTTTGTTTTCTCTCCTTTCTCGTCAAACCAAAGATCATACAGATCCTTAAAAATTTGCTTAGCTTTAACTCCTGTTCCATGTAAAATACTAGATACATTAGATAGATTTACTCCGTTGTCTTCTAAAGTTTGTAAATATTTTGTTTTCTCTCCTTTCTCGTCAAACCAAAGATCATACAGATCCTCAAAAGCTTGCTTAGCTTTAATTCCTGTTCCATGTAAAATGCTAGATACATTAGATAGATGTATCCCGTTATCTTTTAGATTTTGTAAATATTTTGTTTTTTCTCCTTTCTCGTCAAACCAAAGATCATACAGATCCTTAGAAACTTGCTTAGCTTTAGCTCCTGCTTTACCTAAAATACTCGATATATTAGATAGATTTATTTCGTTGTTTTCTAAAGTTTGTAAAAATTTTGTTTTTTCTCCTTTCTCGTCAAACCACAGATTATACAGATCCTCAAAAGCTTGCTTAGCTTTAGCTCCTGCTCCACTTAAAATACTAGATATATTAGGTAGATATACTTCGTTGTCTTCTAAAGTTTGTAAATATTTTGTTTTCTTTCCGTATTTATCAAACCACAGATTATACAGATCCTTAAAGGCTTGCTTAGCTTTAGCTCCTGTTCCACTTAAAATACTAGATATATTAGATAGATTTACTCCGTTATCTTCTAGATTTTGTAAATATTTTGTTTTTTCTCCTTTCTCATCAAACCAAAGATCATACAAATCCTTAAAAATTTGCTTAGCTTTAGCTCCTGCTTTACTTAAAATACTAGATATAATAGATAGATTTACTCCGTTATCTTCTAGATTTTGTAAATATTTTGTTTTTTCTCCTTTCTCATCAAACCAAAAATCATACAGATCCTTAAAAGTTTGTTTAGCTTTAACACCTGTTCCACTTAAAATACTAGATATATTAGATAGATTTACTCCGTTGTCTTCTAGAGTTTGTAAGTATTTTGTTTTTTCTCCTTTCTCATCAAACCAAAGATTATACAGATCCTTAAAGGCTTGCTTAGCTTTAGCTCCTGTTCCACTTAAAATACTAGATATATTAGATAGATTTACTCCGTTGTCTTCTAGAGTTTGTAAGTATTTTGTTTTTTCTCCTTTCTCATCAAACCAAAGATCATACATATCCTTAAAAGTTTGTTTAGCTTTAGCTCCTGTTCCACTTAAAATACTAGATATATTAGATAAATTTACTCCGTTGTCTTCTAGAGTTTGTAAATATTTTGTTTTTTCTCCTTTCTCGTCAAACCAAAGATCATACAGATCCTTAAACGCTTGCTTAGCTTGAACTCTTGCTTTACTTAAAATACTAGATATATTAGATAGATTTACTCCGTTGTCTTCTAGAGTTTGTAAATATTTT
Source organism: Candidatus Tisiphia endosymbiont of Nemotelus uliginosus (assembly GCF_964264835.1). GTDB lineage: Bacteria > Pseudomonadota > Alphaproteobacteria > Rickettsiales > Rickettsiaceae > Tisiphia. The sequence continues at coordinate 1,312,706 of NZ_OZ183485.1, read as the reverse complement.
GTTTTTTCTCCTTTCTCATCAAACCAAAGATTATACAGATCCTCAAACGCTTGTTTCACTTTAGCTCCTGTTCCACCTAAAATACTAGATATAGTGGGTAAGTTTATTCCATTGTCTTCTAGAGTTTGTAAATATTTTGTTTTTTCTCCTTTCTCATCAAACCAAAGATCATACAGATCTTTAAAAGCTTGCTTAGCTTTAGCTCTTGTTTTACCTAAAATACTAGATATAGTGGATAGATTTATTCCATTGTCTTCTAGAGTTTGTAAATATTTTGTTTTTTCTCCTTTCTCATCAAACCAAAGATCATACAGATCTTTAAAAGCTTGCTTAGCTTTAGCTCCTATTCCAGTTAAAATGCTAGATATATTAGATAGATTTACTCCATTGTTTTCTAAAGTTTGTAAATATTTTGTTTTTTCTCCTTTCTCATCAAACCAAAGATCATACAGATCCTCAAACGCTTGCTTAGCTTGAGTTCTTGCTCCACCTAAAATACTGGACATGTTATAATGAACTTGATTTTTATACAGAACATTGAACATGTCGCTGCCTTTTTTTGTATCTAAAAAATCTCTAAATTTTGAATAATTAGAACCAGTTGTTATGCTTTTAACAAATTTACTTTTTGATTTATTTGCTTCATCAATGTTTATACTTTGAGTCATTTGATCATTAACTCTAGAAAATTTTGTCACTTCATCTACTCCATCTAAATCACTAAATGATAAATTTGATTTATCTTGTCGTAATCTTTTTACTTTTACATTTTCTTTATCTTCAGTATTTATTTTTCTCTTTCGTACTTTTTGATTTTCATTCTGATGTAATAACTCTGAATCTGATCTGAAATTAATATTTTGACCATTAGATATATTTTTAGGTCTTGAGTTATATGGCATATGATCTCCTTTTTGATGTACTATATCACAGAATATTTGGCTTTACAGCTTTTATCAATATAATTAATTGGCAACTCGTATTAAATAAATATTGTACGCTATCAGAGGTAATATTAGCTTTTTGAGTTACTTAGAATACTGGGATGTTAAATTCATGATTTTCTAAAGCCTTTATTAAACTACAGTGTTCATTGTTTGCTTGCATCAAGTGTAGTTTCCCCAAAAATATTCATTACTCAATTTTACCACGGACTAAAACTGGGATAACAATGGTAAAATATTTAGAATGTTTTGTCTACCTTTATAATTTAGCATTGCCTAAAAGCAGTTGATAAGGTAACCAAATGTTTTAAAAAAGAGTAGCAGGTAGATAGCTCTAACATAATGATAGATTTTTTCAGTAATCTCTTACTATCTTTTTTGCAATGACACACAAATTCTATTATAGACTCTGATCAGATTTTAACTATTATTTAAGATTAAAATTCAGATAATATTTGACTATACTCAGTTAGTGATTTTTGCATTACAATATTTATTTAGTTTGTATTTACTAATTTAATACGAGTTGCCAATTAATTATATTGATAAAAGCTGTAAAGCCAAATATTCTGTGATATAGTACATCAAATTGAATTAGGTAACAAAGAGCATAGAAATAACCTCAGATAATTTACCAATTTCTGCTATTTTGTTTTGAATCCATCGCTTCATATTAGCCCAAAACTTTTCTATTGGATTTAAGTTGGGTGAATATGGTGGCAAAAAAATAACTTCACAACCCACTGATTCTATTAGCTTTTTTGTTTTTTGAGATTTATGAAAACTACCGTTATCCATCACTACAACCTGTCCTGCTTTTAACTCTTTAAATTAAAAACTTCTAACCCAATTATTAAATAATTCTGTATTGCAAGTTCCACTAAACAACCCTCAGCTATAAGCTGAGGGGTTATAAAGTGGAATCGATTAGAAATCGATCATCGTTAACTGGTTCACCTTCTTGCTCATCAATATACTGCTGTATCATTTCATCAGTTATATTTCCTGAGCTAATTGCCATATATCCCCTAGCCCAAAAATGACAACCCCAAAATTGTTTCTTTAAGTGTACAAATTCTTCCATCAAAACTCTTGATTGGACTTTGGACAAAATAATTTAGCCTATATTTAGCAACTTATAATTTATTTATTATATAAAATAATTTACCTAAAATTATAAAAATATTAACTATAGATTAATAATAATCTTAGAAAGTTAATTCAAAATACTAGTTTTTTATCATAGTACCCCACACTTATTGTTGAAGTTGAAAGGCATGCATAATGTGTTTTCGTAGTAATGAAAACAACATAGCAGGGGTATCACTTAACGAGTTATAAAAATAATCTTTTATCCAATCAAATCCGTAAGTAAATAATGAGTATAATTTACGACCATGTTTTTTGATCTTTATAGGATAAATTTTGTTCTTAATGTCACCAGCAAGCACGCAAATAGCTAAGGATAAAGATACTATTGCAAATAGTTTTTCCAGCTTTTTTTGATCTGTAATGTGGGTATCTTCAATATTAAATCCAGATGACTTGAGAGACAGAAAAGGTCGCTCAATGCTCCACCTCTGCTTATATGCTAGCAAAGCACATTCACCAATAAGCACATTACTAGCAATAAATAGTTGCTCTCTTTCTAATTGCAAACAAGTTATTTTAATTGCCATACCATTGTAAATTTTGCTTTCTATAGTTTTAGTGTCACCCATTTGCATATCGGCAAAACATTTATTCAACTTCATCTTGCCACCGTTGAAATGCTTGACCTTCTCACTTTTTCTTAGCCTGATAGCAAAAGGTAATTTTTGGATTCCACCCATATATTGCAACCATTCCTCACCAACAAATTCCCGATCGGCAAGGATAAGCTCTATCATTTCCTTAGGTATAATTGTTAAAATTTGCTCAATCAATTTCTTTCTTTCATTAGTAGAAGAGTTGCCTTTTTTATCAAGTAACAACCATGCTATAGGAATTGAAATATTACCATAAACGATAGTTGCAACAAAAAAATTCAAATTTTTAATACCAAATTGCCAGCTGGTTCTATCTATGGCAAGGCTAATTTTACCTGTTAGACAGAGCAATTTAACAATAATTTTCCCTAAACTTATAAAGCACATATTTTGTTCTAAAAGCAAACGCTCAACTTTAACAATCTTGGCATGCAAATTGCCTTTAGAAGCGACATACAGTGCTAATTCTTTGATTCTCACAGTTTTAGCTTTTACTACTGCACAAATTAATTCTGCAAATGTTTTAATTCGTGCTGGGTGCCAATCTAAAAATATGTATAATATTTGGTATAGTGATTGAGAGTCCATTAATACCTCCTGTTGCTTGTTTCTCAGCGGAGATTAGTGACTCTCAGTCACTTATTCAATTTATTATTTTAACCCTCCTGTAAAATCTGTGGGGTACTATGAGGAAAAGTATGTATTTGCTGTAAATTTAGTGTATAGTTATTTGCTCACCTCATTATTTATATAATATACCATGTCAAATATCCAACAACCATGCATGCCAAACGAATATGGCGCAGATTCGATCAAAGTTTTAAAGGGCCTTGAGGCAGTTAAGAAAAGACCAGGAATGTATATCGGCGACACTGATGATGGTTCGGGGTTACATCACATGATTTATGAAGTTGTAGATAATGCTATAGATGAATCTTTGGCAGGATATTGTGACCTCATTGAAGTAATATTGAATCCTAATGGTTCAGTTACTGTACGCGATAATGGACGTGGAATACCGGTAGATATTCACGAGGAGGAAGGGATATCAGCAGCTGAGGTGATTATGACCCAATTGCATGCGGGAGGAAAATTTGATCAAAACTCTTATAAAATATCCGGTGGACTTCATGGTGTTGGAGTATCAGTAGTAAATGCCTTATCAGAATGGCTAGAGCTCAAAATATGGCGGAGTAATCAAGAGTATTTTGTGAAGTTTAAAGACGGGGTAGCAGAAGCGCCCCTCTTATTGCAGGGTGAGGCGCTAGGAAAACAAGGGACAGAAGTAACATTTTTTCCTTCTATTACCACCTTTAGCACCATTGAATTTAATTTTGCGACTATTGAGCATAGGCTTAGAGAATTAGCGTTTTTAAATTCTGGGATAAAAATTTTATTAAAAGATTACCGTTTTTCAGAACGCCAAGAAGTAGTATTTTGCTTTTCTGGAGGCGTGGAGGCATATGTAAAATATGTAGATAGAGCAAAAACAGCCTTACATCAGTGCATAGCCCTTATCAGTAGTAATACCGAATCAGGGATTACTGTTGAATTAGCCATGAACTGGAACGATTCATATCATGAAAATATTTTGTGTTTTACTAATAATATTAGACAACGTGAAGGTGGCACCCATCTTATCGCTTTTAAAGCAGCACTTACCAGAGTGATTACCACTTATATTGACAATATTGGGTATAATAAAAAATCTAAAGTGAATTTTATGGGGGACGATACAAGAGAAGGGTTAACTTGTATTTTATCTGTGAAAGTACCTGACCCTAAATTCTCGTCCCAAACTAAAGATAAATTAGTGAGTTCTGAAGTGCGTCCTGCTGTCGAGAATGCGGTATACACTAAAATATTAGAATGGTTTGAAGAACACCCTAGTGATGCTAAGTTAATTATTAATAAAATCATTGAAGCAGCTAATGCGCGGGAAGCTGCTAAAAAAGCGCGAGAATTAACACGCCGTAAATCTGCTCTTGAAGTCTCAAATCTACCGGGTAAACTTGCTGATTGCCAAGAAAGAGACCCTGCAGGAGCAGAGCTATTTATTGTAGAAGGCGACTCTGCTGGCGGCACCGCAAAACAAGGTAGAGACAGAAAATTCCAAGCAATCCTACCATTACGTGGTAAGATATTAAATATTGAACGAGCAAGATTTGATAAAATGTTAAATTCTGATCAGATCGGAACATTAATTACTGCCCTTGGTACTAGCATAGGGGAAGATTTTTCACTAGCCAAATTAAGATATCATAAAATCATTATCATGACTGACGCAGATGTGGATGGCTCCCATATTAGAACTTTGTTACTTACTTTCTTTTATAGACATATGAGGCAATTAATTGATAATGGTTATTTATATATAGCACAGCCCCCTTTATATAAAGTAAAGAAAGGCAATAGTGAACTATACTTAAAAAATGAACAAGCTTTGCAGGACCATTTAATTAAATCTACTCTTAGCGATACATTTATTACTTTAAATGATGGAACTCAAATTATTGGTAAGGAGCTAGAAGGCATAATCAAAGGAGTCATTAAATTTATGTCCTTACTTGACCAAGTAAGTAAGAAATTTAATCGGCAACTTGCAGAATCATTGTCTATCCGTGGTTTATTAGGAACCCACATATTTGACGAAAATAACCGACCTGCGATCCGGCAAGCATTAAGTATTTTAAATCTTGGTGATGTTGCACCTGATAAAACAGATTGGCAATTTGTAGTGGCAGAAAATAATATAGAATTTTTTCGTTTTGTTCGAGGTGTAAAAGAGAGTAAGATACTGTTAAAGGAACAATTAGAAACTCTAGAATTTACCGGACTTGCTAAGGCCTTTACTGTGCTCGAACCTATATTTACTCGCCCTACAAAATTATCAATTAGGAATCAGGAGCATGATATTATATTCCCTTCTAATTTGCTAGATTCTATTTTAGAAAATGGCAAAAAAGGAATAACTATCCAACGTTTTAAAGGACTTGGCGAGATGAATTCTGATCAATTATGGGAAACAACCTTAGATCAGGCAAAAAGAACATTGTTGCAAGTTAAAGTGCATGAACAAGATAGTGCAGAAGTACTATTCTCTACCTTAATGGGCGACATTGTTGAACCTAGAAGGCAGTTTATTCAAGAAAATGCCTTGAATGTCATCAATTTAGATGTGTAATAGCGATTACACCCCACTACGTCGACTTGATGACTTGTTCTTTTCTTGCGGACCCTTAAGAGAAGGAGTAGGTACGGGTGGTGGTATTGGCGTCTCTGTGGTGATGTGTTGCTGCTTTGGCTGCTCCTTATCGGCAGCTTGGTAAGGAGGAGGTGGTGTGGGTGGTGATATTGGCATCTCTGTGGCGATGTGTTGCTGCTTTTTGACCAAGATCTAGCTGCACGTTAGTGCTTAATTCTGCATTAGCACGTTCTTCTTTAGCAGCCTTATAATTCTTATAGCAACCTTTACCTACATCGTATGCTGTTTTTAGGCCAACACATGCAGCCCATATACCAAGCGACGCTCCCACCCGTAGCACCAAAGCAAGCAACTGCTAATACTAAACCAACACCAGCTGTTTTTTTATGGTTTTTCCATGTATCTTTGATTGAATCTATCACTAATTTAAAGAATCCTTTTTTAGGCTCAGTAGGTTTTGTTGGAGCGTCCATATATTTATTTCACACCTATTATTTACTATAAACAATAGTGCTATAATTTAAATTTCTTATCAAGAATTTTTACTGTTATAACATTAGGGTTAAATAATTTTAACTCTAATTATTTACAAATAGTGATAAATTTACTGATGAGGTTATTTTATATAGAGCTTTCTGCAAAATTTACTTCCTCTGTCTCCCCTATAACCGGCAAATTACTAGCATATTGTTTATAAGCTGCATTTGAACTTAAAAGAGGAGTCAGATTATTGAGCTGTATCATACTGCTTTGATCTTGGGTATTTTGCGCCTGTATTTCACTACTTCCCTGCCCGGCAGGGCTATTTGTGGCAATTACTTTATTTTGAGAATATTGAACATAAGAATCTCTCAATATAATGGCCAATATAACAGCGCACCCTCCCAATAACATGACTGCACTCAATATAGTACCGAACTTTATAGAAAACCAATCTCCAGACCCACCTGTAGAACCATTATCAATAGTATAGTAGATCTCCTCTGATTGCTCTGTAATATTTTTGATGTCTAACATATAGGCTCCTTGTCTATATTGATTAATTCATACTACCAAACTATGAACCCAAAGAATACCATATTCGCTTAATAAAATAAATATCTAAAGGAAGCGCAACTTTAAATTGTTACAAACTCTGGATTTTTATAATAGACTTCCTACATAAGTCAAAAATATTTATCAGTCTATAATATATTTCTTTTCTATATCATTTTTAGTTAACCGCTCTGGCGCTCCAAAGATATCAGGATTTTTTAGCTTAAATAAATCATCATCAAATTTTTTTACTTTGGCAATATGATTAAATGTTATAGTAATAATGTTATCATCCTCAAATATTTTCAAGGTTTTAATCTGGCCGGTCTCTTTATTCAAAATAATTTGACTACGTTTTTCTGTTAAATTATGATAAATCATCACCGACAAGATATCACGATAATTGTTTACTGACTCAAATTTAAAGTATTTTTCAAAATCTTCATTATTTTCTAGTAAAAAGTTAAATATATTTTCTTGCGCTTTAATACGTGTTACATGTTTCATATCGTAATCATAGACTGATACATAATTACTATTTCCTATTACCAGTAGAGGGAAGGGTGGATAATAATTACACCGAAATCTATAAGGTTTATTGATTAATAATTTACCTTGCGCTCTGTTCCCTAGTGAATCTTCTTGGATGAAATCCACTGCAATAGAATCTATTGCTCGCAAGTATTTCTTAATCTGAGACATAGTAACATTGAAACCTATTGTTTGAGCTTGGCTAGCTTTAACGTCAGTTATTGTCACTAACAAATATAAAATAACGAGAAATTGTTTGATCCAGCTTTTCATGTTAACCTTTTAAGAGATGATATTAGATTACATTATTATATTGCGTCAATACTAAATCACTTTGGCTATACGCATCTCTATCTGTTTTAATACTTCTTCAGCATGCCCTTTTACTTGGACTTTTTGCCAGATATGAACAATTTTTCCTTCTCTATCTATCAGAAAAGTGGTTCTTTCTATACCCATATATTTTTTACCAAATATTGATTTTTCTCCCAAAACTTCATATTGTTCACAAAGATTGGAATTGACATCGGAAGCAAGGGCGCACTCTAACTCATATTTCTTTTTAAAATTATCATGAGACGTTAAACTATCTTTAGAGACCCCTATAATTATCGCATTTCTTTTTTCAAATTCTGGTTTAAGCCTACTAAAATCCTGTGCCTCTATAGTACATCCCGGGGTATCATCCTTGGGATAAAAATAAAGCACTACAAATTTACCTACTAACTCAGATAAACTAATACTATTATTATCCCCTATTAGGGCAGTAAAATCTGGAGCATTATTACCGATTTTTAACATCTTAATTATTCCTCTATAAATGTTTATTAGTGATTTTAGGTTGTGTTGACAAAATGCCTTCAAATTTTTCTATTAATTTTACGCCAATAAGCCATAGTAAAAATTACTGCTAATGCTATGGCTAATGCAAACCAAGTAATGGCATATTCCAAATGATCATTTTTAATATGGAGTAAATTTTCTATCTTTAAAGGCTTTAAAATATCCTTATGCCTTTCCTCCTCATTATCCATAATTAGATAAAATTCCTCTAATTGTAAACCTAAAACATTAGCAGCCTCTACTAAATCTAAGGTAAACCAAATATTATTTTTAATGTCATTGTTTAATATAAAACGCCTTTTTTGTTCTCCTGGCAGTACTACTCCTATAATTTGATTATTACTCGCACTATTTTTTACTATATTATCAATATTTTTTTTATAGCTACTACCAAACCATCCTCGCGTCACTAAAATTATTTTATTATCTTCTGTTTTAAAAGGAGTAATTAAATAATACCCATCCTTCTCCACAGACATTGCCCTTCGTCCATACAGATGAAGATTTTTACCTGTTAAAAATTCTCCCCTAACCACTATTTTAGCATAATATTTATCTCCACTAAGAGTTTTCAGGTCAACCGGCGCTTTATTTAAATTATTATTTATTAAGTTTAAAAATAATTGTTTCTCCTGCAATCGGCTAACTTGCCAAATACCAAGCGATATAAGGACTATAAAGGCTAATATCGCTACTAATAAAGGTAATAATGGTATTCTACCTTTACTGAAGGGTAAAGTTTTGGGCACTATAATTTCTTCAATATTTCTAATAATGATTCTAAAGTAACAGGTTTGCTTTGTCCATTATCAAATAACATTAATTTATATTGCCAATCTGGCACAAAAAATTCTAATTTAAATAATTTTAATGCTTCTGCTAATGATTTAGGTAAAGGCAATAGATTATATTGTTCATCAAAAGCATTGCCATAGATCTTAGGTACGATCTTAATTTGCTCAGGAATTTGTAACCCTAAGAATATAGATTTTAAAATCGTAAAAATTGCCAAATAAATATTAGTTAAAGGATTAGCTATTCTATGCTCTAATCGTTGCGGATAAGCATCAGGGATGCGCAGCGCCACCGTTCTATTATTATTACCAAATGATACATTGATCGGCGCCATAAAATTTTTATCTAACCGTAAATAATCTTCCTCATATGGCATAAATACTAAGAAAGTATCCAGCATATAATGACAAATACTATGTGCTAATTTAGTTAGGAAATTACTATTAATATTAGTAGTATTATTATTTAAAAAATTGAGATGAAAATGCATACTATTACCATAATCATTACGAAATGGTTTAGATCTAAAATTTACATTACCTTGCAATTGTTGTGCGATCATTGCTATTTGACGCTGAGTAGTATTAATTTCTTGGATATAATCAATTACATTCGTTGAAGGAGGTAAATTAACTTCAAATTGGTTTTTCCCTTTTTCCTGCGTAATTTTTTGCCCAAAAATAAATTCGAATTGATTGATATCAATATTATCACTCAAGTAAAATTCTATTTCCACCCCTATACACGCTATTAGACCATAATTTATTTGCAACTCATTAATTAATTTCTCTAATGCATTGTATTGCCTCAAATGATCTGATAATTTATCAATAAAGCCTTGTGGAGGGGTCATCGTGGATCAGCTGATAAAAAATAAAGTTTATTATAAAATTTTTGACTTAAGCTTCAAGCATTCTAGTCATATTTATAGTAAAAAAAATGATGACCCTCAATATCTAGACACTATTCACCAGAATCGAACCGCCATAATAAATTATTATAATGCCACAAATATAGTAATCTTAAAACAAGTACATGGCGTGCAAATTATCGATGCTGATTTAATTGGTGATTTTACCACCGATTTAGAAGGCGACGGAGCAATTACTACTAACCACAATTTAGTGCTGGCAATACAAACTGCCGATTGTGTGCCAATTCTGTTAACAAGTAGCGACGGCAATATCATAGGAGCAGCGCATTGCGGGTGGAAGGGTAGCAAAGCAGGCATAGTAGCTAGTATAGTCACTAGAATGCAAGCTAAAGGTGCTAAGGATATTTATGCGGTTATTGGCCCTTGTATCCAACAATATTCTTATGAAGTAAATGAGGAATTTTATAATCATTTCATCAAAGATAAAGCGATTTATGAAAAATTTTTTATTCCTTCTTGGCGCGCAACACATTATATGTTTGATTTACCTGCTTATGTCAAATTACAACTGCAAGAGATAGGAGTGAAAAATATACACCAGATAGTAGAAGATACTTATACTACGAAGCTTAATGCAACAACCTATAATAACAGTTACATTCTAAATTACGATACTAACATAACAGAACCTAGAGATGGCAAAATGTATAAATACCCAAGCTACAGACGTTGTTGCCATACAGGAGAATTATACAATAGCGCTATATTATCTACTATTATTAAGCGGTAAGTTCTTGTTTATCTTCTAACCATACTATACCTTTGATCCTTTTAATAGAGGAAACTACCTTGAATTGGCAGGGAACATCTTAGATAGTGGCAAAATTACTCTATCAGCATATTTAGGTTTAAAGCCGGAAGAAATCGCTAATTTACATGAGATTTGGCAAAAGTCTGGACAAGTTATTTCCATTGACAATATACCAAAAGATACAACAATTTCTAGCTCTAGCTCTCAAGATTTAACACAAAAGTTTGATTCATATTACTCGCTAATACCATTTGCAAAAGAACATAAGAAATCAGAGGTAGAGTTAGGAGGAAGCACAGATGACATCTCTGATACGACTTCCTAAACTAACCTCAGTTCAAAACCACCAGAGATGCAAGCCCAAAAGTATAATTATTTTTTATTTCATATTAAGTCTAGATTGTAGTTCTCTTGCTGTTATGATATATATACATATTTTGATTCTCGCAAAACCTTAATTTGCTGTACCAACATTGACTTAGGCAGGAAGTATAATGCCCTTACCTAAAAGGAGATTTATTATTAATTTAAGTAGAGAATATATAGTGATCAAATATTTATTGTCTGTAGTCCTTCTCATCTCCACTTTCAATAGCTATGCTATAGAAACTATATCTATAGAACGTGGACATGTTGACCCTACTCCAATTGCGATTAATAAATTTGAGACCAACTCTCAGCATGAGAATGTGGTGGCTCAGGACATTATTAGTGTCATAACTAATGACTTAAAAATATCTGGTATGTTCCGCCCTATCTCTTCTGCTGCTTTTATTGAGCAAATTATAGGAATACATCATAAACCTCTTTTTGCTAGCTGGCGGCAAATTAATGCCTCCCTTTTACTGAATGGCACCGTCTCACATTTACCCTCAGGAAAACTGAAAGTAAGTTTTATATTATGGGATACAAATTTAGAAAAAAATCTAATAGGAGAGTTTTTTGAAGTACAACCACTTTTATGGCGACGAGTAGCTCATAAAATCGCAGATAAAATTTATGAGAAAATTACTGGTGATAAAGGTTATTTTGATACAAAAGTAGCTTACGTCTCAGAAAGTGGGCCATATTTAAATAGAATGAAAAGAATTGCCGTAATGGATTATGATGGAGCAAACCAACAATATCTTACTGATGGTAAGAATTTGGTCCTTACCCCTAGATTTGCCCCAGCTTCAGATAAGCTGCTTTATCTAGCTTATCTTAACAAACGGAAACCCCATGTTTATGTCCGTGACCTTAAAACAAATAAAGACAGTTTAGTAGGTAATTTTCCTGGGATGTCCTTTGCTCCAAGATTTTCTCCTAACGGTCAAACGGCTATTATGTCAATAGCCCAAAAGGGAGCTACTCATATTTTTGAAATTGATTTAAATACTAAACAAACTCGGCAATTAACTACCGGCAGCAAAGTAATTAATACCTCCCCTAGCTATTCTCCTGATGGTAGTAAAATAGTGTTTAACTCTGACCGAAGTGGTACTAGACAGTTATATATCATGAATGCTGATGGCTCTAATGTAGAACGTATAAGTTTTGGGAGCGGGGTTTATGCTGCTCCAAGCTGGTCTCCAAGGGGTGATTACATCGCTTTCACTAAAATTACTCCATCAGAAGGTTTCACTATTGGAGTTCTTAAACCCCACGCTCTGAATGAAGAAAATAACGAGAGGATTATTACCAGCGGCTACCTAGTTGAAGGAGCATGTTGGGGGCCTAATGGCAGAATTATTATGTTTACCAAAGGTTGGCCTTCGAAAGGTGCAATCGCAGGCAGAAGCCGAATTTATTCTATTGATTTAACAGGTTATAACGAAAGGGAAATGGTGACGAATCAAGATGCTTCTGATCCTGAATGGTCCAAAATATTAAATTAACCTTAATTCGATTAGGCTATCAGCTAGGTTGTGTGAAGGAAATTTTTATAAAAGCGCTTTATAATAGAGTATTTAAGTCGAAAAATAGTGGGAATTTTGCCAGAATGGTCTGCCTATTTCAAAAAATTTCCGCTATTTCGTAGATAAAATATGCATAAATCAAGCTATATAAATTTTCCTCACACAATCTTATTAATACCATTGCCCAAACCTAAATTAGCACTAGGAGTACGAGTTGTCGGCTACCCCCCCCCCGCGTACAGACCGTATACGTGAGGAGCAGAAGATCATGAAGTACGACGAACGTAGATGATTAGTTTTCGGAAATGGTATAACATCATTTTGCCGGTATAGCTCAGCTGGTAGAGCGGCGCATTCGTAACGCGCAGGCCGGGGGTTCGAGCCCCTTTACCGGCACCATATTTACGTACAATATGTCTCTCCAGAAAAACACTCAATCAATTTCTGTAGTAATGCATTAGTCTCCTTTATAATATCTTGATCTATTAAATTCTTGGTAAATATGAGCTTATCCCCTTGCTTTAATTTAACATGGCGAGGATATTTCATCATAAACTTACTTACTGGCCCCGCAACATTTGATTCTTTATAAAACCTGATTACAAACCCTCGCTCCCCTGAATCTAAAGTCTCAATATTAAGTCGTTTACATTTATATTTTATTTTCACAATATCCAGTAAATTAGTAAATTCTTGAGGTAGAGCACCAAAACGATCTACCATTTCATCCTTAAAATTTTCAATTTCTATATCATGCCTCAAACTCCCTACTCGCCTGTAGAGATTCAGTTTAAGAGCAGAGTCAGAAATATAATAATCTGGAATAAAAACTGGTAGCCCTAAATTAATCACTGGTATAAAATCCTTAGGCTGGTCTATAGTTTCTTCTTGCAATATAGCAATTTGTTCATCCAACATTTCTTGATAAAGCTTAACCCCCACTTCTTTGATTTGCCCGGATTGTTCTTCTCCTACTAGATTACCAAACCCCCGTAAATCCATATCATGGCTCGCAATTATAAAACCCGAGCCAAGAGCACAGCTATTTTGCATTACTTCTAAACGTTTTATCGAAGTAGCAGTCATTTGTTTATAATTTGCTAGCGTTAGATATGCATAACCTCTGACTTTACTACGCCCTATTCTGCCGCGTAATTGATATAACTGACTTAATCCTAAACTATCCGCTTTATGAATAATCATAGTATTTGCTTCTGCAATATCGATACCTGATTCAATGATAGTCGTAGCGACAAGTATATCAAACTTACCATCCCAAAATTCGCTCATTACTCCATCAACCTTCGCCACATGCATCTGACCATGGGCTACTTTATATTTTAATTCAGGGACTATGGTTTGTAAATATTCTTCCACCTCAATTATATCCTTGATTCTAGGTACTACATAGAAACTTCTCCCCCCACGAAAACGCTCTTTAAGTAACGCATCTCTAATAATTACTGGATCAAATGGCATTACTATTGTTCTCACTTCTAACCGGTCGCTTGGAGGGGTAGAAATAATACTCAGATCCTTAAGGCCGACCATTGACATTTGTAGCGTACGAGGAATTGGGGTGGCCGAAAGAGATAAAACATGCATTTTAGCTCTTAATTTTTTTAAATATTCTTTTTGGTTTACTCCGAAATGCTGTTCCTCATCAATTATTAGTAATTTCAGGTTACTAAATTCGATATTTTTAGTAAGCAAGGCATGAGTGCCAATGATGATATGGGCAGAACCGAATTTTATTTGCTCCTTAATAATTTTAGCTTCACTATTGGTTACTAAACTAGATAATTGTACAATATTTAAACCTAAATCTTTAAATCTTTTGAGAAATCTTAAATAATGTTGTTTGCAAAGAATAGTAGTAGGCACTATAATCGCAACTTGGGGGCCATTATATTGTTGTAATTCATTAAATACCTCATAATTAGAAGATTTTACTACCATAAAAGCTGCCCGTATGGCTACTTCAGTTTTACCAAAACCCACATCCCCGCAAATAAGTCTATCCATTAGCAGGCCGGAATCCAAATCTTTTTTTATATCATTTATGGCGTTTAACTGATCTTCTGTTTCAGTATATTTAAACCTACGGCAAAAATTCTCGTATTCTTCGGGATTAAATTCTACCGGATTAATTGTAGCTAATTTTCTTTTAGCGGTCACTTCTAATAATTGCCCGGCAATCTCAGTAATGCGTTTTTTTAATTTCGCTTTATTTCTTTGCCAGGTAACACTACCTAGCTTTGATAATTCTGCTTCATTACTGCCATATTTTTTGATTATATCAATATTTTCAACAGGAATATATAACTTGTCATTATTATCGTATAGAAGCTTTAGAAAATCATGAGCCTTACCTTTAATATCTAACGTTTCTACATTAAGAAACTGCCCTATTCCATGATCTTTATGAACAATTAATTCTCCTTCATTTAGATTATCTAGCTCCATTAAAATGTTTTTTAATTTACGCCTAGGGGCCTGTTGACGGATATTGACTGCTTTTTCTCCTAACAGATCCCCAGCAGCAATAAATAAATATTTCTCAGTATAGAATCCTTTGCTAAGTGGTAACGCTATAAGATTTATAACGTTACCTTGCGCATATTGTATGTTTTCTATTTCTAGGGAGGTTTTAGAATAATTACTGATTATATTTTTAAATCTCTCAATATTACTTTGAGATTGACAAAAAATTATTGGAATTTTATTATTATTTTTTTCTATTATTTCAAACAATTTCTCAAAAACTGTCTTATTTTCAATAAAGCTGGTTGCAGTAATCGCTTCTAATTGGTAAGCATATCCAGCATTTTCAGAAGCAGCCTCTTCTGGAATTATTAAAATATTTTCTTGCTGCTCTAACAATTTGCGGATCTTCTCACTACTATAATAAAGCTGGGTAGTTGGCAAGGCAGGATAAAAAGCATTTAACTTAATCTTATTAGACTCCGCGCGGGCGGTATAAAGGTCTATACAGCTATTTTCATGTTCCAAAATTGATTGTACTGATAGGCTATCGTAAATAATCAGGGGGTTATTTAAGTAATCTATTAATCCATAAGCAGAATTATAAAATAAAGAAGATAAATGCTCGTATCCTTGAAATTTTTTACCTTCGATTATGGACTGATATAAAGGCAAGTTAATATAATTCACTCCAAAAGCTTTCAAATAATTATCTCTAAAATTACTTATAGTGTCAGGATTTAATATTACCTCACTGGCAGGATAAAGCTCTAATGCCTGGTGTTCATGAATAGAAATTTGGCTATTAGTATCAAATTCTTTAATGGATTCTATATAATCCCAACTAAAGTTAATACGATAACCCTTATTACCAGGCAGTACTATATCTACAATCTCTCCTCTTACTGAAAATTCACCACTATCAATACTACTAGCGCTTCTCGTAAAACTATTATGTATTAAAAATTCTGCAAGCTGCGCTGCAGTTAATTTCATTTTACAATGCAGTTTTAGACAAGATTTAGCTAAATATTCCAAAGGAGGCAATTTACTAAGCAAATTTACTGCATTAGTCACTAGGATTTTTCTCTGCGTATTTATTGCCAAATAGCTTAAAATATTTGCTCTTGCTGATAAGATATTTTGATTAGGAGAGATGCGATCATAGGGAATTGTATCAAAACTAGGGAAATATAATACATTTGAGTGATGAGTAGCTATATTAGTAACTTTATTTTGGTGCTTAAAAAATAATAATTGTTTATAACTTTCTTGCGCCTCCTCTTCAGTAGTAAAAATAAGTAAAACATTCTTATTCGCTTTACTCACAAAATATTCGTGTGCAAAAAAACTTTTTGCACTCAAGGGTAATGGTTGTTTAATCATGATTAATTAAATTTATAAGTCTTTCATATCAAAGCTAAGTAACTGCAACATCACTTTGGAATTTAGCTGTAATGGAGGGATAGCTTTATCAGTAATCCAGTCATAGATGTCTATATCGTTCTGGTCAAGTATTAAAGAAAAATTTTTTAAGCTATCATCATCCATGGTTGGCAGGTAAATTGTAGCAAATTGACTGAGAATTAGACCTATTTCTTTACAACCACGATTTTTACTCTGATATAGTAATTTTTTAACTAACGAATTTCTATTAAAAGGGGCCATACTACAATTTTTATAAAAAAATATCATAATATTCTTTAGATAATTTGACAATTGCCAAATATGAAATATAAAATGTAAATGCAGAAACGCAATTCATCTGCTCTTAAACTCTCCCCTTACGTAAGACATTAAACTATTAATCAAAACTAAATCTATGAACATCAAAAATATGTCTTCCTTAAAAGCTTATGAGATGATAAAAATAGATAATAAAGCTATAATGATCGATGTTAGAACTAGCAATGAGTGGCAAAAAGTAGGCGTTCCTCAACTCCCTAAGCATCAGCTGATATTTCTTAGTTGGCGCTTATTACCAGGTATGTTATTAAATAATCATTTTACTAAGCAACTTATGTTACATATTAATAATATTGACAATAATATATTGTTTCTATGTCGTTCAGGCGCAAGATCCTATGAAGCAGCTAGTTTGATCAGTCACCTAGGCTATACTTGTTATAATATTATTGATGGATTTGAAGGAGGAGTGAATGGAATTGGTTGGCAAAAAAATAATTTACCGTGGCAAATTCTGTGAATACCAGTAAAAATCAATTCATTATGACAGAAATTCATAAGTCTAGGGATATCTGGAAACAAGTATTACTTGATCTTAATAAACATTATGGGGATGCTTTATATAAAAGCTGGTTTAGTAAGATTAGTTTTTTAGAATCTTCTATTAGTACCATTATCCTGTCTACCCCCACAAATTTTATTCGTGATTGGATAAAAGCAAGATACATTACTACCATATTACAATCTTGGCAATCTTATGACCGTGAAATCAAAACTATTGAAATAGTTACTAAGGAAGTACCGGATTTGAAGCATTCTAGCTCTAATACTCTTGAAACACTATCAATAACCGAAGAAGTAGATGCCAGTCCTGACAGTATATTTTCTGCCTTAGATTTACGATTTACCTTTGATAATTTTGTAGTTGGGGGACCTAATGAACTAGCATATGCCGCTTCAAGGGCAGTAGCAGAATCATCTAATGCTGTCGCTGAATCTAATCCTTTATTTCTATATGGAGGAGTAGGCCTAGGTAAAACCCATTTAATGCATGCTATTGCCTGGTATATAAGGCATAATAATCCGCAGCGTAAAGTAATTTACATGTCTGCAGAAAAATTTATGTATCAGTTTGTTAAAGCTTTACGTAATAAAGATGTCATGTCTTTTAAAGAAGAATTTCGTTCTGTAGATGTATTAATGATTGATGATATTCAGTTTATTTGTGGTAAAGATAGTACGCAAGAAGAATTTTTCCATACTTTTAATGCTTTGATTGATAATAATCGGCAAATGGTTATCTCATGTGACCGTTCTCCTTCAGATCTAGATAATATTGAAGATCGCATAAAATCTAGGCTTGGCTGGGGGCTGGTTGCAGATGTGCATAGTACTACCTATGAGCTGCGCCTTGGCATTTTAGAATCGAAGCTTGAACAAATGAATATCCATATTCCTAAAAATGTTATTGAGTTTTTAGCTGCAAAAATCACCTCAAATGTTCGAGAGTTAGAAGGAGCTCTGAATAAGGTGATCGCTCATTCTACTTTAGTAGGGCGAGAAATCACTTTAGAAAATACCCAAAATATCTTACGGGATTTATTACGTTCTAATGAAAGAATTATTACTATTGAAGACATCCAAAAAAAAGTGGCGGAGCGTTATAATATTAAGTTTTCTGATATGTCCTCCCCTAGACGTATCCGCTCAATAGCTAGGCCACGACAACTCGCTATGTATTGTAGTAAAATGTTAACCCCTAAAAGTCTAACGGATATTGGCAAAAAATTCGGCAAAAAGGATCATACTACCGTCATGCATGCTATAAAAAAAGTAGAAGAATTATGTGAAACTGATACAGAATTCCGGGAAGAACTTGAGTTATTGATGAAGATTTTACAGAATTAACTTAATAATAACCTATTCTAATGAATAGGTTATTATTAACTTTGTTGCAAGTGGTAAATAAGGCCTAGGAACCTCCCTCAAGGTAACCATCCTCTGTATCTCCTATGACATAAGTGGCGCTCTCCTCTCTGATCAAGATACCATTACTTATTTCATCAACAGAATTAGTGCGATAATCCCATGTCTCGCTTAAATCAGCATGGTCAGCTATTATTGCATTGGAATCTTGTTTCATCTCTGTACATTCTAGTCCCATCATAGTATTTACTTGGTCAATGATACAATTCCAATCTATTTTGTCCCTCACCCAAATAGTGTGACACTCTAACTTTATTGCTTTTTCTATATTCCTATAGTCATCATCTACTAATACCACATCTTTATTATTTGGAGTATTTGTTATTTGCTTAGCGAGTTCTATATGCCCCATTTTACGATCTGCACTGTTAGGTCCGTCCTCTGGATAGCCGCTTATGATACGAATGTCCTTTAACTGGTCCTGACTGAAACCGAACCCTTCTTCTAATATCACTTTTATTGCCTCACAATATGGACTAAATGTGACAATCGCAATTTTATGCCCTACCTTTAATAGATCCTCAACCACTTTTTTTAGGGATTCAGGATCGCGTAGTAGTAGGTTTGTTTGATCATTTAATAGGTCCTTAGTAGCCTTTATTACTTTATTCTGATCATAATCAGGATGTTTGTCCTCATCTGGTACCTGTCCATCCACTATAATTACGTTTCCTTTGGTTATATAAGGAAGGAGCTGTTTCTCCAATTCGTTACACAAGTGTTTCAGCGTTAATGTATAATCACAATCTATACATACTAACTTTTTGGCGCTTCTAGGTGCATCATTCTCTACCGTATCATTTTTAAATTTTTTCTGCACGGGCTCTCCTTCTTCGTCTGAAAGCTTTCTTTTTGGACTAAACACTAGTGGAGGTAGTGGAGTTCGCGTAGTGCTAAAATTTAGGGTCAGCTGCTTTTTACACTCTTGCATCAATACTTTTAAATCTTTTGACATAAATACCTTTTAATTATTTGATTAATAAATTCTTAATGTTTTAACCTTTTGTAAACAGTTAATACAGAATAATTAATATAATAGCAATAAATTTTTTTAGATTTTTTTAAGATAAATTAAGTAGCTTTAAGAATTAGTTAAGGAATTGCAGTAAATAAGATACTCTATGGGTTACAAGAAGGGCATAGTCCCTTCCTGCAAAGAGCAGCTGAAAAATAGTATCACCACTTGCGCGGCATACTACCGCAAGGCCATAGGGTATCTATATAAGCACGCAATGGGCTAAGTGCGCGCTCATATAGACTAATGAGATGTTAAGAACCTATACAAAAGTAGATTAATTTATCCATCATTATAGTCGTAAGATAGGATACCTATTGGGAGAACGTCAGACATATCACTTGGTGGCTGCTCGGTAGGGGGGTTAGTAGCATCATCTGAACCTAATTGTATAGCTATATCACTACTTGCTACATCCTGCTCCGCCTGCACGGTAGATGGGTTATCCTTTACTACCTCCAGCATTGATTGAAGTGCTATAGATACCTCCTGAACCGCTGTAATAAACTTCTCTCCTGGATTTTCCATATCTTCTTGAGCAGGGCTCTGAGGTAATTGACTTGCATCCTCTGGGTTATCTACTCCCGCCAGCTCTAACTTACTTAAGACGGCACCATCCACCTCATCAGATTTTTCCTGCCCGCTTTCACTTGCAGAAATTGGTTGTTCTTGAGAAGATGAAACAACTTCTTGAGCGTCTTTTTGTGCTGATTGATGCTTATCTTTTAGAATGTTATCTAACTCAGTTTTCTTCACAGATGATTGAGATACGTTTTGATCATTCTCCTCTTGCTCTTTATCTTGTACACTAGACGAGTTGTCATCTTTTTCTTTCACCTCTACACTTGCTGCAAGAACTGTTTCGTTTGTAGCCTCTTGAGATAGTAGTGTATTCAATTTTACAATGGCGCTTGATAGCTCCCCCTCCTGCTTGGTTTGGAACGCAACCACTGAATCCAAAATGTGGTCTAATTTACTGTGAAACTCTTCCCCTACCTTTTGTTTTAGCATTTCAAGTTCAGCACTTAGCTTTGGAATTTCTGCTGTACATTTCTCAATGATTTTTGTCATTTTGTCTACTTTTCTTGTCTGTATTTCTTTTTGGTTGTATGATTTTGGACTCGTTAGCTACTTTGAATTCTTGGATTATTTTTGATATCAGGGCCTTGCCTATTATGTCTTCATACAATATTTTCTCTATCGTCTCATGCTTTCCCATCTGTTCTAGCGTCGGCCTTTTTTCTATTACAGTCTTCCAAATTTTTTCCATTGCGTTCAACATGTCAGCATCCAAATCTGAAAGCGTCACGGATCGTATAACTCCTTTCATTATCTCACCTATCTCTGGCTGTATTACTTTACCAGAATTTTTGCCCCATTTCTGATCTGGCGATACTATTTTGAAGAATTCTTCTGGGATTTTGTTTGCGGGTAGTTTGAACCTACTATTTATTGTTGGTTCTAGCTTTTGTAATTGCGCCTGCACTGCCAATAACTCACCTTCTTTTGATTGTAGTTCTGCTAATTGCGCCTGCACTGCCAATAACTCACCTTCTTTTGATTGTAGTTCTGCTAATTGCGCCTGCATTGCCGATAACTCAACTACTTTTGATTGTAGTTCTGCTAATTGCACCTGCATTGCCGGTAAGTCATCTGGGCTGAATTGTAGTGCTGTTAAACTCACTTTCGTTGTCGATAAATCATTATCTATTTTTAATTGCAGTGCTGTTGAACTTTCATTAATTGTTGATAATTCACCATTTACTATTAATTGTAATTTTTCTAACTGCCCCTTCGGTGACAACATATAATCTATTTTTGATTGTAGTGTTGTGAAAATCTCGTTCGTTGCCCATACAATGTCACTCTTAGGTATATCTTGTAGCAATGCCAATATTCGCTTATGATCTAAAACCTGAGTATCGATTGCTCTTGCCAAAGGAGAGCGTCCTTGTGCATCTGGTTTTTTATAATCAGCATCATATTTCAGCAGACATTTTATCGCCTCTGCACTACCAGTAGACGCCGCAATTCCTAAAGGGGTAACGTCTTCAATTACTGTATACCCGCTGTTATATTCCTTGCCGTTGCGCCTTGTAATCTCAACTTGGTATGATTCTAAAATCTGATCCTTGGGTAGATGTGCGTAATTTGCAGTATTCACTGCTTCCTTCCCATTTATTAGTAAGGAGTCTATTAGCGGCACGTTATTAGATACTACTGCACCATGTAAAGCAGTGCGACCCTCTTTATCTTGATAGCCAACCTGAGCTTTATTTTTCATTAGCAACTCCACAACTGGTTTATTTCCATGAAGCGATGCAACTTGTAAAAGAGAGATCTCCACACTATTTTTGGGTAGAGGGCCTGTTACCTCAATCTCTCTATCTTCTATTACAAACTCCATTACTTTAACATTTGGATTCTGAGCAGCACAATACCCCACACCATGATTCTCTCCATCTTGAACCGTGTGGTCAGTAAAGGGCCACAAACATTCCACACTTTCTTTAACCCCTTTCCGGGTTGCAACCAAGAGAGGAGTTTGCCCCTTGTGGTTTTTCAGCTCTAAATTAGGATAAGTCGTCACTATTTTATAGTAAGTTTTCACTATTTTATAGCGAGGGGTTTGACCCTTGTCGATTTCCTGCTCTAAATTAGTAGCAGTTACCTCTTCTGGATCGTGAGGAGTGAGAGCCTTGTCGATTTCCTTCTCTAAATCAGGATCAGTTATCTCTACGTCCTGTTCCTCCTGCTGCTGCAGCATAAATGGCAGTAAAATCTTTACTGCTGTAGAATCTTTAGAGTTAGCGGCAGCCAGATGCAGAGGGATATTACCATCTTGATCTAACTTCCCAACATCACCGGGATGCTGCTGTACCAGGTATTGCACAACTGGATTATTTCCAGCAGAGGCTGCAATATGCAAAGGAGTTTGTGCTTTATTATTGGCAGCATGTGGATCAGCACCTTGATCTATTAAAAACTTTATTACTTCAACAGAAGATTTCTGGGCAGCTATATGTAGAGCACTATTTCCTTGTACATCTAACTTCGTTACATCACACTTCTGCTCTAGTACTAGATATTTCAATCCTTCTATATTCTGACTAAGTACTGCCATATGCACAAGCGTGAGCTTTTCTTCATAAGTACAATGTGGGTAAGCAAGACGCTCCTCAATTGCCCACTTGAGTACTGCAATATTTGAGTTCTGTACAGCAAGACTCTCCAAATAGTCCGCCTCTTTATTTTTATCCCTATCATTCTTCGGTGAAGGATACAAATATTCTGCATTTTCTTTGCTCCCATCTCGCACTGCCATCATAAAAGGAGTGAGCTCTTCGTTATTTTGCATCTTACGACTATCTACAGAAATTATCTTCCCTGTTTTAGGATCTTTCATCTCAAACGTAGGAGCAACTAACAGTGCAAATTTTACTGCTTCAGGATCTTGAGTATTAGCTGCCGCAAGATGTACAATAGTATTCGAAGATTTATCTTTAGCCAAGACATTACAGTGCTTCTCCTGTGCTAAGTATTTTATGATATCAGTAGTCCCGCAAGAGGCTGCAACTAACATAGGAGATAGACCGTCATTATTAGGAATCTCAAAATCAGCTTCATACTCCTCTATTACACACTTTATTACTCCTGGCTTTGGATTCTTTGCAGCATAATGCACAGCATTATTTCTTGCTGAATCTAGCGTGTCAATCTTCGCTCCCATGCCACATAGCTGTCTCACTAAATCTACAGTTCCATGTTGGGCAACAAAATGCAAAGGTGTCATACCACCCTTGGCCCTTACTGCATTGAAGTCAAACTGCTCTTCTTCTAATCGCGTTACCTTTTCTATCTCCCCTATTTTACCACTCATCACTGCTATATTCTGGTTATTCATTGCCTCAATTAAAGCCGCTTGCAACTCTTCTAATTTCTTCATAAATATCCCTTAATTATTTGATTAATAAATTCTTAATATTTTAACTTTTCTTAAGCAGTTAATACAGAATAATAAATATAATAGCAATAGTTTTTTTAGATTTTTTAAGGAATTTATAATGTCGAGAGTAAATTTAAATTAGGATATGCGGTGCGGTAGGAAATCAAAAGCATAATAGGAAGAGTAAAGGGGGAGGGGTAGATAGCCCTCCCCTGACAGAAAAGGGATGTTATACCAAGTTGCTTTCAAGACAGTAGTATGAGTAGGAAGGCGCGCGGAACCTAGTAGATCTAGGTGAGCACGACGAATCCCGAAATACGACGACCTAATGTGAAGAAAGCAACTTGGTATTAGATTACGATAAACAAATGCCTAAATACAACGATAATTATTATTAGGCCTAAAATGTTGATTGATTAAAAAATCTTCATTTATGACTATAATCTTTTTTGCTTTTAAAATTATTAAAAGTACCTAATAATATACTGATAACAACGGTGAAAATAGTTGAAGAGGCAAAAATACTAGCAACGAAATAATCTAGCTGCGTAAGAAGAGCGGTAATTATTGCCAGTGTGATAATAAATAAAATACTACTAATTCTACCTTTTTTCACTAAGAGCTCATAAGATTCAATATTTTTAATTTCTAGCTTATGTCTATGTATTTGCTCTTTCTCAGACATCGCGAGCAATTTAGCGGTCGTGCCAGGATAAAGAGTTTCATATTCTTCCAATAATTCAATAGGAGGCAGGACATGTTCAAATTTTTTACGGTAGTATCTATAGTCTGACTCTCTAGGGTTGGCAATTTTAAAATACCCTTTATTAAGCCTATTATTATTAGTAAAGAAACTTTTATTCTCTTTCATAATCTCTTTTTATTTCTTGAAATGCCATATTAATATCTTTTTCTATTTTGATAAAATATTCACGCAAATCGATTTCTTGTTTTTTTCTTAAAGGTGCCGGTAACACTGTGAAGATATGCACAAAATCTGCTAAGAATCTCGAAAAATTTGCTAAGCAATATTTCATCAATTTCATTTAGTTGAGCCCAAGAAAATTAACACTTTTTAACATAGTTGTTATAATTACAACTTAATGAACCCATCATCAGGTAAAAAAGGTTCACCCCTGAAATTTACTGCATTCTGAAATTTATTGCAACAAGTTATAAAATTTTTATCGCAGCCAGCGGTAATCCTAGCGGTTTTGTGATATTTTATGCGCTCAGGAATGACTTTATCAACTATTAGTATATTGCGCGTATGATTTGCAACTTTTGCGCAAAATACTCCTTCTCCTAAATTCACATCTCCTCCTGTAAAATATCCATCTTCTTTATCTAAATTACTGATCCGAATAGTTTTGCCAAAAATTTCCTCAATATTATAAAGAGCGCTATACATTGTTTTATCTATTTTGCACCGTGAATCGCCAAAATTAGCTCGACAATTTTGACTATAGGATTGCAGGACTGTTTGATTATAAGCATCGGTATTGGAAGTCAGATATAGTGTAAAATCTAGATCTCTTTTAATATAGGTGCTGCATCTATAACTAACAAAATGATTAATCTTTTGGGCAAAACATTGATATATCTTCACTCTCGCATCAGTTAAATCGTAATGCTTTTCTATGCCGTTATTCTCAAAAATTCCCCTTATTATAATAAAATTTTGACCAGAATCGTTAAATTCTCCTTCTTGTAAAGTCATGCCAGAATTAGGAATAAAGATTTTATCATCTATTAAAATTGATTTATCCAATTCTGTTAAATATAGATTATTATTATCTTGCAATTTAATATGAAAACAATATTTCAGCCCTAAAACGCTAGGAATAGAGCTAGGAAGATGTGTAGTATTAATAGTCATATCACCTCTAATAATTCTAGTTCTGCTAATTCTATGGATCCATCGCTGGCGTAATGATATTCAAAACTATCACTTCCAAAACGCACTTCTACTTCAAAAAGATAATTAGCAATTAAAATATGCCCTATTTCCAGGGGCGCCTCTAGATTAACTACCTCACTATTATAATTAACTTTTAAATCTATGCTTATACTCTCCTTAGGATATGTCAAAAATTCACAACTATCCAATACCGGCTTAGTAATTACCCTAGAATATGGCATTATTGGATCTTCATAGGTCTTAGTTAGTTGACATTGCTGCAATTTGCCATCACCTGTCGCAATAATTTGGGTAGTAGCCTGGTAATCTAAATGATCTCTAAAACGAAAAGAAAAATTACTGCCTCTTCTGGCACGGAAAAAAGCACTAAACTGTTCAAATTCCAGGCTACTTAGTCGACAATTTTTAATCAAATATTTTTGTTTAGAATATTCCCTATCTAAATTTCTTACTTCTCTTCCAGACAAGGTGGAAACACAAGAAGTAGCAAAACCCGACCGGCCTATTGCAAAACTTTCAATAAACTGGGGCATCCGTATATCATGAAAATTCATACTTATTCTCCTTCCCTGTGTTTAATGGTTAGACTTCTCTTGCATAATTCGTTTCATTACCTTTTAATAAAGCCTTATAGTTGATAGTCATCTTACCAGTAATAAGATCAAGGCTACGGCCAAAATTTATATTACAAGCCTTTAAACTAGCCACACTATAATGCTGCGGCAGATAAGAACTGACTACTAATTTATTAGTAATTTGATCAGCAAGTAGAGTCAGAACCGCTTGGTTTTTATCTCGTGCAAAACCACAGATTTCTAAATCTATTTCATATATATCTTGCCGCCTGGTTGATATATTGTCAGCTTTTAAAATATTTATTAAGATAAAAGGATATTTAGCATCTTGCACTACTGATAAATAAATTCGGTCAACCTGTAGTCTAATATTTGGGTCTCCTGATAATAATCTATAGGTCAATTGCTGGAAATCCTGGATAAAATTAAGAGACATATATTTCCAATCCTATTACATTTAAAAATTTATTTTGCTCTACAACATTAATAATTCTTTTAATTTCGAAATATCTCTCCTTAAATAATATCCGCATATTAGTATTAATATTTTTAATAAATCTGATTTTAAAGATGTAATATCCTTCGGTCATAACATGCCCAAAACTTAAATGCTCCATCGCGATAAATCTATTATCACAAATAGGTTTTATCTCGGCATAAGCTGCAAATTTTTCTTGCCATCTATCTTGATCTAATTCATTTATAGAAAAATTTTCGAGAAATTTAATCTGATGTTGCAAATTACGTGCTATTGACTTCTGCATTTCATATCCTCAATTGCCTATAAGGCAGGTATAAATTTTTAATTTCAAGGGACATGGCCATATTATTAGAGCTTTCTCTATCGTACATTTCTGCTACATGTAATAATATGCCATGTTTTATTGCCGGAGGAATATCCTGAGCATCAAAACCAGACATATAATTCACTACTATTTCCTGATATTCTAGCGGCTCATTTAAGCAGAATATTGCCGTAGCTTTATCTACATAATATTGCTGATCCTGTAATTGCCATGTTTCTTCCCTAATTTTTATCGTAACTTTTTCTAGAGATTGCACGGGAGCATATTTTAACTGTAATTGAGGCTGATTTAGAATATTACCAGTCAATTCTATCATTCTTGATATTATTGCCAGCTTAGTAAAATTTTCCGCTGCTATAATTGCCGCCTCAATTAAGCTAGTAATTAACGTATTATCATAATCCGCTTCAATCCTCAGATAATTCTTGACCTCTTCTAAAGACCAAATAGTCTGCGGAGTGACTGAAGTCACTTTAAAAATATTTTTTTGGTGCATATAGTTAACTAAATAAGCCAAATTTAATAGCCCGTTGATTTATCACATCGCCCCCTACCCTTTTCACAGCATAAAACTTTACAAATGGCTTATCAGTATATGGATCACGCATTATATTAATGCCGCTACGGTCAACTATCTTATAGACAGCTCGAAAATCACCAAGGGCAATAGCGATATTGCCTGGCTTAATTGTCATCATCTCCGAACAACAAATAACTGGTATACCAAAAATTGTTTGCTTTAAGGAGTCAGATAATGATGGTTGCCAGATAAAACGACCATTATTATCTTGTAGCTTTTGGATTTCCGATAAAGTACTACGGTGCATTAAAAAGCTAGCATTTGCTAAATAATCTGCATCAAGCAAATTAATAAGGTCTAGTAATCCTTCAACACTTACACTACTACCCATATTAAATTTATCAATTTTATTATGATCTTTAGATAAAATACCTTTAGGTTTTTTCTTACCATCTCCATTGATAAAAGCATCATTTTCAGCTTTAACAAAGCTGTCCCTTAAACATTCTATTAACCAATTATCTACCCTTATAGCTGAATCATTTATAAGGGTTTGACTTGCTTTAGGCTGAGCATATAATTCATGCACAAAAATTCTCTGCTGCCTGAGCTTAGCAGTAGTAGTATCATTCCTAGCCTCCACTTCGCCAACCCACCCACTAGAAAAAGCCCCTTCTTCAATGACTATATCAAGAGCATTAGTGGAAATCATTTCAGTAGAAGCTAATTGCCTCATTGGTGAGCGTGAGTGTATTTCGCTAATTATGGTATTATATAAAGTTGGTACTAGTAATACTCCTCCATCGTCAGCACTACTACCATGTAAGGACTTCTCTATTATGTCACTTTGATTACCTTGCCGAATATAATTACTAAAAGCATTTTTATATTCACATTCTTGCTGTATCTCTATCGCTGGGCGTGATATAAAATTCTCTAAATTATGAACTCTTTCTTGTAACTTATTAATTTTGATATAGCTTAGTTTGTCATCATTATTGTGAGAACTTAATAATTCTGCTTGCATTTGTTGCTCCATTAAAAATGTAGGGGTTATATTTTGTTGAAGGTAATTTAAATTGTCAGGAATATGATTAGTAATAGGGAGATGTTTAGTGATATGAGTAATTTTAGCCTGATCGTTTGCTGGAAAGGTAACTATGCTAACTTCCACTAACTTAGCCTTAGTAATTACCCGTTGATTTAAGCTATTATAGTTGGCGAGTTTAATATTAAAGCCAATTGTGACAGACCATCAACTGCTCCTTGCCGTACTAGCTCTATGGCTTCTCTGCCCGTGTCAATTTTATTATTAATTATAGCTTCAATTTGTAGACCATAATCATCTTCTCTTAGTGACTGAATTAGTCCAATGGGCTTCGTACAATCATGTTGCCATAATAATTTAATATTTGGATAGTTTAGTTCCTGACTTGCGAAGGCCCCTTTAATTATTAAATCATTATGTTGATCTAGAACATTACATACACTAGCATAACCTGAGATATGCACCCCTTGGCTGCCAACAGATTTGATAGTTAAATTTTGATTTCCGTGAGCGCGGTATAAAAGTTGAGTATCCATGTTACCTATAATTGCAATAATTATAGGTAACATATCCTATTAATACCCTACCACTAAGTATTTGAAGAAAAAAATTTTATATAACCAAAAATTAATATTAAGACTTCTTTTAGAGCTCGCTTCGGGTAGGGAATTTGAAGAAAGCTCCTCGCTTCAAACCGCAACGTACTTAAATGTACGCCAGGATTTGAGCCTAGATTCATTGTCCAAATTACCATCGCCAGTAGAGTTTCGAAAGAAGTCTATTAATTCCGGCTACATTTTACCTTTGTATAGAGCTGCTAGGGCCTGGCTTATGCCCAGGTGTGGAGGGAGGAGTGATCTTATGTTCTGATAGGGGGGTAGTAGTACATAAGTTTTTCATGGTGTCTACCAAAGCAGCAGTATTATTACTACGAGATGTAGTAGCTTGTGCAGTATCTACGTTACTAATTCCCTTTTTTGCTAATGTTGCTGTAGCATAATCTAGCCCTTTATTAGGATTGTCAATCGCCCTATCAACCTGCTCAAGCATTTTCATAGCATTATCTGCAACCTGTAAACAAGTCTCTCCTTGCTTTTCTAGTGGCTGACTAAAGATTGATTGTATTCCTTCTATAAAACTATTACCTACGTTTTTGAGCAGATCTACTATAGGAGATATTATGCCTGCCAAGGGAGATAATAACCCTTTTATCCCGTGACTAAATATAGTCCATATTTTAGGGATATATTCTTCAGAAGCATGTTCAATATTAGAAGCTATTTTACTTATTTTGCTAACTTTAGTGGCAAAATAAGTCAATTTTTCTTTCTCTTCTTCATTGAGCATAGAATCTGCAGCAAGATTTGCCCCTTTTTCCAAAAACTCACAAGTCTCTATAAACCAAGGGATAATGTCCTTAGACAAAGCCTTAGCACCACGCGACTCTATGTCTTGTAGCATATTTTTTGGTAGAGGTATAATCTCCTCTATGAAGTGTAGCAAGTGATTAAACGATTTTGGATCCTTTATTGTTCTAATATCTTCAAAATGACGTCCCTTAGACATAAGCAATTGCCCTTTAATTTTATGTATAAGTTTTAATTTATACATAAATTCAAGAGTAAAATCAATAGTTACTGTAAGAAAGAGGATAATCTATTATTAATTTCTTAAATATACCACAATTTCATGTAAAGATCTCTTGTGTCATCGTCACCTTCTAGTTAATGCCCCACTGATCTTCCCCCAGACTGAGGGCGTGTTTTCCCTACATTAGTATGAGCAGTAGAACTTCTGTTTGTTACATGAGTCAAAGGATTTGGTGCTAACTCCTCAATACTTTGAGAGATAAATTTTAGTAATGTTACATTCTGCTTAGTATTTACAGGTTTGCTTTCCTGGTGATAGACTCCCACTTTGTCAGGGAACCCGTCTACCGTGGTTTGTCTTTCTTCGGTTTTTAACCTAACTTCCACTAACTCCTTATCACCTGTCCCTTCCTTGCTTACTAATGCCTCCCCTCTTGCCTCAGCTACTGTTTTTAATAATTCTTTTAATAGTTTTACTCGCTCAGTATGAGGTACATCATTCTTTAGTTCTTCCTGAGTGTATTGTTTAATCAAATCTTTCTGCTCCGCTAAGGATTTACCTGCCAAATCTGTCATAAAGCCTTCGCTTTTGTTTCAGGATCCTTTTCCATCATGCCCTTGTTTGAATGATCTCCCAAAGGTGAGAGGCTCTTTTTTTGATGTTCAAGCTTGTCTCTTACCTGATCTGCTAACTGATGGCTATCTCCATGACCTGCTTGTCGAATAGCACCATGCTCTTTTCCATTCGCTAGTTTTGGCGTATCTCCTCCTATCCTACTGTTAGCACTAGATTCAGCAGATTGTGACGCTGGATTTTTATCAATATCAGAAGCAAGTTGATTACCTGTCGATTTACCGTCTTGCTCCTGATACTTTTCAATAATTCTTCGTTGGCGCTCGTCTTGAATTGGTTGTTTTATGCCTGGAGAATTAGAGACCCCAGCAAGACCCACATCCTTATCTTGTGCCTCCAGTGGCACAGAGAATCCCAACTTTGTTAATCTCCCTATCGTGCTTCTTCGTTCTTCTTCTGACTGGGAGGCAAGCTGTTTCGCTATCAACTCACTCTCTGTTTGGATACCAACGTTGTGAGCTGCCAGTACCTGGGATAACCGCTCATACGGCAGCGCACTCTTCGCGCCTGCTAATATTTCTTGGGTACTTTTATCAGGAGCAGGAGGATTCAAATGTGTAGCTTGTGCCGCCTGTATGATTTTTGCAAGCTTTTCCTCTATTGCTGGGTCTGGAACCTGCGTATCCCTCAAACCTTTATCAAGATTAATTTTATCCTCCTCTAAGCTACTTACCACATCTTTAGGTTGCTGCTGCCGCTCAATACCAAGACCAGGCTCCACCACTTCCGAAACATCGAATGCGTGACCTTTCTTTTTTTCTACTGCAAGCAGTAGTTCCTGATATTTCGCTTGGGGTATACCGGTAGTAATAATTTTTCCTCGATGCTCAAAGTATCCCATTTCCTTAGGGTCCTTACTATTGAACTGCATAGGCCTAGGGGCACTAAACTCAATTAACTCTCCACGACTATTATAATGGAGAGTAACACGTAATGGATTATTATTCTTACTTAAATACTCACCATGTTCATCCATTAAATCTAATGATAAAATTACTGGAGCACTAACATTTTCTGGCGGTTTTAAGCTTGTCTCAATGCCTTGTATCTCTCTATGCGCCTTTATTTCTACCACTGTACCATCTAACTTTCGTGCCTGCATAGAAGAAGGCCTGACTTCTGAGTATCGTAATGTAATAATTGGTTTGTCAGTTCCCGGATCTTTTATTTCTGTTGGACCAGTTTTTTGCCATTCTATGGTCTCAAAATCCTTTTGAAATTTGTCACGAACATAATTATAGCCTGCAAGTTCTAGCTCTTCTAAAGTAAACTTGCCTTCTGGATCTCTAAAACACTGATTAATTGCTTGTTGATTCTTCTCATCCTTTAAAAACTTTGCACGAGAGTCGAAATCTTCAAGTTTCTCATCTGGGAAATGCCTAGCTAGCCATGCCCATTGTGGCTCCAAGACCCGCTCTCGAATTGCCTTTGTTATCGCATCCACCTCTTCTTCATCCCCATACAACCAAGGAGAATTAAAAGGTATATTCTTATTGCCAGCAGAGGGTAAGGACTCCCCCTCCTTGTCTTGCAGTTCTATAGCACTGTTCTCTAATGCATGTGGACCATCACCCGACGGATCTGGCAAAAAGATCACGCCATCTTGTGGACTATTTATTAGGGGATTATTCTTAAAACGCAAAGTGACATCTAGAGTACCGCCATCCTCAGTGCCTATATCTCCCTGGCTGCCATCCATCTCTCCTTCTCCATTCTTATGTTTTTACTAATAATAATTAAATGTTAATTAATATCCCCGGAAAATGCAATCATTTTATACTACTCACAATAAAATAAAATCAACTTTGTATTACTTTATGATATTCTTTATTTAATTCTCTCACCGTCCATATCCATATTATGCAAATTATACTAAATACACACATTAAATACATAGATATAGATTGATAAGTTGCAGAAGGCAAGATAATAAAGATTAAAGATTGTAATAGGGCGCTAGAAGATTTACCAAGCTTAGTGCCAATAACATCTGCTGCTGCCTTGCCCTTAGTTTTTAGCTCCGTATCTAATGGCACATACGACATTTCTTTAGTAGAATCAAATAAAGTATATTTACTAGATTTACTTAAAACATTTTGCATTGCACCAAGAGAAATAGCAACTAAGGAAGGATCGGTAAGCATAAAGCTTGTTACTACCAAAGCTGCTAAGCAATCAAAATTAGTGACAGAAAAAAATAATAAGCCTGTGGTAAAAACCATTAACGGGGTGATCAAGGCAGCAGTATACCACCCTAACCTTCTAACAATATTAGAGCCTAACACCACAAATATGATAGTAAATATACCAGTATAGCTTAAATAATTCCCTACAAACATTGCAAACTCTGTCGGAGTATGATAAATCTGAGCGGCAGCTGCTTTCCAAGGACCTTCCACTAAATTAATGGCTATCCCATAACAAACCAGTAAAGTGGCAATTAATCTGATATATCTTGAAGTAATAATCATTTCCAAACTTTCTAACAGCGTGATAGACTGTTTTTGCACTGAAAATTGGAGCTTATCACGCTCGTATTGGGGC
This sequence comes from Candidatus Tisiphia endosymbiont of Nemotelus uliginosus, assembly GCF_964264835.1. Taxonomy (GTDB): domain Bacteria; phylum Pseudomonadota; class Alphaproteobacteria; order Rickettsiales; family Rickettsiaceae; genus Tisiphia. The sequence continues at coordinate 1,279,268 of NZ_OZ183485.1, read as the reverse complement.
AATATCTTATGATTTAAAAACCAAAATGTGCCTAATGCCAATATTCCAAGTACCAATACACAGGATAGAATCACTTGGATAGAGATTTCGCTTTCAGTATGTATTAAACCAAATTTATTAATTAAATATTGATTGAAATAATCTAAGTTCTCTAAAAATTTACCTGAGATATAAAGACCAGTTTGAGCAAAAAGGCCAAATAAAGGATAGAATCTTTTAGATTGATCTATAGAAGTGATATTGTTAACAAACTGCCAAAATAATAAGGCAAATATCACATTTGGCCATAATTCCGCTACTATATAGAATAAAGAAAAGCTCCATTTAGATAAAAGTAGAATAAACCACTTAAAATTAGGGTAAGCGTTTATTAAAATATTAGCATGCTCGTTGCTTAAATGTAAGGTAGTATAATTAGGGAAAATTAGAAAAGCAAATAAGGCAAAAAATAATAGAAAAATTGATAATATTAAGTAAAATATGCTTTCACCCTTCATCTTATTAACTAATTTAACATATAGGATGGCAATAAGAAAAGCAGACGGCAAAACTCCCCAAAATTTTAGAAATGCTACTGTCTCAGTGCCAATCATAGTATTAATTAGACTATCTTTGAGAGCCCGGATCAGATTCTGGATAAATAAGATACAAAACATTATCAGGGTAATGTAAAGAAATTTGGAAACCTCAGATCGTTCTATAGGCCAAACATATTCTATTAAATTATTGACAGGATTAAGAGAAGTAGAAGATCGTGATTTAGTCGGGGATATAGTATTGCTGGAGAAAAAGAAATATGAGAAAATTTTAAGAATTACTGCCATACGCAGCCTAACCTCCTTTCAACTTGGCTAGAACCTTATGCTAAAGCTTTTTATCGCATGCGTCAACAAAAAATTACTATTTCATTATTATTTTTACTGCAATTCTCTATAAAACCCCTTATGTTAGCGGGTTCCAGCTATTTTAAAGCATTAAGCATAGTTTGTGCTGCTTTGATGCCAATCTTTTTCCAATTTTTTAGGCTAGAAGTTTCATGATGAAAGACGATTTTACTGCCATCTAGGTTAGCTAACATAAACTCGGTATAAATTCTTTTGTTACTATATTGAGAATAAGCAGCAACCGCAGTTTTACAGCTGGCATCTAAATATTCTAGAAATGCTCTGCCTACTTGTATTAGATGCCAAGTTGCCAGATGATTAATCTTATTACATATTTCCTGTATTTCATTATCATTTTTTCTAATTTCTATTGCAATAATTCCTTGTCCAACCGGAGGTAACATTTGGCTGATATCAATAAAATGACAATATTGCTTGTTAAATAAACCTAATCTTTTTAAACCACTATACGCTAAAATTGTTGCCTCTACCTCCCCTTGCAGTAATTTTTTAATTCTGGTATCAACGTTACCTCTAAAAGTAACAATCTCTAAATCAGGCCGTTTATCATGCATTAGCACTTTCCGGCGCACCGAAGAGGTACCTACCCTGCTATAAAGAGGTAAGTCTTCTATACATGTATAATTTTTACAAATAAAAACATCTCGTGCATCTTCCTGCTCCAGAACAGCTGAGATCATTAATTCTGGCGGCAACTTACAGGGCACATCTTTCAAAGAATGAACAGCTAAATCAATCTCCCCTTTGATAAGAGCGATCTCTATTTTTTTTAAGAATAAAGCTTTACCACCTATATCGTAAAGGTTCCTATCTTTAATTAAATCACCGGTAGTAATGATTGGAATTATTTGGTAGTTTACAGCAGGATAATGGAGCTTGAGCTGGTCAATCACTAAATTTGTTTGTATTAAAGCCAAGGGGCTGCTGCGCGTACCTATTTTTATTATTTTATTCATCGTAAATAATTATTCTTCACTAAAATCAAATAGGTAAAGTAGCTATAAAAGTAGTTTTACCATTTTGATCATTTTCAGCCCAAATTTTCCCCATATGAACTTCCATGACCTTTTTACAGAGCGCAAGACCCATCCCTCTACCTCCTGCAGGAGTACGGGTTTTTGAACTGACCATAAACACCCCAAATATATCCAATAGTTCTTCTTTCGGTACTCCTATACCCTCATCTTGAATAGTAAATTTCACTTCTAGGGCGGTTTTAATTAAATTTATAGTGATCTTCCCCTTATTACCATAAGTAATAGCATTAATAATTAAATTATCTAAAGTTTGTTTTATATAATATTTATCACAATTAACTAGAATATTATCTGCAATATTTAATACAAATTCTAATTCTCTATCATTGAGATATAGTTCACTACATACATTAATTCTTTCATGCACTAAATTACTAAAATTGACCTCTTCTTTATTTAAATTATAGGTTAAACTCATTAACTTAGAAAAATCTAATAGATTATTCATTAAACTATTTAATCTCCTAGAACTTTTAGCAATCACTAAGGCAGCTTGTCGACGCTGCTTATCTGAAAGTTGATCATATTTTTCCCATAAGGTTTCTCCCAAACTAGTAATGCCGGTCATAGGAGTGTGAATCTCATGATTAATATTTCGTAAAAATTCATGCTTCAGATTTAATAGTTTCTGTAATTCTTCCTCTCGGTCACGTATTTGCCTTCCCAAATGGATATTTTTCGCTTCTGCGATCTCTTGTTGTTTTTGCTTAGGCCTTAAAAACAAGATCAAGATAATAGCAAATAAGATTAAGTAGCTCACTATCTTAAGCTGAATAAATTCATCACTTGGTAAATTATCAACATGCATATAATATTTATAAAATTCACTACTAATAAACATATTAATTACAATTAAAATCATGGTTAAATACCACCTTAATAAAATCGCAACGATTATTAAATTAACCATAAATACTACTATTTGTAGCTTATTGTAATTATTAATAATAATAAGAACACTATTAGAAAAAATTAGAGTATAAAATATACACAATAACCATAATACTGAAATAAAATTCTTGTTTTTATACTTTGGTGACCATAAGGGATATATTAAAAGTAATGCGGCAGTAATAAGTGCCGTATAATTTATAAAGTTGTATAGGTATATATATTCCTGATATTTGTGATTTATCCCTTCAGGAACTATATAAATCGAAAAATGTGTACTAATCATTATAAAAAGCCCCAGGTAAGTATAGGTACTTTCTTGTTGAGGCAAGCTATTATGACATAATTTTAAAATATTAAAATTTTTAATATAATTAAATAAGTTAATGATCTTACGTTTACGTTTAGCTGTTAAGTGAGTAAGATATGGTAGCTTCCTATCCTTGCTAAACCCTCCAGGTTGTTTTAATAAATAATGACTCCCCAAGAGAAATACCAAATTAGCAAATAACCCTACTATTGCAGCATAAAATTGCGACATTTGCGAGGAATGCCAAAATAATATAGTGAAAAACCCTGCTACCATACCGATTAAGATACATTTAGAGGTGGATCTAAAACCAAATATGGATAAAATTAGAGGAGCCGATACTATTGGCATATAAAAACTAGTCTTTAATAAAGAAGTAAATAATAAATTTTTTATATATAATGAGATAATAAAAGCAATTATTCCTATAAGAATCGTATTAATATAAGAAAAGGTTACAGTCTGTTTCAAGGACCATTTGATCCCTAACGATTTAGGTAAATCATAAGAAGCAATAATTGCTGCAACATTAATATATGAATTAACTGTAGATATTAGCATAGACATAATACATACAGCAAGCATCCCTTTAAGCCCGATATGGTAATCATCCATGCACCTCATCATATGAGGTATCATATCATTAAGTTGGAGATTGGGGTTACTACACAATAATAATATAGCGGTCCAAATGAACATTATTAATAGCACAAAACAGGCTATAGAAGCAATACCAAAGGATTTAGTAACTTGGGCAGTATCCTTTGCCATCAATATTTTTTGGAAAACCGCAGGATTTAAAGAAGGAAAAATAAAAAATATAAATGAGCTAATCAAAGGCCAAAATTTAGGATTGGCAACATTAACTAACTGAGTAAAATCAAATAAGGGGCTTTGTAAAACTGTATTATATATTATTGTTTCACTATCAAAATTTTGCCAAATAGCTATACCTAATATCGGCACAATAACGCAAAAAGTAAAAAATTGTACAGTATCACTGAAGGTAATAGCTCTTATTCCCCCTACCGATGAGTAAGCTATTACTACCACAGCAATGGATAACGTAGCATAAAAGCCAGAAAAATTAGGAAATAATTGTAAAATTACTGAAGCTATATGAAATTGTATAGATACTTTAGCTATGCAATAGCATATGCTAGCAATAGCAGTGACAAACCTCACGCGCGGACCATATAAATTTCCCATAGCTTCTGCTACCGAAAAATTTCCTAAGAAACTCTCTACACGCGGTGCTAAAACGAAGCAAACTATTAGACTATTAATAATCGTGCCTATTACAGCAGGAACGATATAAAAGAGCCCATTAGTATAAACTTGAAATATATTAGTTAGAAAGACGCTACCACTGATCCAAATAACAATAGCAGTGGCAGCTATGGTCGCTGTAGGAAAATTTCTTCTACCAATGGCATATTCCTTCATACTCTGTACAGCAGTATATTTATTTATACTGAGCTTTTTTCCAGAAGTTATACCTATTAATAAGTTAATAACCAAGAAACAAATAAAGATAATAATATCTATATTCGAGTACAGAAATGCCATAGGTCTCTTATTTGCTAAGGTAAATTTATTATAAATAATACTATATTTTATTAGGGTATCTTTAGTTCGTCAGTTAAAGGTACCTCTTATTTTATAATCTCCAATCAGGTATTGATAAAGAGACTGGTATATTTTTTATGGTTGCAATACCATTTTGTAATGAGACGTAATTATCTAATCTAATTAAAGCGATTCCCATATTCTGGTAATTGGAACATAATACACCAATTTTCGTATTGTTTATAACAATCTCATCATTTTTTAATATATTTGCAATATTTATTTCACCAAATAATTTAAATATTTTCTTTCGAACAACACCCTGATATTTGGCACGTGAAATAATTTCCTGGCCAATATAGCAACCCTTGGTGTAACTTACAGCATTTAATTCCTCGCCGCCATATTCCACTGGGACTGATCGATCATATATCAGATCCTCGTAACCATCTACTATTGCTAAATTATACTTATCACGCAAATATAATTGTTGCACTTCTGCCATTTGAGTAGGTAGGTAATGCGTATATTCTTTAGCAATGATAGAGCGGAATCCTAACTTGTTATAGCGCGGATCCCTAATAGACATCATCGCATAAGCTTCTAACTTTTCTTTAGAATAAAGAACTTGGTAAGTGTCATTTAAATCAGCTATCTCTATCTTAGCACGCAATTTATACCTACTTAAATGGGATTTAAATAACTCTACTTGATTGATATTAATATCAACTAATAAATTTGTAGATGACACCTTAAATACAAAAAAATCAAATAAGTATCTCCCTTGATTACTAAGAGCATAATTATAACAATAATCATATTGTTTTATATCATTAGTAGTTAAATTATGTAAAAAGTTTATAGCATCATTCCCTGACACCCCTATAATTGCTCGATCTGTTAATGTTTCATACATATTATTTTCTACATTTTAATTGACTTTAGCGCTTTTATAACTACTATAAGCGTATACTTGCATGGTTTCAAAATATTGGATTTGCAAAGGAACGGTAAAAGAGCAGAGAGTTACTAAATCCTATCCTCTTTAATATATGACTCCATGATATTTTTACACAACAATTTTTTAAAGTAAAAAAGTATATTGATACAATAATTATTTATTATATGAGATGCTCTTCCTATTGTACGTCTTCTGAATATAAAATGAATGATTTGGTAACAAACCTAAACAAAGTTGGTCTTGAGCCACAATTTTTTGATGACGTCATACATATTCAGAAAAATACCCGACAAGATTCTGGTCCTATTGATGTTTTTTTCTTTCCTTTCGGTTGTGTCATTATATGGGGCGCTGAAGAAGAACAAGAAAAAGTTATTTTAGCGGATATAGTCCCTCTTCATGGCCGGCAAAATAATGAACTAATTGCCGACTTTATTTATTTTGATTATGATGAAGAAGCTGGCAAGACTTTTATTGATGAAGAAAAAAATGAAATTATTCTAGGAGATAAATCTACTTTCATTAAATTATCTATTTCACATGCTCTAGCGCAATCAGTCAAGCTTAGCGTTCTTGAGCAATCAGTAAGCAACTTAATAGTCAAAACTACTCCTATTCAACAAGAATTAGCTAGAACCGGTAGTGTTTCGCTTTCAAAAAAAGAAATATCTCAACAAATTGGGATATTATTTAATGAACGATATTCTATTAATTTGCATAGTGATATACTAGATACTCCAGAATTCTTCTGGAGACGTCCCTAGCTACGAACCATTATATTTAATGACAGTAGAATTTCAAGATATCCAGATTCGCCAAAATATTCTTAACCACCGTTTAAGTATGATCCATGAATTATATAATATTTTGTCGAATGACTTAAATTACAAACATTCTACTAGATTAGAATGGATAATTATAATATTAATTACTATGGAAGTTGTGCTTTCTCTAGCTCATGATAATCTATTCTTTAAAATCATTAACTACTTTGTAAAGTAATTAATACTCTTAGGCTTGATAAATAGGTTAATTAAAAAAAATCTACTACATAAAATGAAGAAATTGATTGTTGCGTTATTAGGGCTTTTTCTTACTAGTAATAGTTCGGCGTCAGAGCCTCATGCTTGGCAAATGCTATTTCAAACTCCTGCTAGTCAGTTAATGGAAGAACTACAAGGATTTCATAATTTTTTACTATTAATTACTGGTGGAATCGTCTTAATTGTTTGCGCTTTATTAGTATATGTTTGTATTAGATTTAATGCTAAAGCAAATCCTATACCAGCCAAATTCTCTCATAATATCTTAATTGAAGTCATTTGGACAATTATCCCAATAATAATTTTAATTGTTATAGCAGTTCCATCATTCCGTATTTTACGTTTTGCTGAAAAAACCCCTGAGGCAGAGATGGTAGTTAAGATAGTAGGATATCAATGGTATTGGCATTATATTTATCCCGATCATGATAATATAGAGTTTGATAGTTATTTAATTCTTGATCAACATTTAAAGCCTGGGCAAAAACGCTTACTAGATGTTGATAATCGCCTGGTAATTCCAGAAAATACTATTGTGAAATTTTTAATTACGGCAGGAGATGTGATACATAGTTTTGCTATTCCAGCTCTTGGGATCAAAATAGATGCGGTTCCCGGCAGACTTAATGAGGCTTGGACTAAAATTACTAAGAGAGGAGTATATTATGGTCAATGCTCTGAGCTTTGCGGTATTAACCATGGTTTTATGCCAATTGCCATTGAAGTAGTGAGTAAGGAAGAATTCCAAAATTGGTTAATAACGGCAAAGACAAAATTTGCTATCAGAAATCAGCTGATACCAAGTTGCTTTCAAGACAGTAGTAGGAGTATGAGTGGCGAGGCGCGCGGAACCTAGTAGCTCTCGGTGAGCACGACGAATCCCGAAATATAATGTGAAGCAAGCAACTTGGTATGAGTCAGAAGATAGCTTATAATGAACTTAATATCTTAAATTTCGACTTGTATCAATAAAATTTTATGGCCAATAAAAATAACCTTTATCCTCATACTTATACCAAGCAAGTTAACAAAGAGCTGGTATTTTTAAACAATTTCATCCGGAATCCTAATATATCCGTAGGAGATTATAGCTATTATCATGATGATAGGCAATATCCTGAACGTTTTGAAGAACAAAATACTAGGGGTTTTGGGCAGTGCAAATTAACAATTGGTAAATTTTGTTCTATTGCAAGAGGCACAACTTTTATTGCTGATGATATGAATCATCCGATGGACGGTTTCTCTACCTATCCGTTCTTTAATTTTGAAGGATGGGATAATTATACTCCTAGCTCAGGTAAAGGACGAAATACTGTAGTAGGAAATGATGTATGGTTTTGTACCAATGCGCTCATTATGCCAGGCGTCACAATAGGGGACGGAGCTATTATAGGAGCAGGAGCACTAGTCACTAAAAATGTAGATCCTTATGTTATTGTTGGTGGCAACCCCAGCCAAATTATTAGACAAAGATTTTCCACAGAAGTAATCGATGAATTATTAAGAATCAGGTGGTGGGATTGGGATTATGAGAAAATCACGAGAAATATCAAATATATCGTTGGCAATGATATTGCACAACTAATAAAATGTCAATAACAGGAAAATTTATGAGTGTACTTGCTGATCATCATGATATTCCACAAGGTATAACCAGATGGATATTCTCAACTAACCATAAAGATATCGGTATGATGTATATCATATTTTCGATATTTGCTGGAATAGTCGGTGGGTTATTTTCTCTTATTTTTAGATTGCAGCTCGCCATGCCGGCAGGACAAATAATTCAAGATTATCAACTATATAATGTAATCATTACTGCCCATGCTATAATTATGGTGTTTTTCATGATTATGCCTGCTTTATTTGGAGGGTTTGGTAATTATTTTGTTCCCCTTCTAATCGGGGCTCCTGACGTTGCTTTCCCAAGGCTCAATAACATCAGCTTTTGGCTACTAGTGCCGGCATTTATTTTATTAATGCTCTCAGCGTTTGTAGATAATGGACCAGGTACTGGCTGGACTCTGTATCCTCCTTTAAGTAATTTAGTAGGCCACCCTGGTGCCGCTGTTGATATGGCCATTTTAAGCCTTCATCTTACAGGCCTTGCTTCAATAGTAGGCTCAATCAATATGATTGTTACTATCTTTAATATGAGAGCAGAAGGAATGGGTTTATTTGACATGCCTCTCTTTGTATGGTCTATTTTGCTTACTGCCTTTTTATTAATATTAGCGATTCCGGTCTTGGGCGGGGCCATCACTATGTTACTAACTGATAGAAATTTTGGCACTACATTTTTTAAGCCCGATGGTGGCGGTGATCCAGTATTATTCCAACATTTATTCTGGTTCTTTGGGCATCCGGAAGTATATATAGTGATATTACCAGGCTTTGGCATAGTAAGCCAAATCATCGCTACTTTCTCACGTAAGCCAATATTTGGTTATTTTGGTATGGTGATGGCGATGATCATTATAGGGCTAGTAGGATTTATGGTGTGGGCCCACCATATGTTTACGGTTGGTCTGACTTATAACACCTTAGTATATTTTACTGCTGGTACTATGATTATCGCAGTCCCAACTGGCATTAAAATATTTAGCTGGATTGCTACTATGTGGGGTGGTTCTATTACCTTTAAGACCCCTATGTTATTTTCTATAGGATTTATTCTGCTATTTACGATAGGTGGAGTCACAGGAATAATATTATCAAATTCAGCCCTTGATCGAGTACTGCATGACACCTATTATGTAGTCGCACATTTCCATTATACTATGTCCTTGGGAGCATTATTTACTGCCTTTGCTGGATTCTATTACTGGTTTGGTAAGATGTCAGGACGGCAATATCCTGAACAGATGGGGAAGATTCATTTTTGGATCACCTTTATTGGAGTCAATATGACATTTTTCCCGCAGCATTTTCTAGGTCTTAGTGGAATGCCAAGAAGAATACCTGACTACCCAGATGCATTTGCCGGTTGGAATATGGTCTCTTCTATTGGGGCGGCTATTTCCTTCGGCGCCGCCCTTTATTTTGTATTCATTGTCATTTATACCCTAAAATATGGAGCAAAATGTCCGGATAATCCATGGGGAGATGGTGCTGATACACTAGAATGGACAATTTCCTCCCCTCCCCCATTCCATTCATTTGAGATACCACCCAAATTGCCGCAAGCATAAAGTTAATTTTTAAAGTTTTGTTATTAAATGGACGTTCAGGATTGTATTTTAACAGTATTTATTGTATCTTAGGATAATTTTTATTCTATATTATTAATATCATGCAGGAAGTTAATAGTGAACAAACCCTAGAACCTGCAGGGTTCTGGAGGAGAGTTGCTGCATCATTAGCTGATAGCATAATATTCTTCTTCTTAGAATTTATAATCATCTCACTTATAATGATTTTTACTGAGTGGGATGGAGCAGCTTCTTTACGATCTCGAGTTAAATTCAGTATTGATACCAGTCCTCTAAGTAATCATGATATTAGTATGATAGATATTGTAATAGTGATATTTACTATTACTCAGGGCTGTTATATTGCAGCCTTTGAATCATCTCGACTCCAAGCAACAGCTGGTGGCTATTTGGTAGGAATAAAAATCCTGAATAAGGATGGCAGTTCCATAGGGTTTTTCAAGTCTTTTTTTAGAATCATCGGCATGCAAGCTATCGTATTCTTAGCTAGTGCAATTGGCATATTCGCTGGCATATTAGCTAGCTTTGCCTTGAATCCCGATATATCTGAATCCGATATATCCTGGATCGCCAATAAATTAACGATTACATTAATAATTATGTTAATAACTATAAATATTGGTTGCTTCATCGCTAAAAAAAGGTTTCTGCATGATATAATTTTTAGAACAAGAATGGTACGAAGGTAAAGATAGATGACCAAGAAGCCAGTTATAGCCATCACTCTTGATTCAGCTACTCATTCTGATAAATATATATATTCTGCTTTTCCTTGGTATGCTCTGCGACAAAATTATGCCGAAAGCGTATTAAAAGCTGGAGGAATCCCCTTAATGCTACCCTATCAATATGATACAATTGATAGTGTGCTATCAATTATTGATGGGTTAATTATACCAGGGGGCGATGAAGATATTCACCCTAAATATTATGGGCAAGAGTTTACATCTAGCAGAACCGACACTAATACCGAGCGCGATAATTTTGAAATTTTGTTGGCTCGCAAGGCATTAGAAATAAATATACCATTCCTAGGAATATGCCGTGGAATGCAGCTTCTTAATGTTATATGTGGTGGGACTTTAATACAACATATACCAGATTATATCAAGGATTCTACTATAAATCATGAACAACCCCACCCTAAGGATATTGTATCGCATCCAATCATAATCTACCCACAAACATGGCTAGCTAAATTAGCAGATCCTCTAGACTCCTATATGGTAAATTCAACCCACCACCAAGCAGTAGACCAATTAGGTAAAGGATTACAGGTCTCTGCAACAGCGCCCGATGGCATTATTGAAGCGATTGAATCTACTGGCCATAAATTTGTGCTGGGAATCGAGTGGCACCCTGAATATTTAAACCCCAACGGCCTGGATCTTAATATATTTAAAGGTTTAATTGCCGCATCAAGGGAATATCAACAGTTAAAATTGGTAGTAAAATAAAGCAATTTATTCTAAATATCTTATATTAGACTTCTATTAGAGCTCGCTTCTGTAGGGAATTTGAAGAAGGCTCGGAGCGTAGGGCCGCAGTTAAATGTACGCCAGGATTTGCGCCTAGATTCATTGTCCAAATTACCATCTCACAAGTAGAGTTGCGAAAGAAGTCTATTGTCTTATAACATATCCCTAAGATATAAGAACCCACTAGTTAGAAAATTGCCAATATTTTTTCTTCTCTATAAAGCTGGAGCGTTACCTTTCCTTGGGGTCACTTTAGTAAGCACAGGAGCCGCGCTCTGCGATTCTGAAGACCTACGCAACAATTTCTTAATCTGACCCTTTAACTTCCCTTGATGCTGGAATAGTTCTCCTGCGTCTTTATTAGGGCCTTTTTGTATCAGTTGAGGATTTGGCGGTGTACTGAGTATTGTGCCCGAATCCTTATCTATTACACTAGCTTCTATTTTCTTTTCTTCTGTGTTCTTGGCCATATCTTGGATTTGGTTTGGTTGCAACTGCTCTATCTTCGTTACTATATTTACTATACTCTTGATAAAATCGTTAGTTAAATTGGGTTTCCAAAGGTGTCGTTTGCTAAATTCGTCCATATTCAGTTCATCTTTAACACGCTTACGAAAATTTGCCTGAAATAATGCTCCTGTGGTTGGATCTTCGCTGGCTTCCTTAATTTTCTGTATATCAGGGTTTTTTAAAAGTTCTCCTACTTCGGGAGATAGCACTAATATTTTTTGAATGTCAGAAGGAATCTTACTACTAACCCCTTGGTCAGCAATTACTCGCTCTAAACCTTCCTGGCCATTGCCTCCATACTGAATATGCAACTTTATTACCTCAATCATGTCTTCTAGGTTAGAATCACGGCTTAAACCAATACTTGAATCAGGGCGCAAATTTATAATTAACTTCTCATCATAAATTCCTAATTCAACAAACAGTTCATTGATTTTCGATCTGAAAGGTGAGACGGACCTATTGCTAGAGCCCATATTAGGATCTGCACCTTTTGCAAGCAATATCTCTACCATATGAGGATCATTTGCATAGTGCAAAGCAGCATACCCCTTAGCATTCCTTGTGTCTACGTCAGCTTTGTTCTTAATTAATTCCTGTACTGCATCTGGTTTATTATTGTACACAGCCCATGTTAAAGGTGAAAAGCCAGATCCATTGTCGTGACTATGGCTAATATTGTTATCTTGTGTAAGCAAGTCATGTAGTAATTTAATATCATTCTCAGAAATTGCCTCATACATCTTGTTTACGAACTCACGATGCTTTGTCATTATTCCTCCAGATCTTTAGCATTTTTACATCCCGTAATAAATCTCACTTAACTTAAAGTGTACTACGCTATAAATCGCTATATGATAAATTTTGATAATATACACCTCAAAAAAACAAACAATATAAGTATAAATTGTGACACAAAAACTAATAAAACAATATGGTAATAAACCTCTTGCGTAATTCTACTTCTACGAGAGGTCTATTTTTATCGCGCCTATTTACTCCTCTTTTGAGCAAATTGCTTCTTATTTTTAGTAGAGGGAGAAATAGTAGATGCATTTGGGTTCAAAATTATTTTAGTTGTATAAATAAACTCTTTAAATTTTTCCTTAAGCTTTTTAAGTTTCCCTTGGGATTTTACCCCCATTTTGTTGATAGTGTCATCTATTTGATGTTTTCTCTCTCCTTCCCTTATTTCATATTTTTTACCTCCTTCACTTATTACTTTTCCCTCCCTAATAGCTTTTTTAACATCTTTAAGGGTAAGTGGTGCAGAGGACAATTCATCTACGGTAGGGTGGGGATTGTTATCTTTAACTTCTTGGTTTTGATTAGTTTTCCCAATATGCTGAGCAGGTTTCTTTATTTTAGTATCCAATGAATAATTTTTCTCATCTTCCTCCTCTATACAGCGATAGTGTTGCTCATATTGCTCGGTACTCAGTTTACCCACTCGCTGTTTATATGCCTCAGTTCTTAAGGACATGATGTCTAAGTTAAAATGTAAGTCGTGCATTTGATTCTGTGTAGCAAAAAATTTTAACAGCTGACCATCAGGCTTACCATCAGACCGACTATCAGGCATAATAATTTGTTGTAATATTGCTATTCTCTCATGCGCTCTTTCTAATTTTGGATTAGGGTCCTGGAGGGGGGAAATCTTCTCGATCACTTTTAACATTGCTGCTAATAATAATGAGGGATCTTCTTGATATTTTTTTATTATTAAGTCGTCTATCAGCTGTGCCTCGTTGGGGGATCTCTTCTCATCAAAATTCTCATTAATTTGATTGACAAAGATTTGGTGTGCTACATCTATTTCTGGAATGGCTTCTCTCTCTTTTGCACTTAATAAATTGCTCATATCAACATGATAGAGGGCCATTACTATATCATCAAAAGCTTCTTTCTTCAATCGCTCAAGTGGTTCCTTAAGAAAAGGAAAATTTTTACTTATATTGTTCTGATACTCTACAAGTGAGTCAGCCCATACTCCTCCTTTATTGCTAATATCCTCAATGACATGCTGTACTATCTTTTGTTGGTGTTCTTGCGGAATTGCTACACCTTGACTAGGATGTAGTCGTATAAATTCTGCAAACTGTTCGGGTGAAATGAATTTTGCCTCTAGAGCCAATATAAAGTTATTTGACGTTTTAGAATCAAGGCGACATGCTTGCAGTAATTTGTTGCTATCCAACCCATCTTGCTCATCTTGAGCACGCTTAAGAAAATTTGCTTGAAATAATGCCCCTGTGTTAGGATCTTCACTGGCTTCCTTAATTTCCTTGATATCAAGATTGGTATCAAGTTTTTTTAAACAGTTGTTTACTTTTAAAGGGATCTCCAATATTTTTTTAAACTCATTAAAACCAGTCCCAGTCTCATCTAAGTACGTGGGCATCCCAAAGCTCTTGAGCATATCACTATACTGTGATCCATGCTCAATCAAAAATTTTATTACCTCAATCATAGTACCCCACACTTATTGTTGAAGTTGAAAGGCATGCATAATGTGTTTTCGTAGTAATGAAAACAACATAGCAGGGGTATCACTTAACGAGTTATAAAAATAATCTTTTATCCAATCAAATCCGTAAGTAAATAATGAGTATAATTTACGACCATGTTTTTTGATCTTTATAGGATAAATTTTGTTCTTAATGTCACCAGCAAGCACGCAAATAGCTAAGGATAAAGATACTATTGCAAATAGTTTTTCCAGCTTTTTTTGATCTGTAATGTGGGTATCTTCAATATTAAATCCAGATGACTTGAGAGACAGAAAAGGTCGCTCAATGCTCCACCTCTGCTTATATGCTAGCAAAGCACATTCACCAATAAGCACATTACTAGCAATAAATAGTTGCTCTCTTTCTAATTGCAAACAAGTTATTTTAATTGCCATACCATTGTAAATTTTGCTTTCTATAGTTTTAGTGTCACCCATTTGCATATCGGCAAAACATTTATTCAACTTCATCTTGCCACCGTTGAAATGCTTGACCTTCTCACTTTTTCTTAGCCTGATAGCAAAAGGTAATTTTTGGATTCCACCCATATATTGCAACCATTCCTCACCAACAAATTCCCGATCGGCAAGGATAAGCTCTATCATTTCCTTAGGTATAATTGTTAAAATTTGCTCAATCAATTTCTTTCTTTCATTAGTAGAAGAGTTGCCTTTTTTATCAAGTAACAACCATGCTATAGGAATTGAAATATTACCATAAACGATAGTTGCAACAAAAAAATTCAAATTTTTAATACCAAATTGCCAGCTGGTTCTATCTATGGCAAGGCTAATTTTACCTGTTAGACAGAGCAATTTAACAATAATTTTCCCTAAACTTATAAAGCACATATTTTGTTCTAAAAGCAAACGCTCAACTTTAACAATCTTGGCATGCAAATTGCCTTTAGAAGCGACATACAGTGCTAATTCTTTGATTCTCACAGTTTTAGCTTTTACTACTGCACAAATTAATTCTGCAAATGTTTTAATTCGTGCTGGGTGCCAATCTAAAAATATGTATAATATTTGGTATAGTGATTGAGAGTCCATTAATACCTCCTGTTGCTTGTTTCTCAGCGGAGATTAGTGACTCTCAGTCACTTATTCAATTTATTATTTTAACCCTCCTGTAAAATCTGTGGGGTACTATGACCTCAATTGCTTTCACAACTTGTGGCGCTTCCTTCACACGGCTCACCCCCCCTGCTCGGCCTGATCTATTGCACTCGCCAATCGTATATATGCCGAATCTATAGGGAGACCAGCCTGTGCATTCTTAAAACGCTGGTTAATTTTCGCACCAGCCTCTAACAAAATGCTTGCAACTTCAACACTCTTTACATGATGCAAAGCAGTACGTTTCCCCGGATCATAGTCATTTACCTTAAAGCCTCTACCAATTAATTCTTTGACTATAATAGGATTATCTCTGTCGACCGCCAGCGTCAGAGGGCTAAATTGAGTGTTAGTGGGCAAAGAGTTAGCACCTTGGTTCAACAATGTGCTTACTACTTCAGCCTTTCCATTGCTAATTGCATCAAATAACTCTTGATTTAAATTTGGCATCACACACTCCCTATACTTTGATAATTAATATAAATTGTACCAGTATAGAAGTTGCTGTGTAGTAATTTCTATGATTTAAGGAATGTAATAGCAAAAATATAGATTATATTGTGACAAAAAAATTAATAAAAATAAACCTTTCTCTAGTCTTGCCTTACAATATGTACTTGAATTCTGGACGCCCGATTATCCAGAATTCACCTAAATTATTATACTACTCCCTCCTCAGCTTCTCCAATAATTGCTAATTGATCGTTTGCCTTTGGCAGGAACAATATTATATTATTTAAGTCACTGGCAATACTATGATTTGCAGTATCACTGCGCGAGGAATTAGCATTTGCTTTCTCTATATATTTATTTATCAAGTATGCAATACTTGTCATTCCCACTGCTAATGTTAAGAACCCCAATACGAATGCAGGCACAGGTATATTCGTTGGAGCTTGCTGATGCAAAGGCAAATGAGAGGGTAAATTATTAGTAATGCCAGTAATGTTATTAGAAATGATACAGCTATCATTCTTTACTTTTTCATTATCGATAAATACCATATGCATCTCTGTACCATGCGGGAATAAGTCTGAGTGTATTTCAGCTGCTGGACAATCTTCAAATACAGAGATATTTTTAATGATACTATTATTTACAAAGGTTAGTAAAAAGCTCACTGCATCTTCTCTATTGATTTCTAAAGCTTTTTTTGCAAAATCACAGGCAAAGTTACATAACGACTTGACAAGATATTTGATTCCTGTCACTCCCATCGCCTCATTTTTAAATATTTGAATGTGCGATATATATTCTTCTGGTTGTGGCTGAGCAAGAATTTGAGGAACGCATTGCCAAAAATATTGTTTAATACTATTGACTATAGAGATAAACGGTTGCGATGCCACCTCACAACTACGAAACGAAAAATCAGAATTTAAAATATTAGTCATATTACAATCATTGCTTTCTATGCTATCTTTAATATTAGTAATATTTGTTGAGTTATTACATATTATATTAAATACAACTTCTTTAAGATAATTACTCATTCGTACCTCCATAATATTATTTTAAGACTTAAATAATCATATGCAAAAGTAGTAATTTACTTAAACAATAAAATTATTTTACTAATTTAAATAAACTAATAAGTATAAAAGTAGTGATATTTTTGTTTAATAATTCTTATGAAAGATTCAATCATTAATCTCTAATACCAATGCTCAAAACTAAATTAGCACTACAAGTACGAGCGCCCTCTACCTGCGCGTACAGACGTATCACACTACTGGACAAAAATAGAAAATGGTTGAAAAAACATATTATTTTAAGTACAAAATGTTATTTTTGAGATAATAATTGCTAAAAACGAGCTTTAGCAGATAACAATTTTTGTACTTTTTCAACCATTTTCTATTTTTGTCCAGTAGTGTGATACGTCCGTACGCGCAGGTAGCGGGCACTCGTACTCCTAGTACTAATTTAGTTTTGGGAAATGATATAAGTATATTATGGTTCTGTAAACATTTCTACTTATTCATCACTGCAAGAAACGTCACATAACTTTTAAAGGAAAATAAATATACCGATAATTGCAAAGCAGCTATCATTATATACTCTTCACCTTTCAAGAGTTATTTTGTCATTTTATCAAAAGTTTCACGTACTCACGTACTGGTTATACCCTCCGCAAGTCCACTACTTAAAATAAAATCCAACTCTTGAAATCCATTATGTACTACGATCTAGTTGTCGCCCCTTTCACCTTTTGCATTAATATCATTTAATATATTTCAATAAATAATTACATATATCATCCTCCAATTTATATCCAATAGTTATCTCCTTGTCAACCTGTATTAGTGAAAATACCTGGGTATATTTAGTACTTATAATTTGTAAGTGCACTAGTGTCACTATTTTACTATCACCTAAAACTAGAAGTTAGATGTTTCTTTTCTACTATTTGCAATCGAAGTAAAATTGCTATACAATGATAACCTGGCGTTTATTTGCATAACTTCTTATTTAACCAAAATTTGATAATAACAATAGATAGGAATTGCTACTTCATTATATATTGTATCAAGTTACCTTATTACCCCTTTAATTACATTTTAAAATAAAATAAATATAGAGCGATGCCAATAATCGATATATTAGGAGAAATAGACGAAATTTCTGCTTTAGAGGATAATTTAAAAAAACATAAGCTAATGGGAGAGGCTCAAGAACTAGCTCCAGCTCTTCTACACTTACCTGAAAAATTGCAAAACGCAGTGCGACCTGATGAAAAAATTAAGATAGTGAAAACACAAATAATGAGCCTCGCAGAAATTATCGAACAAAATATCGATATGCGGTATAAATGTACTGATGCCTTATACAAATTGGACCAAGAAAGAGAAAAAATTAATGTGGAATTCGAAGAGAAAAGACCTACTACATGGGCTACGCCGGAATCTTTAAATAGCAAATTAGCAAATTATGATAGTGAGATTAGCGAAATTAACACTAAGATAGATTTATGCCAAAATTCAGTTACCACCTGTGAAGAGATACTGCTAAAGAGTCAAAAAGCAAAACACTTATTAGAAAATCAACTTAAAATTAAAAAACATCATCTGGCAGCAAAGGAAAAAAATTTAGTAGAGTTAGATCAGGAAAATTTAGATGCATTAGAAGCCTTAAGAGCTAAGAAGAAGAAAATTTTATCTTCTATGCAGGAGCAAGAAAAAAGTCAGTTTGCTGCAGCGTTAGAAACCCAACAATTAGAGATCCAAGAGGAGTTAAGCAAAATAGTAGAAGAGAAAAACAGTCTTGAACAATTATTGGCAGAAAACCGTCAAGAGTGTGAATTATTGGAAAAGATACAAAATGGAGAAATCACTCTTGAAGAAGAACAGCAGCGAGAACTAGATAAAGTTGGTGTAGTGCAAGACATGTTAAATATCTATCGTGAGCGATTTAATGATTTACAAAGCAGGATAGAAACATTAGATGACACAATTGAGAAGACAAGATTACAAGAATTAGAAATTACTAAAAATTTAAATGATAATGGTTATATAGAGAATAATTATTTAATTAATCAAGATACAGAAGAGCAGTTTAAGATAAAAAGCAAGTCTTTAGAGAACGAAATAGACCTTGAGATAACTCAGATAGAAGCAAATACCAAAAAATATGAGAATAATATAGCTACCTGTCAAGCAGAGATCACAATGATGCAGCAGAAAATTAATGATTATGATATAGAGATTAAGGAACATTCATTAAATTTAGCAGATTTAGAGCAAGAATTAATAAGATTGAAGGCAAAAAAGCAAGAAATTTTGGATGATAAAAAATTATTAAAAGAGCAAATCAAAGAGGAAGAAGAGTTAAATAGTATATTGGATACATCTGAGGAGAATAATCTTTCTCTTATAAAGTTAAACCGAGAAATGCTTAAGTTGCGCAACAATATTAATAATATTGAAAAAATGGTATCTAAGCAGTTTGATTTGCTGCATCAATTTGAGATGCTATTAGCTGAAATTAAGCAATTAAGCTTGTCTCAAAGAGAAACAGCAACTGAAAAACAGACTGAAGATATTGCTAGCGCGATAGCCAAGAGCACCATAACATTAGAGGAACCGGAGCTATCAGAACTAGTAAAAACACAAGCTACCATATTCAGTGCAGAAAATAATAGACAACCTGAAATTGTCAGTGATATTATCGCAGCTGATGAAGGCTTTGAAAGTGATATAGGAGAGCAAGACAGGGTACGAAAGCAGGACCCATTATTAATACTCGAAAACTTTAGCAATAGTGGTGAGCCAGAACCTAATATTGAAGACACAAATATCAAGGATAGTAAAGACTTAAGCAATACTGCTTTAATTTCCGAAGAAGAAGTAGATCCCAACCTAATAGATAGGAGCACAATCCTGCAAGATATCCCTACTTCTATAGAGGATACAACAAATCATGAAGAAGCTGCACCTCATATTGAATTATTAGCAGGTAGTAATGAACTATCCGGCCCTCAACCTGAAGCAATACTCGATGAAGGCTTTGAAAGTGATATAGGAGAGCAAGATAGGATACGAAAGCAGAACCCATTATCACTACTTGAAAACTTTAACAATAGTGGTGAGCCAGAACCTAATATTGAAGATATAAATATCAAGGATAGTGAAGATTTAAGCAATACTGCTTTCGTTACGCAGGAAAAGGACGAAGAGTTCAATAAGGAGCCGGTAGCAGCACAAAGTCCAAGTAACCCTGTAAAAGATTCAAATATTTTACATGAAGAGGTGATAGAACTCAACGACGATTCTACTCAAATAATTAATTCTATAGAAGTAGAAGCTGTACCACCAGAACAATTTGCGGTAGTAAGTAAAGTAGAGGACCATATAATAGCAGTTGAAACACCCCCTCCTAATGTGGTAGTCGACACAAATATTGCAAGAAACATGAGAACAGCTACCACGGATGAATCTTCAAATATTTTCAGTGAAGTAAGAGAGCGCGCAGATCGAGTCCTAATACCTCAGACTGTTACTTCTAGTGAGCCAGCCGCATTACATACTCTCTCAACCTCGCAAATCGCCTCACCTCCTCCTATATCTAAACAGACCCAAACAATTCAGCAGCCTAGAAAAGCGGAAACTGTATATTATGCTGTTGCTAAAATTAGTGATACCGATAAAAATCAGCGAGAAAATACCAATAATTTAGGGGTAATTAATGGTTTACTGAAAATAATCTCTCCTAGTCAAGATCATGAAGTAACCGATAATTTTACTAAAGCAGCTTTCTCAATCCACGAAGAAAAAACTCCGTTATCTAAAATTGACCAAGCAATTTTTGCCAACAACCATCTTAATGAAAATGACACTTTTACTAATCCCCCATTCTCTGGTAGTCAAATTATTCAAAATAATATGCCCTCAATATTAATTCATAATACTTTTCCATTAGGAGGGCAAATAGATCCCCTGCTGCCAATGTTACCTTTTATTTTTATGCAAACTAATAAAGATAAATGGATTAATAGAATGAATAGAAGGAAGCACAAAAATATAATTTTAGCCAGCCGCTACACACTTTCTACTGCTGGGTAATTAGGCACTAGCTTGTGTTAGCCTTAGGGTTATTCAAGAGACTAATTAAAAACCCGCCTGCGATGATTATGATTGATAACCAAATGAAACTCATTAGAGGTTTATAATATATTTTGGCATGAATTGTTTCCTCATCAATTTTATTCAATACTGCATACAGATCATAAAGCAAATACGAATATATATTGCTTTCTTGAGATAATTGCTGCTCTATGGTATAGAATCTATTTTCAGGAGTTAATATAGTCAGATTATTGTTTTTATCTTGCAGCCAGAATTCTACAATTTGATGATAATAGTTTTTGGTTGCTGAGTATCTGATGCTTTTCAGAGTAATTTTAAAATCTTCTGTCGTTATTTTATCCCCCACCTTCCCTATAAAATCAAATTCACTTTGTAATAATGAGTTCAGTGTAATCGACAAAGCAAGTAGCCCAAAGCCAAAATGCCCTAAGATCATAGAGAGATTTACTGTTCTCTTCCTATTAATCATTTTTTCTAGGTAAGAGCTCACCGACTCTAACATTAAAAAAAGAGATAATAGGGTAATAGTCATTGAAATCAAACCATAGGAAATCTTGCAAGAAGTCAGGATAGTAATGATTAATGAGCTGGCGAATAATAAAAGACTTTTTCGATTTATTCTAGCGTTGTAAGAGACAGCTGCTAGTAAAATTGTGGGAATGATAAAGATTATAAAATTATTAATAAAAAAGCTTTCCCCTATACTAATAGATTGATTATATAATATAGAATAAGCGACTGGATAAATAGTAGCATATAATAAAACAATAAGAGCTATTAAAAAACAGCTACCTCCTACTACCATAAATTTTTCTGAAACTGGGGTTAGTAGGAGGGAAGGCATAAAAGAATCTTTCTTATTTTTCATGATAAGTAATATTAAGCTTGATACAGCAATAATAGTAAAAATAGCTAGCATATATATTGCTCGCTCTTGCGATAATGCAAAAGAATGGATCGAGTTAATTAAACCGGAACGTACCAAAAAAGTGCTAAATATTGCAATGAGAAAGGTGAGTATTGCTAAGCAGATAGTCCAATTTGCCATTCGTCCAGTCTGCATTGTCAAATTAACTGAATGATATAACACAATTCCTGATAACCAAGGTAGTAGAGAAATATTTTCTACCGGATCAAAAAACCAAAAACCTCCCCATCCTAATTCACGGTAAGCCCACCATGATCCTAAAGCAATCCCTAAAGTCAAAAATAATATCCCTAAATTTGCAAATATTTTAATTATCTGTAAATGGGTGATAGTAGGGTTCCCAAGCAATAAAATCATGCACGCCGAGGTAAAAGGGGCGATATAACTCACATACCCTAAATATAATATAGGAGGATGGATAAGTAGTGCCACATCCTGAAGCATCGGGTTTAAACCTAGACCTTGGGCAGGATGAAAAGATAGGCTGGTAAATGGATTGGAGGTAAAATAAATAAAACTGCCAAACATTATCTGAATTAATGCAAGAATAATTATGGATATATTACTTTCATTCCCCCGCACCCAGCAAGAAGCTTCCTCCGGTATTCTCTTACTGCGACATTGCAGGTTTAAATTTGTTTTACTTAAATAATAGTTGAGCAAGCAGATATAGATCAAACTAATAATTTGTAACAGACATAACCATAATAGGATAGAGCCTTCATGGCTTGCCCAACTGGCAGCAATTTTAAATATTAAAGGCTTTAAAGTACTAGAATTGAGAAAAACATTTTGAATAGAAAAATCAGAGATAATAAATCCGTAGACTAATGCTGAAAAACCCAATAGGCTAGATAAAACACTACCATAAAAAAAAGTAATAGTTAGTTTGGTATACTGCTGCACTTTCAAGAATTGTTTTTGGCAGTAAACTCGCGATAACGCCGTAATAACAGCTAGGATATTAAATATTATTGCCGCTATTTGGAAGAAATGGCCAATATTACTGATCATTTGCCGCTTCTATAATAGGCATCACATTTACCTTAACACTATTAATTCTATTCCCTACTTTTTTACTCACTACAATATCCAAATTCAATATTTTAAGCGACTCGCCTTGATTCGGGATACGCTTAAGGGTATGAATGATTAAACCAGCGATAGTAGTAGCATTGTCATCAGATATATTCCAATTTAATTCTCTATTAACATCTCGTATAGTAGCAGAGCCATCAATAATAAACTCTGTTTCTGATAATTTGACAATGGTATTAATAGGATAATCATGTTCATCAATAATTGGCCCAACGATTTCTTCTAGAATATCTTCTAAAGTGATAATACCTTGTAAATCTCCATATTCATCCACGACGCAAGCAAAATGATTCTTCCTTTCTCTGAAAGCATTAAGCTGATGTGTTACTAAAGCGTTATCAGGAATAAACCATGGCATATTTATTAAGTTAGTAATATTTATTTTGCTAGTATCATTATTATGTTCATACAGCACTCTAAAAAGATCACGAGTATGTAATAAACCAATTATATTATCTTGACTATCTTGCCATACAGGTATCCTCGTATGAGGGCAAGATAGGGCTCGCTTAACTATTTCATCTTTAGGTAAGTCTATATTAATCGCCACTATATTACTTCTATGAATCATAATTTCGGAGACAGTCATTTGCCGAATATCTAATATGCCCCCTAACATATCCCGATCAGCTTTATATACATTTCCTTCCTGATGATAATGCTCGATTACTCCTCTTACTTCTTCAGCTCCCGAGATCTTTTGTTGTAAATTAATACGAAAAATAAAACAGAATATTTTAATTATAGTAGTAAAAGCCGAATTAATTGGTTTAAAGATTTTCAGCGTATATAGGATAAAGGGGGAAGCAAGTAGGGCTAATTGTTCGGCTTTTGCTACAGCGATAGCTTTGGGAATCACTTCCCCAAAAACTATGATCACGAATGCCATAACTGCGGTGGCAACTACGGTTCCACTATCGCCCAGCCACCCTATAAACATACTGGTAGAAATTGTCGTACAAATAGTATTACTAAGAGTATTGACTATTAATAAAGTACCTATTACTTTTTCCTTATTTTTTAGTACTTCTAGGGTTCCTATAGAATGTTTAGTATTTTTTAGCTTAAGTTTTTGTATTTTGCCAGGAGAAGATGCAGTAATGGCTGTTTCGGTAGCAGACAGAATAGCAGACCATCCTATCATTATAGTGACAATGATTATTAAAAAAATCGCCATTTATCCTTTGATCTAATTGTTTTATATAATGATTATATGGGCGACTACCAAATTTCTCTACTATTTTTTTTTGGAAATGATAGTATATTTTTTGATTATGTTAGAGCTGCTTTTTATATTGAATTTGTGGCGGCTACCTAGCTGGGTATTAGACGCATTGATGAGATGACAAGTTTGGGATTAGGTGTTTAATCCCAAACTTTGGTAGGCATTTGTTCTCTAGTCTCTGTATAGGTATGATACCAAACTTTGAGAAGCTAATGTGCCGATGTACAATACCCCTAAATGTGTATGTTTTTATCAATAATTATATTTTAAATCAGGAGTTAGTAGGGTGTAGAAAGTAAAATGCTTATTCTATTCCGTTACCCCTCCGAGTTACCCTCTTCCCCTACTAGATCTGTATTTACACTCTCGTAATTGGTACTCTCTATACTTATTGAGTGGGGTTCTGTAGTATAGAGAGAGGTGTTTAGTAAATCCTCACTCATTTGAGAGATTTGATCCGCTGTAGGGAATTTGTGGACTAGCTTGCTGATATTAGTGTATATTATATCTAATACTTTGGCTGTTATCTCGTCTATTATTTTTTTGCTCTGGGAAATCATGACTTCTCTTTCCGACTTACTTCCCTGTGTACTGACAGGAGATCCAAACAATAGTGTGGCTGAGCTTAATGGAGATGAGCTTTGGATTATTTTAGCTCCTTCTACATCATTATCTTGAATATAGGCTTCATCTAAGCCTTGGCCATTACTATAAGATTCCGTTTTCTCACTTTCACTGTTATTGCTACTATCTACTTGATTGGAAATAGAATTATGTAGATGCTCGTGGGTTTCGTTAGCATGTTGAGACCCTGAAAAACTAGAATGGAAACACCGCTCTTGCCTCAACAAAGCATTTTGACCACAATTAATATGATTTACCATATTCTACCTATTTTTTTGTTAATTAATGTATTAACTTTCCGCTAACAAAAACCATTTCTTCACTATCATTTGTATTAATGAGATGAAAATATGGTTTTCATTGCTTAACTATAAGTTAAAATATTAATTATTAATTAATATTTTAACCAGGCTTAATATAATAGGATAATTGAAAAGGTCAACTGATTTATAAAAAAAAATTAATATAGTGGATTATAATGGTTAACTTTTATTTTTTAGTGCTTGCGTACTCCACACGGTTAAACCATTAAAGTGGTAATAGAGTAATAGTAAAAAAGCTGAATTATACCATTGCCCAAAACTAAATTAGCACTAGGAGTACGAGTGCCCGCTACCTGCGCGTACAGACGTATCACACTACTGGACAAAAATAGAAAATGGTTAAAAAAACATATTATTTTAAGTACAAAATGTTATTTTTGAGATAATAATTGCTAAAAACGAGCTTTAGCAGATAACAATTTTTGTACTTTTTCAACCATCTTCTATTTTTGTCCAGTAGTGTGACAGACGTATACATGAGCACCTTCGAACTGTAGAGACACGATAGAGCTCAATTCTTGAAGTTCCTAGAGTATATATTCTACCACCTTAATGATATATGCCATCTAATCTATTATATCCCAGCCTTCTGGTGCGCCTGATGATTGCCCCCCTCCCATCTCTGAACTAACTATCTCATAAAAGCAGGTAGTAGTCGCCTCTGATAAGTCACTTGAACATGACACGACAATATAGTCATCTAATGCATTAGCGAGGCTTTGTTCGGAGTGAATAGATTGGCACTGTTCAGGCGGTAGTTCCCAAAACCCCTCTAAAACCTTTTCGTCGCTTACATTTGCCTCTCTAGCTTTAATAGCTAGCATTGGAGGTTTAGAGCTAACGCTATTTGTAACAGTATTTGTAGAAAGTGATTCAGTTATCTCCTCTCCTCTCTCTGTAATAGCTAGTAGACTTTGAGAGACAGAGTGAGAGCTAACGCTGTTTGAAACAAACAATTTTGTTCTATCCTCTTCAGATATACTTATGGTTAGTGGTATCTGCACTAGATAAAGATTAGTTGATTCGTGTAGGAGCCATACAGGAGGGCTAGTATTTGCTATTCCCTCGTCTTGGTATTGTATCATATGACCGCTCTGCGCTGCCCTCTCGTGACCCACATCAGGAGTTGGTAATGCAACAGCATTGTTGTTATTCTCTGCTCCCCTACTATTATATGTCTGACAGAGATAATTACTAACATAAAATACACCCTGAACCATTACTACTACTACACTAGCGTTATGTAGCCATTCCAGATAATTCCCTATTGAATTATCTGCGGATAGATCATCGAAATTTGCATAAGGCATGGAAGGCATAGCATATTGTTGGGGGGTACGGAATATATGGGCAGACTCGGAGTGTATGTAGTCTAATAATTGATTACCCCCCTGACACGTTATTTCACACACTACTTTGCACACTTGTTGGGGTATAGGTGTTGTCACTTGTGTTTCTAGTTTGTCATCTCCTTGATAGTCTGTGGCAGATTCTAAATGAGTATCAAAGTTATACTTATATATATTGCCAACTTTTTCAATTGGTAGCATTATTTGGGTTATAGCGTATCCTATAGCGTCCATTAGATTTTTTGCTGTTAACCACTGCATTAATTTTGTTCCCCACGAAACGAACGTATTTATCATATATTTTCTCTTTGTTAATTAATGTGTTAATTTGTTGCTAATAACAATATACACTTTTCCTTTGTACTTCTCTTCATTAAGAAAATCTCACCGATATTAGCAGTATTGATTAAAATTATTAAATATATAGTTAAAATATTAAGTTATTTTAACTCGCTATAGTTATATAGATTATTAATAAAAATAAATCAACTGATTTAAAAAATGTTTATAACTCATCAGCCATTAGAAAAAATACTTGATTTCTCTGTATTTCTCTCTATACATTACACTCGGTTAAAAAGTATTAATATTTTAATATTTGTCAATATTTTAATCGCTATTCAACTAACAAGGGCTGTAACGCTGTAAGGGCAAAACACGCCCTCAGATATAGCTTTTTTAACAGAAAGGAATTATTAATTAAAAATTGGAGAATTCAGATGGGACAAAGCAATAGGATAACAGATGATCTACCGGCAGTAGTAAAGATTACTATCGGTAATGTGAACCAAGCAGAAAAGGATATCAAGTCTTTGCAAAACATTTCACGGGCAGTGCAAGCAGGATGTAACCAAACATCAGGAAAGAACGCAGCTAGTTCAGGATTTATAAAGGATACTTTACGCAAATTCTCCGAAGTCGACCCACAGAATGGGTGGTCAGCAAGGGAAGACTTTTGGGAAGAAGCTTATCAGGGTAGCCCTGTCGAAACATTTTGTGCAGCAGTACAAGAGAACATTAACAAAAACATAAAAATAACCATACAAAACCAGCATTCTAACAAGCTCTGCCTTGAGGGATGGGGGTACAGGGTTAAAAATGTTGGGGGGAAATTTGTAGTGGACTCAGGTATTCCGGAACCCAAGCAAACAATTTCCGCTACTACTACTGTTACAGATACAGAAACAAAGCCTATTCATCCAGAAGCACCAAATTACGGTAAGATAAACTTCACCCCCGAGCTTATCGATTTTAATGATTTAGGGCTTAACATTCTGACACCTCCTGCAAAAAGTACAACTGTTTCACATAAATGGTTTACTGACCCGCCTACTACTGCTGCAAGCTCATCCAATGATTCAAGTAGTCCTAGCCCTACTTTGCCTAATATTACCAATGTATCAACGACACAGGAGAGTGCTACTACTTCTACTAGCACTTCCAGCTCACCCCATGAGGTTACTAAACAATTAACCTCTACAGAGCCTAGTACTAGTAGTACTCCTCATGAACATACTACAAAGATGACAGAAAAACATAGCGATACAAAGCGCTTTCCCTATCCAAAGACTGATTTTACGAAAAGTTCCCACCATTTTAGTGCAGATGGGTCGACTGATGGAGGAGAGTCAATCCCGGGTTTACATTTGACCGGATCTTCCGCTTCTGAACAAAGGAATAACCCGACTCCATCTCACTTTCAACCCATGAGAAACGATCTCCTAGACCCTAATCCTAACTCACTAAATACTCCTATCATACAGGGAGCCCTAGGTGCTGGCAGCGTGCTGCAAACTGCTGCAACTGCTATTATAGGTTTGTGGAGGAACAATAGCAAGCAACCCCTTCTAACATCCACACAGTCTCCCCTGCTAGAAAATGATTGGGTGAATGAAACAGCTCGTGCATTTCCAGTAGGAACTGCGACAGAGAGCGATATACGATTGCATGAAGAATCTGTAAGACATAAACTAGTAATTATTGCCAAACAGACCGTCGAAGTAATAAGAGAAATGTTTAATGAGACAATCCAACCTAACGTACAAGACATCAGAGAAAACGATAGTAATAATCAGTTGAGTGCTGGTGCGTGGGCAGGTATAATAGCAGCAACCTTGACAGGAGTTACTTTACTTGGCGGCATTGGCCTAAGCATATATTGCTATCATAAACACAAATAAATGTGTCGAAAGCGGGGAAGCGTCATGCCAATAACGACAACGAAGCAGCAGAGCGCCTAGACTACCCTACCTTATTAGCAACTGATTCTTCCACAGTCATGGAGCAGCCAAGAGAGCGTGAATTACCACCAGAGCACCAGCCGTTACTAGACGAAGCTGGGACGAATAATGCCCATTCTAATCAACCCACCGACAACGTTGAATACGCTATAATAATGCTTAAGCCGCCGAAGCAGCCGCTAAAGACCCGCTTCACAGAGCAGAACAAAACTGAGACTTCCACCAGCAAGGTGGGGAGTGCAGCAAAGTGGCAAGATAACTACGCAGAATTACCAGAGCCCAACGAGAAACTTTCAAACCAGAGTATAACAGAAGGACCGGAAATACAGCCTTTACTACCAAAACTTAATTCTCAGCATACTGGAGATCCTGAGTTCAGGACACGACAGCAAACAGTAATAAACCAACTAACCAACTACGTCAAACAGCCCAACCTCAAAGCCTCATTTTCCAAGACGCCGCCTAAGCCAGCTCAACTTTCCCCTGCAGAAGCAAGTGATGTTTCACCTGATAAACTCTCACGCGAACAGCCAATGCCAGCACCCGCACTCCCCCCTAAACCTACTCACCTTCAAACTAAAGCTAACGAGAACACGCCTAAAGTGAAATGGAGAGACGACCACGGCGGTCCATTATCCGATACAATAGAACTAGAAGAACACTCTACTCTCTCACAGGAGGCTACAATAAAAGCAAACCCCTATGCCGCTGCTTTTAGCACGGATACTGCTTTCAACGAGGCTATCTCGCCACCTCCAACTAAAACCAATGGAACGGGAGATAGATCTACAATCTCACTACTTATTACAGAGCTAAATGCACTACAACACCTATTAAAGCATAACCACACTGCCAGTCAGGCAATTGATCCATCTTCAGAACTAGAACAATCATCCTACCTCCCTACAACAGTAGCTAATACCCAAACTCTCCCTGAGGATCCCACACCGTTAGTAGGAGAAGAGTCCCCCATAACACAATAGATTGAAACTGCATTATAATTAGCCCCACACTCATTCCTACTAGCCCTCAAGTTCGGTATAAAATATTGATTTTATACCGAACTGTCAGCTGTAAGCCGTACCTTATAAGGAGCTGCTGATTAAAGATGCGTTATCTCCCCCTATCACCGCTACTGCAGCACAATTTTCTGGCTCCAGCTCATTAATATCAGTTAATTCTGTTAAGCTGATATTATTGTCAAAGGCGGCTGGGGTTGTTTTAGGCTTACTAGCGAACATACGTGCCACTACTTTCCCTAACAACCCTGCCATAGTAAGGCATGATGCTACCCCTGCTATTGCTACTAGCATTTGGAGAGGTAAGTTGGAGGGCTCATGATATGGTAGCCTACTTTCTCCTTCTTGCATCATACAGCTGTGATTCCTGACTAATGCATTATTAGTATATAAACCATGAAAATCCTCATAGCCTTCATGTATTTCATGTATTATTATAGCGGGTGAATCTTTGAGTAATTCTATTGCTTCATGAGTATAAGTGGCATTATCGCTTAAGTTTATTATTACACTCAACAATTTACCACCTGTATCACTAAAATTACTCATCACATTACAAAGAAATTTTGCCGCATCCTTAATCTGTTCTGGCGCTACTTTTTGTGCTTCGTTACTAAAGTCAAGATAAGCACAGAATGGCTTGAACTGAGCCCATGCTACTATCGTATCTCTACACTTAACTACTAAATGTTGATATATATTATTTAGTATCAGTTTAAAGTCTTGAGATGAAAAATTACAATTTGCAATCCAATAATTTAAGTTAAAATGCCAGCCCTCAATATTACAGGAATGATTATCTATTTTCGAGATTATGTCGGTAATATTTGGCTTTATATTACAAGTTATATTTAATATGCCTTTTGGCCAAATGTTAGAAAATATCATATTATGTCTCGTTAGTTATTAATAAATTAACCATTAGTTAGGAAGTTAATGCTATAGACATTTTTAAGAAAGTACAATATTTAATTGAATAATGCAGCGTAATATCTAACTTATGTAGGTAGGCAACTTAAATGTAGTATAATAGGCGATTATACCAAATTGCTTTCTTCACATTAGGTCGTCATATTTCGGGATTCGTCGTGCTCACCTAGATCTACTAGGTTCCGCGCGCCTCACCACTCATACTCCTACTACTGTCTTGAAAGCAACTTGGTATTAGATTAGCTTTAGTAAATAAAGAAGCAAAATTGCCAGTAGTAATGCTAGCCACTTCTTGCAGGCTAATCCCTTTTAGTTCAGCTATTTTCTCTGCCACATACTTAACAAAAGCCGGTTCATTTGGTTGCCCTCGCATAGGGCTGGGCGCTAAATAAGGTGAATCGGTCTCGATTAATAAGCGATCTAGGGGAATATAGCGCACTATCTCTTGCAAATCTTGAGCATTTTTAAAAGTCACAATCCCAGCAATTGATATATACATACCAAGGTCGAGCATTTTCTTAGCAAAATATTTAGAGGCAGTAAAACAATGAATAAGACCAGGAAAAGGAGCATTTTTCATCTCGCAACTTAAAATATCCTCACTATCTCCTTCCGCCTCTCTAGTATGAATTATAATTGGTAACTGGGCACAGCTTGCTGCTTTAATATGTTCTACCAACGAACTAATTTGTTTAGTTTTATCAACCGTGTGATAATAATAATCAAGGCCTGTTTCCCCTATACCAATAATCTTGGGGTGATTTGAGTAATTGATAATAGTGTCATAAGGAGTAATTTCTTTTACTTCATTAGGATGCACCCCACATGAGGCAAATATATTGCCATATTTTTCAACTATACTAATAATGTCTGGTAATTCTTCTATAGTAGTACAAATAGTCTGCATATATTTAACACCACTATTTTGAGCATTACTTAAAATTGTGGATAAATTATTTTTCAACATATTAAGATGACAATGAGAATCCACTAATATAAGCTGCTCCCTATCTATGTCCTGAAGTTGCTGGTTAACTGTCTTGATCATAATTTACCTAATTTTCGATATTACTATATTAGAAATTCTCTCTACTTCATTAAGAGGAACATATTGATAAGGTGCAAGATTAGCTGTAGATTTATTTAATATTCTAGCTATTCCTAATTTCAGCAGCTGTTCTAGGAAAGATAAATGCTTTGGGGATCTAAAGTTTTTAGGACATAATATATAAAGTGGCTTACCCGTAGAAGCAGCCTCACTACACATAGAAATTGAATCAGCAGTAGCAATAATATAATCTGCCTCTGCCAGCATTCCCATATATGGATTTGGTACACTGCTTGTGATCGTAGGGTCATAGATAATAGCACCAGGAAGCAAATTTTTGGTAATAATTTGTTTAGCAGCCAGAGGCGTACGTCTGCTGAAACTGATAAAAAGGCGACGATGCTGATTTGTGGCAATGTGAGATAATATTTCGGCAAATTCTATAGCATTTTCAATAGTAAAATTATAATTTTTACTGTTGCCTCCTATAATTACTGAGATAAACTCCCCAAGCTGTGGATAATTTTGACGCAGCTCTCTACCAGCAATTGCAAGCTTAGCTTGAACATTATTAAGAGCCCCAGTAATTCTAATGGTATTTAGCTCATATCTACTTACTTTATCATGATCTGGTAAAATCACTAACTCAAATTGCTTAAATGGTAGATTAGGATGCATGATTTGAATTATCTTTATTTTATTACCAGATTTACGTCTTAAATAAC
The DNA here is from genome assembly GCF_964264835.1 of Candidatus Tisiphia endosymbiont of Nemotelus uliginosus. Lineage (GTDB taxonomy): Bacteria > Pseudomonadota > Alphaproteobacteria > Rickettsiales > Rickettsiaceae > Tisiphia. The sequence goes on along the minus strand of NZ_OZ183485.1, from coordinate 1,246,624 downwards.
TTGCTAAGCTTGCCGTTCTTCTGCCTGAAGAGATTATTACATCAGGTAATTTACTTACTTCCTTGACGCCAGGAAAGTTTGAGGTAACATGAATGGGCAGCAAAGCTAGTAAGAAATTTGGTAACTTAACCCAGAAATTATACTCAACCGGTTTCAACTCGTAGTTCAATCCTAATTGCTGCGCTAGCGCGATAGCTTGGTTTAAGTTACCCACTCGACTATCAGCCAAGATCCATACCACGAGGTCCTTTAGGGGTTCATTATACGACATGTCTATTAATATTTACTTAAGCTTTGTTAATTGTTAAACCTTCATTGTCTTTGGCTATATTCACTATATCGTTGCTCTGAATGTTACCAGCAAGAATCAATTTAGCAAAATTATTTTGTAATTCTCGCTGGATTACTCTTTTTAAAGGCCGTGCTCCAAACATAGGATCGTATCCTTTATCCGCTAGGTAATTTATTGCAGATTCATTAAATTGTAAGTTAATATTTTGCTGAGCTAAAATAGATTGTAAATTATTAAGCTGGATTTTAACAATATCATGGATATTAGCGTGCGTTAGTTTATGAAACATAATGATCTCATCAAGCCTATTTAAAAATTCTGGCTTAAATACCGCTCGTACATATTCCATGATTTGCTCTTTAATCTTATGCTGGTCATCTCCTACTTGCTGGTTAATCAGTATCTCAGCTCCAATATTAGAAGTAAGCACAATAATAGTATTCTTAAAATCGACAGTAACCCCCTGACTGTCAGTTAAATGTCCTTCATCAAGAATCTGTAGCATTATATTAAAAATATCAGAATGAGCTTTTTCTACCTCATCAAATAAAATGACTTGATAAGGCCGTCTCCTTACTGCTTCGGTTAATACGCCTCCTTGTTCGTAACCCACATATCCCGGAGGAGCACCAATCAAACGAGATATAGAATGTTTCTCCATATATTCAGACATGTCAATTCGTAGCAAAGCATTGCGATCATCGAATAAAAAATGTGCTAGTGCTTTAGTAAGCTCAGTCTTCCCTACTCCTGTAGGACCAAGGAATAAAAATGACCCTAAAGGTCTATTAACATCTTGCAAGCCAGCACGGGAACGGCGTACCGCATCACTAACGCTTTGTATAGCCTCGTCTTGCCCTATTACCGTTTCACGAATTTTTGATTCCATGTTAAGCAATTTTTCGCGTTCACTAGATAGCATTGTCTCAATTGGAATACCCGTCATCTTAGAAATAATTATTGCTATATCATTTTCAGAGACAATTTCCTTACAGCTTGTGGAATGTTCAATAGCCATTGCTTGTTGTAACTTGTTAGTGAGATCAGGAATAACACCATATTTTAGCTCACTAGCCCGCGCCAGATCGCTAGCTCTTTCTGCTCTTTCTAATTCTAGCTTAGCTTTTTCCAATTCTTCTTTTAGTTTTTGTTCAATTTGCAGCTTGTCTTTCTCTGCTTGCCAACTAATAGTTAAGTCATAAGACAAAGTTTCAAGATTTTGTAGTTCTTCGGTTAAAGTAATGATTTTCTTGCGGGACATATCATCACTTTCCTTTTTGAGAGCTGCTAATTCAATTTTTATTTGAATTATCCGGCGATCTAGTTCATCTAATTCTTCTGGCTTGCTGGATAATTCGATTTTTAACCTACTACACGCTTCATCAATTAAATCAATAGCTTTATCTGGTAAATAACGATCAGTAATATATCGATTAGATAAAGTGCTAGCAGCAATAATAGCACTGTCAGAAATTCTGACACCATGATGCAATTCATATTTATCTTTAATACCTCGTAAGATAGAGATAGTATCCTCTACCGTTGGTTCACTAACATACACTGCTTGAAATCGTCTTGCCAATGCCGCATCTTTTTCAATATATTTACGATATTCATCTAAAGTAGTAGCACCAATACAATGCAATTCTCCTCGTGCAAGCATTGGTTTAAGTAAATTTGACGCATCCATTGCTCCTTCTGTTTTGCCGGTTCCTACTAACAAATGTAACTCATCGATAAATAAAATAATTTCACCGCTGGAATTTTTAATCTCGGCAAGTACTGCTTTAAGCCTTTCTTCAAACTCGCCGCGATATTTAGCTCCAGCAATTAAAGCGCCCATATCAAGTTCGATAATTCGGCAATTGGCAAGAGTTTCCGGAATATCCTGGGAAAATATCCTTTGAGCTAAACCTTCGATTATGGCGGTTTTGCCAACTCCTGGCTCTCCTATCAACACTGGATTATTTTTCATTCTTCTTGATAAAACCTGGATAGTTCTCCTAATTTCTTCATCTCGACCAATTATGGGGTCTAATTTGCCCAATTCTGCTAATTCAGTTACATCTCTGCCATATTTTTTTAAAGCATTATAACTTCCTTCTGAAGATTCACTATCTGCCTTTTTACCTTTTCTTAACGCAACAATAGCAGCATTGATTTTTTTATCCGTGACACCACTATCGGTTAGAATTGTCCCGGCTACCGTCTTATCATATGCTAAAGCTTCAAAAATTCTTTCAACAGTTATAAAATTATCATTATGTTTTTTGGCAAGCTCTCGAGCCTTATCAAATAACTTTATTGTTTCGGAAGATAAATATAATTGACCACCTCCTTGAACTTGCACTTTAGGAATTTTAGTAAGTTCAGCGGTAATCACTCTATCGAGATTATCTCGGCTAATCCCTAAAATATTGATCAGGTTGTTAATAACGCCGCTTTCCTCTTGTAATAAAGCCGCAACGACATGTAGAGGTAATATTTGTTGATGATCGTTTTTGGCCGCTAGATTTTGAGCATTAGAAATCACAGATTTGGCATGAGTGGTAAATTTCTCTATATTCATTTTATAACCTCATAAGCTTTGAACTAAAAACTAATTAATGATTATATAATAAGAGTAATTAATAATACAAGAGCCGAAGGTTAGAAGAGAGTGCTTTATTTAATAATTGGTTTGCTTAAGGTTAAGGCATGTGTTGACTGCTGCAATTTAATCAATATAATCTCATATATTCATAATTTTGGAATTTTCTATATCAATGCGTCGTGATCCTTCCACTAATACCAACATGTCAAACAAAAGAACATAATTATTTTATCACAAATGAATCATAACATATTCAATCTAGTAGCGGCTGTGCTGTTATCTCTTGGCATTATTGTTAGCTGGCAATATTTTTATGATAAACCAAGATTAAAAAAAATTGCACAACAGACTCAGCTATACCAACAAGAACAGTTAAAACAACAAGCAATAGTGCAAAATAAAAACTTATCTCTAGATACTCAAAAAGCACAAATTCCTATTATATCACCACGCGTTAAGATAAATTCTAAGGTACTTTCTGGCTCTATTTCCTTAAAAGGATTAAGGTTTGATGATCTAATTTTACTAAATTATAAGCAAGATTTATCGGCAGATAGTAAGAACGTCATATTGTTTGCTCCTTCTACTTCGCAAGACGCATATTTTGCTGAAATAGGTTGGTTTAGTAATAACTCAACTCTAGATTTGCCAAGTAGTGAAACATTGTGGGAAGCAAATAGCGATGAAATAACCCCTACAAAACCTCTCAAGCTTTCCTGGATTAATCAAGCAGGTATTAAGTTTCTAGTGACGATACGTATGGATAATAATTATCTATTTACGATAGACCAAACTATAGTCAATAATAGCAAAAATTCTATAACAGTTCAATATTATGGCTTGATCAATAGAGAGTACAATGCTAAGGAAAAGGCAGTCAATATTCTACATCAGGGCCCCATAAGTTCGGTTGATGGCCGACTTAAAGAATGTTCTTTTGATGATATTAAGGATAAGAAGACCATGAAATTTCCGCAAGGTCAACTTGAGTGGATTGGTATAACGGATAAATATTGGCTGGCTGCTATAATACCCGATAAAGCTAGCACTTATAGCTCTAATTTTAATTATGCAATAAAAAATGGCGTCCCAAGATATCAAACTGATTTTCTATCTCCTATTAAGGAGATAGAAGCGGGCGTGGAATTTACTGTGTCTCAAAAATTATTTGCCGGTGCTAAGAAAGTTGATTTATTAGATTACTATGAAAAACAATATAATATTAAATTATTTGACCGTGCTATTGATTTTGGTTGGTTTTATATAATCACTAAACCGGTTTTTAATACACTAAACTTTTTCTATAATTATGTCGGTAATTTTGGTATTAGCATATTAATTGTTACCGTTATTATTAAACTTTTAATGTTTACTTTAGCAAGTAAATCATATCGTTCTATGAAAAAAATGAAAAACCTACAACCTGAAATAGAACGCATTCGAGCCTTATATGCTGATGACAAAATGCGGCTTAATCAAGAAATTATGGCGTTATATAAAAAAGAGAAAGTCAATCCTATTGCTGGCTGTCTCCCATTAATCATTCAAATTCCAGTATTCTTTTCTATTTATAAGGTATTATATGTCACTATTGAAATGCGACATGCGCCATTTTTTGGGTGGATAAAAGATTTATCTGCCGCAGATCCTACATCAATTTTTAATTTATTTGGACTGTTACCGTTTAATCCTCCGAGTTTTTTGATGATTGGTATCTGGCCTATTATTATGGCCATCACTATGTTTTTGCAACAAAAAATGAGTCCTGAACCTGCCGATCCTATCCAAGCGCAAGTAATGAAATTTATGCCTTTAATCTTTCTCATTATGTTCGGCAGTTTTCCAGCAGGATTGTTAATTTATTGGTCTTGGAACAATATTTTATCTATAATCCAGCAATACTACATTAATAAATTAGAAAAAAATGTCACTTGATAAAGTTACGAAACTTTTTCGTCAAGAAGCAAAATTTATTACTGGCGCCGCCACAATAAAGCAGTTTCCAAAGAGCTATTTGCCTGAAATGGCCTTTATTGGTAAATCAAATGTTGGCAAGTCTAGTTTAATTAATAGTATATGTAATAACTCTAGCCTCGCTAAAGTATCTCGCACGCCAGGACGCACCAGACAAATAAATTTTTTTTTATTTCCTAATAAAATGGTTTTGGTAGACCTACCTGGCTATGGTTTTGCTGAAGTACCAGTAAGTATAAAACAACACTGGCAAGACTTAATATCTTATTACCTAAAACATAGTTTAAATCTCAAAATAGTAAATTTATTAATTGATGCGCGCAGGGGAATTAAACAACATGATATGGATATTATTAAATTGTTAATTTCCTATAAGAGAGATTTTCAAATTGTTTTTACTAAAACAGATAAGGTAACAAATAGAGAAAACCTAGCTTTTAATATACAGAATTTTCTTGCAACTTTGGACTGCTCATGTAATGTAATCTATACAAGTAGTAGGAGTAAGGAAGGTGCAAAAGAACTGCAATTTAGTTTGGCAAAATGCATCAAATTATAAAGACAAAAAAGATAAAGATTTTTCTTACACCAAAAATATAACTCTAATTAAAGAAATCATAAGAAATAGTAGTGAAATTAAAGACCAGCTCCTAGTAGTTAAGCTACCTTCACTAATTATTGAAAATGATGAATTGTTAACTAGTTTTGCAGAAATAATACATTTGCTTGATAGTTGTGGAGTAAAAATCTTTATAGTACATGATCATACTAATTTGGTGAATGATACGTTAAAATTATTCGGTTTTGACGAAAAAGTGATAAATAGTATTAAAGTCGCTGACTATAAAAGCTCTCAAATTATAGAGATGGTCTTATCAGGGTATATTAATAAACGTATAGTTTCAAAGCTGTGTAGCGTAGGGTGCTATGCTATTGGTATTTCTTGTAAAGATACGAACCTTATTCAAGCAAAAAAATCAAAACTATCCCATCGGCGGGCTACTAATCAGGATATTATAGATATTGGCTTTATCAGTGAGCCAATCATAGTAAATCCTGAAATTCTAATAAATTTTGAGGATAATAATATTATTCCTGTAATTTCACCAGTAGCAAGTGATGAAAATGGTAATACTCACTTATTAGATGTAAATTTAACGGTTTCATTAATTTCTTCTTCCTTAGATGCAGATCAGTTGATATTATTTTATGAAGAATCGGAATTTGCTGAAATGCAAGGTTTTAAGGTGCGTGATATTAATACACTTAAAGATATGCTTAACCTGGCTACTGAGCCTAAAAAAATTTCTTTAATTGAAGCAGCTCTAAATGCAATCCAAAGCAATACTCATTGTGTACATTTTGTGAATGCCACCTTTCCCGACTCTATGTTATTAAGTATGTTTATCAATAAAGAGAATGAGTTATGGCAGGAAGATTAACATCTGACCCCTTATTTGTAGGTTTAACAAGACCAGCAATGATATTTGGAGTAAGTATAAAGTTTTTTGCTCTTAATTTGATCATTGCAATGACCCTATTTATTCAGAGCAATAGTATAATGAATTTATTTGTTGCCTTTGTAATTCATCTAATTGGGTATATAATATGCTTTAAAGAACCTAGATTTGTGGAGATATTTTTAAATAAATCTTCTAAATGTAGTCAATGTCCTAATAAGTCCTTTTATGGCGCCAATTCCTACGGTATCTAGGAGCCAACTACACAAGATTTATTGGTCTATTTTAGAAATATCTTTTTTGTTAAACTTGGCTTTGTATTACGAATTGATGCATCTGACCAGAAGTTTTGATCCTCCTATATTATATGCTGTGGTACTAAAAGGCTGTTTCCTCTAGGCCCTTTAGTATTAAAGGCTAATTGATTAAATATAGATATTCTATCAAATAGGAATGAATGATAAAATTATTACTCACAAAAACGGCTAAAGAAGCAAAAGCAAGAAAAGAAAAATCTACTTCTCATTTTATTCCATATAAATGTCATTGGAATAGTAATACTATTTTAACTAAAAATAATGAATTATTACAGGTAATAAAAATAGGTGGGTTTTCCTTTGAAACAGCAGACGATGAAGATTTAGATATTAAAAAAAATATTAGAAATTCATTGCTTAAAAATATGACTTCGGGCAACATAGTGTTGTATTTTCACACTATTAGAAGACGTAAGCCAGTATTTTTTGAAGGTCAAGAATATACTATCGATCCTACTATCAAAGTACCTAATGACTTCATATCTTATTTAACCACAGAATGGCGTAAGAAGCATACTGCCGGCTCTCGATCATTTTTCAATGAATTATATATTAGTATACTTTACCGGCCTGATAAAGCGGGAGCTGCGGCTGTAGAATATTTTCTTAAGTTACTAAGGCAAAAGTCAGATAAGTCAGCTTGGGAAAATGATATGCGGGAAATGTATGAAAACCTCCAAGAAATGACTTCAAGAATCATTAATACTTTTCACAGCTACGGGGCAAGGTTACTGAGTATCCAAAAATCTAGAAGCGGTTATTATTGTGAGATACTAGAGTTTTTAGGATCATTAGTAAATTGTGGGTCGACCATGCCAATGGCTGTTTCACGAAATGCAATTGATCAATATTTACCCACTCATAGATTGTTTTTTGGCAATCGATCTATAGAAGCTAGGGGACCAGCAGGTAGAAGATATGCTGGTATTATTAGTATTCTAGAATATACACCTCATACCTCCGTAGGCATTTTTGACGGTTTTTTACAAATGCCCTTTGAGTTTATAATGACTCAAAGCTTTATTTTTGCTAATAGATCGGTGGCAATTCATGGTATGCAGTTACAACAAAATCGAATGATTCAAGCAGAGGATAAAGCTGTATCACAAATTGCTGAAATATCGCAAGCATTAGACATGGCTACTAGTGGTGATATTGGTTTTGGTAATCATCATTTCTCTCTTTTATGTTGTGATAACAATTTAAAATCTCTAGAAGATACCCTCTCCATGGCTTCAGTTGAGCTTTCAAATGTTGGGATTCAGCCAGTGCGTGAAAAGATGAATATGGAGCCAAGCTATTGGGGACAACTGCCAGGCAATATGAGCTATATAGTTAGAGATGCTACTATCAATACCTTAAATATGGCTAGCTTTGCTTCTATGCATAATTATCCCCTAGGAAAAATATTTAACAATCATTGGGGGGAATACGTTACTGTCCTTGATACTACCTCTGGTACTCCTTTTTATTTCAATTTTCATGTTAGAGATGTAGGGCATACCTTAATAATAGGACCTACTGGTGCTGGTAAAACAGTGTTGATGAATTTTTTATGTGCCCAAGCACAAAAATTCAAACCTAGAATGTTTTTCTTTGATAAAGACCGCGGAGCTGAGATATTTATTAGAGCTATAGGCGGCGTCTATACCCAAATTGACCCAGGAGTCAATTGTGGCCTTAATCCATTACAACTTCAGGATACAGGAGACAATAGAACATTTATATTAGAATGGCTTAAAGTCTTGGTATCCTCTAATGGAGAAGCAGTCACCGCAGAAGATAATAAGATTTTATCCCAAGCAGTAAGTGGCAATTTTATGTTAGCGCCAAAAGATAGAAAATTAAAAAATGTTGTGGCATTTTTAGGGATAGATGGACCTGGTAGTTTAGTAGGAAGAATTGCTATGTGGATTGGGAAAGGTTCACATGCGCGAGTATTTGATAATGATGAAGATAATATTGATTTAATGAAAGCTAGGGTATTTGGTTTCGATATGACCGATTTATTAAAAGATCCGATCAGCTTGGCGCCTGTACTATTATATATTTTTCACCGAATTAACATTTCGTTAGATGGCCAAAAAACTATGATAGTACTTGACGAAGCTTGGGCTCTAATCGATAATCCAATATTTGGTCCTAAAATTAAAGATTGGTTAAAAGTACTACGTAAGCTGAATACTTTTGTAATCTTTGCTACACAAAGTGTTGAGGATGCAGCTAAAAGTAGAATTAGCGATACACTCATTCAACAAACTGCTACGCAAATATTTTTACCCAATCTAAAAGCTACTGAGCTTTACCGATCCGCTTTCATGTTAAGCCAGCGAGAATATTTATTGATCAAAACTACCGACCCAACAACGCGTTACTTCTTAATCAAGCAAGGAGTAGATGCGGTAGTAGCTAAAATAAGTTTAGATGGGATGAACAATATTGTCAATGTTCTTTCTGGCAGAGTTGACACCATATTGTTATTAGACCGAATTAGAGAGCGTTATGGAGATGATCCTGAAAGATGGTTACCCGTATTTTATGAGGAGGTTAAAGCACTTGATTAACATTAAAACGATAGAAGATGTCAAAAAGCAAAATTCAATATAAGCATTAAGGATAAGTAATTATTATCTTATATTAAGTTTATTATACTGTTTGTTTATAAAAGTAAGCCTAAAATAATGATTTATGTAAGAAATATATTGCTACAGTTTGTTACTATTATTAAAGTTAGGATAAATGTTATCTTTTGCCAAGCAGCTATTTCATATAAGCAATTAAAAATGATTCAAACATCAGTAAAACTTTTATTTTGTCCTATCAGGGGATTTATTAAGTTGTTAATTTTATGTAGTATATTAAATATAATCCCTACTTATAATATTTACGCTGATAATACTCCGGCAGCAAACCCAACAGAGGATCAAGGCCCTAAAGATACTGCTATCAAGACCCTAGTAGACACTCTTCAACGTTTAAATTGCCAGACGCAAGGTCTGGGCAAGATGTTAGTACGTACAGAATTTTCTCATACTTGTATTCAAGTGCCATTGTTGACGCTTGCTGTTGCTAATATACTATCTCCAGGTCTGTATCTCGATACTATGCTGCGTCTTAAAATTAATGATCCTGAATTATTTGACAGTACTAATCCGAAGTGGAAAGGCGGCGAGACACAACGACCTGATGGCAAGTGGCAGAATGATTTTCCGGGCGGTCAATGTGCTAGGAATAATAAAATTCCATTTAATGATAATAACCCTACATTGACATTTGCTATATGTAATAATAAGAGGTTACTAGACTTTAATGGTAGGGCAATCGCCAAATCTGTTTTAGCACTAATCAAAGCCGCAGTAACCAATACTGAGCCATGGGAGGATATTTTGCATACCTGGCGTGATTCAAAGATAGAATATCACGATATCCGGGATATAAAAGATGGGGAAACATTCTTTATGGTAGATATACCCCCTGGGCTCCCTGTTGTTTGGCTTAAAGGGCGGCACTTTAAAGATACTATGTGTATTACAGTTAAGGGAATAACTTGGGATGATCTACCAGTCGGCTGTAAGTACATTAGTGAACCCGATCCTAACTCTATTTATCAAAGTTTTTTAAACCCTGGTGGCAGTACTCCTAAAGGCGACAGGAAAGATCCGAAAGATCCAATGGCAATAGTTGAGTGTGGGTTAACGTCTTCTAGTTGTTATCAAAGAGCGTATAATAATTCTAAGACCGCTATAGTCATTACAGCCCCATTAATAGAATGTTTCAAGGAAATGACCGCTAGGCTATTATTAAGTAGGGAAGTATGTACCTTTGACGATGTTAATAATATCGTTAATTCGAGCACAAGAGACTCTAGTATGTTTTTCCAATTTCAACGTAAAATGTATAGAACAGTTACTGCCTTATTAACAATATATGTAATGTTCTTTGGCTTTAAACTAATAATTTCCGGGGATATCCCTCCTAAAAAAGATATAATTAATTTTATACTAAAAATGCTATTTGTAACCTATTTCTCAGTAGGGATAAATATCAATCCCGCGGGTAGCAATAACGATTACGGTAGGTTAGATGGCATGATCCAATGGGCTTTTCCGTTGTTATTAGGAGGAATAGATACATTAGCGGGATGGGTGATGAATGCTTCCCCCTCCAAGCTATGTCAATTTAACGGTCCAGATCTTATCTATGATGCAAAGCTGGCTTATATGCCTTTATGGGATGCTTTGGATTGCCGAGTAAGCCACTATTTAGGGTTGGATATGTTGTCAACTTTATTAGTAGAGAGTTCAGCTCACGGATTTGACCCGTTTAGTTTCCCAGCTCCACCATATGTATATTTATTGATCCCGGCAATTATCTCTGGCAATATGACGCTTATCTCTCTTGCTCTAGCTTATCCTTTATTAGTAATCTCAGTAGGAGCATTTATGATTAATGCAACAGTTATGTGCATGATCAGTATAGTAATACTGGGAATTCTAGCGCCTATTTTTGTGCCTATGTTTTTGTTTAATTATACGCGTAGTTATTTTGAAGCGTGGGTAAAATTACTAATATCATTTTTACTGCAACCTATGGTGGTCACAACTTTTATGATTGTCATGTTTTCAGTTTATGATTTTGGTTTTTACGGCCATTGTAAATATACAAATAAAATTATAGAAAATAGTATAGAAGATGCATTAACAGGTAGTAGTTCTCCAAGAAAAGTAAAAATATTTTTTATTGATAATGATTGGAGTAAGTATCACGATGATGAAATAAAAAGTTGTAAAAATAGTTTAGGCTATATCCTGAATAATCCATTGACGACTATTCTTGATTTGGGCAAAAGTACGGTTGAGCAAGGGATGCAAGACAGGAAGACTGTTAAGGAAATGGTCAAAGAGAAGCCTGGGACTATTAGTACCGAGCAATATATGAATAAGTTTTCATTTTTAAAAGGCATTCAGATGGATCCTGGAATGTTTTTTAACGCTCCTAAAATAATTTTTGAAAAAATTAAAGATATAGTTTTAGCTTTGATTACGGCATGTTTTACTCTTTACCTAATGTATCACTTCAGTGCTCAATTGGCTAATTTTGCAGCAGATATGACAGAAGGGGTGGCACTGAATAATGTAACTATCAATCCACAAGCAATTTTTAAAGCTGGTATGGCAGCCGCCGCCGCGGCTAAAGGCATGATGCCAGGCGATCAAGTAGCAGGTGGCAGGCAAGGCCCTAAAGATACGCAGGCAAGCAGCGGTGGCAGTGGGCCACGAGATTCTGCCGCTAGTGCTGCTAAACCTACAGGCGGGAAGCCAGACGATCGCAGTAGTGTCAGCCCGACTGAGACAGGTGGTGGAGGAGTTAGAAGCAGCATTAAGTCTATGCTAAGCTCTTTGCCTAAAGATCAACTAGCTAGCCCTCAAGAAAAAGAACAAGCTAGAAAAGAAGCGTCAGCCGGGAAAGAAGAGCCAGCCAAAACAGAAGAGCAGATCAAGGAAGAAGAGCGGGTCCGGAAAGAGAAAGAAGAGCAAGCTCGGAAAGAAAAAGAAGAACAAATCCGGAAAGAGAAAGAAGAACAAGCCCGGAAAGAAGAGCAAATCCAAAAAGAAGAACAAGCCAAGAAGGAAGAGCCTGGACAAAGTCCAACTCCCGACAAGATACAGGCGGAAATATCGCAACAAACCTCGGGGACAATAGAAGAAATAGTCAGAAAAGTGAAAGAGGCGCAAACCAAGAAAGAAGCACGTGATGCACAAAAAGCTCGGCTAAAAAGGGAGAACACTAACAGCAAAAAAGATGGCAACAATGAAAACTCATAAAGTCATAAAATTTTTGATTCCGCTTTATCTTATATTATGTGCTGTAGAGGGTCTTGCCGACTATGGGGATTCATGCCCAACTACCCCTATATCTTTATCTGGGACAGATGATTATTTAAAGAAAGGTACTGCTTATGGTCATATCATATATAATATTGATATGAGACAGATTAGTGACGGCTGTGATCATACAGATCCAAAGTTTAAATTCTGTATCAAGCAATCACAAAAGATTCCAGGGCAAAAAGATCTTAGCATATCGTGTAAACCCGTAACTCTGAATGCAGGAGAGACGAAAACCCTTGGAGTGCTAAGTGATGACCCGCAACTTGGAGGTAATTATTTGTTACAAAATATTCCTTTGACAATCAAAATCCTAACGGGCAAAATGTGCTTAACTATGCCCACCTCTCGAGGAGAACAGCAAGTAGCGTGTAAACCTACCTCCATCTCCCCTCCCCCTCCCCCGGTAGATGACCAATGTAAGTCGATAGCGAAGAGCTGCTATAGCGGCCCTAGTAAAAGTCAATCATTATTTAATTTTTCTGGAGTAGCGGTGGAATGCGTAAAAGATACATTGGATAAAGTATTTTTTCAGTATAATAAATGTAATAATAAAGAGATGAATTTGATGTCTCTGAATCCTTTTGCAAATTTTCAAGAATCCTTAAAAACCGTAGTGAGGATGGCATTAATATTGTATGTAATGTTTTTTGCTATTAACATGATTTTAACCAAAGAATACGGGAACCTTGATAAGATCGCTACTTTTATTATCAAATTAGTATTAGTGAGTTATTTTGCAGTAGGAATAGGACCAATATATTTTGCGCAGGGCAAAGAAACACAGGCAAATGGCATGCTCGAATATGGCTTGCCTTTACTTACCAAAATCGCCCCCCAATTTGCGCAGATTATTTTTAATGCTAGTGGCTCTAAAGGATTATGTGAATTTAATATTAACAAATATCAACCTGGTTATAGTCATTATGGGCTTTGGGATGCAATTGACTGTCGGATAGGCTATTATCTTGGTTTAGAAGCGCTCTACAATACTGCCTCTTTCCTTAAAGATCTCCCGAGTCCTACTGCTGCTGGCCCCATATCAGGTGCCCCTATAAATTTTGCTTCTCCTGGTGGTGATAAGGCAGTAAAATCATTGAATACTCCTGGTACATTTAGGTTTTTCCCAATAATGTTTGGTTTTTTTATGGCCGGTAATATTATATTAGTAGCATCAGGTATAGCCTTTTGTGTAATATTTACCTCAATAGTGCTATATTTTTTAACAAATTATTTAGTATGTTTAATTACTATTTATGTAATGACTTATATTTCTCCTATATTTATTCCTATGGCATTATTCACCAGAACTAAGGCATATTTTGATGCCTGGCTAAAAATCTGTATGTCCTGTGCTTTACAACCGGCGGTAATTGCAGGATTTATTGCCTTACTAGTTACGATGTATGATTCAGCTATATATGATAATTGTCAATTTGTAAGGTATGATTATACTGATAGTAATCCTACTGGATTTAGTACTTTTGAAATTAGATTGCCTGAATTTGATGAGCAACGATGTAAGGATAGCGCTGGCTATAAGCTATTAAAATATTATTCAGGATATGGCTGGGAGAAACATTATTTCCTATTATTTGAAATTAAACAGATAGCGAAAGATGAACTATCCTTAATAGTAAGCTTGCTGTATGTATTAGTCTTTTCAGTAATTTTTTATTACTTTTCGCAATCAATTGGACAATTTGCGTCGGAGGTTACTGGTGGCCCAAACATGGACGCGGTAGTAGCACAACCTACTAAGGTAGTAGACATGGTCAAACAAGGAATAGCATACGCTAAAGCGGCAGCAGAAGCATCATCAGGGAAAATGCCGAGCTCAGCACCACGGCAAGGAGGAGCGAAATCTACAGGTTCCTCAGGTGGTAATGCACCCAAGGACCAAAGTAGTTCTGGCAAGTCATGAGCTTAAGGTGGCATACTCAAATGATCCTCCAAATTGGCATGTAACACAAGGAGCGAGTGTGCAAATAATAGTATACGTAAATAAGCACGCAAGTTCCCTGCAATGTTTCGAAACCAGTTCTTTAACTCAGAAGAGTAAACAGGGTAATTCAGATATTATAGTATGAAAAGCGAGTTAATTAAAATTTTAGGCATATTAGCGATAATTGCTATATTAGTTAGCATGATTCTAGCGGTTCTAGCAATGATAGGTTCTGTCAAGCTAGCTGATGGTTGTTTCCGTCGGTATGACCCTGATGCTAAGGGAGGACAATCTGATAGTATTACCAATACTGTAATGCTTAATGCTACTGCCAACTATACTACTAAAGCTACCCCAAGCACCAGTAGTGCGCAAGGAGTTTCACTTGAATACGATCCCACTAGTTATGGGAAATGGTTGAATATAGGGCTTAGTGTGATCAAAGGTCAAAAAGTTAAGTTCAAAATAGAGGGAGATATAAGCTTATGTAAGGCATATGTACCCCAAAATAATATTGTCCAACCATCAGATCTAGATACTCAGAATAACCGGATTCCTATCCCTCGAGTAGAAGATGAATATGCCGACCCGCTGCCTTTAATTTTTAACGCCAAAACTGACGGGTGGCGCAATATCGCAGAGTTATATTATAATGACAGGGTAGTAGTAGCTACTCTTCCCAATCAAAAGGCTGATCAAGCTTCCGCTATTAGCATTCAAGTGCAAAATATCTTTGACTCGTATAAAGATGGCGCGACCTATAAAAATCGTATGACCCAAGCAGATTGTCGAGAAGGAAAACCAGAATATTCTCCATTATGTGGTAGATATTCGATGTATTCTGGGAAATATGTAAGTGGTTGTAGCTGGGATGAGAAATGTTCTAAGCCAGAAAATTGTGTAAATAAGACGCAGGACCATGGTACTATATGTTGTGTTAGAGCTATACCGTATCCTCATGAGATTTATTGTCATACAGACGAGAGCAAATGTAATGCAGGTGATGTAGGGAAGGCTGTTGGTATTGATACTGATGATTATTGGACCTGGTGGCAGGATACCTGTAGCAGGACCCAGCCTTATTGGAAGAATGAGATGAGAGATGCACCAGAACCTTACCAAGATAATGGATATTTTACTTTGCCGCTAGATCAAGATATTAATAATGTTAATAAAAAATTGGGCACTGCTGATTACCAATGTTCTATTGTTACCCCTCCGACTGACACTAAACACCACTGTGCAGACACGGTAACCCTTCAAAATAAAGATATTATACAAAGTGATGACTATCAAAAGAAAAGATATTTTTGGTTTGCTGCTCCTACCGGGCTTTTATATAGAGTAAGTAATAATCAAAATCCTACGGGTGAGCCTTTAGGATCGAACTATTATATTGCTCAACTGAAGGCTGATCAATTTTATCAAGCTCTAAATAATAGCCGTTCTGACAATCAAAAATACCAGGTGATTTATAATGAAATAGCTACAAATCCCACTGCAGCAAGCAGCTATTTACAATATCGTTTCTGGTCCAAATTTCAGGATTATAGCAAACATACTGGCGGTTACGTCTTAGGTATAAAACATACTAAATGCCGCAGAATTAATGGCAATAGCTTTGACGATCCTGTCGTACAGGCGCGTGGTAAGATTGAATATAAGATAGTGCCAGGGGGAGAGGATCCTAATACCACTGGTTCATATGCTACTTATGAACTAAAACCTAGTGATGATAAAGGTAATGCTGAAGCGATTATGAGCCAAGCTGGCAACGTTTGGATGAAAATTTATAATAAAGAGGAAGAGTATAAAGAAAGTTATGGCAAATATAAAGTACAGATGTTTACTTCAGAACCGGTAGGAAGTTTCACTCGGCAGATTCTTACTCCATTATTTAAATTATTACAACAGAAAGTGCAAGATGCATCAACAACAGTTTTTAAGAATATGACTTGTTATGGCGGCAAGTCTAACTGTACTAACTTTTTCACCTATATAAAAGCTGTGTTAATTCTCTATGTTATGACTTTTGGCGCCATGTTTCTCTTAGGTATGGTACAGATTAGTCACCAGGATTTACTAATCAGAATAGTAAAAATTGCAATAGTTAGCGGTTTAATGAATGATAGTACTTTTGAGTTCTTCAATACTTACATATTTGATATTGTTCGGCAGTTTTCTGATGGTGTAATGTCTAATATGGCCGGCTATAGCATGTTCACAAGTACTAGTACTGACGCTAAGCTGATTATTACTAATCCGTTCATGTTTTTAGATGCAGTAATGAGTAAAATATTATTTAGTAAAACTTTTTCTGCGCAACTATTCTCTTTTCTTTCCATGGGGATGAGTGGGTTAATATATTTTGTGATCACTTTTATAGCTGTTGCAATAGTGGTGATCACCGCCCTAAGAGCTATAGCAGTATATATTATGGCATTTATGGCAACTGCAGTCTTAATCGGGCTAGCCCCATTATTTCTTACCTTCATGCTTTTTGATTTTACTAGATATTTATTTGAGAATTGGGTGCGATTTACTATTAGATATATGGTAGAACCTCTAATTCTAATGGCGGGTATTATTATAATGACGCAGCTATTTACAATTTATTTAGATTTTGCCCTTGGATTTAGTGTATGCTGGAAATGTGCTTTACCTTTCAAATTTCCTATACCTAATATAGGAGGTCTTAACCCAGCCTGGTTGGATATGCCAATTTTCTGTATTAGCTGGTTTGCACCTTGGGGAATGGATTATCGCTCAGGGCTGATGGGAGTAAATATGCAACATTTTATTGCTTTAATTATTATTGCTTATGGTATGTATGGTTATGTAGAATTTTCCGGTAAAATGGTAGCAAAGTTAACGGAAGGGGGAGGACCTCTTGCAACTTATATGGGCGCTACAATGTCCTCATCTATGGGACAAAGCGCTTTAGGGAAAGTGGGATTAGACCAGAAAACTAGAGGGGAGATTACCGGGGCAGCGAAGGAGCGACTAAAAGCAAGAAATAAAGCAATTGACCAAGCAAAGAAAGATAGAAACAAGCTTAATACTAATAAGAGAAGGTAAGACTCAAAAATTGACAGTGAAGAAGGGTCTAGTGAATAATTTTCTCTACAAAAAAATAATTTACAGGTAAGATGAAAGGTTTGAGTTATAAAATTTTGTGTATAGGCTTAATAGTAAAGCGTCAGCTATTGCTTATGGGTAATCTATTCTTGACCTCTGGATTGGTACAGGGCAATATCAAAGCTTCCAGCGTTTATATCTTTTTATTACACAAGTTAACTTGTTCAACGTCTAAGATTTGGGACAAGCTGCGGGGCAATTTATCTTGTAAATTGACTTCTCCATACTCTCAATGGTTTTTATATTCTTGTATTATAATTGTAACTTTATTACACCCCTATTCTACTAAAGCGGTTGATAAGGATAAAATGGAATGGATGCAAAATGATATCAATGAACTCAATGAGAGATATAAAAATGCTTTACCAGTTCCTGACACACTAGATAGTGGAATGAAGGAAGGTAATGCTCTATTAGATCTAACACAATCAAATTGGATTGCTACTAACCAACAAGTAGAAGCAAATAAAGCTATTAAATTTGATTGGGATACTAGTGGGGCCACTACAGTAAACAGCAACAAATATAAAGTACTTTATCGCATTGATCCCAGATTTAAGGAACCCCAAATATTCATTAAACGCTTTAATCCGCAAACTAACAAATATGAAGCCACCGATTATCCAGCTCTTACTACTACGGGGCCTGATAAAGATTATCCGTACTTGGCATTAGCACTAATGCCACAATATGTAGAGTATTTTACTTCTAAGTCACCAAAAATTCTAATCAAGCCAGGAGATGTAATCAATATTACTCTGACAGACGCGGATGATTTTTTTGTAGTAGATGCTGATCCAAATATATTAGCTTCAGAACTTGATTCCTCCCCTATTGCTCTATCAATGCTTTATACTAATAGCAATCTTATAAATAAAATAATATATTCTTCTGCCAAAGAAGTATGTGATTTTCTTGATCCTCGTAGAACTTCTCTATGCCAAACTACTACTGACGGCAAGGCATTAATAAAAGATAATGATAGGATGGGGCTTGTTGGTAAACCATTAGGTGATACCTTAACCAATAGCTTGCTATCTCTTATAAGTAGTTGCCCTGAAGGAAGAAATGATAAAGATAATAGCCCAGCATGTTATTATGATCAAGGAAGAGGAATGAATATAAGGGTGAATGACACCATTATCAAGAGCCAGGCAGAGAGTTTTGCATATTCTACTAAGCTGAATAAATATTTTTTATATTATAAATCTAATACTACAGGAAATTTAAATTTTACAACTGACTGGCACATTGCTCAAGGTATGTTTGACACAACAACCAGCACTTTTATGCAAGACTGGGGTGCTCCAGCTAGTATTGCTAAGCTACATGGTAGGTTTAAAAGTAAAGATTTAGGGGCTCACTATCTACATTTTGGCCGTTATATTATGAAGGTAGAAGTGGGTAATGGGGAAAAAGGCGAGCTTACCGCAAAACAACAACAAAATATTCACGTTAAATATGTGATAGTAGGTGCCGGTGAAGCAACTCCTACTGCTTCAACTCCTGGCATAACAATTGACCAAAATGCCTCTATTGATGCTCAAAATTCTGGTTATTTATGGCTCAAGGTAGAGAATCCTAATCCTGAAGTGAGCGGGGTAGTTAATGTAAAATATGCAGCTTATACTGGTAGCACCTGGTTTTCAGATATTGTATTTACCAAAATAGTGTCGCCAATCATTACAAAATTCCATCAAATTACTAAAGATTTCTATACAAAATTAGCTCGCAATCCATCATTAGTGCGAATTAGCAAACTGGCCTTAATACTATATGTCTCTATTTATGCCTTATCATTTCTAGCAGGGGTGGTCAAAATCACGGCTAAGGATTTGCTAATAAGGCTCTTTAAAATAACTTTAATCGTTACTTTAGTACAAGAAAATAGTTGGGAATTTTTTAATACTTATTTATTTAGTATATTTACGGATGGTACGTACTATATAGCAAAAAATGTCGTTGGCATTACTAGCAATAATGCCAATATTTTTGGTTTTATTGACCCAATATTTGCCAGATATACAAATGGGCAATTCTGGCTGCTGCTATTTATAGAACTACTACAAATCAATAATGGCTTTACTATTATAGCTCTGATGGTGATATATTCTTTAACCCTGTATTTCAGAGCAATTTTAGAAGTAATAGTTAGTTATGTTGTAGCATATGTAGGAATATCAGTGATGATATCGTTAGCACCTTTTTTCTTCATATTACTATTATTTGAGAAAACAAAAACTATTTTTGATAACTGGATCTCAACGTTATTTAGTTATGTAGTACAACCCAGTATATTATTAATATTTTTTTTATTAATAGATCAAATTATATCGGAACAACTCTTAAAAACTGTGGTTAGTGCTGATTGGGGAATCTTAATTCCTATAAGGATAGGATTAGATTTACATTATTTAGGCATACCATTTGAAACTCCTTCTTTTGAAATACCATTTTTCCCTGGCATACCTTTCTTTATTCCTAATCCTATCCCACTTACTACTCTCGAAAATTTTAGAAGTAATACAGGGACCTTTTTAGTAATATTTAGCAGCGCTTTACTATTTTATTCTTTTTGCTTAATGTCTAAAGGTTTAGTACATTATATTACGATAGTTGCTGCACAATTAACAAATGTCATTCCTGCCAAGCGAGAAGGCAAGCGTCAAGAGCCTGATACTCCTGCGTCTTCTATAGTCGACGATATCACAGGTGGTGTCACAAAAGTCAAGAATGTGGCCTTGGCACCTGCTAGAATATTGAAAGAGAAGTTTATAGACCAGAATTATACGGCAAAACGCCCTCAGGGCAGTACGAAAAAAAACTATCTAGACAAAATATTTGCTTCACGGAATGATAGAGATACATAGGATCCAGGATGAGCTAATAAAGATTAGTGAACCATTAATCTTGTGTTTAATCATTTTTTGATCATATTAAATATTTTTTATAAAGCCCAGTATAACGTGATTTAAACCTAGGTGTTTGATACATGAAAAAATTTTTTACCACTTTATTAATTTCTATATTTTTCCTTTCAGGCTGTACTGGCGATAGGTGTATTGATGCTGATGACTTTGGCTTCATCAAATTCATTATTTCTTCAAGATATCCGAAAGAACAACTATCTATTAAGCAGCAAGATAATCAAACAGCTCCTTGGGTTGATAGCGAGTATAAAGTTAACGGTCAACCCCTAACGATATTAGTAAAAACTTGGGACTACCGGAAGGGTGATCAAAATAATGAGAGTGAATTATCAGCGTGGGGCCCTTGGTATGGGACTGAAAAGAATTTCCATACTTTATCTGATTTTTGCCTTAGACTGCCTGAATGTCATTTTAGAGATGGGATAATGTGTCCTACCAAAAAGAAGAAAGATGCAGATATTGATAACGCTCCGTGCTTATTGAAGAATGGGGTAGGATTATATTTCTTAATTGCTGATAGGGGTACTGATCCAAATATCTCAGAATCAACTCAACGTACCCCTAAAGGCATTACTAGGCATTTAGGAGAGCCCCGGAAGGATTATAATTTGTATGATCTAACTAAACGAGGGGAATTAGTACCAGCAGGAGGAATAAATTATCAATATGAGCACGATCAGACGAAAAGCGCTAACTATTCTCAATGTCCACTATATTTTAAGATTTTAGATAAATTTTATGATGATAATAATGGGCAATATCGCATAGTGATTAAGTCAGGGGTTAGTGATACAAGGCCCGATCCTCTTGAGTTTCTTACCAATCTTATAACAGCAGAACTATTTGGCACGAAAAAAAAATATGCCCGATTATTTGGTAATAATCAAAAGCAATCATTATCTGACACGGATCAAAAACAACTAGCATCATCAAATCCGTACACGCCGGAAGACGGAATAGTGAAATCTGTATATGAAAAGATTATTAAAACCCCAGGATATAGACTTACAGTTTCAGCTTTATTGACCTTATATGTCATGTTTACAGGATTTTCTTTTCTCATAGGCAATGTTAACATGAGCCATACTGAATTAATAGTAAGAGTACTAAAAATCACTATAGTATCTATTTTACTAAGTTCTAGTCAGAGCTGGCAATTTTTTAACGATTATTTATTTGTGTATTTTGTCGATGGAGTGCAGGAAATATTGCGGATAATAAAAGAGACAAGTACCACTGGGCCAGGTTCTTCAAGCCTTATCGGTCTAATGATCGCTCCCCAAACGATGGCAAAGCTCTTTTCGCTGTTATTTGTAGATCCGCTAGGGTTTATCTATATATTTTTCTATTTGATAGCTCTATATTTTATCTTCACCTTGATATTTAAGGCTACTATTATATACCTTACCGCGTTGATAACTATTGGGATGATTATCACAATGGCCCCGATATTTATTTGTTTTATGCTCTTTGGTATTACTCGTTCTTTATTTGAGAATTGGTTAAGGCAATTAATCAGTTATGCAATTCAGCCTATCATATTATTTACCGGGCTTGCTTTTATTGCGATTCTTATTAGAACCGAAATATATTCTACCTTAGGTTTTGCAGTGTGTAAGCATGATTTTCCACGTTTAGGAACTATAACGGAGCTTTTTAAGGGAAATGAAGGTTTAGATAGTAGTATTGAAGGCTCATTCTTTTATTGGTGGTTTCCATCACCTCTAAAAAGGGAACACCCACCTCTCAAAACTAATATACTAGTACCTGTAGACCATACTATACCTGATGGGACGCCTGCAGGTAAACTATGTCTAGCTTATGAATGTATTGAAAATAGATATGTTGAATGGCCATTTTTAGATCCCAATGATCCTAAGGATCAGGCACGGATTGACAGTTTTGCTAACGGTAGATTTGTTCAGCTAGATGGATTATTTTTAATTTTTGCATGTATTTATCTACTGACAAAATTTAATGACATAGCTGTGGCAGTTGCTCGTTTCTTATCAAATACAAGTGGTAATCTTACTAGATTAGAACCAGTAGGCCAGCTAGCTTATGCCCCAATAGAGAAGCAGATAGATAGGCCGATGAATTATGTTGTTAACAGTACTAAGAAACGAGTTAGTAGCTTTGTAGACCCCTGGATCTATAAGCATATTTCTCTACCGTTTGAAGAGCGCATGCAAGAAAAAGTAGCCCTAGATGCCTTAAATCCTAATGCCGTGCAATCTAGTGTTCTAGCTGAAGTTAAAAGAAATTACGGCATAGATTATAGTGACGTGAATGTTAATGCAGGGGAAGATTATACGAAAGCTATTGAATCTATTTTAAATAAAGGCAAAATTGCTAATGCTAGTCAAAAGGCTACGAAACTAGCAAACCAAAGTTACACTGATTTACGGGATAGTATAGCCCATCTTAAATATGAAAAATCTTATAATGCTTTGAATGAGAGTCAGAAGCAGGAGATGGATGCTTTAATAAAACTTGATACTAAGAGCACCTTAAGAGAATTAGCAAGTGATGCAAAATTTACTAGAGATTTCCAAGAGGCTTATGTAGCATCTCACGCTGCAATGTCACAAAGAGGCACTGGTTACTTTGGCAAAAAATTCTATGCCTTACGTCTCTTACAAGAAATACAATATAATAAAAAGACTAAAGAAAACTTACGTCAAGCGAAGCGTAAGGATAGAGGAGAACAAATTTATGAAACTTGGACCGGTATAAAACGTAATCTACTTACGGCTATAGTTGGCAAGAAGGTACGAGACGCTATTGAGGGCAATCTGACTAGTGCTGAATATCATGATTTTAATTATAATGACTCTAGGCTAAGAACTCATCGTGAAATTCGTCAAGATGAGGCCAGGGCACTAAAAGCGCAGGAGTTAAACAATCAAATTAATAGAGAAACTAGGAAGGTTCAAGAAGACATATTATCCCCAGAATATTTAGCAAGACTTGCCCAGCAGCAAAGATATTCTGAGATTGAATCTTATGAAAAGCTAGCTAAGGCCCAACTTGCTGAAGAAATATATAATAAGTTGAGTTCTGATTATGAGGATGGTCATGAAATAGAACCGGCCTTAATGGGAGAAAGGTTTATCCGGGAGAAAGCAACAGATCAACAAACGCGGGATATGATAGATCAAATTTATAAGAAGCAGGAACAATTAATTAAGCAGGACAGATATATAAGAAGAGAAGAGCGTTATAAAAGTATATATGAAAACGCTGCCCGTAATATTAATCAGGAGCTGGATGTAGACGCAGCGACTATGGATAAATTGCATTATAGCACTAAAGTATTAGAAAACATTGAAAAAAGAAAACAATTTATTAGAGAAAAAACTCTAGATTACATTCGGGAAATTAATATATATCGTATGGACGCCAAAATGTCTGAATATGTTAAACCAGATTCAACTAAATAACCGCTTGACAATTAGAATACCCCTTCTTCTATTGTGAGGCGCTGCAATATTTAAGATTTGGGAGAACTATATTTTTTGTAACTTATACTTTATCATTTTATTAAAGTATGTTATAATAAGTATAAGCAAACCATCTGGCCTAATCTATACTTTAATTATATGCTCGCATTCCTTACGATTTTGGTAGTCAATTTGCAAAAGTAAAGAGCATAATCTTCATAATTTTAGAGATACTAAACCTCTCTTATAGTAATGGAGGTGGATTTGATGAGTACAAAAGAGTCAACGCGGCTTTCATCTTTTGCACCAATCTAATATTTAGTGCTGGTTTATAATACACAAAAGCTATAGTTAATGTGATTTAGTTCAGGATATTGGAATTTTAAAGTCAGGTTGCAAGGTGCCGTATAGATAATATATGAGCACAACAAAAATTCTGTAAAATTTTATAGGGTTACTAGGTTCTGTGAGCATTTCGATGTAATATAGGTATTTTCGCTTACAGAACCGTAGCGCACTAGGGTGTATGCGAGGATTCGAAAATGAAAATAACAACAAAAATCGATCATTAGATAAAAATGTTCACAGAACTCAGCAAAACTACCGTAGGCTATAGACAAATTGATCCTAGTGAGAACTAAAGTCAATTTAGCTAGAAGCAATATTTTAGCCAGACTTTTTGGCATATCTTGACTCAAAACATAGAAAACGGGCAGAAGGGTCTACTTATTGTAAGAAATTAATTGACATTTGCCGCATAAAATACCACAGCAAGGACCTAGAATTTTACTTATAGAATTTTAGGACTTTTAATATTTAAAGAGTCTATTCTAGTTTTATAATGGAAAGGAGTAAGCATGCCAACATCATCTGAATTTAACATAGGCGAAAGAATTGTGTATCCATCTCACGGAGTTGGAGAAATAATGAATATAGAGCATCAAGTTATAGCTGGAACTACCATCAAGGTATACGTAATATTGTTCCCTCAAGATAAAATGACTTTAAAAGTACCGGTCAATAGAGCTGCGGTAGCAGGACTCAGGAAGCTAGTGAGTAAAAATGATTTACTCTTGATATATTCTACTCTTCAAAGCAAGCCTAAGCAAGGTAATAGGATGTGGAGTAGAAGAGCCCAAGAATATGAAAGTAAAATAAATTCTGGCAATGTGGTCGCGGTCGCCGAAGTAGTAAGAGATCTATATAAAAATGTTGATAGTGATAGATCGTATAGCGAAAGAACAATATACGAGTCAGCCTTAAATAGATTAGCAGGAGAATTAGCTATACTAGAAAATATCAAATCTGAAGAAGCAGTTAGTAAATTAGTAGAAGTATTAAGAGACAAAATTGCCGCGTAAACAAATGATACCATTTCCGAAAACTAATTATCTACGTTCGTCGTACTTCATGATTTTCTGCTCCTCACGTATACGTCTGTACGCGTAGGTAGCGGGCACTCGTACTCCTAGTGCTAATTCGGTTTTGGGAAATGGTATGAGCTAATGCAATAGTAAGATAATTATTCTTCTATTGCATTGAGGCAGCATAATTAAAACTAGTTTATTTTATTTTCCTATCATCTTTATTGTATCTAACACTTTGGTAGCTACCTGCCAATCACTAAACGATATTTTATTATCTTTAATTATTTGATACTCCTCATGACCTTTGCCGGCAATCAATAAAATATCATATTTATTAAGGTGTGTTATAGCGTGAGTAATAGCCTCTTGTCTGTCTGCTATTTCCTGATAATGAGAATTATTATCACCTATACCTTTAATAATTTGTTGTCTTATTAAGGCAGGGATCTCATGCCTAGGATTATCATCTGTAATAATAATTTGATCTGCTATTTTGCTAGCTACCTGTCCCATCTGCCATCTTTTTGTCATATCTCTTCCTCCTCCACAACCAAATATAACTTTTAATAAACCAGTAGTTTCTTTGATAGATTTAAGCTCTAGCAAAGTCTTTTCTAATGCCTCTGGAGTATGAGCGTAATCAATTACTACATGGTAAGGGCTATTATCCTTACTAACTCTTTGCAATCTCCCTTTCACAGCTTTAATTTTCGGTAATTTTGAGAGTATTTCTATGAACGGAAAACCAGTCAGCTGTACCATCATTGCTGCAATTAGTAAATTAGCAGCTTGAAAACTTCCGATTATACTAGTATCAAAATTATAGCTTTGCTCTTTATAAGTAAAGCGAATATTTTGGCCATAAATTGATTGCTTGGTACTGGTAATGTTTACATCGCCCCCTCTGCCAACAGTTAAAAATTTTATATTATGTGCTTGTAAATAATTTTGAACAAACCTTAATTGTTTGATTTCCGAATTGATAACAGCCACACCTGATGGTAAGAGATTGTTAGTAAATAACCTTAATTTTGCCAAAAGATAAGAATCCATATTTTTGTGGTAGTCAAGATGATCTTGGCTAAAACTAGTAAAGCATGCAGCTTGTACTTTTATACCATCTAATCTTTGCTGATGCAACCCGTGACTAGAAGCTTCAAAAGCAATATAATGAATATTACTCGTTGCAAGGATATGAAAAATTCGCCTAATCGTTAGAGGATCGGGAGTAGTAAGAATAGGGGCTTGATCTAAAATTTCTTGAATAAGGGGGAGATGAACGGGAGGGGAATATTCAACCCCCATAGTGCCAATTGAACTACTACTATGGCCTAGTAATGAATATAATTGCCGACAATATGATACTACAGAAGTTTTTCCATTGGTACCGGTAGCTGCTACCCTATATTGAGGTAATAACGGATAAAAAATATTAATTGCATCTAACAAAGCTAATCTAGCATCTTCTACTAGCACTATATTCACTTTATTAGTAGCAATATTTGGATTATTTAGAGAGGCAGGATTGTCGGTGACAATGAATTTTATCCCCTTTTTTATTACGGCATCAATAAAATTATTACCATCAATAGTGAGGCCTTTGATAGCAAAAAATATATCCCCTGCCTGGGCTAGCCGAGAATCCGAAGCTAAGCCAGTAATTTCTTGAGAGTTTATTGCAGAATAAAAGTGGTTCAAGGGTTTATGCAATTTGATCCTAGTGATTAGGAATATATTCTTATTAAAAAATTATAATGTAAAATAAAAGTCTGCTAAGAGCAAGCAGTATTTTCCTCCAAATGCTGCCAGGGTAATTTCAAACTCATACCCTGAAGCTGGAAAAGTCTTAAACAATTCTTAGACAAGTGTAACTTATGTCCTTACAAACGTCATTGCGAGCACAGCTAACAATCCAGAAAATAATCTATAAACAACCCCTGTTATATTTTGTCAACAGACCTTAGATATACCAATAAATCACCCTATTTTAGCTAAAAAATTTTGTCAACCGCACCTGCCTCCCTAAATTTATTTCTCACTTTTATTATTTATCTATTGTAATTCAATTATAAGATAAATATAATGAACTATTTTAAATTACAGATTCATCATGATTCCTTAATTAAGTTTTTATAATATCTTTATGAACATAGAAAAGCTAATGATACAACTATACTTACACAACCCCAAAATTGTAGCGCCAGAAGTACAAGCAGCCTTTATTAGACTACAGCAAAAATTTATTAGTTCAAGAAGAATCTCTTCTTCTCGGGGCTGAAATATTAGACTTCTTTTAGAGCTCGCTTCTGGTAGGGAATTTGAATAGGGCTCTTCGCTTCAAACCGCAGCGTACGTAAGTGTAGGTGAGGATTTGAGCCTAGATTCATTGTCCAAATTACCATCTCAAGTAGAATTTCGACAGAAGTCTATTGTAACTTAGCCATAATTAACTAACCAGAATGTATTATAGTAATTTTATGTCAAACTCTTCACTCACAAGACAAGATTTATCAATTATAATAGGGAATGGTTTAGACCATTTTGACACAGCTATATATGGTTTTATTGCCCCGCTCCTATCAAAAATTTTTTTTCCTCACCATGACCCGATCGTCAGTTTAATTTTAGCTTATAGCGTTCTTGCAAGTTCAATAGTTACTAGACCGGCTGGTGCAATAATTTTTAGTATAGTGGCAAAAAAATGGGGGGCCCCTTTAGCTTTATCTTATTCATTAATAGGGGTTGCTATTGCTACTATATTAATGAGTGTTATTCCCTCTTATGAGACGATAGGATGGATCGCACCTCTTATGTTAACTATTGCACGAATGTTACAAGGAATATTTGCAGAAGGCGAAACTTCTATTGCAAAATTATATATTTTAGAAAATAAACCTTATACTCAAGCTTTAAGAGCGTCGACATTATACCAATTGTCTACCATGTTAGGCATTATTATTGCATCATTCATGAGCACACTCTTGATTATTTTCAATGCTACTGAATATTGGAGATTATGTTTCATCTTTGGTGGTAGTACAGCTATTATAGGATATTACTTAAGAAAGAACTTAACGAAAATCCCAATATCAATTAAGCCCAAAGTGCAAATACATACTATTATCAGCAATACTATAAGTTTAATTATTAATAATAAGATGAATATTCTTTATGTGGCGGTGGTGAATGGTTTCTCGTATATGACTTATGCCATACCTTTTATAGTGATGAATAGTCTTATCCCTTTGATTACTTCAATAACATTCGAAGAAATGATGACATATAACACGTTATTATTAGTTGTGGATGCCGCTCTATTTGCTGCAATATTCCCCTTGATAGGTTGGGGGGTGGCCAAATCCACTCCTCGTAGAGTAATGTATATATGCGCTCTTCTTTTATCGATTACTATTATTCCCTTATGGTGGTTTGTGGATAATGCTTCTTTTTGGTATGTGACTTTCATTCGTGTATGGATTATTGTGTTAGGAGTAATTTTTGCCTGTCCTCTTAATATATGGGTTAATAATTTATTACCAGCATCCGATAAATATTTGCTCTCTAGTATTAGCAATGCGATAGGAAGCTCGATATTAGGGCGTTTTACCCCTGCCCTTTGTATTGCTCTTTGGCATTTTACCGGCACTTCTATATCGGTAGCTATATATATTGCCATCACTGCGATAGTGACTATATGGGCCTTAAAAAAAGGTAGCACACAGGCATAAATACATTAGACCTCTTGCATAACCTAAAGATAACTGAGGAATTTTTAGGAAAAACGAAGTCGAGCCGAGCTGCGTACTTAAATTGTACGTGAGGAACGGAGACGAGTTTTGACAACAAAATTACCAATTAGATTAGGTTATGCAAGAGGTCTATTAAGATAAAATAAACTTATACCAAGTTGCTTTCTTCACATTAGGTCGTCGTATTTCGAGATTCGTCGTGCTTAGCTAGATCTACTAGGTTCCGTGCGCCTCACCACTCATACTCCTATTACTGTCTTGAAAGCAACCTGGTATTAAAAACATCAAACGCATATATTAACAATTAATGATATATTCACTTTATTTATATAAAAATAAATTGCTAACTATACAGAAATCAATATATTTTTTGTATTATCACATGTTATAGAAACAGAATGATTTGGTCAGCACAAAACTTAAGTAATTGCTTAAACATAGCAATACACCCTAATATTTGGGGACGGCAAATACAATTTAATTCTAATGATGTATTAGAAGGAGATATCTTTATTGCTCTTAAAGGTAATGGCGATGGCCATGATTATGTGTTAGATGCTATTGCTAAGGGGGCAAATGCCGTAATTATCAGCCGGGAAATACCAGGGTTAGATACAAATAAAGTTATTATGGTTGCAGACACCTTATTGGCTTTAACTAAAATGGCTGAATATAAGCGGCAAAAATCACAAGCAACCTTTATTGCGGTTACTGGCAGTAGCGGTAAAACGGGCACTAAGGAAGCAATTAACACTATCTTAAGTTGCTTTAGCCCAGTTTTTGCCAGTCGAGGTAATTTTAATAACTATTTAGGAGTACTGATTAACCTTGCTTCTATGCCTGATAATATAGAATATGCTATATTTGAGCTAGGTATGAATCATGTAGGAGAAATTAGAAAACTAACCAAAATGGTCAAACCTAGTATCGCTGTAATTACCACTATATCAGAAGCACATATTGAGTTTTTTAACTCTAGCGCTGAGATTGCAGATGCTAAGTGTGAGATTTTTGAGGGAATGGAGAAAAGTGGGATAGCTGTTATAAATATAGACAATAAATACTATCATCGAGTTTTAGATAATCTGCAAAAACTAGCAATAAAGAATATATTTACTTTTGGCAAATCCTTGAGTGCAAAATCCCGGTTAGTACTATATCAAAATCAAGGTCAAAACGTACATTTACAATATGAGGTCTCTAATAACATACTGGCTCAGAACCTAGATATTGTAATGCCGCTTATACCAGAACACTATGCAGTAAATTACGCTGCTGTTCTGCAAGTAGCATCACTACTCAATAAAGATCTAGAAGTAGCAGTGAAGCAGCTGACAAAAATATCCCCTATTGAGGGGCGTGGTAAAATGGTTAAAGCTGAATATAATAATTTAAATTTTGATATTATTTGTGATTATTATAATGCTAACCCAGAATCCCTTAAAGCCTCTTTATTATATTTCAAACAACTGAGCCATAAACAAAAAATAGCTATAGTGGGAGATATGCTAGAATTAGGAACAAATTCTGTAAAGTTACATCAAGAGATAGCGCCTTTAATTATTGATTCCGGGGCTAAACTAGTCTTGTTAGTTGGTAATTATGTAAGATATATATATGATTTACTTCCTCATCATATAGAAAAACATCATTTTGATAATGTAGATACATTGATAAACAACATACAGGAGGTGCTTAGTGGTAATGAATTAATTTTAATAAAAGGCTCCAAGAGTATTAAACTGTATAAAATTCTACAGATTTTTAAGGTATTGTAATGATCTATAACCTACTAGCCCCTTATATCCACACCTCACATATTGCCAATCTATTTCATTATATTACTTTTCGTATGGGCCTTGCTATGCTATTTAGTTTGTTTATCTCGTTTTTAATAGGACCACGTATAATTAAATTTTTGCACAATCTTCAGAAACATGGTCAACCGATTCGTGATGATGGCCCCGAAGCACATAAATTAAAAATAGGCACCCCTACCATGGGGGGAATCATGGTGATTCTTTCTGTTTGTATTTCCACTTTATTATTTACTGATCTCACTAACAAATATATATGGATAGCATTATTTATATTTATTAGCTTTGGAATAGTAGGATTTATTGATGACTATTCCAAGATCACCAGAAATAATCATCGAGGAGTTAGCGGAAAAAAGAAATTATTATTTCAAGCACTTATTTGCTTCACCGCGTGTTTGTTATTAAATAGCGTTAATAATCCAAATAACAATATACTTAGTATACCTTTTTTCAAGAATTTGGTTCTTGATTTAGGACTATTTTATATACCATTTTCTATGTTTGTTATAGTTGGTGCTTCCAATGCCGTGAATTTAACTGATGGACTTGACGGACTTGCAATAGTCCCGATCGCTATTACGGCTGCATCTTTTGCTCTAATTATCTATTTGGCTGGTAATAATTTTTATGCAAATTACTTACAAATTATTTATGTCCCCTATATTTCTGAATTAGCAATTTTTTGCACTGCAATTGTTGGAGCTAGCCTAGGATTTTTATGGTTTAATGCACAGCCGGCAGAAATATTTATGGGAGACACGGGTAGCTTAAGTTTAGGGGGAGCACTTGGAGCAATCAGCGTGATTTCTAAACATGAAATTGTCTTAGCAATTATCGGCGGGTTATTTGTCATTGAAACTTTATCTGTAATCATTCAAGTATATTACTTCCGAATATCTGGGGGGAAAAGAATTTTCAAAATGGCTCCATTACATCATCACTTTGAACAAGAAGGATGGCCAGAATCAAAGGTAGTAATACGTTTTTGGATTATAGCGATAATATTTGCATTAATTGGTTTATCGTCACTCAAATTAAGATAAGCTATATATTCCACAGTACACAACGTTAACACAAATTTAAATTATTAAAATTTAGGTAATAGATTCTTATATTACTGGACAAACCTTAAAACTGGTTGTAAATTAGTAGCAATGCACAACTGATTGTACGGTCTGTTGATTCTATGCACTAACATTTAATATAACCACGAGCCTAGTGCAACCCTAGGCACTAATATATTACCGCTTTTAGAACCTCAATTCAAGCACGCAAGAGAAGAATCTCTTAATTGCGTTAATCTCACTGGCTTTAGTTATGATAGTC
Organism: Candidatus Tisiphia endosymbiont of Nemotelus uliginosus; assembly: GCF_964264835.1. Classification (GTDB taxonomy): domain Bacteria; phylum Pseudomonadota; class Alphaproteobacteria; order Rickettsiales; family Rickettsiaceae; genus Tisiphia. The sequence continues at coordinate 1,214,382 of NZ_OZ183485.1, read as the reverse complement.
CAATTTATTACAGAAACACTTAAAAAATTTGACCCTAACTTTGATGAAGCGAGGCTTAAACTAGCTATTCACTGTAACTTTAAATCTCATAAAAGTAATGATAACTATGCCTTAAAAATAGCCAAAATAATTACCTCAATATATCCTGATAGTAATGCTGTTATTACTGCTTTATTGTTTTTTAGTGCCAATAAACATAATTCAGAACTAATAGACGCTCAATATGATAATACTGAAATAATTGCCCTATTTAAAGCAACAAGCAAACTGTTTAAAATTTATAATAGATATTATTCTAATAAACAGCAGGACACTTTTCAACTATTATTATCCTTAGATCAAGATATAGCTATCAGAATCTTACTCATAAGATTTAGTTATTTATTGCATAAAATAATATATTCAACAAAAATAATATATATGGAATATTATTTTATTGCATTAGAAATAAGCGATATTTACGTCCCTTTATTAAAAGCAGTAAGGTTAGAAGATATCCAGACTATTTTACAAGATCTTTGTTTTCAAATATTACAACCGGAAATCAGTAAATTTATATATTCTACTTTAGAAACGCAATATCTCAACAGAGACCTATTGAATAATGAAGTAATTAATAATTTACATAATATTCTATCTCGTATAGATATCTGCTATAAAATATATGGACGCATTAAATCCCCATACTCAATATGGAAGAAAACAGTTTATAAGTCTAGTGAGGTAGAGAAATTATTCGATATTATTGGAGTGAGAATAATAGCCAATAAGGAAACTGAATGTTACAAAATATTACAAACTATTCATAATGATTATAAAATTATCCTAGGCAGGTTCAAGAATTTTATTACTTTCCCTAAAAGCAATGGGTATCAATCACTACACACTGTAATAGTAAACCCAGCGCTACAGAAGATAGAAGTGCAAATATGCACCCAAAAGATGTATGACATTACTAGCCTTGGCTTTGCATCCCATTTGCACTATAAAATGCGAGCCATAATAAACCAAAACCTCAATATTACGTATAAGATATTAAACAATCTAATATCAACTAGACTAAGTAAATTTATTCTCTCTATCCAACAAAAAACTTTTCACACCGGTAATAGAGGGAGATTCCTCAGCCCATATATATTAGATGGAAAACAAGACAGTACTCCTTTACTCTCTATGCTTAAATCACAACAGAATTTGGAATCGCCGCTAGAAATGTCCCGTTCTGTTTCAGCAGATTTAACTCTACTTAAACAACAACATACTATTGCCACTGCAATAGCGCCAGTTAGGCTGCCTTACGTCGAGCGGCTAGTAAGTGAGGTAGGCAATATAAAGCAAAATAAAACTTCTACATTACCCAACCAATTCAACGCTTTGACAGTTCCGGTTTTAAAAACAGATATAGACAATACGATGCTAGAAACTGCCAACACATTAGCGCATAGAAGCAAGAGACAACTAGCAAATATAGCAAACAAAGGTGCTGGCATCCAAGAAATCCTGCCGTCTCCTATATCTCATATGCTCAATGGATTTCAAGAATTGAATTTCATTTGCCAGGCGCAAGAGAGAGCAGCTCCGACACTGCAGTACGTAAGCACGGGAAACTTTTATAAAATGAAAAAACCACCCTTGAAAGCCAAGGAACATACTCCAACAACCAATAATACGATACCACAAGAAACTCCAGCCACATTAGTATTGAGAAATAACAGCAGTATAGAAAATATAGAGCAAAGTACAGGCGCTCAGGAAATCTTACCGCTACCTCTATATTATACCACAACCAATATATGCGAAATACCCACTGAATCTCCTGCCCCAGCCCCAATCGTGCGAAGAGCGAAGCGTGAGGTAATAAATATAGAAAGGGATGAAACCCCAGAACCTAATAATACAATAGCAGATAACCACGTTCCAGGCCACAACGTTAGTGAAATAACAGCACCTATTGTACTAGATCCTAATATTAATACAGAATTCAAGAGCCCCCTTGACGCACTCCAGAACACTGTAAATAGTATTCCATGCGATAGCATCATACATCATATGAACACATTATGTGCCGATGAGACAGGTGAGGTAGTGATAGAGCTTATAGAGTCTTTTATATACTATCGTGCATTTGATAATATGAAAATGTTATGTGATAATGACCTTAACGAATCTTTGATATTACCGGTACGGGAGAAAACATTTGAGGATATAAAAAAATTGTGTGATAGGAATTTTCTTGCCACGCCTAATATCCCTATAGACCCTCTGACATACGCGGATATACTGAATAATATAAATATGATTTATGGGTATGCGGTACTTAACCACTCTAAAGATTTTATCATAACTTATCTCTACGAGAATATACGCGATAATATAACAATATTATATGACTATCAGACACTTGAACGATTTAAAGAATGTATAGGATTGCTCCTATTCGAGTGTATGATTCACAACATCCAAAAATTGTATAATTGTCATTCCCTTGAACAACTTACAACATTTATGATGGATGATCTATCCCAATCCTATAATGGTTGCTCACTTGCCCAACTTAAAGAAGGGATTGTATGTTCCATATACAACACCGCACTTCATAATATAAAAACACTGTATGACTGTTATTCCCTTGAACAGCTTACAGTATTTGGAGAATTTGTGATATCTACTAATCCACCGAACACATATTACAGGCCCCTAGCAACTATAAGTGAAATCAACCCAGAAGTATTCATAGAGAACGAACATGAAGAGCTAGATAGGATTTCAACGTCACAGCTGCAAACGCCAAAGAACCATTTTACTACCCTAATAGACCCTCCTTTATTACCTACAAATAACAAGTTCCTCTTGTCGCTTAACGCACTTCACGACTTTATTACTCAACACAAGGCTACACTTTATAATATATCAATGTCCGATCCCCGTACCAAAAATAATAAATTACTAGAGCTAGAATATAATACACGGGATCATTTGAAAAAGTTGTGTAAAAACGGTACTCTTGATGGACTAAAAGAGACTTCTTGGCTAAACACCAGCCCAGTGAATCACCCTAAGTCACCATCTCATAACATCGGGCCAGAAGGGTTAACGCGCGGTGATTTATATAAAAGTATATTATTCCATCTACCCTATTTACGTAAATGTGAATCACTTCCTCAACTTGAACAGGCTGTAAAATTTATTTTACATGATCAAACCCTTGAGAAAGCAGCCCAGGAGTCAATATCTGAATGTGAGAGCACACATCTGATACATGTGGCACCGACCTTGTATGATTTCGACTACTAACATTTCCTTCACACAACCGGCTCTGTGAACTTTTCTATTTAAAGTTACATTTCTGATTATTTTTTAGCGACAATTAATAGGATTTTTGCAGGAATATTGGTCATATTTCAAAAAAATCCTGTTAATTTACAGCAAAAAAGAAGCGAAATTAAATTAAGTAAAAAAGTTCACAGAGCCTAGTATATTCCTATAACTTGAAGAGTTAGGCAGTAGCAAAGCCCAAGGAATACAAGCAGTACCTATAAGTACATGTCTACCCTCTTCAACCTTTAAGGCTAATTGTTAGCTTTATGGCACGAGACTACGCCAATTCTTGCGGTCCCTAGAGTTATATTATTGCGCCGGTAATTTTGCCACTTGCACTATAGCAGGACGCAGCAATCTATCTTTAATTTTATACCCTACTTGCATTACCGCTATTATAGTATCTTGTTCATGTTCGTTGGAAACAATTTGAGAAATAGCATGGTGAATATTATAGTCAAATTTTTCTCCTGGTATTGGCTCTATTGACTCCAAACCATGTTTTTTTAGTATGTTCACTAAATCGCTCCTGGTCATTTCAACACCAGTGATAATGCTGGCCACTTCATCATCCCTGATATCTTTGAGCATGTGTTCCAGAGCTCTAGAAAGGTTATCATTAACCGTCAGCAAATCTTTGGCAAAAGCAACAATGGCATAGTCTCGAGTATCGGTAATTGTTTTTTCTAAACGTTTCCTAGTATTTTCTGCTTCTGCCACTGTTCTCAATAATTTCTCTTGCAATATCTCAACTTGGCCCTTTAAGTTAGTAATTTCTGCTACATTCTCTTGCCATACCATAGACTCTAAATCTTGTTCTGTTTCCTTGGTACTGCTAGTATCATTAGGAGATTGTAATTCCTGCAGGGTCGTATCTTTTTCTAGGGTATCCATATCTTTTTCTGGTTGATTATCCATATATCGCTTTTCTCTTGCAAAAGTTTATTTTTTTTACATATAGTATAAGTTTTTATATTTTCAAGTCAATTTTAATGAAGAAATAGTTTATGAGACCTTCAAAACGCAAAAACAATCAATTACGTAATATCTCCATTAAACCATCAATCCTTCTTAATGCCACAGGTTCTTGTATTATCAAATGTGGTAATACCCATGTTATTTGTAGCGCTACTTATGAACCTACTGTACCGCCATTCTTACGAGGCCAAAATCAAGGCTGGATAAATGCGGAATATGGCATGTTACCAAGCTCTACTAATCAACGAGTCAAACGCGAGGCAACCCAAGGTAAACAATCAGGGAGAACTCAAGAAATACAGAGATTAATAGGTAGATCTCTGAGATCTACCATTGATCTTGGGGCTTTAGGAGAAAGACAATTTATTATTGATTGTGATGTCATCAACGCAGATGGAGGTACTAGAACCGCTGCAATTACTGGTAGTTATGTAGCGCTTCATTTGGCCATTAGCTCATTAATTTCTAGAAAAATCTTAAAAACCAATCCTTTACTGCAGCAAGTCGCTGCCATTTCATGCGGGATATATAAGGGGCAGCCGATAGTGGATCTGGATTACATTGAAGATAGTAATGCAGAAGTAGACGCCAATTTTGTGTTCACTAGTAATGGGCATATAATAGAGATTCAAAGCACTGCTGAAAGAAAACCATTTACTGCCGAGCAATTTAATTCTATGTTACAATTAGCCCAGAACGCTACCTCGGAGCTCTTCCATCTGCAAAATAAAATATTATTAGGTCTAAACTAATGCAAAGGTTAACAACTTATTAATTTGCTTGATTTTCTTAATTATCTCTTTATATTTCTGATGTTATTGCCCTTATAGGTATAACTTATACCAACAATATAATTAACTATTATAACGCGAGCTCGCGTTTATAACACAAGGAGGAAATATGAAACGCACACTGAGCTGGCCAGCATCAACAGCAGAGTCTCAAGATAAGACACTAAAATCACTTATCGCACAGTTACGTCAGTTCACTGCGGTCGTAATATGGCAGGATACATTGCAGGCGGAATTGCCGAAGACGTTTAAAGAATGGCAGACGAAATTGCCGAAGGAATTTAATGCATTGCAGGCATTTAAGGCATTGCAGACAGGAGAAATACTAAGAAATTTATCCTTATACTCAGAGCAAGATCTTATCGCATCCCATAAAATCGTAGCTAGTTGTGCAAGTGTAATGGCAGACGCATTAGAAAGCAAACCAACAATATCAGTAATGTACCGAATTTATGCAATAGAAGAATATATTAAGGCATGTCATTTAGAACAAAAGCATACTCTAACAGATAAGGTTGCCTTAAACAATTATCATTTCTTAAACAGCACCGCTGATCAATTATCTAACCAATTATTATTATGGAACAGCTCAGAACCGCCTAGCAGAGAAGAAATGAACACAGCGCAAGTACTTGCGGCTATATCCCTTGTGCCGCCAACACAAACACAAGCCTGCCACGCTTTAGAAAAAGCTCAGGAGTTTATAGATACGTATTTGCAGAAAGTATATAGCTTTGCACACAAGATAGCAGAAAACCAGAGTAATGGTTATTGGAATAATATGGATGAGACATATAGTATGACACCCAGCCCAACGGCCTCATACAGTACCCTACCATGTGATACTGAAGTAGAGAAAATATTCACCGGACAGGAGTTAACCGGACAGGAGTCACCATTTTTTAATGAGTCAGATGATCCCTGCTAACATAATTATCCTACAGTAAAGTAAGCGTAAACAAAAACTCAATCAATCTATAGCAAGGTTCTCTTTAACCTTGCTTAGCTTTAAATCTCTTATTTTTCTTATTTATTACCAGGATCTTGCCTTTTCTTTTAACCACTTGACAATCCTTATCTCTTTTCTTTAGAGATTTCAAGGAACTTACAACTTTCATATACCCAACCTTTATCCCTACTGACTTAAAAGCTTATAATATACTAAATTAGCTTTTATTAGTAGATAACATTAAAAACGTTGACAATAATATTTTTTCTTATGTCAGTCAACTTAAAACTTAAATATTCACTGAATAGTAAGCTTGCCCTAAGGCAATTATTAGAGTATCTTGCGTTTTATCAACTGTTTGTTACTTAATAATAGATTATGTTAAACAATTATAAATTATTTATTATTTTTTTATTTGGTTTAATTAGTGGCTTTACACTCTTGATTACTGGTAATACTTTAAATTACTGGTTATCTAAGGAAGAGATTGATTTACAAACAATAGGAATATTTGCTTTTATTTTACTCCCTTACTCCATAAATTTTTTATGGGCTCCCATCTTCGATACTATCTATTTAAGGGGCTTACACAAAATACTAGGGCATAGATTATCCTGGCTTTGCGTAATTCAATTGTTTTTGGCTGTATTTATTTTTCTTTTAAGTCTCATAAACCCTAAATATAACCTCCTAATATTTGCCTTAATAGGATTAGTAATAGCTTTTTTAAGCTCAGCACAAGACACCTTGCTTGGAGCTCTTAAAACAGAAATCATTGCAAAAGAAGCACAGGGAGCAGCTGCAGGAATCTATATTTTTGGTTACCGCAGCGGCATGTTAATCTCCGGCCCGACGGCCATTTATTTATCAGCGCATCTTGGTTGGGATAGTATATATAAAATTTTTGCTACTTTCGTGCTATTTTATTCAGCTATTTTAACTATTAGCTTGTTAAACCTAAACAATCCTCCTGCACCCGTAATAATTAGCAGTAAAAACCAAGAATGGGGGAATAGCACCGCTTTTATCCAAAATATATTAAAGCCGGTTGGGCCATTATCTTTGGTCTTAACTATAATAATTTTTCTTATTTTATATAGACTACCAGATAACTTTATCAATATGATGATCAATCCATTTTTAATCCATATTGGCTATAATGAATTGGAAATAGCAAGTACTGGCAAATTCTTGGGAATAGTATCCGCAATAATGGGCGGATTAATAGCCAGCTTTATTATGAGAAAAAAGAATATAATAGACAGTCTATTATTATTTGGCATATTACATATGTTAGCACATACCTTTTTTATTCTGCAAGAAATATATGGTAAGAACTTATTATTACTATTTATCACTATAGGTTTTGAAAGCATCACTGGTGGTATGGCCATGGCAGCATACATAGCTTTTATAGCTTCAATATGTCAAGGTAAATTTCGTGCTACTCAATATTCTTTTTTTACTGCCATGATGGGCTTTTCTAGATCGATTTTTCCTGCCCTTTCCGGCTATATTGTAGTGCAACTCGGTTGGCACAATTTTTTCCTATTTATTATCATTATTACCCTCCCTTCATTATTACTACTCAAAAAAATTGCCTACTTATTAAAAGTCAAGAAGTAGTGCCCTTACTGATCAATAAAAAAATTTTACCTTTTAATTGCTTTTTCACTATACATATTAAACATATTTATGTTAAATTAACATTAACAGCTGTTATAGTCAATTTAATAACTATTACAGTAAGCTTATCAACTTAAACATGAGTAATTTATGACACAACCAAAACTTTCATCTAATACCAGACCTCCTGTTCTCAGATCTGTTTCTAGCAGTGTACCAGAACCATTAGAACACACAACCAATATAGATGTTGCAGGTAACCCTAGTTATACAACAAAGATCATAGATACGGCATCCTCTAAAACTGCTAAAATATTCTACGCTGTTACGGTACTCGCCGCAGCTGGGACAGGATGTATAGTAGGGCTGCTATTCCATTATAACGTATTGCCTGGATCTAATGATTTCTCTTATTCTAATGATACACTTGCTTCCCTCAATGGTACAGATTTTAATACCACCGATCTTACGCCACTACTAGGAGCTAATATTTAGCAATAGACCTCTTGCATAACCTAATCTAATTGGTAATTTTGTTGTCAAAACTCATCTCCGTTCCTCACGTACAATTTAAGTACGCTGCGGTACTCGACTTCGTTTTTCCTAAAAATTCCTCAATTATCTTTAGGTTATGCAAGAGGTCTAATCTAGAATTCTTGCATAATAGACTTCGAATTTCAAGAATTGGATTTGATTTTATCTGGGTGTCGCATGCTCACGTATAGCCTTCGTTCTTTAGCTGGTGACACTTGAATTTAAAAGTGAGGTTGCGAAAATAGTATAGAGAATATGTGAGCACAACAAAAATCCTGCAAAATCAAGTGTCACCAGCTAAAGAACGAAGGCTATACTTAAATATGTACGCTCCGCGCGCTCACCCATCAAAATTAAATCCAACTCTTGAAATCCATTGAGTATATATACTGCTCGCAGATGAAAAGTTGGTAGACGAAGGTCAACTTCAAGAAGAGCAAGGAGTGTTCAAGTCTCAGAGCGCAGCGTACTTATGTACGTGAGCATCTGAGAACTTGAACAACGACGATGCCAATTCTTGAAGTTCACCGAGTATATCATACCATTTCCTAAAACTAAATTAGCACTAGGAGTATGAGTATCGGCTACCTGCACAGGATCATGAAGTACGACGAACGTAGATGATTAGTTTTGGGAAATGGTATAAACTACTTCCAGATTGCCTCATCCTATATTTTGATAATTTCCTTGATTTTTACTCGAATAATCATTTTCATATAATATATTTTGCTATATTTATATTATTTAAACGCTTTATCATTATATTTAATGCCAATCTTTTGCCATCTGTTCACTAAGCTTGCATACCAGCTACAAATACTACAGAAATTATTACAACCAATCTCCTATTGCTTTAAGTACAGCAGACAAACTACTATTATAATTCTCTTATTCTTTTACTCCCATTTAACAAACGCTGATCAACCAACATTGCCCCCCCAATTCCTTCAGAAACAATTTAACTTTATATCAACAGATTATGTAGAATATATTAAAAATGAACAAATGATTTACGCTAAAGGCAATGTACAATTAATAATAGGGGATTATTTTTTATCAAGTGATAGGCTATTTTACGATATCGCTCAAGATAAATTATGGGCTGAAGGAAATGTGATGATTAAAGATAAACAGAATAAAACTATTTTAGGGGAAACTGTTATACTAAAAGAGCAATTTAAAACAGGAGTCATTTCCGACTTTATTCTATATTTTGGGGATAATACAATTTTAGTATCTAAATTAGCTGAAAGAGTGGATGAAAACATTTTACAGCTATCAGACAGCACTTTCACTCCTTGCAAAATATTATGCAATAGAAAACCTATTTGGCAAGTTTCTGCACGAAACACAGAAGTAGACCTAGATAACAATAAAATGGTTTATAAACATCTATTTTTTGAAGTATGGGGCGTACCTATCTTTTATACCCCATATTTTTCTCACCCTACTCCTAAAGCGAAAGCCAAATCAGGAATATTAGTACCGAAAATTCGCAATAATGCTTTAAGTGTACCTTTATACTATAGAGCAATGCCTAATTTAGACTTTACTCTAACCCCCCGCATTTTCCAAAAATATAATATTTTCGAATTGGAAGGACGCTATAAGCCAAATGCAAGCGATTATATGACATTAGAATCTAGCTACGGTAAAGTACCCTATAAACTAATAAAAGAAGGGAAAATAATAAAAAACCGTAAGATACATTCAGGTTATATGTTAAGTAATGGTACTTTTAACAAAGGACATTATAGTTATGGATTTAAGATAGAACGTGTCTCTGATAAAGCTTATTTAAAAAATTATTATAAAAATTATACTTCTTACCTTACTTCTAAGATATATTTACACAATATAAATCATTACAATTATTTTGTAATGGAAGCAATAAACTTCGAAGGATTAAATGTAGGGGATTCAGGCGATACAGACCCTTTAATTTTTCCTAAAGTCAGAACTAAAAATGTTATAAACCTGAATGAACAGGAAACCAGTAAACTAATTCTTGAAAATGATAGCTTAATTTATAAAGAAAAAAGTGGCAAAGAGTTAGGGCGCACTGCTATAAAGTTCTCTATAGATAATCACTTTATCACCGCGAAGGGTCATTTACTGCGTTTTATAATGCAAAATAGAACTGATATATATATTATTAATCATCTATATCCAAATGATACTAGAGCAGGCAAAGTATTATCTAGAAATATCCCGGAAATCCACGCTATTTGGCGCTATCCACTTGCCAGTTTAATATCTAATAATTCTACTATCATGATAGAACCTATTATGTCAGTTACTATTGGACGCAAGCATAATTCTAATAAAAAATTTTCTTTCATAGACAATACTAAATATGAGTTATCAGAAAATAATATTTTTTGCCCAAATCATTATAGTGGCATAGATAATCATGAATTTGGTCATAGACTAAGTTATGGTATAAATTCAGCAATAAGTTCTGGGTTAAATCATTATACTCTCTTCCTTGGGCAAGCTTATAGTACTAACTTTGCGTCTAACCCAGCTGAACATATAGAAAATGTAGGAAAAATTTCTAGCAATTTTGCTGATACTATAGATTTATTTTATCGATTTAGAAAAAGTAACACTCTAAAGCCAATTAGAGATGAAGTAGGAACAAGTATTGTCCTTAATAAATTCCAATTTACTAGTAGCTTTGCGCAAATTAGCAATTTAAAAAAATATTATCTTATTAATACTGTAGAATATAATAAATTACGGCAATTATATTATAGTGTCTCTTACCAATTAACTGATAATTGGTTGCTATCGTATAATATGAGGTTAGATTGCCCTAAAACTAAGCGTCGCATACTTTCTAAGAGTATCAAGGTGACATACTTAAATGATTGTGTTAGAATAGCAGCGCAGCTTTCTGACGATTATATGGTAGATAGTAAACGGGGAATAAAAAAATCTTTTTCCTTACCAACTATTGCTATTGGTTTAAAAATATTAAATATGTGAGTTTTAAGTATGAAAAAAATATTTTGGTTAGTTATTATTATTCTGAACATAACGGTGGCAAAAGCGGAATTACCTAACATAGTTGCTTTGGTTAATAATGAACCAATTACTTTAAATGAATTTCAAGCACGAAAACATATGATTATGGCGCTTAATAATATTACAGCCTCTAGTACCAAGGACAATAAACAAATAGATACCATTGCCATGAATGGGCTGATAGATGAGGCACTATTATGTCAGTCTACCAAAAATCAAATTTCTGAAAGTGAATTAAATGCCGCTATTGAGAGTATAGAACAACGTAATAAGATGTCAGCAGGACAATTAATAGAGTTTTTAAAAAGTAAAGCGGTTGATATTAATAGTTTTAAATCTCAAATTAGAGCCGAAATTATCAAATCGCATATTTTAGCTGGCTTTTCAAAATCCGTTACTATCAGTCCTAAGGAAGTCAATACTATTATCCTGGCAACTGAAGCAAGGGATGCGGAAATATCAGCACAAATGTTTACCTCAAAGAATAAAGAAGCTAAAACCTTACAAAAGATGTATAATTTACAAAAACGTCTTAAAAATTGTGATATAGTCAAGCCCTCTCTATATGCTGATTTTGCTACCTTAGAAACTATTAATCAAAGGCTCAACACTTTAGATACTACTATGCAAACTCTCCTACGCGACCTAAATATAGAAGAAAAAAGTAGTGTGTTTGAAACAAAGGATGGTTTCACAGTAATATTAATGTGTAATAAAAAGGTACTCAATATCACGCCTGATGAAAATAACTATATATTAAACTTTTTAACTAATAAAAAAATTTCTCAAAAAGCCCAAAAATTCCTAGATAATATGCATAAAAAAGCTTATATCAAAATCATGTTACCCTTATGATATTGCCCTCTATTGCCCAGCATGCTAGTAAGCATAGAATACTGCCTCTGAGGAAATATGGACAAAATTTTATTTTTGATAATAGCTTATGTGATAAAATAGTAAGAGTAAGCGATTTACAAGAAAATGCAGTAGTATTAGAGGTAGGTCCAGGCAGCGCAGGCTTAACTAGAGCAATTCTTACCAAAAATCCTACATCTTTAACAGTAATTGAATGTGATGAACGTTGTATAGCTTTACTTAAGGAGATAAAGAATCTGTATCCTAATTTACACATTATACATGGGGATGCATGCAAATTTGATTTACTCTCCTTAGCCACAAACAAAATCAATATTATTTCGAATTTACCTTATCAAATTGGTACAGAATTGCTCATCAAATGGTTAAAACAATTAACTGTAATAAATAGTATGACTTTAATGCTCCAAAGAGAAGTAGTAGAAAGAATATGTAGTAAGAGAGGAACAAAATCTTATGGTAGATTATCAATAATATGTCAGTTACTTTGCACGGTAGAAAAATGTTTTGATGTAGGACCTAGGTCTTTTTATCCAGCTCCAAAAGTTTATTCCAGTATAGTAAAACTTACTCCATTAGCATATATCATACCCAATAAATTAATAGAAGCAGTTGAATTAATTACTAAACTAGCCTTTGGAGAAAGGCGAAAAATGATCAAAACCTCTTTAAAAAAATTAACTCCTAGGCTAGAAGATTTTTTAGCAGAACTAAAAATTAACCATTCTTTGAGAGCAGAAAATTTATTACCGCAAGATTATTTATCCTTAGCAGAATTATATTTAAACGATTGACTTTCACTCTAAAATCCATATACTCATGGGGAAGTAGATATTTTAAGGCATGGTCAATAATTCTGCCTAAAAGCAAGAATGAGTAATATCAATACTAAAATTAAGAGAAAAGCGTGACAAAAATTATTAGTTCTAAATATAAAGCAAGCAGAAGACTTGGAGTAAGCCTGTGGGGTGATAATAAAGATTCCTATAATACCAGAAATTACCGTCCAGGACAACATGGGCAGAATACCATGATTAAGACCTCTGATTATGGTTTGCACTTAAAGGCCAAACAAAAGCTAAGGTGTTATTATGGTCGCGTTAACGAAAAACAATTTAGGAATATTTTTGCTCTTGCACTAAAAATGAAAGGCAATACTGGCGAAAATTTTATCGGATTGCTAGAAAGAAGACTGGATGCGGTCATTTACCGTATGAATATTGCTCCCACTATCTTTGCAGCCCGCCAGTTTGTAAACCATGGTTATATTAAAATAAATGGCAAAAAAGTTGATATACCAAGCATCAAACTCAAAGAAGGCGATGTCATTGAATTACGTGATACTGCAAAACACATTCCGGTAATCTTAGAATCAATTAGCAAACAAGCCAGAACCATCCCCAGCTACTTAACGCTAGATCCTGCTACATTATCTGGTAAGTTTCTTAGAGTGCCTTTAATTTCTGATGTACCTTATCCTTTTGAGCCAGAGGTACACTTAATAGTAGAGCTATATTCTAGATAACAAAAATAAATGCAAGTTTATTGCCCTGATGCAGTTCGTGTCGACGATTTTATTCCATTATTAGACTTCTTTTAGAGCTCGCTTCTGGTAGGGAATTTGAAGTCAACCCTTCGCTTCAAACCGCAGTGTATAGCTTAGATCAGTAGGATACAAACAAGGTAACATACCAAAGGCATAATAGATATGCACACTTGGAGATACATATAGTGTCAGCACCTTAACGATTTATGCCATACGTGAGGGTTTGAGCCTGATTCATTGTCCAAATTACCATCGCCAGTAGAGTTTTCGAAAGAAGTCTATTTTATGCTTACTAGCTTTCGCTCCTGCGTGATAGTCAAGCTCAGTAAAGTTTAAGGCCGTTAATAATAAGAATATAGCCAAAATAGAAAGAGCGATAATATAAGAAGCATTGGCACCCATCTTGAAGTTCCTAGGTTTTATAAAAATTTTCTTCACACAACCTAGACTATATTTAATAGACCTCTTGCATAACCTAATCTAATTGGTAATTTTGTTGTCAAAACTCATCTCCGTTCCTCACGTACAATTTAAGTACGTTGCGGTACTCGACTTCGTTTTTCCTAAAAATTCTTCAATTATCTTTAGGTTATGCAAGAGGTCTAATATATTATTACATCTCTAGACAATAGATTAAGGTACGATTATAATTTATGTCAGTAATCGTGTACCTTATTCGCATCCTTATATTGCTGGAGTTTACACAACAATCAGGTGTAAAACCACTTTAAACCTGATTGTTTCTATATATTTCTCTGAAATTCGATGTAACTTGTTACATCGAATTCAGGTTAAGTTATACAACTCAATATTATATCGCTCCCCAGAAAACTATTACAATTAAAACACAATGATTAAACTTATTTACCCTAGATTTTGGCAAACAAGAAATATTATTGCATATTTATTATTACCTTTCACCTTAATATATCTTGTTGCTACTTATATCAGAAAATTAATTACCACACCAATTAGATTTCCTTGTAAAGTGATTTGTGTGGGCAATATCAGTGTTGGAGGTACAGGAAAAACTCAAATCGTTAGTTTTATTGCAGAGCTATTGAAAGCTAGGGAGATTGACTTTATCATCGTCACTAAAGGATATGGTAGTAATCTTAAAAAAGCTTTATTAGTGACTCCTTCTCACACAGCACTAGAGGTAGGAGATGAAGCAGTAATGCTATTAAAATATGGTAAAGTAATTGCTGCCAAGAAGGTTCAATATCTTCACTCTTTTGTCCCCAAACTTAAACCGGTGGTAATGATAATAGATGATTCATTCCAAAACCCTAATTTTTATAAAGATTTTGTGATCATGACAATTGATGCTCACAGGTTCTTTGGTAATGGATTTCTACTGCCCGCTGGCCCATTAAGGCAAAACCCAAAACAAGCTATAGTAAAATCCGATATAATTATCTCAGTTAGCGCTACAAATGTGCATCCAGACTATTGCACCTCAAATATTAAAGATAAATTATTTTATGCACAAATAATACCTTCGATAGACATAGATAAAACCAAAAATTTTTTTGCATTTAGTGGAATAGGCAATCCAGATAGATTTTTCTCTACTTTAGAAAATTATGGGTTGAGATTACTAGGTTATAAGATTTTTCCTGACCATTATCAATATTCACAAGAAGATTTAGAGTATTTAGCAAAACAAGCAGAACAATATAATGCCTACTTAATTACCACCAAAAAAGATTATGTAAAAATTGATAGTACAAAACTACCAATCATTTGTTGTGATGTGCATTTATCGATAAATAATGATAGACAATTAAGAGAGCTAATATATGAAAAAATTCTTTAAAAATATCAGATATTTATTTGAATATTTTGTTGTGGTAGTAATAATCAAAATAATAGGAATGTTAGGCCTGAGTAAATCAGTAAGTATTTGTAGCTATTTGGCTAAAAAAATTGGCCCTTTGTTACCCGTAAACAAGATTGCACAAGAAAATATTCAAAATGCTTTTGGCCCCGCCGTTAATTCTCACGCACTAGTGAATCAGGTGTGGGATAATTTTGGTACTTTTATAGGAGAGTTTCCTTATGTGAGCAAAATGACTGAAGAAGAACTATTAGCAAGAGTAGAAATTATAGGCTTAAATAATATCGAGCAATTTCAGCAATTGCATCAACCATTCTTATTATTTACCGGACATTTTGCTAATTGGGATTTTGCTCTTAAAATTGCCAATAAATTTTATCATAAATTTGTTATTATTTATCGTAAAGCAAATAATCCATATGTAGATCGAATAATTAATAATACTCGGATTGATAGTAATATAAAATTAATTCCCAAGGGCCCAAAAGGGGTAAGAGAATTGATCTCGTCAATTAAGCTGGGTTACTCTATAGGCATGCTGGTAGATCAAAAAATGAACGATGGCATAGAAGTACCGTTGTTAGAACAGCCTGCTATGACCGCCCACGCAATTGCTAAAATTGCCTTACAATTTGATTATCCAATTATCCCTTTACAAATCATTCGAACTCAAGGCAGCTATTTTCAAGTTATTATCCATCCAGCAATACAATTTCAAAAAACTAATAACAGCCAAAAGGATTGCTATAACATAATGTGTATTATAAATGATATTTTAGGTAATTGGATTAAAGAATACCCTGGCCAGTGGTTCTGGTTTCACAATAGGTGGAAAAAAAATCACATAAAATCTACCCCCAAAAAACCTTAATGTTGCTATAAGAATAAGGGCTAATTAATTATAATTTCATTATTAAGTCAAATTGGTTATTATGAGATGGAATGATTTCGGTAGTAGTATTATAAATAATTGGATCATTAAATCTCTCATGTCCAAACCTATTAGTTTTGAATATAGGAATTTTCATATTCTTGGCAAACTCATTAAGCACGTTCATGATCTCTTGATTATCCTGATCACAACAGCCAAATATTACAGCATTTACTTCTTTAAATATTCCTGCTTGTTCTAAGTGGTATAAGCTGCGATCTAATTGATAGGGTTTTATTCCTACATCTTCTAAAAATAGTATTTTACTACGAGCGTTTATTTGCCAAGCGGTAGCTAACGAATTTTCTACAAGAGTTAAATTGCCACCTGTTAATTTCCCGGTAATCAGTTTACTATGCTGAGCTTCGGAATTGAGAGGCAATAGATCATTGATTGTTATTGTCGTGTCTTTGCCAGCAATGATTTTTGCTATTTTAACAAAATTCTGCCGATCTTTATCTAAATTTAATATCTCCACTATTCCATTACCATGTATAGTCTTCCATCCCCATTCTTGCGTTAAGAAAATATGTAAGGCTGTTATATCACTAAAACCTATAAAAAATTTCTCTTTTGCAGGCTTTGGGAGTTTCTGTAAATTATGAATCAATTTTGCAGATCCATAACCTCCGCGTAATGCCCATATTACCTTCGTTGAATCATCTAGTAATGCCTTCTCTAAACATTTATATCTCACTTCATCGCTATTAGAATGGAAGAGACTGTTTTTCTCATTAAAACAATTATCGGGAATATTTAATTTTAATGAATTAATATGTTGTAAGTTTAATAATATTT
The DNA here is from genome assembly GCF_964264835.1 of Candidatus Tisiphia endosymbiont of Nemotelus uliginosus. Lineage (GTDB taxonomy): Bacteria > Pseudomonadota > Alphaproteobacteria > Rickettsiales > Rickettsiaceae > Tisiphia. The sequence goes on along the minus strand of NZ_OZ183485.1, from coordinate 1,197,165 downwards.
CTTTACTAACTCCAGAAGCTGGCGCGACAATATTAATTTTTATATCTTTCAACAACGCAATAAATTCAGCATTACTTTTTGTAAAATCTGAATTAATATTAGTCGCTAATAATGTGTCCGTTGCCATATTATCTTTTTTAAAGCCTGGATTAGAAACAGCAGTTAATAGTAGCATAACTGCTAATAAAAAAAATATCCTCATTGTTAGAATTGCTCCTAATTAAATATAGTTTTAGATTGACTTATGAAGCACATATGGTAAATAACATGGTAAGTTTTTACAAGTGCAATGATTCAGAGGAATATTTTATTATTGTTAAAAAATTAATTGACTTAATACAAACGCCCAAAAGTTATGCACAAAAATTATTTCCTAAAATAACTCTACTATTATTTTAATATAATATCTACTAAAATACCAAATTTAACAGATATTTAAAGCAATAACACCAATATAATTTTAAGTCAACACAATATGAAATCTTCTGAAATAACTATAATATTACTGTGTTATTCACGGATTATTCACAAACTTATCCACAAGCAGTGGATATGCTTTTTAATGGAAAAATCTTTATAAAAGATACTATAATTTAATAATTTTGCTATAAATATAAGAGCCTAGCTATTATTAATAAATATGCTACAATACTTAAACAACTAATATATTATGCCCTCATATGTTTCAAATTTTAACTCAAAATCTCACCAAAATATTTGATAGATTAAAAAGAAGCGGAACTTTAACAGAAGTGCAAATAAATGACACTATGCGGGATATTCGAATTGCTTTGTTAGAAGCAGATGTGGCTTTACCTGTAGTGCAAGATTTTATTGCAACAGTCAAAGCAAAAGCTTTAGGGCAGGAGATTATTAAATCAGTCTCTCCTGGTCAGATGGTGATCAAAATTATTCATCGAGAATTAATTAATTTTTTATCTTCATCTAAAGAAGAATCCAGTGTACAACTGAACGCTGAACCACCAGTATCTATTTTAATGGTTGGATTACAAGGTAGTGGTAAAACTACCGCCAGTGCCAAATTAGCGCTGTGGTTAAAAAATCAGAATAAAAAAGTATTACTAGTCTCCCTTGATACTTATAGGCCAGCAGCACAAGAACAACTGGCTATTCTGAGCCAGTCAATAGCAGTGGATTGTTTATCTATTATTCCCCATCAAACTCCTTTGGATATTACTAAACGAGCTATACATACCGCAAAATTAACAGCATATGATATTGTGATTTATGATACGGCGGGCCGACTACAAATTGATAACCAAATGATGGATGAAGCGTTAAATATAAAAAATTTAACCAATCCTACTGAAATAATTTTAGTAGTTGATGCCATGACTGGCCAGGATTCAATAATAATTGCTAATAGCTTTAATCAAAAATTAAGTATTACCGGCATAATTTTATCCCGTATTGATGGTGATGCTAAGGGGGGAGCAGCTTTAAGCCTTAAACATGTGACCCAAAAGCCTATTAAATTCCTAAGTACTGGCGAAAAATTAACCCATTTAGAAGAATTTGATCCCGAACGTATTGCTTCTAGGATATTAGACATGGGAGATATCCTCTCCTTAGTTGAAAAAGCTGCTAGCGTCATTGACCAAGAAGAAGCGGAAAAAACTGCTGCTAAACTTAGAAAAGGTAAATTCGACCTAGAAGACTACTTACTACAAATAAAAAGTATCAAAAAACTAGGAGGGTTTAGTGATATACTGAATATGTTACCAGGAGTTAATAAAATTATCGATAAAGTTGATCAATCAAAATTAAGTGGTAAAACAATCGAACACCAAGAAGCAATAATATTATCTATGACTAAAAAAGAACGCAAAAATCCCGATTTATTAAATGCTTCTCGGCGCAAGCGTATTGCATCAGGCGCAGGCACCTCCGTACCTAAAGTAAATCAATTATTGAAACAATACAAGCAAATAAGCGGGTTTATGAAAAAGGCAAGTAATATGGATATGAAAAGCCTGATGCGTCTTGGTTTAGACAAACTATTTAAACCATAATCTTATAGAGCTGCGGACTATTTTACTCTCATACCAAGTTGCTTTCTTCACATTAGGTCGTCGTATTTCGGGATTCGTCGTGCTCCCCTAGATCTACTAGGTTCCGCGCGCCTCACCACTCATACTCCTACTACTGTCTTGAAAGCAACTTGGTATCAGTCAATATTCTCCTGTAATATTTAATAAATTGATAGACAAGCTCTGCTTAATTAGCTATAAGAAAACTATTTATAATGAATGAAAAATTTCCCTATAGATTGAAGGGTATCAGAAGAATATTGCTGCGTTAAACCCATGGCTAGATAGCTCAGTTGGTAGAGCAAAGGACTGAAAATCCTTGTGTCGCCGGTTCGATTCCGGCTCTAGCCACCACCCTACCATAAAATTCAAATATCCTTCATTAGACCTCTTGCATAATCTAATCTAATTGGTAATTTTGTTGTCAAAACTCATCTCCGTTCCTCACGTACAATTTAAGTACGCTGCGGTACTCAACTTCGTTTTTCCTAAAAATTCCTCAATTATCTTTAGGTTATGCAAGAGGTCTATTAGGCTCTGTGAACTTTTCTACTTAATAAGGTTAATAAAAGCTCTTAGGATCTATATCAATTTTTAAGTGGCAATACGAAGGTATTTGAACTGAAGATAGCCATACTGCTAGTAGTTTTTGTAGATTAAATTGTTTTGCTGCTATTATTAAGATCCGATAACGATATTTTCCTGCCAATTTAGACATTAATGCTCTAGATGGCCCTAATATTCTAGCGGTACTGATTGGAGCCATTGTTACCAATTTTCGAGCAATTTCAAGCACTTTATATTCATCTTTACCTGATAAGATAATCGAAGCCATCTTCGTAAAAGGAGGCATATTTTGCATTTCACGTGTTTGAAGTTCATATTGCAAAAATTGATTATCTCCTTTGGTTAGATAATTAAATATTATATTATCTGGATAATATGTTTGTAATAATACTAGGCCTTTTTTCCCTTCACGCCCTGCTCTTCCTCCAACTTGGTGCAATAGCTGATAATTACGTTCAGTTGAAGATAAATCGCCATTATTAATATTGCCTAAATCAGCATCAATAATGCCTACTAAAGTCAGATTGGGGAAATGATACCCCTTAGTAATCATCTGAGTGCCAATTAGTATATCTATGTTCGAGTGCTCCATTTTATGTAATAATTCACGAATCCTTTCTGGTTTTTGAGAATAATCTTTACTAAACGTAACAATCTCTTGTTGTGGGAATAAGTCCCTCACTTCCTCTTCAATTCTTTCAACTCCGGGACCACACATTGTTAATGAATCCTCTCCCTCACATTCAGGGCAAGAACGAAGAATTCTACCTTGATATCCACAATGATGACATTCTAATTTTTTAGCAAGCTTATGCACTACTAGCCAGGCAGAACAACAATTACAAGTAAAACGATAACCACAAAGTTTACATAACAACAAAGGAGAATATCCTCTACGATTGAGGAATAATAATATTTGTTCTTTATTCACTAAATTTTTACGCATTGCAGTTATTAACCCCGGCGATAAATAGGAATTTTTCGGTAATTTTTCTCTCCTCATATCTATTATTTGAACTTCTGGTAAGTTGGAGTCCAAATAACGGCTTAATAATTCAATTAGTTGATATTTACCCTGACTAGCATTGTACATTGTTTCAATAGATGGCGTGGCTGAACATAATACTACCTTTAAACTAGAGGCAATGGTGGGACCTTTACTTAAAGTACTACGTAATACTGCAGAATCTCTGGCGTTATATAATATACCATCTTCTTGTTTATAGGAACTATCATGTTCTTCATCAATTATAATTAACCCAAGATTATTATAAGGAAGGAATAAACTGCTCCTAGCGCCAATTATCACCCTAATATCATTACTAAGTATACCGCGCAATATCGCCTTTTTCTGAGCTTTAGTAACGGTAGAATTCCATATTATCGGCGAAAAATTAAAACGTTCTATAAAGCGGCTTATAATCTGCTGACTTAAGGCAATTTCTGGTAGCATAATCAATATTTGTTTGCCTTGCTTTAAATAATCAGTGATTAAGTGAAAATAAATTTCTGTTTTACCAGAGCCAGTAACTCCTTTAATAATTGTGGGTTTATTAGTAGTAGTAACTAATGACAAAACATTTTGCTGATTTGGTAGAAGAGGGGGCAATGAAAAATCTAATTTGATATCTTGGTGTTTTACTTTGATAGGACCTTGTGAAATGTCAACAGGTAAAACTAGCTTAGCAATAGACCCTAGTTCTGCCATATAATAATTAGCAGCCCAGTGAATTAATTGTAATATTTCCTGATTCAATCTAAACTCTAACGGGATCTTTTGATTAATAGATTTTATTTTATTAGGCGCGGCTGACAAATTAACATCTAATTCCCAGACAATGCCCATTAGTTCTTTATTTCTAAAAGGCACCACTACTAGATCTCCTACTGTTAACTTTAATTCCGCAGGCACATAATAATCTAAAGGGAAGAGTTTAGCTAAGGGTAATAATATTCTAGCAACTTGCATTAACTTTTTCTGAATTTAATCTCAAATTCTATATAACAATTACTAGGAATCAAGTTAATTTCCTACTATTACCGCTAATTGTAAATTAATTAGATTATAATATCTATAATTCATGATAGATATTATAATCACTATTATTACAAAAATCTTTAATTTTATTAATTAATCTTGTTGCGTTAACCGATCTTTAATATTACTATTACTTAATATATTGATATTGAGTAAGTAATATGTCAGAAGAAGAGAAGCGAAACCACGAAGCTTTTGGTACGAAGGAAGAAGAGGCGGAAGCACAAATATCTGATATTAGCCAACCGCGCAAGAATCTTAGTGCTAGTATTTCTACCGGCCCGTCTATTAGTAGTATTCCTACTACCTCATCTATTAGTTCCGATAATAGTAGCACTGTAGAGACAAAATCATGGTTTAGCAGGGGTATAGATAATATCAAAAATTCTTATATAGGACAAAAAACTGCCCCGCTCTTTTCTAAAATAGCGGCAGCGAGAAAATGGGCAGCTAATACCAAAGTTGGTAAAGCAGTACGTAGTAAGGCTTTTTTAATACCAGCTTCTGTAGCATTTACCATAATAGGGCTATCTGGGGTAACAGGCCCAGCCTCTCCTCTTTTAGTAGGCTTAGGAGCTACTGGACTAGGATTAATGGCCGCCTCCTCAATAATGCAAGTACGGAAGACCAGGAAACATCGACATCTCGCAAAAGAAGCTGGATTATTAATAGAAAATCGCCGAGCTCTAATGCAACAACAAGAACTATTAGAGAAACACCCTGAGTTAAAAGAAATATTAAAAGACAGTTTGTACGTTTCTAATCATGAGCAGAAACAAAGTCAACCCATAAGTTCTAAAACAATTTTAGCTTCTCATGCAGCTCAAAACATAGTGGAATTTATCCCTGAACTGCTGGAAGCTATATCATCAACGGTGCATGCGATGCATAATCCTATAGTTGGGCTGCCATTAGCCATATCTGCAGGTAAAACGATATATTCTGCTATTGAAGGCGTACATGATACCACAAAATCAACAGAAATGATCAAATCATTACATGAATATATTAACGAGGAAAAAAGTAAACAAGATGTTGGTCATTATAAGAATGTAAAAGAACTGAGAGATATGACGACCAGAAACGCGATCCAAGCTCAAGCTATCCAATCATTAGTAGAAGAACATGAAGATTATCCGAAGCTTACTCCACAACAGAAACAGCAACAATTTAAAATAAATTGTACAGCTTTTGCTGAACTATTAAACACGAAAGAGTACCAGAAAGCAGATGACAAGACCAAAGAGGATCTGCTAACAAAAGAGATAAAATTGCAGTCTCATTATAGTAATATCTATGGTTCGAGTATGACAAGTACGCCAAAGGAACTACCCATACAACCACAGCCCTCAAATTTTGCACGGAACTTCGGGCAGGATGTAAAGGCAACATTCGCAGACCCTTTTACGGACCCGGTTATAAAGAAAAAGTTACTACAGAACATCGACCAAATGCGCAGGGCTCCACACCCCAATATACACCTTGATTCATCTTCTATTAATCGGTCTCAATCTACACCAAACGAGGTTCCACAGGCCCCTCGTAAAAGGTCAGAGCAGCATGCTAACACTCTATAGAGTAATTACCTGAATGTGGTGTACAGCGATAGTGAAGTCAGTTAAATTTAATTAACAAGGCGCGCCCGGTACAATGCCTTGACTATATAACAAAAATAAATATTTCTCTAACAATTCAGGGTTATTTATAGACTTATTGCGTATATTATTCTAATATAGTAATTATTATATTAGAGTAATGCAAATGCGTATCTCACCTCAAGAAATTAGAGAAAATCCAAATGACTTGAACGATTCAATGCAGGACCCCAACAACGAGCTATTAAATTCTACCAAACTTGATGAAGATCAAATGCCACTTATAGGGCAGCAAATCAATAACGAGCAAGCAGAAAACTCCTATGAAGAAGGCGCTAAACCAAAATCCATAATAGGCCAGTTTGTTACCAAGATATTTACTAGTTGTACCAATAAATTTAAGCAATTTCAATCTACAAAATTAGGGAAATTGTTAACTAGTACTATCTTAGGTCAGTTTATTACTATCCTATTTACTTCATTAACGTTAGCAAGCGTTTTTGGACCAGTAGGGCCTCTTCTTATATCTATTAGTGTTGCCACATTCGTAGGAGTAGCGGTAGGAGTAATTGCGGAAACTATTAAAACTAGATCTTTCCGTAAATTAGTAAAAGAAAATAATTTATTAGTACAAAATAGTGCTAATCTTAAAATGCAAGAAACTATATTAGAGAAACTGCCATCTAATTTGAAGGAAATATTAAAGAAAGATTTATATCTGCCAAGCCCTACTTCTTATAACCCTCATCATATAAACTATAGTTATGAAATGCTAAAAAATATGTGGGATACTGGGGTAATTCACATTGCGAGCGCACTGAACATAGGCGCTAAAGTAGCGGCTGCAGCTAGCGGTAATATTACTGCCCTTATGAGCGCAATACTCAGTGGTACAGTAGCAGTGGGCAATATAGCTTATTCCGGTTACACGGCACATCAATTAACTAACTTAACCACCAAATTAAAAAAAAATATAAAACTGGAATTAGCTATCCAATCTATTGAGAAATATAAGAACTTACAACAATTAGAAAATAAATGTAAAATACAATCTATCCAAACTGCCGCTTTATTAGCCTTAACCCATAACCCGGATAATGTCCAGCTACCTGCTGAGCAAATACAAAATAAGTTTCTTATATATAAAATCGCTGCAGCTAAATTAATCGAAGAGAAAGATTATATTACATTAAGCGAGCAGGACAAAATTATAAAACTTCATGAAGAAGCTGGCAAAATTAAAGAAGGAGAACTCTTAAACTTCACCAACAATAACCTTGAGAAAAAGCCAAATACTCATATAGTAACAGCTTGGATAAAAAGTGTCGGTAAAGATTTATGGAGAACTCTTAATCCTTTGTATGAACCCCCAGCATTAATACAACCAGCTCCTTTAAGTAATACGACAGAAGTTAATAAACAAGATAGTCAAAGCCAAGGACTTATTAAGGAAATACAAGCTCATGACCTAGAGTTGATAAATCACCATCCAACTCAAAAACAATATGTAGTAGAATCTGAGCACCTTCCCTCTGCTCCTTTAAAAGAATCTATAGCTTTAAATCATGAAGCAGCTCATAAACTACCACTACAACAAAAGAGCAAGATGAGTTATACCCAAAAAGTTAGTGACTCTGATCAATTGCCCAGCCGCCGCGGTATGCGTAAAACTCGCGGTTAGTCAATCATGAAAAAGAGAATTTATTTAAATAATCTTGGCACTATGTAACTATGCAACATCAAGCCTTTATCTGTTAGCTTAATATAATGGTCCTCTCCTGACTCTATATTCCAATTCACTAAACCTAATTTTTTATAGTCAGTCAGCTTTTCAATATCCAAAATTTCATCTAATTGTTTACCTATTTTTCTTTGTAGCAACTCTATATTAATACCCTGTTCAAGTCGTAGTCCCATCATTAAGGTTTCTTCAGTTATTTCCTTATGGGATAAAGGGATAAGAGATTGGATACCACAACCTCTTTCTTGCACTGCTTGCAACCATTTTGCTGGCTGATGCCACATCATCATGCTGTGGATAGTAGGCTCAGGAGCATTATTATAGATATTAATTCTACTATGTGCCCCTGGCCCAATCCCTAAATAATTATTATATTGCCAATAAGTCAAATTATGTTTGCATTCCTGACCAAACAGAGCGTAATTAGATATTTCATACCTATTATATCCTTGCGTTTTTAAATACCAATTAGTCCATTCATACATATCAGCTGCAATATCGGTATCAATAATTGCTAGCTTCCCTTCGTTAAATAATTTATAGAATAACGTCCCTTTTTCGATAACTAATTGGTATAATGAAATATGTCCAGAGGCCAGCTGCATAGCATTCGTGAGCTCATTTTGCCAATCAGCTAACGTTTGATTAGTTCGAGCATAAATTAAATCAAAAGATATTTTAGGGAAAAGATTACGCGCTATTTCAATAGTTTGCATTCCTTGCTTAACGTCATGTTGGCGCCCTAATACCTTTAAATCCTCATCTACTAGCGACTGCACCCCCACCGATACCCGATTAACTCCTGCTAAACGAAAATCTTTAAATTTCTTAGATTCGAAAGAGGTAGGATTAGTCTCTAAAGTAATTTCTGTGTGCTCATCTATTATAGCTAATGCTGCTATTCTATTTATTACTCCCTCAACTACATACGGTTTCATCAAAGATGGAGTGCCTCCCCCAAAAAAGATAGATCTTACATATTTATTGTGAATAATAGCTTGAAAATATTCCAGCTCACCGATATAACTTTTTAGCCATATATCATGCCCAATTTGATCAGCAACATGAGAATTAAAATCGCAATAAGGACATTTTGAAAGGCAAAAGGGCCAGTGTATATATATCGATAAATAATCTTTCATTACAAAGATTTAAGGTAAAGTAGCTAATATGCCTAGATTTTTATTAGGCATATTTTGGCATATGTTGTAGCATAAAATTTTTAATTTTCTCGAAAGCAGCATTTTCAATTTGCCTGATTCTTTCTTTAGAAATATTATATTCAATGCTCAGTATATCAAGCGTAGTAGGGGAATCCTTTAATTTACGTTCTGTTAAAATATGGAGCTCTCGCGTATTTAATAGTTTCATAGCTTGAGCTAATAAATTCTGTTTTTTGATAGCATCCTGTTTACTGATTAATTTTAATTCTTGGTTTAAGCGAGGCTCAGGTAAAAATTCAATTAACTCCCCTGCACTATTCTCACTATTATTTACCAGATTATTTAAAGATAAATCAGGGCCAGATAACCTAGAATTCATTTCACTTACTTCATTTCTACTAACGCCAAGTTCATTGGCAATTTGAGTAAAATCTTGTTCTGTTACAGCTCTTGAACATATCTTAGTAATCTTTTGTTTAATTTTACCAAGACTAAAAAATAATTTTTTCTGTGCAGCAGTAGTGCCAATCTTAACTAACGACCAAGATTTTAATACATATTCCTGAATTGCCGCTTTAATCCACCACATAGCGTAAGTCGACAAACGAAAACCTAAATCAGGATTATATTTTTTGACCGCTTGCATAAGACCTAGATTCCCTTCAGATACTAGCTCACTAAGCGGCAACCCATAATTCCTATAACTAATTGCTATTTTGGCGACTAGCTTTAAGTGACTAGTTACTAGCCTATGAGCAGCTTCAAGGTCCTGATTATCAAGATAAGACTTTGCAAGTAAAAACTCTTCTTCAGGCGAAAGAGAAGGAATCTTGTTAATCTTTTGCAGGTATTGATAAAATCCTGTTTCCGCAGAAATGACTGGCAAACTAGTGTTATTAGACATATAATAACCTATAAAATTTAAGAAACTGATAAAAAAGACTAATTATTAACTTATGGTCCTATACATTAGGGAAGAATATACTCGATGAAAATCAAGAATTGCGTTGTCGTTCTTCAGGGTTCAAGGTAGCAACGTACTAATATGTACTGCTTTTGCTCCTTGACCCTTTGGCTCCTGCTACTATCTTGATTTTGATTCTATCGTCTATCAACTCTTCAGGTGCGAGCAGTATACACACCCCATTTAAGCATGAATAAGGATCACTGATTATTAAATTAAGGGTATTATAACATAAGTTGGAAATATTTTAAATAGGCTTCTTATTACTTACGAGAAAAATAGTGACACAAACATCTAATAAACATTTTGCTTTGGCGTTAGTCAGTTTAACACTTAGTATGGTCATGTTAAGCTTTGCCGCTGTCCCTATTTATAATCTATTTTGCAAAATGACTGGATATGGAGGCACTGTCACTCGACAAGACACTACTACTTATTATCATAAAAGGCCGAAAGGCAAGAGAATTATCAGTATAGAATTTGACTCCAATGTTGATAAAGATTTACCTTGGAAATTTACTCCGAAACAACGTAGAACCACTTCTATTCCCGGACATAACACCTTAGTTTTTTATGAAACAGAAAATTTAAGTAGTAAGGATATAGTCGGCACTTCCATTTATAATGTGACCCCTAATAAAGCTGGCAAATATTTTATAAAAATTCATTGTTTCTGCTTTGAGGAACAATTGCTGAAAGCAGGACAAAAGATGTTAATGCCAGTCACATTCCTGATAGACCCCGAATTAGAAAAAGATCCAGAAATGCAGGATGTTCATGTGATAACATTATCTTATAGTTTTTTCAAGGTCAGGGAAGTTGAAAACATGCTAAAAAATTCAAATAAAGATTTAAAAAAATAACAAGTTAGTATATATATGACAATAACAATTCATTCACTAGAAGATTTTAAACAAATGCGCATCGCCGGCAAGCTTGCTGCTGAAACTTTAGACTTTATTACAGAACATGTAACACCAGGAGTAGATACCAACTTCTTAAATAACCTTTGCCATGATTTTATTATATCTAATAATGCCGTCCCTGCTCCCTTAAATTATAAGGGCTATCCAAAATCAATTTGCACCTCTGTTAATCATGTAGTATGCCATGGTATTCCAAGTGAGAAAATCCTGAAAAATGGTGATATAATTAATATTGATGTAACGGTAATTGTAAATGGGTGGCATGGAGATACTAGCAGGATGTATTATGTTGGAGATGTCAGTATTAAAGCAAAACGCCTAATACAAGTTACTTATAATGCCATGATGATTGGCATCGAACTAGTCAAGCCTGGAGTACATCTAGGTACGATAGGAAATGCTATACAACATTATGTAGAAAAGCATAATTATTCCGTGGTACGAGATTATACCGGCCACGGCATAGGACGGATATTCCATACAGAGCCTTCAGTACTACATTATGGTCAGGTAGGAACAGGACCTATATTGGAAACAGGAATGTTTTTTACTATTGAACCTATGGTCAATAGCGGACATTATGCGACCACTTTAAGTAAATTAGACGGTTGGACCGTCACTACCAAGGATAAATCATTATCATCTCAGTTTGAACACACTATAGGAGTAACTGCGAATGGTTTTGAAATTTTTACTCTATCCCCAAAACGGTTAATGTATCCGCCTTACACACTATAAATATGCAAGATAATATACCTCATTATATGGGACATAGACAACGTTTAAAACAGCGCCTCAATTGTTCGCCAGACAATCTTCTTGATTATGAATTACTAGAACTAATATTATTTTTAGTTATACCGCGCAGAGATGTTAAGCCCTTAGCCAAAGAATTAATGGAGAAATTTGGCGACTTTTCTGGTTTGTTAAATTCTAATAAAGAAAAATTACTCAGTGTAAAAGGCACTAATGAAAATTTATACATCAATTTTATTATCCTTCGCGAGTTAATTAATAGAATGCTAAAGCAAAAAGTAATAAAACAAAATATTATTAGTTCTTGGAGTGTGTTAATAGACTACCTAAAAACTGTTATGGGTAGCCTGCAACTGGAACAATTTAGGGTTTTATTTTTAAATAAAAAAAATATTTTACTTGCTGATGAAATTTTAAGCCACGGAACTATAGATCAAGCCGCCATCTATCCTAGGGAAATCATTAAAAGAGCTTTATTTAATGAAGCAAGCGCCATTATATTAGTGCATAACCACCCAAGTGGTAATAGTAAACCCTCAAATACTGATATTCTTCTTACAAATACTATAGTCAAAACCTGTGCTCATATGAATATCCTAGTACATGACCATGTCATCATTGCCGGTAATGAATATTTTAGCTTTAAATCGAATATGTTATTGTAAAAGGTGCTTCTGCAGTGTAATGAATTAGCACTACTGTAAAACTTTAATAGAGCTTTTAAAAAATTGTGCATTTATACCATATGTTCTCGTGATATGTTAATATTTCTTCTCTCATTTACGAGTAAATTTGTTAACAATCTTAATATTAAGTGTAATACTTAAATTAATTAAAGATACAGATTGAAGATAGACCATGTCACTTCTTATAGGAGATAAATATGAGCATTATTCTAGAAACAGAAGGAGAAATGCAACCTAGCCAGGTTTTTAAGATTGATCTTGAGGCCCCCTCCCTACCTAAGGACTTGATACCTACTCCCTCTATCTCTTTTAACCTAGATAAATTCAAATTGCTAGGAAACGAATTTGTAACTAAAGGGATAGCATTTACCCACAAATTTCTTCAGAACAATAATTCTGCTTCAATAGAAGAGATAAAAAGAAAATGTTGCCCTTATCTCTTAAATGACCTGGCAAATCCTGCAGAATGGCAAGCTAGTCTTCCTATAGGAGGAAAAGAGGTGCCAGTTTTTAAGCAGGAGTTTTTGGATGAAGTGAAGACACTAAATAATGGCTACTCTCCTGAACTGTTAGAATTTTTGCAACATTGCTCCCAGACTATTTTAACTCCTCAAAAAATTGCTGCGAAAATGTTGCTTCAGCTTGCTAACAACCTCTTAACACGAGAAGAATTACAAAGTGATTTACAAAATGAGTTGCAGGAGTATAAAAAACGACAGCAAGACGATGCTAAGAGAGACTGGCCGAGAGCGATGATTATATTAAAAAATCAAGATAGAGCACGGATCATTGATATTGAGACAGAAACATTATCATCATTAACTAATGAACAGAAAGATTGTATACAAACCATCAGCCATCAAGGTATGTTGGAGGCAGGTTGGCTTGATAGCGCAGCTAAGACAGTGAAGTTAGATGAAACCGTGACGTTCAATGAGACTCTAGATAAGATTTTTAATATTAATAATGTCCAAAGAGATTACAATATAGATTTGCAGGAGACAAAAGGTAGGGTTTCTTTAGTAATTGACATAGCCAAGCCAGGTATAGTGAAATTGCAGAATCTAACTAATATGGCATTGCGCGCTACTCCTAAGGAAGATTTCACACTACCAATTCCCACTCCAATTCACTGGATTACAGGAGTTGTAGAAGCAGATATTTCTGCTTTACAAGGCGAGGAATTTACCCCTGGCTGCTCATTATCTTCTCCCAAAATTACTTTTTACCTCTCAACATTTGTCCCTGACCTTCGCTTAGAGTGGCCTGAAGATAAGCGCACTATTGAAGACCCAATGTATGATGGACCACGGAAAATGATGAGAGACACTTGTATACAATCTTGTCTTGATGAAATCGCCACAAACGGACAGCAGCTTTCTAAGGCAATGAAAAAATTAAGTGAGTTAAAAGATAGAGAAAGTGCAGCTAAATTGATATGTTCATATATAATAAATTCGAAATTTAGTGGGAGCCAGCAGGACGCTGATTCTTTCTTGGAAAACCTTATTGAGACAATGAACCAGGAGCAGCTCTTTACTGATTCAATAAATAAAAGTGGGTTCTTTACTGATGCAATAAATAGAGGGAAAGCAGAAGTAACGGCAGAAAAGCTTGTAGCGACTAGGGATGCTACGCAGGAACAAGCAAAAAAACCTTTACCTTCGACGCAAAGAGTTGCTGTCAACTGCTATATGCTGATTATACAGAATCATGAGGAACAGAAAAAAGTTGCATATACCACAAAATTTGCAGAGACACAATTTTCAAAATATTTAAATAGCTGTAACACACTAAATGTAGACAATATGGAGGCTATATTAAACGAGGGAACTGCGATATTAGCCCTAGCATGTGACAAAAAGGAGGATCAAAGGGCAATTAGGCAAAATCTAGCTTCCTTATTTATAAAATGTATAGCGTCGGAAATCACAGGAGAAAAGTTAGCAAAAAAATTGCAAGATTATATTGGACAGGATGCTATTAAAACGTTAACAGACCAAAACTTCGTAACAAACAAACTGACAGAAAAGAATAAGGCACACAAAGGGCAAGGGGACAATAATATCTCTACCCCGTCAGCTCTAAGCAGTGGACTAAAGGGAATAGCACATAATGTTACGAAGAAAATACTAGGGCGTTGATGTTAATTTCTCCGTCTCCTTTTAGCTTTGTAAAGAAGATATCATAATATATTATGTTATTGTGAATAAATCTTTACTTTATTCCTCTTTAATTATTTAATATATATTAACATATGTTAAATATAATGCCGCTTATCTCAAGATACTATAGGAGTAACCATGGCTAAAAATGTAGAACTACTAACAACTGCTCCCCAGGAGTTAGAAAGGATGCTAATTGTTGGCCCTAGGCACCAAATACCTTTAATAATTAAGGAATTATATAACAATACTGACAACTGGCTGATTATTGGAGACGGTATAAAAGATATAGAACTACATGAGATCAAAACAACACTAAAGAAACAAAATAAGGTAATAGGCCCTGCTACTAACATTGACCTACAGACCCATGGTGGACGCTATAAGAAAAAGGGTACTGTACGTCATATTATCGAGTTAAATAAACATAAAACTGTTTCTGCAGAATTTATATATGAGCTATGTACACTCAATGGAAAATACACAGACGGCCCTAAATGTATTAATTTTTACTCTTGTAATGGTAGTACTGCTACTAATAAGACAGCAATAGAGTATTTGTCAAACAAGTTAAAGAAAAAATTAATTATTATTACTCATGTAGACGCTAAATCTGTTTCCAATAGCATGATCACAGACCGTATGTATATAGATTCTATTAAAGAATCGCTAGAAAAAAAGCCCACACCACATCAGCAATTTATCTATGAATTACCCAGGAATTGGCTAGGAGGAGCAAATTTTGTTGAATTTGAAGAAGATGGTACTGTACATAAATTCAAAACTACTCGTATTGTAAGACCAGAAATAGTAGATATCATTATAAAAACTTTGGCATCTATGCCAAAAGACGAGACTGCCGCGCTTAAACTTGTAAGATTTTTTTTGCGTGAAGATGCTCGAAGATTTATGTATCAGTTCGAAAATGTAGTAGATCAACCTGTATATGCTTCTATGCGTAAGGCGATACAAGACATTGAGCAGGTGGATGAGCAAAGTATCAAGAATTTTATAACAGCTACATTATTACATTCTATTAATAACCATGCAGATTTATCTAATGAGAATACACTGGAAGCTCAAAACAGAAGAAATAACATTAATGAATTAATTATTAAACTACTCCCACCTCTCAAACAAGGAGGAACAGATTTAGATAATAACCTAGCAACAGGCATGACTCTTTTACAACAGGCTATGAGCTACAGGAATCTAGAAGTAATAGAAGCTGTATTAAAATGTGGAATAAATCCTGACGAAAAAGATTTCTGGGGTAGCACGCCTTTATATACTGCTTGTGATCGTGATAATGTAGAGATTGCAACACTATTATTAGAGCACAAAGCAAATCCTAATGAAAAAAGTTCAGTAGGTTACATGCCTTTACATAAGGCATGTGAAAAAGGTAATGTAAAAATTGCAACACTATTATTAGAGCATAAAGCAAATCCTGACGAACAAACTTCAGGAGGTTACACACCTTTATATAAGGCATGTGAAAAAGGTAATGTAAAAATTGCTAGGGTATTACTAGAACACAAAGCAAATCCTGATGCAAAAAGCCCACTAGGTCACACGCCTTTACATGAGGCATGTGAAAAAGGTAATGTAAAAATTGCAACACTATTATTAGAGCATAAAGCAAATCCTGACGAACAAACTTCAGGAGGTTACACACCTTTATATAAGGCATGTGAAAAAGGTAATGTAGAGATGGTTAGACTATTATTACAGCACGAAGCCCAGCCGGATAACAAGATGAAATATGATCTGACACCTTTAAATAATACGTGGAGTCAAGGAAATGTAAAAATTATCAAATTACTGCTGATGGCCGTATACAAACAAAAACAAAGAGCCGAAGCTGATGGGCAACAATTGGATAATATTATGTCAGAGATAAACCAAGGTAGCCTTAAGATCCCTGGTAAATTGTTTAAGAGATATGATATTCAAAAGTTAGAAGAGCTAATAGAAAAAGTACCAAATACTACTTTAACCCTAGATAAAGAACAAGATATAATTCACTACCAACTTGTAGATAAAGAAGAAATTAAAGAGTTGCATGACGTAATAGCAAAACGTCGGGCAATTCTTGACACTAAAGCACCTAATGTTAATGAGTTACCCGACCAGCCATCACTTTCTGCTGCAGCTAAACTTGCAGTGGAAAATATCCAAGGTAAAATATCTCATGTGCCAAACGAGAAAGTAGGAACTGAAGCTCAGATATTGTCTCGCAGTGCTTCGCACCATCAACTTCCTCAGCAAGATAAATCGGCTGTGCCAATCACAAAAACTACCAGGCCTAGAAGTTTGTAGTAGGTAAACAGGCTACCTCTAAACACACACTCATCTTATATCTGATAGTGCACAAATTCCTCCTTTCATACTCCCATAAATGGCTGCAGGGAGATAAAATCTTCAGGTGCAAGATGAAAAATTTTAGGTAAATATATCTTAGCAACAAAATTATTGTCCTGCTTCACTTTAAGGAATAAAATTAATTGTATACTCTGCTGCTCCCCAGAATTGGCTCCGCAAAACTGCAGGGAATTTGCGTGCTCATGTAGTATATCTCTACTGCGCGTGCTCCCCCCTGGTTTTACGTTCCAATTTGGAGAATCATTTGAGTATATGTCATTATTATATTCACCGCTATTTAGACTCGCCGCTGGCACTTTGGACTGATGCGGAGCACGGCTTTTAAGTAAGTTAACTATCTTCTCTAATTCACGAGGATTTTGCGGATAAAGTTTTATCTCGGAATGAGAGGCATTTATTATCTCATCTATGGTGGTGAAACTCCTAGCAATCAATCTCACCCCTCCTGCATCCTTGAATAAGTCACAATGAGCAATCACCAAACTCTGGACATTCAGTAAATGTACAAAAGACTTGAGCACTTCTTCACTATAAATGGTTAATTCAAAAATACCAAACTGATCAGATAATTGTAAGGTTATGAACCGGCCACGCCCTGACATACGTGAATCTTTTTTTTGTATTATGCCGGCAATTTTTATTGGCTTCGAACCGTGCTCTATATCTTTCCCTAAAGTTAAAGAAGTTAAAACATTAAGTCGTGATAGTAAATCATGATATTTGCTTAACGGATGCATAGTCAGAAATAAGCCTAATACTTCAAATTCATGTAGGGATACATCTGTATTATCTATAGCGCTAACCTCCACTAATATTTGACCGCTGGCAGTATTAACTTTAATTAAACTAAATTGATTAGAAATTTGTTCTGTGTGATAAGAAGCAGCATAAGCAAGCAGCTTAGGTATGCTTAACAGTAATTGATTACGGTTATTATTTAATTGATCAAAACATCCAGCTTTAATAAGATTTTCTAATAATTTCCGATTAATAGATTTTAATGGTAAGCGCTCCATAAAATCTATTATACTTTTAAATTTACCATTTTTTTCTCTTTCTACCTCTAATATTTTACTAAAATTAAGAGTAACACTTTTAATGCCCGCAAGAGCGTACACTATAGATTTCTGCTCACTATCAACAATATTAAAATAACCAGTAGAGAGGTTAATGTTAGGAGGAATAACAGGAATATTATTATTCCTAGCTTCTTGAATAAATAAATTGATTTTATCGTGATTATTCAATTCTAAATTCAAGTAAGCCACTAAAAATTCAGCAAGGAAATTGGCTTTAAGATAAGCTGTTTGATAAGATATTACCCCGTAAGCTGAAGCATGAGCCTTATTAAAACCATAGCCAGCAAATTTAGCTACTGTGGCGAAAATAGTCTGAGCCTGCTGGCGCGAAATATTATTTTGCATAGCACCTTTAACAAAAATCTCTTCTTGCTGCTCCATTTCAGATTTGATTTTTTTCCCCATCGCTCTACGTAGTAGGTCGGCCCCCCCTAGTGTATAATTAGCAATTATTTTAGCGATTTCTAGTACCTGTTCTTGATATATCACTACTCCGTAAGTTTCTTCTAAAATTGGGGTAAGCATTTCATGTAAGTAATCTGGTTGCTGTAACCCATGCTTACAGGCGATATAAGTAGGGATATTATCCATAGGACCAGGACGGTACAATGCTCCTAGCGCTATTATATCTTGAATAGAATCAGGCTTTAGACGTCTTAAAGCGGATTCCATACCCGGACTTTCAAATTGGAACACCCCTACAGTATTGCCTTCACAAAGCAACTCATAAGTTTTTTGATCATCAAATAGACTATTCGTAAAATCAACCTCTATATGCTGCTTTTGTAATAGTTCTAGACATTTAGTAATTACAGTAAGAGTTTGTAGCCCTAGAAAATCGAATTTAATTAAGCCAGCAATTGCTGCATATTTCATCGAATATTGTACTATCAACATGTCAGAGTTCTGATCCTTATATACAGGTACTATCTCTACTAAATCTCTACCTGCTATAACAATTCCTGCAGCATGGGTCGAGGCATGCCTATGAAGCCCTTCTAATACTAAAGATGTTTCCAATACCTGCTTTATTAATTCTTCCTGCCCTTCTAAATTATATAAACCTTTACCACGGGCAGCTAAACCTAACTCCTTTACTTCGTGTATAGCCTGCTTTAAGGTCACAGGAGTAACAGCATTAAAGGGAATAAGTTCCGTTAAGTTCTCTGCATATTTGTAAGGCAGCCCTAAGACTCTTGATACGTCCTTGATTACCGCCTTTGCTTGCATCTTACCAAAGGTAATAATTTGTCCGACTTTATTATCTCCATATTTAGAGCGCACATAATTAATTACTTCTTCTCGTCGTTCCTGACAAAAATCAATATCAAAATCTGGCATTGAGATACGTTCAGGGTTTAGAAAACGCTCAAATAATAGACCAAATTTCAAAGGGTCAAGATCAGTAATTAACAGGCTCCAAGCAACTACAGACCCTGCCCCTGAACCTCTCCCAGGTCCTACCATGATCCCTTGCTTCTTGCACCATTTGATAAAATCAGATACTATCAGGAAATAGCCAGAAAAATCCATACCGCAAATTATATCTAGCTCATAATTTAAACGTTCTAAATATTGAGCGGTAATAGATTCCTGCCGATCACTTGGGGTATTTTCCCATTTAAATTTAATATTTAACCTTGATAGTAAGCCTGCTTGCGCCTCTTGTTTGATTAGCTCTATCTCATTAATATCTTGATGAGTAAAATTTGGTAACATTGCTGGATTAGGATGCGCCATAAAATGACATCTTTGAGCTAAATTAACCGTATTTTCTATTGCTTGCGGCAGATCCTTAAAAAGCTCGCACATCTCCTTGGACGATTTAAAGTAACAACCTGTACTAGCTCTTTTACGATTATCTACCTCTTTATTGACTCCTGCTGCTATACATAATAAAACATCATGAGCATCATGCATATTAATGCTACTAAATAATACTTTATTAGTTGCAACCAAGGGAATAGCTAGGTCACTTGCTATCTTTATATAATTTTCTTCTATAGCTTGTTCGAGTACTAAATTATGCCTCATAATTTCAAAGTAGAACCGATCTCCAAAAATACTTTGTAGCTTAGTAGCCCAATAAATTGCCACTTCCTCTTTCTTAGCAATTAGATTTTTACCCACCACCCCTTCAGTATAACCAGATAAGATTATTAATCCTTCCTGATATTGAACCAAGTCATTAAAAGTTATATGATTACAAATTTTACGATCATTTTTAGTAAAACTATCGCTAACAAGTTGCAAAAGATTTTTATAACCAATTGCATCTTTAGCGATTAATAGGATTTCACAAAACTCACCTTCCACATAGGCAAGATTCACAATAGCGCCATTTATAGGCTGTACTCCAGCTTTTGAACTATTTAAGGCAAATTCTAATGAGCCAAATAAATTACCTCTATCAGCCAAACAAATTGCCGGCATTTTGTGCTTACATGCTAGTTCCACTATGCTCTCAATAGTCAGAGCACTTTCAAGAAACGAGTATGAACTTTGAGTTCTTAAATGAACAAAATCAACTGGCATATAGTAATATCTTATATTTCCTTAAATTCCTTACCATGACCAATGCAATGATAACTAAATCCTATGGATTTTAGATGATCTCCATCGAGAATATTGCGTAGGTCAATAATTATAGGGTTTTTAGCTTGAGTTTTTACAGTTTCCCAAGCTAGAGTTTTAAATTCTGGCCATTCAGTAGTAATTAATATTACATCACTATTTTGACATGTCTTAAGAGCTGTTGTTGCAAAAAATATATTTTTATAGTTTAAAGCTTCTAGATATTTTTTAGTATGCAGCATACCCATAGGATCAAATGTCTGAATTCTAGCTTCTCGATCCAGCAAGATTTTAATAATTTTAATCGCTGCACTACTTCTAATGTCATCAGTACCAGCCTTAAAAGTCAAACCTAAAACTGCGATAGTCTTATTACTAAAATTTATTTCAGCAGGCAAATTGTATTTTATTCCTTGCAATTGCCCTTTATGCCCACATAAGGTTGCAGAAGTTTGAAGCTGCGCGATATCAATATGCTTAGCAATAGAGGAATTATTTATAATAGCGTAAATTTTTTTAACCATATCATAGGGTCTTTGGTTGTTACTATTTATAACTGACTCAATGATTTGACACTCTGTATGAAAATTTTGAGCTACCTGCGCAAGAGCTAGAAGATCTTTAGGAAAACATGAACCGCCAAAACCGGGACCAGCATTTAAAAATTCTTTCCCTATCCTGTTATCCATTCCCATAGCTAACGTCAACTCTTTTATATTGGCACCCGTTTGCTCACATAAATTTGCCATTTCATTAGTAAAAGCAATTTTTGTTGCTAAAAAAGAGTTTGAGGCATATTTTGTCAACTCTGCAGTGACTAAATCGGTACTTACTATTTTTGCATTTTTAGTAGTTAAAGGAAGATAAACTTCTCGGAGTAAATCTTCTGCAGCTTTGCTATTTGTACCAATGACAATTCTATCTGGGTTTAAAAAATCATCTACCGCACTACCTTCCCTTAAAAATTCTGGGTTGGATGCAATAGGGAAATGTAGATTTTTTTTGTGTAGA
This sequence comes from Candidatus Tisiphia endosymbiont of Nemotelus uliginosus, assembly GCF_964264835.1. Lineage (GTDB taxonomy): Bacteria > Pseudomonadota > Alphaproteobacteria > Rickettsiales > Rickettsiaceae > Tisiphia. Next base: position 1,175,464 of record NZ_OZ183485.1, on the reverse strand, counting down.
TAGGTAATGATTTGATTACAAGTGGTAGGAGGTACTGTGGATTTAATAATAATCAGGCAATCCTGGTTAATCCAATGACTAAAACTATCTATAGCCCTAAAAATATATTGTAGATCTGCTTCTCCAGAAGGAAGAGGAGGAGTACCTACAGTAATAAATACCGCCTCCGAAGAGTGTAAATCTGAATTATAAGTATCTGTAAATTTTAACCGCCCGGATTCTATTAATGGTGCTAAATACTGTTCAAGCTTTGGTTCGTAAATTGGTAATATATTGTTTTTTAGTTGAGCAATCTTCTGCGTATCAGTATCTAAACAAGTGACATTATGCCCAAGATAGCTCATCATGATCCCTGATACTAACCCCACATAACCAGTACCGATAAAAGTAATATTCATAAAGCAACTTACCCCTTGGTTTACAGCTTAATATTATACTAAGCTCAACTATTTTCGATTTATTCAGGAAGTCTAATGAAAAAATCAAAATTGTGACTATAACTTGTGCAACAATTTTGATATGTTAGACTGTTTTAATAGCTACGGTGCTAAAAAAGTGAAAAAATTAATAAGAACACTTTCTAATTAACTGTATCTGGGAAATCATCATATTGATTCTTATCTGAAGCATGACTTATTAAAATAATATATAATTTTTTAGAATTAAATAGTAAAATGGTTGGAATCAGAAATTTTTTTATTAATTTAAGCATAGTCCTTTGTACCACCATTATAGTTTTATATTTGTTAATATTAATGGTAAGTAGAGGTTATTTAGATACGCCAATAAAGAAGGGTATAGAAATTTATTTAAACCATGCAAATGCTAAAATAAAAATTGGTAATTTGCAAATCAGAAATAATGTTTTATCAATTGACAAAATATTGATGGATTTAGCCCATAATACTAGGGGAGAAATCACTAATTTTAAAATTAATTTGGTTATCAGTAACTTAACTAGTATTCCACTAATAACTAATGTGGCTAGCATGGATAGCTTAGTAATACTTTCTGAAAATAACCAACCTATAATCAACACTGTTATCACCGTTAAACATATAATAGAGCTATTTAAAAATAACACTGAAACAGTAATAAACCTTTCACCTATTAAAAATATTACTTTACTTGATTCATATGGTAAATATCTGCCAGATGGAACAGGTGTGTGCTTATATAAAAATAAGCGGGAGCCAGTCTCTGAGAAATCAGCAGAATGCAAATTTACTTTTAGCGATCAAGCTAATTTACTCTTAAAGGGGACAATTTATAATAATTTAGTTGAAGTGCAAGCTAATATTAAGAATATTCCGATCATGATTTATAAAATTGCCGAAAAATTTTTGCCGGATAATGAGATAGTGTTATTCTTACGAGAATATATTAAGGACGGTTATATTAGAACAGGAGAGCTTAATTTAAACTTTGATAATAATTCTGTACCATCGGACATTTCAGAAAAAACCGTCAAGGGCAAATTACGTATTATAGATTTGGAATATAAGTATGATCCAGACTTTCCCGCTCTTAAAAAAGTAGATACTGAGATTACGATATCTGGCCCAAAAGTTAACTTTGTGGTAAACCAAGCATATAGTAGCGATAGCTTTCTGTCGGGCTTAATAACTTTTGAATGGACAGGAATAGAAGATTCGCATTTTAATGTTAAGGCAAGCGCGCAAGGGGCAGCATTAGATTTAATTGATTTTATCCCAGCCGAAGATTATCAAACCACCAAAAACCAAGGAATTGATCTCAAACAAATTACTGGGCAAGCCAATTCCAAAATCGACATAATCATACCAATTAATCCAAATACTAAAAATACTTATAATATTTCTACTGTGATTCCTAATGCTAACCTAAGTGCATTTGATAACAATATCGTATTAAAAAATGCCCAAATTACCGGATCATTTGATGGAGATAAAGTAATAGTAGCGGGGGTAGGGAAAATTAACGATAATAATAGTAATTTTATATATCAACACAATATTACTAATAATAAAAAAGATAATTACCAAAATTTATTAAAAATAAAAACTACTATTCTGGGCAACCATCAACAATTTGGAATAATAAAATTACTGGCTGGTAGAACTATTCTAGATTGTGAGTATAAGACCCAAAACAACGGAGAATCTATCATTTCTGCTAGTGCAAATCTCAAAAATTTAGAATTTTATATTGATAAAATTTCTATCCATAAAAAACTCGGACAAGACGCAAAATTAACTTTGTTAGGAAATCTAGAAAACAATTTAAAGAACGGACTCAATATTAATCTTGCAGGAGAAAATAACTTAAAAATTGCTGGTAAAATTCAACTATCTTATGATCAACATGAGATCACTTTACCAACCATTAGTTATGGAGAAACTAATTTAACTGCCAGATTACTATTAGATAAAGATAACTTAAACGCTGAAATACAGGGTAAACAATTAGATTTATCTAATTCAAACATGATGCAATTTTTAGAAAAATCTGCAGATACCAAAAATATACATTTGAAAGTGCAAATAGATAAGATTCGGCTACAAAATAATATATGGCTTAATGATTTTAACCTGCAAATTGATTGTGATAAAACGAAATGCTTTTCTGGCTCTTTATTCTCTAAAATAGGCACTAAATCTTTGGAAATGTTACTTACCGATAAACAAGATAAAGAGCAATGGTTTATTAGTTGCAATAATGCAGGGGCTCTATTCAAAGGCATCGGTATGTATAATAATATGAAAACTGGCACCATAAATTTAAATCTTGAAACCAAAAGACAGGAAGTAAAAAAAGGTGAAATAATACCAATTTTAAACGGGACATTTGATATAAAGCAGTTTATTATTACAGATATGTCTTTTCTTACACGAATAGTATCGTTTGTGTCTTTTCCAGGCTTTATGAGTTTTATATTAAATAATAAAGATATTATGTTTACTCATATGCAGGGTAAGTTTAGTTATATAGGTAATACTGTTAAAATTACTAATAGTGCAGCTGAAGGTCCATTTTTTGATTTTACAATGCACGGTATAATTGAAACTGACAGGCGTCAAATAAAAATTAAAGGCAACGTTATACCATCATTCTTTTTTGTGAGTAACCTTATTACCAAAATTCCAGTCGTTGGTAAAATATTTTCAAAGGTAGCTCCTTACTCCATTGAACTGGAATATTAAGAATTAATGTTGATCCAATATGAAAAAATACGCTCTCTTTCCTTCTGATATTGATCCTTATCTTGATTTGGAGCAAGAAATTTTACGGATTAAAGCAGAAAAAAATATGGTAATTCTTGCTCATTACTATCAAGATGCTGAAATTCAAGATATTGCTGATTTTATTGGCGATTCATTAGAATTATCTCAGAAAGCCTCTATGACTTCAGCTAATATAATAGTTTTTTGTGGGGTTAAGTTTATGGCAGAAGCCGCTTATATCCTTAACCCCACTAAGAAAGTGTTGCTGCCAGATTTGCAAGCAGGCTGTTCTCTAGAAGAATCCTGCTCTGCTAAAGATTTTCGTAAATTTAGAGCAGACAATCCCGAATACCTTGCTATAACTTATATTAATTGTTCTGCTGAAGTAAAAGCTTTATCTGATATAATCGTTACCTCCTCTAGTGCCGAAAAAATAATTAATTCCATCCCAAAAGATCAGCCGATTCTTTTTGCTCCTGATAAACATTTAGGAAATTACCTAATAAAAAAAACAAATCGATCTATGAAATTATGGAATGGTTCATGTATTGTCCATGAGAATTTTTTTGAAAGAGAGTTAATCAAGCTTCGTACAAATAACCCTTCCGCTCAAATTATTGCTCACCCTGAATGCCCTAGTAATTTATTAAGATATGCAGATTATATAGGATCCACCTCTGCTTTACTGAAATATGTCACCACCAATAACGGGGCTGAATTTATTGTTCTTACTGAGCCAGGCATTATTCATCAAATGCACAGGCAGAGTTCTGGTAGCAAATTTTATGAAGTACCTTCCATTAATCAAGCTGGTTGTACTAGCTGTAGTAATTGTCCTTATATGAAACTGAATACTCTGGAGAAATTATATCTTTGTATGGTGAATGAATATCCTGAAATTAAATTAGATAATGAGGTGGTCATTAAAGCCAGGCTATCTTTAAATAGAATGCTAGAGTTAAGTAAATAAGCTAATTTGACATACTCATTTGCTTGCAAGAATTGATTAAAACTATTACTATATGACTGAAGTTAACTTAAGGCCAATTATGACCAAAACAAGGCAGGAAATTTATAATAATAGACCTGTTTCTCCTCATTTAACTATATATAAAAAACAGATCAGTTCAGTTTTATCTATATTCCACCGCATCACAGGAATAGGGTTGTTTGCAAGCTTAGCTATATTAGTATGGTGTTTTATTATCCTAGCCTTTAATAAATTTAGTGTTGAATATGTACAATATTTCAAAGGCAGCTTACTAAATATAGCTTTAATAGGTATAAGTTTTGCCTGGTCTTATCACTTATTTAATGGTATACGTCACTTAATTTGGGATAGTGGATATTGTTTTTCTATTAGAGCTATTAACCTAACTGGTTGGGCTGTAATAATCTGCTCGTTGTTGACGACATTAATTTTTGGACTAATAATAATTTTATAGTTTGGGAAAATAATGATTGAGAATTTAAGAACAGACCTAGCAAAAGCTAAAGGGGCAGGTGCAGCAAAAAGTGGTGCTATTCATTGGTGGTATCAAAGAATCACGGCTATCATTTTACTACCCTGCTCTATCTGGCTAATATTTTTGATAAAGCAAATCATTAATAAGGATTTGCCAACCATTATTATCATTTTACAAAAACCTTATAATATAATGTTATTAGGGGTGTTGGTATTGACAGCTCTTTATCATTCAATGCTTGGGATGCAGGTTATAATTGAAGACTATATTCATTGTATCAAGCTTCGTATTGGATTAATTGTATCTCTTCAAATATTTTGTATTATAACAGCCGTATCATTTATAGTAGCACTATTTTATACTATGATTATAGCTGAACCATTACTATAAACAGCAATTTAGAATATTATTCCTGCTAATTCTAAATTGTATCGCCATAAGGAACATATTAAATGCCTAAATCTTATAATATTATTCACCATAAATTCGATGTAGTAATAGTAGGAGCAGGAGGAGCCGGGCTGAGAGCTGCGTTTGGCATGGCAAAAGCGGGGTTACGCACAGCGTGTATTAGTAAGGTGTTCCCAACAAGAAGTCATACAGTAGCAGCGCAAGGAGGCATTAGCGCCGCTCTTGGTAATATGGGAGAAGATGATTGGCGCTGGCATATGTATGACACTGTTAAGGGGTCTGATTGGTTAGGAGACCAAGATGCAATTGAGTATATGTGCAAACATGCAGTAGCATCAGTGCTTGAACTTGAGCATTATGGAGTACCTTTCTCCCGAACTGAAGCAGGAAAAATTTATCAGCGCCCATTTGGGGGCATGACCACTAACTATGGAACAGGTAAAGCGGCTCAAAGAACTTGTGCTGCAGCAGACCGTACAGGCCATGCAATATTACATACTTTATATCAGCAAGCTTTAAAAAACAAAGCGCAGTTCTTTGTAGAATATTTTGCTATTGATTTATTAATGGATAATGGAGAATGTAGAGGAGTACTCGCCTGGAATTTAGATGATGGCAGCCTGCATTGTTTTCATGCTCATATAGTAGTATTAGCCACTGGCGGGTATGGTAAAGCTTATTTCTCTGCCACTAGCGCGCATACCTGTACGGGAGATGGAGGCGGAATGGCAGCTAGGAGCGCTATTGCTCTACAAGATATGGAATTTATTCAATTTCACCCCACAGGCATATATGGTTCTGGTTGCTTAATAACCGAAGGGGCAAGAGGAGAGGGCGGGTATTTAGTCAATTCTAACGGCGAGCGATTTATGGAAAGATATGCTCCAGCTGCTAAAGACCTTGCTTCCAGAGATATAGTGTCCAGAGCTATTACCATGGAAATTAGAGAAGGTAGAGGAGTAGGTGAACACAAAGATCATGTGTTTTTACATTTAAATCACTTAGCACCTGACATTTTGCATGAACGTTTACCGGGTATTTCAGAAACAGCCAAGATTTTTGCTGGTATTGATGTGACGACGCAACCAATCCCCATATTACCAACAGTACATTATAATATGGGAGGGATACCGACAAATTACCATGGGCAAGTGCTTAATAAAGATCAGATTATTCCTGGCTTAATGTCAATAGGAGAAGCTGCGTGTGTGTCAGTACATGGAGCTAATCGTTTAGGCTCTAATTCTTTACTGGACTTAATAGTATTTGGCAGAGCCGCAGCGTTAAAAGCTGCTGAAATTATTAAACCTGAAATGCCACATAAAACTTTACCTACCTCTATATTAGATAAAATAATTAGCAGATTTGATAATATACGTGATAGCAAGGGTGATATCCCAGTAGCTGCTTTACGACTAAAAATGCAAAGAATTATGCAAAGCCATGCCTCCGTCTTTAGAACCCAAGAAGTATTAGAGGAAGGAGTAGCATTAATTAAACAAACAAGAAACGAGTATAACCATATACAAGTAAATGATAAATCTTTAATATGGAATAGTGATTTAGTGGAAGCGTTAGAATTATCTAATTTGTTAGATCAGGCCTTAATCACTATATATTCTGCAGCTAATAGGCAAGAAAGTAGAGGGGCTCATTCTAGAGAAGATTATCCTGAACGTAACGATCAAGAATGGATGAAACATACTTTAGCTTTAATTGATGAGCAAGGGGAGGTGATAGTGGATTACAAACCTGTCACTCTTACCACTCTATCTAACGAAGTAGCCGCAATCCCGCCTGCTAAAAGAGTCTATTAAAGTTAAAGGCTTTATTGTCCAAAGAGAAAAGCTGGATAAAAAAAGTAACCTTAGACTTTTTTCGAAACTCACTTCTGGTAGGGAATTTGAAGTCAACTCTTCGCTTCAAACCGCAGCGTACTTAAGTGTCTGTGAGGATTTGAGCCTAGATTCGACGTACAAATTACCATCTCGAGTAGAGTTTCGAAAAAAGTCTATTCCAAGCTAGGTCAATTTAAACTAGCTTGGAAGTATAAAAGTAAGGGACACAAATGGAAACTGCAACACCATGGAACAAGCAAATACCGCAAAGGGAAAGTGCAATACCAGTGATTAGACAAATCTGCAATCAATGGCTGTCTGGTAATTTAGTAGCGCAAGATATACAATATACTATTTATACTTTTGATCTTTTGAGGTGGAGCTGGAGTACTGAAGAACTCTTGCCCTATGGGTGGAGAGCTCTTAGTCCAGGCCTACAGGATTTAATTTTCTCTATAATAGAAGGAATATTTGCTGATGAAGAAGATCGAGAAGGGTTAGGATTTAAGCAATCTGGAGACAAAGCAATATTAGAATTGTTAGCCAGTGCAGAATATCAGGGAGAACTACGAGCGTTTGCTGAAAAGATCTTAATTCATTTAACAAAGTATCTGCAAGAATATAAAAAAGAAGCTATGCAGCGTGGTTATTGTCGAGGATTACTTGAAGAATTAGGCGAATAGAGCCTACAGATAGTCTCATAATCCCACTATAGTCAATTGTACTGTACATTTTTTGGCTCAACCATTTTCACTGAAGGTGTATATTAGTGTGTTATCAATAAGATTATGTCAGGCTTTAAATGAGAAAATATCCCATGATTTTGCAGGATTAATGGGGGTAATAGACAATAGTGTACGTTTAATACAATCTAAAGATTACCAAGAAAAAGCTATCACCTTAGTGCAAGGCAGTATAGGTAAACTTATAGGACGCTTACAATTTTATCGTCATTTATATTCTATCCCTTGTGATAATAGTAATATAGAGATTGGCGAAATTAATAAATTAAGTATAAATTTTTTAAAACTAAAAAATAACAATATAAAACTTATATTTCAAGGCTTTACCACTACTACCATTAAAGACAGTATAAGTAAAATGATTATGTGCTTAATTTTTATAGCAACAGATAGCTTAAAAAAAGAGGGTATTATCAAGGTTAATTTAGAAGTAAAAAATAATAATTCCCTTGAGATCAAAGTTATGGTAATAGATAAACAACTGAAGTTTTATGAGGATAAAATTGATATTCTACTTGGCAAAGGCGATGCTAAAAATATTAATGTAGAAAATATTCATGAATATTATACTTATTATTTGACTACCGAGTTTGGATATAAGCTGGAAATTCACACGGCAATGGGCTCGATAGAATACGTTCTCAAAGGTAAAGATAATTAAATTAATAAAGTGTATGACAAATTATAGAATAGAAACTGATTCCTTAGGAGAAGTAAAAATAGAGGAACAATTTTATTGGGGAGCACAAACGCAAAGATCTCTTGAGAATTTTAAAATAGGCCATCAAAAAATGCCTATTCAATTGATCAAGGCTCTAGCGATTTTAAAGAAATGTGCTGCATCTGTGAATAGAGAATTAGGAAATTTAAAGCCAGAAGTAGCAGCAGCAATAGATAATGCTGCTACCAGAATATTAGAAGGAGAGTTCGATCATCAGTTTCCCTTAGTAGTATGGCAAACAGGATCTGGCACGCAAACTAATATGAATATGAATGAGGTGATAGCTTCTATCGCTAATGAGCAACTAACAGGCAAAAAAGGGGGTAAAACTCCTGTTCACCCTAACGACCATGTCAATATGGCACAATCTTCTAATGACTCCTTTCCTACTGCTATGCATATAGCAACTGTACTTGCTACTAAGAAACAATTAATACCTGCCTTAATATTGTTACAAGTAGAGCTGGAAAAAAAAGTGAAAGATTGGGATAAAATAATCAAAATAGGTCGTACTCATTTACAAGATGCAACACCTATAACTTTAGCGCAAGAATTTTCAAGCTATGTTACGCAAATTACCTATTCAATAGAAAGAGTTGAAGAATCTCTGAAAAAAATATATTATTTAGCACAAGGCGGAACGGCCGTAGGCACTGGCATTAATTGTCCCAAAGAGTTTGCAGTCAAATTTGCTGATACAGTAGCTTTATACACAGATTATCCGTTTAAGACTGCTATTAATAAATTTGAAGCCCTTGCTGCCCATGATGCCTTAGTCGAATTTTCAGGAACTTTAAACACCATCGCGGTAAGCCTAATGAAAATTGCCAACGACATTAGGCTATTAGGGTCAGGACCAAGATGCGGCTTTGGTGAGCTACATTTACCCGAGAATGAGCCCGGTTCTTCTATAATGCCAGGTAAAGTTAACCCCACCCAAGTGGAAGCATTAACCATGGTTTGCGCTCAAATTATGGGCAATAATGTTGTAGTTACTATCGCCGGATCAAATGGCCATCTTGAATTAAATGTCTTCAAACCGGTAATCATACATAATATTTTACAATCCATAGATTTAATGTCTAGTGCCATTAACAGTTTCGTAGTGCATTGTATTATTGGACTTGAACCAAACCTCAACAATATCAATAAATTAATCAAGCAATCATTAATGTTAGTAACAGCATTAAATCCCTACATTGGATATGATAATGCCGCAAAAATTGCCAAAAAGGCTTACCAAGATGGTATTACCTTAAAAGAAGCTGCGATAGAATTACAGCTTCTTACACATGATGAATTTGATAAAATAGTAATAGTAGAAAAGATGGTGTAAAAACAAGCATTTTTATAGAGAATTAAAGGTAAAACTAACCTGAAAGGCAGGTTAATCTAAATAATTAAAAATTTAAAGAGTGAAGTATTATTATGGCCTTACATTTTAAAGCTCCAGAAAATATAGTTCTTAAACCTATTATAACAGTATTCGGTGTTGGAGGAGCAGGAGGGAATGCTGTTAATAATATGTTAAATGCCAAATTACAGGGAGCAAAATTTGTGGTAGCGAACACTGATGCTCAGTCATTAGAACATTCCTTATGTGACAATAAAATTCAGCTAGGTATCACTATCACCAAAGGATTAGGAGCAGGCGCCTCTCCAGAAATTGGGGCATTAGCTGCTGAAGAATCCGCCGATGAGATTAGAGGACATTTAGAAGGCAGCAATATGGTGTTTATTACTGCCGGAATGGGAGGAGGTACTGGGACTGGTGCGTCGCCAGTAGTGGCAAAAATTGCTAAAGAACTAGGTATTCTTACAGTAGGAGTGGTCACTAAACCGTTTCATTTTGAAGGCAGGCATAGACTTAGAACAGCTACGCAAGGACTTTTAGACTTACAACGAGTTGTGGATACTCTCATAGTAATACCAAATCAAAATTTATTCCGTATAGCTAATGAACATACTACATTTGCTGACGCTTTTAAAATGGCTGATGACGTGTTACATGCAGGGGTTAGAGGCGTGACGGATTTAATGATTATGCCAGGTCTTATTAATTTAGATTTTGCTGATATTAGAACAGTAATGAGTGAAATGGGCAAAGCAATGATGGGTACAGGAGAAGCTTCTGGTGAAGAGAGAGCTGTTAAAGCAGCGGAAGCAGCAATCTCTAACCCATTACTTGACCATAACTCAATGCGAGGCGCTAAAGGAGTGTTAATTAATATTACTGGCGGAGTAGATATGACTCTATTTGAGGTGGATAGCGCTGCTAATAGAATTAGAGAAGAAGTAGGTGATGTAGATGCAAATATTATTTTTGGTTCAACATTTAACCCAGAATTAAATGGCATTATTAGAGTGTCTGTAGTCGCTACCGGGATTGATGCGGATCAAACACTCAATGCTAATAAATCATATATTAATGAAATTGTGCCAGAAATCTCTACTATTGCCCCACAAGAGGCTACGAATAATTATGAGGCGAGAGACACCGAAATTGTAGAAGAAATTCCAAATTTTGCCCAATATATTAGTGATAAAGGGGAAACCAACGATTCTGATACCCCGCCTTTAAATTTACGCGTCCAAGTAATGCCAGACAATAACACCTTACCTCCAGCTCCCCCCAATATTAATAAGAACTCTTTGCTCAGTAGAATGTGGAATTCACTAAAAACTAATCCCAGCCAAAACTCTGAGCCGGCTAGACCTTCAGTAACATCTCCGTCTCCAGCCATAGAAGGAGAGAGCGATATTCATGATATTCCTACTTTCTTACGAAAACCCAAATAATACCATTACCCAAAACTAAATTAGCACTAGGAGTACGAGTGCCCGCTACCTGAGCGGAGATCATGAAGTACGACGTGATAATTAGTTTTCGGAAATGGTATAACTTTTCGGTACACTTTAGGTTGTGTGAAGGAAATTTTTATAGAAGTGATTTATAGGTGACCGTTCAGGAGTTTTTTTACATGGTCAACAAGAGGGGACCGTTTTTTAGAACGTGCCAAATCTTACCACCCGACTTAAATTGCTAGAAGTAAAAAAGCGTGATAATATGATCTCCAAATATAATAATCATTGGAGAATAAGATGCGAATATTTACTGGAGGAGTAGCTCATATAGCAAAGGTAATTGAAGAGGATTTAGGTAGTCGAGTTACTGGTTTGCATAAGTCGCATATAAGTGGGATTGCTGATTTGGCAGCATCTGCATTAAGCTGTAGCAGCGTCAATAGTGGAGAGTGGATTGCGGTATTGCCCCGTAAGACAGGAGATGTTAAATCGAAAGAAAGGTATATTAGTAGATTGTTATCTAACTGTTTGATAGAACCTAAGCCGGTTATGCATGGTTTTGTTCCGGAAATAATTACGATGGCCGCTAGCAAAGAAAAGACTGCTATATTGATATTGGACCAAAGTAAAATATCCACTAATTTTGAATGTTTGATGATTTCGTTGAGAGTTGGTGAAAGAGCCATGCCAATTGCATGGAAGGTTGAAAAAACTCAAGGAGCCATTGGCTTTGAGGTGCAAGAATCATTAATCAAGGATGTAGCTAAAATGATACCTGAAGGTGTTAAGATCTTGCTTGCAGCCAATCGGTTTTATGGTACACACTCGTTAATTAATTTATGTCAATCTCTTGGATGGAGCTATCGAGTAAGACTTAAATCTAATCTTATACTGATGCAAGAAGGAGGGGAAATCACTACAGGTGATGCAGTCAATATGAAGCTGACATCTTTAGAAAATCAAACTTTTCACAATACCAATGTTACCATAGTACCCCACAGATTTTACAGGAGGGTTAAAATAATAAATTGAATAAGTGACTGAGAGTCACTAATCTCCGCTGAGAAACAAGCAACAGGAGGTATTAATGGACTCTCAATCACTATACCAAATATTATACATATTTTTAGATTGGCACCCAGCACGAATTAAAACATTTGCAGAATTAATTTGTGCAGTAGTAAAAGCTAAAACTGTGAGAATCAAAGAATTAGCACTGTATGTCGCTTCTAAAGGCAATTTGCATGCCAAGATTGTTAAAGTTGAGCGTTTGCTTTTAGAACAAAATATGTGCTTTATAAGTTTAGGGAAAATTATTGTTAAATTGCTCTGTCTAACAGGTAAAATTAGCCTTGCCATAGATAGAACCAGCTGGCAATTTGGTATTAAAAATTTGAATTTTTTTGTTGCAACTATCGTTTATGGTAATATTTCAATTCCTATAGCATGGTTGTTACTTGATAAAAAAGGCAACTCTTCTACTAATGAAAGAAAGAAATTGATTGAGCAAATTTTAACAATTATACCTAAGGAAATGATAGAGCTTATCCTTGCCGATCGGGAATTTGTTGGTGAGGAATGGTTGCAATATATGGGTGGAATCCAAAAATTACCTTTTGCTATCAGGCTAAGAAAAAGTGAGAAGGTCAAGCATTTCAACGGTGGCAAGATGAAGTTGAATAAATGTTTTGCCGATATGCAAATGGGTGACACTAAAACTATAGAAAGCAAAATTTACAATGGTATGGCAATTAAAATAACTTGTTTGCAATTAGAAAGAGAGCAACTATTTATTGCTAGTAATGTGCTTATTGGTGAATGTGCTTTGCTAGCATATAAGCAGAGGTGGAGCATTGAGCGACCTTTTCTGTCTCTCAAGTCATCTGGATTTAATATTGAAGATACCCACATTACAGATCAAAAAAAGCTGGAAAAACTATTTGCAATAGTATCTTTATCCTTAGCTATTTGCGTGCTTGCTGGTGACATTAAGAACAAAATTTATCCTATAAAGATCAAAAAACATGGTCGTAAATTATACTCATTATTTACTTACGGATTTGATTGGATAAAAGATTATTTTTATAACTCGTTAAGTGATACCCCTGCTATGTTGTTTTCATTACTACGAAAACACATTATGCATGCCTTTCAACTTCAACAATAAGTGTGGGGTACTATGAGAACGACTATACTCTTGTTTTATTAATTTTATACCTAGTTGTAGTACAGAATAAGCTCTACACCCTAACGTTTTCTTCATCTTAACTGGTTGTTCTTGCTCCTCAATCTCTCCAGTTTTTATCGCTATCGCATATGCCATAAATCATAGTACCCCACACTTATTGTTGAAGTTGAAAGGCATGCATAATGTGTTTTCGTAGTAATGAAAACAACATAGCAGGGGTATCACTTAACGAGTTATAAAAATAATCTTTTATCCAATCAAATCCGTAAGTAAATAATGAGTATAATTTACGACCATGTTTTTTGATCTTTATAGGATAAATTTTGTTCTTAATGTCACCAGCAAGCACGCAAATAGCTAAGGATAAAGATACTATTGCAAATAGTTTTTCCAGCTTTTTTTGATCTGTAATGTGGGTATCTTCAATATTAAATCCAGATGACTTGAGAGACAGAAAAGGTCGCTCAATGCTCCACCTCTGCTTATATGCTAGCAAAGCACATTCACCAATAAGCACATTACTAGCAATAAATAGTTGCTCTCTTTCTAATTGCAAACAAGTTATTTTAATTGCCATACCATTGTAAATTTTGCTTTCTATAGTTTTAGTGTCACCCATTTGCATATCGGCAAAACATTTATTCAACTTCATCTTGCCACCGTTGAAATGCTTGACCTTCTCACTTTTTCTTAGCCTGATAGCAAAAGGTAATTTTTGGATTCCACCCATATATTGCAACCATTCCTCACCAACAAATTCCCGATCGGCAAGGATAAGCTCTATCATTTCCTTAGGTATAATTGTTAAAATTTGCTCAATCAATTTCTTTCTTTCATTAGTAGAAGAGTTGCCTTTTTTATCAAGTAACAACCATGCTATAGGAATTGAAATATTACCATAAACGATAGTTGCAACAAAAAAATTCAAATTTTTAATACCAAATTGCCAGCTGGTTCTATCTATGGCAAGGCTAATTTTACCTGTTAGACAGAGCAATTTAACAATAATTTTCCCTAAACTTATAAAGCACATATTTTGTTCTAAAAGCAAACGCTCAACTTTAACAATCTTGGCATGCAAATTGCCTTTAGAAGCGACATACAGTGCTAATTCTTTGATTCTCACAGTTTTAGCTTTTACTACTGCACAAATTAATTCTGCAAATGTTTTAATTCGTGCTGGGTGCCAATCTAAAAATATGTATAATATTTGGTATAGTGATTGAGAGTCCATTAATACCTCCTGTTGCTTGTTTCTCAGCGGAGATTAGTGACTCTCAGTCACTTATTCAATTTATTATTTTAACCCTCCTGTAAAATCTGTGGGGTACTATGCAAATGAGTATATTGTGCAATGATTATTTTGCCACTACACCTTCATGGCAGTTTAAAAGTGGCACCCTAAAGTTAAAAATCAAATAAGCATAACCCAAACGTTGCAAAGAGGCTTTCTTAAGCCTTACGTGCGCAATCCATAACAGAGTTTGTTTATAAACTATTTTTCTGGATTGCTTCGCTACGCTTGCAATGACGTTGGTAAAGTTACCAGTTATACTTATCCAAGAATTATTAGGATTTTTTTAACTACAAGATGCAACTTTTAAACTATCCTGTTACACCTTCTTTATATATATTGTTCATAAAATTCTACTATTCGATCTTTTACTGCTTGGGGATTAGTAAGTAAGTTAATTTTGCCTCTAAATTCCGCTGAGTTTGCTAGTCCATTACTATACCAACCTATATGTTTTCGCGCCAATTGCACTCCGGTATCGGTTCCATAATACCCTAACATATCATTGTAATGTTCAAGTATTATTGATAATTGTTCTTTCATTGAAGGAGGCGATAACTCCTCCCCTGTTTTCAGATAATGGGCCAGCTGTGAGATAAACCAAGGTTTGCCATATGCCCCTCTACCAACCATTACCCCATTGGCGCCAGATTGCTTTAGGCACTCTTTGGCAGTAATAAAAGAAATAATATCGCCATTAGCAATCACAGGGATTTTGACTGTATCTTTCACTTGTTTAATAAAATTCCAGTCAGCTTTTCCTGAATAAAACTGGCACCTTGTTCTCCCATGAATTGTGATCATTTGTATTCCAACATCGTACGCTATTTTGGCAAGAAGCGGCGCATTCCTATTATTCTCGTCCCATCCAGTCCTCATTTTTAAAGTTACTGGAATTTTGACCGCTTTGACTGTAGTTTCCAAGATTTTTGCTGCTAGTTTTGCATCTCGCATTAACGCCGCCCCAGAATACCCCCCCACTACTTTTTTGGCAGGGCAACCAAAGTTTATGTCAATAATCTTAGCACCCATATCTTCATTCATTTTAGCAGATTCGGCTATCACATCAGGCTCGCAGCCAGCAAGTTGTACACAAGAACCAGTGTCTTCCTCTTTGAGGATAGCACATTTTTGTAGCGATTGTCTTGTTTCAATAATCATTGCTCTACTAGCGACCATTTCTGATACTACCAGGCCGCTGCTAAATTTCCTTACTAATTTCCTAAACGGTAAATCCGTAACCCCAGACATAGGAGCCAAAATCACCGGATGGGGTAGAGTGATATTGCCTATTTTAATGCTCATAGAGTAATCTAATTGTTGGACATAGTATTATATATATTATTTTCTTTAGTAATGATATCATATTCCCTTTGAGCAATTGAATCGACAAAATGAATATTACCTGATATACCAATATAGGGAATATTATTGTTCATAGCGGCTAGAAAACTTCGTTGTGTAAATTCAGTTCCTATATATTGTGCTGTTATTTTACCTAGATCATATGCCATAGTATGCATAAAAGTTAAATGTCTAATACCAATATTTTTGGCTTTTTCTGCGACAACACTGTTTAAAACATTCAAGGAACCTGTAAATGCTATATCTATAGGCTCTGGATAATCAATATCAATCCTATTATCGCCAATTATTACCGCTTTTTTCCATAAATTATGTTTACTTATACTAGCAAATAGCAAAGATATATTTTTTGAGTCATCAGATATATAAATCACAGGTTTGGTTTGCACATCTTCTCGCTCATTTAAATTATCTACAGTAGCTGCTACAGTAACCACCGCCTTTTCTATTGATTCTTGTACATTAGAATAAAACTCACTACGCATCAAAGTAGCATTTTTTTGAATTAATATATTTTGAATTACCTGATTTACCGTATGGGAATATTGGCCTGCCGGTAGAAGAGCAATAAAATGTTTATAATTAATATCCACAAAATAGTTAATTATTTTTGTCAGTTGTTTTAATGGCGCATGCCCAAATACAAACAGTTTAGAATCAGCCAATACGGGATTATTGGACATAGTAATGACAATAATATTATGGGCTTTGGCTTTGTTAGCAATCAAAGTAGTAAGGTTTGAATATAATGGGCCCAAGATAATTTTACTGTTGCGTGCTATTATTTTTTCCATTGCAGCAAGCACTTGCTTTTCATCAGAACCATCATAAGAAGTAACATGGGCATAAGTTTGTAAACCATCTTCTATGCCCATTTTAATTAAGGTGTTATACTGCTTACCAATGGCAGAATTTTCTCCAGTTAACGGCATTAAAATCGCAATTTCCAGAGGTTGTTTAACGGCTATTTGTTTCTTAGGCGTTACTTCTTGATTAGGAGTCTGACAACTCAACAGAGAAAAAAAACATATATTTAATAACAGGATATTTAAAAAATTTTGCTTGATAATACTCATAGTACTAAGCCTCCATCTTATTTGTACTTAATAATCTTGTTCTAGAAAATCACGTTATGTATACTCAAACCTTAAAATATTTAAGCAGATAACTAAAAAATTTTTATATTATGATTCTTAAACCAGGACTATATATCGTATCCACCCCTATAGGTAACCTAGATGATATCACATTGCGAGCTCTGACAGTATTGAGGAGTTCAACAATTATTCTCTGTGAAGATACTAGAATATCAAGAAAATTACTAGTAAAACATAATATCCAAGCGAAATTACATATGTATAACGACCTGAGTTCTGCAGTCGATCGAGAAAATATTAAAGCCTGGATTGATAATGGAGAAATAATTAGTTTAATATCTGATGCAGGCACTCCCTTAATCTCCGATCCTGGCTTTAAGTTAGTAAAAGACTTAAAAATACTTAATTATCATATAGATGCGATACCAGGAGTTTCGTCGTTAATTACTGCGATAACAATTTCCGGTTTACCATCTGCGCGTTTTTTATTTGCAGGCTTTTTACCTAAAACCACTGACAGTAAAAAGAAAATTTTTACTGAATTTTCCAATATTAATGCAACTTTAATTTTTTTTGAAACTGCTGCTAGGCTACAACATACGCTGCAGACTGCTCTGACAGTTTTGGGTAATAGAGAAATATGCGTGGCCCGTGAGCTCACTAAATTATATCAAGAAGTGAAAACTGGCTACCTAGAAGACCTGATAATTTTTATGGCACTAATATTGTTAAAGGAGAAATCGTCTTGCTGATTTCTGGTGCTGCCATGAAAATTGATAAAGAGAGTGTAGAAAATGATTTAAAAAAGATGGTGCATTTATATTTATCTAAAGGTTGGAGCGCTAAAAGCGTCACAGATATAGCGACTGAAAATTTTGGTAGAACATATAGCAAACAAACAATATATTCTATAGTTAATAAAGTTAAAGATAGTCTATAATTAATTAGACAATGTCAAAATCAAAATATCGGTGTGGATAGGGTTCATCTTTCAAGGTATAATGCCACCACTCAACATGATATTCTTTAAATTTATGTTCCTGCATTTTAGAGCGCAGATAATTACGATTCTTTAAGCCCTCTTCATCAATTAAGGTACAATCATGAGCAGAAGCAGAATCCATCAGATCTACAGAACTATACATATTAACCGTGTTATCATCGAAGTAAGGTATAGCGCGGCCATCTGTTAAAGGACGCATGGTCATAGTAGGCTTTGTATCCAATATTTTGTCAATCTCAATGATCGTTAAATCCACAGTACTGCCGCTACTGTGAGCTGATTGAGCGGCAACATAGCCTAATTTAAAAATTTCCTCTTTATTAATATAAGGATAGTAAAATTGTTTCATTTTGTGATCATTAACATCCTTGCTCCACTTTACGAAATGTTCCACAGCTTTTTTAGGTCTATAAGCATCATAAATTACTAGTGAATAATTATCCTTTTTGAGATCTTGTTGAAGATTTTTAAGCGCTAACGCAGCTTGTATAGTTAAAATCGCTCTAGCGGCTTTATAACCACTAATTTGCTCTCCTATAAAATTATGAGTACTATAGTACATCATATTTTGTCTAATAGAAGGATCTATTTGATCTAGATACACAAAATTTTCTGGTAAATTATTAGTAATATTCAGCATAATTATCCTTTAAATTAATAGTATTTTATAGTATTTCTCAGTAATTCACAAATATTATAAAATAGTAATAATAAGCATAGTGAAAGAATAGAAGAAAGTAAGGTTATATGAAAAAATTCATAGTACCCCACAGATTTTACAGGAGGGTTAAAATAATAAATTGAATAAGTGACTGAGAGTCACTAATCTCCGCTGAGAAACAAGCAACAGGAGGTATTAATGGACTCTCAATCACTATACCAAATATTATACATATTTTTAGATTGGCACCCAGCACGAATTAAAACATTTGCAGAATTAATTTGTGCAGTAGTAAAAGCTAAAACTGTGAGAATCAAAGAATTAGCACTGTATGTCGCTTCTAAAGGCAATTTGCATGCCAAGATTGTTAAAGTTGAGCGTTTGCTTTTAGAACAAAATATGTGCTTTATAAGTTTAGGGAAAATTATTGTTAAATTGCTCTGTCTAACAGGTAAAATTAGCCTTGCCATAGATAGAACCAGCTGGCAATTTGGTATTAAAAATTTGAATTTTTTTGTTGCAACTATCGTTTATGGTAATATTTCAATTCCTATAGCATGGTTGTTACTTGATAAAAAAGGCAACTCTTCTACTAATGAAAGAAAGAAATTGATTGAGCAAATTTTAACAATTATACCTAAGGAAATGATAGAGCTTATCCTTGCCGATCGGGAATTTGTTGGTGAGGAATGGTTGCAATATATGGGTGGAATCCAAAAATTACCTTTTGCTATCAGGCTAAGAAAAAGTGAGAAGGTCAAGCATTTCAACGGTGGCAAGATGAAGTTGAATAAATGTTTTGCCGATATGCAAATGGGTGACACTAAAACTATAGAAAGCAAAATTTACAATGGTATGGCAATTAAAATAACTTGTTTGCAATTAGAAAGAGAGCAACTATTTATTGCTAGTAATGTGCTTATTGGTGAATGTGCTTTGCTAGCATATAAGCAGAGGTGGAGCATTGAGCGACCTTTTCTGTCTCTCAAGTCATCTGGATTTAATATTGAAGATACCCACATTACAGATCAAAAAAAGCTGGAAAAACTATTTGCAATAGTATCTTTATCCTTAGCTATTTGCGTGCTTGCTGGTGACATTAAGAACAAAATTTATCCTATAAAGATCAAAAAACATGGTCGTAAATTATACTCATTATTTACTTACGGATTTGATTGGATAAAAGATTATTTTTATAACTCGTTAAGTGATACCCCTGCTATGTTGTTTTCATTACTACGAAAACACATTATGCATGCCTTTCAACTTCAACAATAAGTGTGGGGTACTATGGTAATAGGTATCAATGCTAAAAAAGCTAGAGGTAAAATGATAAATTATATCGCTAAAAATCTTATAGATACTCCAGAAAAACTGCAAAAATTTACAGAACTAAATTATCAATTTCACAAAAATCAATCCTCTGAGCAGGATTGGGTGTTTATTAAAGTTAATTAATTTTATATTGTTGTAAATGTGAACCTAACAACTCTGATTCAATATTTTTAATTGTTATTAGTTTTATATTAGAACTATGACCTAACATAATTTGTATGTTTTGTTTATATATTTTCCATTTTTGAGATAAAAAATCGATTATTTCTTGATTAGCTTTACCATTTTCTGGAGATGATTTAATATTCAGCTTCAAATAGTTTTTATTATTGATAATAATAAAATTTTGTATTTCGTTATTCTTAGCATTAGTTTTAACTTTAATAGCAAGAATGGCTGTTTTGTTATATGAATTATAGCTAAATAATTGCAGCATATAACACCAAAATATATCTATATTGTAAGTAAATAATTTAAGGTCAACTATATATTATAGTACCGATAATAATTATTGAACATCCGAGTGAACCAATAATTTCTGCATATATTAATGCTTTGGCCTTTTTAACAAAACCATAAACAAGCCAATTTATTAATAAAAACAAGCAAATCAAATAAGCAGGTAATGAAATATCCTCTGCCGACTGAGTAGAAAATATTTTATAGGCTTGTATGTAGTGCATTGATTGCCCCATAATACCTACGGTCATAATATAACGTTCATATAGATTATATTTAGTAGAGATTATATTCTTTGACTCTGACATATAGTTTTATTCTTGTTATTTATTTGGGAAAAAGTGGTAATCTCAGATATACTATATATAGGGACTTAATTAATTGTTTTAAACCTTTAATATTAACTCTAGAAAATTACAACTGCTTTGCATTCTGTATATCAGGAGATCCATACCATTAATCCATAGCTCTGGTTATTTTAGGCTAATTCTTAATATGAATATTTTTGCTACTAACATTTGCCCGATAATATCCGCACCCAATTTAGAGGTAGAAGTTAAGATTTGATCTGACATATAATAAAAAGAAGCAATTTTAAAAAAAGTAGATCCTTCTATTTTACAATTTAACGTAATTTATTATCTCAACAAACAGTCCTTTCTCACGACAACAATTTCCTACCCCAAAATAGCAAAAATGTTGTATAATCTACTAATCTCATATATTAAAGTATAATATTCCCAATTTTTATCTAATAAATGAGAAAATGCTAAAACTTTTTGGATATGCCAGAGTGTAAATTTGTAAAGTAACTGATGTATTAAATTTATAGCAGAGGAAATTTTTTGAGTTTATCTAATAAACCGAATATCGGCATCCTCTAATTTTAACTCAGACCAGATTTTGTCTGCAGTATAAATAGGTAGTTTTAGTTTCATACCGAGGCTAATACATGCTCTATCGCCTAGTGATAAGCCGAGATGCTTAGTATCTTTTTTTAAAGCTGCGCAAGTAATAGAATGTTCAAAGTCAAACGGTATTACGGATTCGATAAACGGCTCTATTGCTTGTTGTCCTTGTTCTACGCTCATCTCGGAGTCTAATATCACTGCAGCAGATTCCGAAACATTTACGCTAGACATTACTATATCACCCAATAACTCTTCTACTATCAAAGCACCCGGTTCATTTTTAATTAATGCAAGAAGAGCAGACGAATCTAATATTACTCTACTCATTTTTAGCCTCAACTCTACGGTCCGCTATTAATTTATCTACTAAACTTATATCTGCACTATGGTACTTATTAATCATTTCTCGTACTTTTTTTAAGCTAGCTTTTATAGGAGTCAAAGTAAGTTCATTATTATTGAGATTAAAAACCATTTCATCTCCTTCTTTTAAATGAAGGGATTTGCGATAAATTGCCGGTATAGAGATTTTACCACCTTTAACTATTTTAGCTTTGGCTAACATAAAAAATACCTATGTAATATTTATATAATGACTACAACTAGTATATCATCTACCGTTATAGACAGCAATATTTTTTAGTAGCTGTTTAAAAATAAGCTACTGATATTATAATATTACCCAATCCATCGTTAATTGCAATTTTAAGTATAGTAGAAGCACGCTGTCAAATTTAAGATCCGTCTAATTATACAATTTTTCTAAACTAAAACAATGCCTTACATAACAGGATGTTCCAACTCAAAAACTGTACAATATATATGTCCAACAAATAAATGTTAAATATAATGCTTATATTTAACCATAGTACCCCACAGATTTTACAGGAGGGTTAAAATAATAAATTGAATAAGTGACTGAGAGTCACTAATCTCCGCTGAGAAACAAGCAACAGGAGGTATTAATGGACTCTCAATCACTATACCAAATATTATACATATTTTTAGATTGGCACCCAGCACGAATTAAAACATTTGCAGAATTAATTTGTGCAGTAGTAAAAGCTAAAACTGTGAGAATCAAAGAATTAGCACTGTATGTCGCTTCTAAAGGCAATTTGCATGCCAAGATTGTTAAAGTTGAGCGTTTGCTTTTAGAACAAAATATGTGCTTTATAAGTTTAGGGAAAATTATTGTTAAATTGCTCTGTCTAACAGGTAAAATTAGCCTTGCCATAGATAGAACCAGCTGGCAATTTGGTATTAAAAATTTGAATTTTTTTGTTGCAACTATCGTTTATGGTAATATTTCAATTCCTATAGCATGGTTGTTACTTGATAAAAAAGGCAACTCTTCTACTAATGAAAGAAAGAAATTGATTGAGCAAATTTTAACAATTATACCTAAGGAAATGATAGAGCTTATCCTTGCCGATCGGGAATTTGTTGGTGAGGAATGGTTGCAATATATGGGTGGAATCCAAAAATTACCTTTTGCTATCAGGCTAAGAAAAAGTGAGAAGGTCAAGCATTTCAACGGTGGCAAGATGAAGTTGAATAAATGTTTTGCCGATATGCAAATGGGTGACACTAAAACTATAGAAAGCAAAATTTACAATGGTATGGCAATTAAAATAACTTGTTTGCAATTAGAAAGAGAGCAACTATTTATTGCTAGTAATGTGCTTATTGGTGAATGTGCTTTGCTAGCATATAAGCAGAGGTGGAGCATTGAGCGACCTTTTCTGTCTCTCAAGTCATCTGGATTTAATATTGAAGATACCCACATTACAGATCAAAAAAAGCTGGAAAAACTATTTGCAATAGTATCTTTATCCTTAGCTATTTGCGTGCTTGCTGGTGACATTAAGAACAAAATTTATCCTATAAAGATCAAAAAACATGGTCGTAAATTATACTCATTATTTACTTACGGATTTGATTGGATAAAAGATTATTTTTATAACTCGTTAAGTGATACCCCTGCTATGTTGTTTTCATTACTACGAAAACACATTATGCATGCCTTTCAACTTCAACAATAAGTGTGGGGTACTATGATATTTAACATTTATTTTAAAAACTTCAATAATTATCTTCATTAAAAACTTACGTTAAAATATTAAATATGAAAATTGGTTATGCTAGAGTTTCAACTAAACATCAACGCGATGCCTTAGATCAACAAATAGCTTTATTAAAAAATGCTGGATGTAAAGAAATCTATTCGGAGATTATTAGCGGTACAAGTGTTAAAAGACCTGTGTTAACAAAATTATTAGATAAAATTCAAACTGGTAACACATTAATTATCGTTTCAGTTGATAGATTAGGTAGAAGTTTAAAAGATTTGATAGATATTATTAGCAGTTTAAAAGAGCACTTTATAAGTTTTCAAAGCCTAAAGGAACAAATGGATACTGGAACTGATACAGGGATGTTAATGTTTAATATGGTGGGGTCTATAGCAGAGTTTGAAAGAAGTTTAATAAACAGAAGAATTTATGAAGGAGTAAAAAGCGCGAAGGAACAAGGAAAATACAAAGGTCGCAGTTATTCGGCAGATAAAACTATAAAGCAGGAATACGTCAATATGATAAAAGATGGTAAATATGCCGTATCCTATGTAGCAAAAATGGCTAAAGTTTCGAGACAAACATTATATAATTGGAAAATGGATCTTAACGCTTCAACTTAAAGTAAAAAAATCTTGCCCCTGTTTTTGGATAGCCTCAAGTAATTTCTATACCGGCCTAATACAAACTACCCTCTAAACTGTTGACACCTCAAAAAACCATGGTATTAGTATTACTAACATTTGTAAAACTTTGAAAATATCACTTTATTTATTAATGCCTATTGCTATAAACTATAAGAAACTTATTTAAAGAATATTATGACGAAAGTAGCAGTAGTGATTTCTGGATGCGGACATCTTGATGGTGCTGAAATTTTTGAAACAGTTTTTACCTTGCTAGAATTAGATAAACACCAGACGGAAGTAAAAATTTTTGCTCCTAATATCAAACAGTTGCAAGTAATTAATCATTTAACGCAAGAAAAAATGCCTGAGCAGCGTAATGTACTGGTAGAATCTGCGCGTATTGCGCGTGGTCAAATACGAGCCTTACCAGAATTAAAGGTTCAAAACTTCGATGCTCTAATCTTACCTGGTGGTTTTGGTGCAGCATTAAATTTATCAGATTTAGCAGCAAATAATGAGAATGCGAAAGTTATAGCAGACTTCAAAGAAATAATTGTCCAGTTTTACAAAGCAGCAAAACCAATTGGAGCAATTTGCATCTCTCCCGCACTTTTAGCTTTAGCTTTAAAAGAACATGCGAAAATTACTATTACTCTTGGTAACAAAAATGAATTAATTCAAAAATTAGCAGCTACAGAACAAACATGCCTTGCTGATAATATCGCGGTAGATGAGAAGAACAAACTAGTTACTACCCCTGCTTTTATGTTAAATGCACCACTAACGCAAATCCATACAGGGATTAGCGCATTGGTTGCTAAAGTAATTAACATGTGCGTATAAAATAAAAATATAATAAACTTAATATATCAACCATCTCTATGCTTATAGTCTTGCAACAACCAACAAAAAGTATAATAATGGTCAATACCAACAAAACTTAATTATAAAAGCATACTGATATTTATTACACAATACTAAATATAGTGATATTAAAATAAGCTAATTAATTATTATGATTCGATTTTAATAGTCATTGAAGATTAAATAAATAGTAAGATTATAAGGAAACAAATGTCTGAAAGAAATAATGAAATATTTAATGACAAATCATTAGAGGATTTGAAAATTAGAGTTGCAAAACTTACAGAAAGATCAGAAAAAGATCTACAAAATGAGATGAACAACTTTAATCAAATTCATGAACAATTTAATACAAGATTAGGTAATTTATCGGGTCAAGATTCATATTTTAATGATGAAGTAGATAAATTACTAGTACAAATACAATCTGAAGTTAATCTCGAAGCAAAAAGATCAAGCACTACATAATAGACTGGAGAAACTAAAAGCTGATAGTCTCATCAGACAAAAGACATCAATAACAGACTTATCAGATATCAATTCTAATACTTCTAAGGCTAACAACAAAACAGCTGTAGGATTTTCCTTTGATGATAGTCAATCAATCATTACAGCTAACCTTGACGCACAAGCAAGTATAGCTGATGCATTTGCTGATCAATATGACGATGTACAAGACAAGAAATCACTAACTCATTTAGCTAATAAACTTAAAGAAATGAGTAATATAATTGCTGATATAACTCCTATACCTAAAGAATATGAAGCCCAACTATCAACTATTATTACTAATGGCTTACAAAAAATTTACGAAGGAATAAAGGAAGTAGTATCACCTGCAATAGATGCAATCAAAGAAATAGGTAGTACTTTTATTAATTCTATTAAGTCAATATTTAAAGAATCTCCTGAAAAACAAATAGGCCTACAGGCGTGATAGTAGAAAACACAAAATAAGAAAGGATACTTTTAGCTATAAAAAGAGAGGTGACATTTTAAAAGGTGACTAAGTTTAAATATTGGCTGTAAAACCAATGGATATAAGGGGTTGTAGGGAATTGGCAATTTTAATTAAGATACAAAATGTGTAAAAAGCAGCTACCGTTAATAGTGCATTGCGATCAGGGATACAGGCGCTAGATTTCGCTTTTTGCACCTTCCGTTATGCTGGGCCGTTTTATAGGGCGAAATTTAATTTTTTGTTTTCTTAAATATTCTTGAACCGCATAGGCAAAAAATTCCTGCCCCCTGTCCGTTTGAATGCGTTGTATAGGAAACGGCATACGATCAATAACTCGATCCAAAAAATCTAAAGTATTCTCTGCAGTATGTCTTTTATGTAAAGCTAAAATCTTATATCTAGTACAATTCATCTATGGCAGTGTATTGATATAGATTATTAGCAATTTTGCAAACATCCATTTACACTCTTTCTCCTGGTACTTTACAGCTATAGAGTTTTACCTGCTTGCGGTAATGGCGTTTTAATTTAAGAGAAGCAACATTATATTTTTTAAGTATTTTATGAATAGTGGCTGTAGAAAATGAAATATTGTGTAAACGTTTTAACTCACTTTGAATACGGCGCCCACCAAGATTTCTATTTTTTCTTAAATTAATTATAAGATTTTCATCAATTTCATTTCTTTTCTGTAGAGGAAAATTCTTTGGTATACTACTAAGGTCGTATAACCCATCTTCACCTAGCAGTTCATAACGCTTATACCACTTACGTAAGGTAAAACGTGAAATACCATAATGCTCTCATACCTTCCCTGCATGAGACAACTGCTGATAAAACTTAGTCCAATTCAGACGAAGTCGAATTTTAGAATCCATTGTTAGTACTTGCTTAAATACATAAATCATTACTTTTGTAATAATCTCTATGAGTCAAGAATTTAGCAGCTAGATAATACTTTACCTTACATTGTTGTTGTAATAAGGTGTATAAATCACACACCATCCAGATTATATAATGAAGTAGTACAAGCATTTTAGGTAGATGCAGTTAAGTAGGAGACTATAAGCAAAAACATGTTTTTTAAATCATTATTTTTACCCTTCCGCACCACCCCATGTTTCCTCTCCTATTAATATTACAGCTTCTGCAACTTTTTCAAGTTGATTATAGCTATGGTCATTGTGCTCTTTTGTCTCTAGGTGTAATTCCTTGTGTTCTTTTATCTTTGGGGATAATTCTTCTGTTAATTCCTGTAAATTTGCAGTTAAGTCTCCTATTCTGTTAAGCTGACCAGCAGTTACTAATCCACCTTTTAGTGTTTCGGGTAATGAGCAAACTATTTCTTTTATATCGAATAGTTTTTTAAGTTTTATAGTTATCGGAACCTTCCCATTATATAAAATATTCCCATTTTCCATGAGTGGTATCTCGTCTACAGCCTTAATTAGTGCATCTTTATCATTTTGCATGTTTGATATAAACTTTTCTACAACCTCAATTATGCTATCCACTAGAGTAAAAGCATATTTTTTATATACTGGCACCCAATATTTAGCAACTTCCTTCAGTTTTATAAACTCTTGATCCGTTATTTCATAATATTCCTTATTGCTTTCCTCTACGCGTGAACTTAAAAACAATTTAGTATGAACAGTATTTAATTTTTCATCTCCTAAAAGTTTAGTAACATAATACAATATCTCTAATACTGTATTATAAGTGTGTTCATAACACTGTTGAATTGGATTTATAAGGAAGGAGTGTAAAGCAGTTAATTCATTTTTAACCTCAGTGAATGACACTTTATTAGGCAATAGCTCATTTGATATGCCATATAAGAATTCTCTCACCTGATCAATGATATATGGAATATAGCTATCTGGAATGTCTCCATTTTTTAAAGACAAGAGTTTTTGAACAACTATAGGTTTTACACAGTCATCTATATTTTTTATGAATTTACTCTTTAGTCTGCTCGTTAAAAGTGAGTTGTCTGATAATGCTTTTGATGCTGTCCATTTTTGTATTTTTTCCAATTGCCAATCTTTAAGCTCTTCTCCCTGCAATTCCCACATTTTTAACTGCCATTGTACTAATTGCGGAGATTGTTCTAATTGCCAATCTGTAAATTGCTTTCCTTGTTCTTCCCATTGCTTATATTGATGTGTCGAGAATTCTTGTAATTTTTCTGTTAATTTTTGTACTGCTAATTGTCGTTCAGGTAAATATTTTAACATATGATTACTGATATTTTTTCTAAAATTTTGAAAAAATAATTTTTCAATTTGGGGTGTACTATAAGTATACTGAATAATCTCTTCTATTGTCCTTCTAGAGTTATGTATAGGTTCACCAAATATGAACTTAGGATAGTGAACTAACATAGTTGAGTTTGCAGGCACAGTAAGAATGGCTTTCATTACCTGCGTGTACTGCGGCTTTATCGGTATATCAGTAGCTCCAAAAGCCACAAGTATTAAGGCTATCTCTAGTTGATTTTTTTTGAGCAGCGTAGGTTAAAGGGGTACAATTTGGAGCAGTTGGATCTGCACCTTGTGCTAATAAAAATTTAACTATATCCACTTTTGTATTTTCAATTGCTAACATGAGAGGTTGGTTTACATCAGCTTTTACATTAGCCCCATGCGCTACTAAATATTTCACTAATTCTAGATTGCCGTTAGAAATTGCTACTTTTAAAAATTCTGAGTTAGCGCCAATAATAGCATTCACATTATTACTATATTCTACTAGACATTTTACCATTGGAAGGTTACCTTCCTTAACCTCTGTAAGTAAAGCAGAAATATATTCCTTTTCTTGTAATGCTCCCTTTAATAAACATTTAACTATATCAAAATTATTCTGTTTTGCTCCTTGTTTTAAATGGACATGTGTTACGTTAGCTCCTCGTTTTAATAGATACTCAACTATTGATTGGTGTTTTCTGTGTATAGCCTCTCCTAAAGGACGAAAAAAGTTATTTTGTGTATTCTCTATATTAGCCCCTACTTTTACTAGATAACAGACCAAATCAAGATTGCCCTTACGAATGCTATCTGTAAAGGAAATATGCCTCCTAAACCATGCGTATTCACCTCAGCGCCATACTTTACTAAAAGTTTGATTAAACCAACATCCTCATTATATATTGCTGCTAGTAGTGGGGTCTCACCCGTGTAACCAGTAGGTTTCATTCTATTATTTACATCAGCACCACCGTAATCTAGTAGATAATGAGCTTGTTCATAATCGCCGTTCTGTACTGCAGAAAGTAATCCACACTTGTCTGGAGAAGTCCCTAATTCTTCTTGAGCTCCCCGCTCTATAAGATATTCTTTTAGGGCTACTTCTTTTTTTCTTTTTGCTAGCGTTACTGCAGCCCAACCTAACTTATTCGTTTGGTTCAATATATAAAAAACTATGGTATTTGCATTACTCACTTGAGGACAGGGAGGAGATGCTACATCTAATAATTGCTTCACCCCTTGTAAGTGATTATTTGCTACTGCATGATGTAAAGGAGTATCCCCGTGTATATCCTTAACTACTAACTCTGCTCCCATCTCTATTAATGTAGGTATTATACCATAGTACCCCACACTTATTGTTGAAGTTGAAAGGCATGCATAATGTGTTTTCGTAGTAATGAAAACAACATAGCAGGGGTATCACTTAACGAGTTATAAAAATAATCTTTTATCCAATCAAATCCGTAAGTAAATAATGAGTATAATTTACGACCATGTTTTTTGATCTTTATAGGATAAATTTTGTTCTTAATGTCACCAGCAAGCACGCAAATAGCTAAGGATAAAGATACTATTGCAAATAGTTTTTCCAGCTTTTTTTGATCTGTAATGTGGGTATCTTCAATATTAAATCCAGATGACTTGAGAGACAGAAAAGGTCGCTCAATGCTCCACCTCTGCTTATATGCTAGCAAAGCACATTCACCAATAAGCACATTACTAGCAATAAATAGTTGCTCTCTTTCTAATTGCAAACAAGTTATTTTAATTGCCATACCATTGTAAATTTTGCTTTCTATAGTTTTAGTGTCACCCATTTGCATATCGGCAAAACATTTATTCAACTTCATCTTGCCACCGTTGAAATGCTTGACCTTCTCACTTTTTCTTAGCCTGATAGCAAAAGGTAATTTTTGGATTCCACCCATATATTGCAACCATTCCTCACCAACAAATTCCCGATCGGCAAGGATAAGCTCTATCATTTCCTTAGGTATAATTGTTAAAATTTGCTCAATCAATTTCTTTCTTTCATTAGTAGAAGAGTTGCCTTTTTTATCAAGTAACAACCATGCTATAGGAATTGAAATATTACCATAAACGATAGTTGCAACAAAAAAATTCAAATTTTTAATACCAAATTGCCAGCTGGTTCTATCTATGGCAAGGCTAATTTTACCTGTTAGACAGAGCAATTTAACAATAATTTTCCCTAAACTTATAAAGCACATATTTTGTTCTAAAAGCAAACGCTCAACTTTAACAATCTTGGCATGCAAATTGCCTTTAGAAGCGACATACAGTGCTAATTCTTTGATTCTCACAGTTTTAGCTTTTACTACTGCACAAATTAATTCTGCAAATGTTTTAATTCGTGCTGGGTGCCAATCTAAAAATATGTATAATATTTGGTATAGTGATTGAGAGTCCATTAATACCTCCTGTTGCTTGTTTCTCAGCGGAGATTAGTGACTCTCAGTCACTTATTCAATTTATTATTTTAACCCTCCTGTAAAATCTGTGGGGTACTATGAATAATTATACCCCTCCCAGTAATTTTTTTCTTTCTTTATTATTCGATATTGTTTTTCCACATCTGATATACTGGCTTTGTTTAGGGTAAAGCCTAAAGGCGCAGGATTGGCACAAACATTACAAGCAAAAAACAATAATAACCAAAATAGCCATTTGTTCATAAAAATTCCTTAATGAATACATTATATACTAACTTAATAGTACATAATTATTATCATAATTTCAACTAATTATTGCAATAATAGTAAATATATTACATGATATTTTAAGGTAAATATCAGTAGCTATAAAATGTTTTTATACCAAGTCGCTTTCTTCACATTAGGTCGTCGTATTTCGGGATTCGTCGTGCTCTCCTAGTATCTCTAGGCTTCACGCCTCTTCCAGTGTCCCTAATTTAGCTTAATTAACTATAGACTTCTTTCGAAACTCTACTAGCGATGGTAATTTGGGTAATGAATCCTAAGCTTAAAGCCTCACATACGCTGCGGTTTTGCACTCCGGGCGAGCCTTCTTCAATTACCCTACCAGAAGCGAGCTATAAAAGAAGTCTAATGAATTAAAGTTACTTAGGGCATATTCCATATTTTAAATTAGTTGTGTGCAAACAATAACTTACATTTTCCCAGTCGCTAAGGCGTGTAGGACTGACAGAAATATCAATTCTCCTCCAATCAGGAGTGAAAGTAACATTAAAAGCTTTTTCCTCCTCTCCGAATCGCAATTCTTCTAATAATGAATTTATTTTTCCATTATTTTTATCTAGAGAAAACATATTTAGCGACATCCGAGGATTAGCTCCGCCTTCACCTGAGCCATAATAACTGTAAAAAATATTAGGACCTTTTTTCAGTATTATTTTTTTATTATCAAAATCTTTAAACTCTAACAAATCAGAGGAAATACTAATAAAATCACTATAAACGATTTTATTATGCTTAAGGATGGCAAGTTTAGGTCCACATAAGATAATATCAAAGCCTATTTTCTTATCCCATAAATCGACAGCATAAAGAACTGGTGATTTACTATCAATATCTGGTATAGTTTGGTATCCCCTAGTAGGATTGTCCACAAGGAGAATATTTTTCAAATATTTATCATCAGATGGTAAATAGTAAGTTTTAGCATTTTCAGAAAAGGTAGGATAGCGTCCCCCATTTTCTGGGCTTCTAGAAATAGCTTCAGGAATAATTGCTAAATTATATTTGCATTGCGTGAGTAAATATTCTCTAGGAACTGAAAGTGAAAATAAATTTAACAATTCTGGCCCTTGAGGAGGAATTATTGCAGAAATAGTAGAGTAAGAAGTCAGTTTGTTGTTGCCATTTGTAGCATGGAATATATCGACCCGTATTTTAACATCTCGAATTTGCAGTGATTGCATTGGTGGAAATAAGTTCCAGGGAATTAAAAATTGAAATTTGTATCCGCTATTTGCAATATTCTCTGCCAAAAACTTGATCTTTGGTAATTCCGCAGGTTCCAATATAGCAAGTGCAGTTTTGGTCTTCTTGTCTAATAATTGAAATTCCGGAAAAGCATAAATTTCTCTTGCCATGTTTGGGGCCAGCTGCCATTGTCTTAAGAAAAGTTTTTGAAAACTGTGGCGATATAATAGCTGTTCCTGATACCACTTCTTACACTCCTCTCGATACCTTATAACCGTTTCTTGGTCATACCCCCCTTGTGGGCCTGCAAAGGGGAATATTGTTAGACAGTCTTCTGCCTTATTTACTTCCTTATATCCAAATTGATGACCCCAACCAACAGGCGGTAACTGCATATCATTCACATCAGTTAACCATATTTCAATATGGTCTTTTAATGACATTTCCTCTATAGAAGTTGGCCAATTAGGAATAATATTATTCACTATTCCTGACACTATAATCCCATGTTCATTATCATTTAACTTGATATTGCCAATTACCTCATTATTTTGATCCTTGTTAAATAAAGGAAATATGGTTGGAGATTTGTGTATAACAGCTAAACTATGGTAAGAAGGTAGCATAACATGGGTGAAGAATAAAATTAGTATATATTTGTGTGATACTAGGCATTGGATTTGAGCGCGAAAACGACTAAATGCAGAGTCCATTATAGTAACTATGTCAGCACTTACATTCTTAATAGTTTTAAAAAATAAGTGGCAGAAGTAAAGTAATATATGTACATTAAGTAAAAGCACTTTATGAAAAGTAGATATTTTTGTCTTTATTATCATATGTTTAAGTAAGAATTATTCGACAGTGCTAAACACCACTCATTTGAAAGCAATTTGGTATTGTAAATTTATAATGCGCTAAAATAATAAGCAAGACAAACATATTTTCTAGTAAGTTAACTATAATATATGCCAGGCCCCACTATATTTTACCATATTTTAGTTAATTAACTTCCTAGCAAAATCCTAATCATAAAAAAATATTGAGTTAGGCTGTTTAAATTTTCATTTATAAGTACTATATAAAATGAACATATAGTCAAATCTTAGGTTCTGTGAACATTTCTATCTAATGGTCGATTCCGTCGTGATTTTCGTTCTCGAATCCTCACGTACATTTAAACACGCTGTAGCTTCTGCAAGCGAACATACCTATAAATCTACTCATTAGATAGAAATGTTCACAGAACCTAAAATAAAAAATATTTTTACACTAGATTAGATATGCAAAAAAATAGGATTAAATATGACGCAAGAAAAAAAGAAATTTGATGCTGAAGTAGGCAAGATTTTAAACTTAATGATTCATTCTCTTTATAGTAATAAAGAGATTTTCATGCGAGAATTAATATCTAATGCTTCTGATGCCTGTGATAAGTTACGCTATTTATCTCTTAGTGAGCCAAAACTCATTGAAGATGATCCTATCTTTAAAATTACTGTTAAGGTAGATAAAGATAAAAGACAGATTATCATTACCGATAATGGTATAGGCATGAATAAAGAAGAATTAATTGATAATTTAGGGACTATTGCTAGATCTGGTACTGACAATTTTCTACAAAATCTTTCCGGTGATACGAAAAAGGATAGTATGCTAATAGGACAATTTGGAGTAGGATTTTATTCTGCTTTTATGGTTGCTGATATTATCACTGTTACTTCCAGAAAAGTTGGGGAAGATAAGGCCTATGTTTGGCAATCAGACGGTCTTGGAGAATATACGGTAGGAGACTGCGAAAATCATGATTTTGCTAGAGGGACTGAAGTAGTAGTGCAGGTTAAACACGAAGAAGAAAGCTATGTTGATCATTTTAGGTTAAAACATATAGTCAAAAGTTATTCCGATCATATAGCAATACCGATATATTTTATTGATGAAAACTCTAATGAAGTACAACTTAATTCTGCTTCCGCCTTGTGGACACGGTCTAAATCAGAGATAACAGAAGAGCAATATAAGGAGTTTTATAAGACATTATCTTATGCGGTTGATGATCCATGGCTGACTATCCATAATAAAAATGAAGGTACCGTGGAATTCACTAATTTATTATTTATTCCGTCAACAAAAACTTTTGATTTATTTCATCCAGATCGTAAGAGAAGAGTAAAATTATACATAAAACGGGTGTTTATCTCAGATGAAAATATAGATTTAATACCTTCATATTTAAGGTTCTTAAGAGGAGTGGTTGATTCGGAAGATTTACCTCTCAATATAAGTCGCGAATCCTTGCAACATAATAAAACTTTAGAAAAAATTAAATCCGCTATTACTAACAAAGTGTTAGGGGAGCTTAAAAAGAAGAAAAATGAATCAATTGAAGAATATAGTAAATTTTGGAGCAATTTTGGGTCGGCTTTAAAAGAAGGATTATGTGAAGCAACTGCGGATCATGATAAATTGCTTGAAACTTGCATTTTTAGAAGTAGTGTGCAGGACAAAATGATTAGTCTTGATGATTATATTAGTAACTTTAAAGAAGAGCAAAATACTATATATTATCTAAGCGGTGATGACCCAGCAAAATTGCTTTCTAGCCCTCAAATAGAAGGATTTTTAAGTAAGAATATTGATGTACTTCTTTTTACTGATACGGTAGATGATTTTTGGGTAAATGTTAATAGTAATTATAAAGGTTATGCTATTAAATCAGTAACCAGCAGTGATATAGACTTGGAAAAAGAAAATCAGCCGACAGAAGGAATGACAGAAGAAAAAGACAACGGAGAATATGCTCAGTTAATAGAATATTTTAAGGGTATATTAGGAGAGTTAGTAAAAGAAGTCAGAATTTCTAAAAAGCTCACGTTAAGTCCTGCTTGTCTTGCCGTTGGAGATGGAGCTATGGGAATACGTATGGAAAGATTTTTAATTGAACAAAAACAATTAATGTCGGCTTCAGCAAAAATACTTGAATTAAATCCTAAACATAAAATAATTGAAAAAATTAATAGTGATATAACTACAGGTAATAAAGATCACATGGATGAAATACTGGTTAAATTAATTTATGATCAAGCCTGCATTTTAGAGGGAGAGCCAGTACACGATACTGGTGGTTTTGCTAACAGGCTTAACGATATCATTCAAAAAACTATATAGCTTTTTGAATGATAAAAGATATATTCAATTTAATAGAAAAAAACCTGTATGCCATGTAAAGGTGTGGCATCAGCCTTATTAACTCAAGGAGCAGCTAACAAGTTACTTCTTGAGTTAAATAATGGTTGGGTTATTAATAATTGATCCGCTATAACCGGCATTATAAGCGAATTTATTTATAATGCAGGTACCTTATTGTAATTGGCTTAACAAGGTTTTGTTTTTTTAAATTCTTGTGAGGCTGTGCTATAGAGTGTATATAGCCAAAGTGATTTAGGATCTTATATCTTAGAGATATGGTGTAAGTAGTAACGACAAATTTATCTTGCTTAAAAATTTACTATATTTAGATTGCAAAAATAATCGGTTGATTAATTTCTTAGAACCTATAAAGTAATTTTAGATAATCAACTTACTTTTACTTGAACGAGAATATAACTGTTGACTGAATTGCAATTTGACGAAAAACAATTAGATATCATTGAAAAGCTTAAGAGATTTGTAACACAAATAGAAAATAAGCCATTTTTTCGGCTCTTTACTAATCATGCTGCTGAGCCGAAAGGAGTATATTTATATGGTAATGTAGGCAATGGTAAGACGGTGTTAATGCAACATTTTTATCAGAAACTATCTATTAGCAAATTAATTACTCATTATCAACAATTCATGCAATCCGTGCATGAAGATATTCATCAACTTCAAAATAAATCAGTACCTCAACATAATATTATTAAGCAAATTGCTGCTACCTATGCAAAAAAATTTTCGGTGATTTGTATAGATGAGTTTGAAATCAAAGATATCACTGATGCTATGATAATAGGTCCTTTAATTTTGGAACTCATAAAACATAACATATTTATCTTTATTACCAGTAATACCAAGCCTGATTCTTTATATCAAGATGGGTTACAACGAGAATCATTTTTACCTATAATTAAAAAAATCGACCAGGAATTTGAAGTCATACACTTAGACAGTCAACATGATTATAGGTTAAATAAAGTTATCAATTTATCTCATACACGGATAATTTACCCAATTAATCGTAATAATAAACTTTTGATCCAACAACTGATCACAGGCTTAACTCAAAATATCACATTAGCTCCAACAAACTTAGAGGTTTTAGGCCGTACCATCACTTTTAAAACTGCTAACCACCAAATATTAGTTACGGAAGTAGAAGAACTATTTTTAAGACAATTAAGTTATGCAGATTATGTAAATATTTGTCAAAAATTTTCTATTATAGTGGTGGAAAATTTTCCTATAATAGAATCTAATGATACAGATTTAGCAGTCAGATTTATCAATTTTATAGATAATGCTTATTTTTATAAAGTTATGCTATTTATGCTATTAGAAACCGAACCGCTACAAATATATCAGAATGGTTACCGCAGCCATGAATTTCAAAGAACAATTTCCAGATTATATGAAATGAATAGTGAGTCTTATGCTTATGACTAAAGCTGGTAAATTTATTACATTTGAAGGAGGAGAAGGATGCGGTAAATCTACGCAAAGTAATATGCTATACCAATATTTATTATCCAAAAATATTCCGGTAGATTTAACCCGCGAAGTAGGAGGCACTCTTTCAGCTGAAAAAATGCGGGAAATTTTAATATATCAAGAATTATTACCAATGTCTGAGTTACTGCAAATTATGGCAGCACGTTATGAACATATTCATAAAAGAATTATCCCCAAACTAAACGCGGGCATATGGGTAATTTGTGATAGATTTATAGATTCTACTGCTTGTTATCAGGGCTCATATATATCAGATAAACTGTCCCTACCAACAAATAAAGATCCTGGGTTAATCTCAATAGAGCAAGTGTACGCATTACATCACTCTCTTATTACCCCTATCTTACCTGACTGTACATTTTGGATTGACTTACCGCCAGAAACTGCATTATCAAGAGCACAAGTGCGAGGAGATACTAATAAATTTGAGACTAAAGATATAAGTTTTCATCAGGCAGTGTATAATAGATTTCAATATATATCTTTGAGGTTTTTAGACAGAATAGTGCAAATACCAGCTTTGAACCTTAGTGCAGCAGAAATCCATGATATGATAATTAAATTGTGTCGTCAAAAGTTTAGTAAACTTATTGAGTAATGAATTTACTTTATGATATAGTTAATGCATCATATCTAATATTTCTTAAGAAAATTGAAATATAACTAGTATAATACGGTAAGCTAGATGGAACAAAATAAAATAGAAAAAGTATGTGTTATTGGTTCCGGCGTAATGGGGTCAGCAATTGCGGCGTTAATAGCTAGTTCATCATGCCAAGTCGTATTACTTGATATAGCTAGCAAGGACCCTAATGAGAAAAATGCAGTTGTTACAAAAGCAATAGACAATCTACCAAAACAACGCCCTGTTCCTTTATCTCATCCTAGTAAATTAGAGTTTATTAAAATTGGAAATTTAGAAGATGATTTACAGTTAATCACTGAATGTGATTTAGTGATCGAAGTGATTATTGAAAAAATTGAAATTAAGTATCAGCTATATGATAAAATTATCCCATATCTAAAAAGTGGTGCTATTTTAGCTTCTAATACCTCAACCCTACCTTTAAAACAATTAAAAGCTAATATGCCAGATTCTATAAAATCTCGGTTCGTTATTACTCATTTCTTTAATCCGCCTCGCTATATGGAATTACTTGAACTTGTTACCGATCAAACAGTCAGCCCAATAGTTATAGATAAGATAAGCAGTTTTTTAACGGTTAATTTAGGTAAAACTATCGTTAGAAGTAATGATACGCCAGGCTTTATTGCTAATAGGATAGGATGTTATTTACTTGAATTAGTAGTGCGCAAAGCTATAAAAGCCAATTTAAATCCGGTAATTATAGATAAAATTTTTACCAATTTACTCAAATTACCCAATACTGGAATTTTTGGTTTGTATGATCTCATAGGTCATGATGTAATGAAATTAATTTCTACATCATTAGTAAATTCTTTACCCATGAATGATCATTATCACAAAATTTATATTCCAACTCCAATTTTGGATAAGATGATTGAGAAAAATTTAATAGGCCGAAAGGGAGAAGGAGGGTTTTACCGGTTATCAGTTATAAATCAGGTAAAAACTAAAGAAGTGATAAATTTTCAAGATCTATCCTATACCCCAATAGAAGAGCTTAAGGTGGAGTATAATTCCATTGATGAATTATTAGACAGTAGTTCTATTGATGGTCAGTTTTTCAAGAATATCCTAGTAGAATTTTACCTTTATTTAATAAGTCTAATTCCAGAGGTAACTGATAATATTTATGATATCGATAAAGCAATGAGGCTTGGTTATAGCTGGAAAATGGGCCCGTTTGAGCTACTCTATAATATAAAAGATGGTTTTGAATGGCTCAAAAAAGAAGTTGCGAATCGCAACCTCCCCTTACCAGAATATATTGCAAATAATCATTATGAAACCATTGACACTAGCAAATTTCAAGTTACAAGAATTAACTTACAAGAAAGCCAAATCTTATTAAAGAATGATTCAGCTCAAGTTTTTTTATATCAAGATAAATTAGTTTTTAGCATTAATACAAAAATGAATTGTCTGAACGAGAACGTTTTTAACCTAATGCTAGAAGCGGTAGATCTGGCCCAGCAAAAAGCAACGAATCTATATATTGTCCCTATAATTGATAATTTTTCTGCTGGCGCTGACTTAAAGCTGATTGCTCATTATATCAAAACTAATAATTTTACTAAATTAGAAGAATTTCTTAAGCTTGGGCAACAAGCCATGATGAGATTAAAATATTCTAATATAAACAT
This sequence comes from Candidatus Tisiphia endosymbiont of Nemotelus uliginosus, assembly GCF_964264835.1. GTDB lineage: Bacteria > Pseudomonadota > Alphaproteobacteria > Rickettsiales > Rickettsiaceae > Tisiphia. The sequence goes on along the minus strand of NZ_OZ183485.1, from coordinate 1,136,255 downwards.
TATTAGTTGCGCAGTTGGATTTGCGCTGGGGGGAGGGTGTGAGATTTTACTCCACTCTGATTTTATTGTGGCTAACCAAGAGTTAAATGCTGGTCTTGTTGAAGTGAGCCGAGGATTAGTCCCAGGCTTTGGTGGTATTAAGGAAATGTTTTACCGTGCTGATGGCAATAAAGCTAGATTAATCAAAAATATTACTAATATTCTAACTGCTAATAAAGCCAGTTCTGCAGATTATTTTATATTAGATTATGGCATTTTGGCGGCCCAAATCAATATGAATAAACAGCTGATATTTCTGGAGGCTTTGAAGGTAACCTTACCAAAAAAAGTAGTGGCAGTAAGGAAGAACATTACTTTGCCGCAAATTATCTTATCTAAAGAATTAGATATATCGGGATATGATGAACTACAAATTTGGTTGCTAGCTAAGTTTCAAGGTATTATTGATATGCAAGAGATTGAAGAACAGAAATTATTAGATCTGGAACGCCAGATCTTTTTAGAACTTGCCCAAAACCCTAAAAGGGATTTAAATTTTTAGGATAATTGGCTAGCTATATTACTTCATAGTACCCCACAGATTTTACAGGAGGGTTAAAATAATAAATTGAATAAGTGACTGAGAGTCACTAATCTCCGCTGAGAAACAAGCAACAGGAGGTATTAATGGACTCTCAATCACTATACCAAATATTATACATATTTTTAGATTGGCACCCAGCACGAATTAAAACATTTGCAGAATTAATTTGTGCAGTAGTAAAAGCTAAAACTGTGAGAATCAAAGAATTAGCACTGTATGTCGCTTCTAAAGGCAATTTGCATGCCAAGATTGTTAAAGTTGAGCGTTTGCTTTTAGAACAAAATATGTGCTTTATAAGTTTAGGGAAAATTATTGTTAAATTGCTCTGTCTAACAGGTAAAATTAGCCTTGCCATAGATAGAACCAGCTGGCAATTTGGTATTAAAAATTTGAATTTTTTTGTTGCAACTATCGTTTATGGTAATATTTCAATTCCTATAGCATGGTTGTTACTTGATAAAAAAGGCAACTCTTCTACTAATGAAAGAAAGAAATTGATTGAGCAAATTTTAACAATTATACCTAAGGAAATGATAGAGCTTATCCTTGCCGATCGGGAATTTGTTGGTGAGGAATGGTTGCAATATATGGGTGGAATCCAAAAATTACCTTTTGCTATCAGGCTAAGAAAAAGTGAGAAGGTCAAGCATTTCAACGGTGGCAAGATGAAGTTGAATAAATGTTTTGCCGATATGCAAATGGGTGACACTAAAACTATAGAAAGCAAAATTTACAATGGTATGGCAATTAAAATAACTTGTTTGCAATTAGAAAGAGAGCAACTATTTATTGCTAGTAATGTGCTTATTGGTGAATGTGCTTTGCTAGCATATAAGCAGAGGTGGAGCATTGAGCGACCTTTTCTGTCTCTCAAGTCATCTGGATTTAATATTGAAGATACCCACATTACAGATCAAAAAAAGCTGGAAAAACTATTTGCAATAGTATCTTTATCCTTAGCTATTTGCGTGCTTGCTGGTGACATTAAGAACAAAATTTATCCTATAAAGATCAAAAAACATGGTCGTAAATTATACTCATTATTTACTTACGGATTTGATTGGATAAAAGATTATTTTTATAACTCGTTAAGTGATACCCCTGCTATGTTGTTTTCATTACTACGAAAACACATTATGCATGCCTTTCAACTTCAACAATAAGTGTGGGGTACTATGGAAAAAATTACCCTAAATTTGATTATTTATAGTAATAAATTTATTGTCAATATAAAATATTACCCTATTATTCACTGTTTAACGTTCTGTACAAGCAAAGTAATTTGATAAGGACAAATTTTTATGCTCAGTAAATTTCAACTCCCAAACGGCGAAAATAAAGTGCTTTTGCATTCATGTTGTACTCCGTGTTCCGGAGATCTAATGGAACAAATGCTAATCTCAGGTGTTAATTTTAGTATATTTTTTTATAACCCTAATATTCACCCTAAAAAAGAATATGAAATTCGAAAAAATGAAAATATTCGTTTTGCTGAAAAAATGGGGATAGAATTTGTCGATGCAGATTATGACGTCCAAAATTGGTTTACTAGAGCGAAAGGGATGGAATATGAACCAGAGAGAGGTAAGCGATGCACTATGTGTTTTGATATGCGTTTTGAACGTACTGCGCTTTACGCTTATGAAAATGGCTTTAAGGTGATTACAAGTTCTCTGGGCATTTCTAGGTGGAAAGATATGGAGCAAATTAATGAATCAGGAATTAGGGCCGCTTCTCATTATGAAGGAATAATTTATTGGACTTATAACTGGCGTAAAGATGGTGGAAGTAGCAGAATGTATGAGATAGCGAAACGTGAAAACTTTTATAAGCAAGAATATTGCGGCTGTATATACTCACTAAGAGATAGTAATAATTGGCGGAAATCAAATAATCGTCCTGAAATTAAAATTGGTGAAGAATATTATCAGAAACAATAGACTTCCTGCCTAAATTGATCTATATGGGCCCCAAATATCAATAAAGTAAAAAAATCTGTGACCAAATTTTCGTTTGACTTAAAGTTTCAACATAAAAAGGCTAGAATGGGTACTATCACTACCGAGCATGGTCAGATTCAAACCCCTGCCTTTATGCCAGTTGGTACTAAAGGTACGATCAAAGCTATGTTGCCTGAGGCAGTTGAAGCTACAGGCGCTGATATAATCCTTGGTAATACTTATCACTTAATGCTGCAGCCAGGTGCAGAAAGAGTTTTTAAGCTTGGCGGGCTTCATCAGCTCATGAATTGGCACAAACCTATCCTGACTGATTCAGGTGGGTTTCAAGTTATGTCTCTCGCTAAATTGCGTAAAATTACTGAAGAAGGGGTAATTTTTAATTCACATATAGATGGTAGCAAGTTTATGCTATCTCCTGAATCATCAACGGAAATACAACGGCTTCTAGGTAGTACAATCACTATGGCCTTTGATGAATGTATCCCCTATCCTACTAGCTACGAGCGCGCTCAATTATCCATGGAACTTACAAGCCGGTGGGCGGCACGATCAAGAAAGGCTTTTAGTAAGGAAGAAGGCTATGGCCAGTTTGGAATTGTTCAAGGAAGTATATATAATGATTTACGGCTTAAATCAACTTTAGATTTGATAGAATTGGATTTTGAAGGGTATGCTATCGGAGGCTTGGCGGTAGGAGAAGGCCAGGAAATAATGTTTAAAGTACTGGATTATACGGTAGATTTATTACCTAGCAATAAGCCTAGATATCTTATGGGGGTCGGTAAACCTGCTGATATTATTGGCGCTGTTAGGCGAGGTATTGATATGTTTGATTGCGTCATCCCCACCAGATCTGGTCGGAATGGACAAGCTTTTACTAAACATGGGGTGGTCAATATACGCAATAATCAATATAAGGATGATAATATGCCTCTAGAAGAAGGTTGCATATGCCCTGCCTGTAAGAACTATACTAGAGCTTATTTGCATCATTTAGTAAAAGTAAAAGAAATTTTAGGTGCAATGCTTATGACTTGGCATAATTTAATGTATTTCCAAGGTCTCATGTTAAGAATTAGACAATATATTATGCAAAAAAAAGACTTTGATTTTATGCATTAGGTTGTGTGAAGGAAATTTTAATATAACCACAGAGGAGAAAGAATCTTTTCTAAAAATTCTTTATGCTTGCGCAACTCTTCTTTAGTTGGTTTCACCACTACGATATTTTTATATTTTATTCCAGAAGTTGTAATTTCTACTGCCGCTATTTGTGCTTTATTACTAATATCAAAGCTGACCTGCCTACCTCCTGTAAGCTCTACATACACTTCCGCCAACAATGCGGCATCTTTTAAGGCTCCATGCAACTTACGCGCCGAATTATCAATCTTATATCTCTTACATAGCGCATCAAGACTAGCTTTCATGCCGGGGAACATTTTGCGCGCTAAAGCAAGAGTATCAATAGTGTTAGAAAGTTCTAGAAATTCTATAGAAGGGTTGTTTAATAGAGATAATTCATAATTAATAAACTTAATATCAAAAGCAGCGTTATGGATAATTAACTTACTATCTTTAATAAAAATTAAAAACTCCTCGGCTATTTGTTTAAATAGAAGCTTATCTTTTAAAAACTCACCTGATATACCGTGTATCCTATAAGCTTCATTAGGCATGTCCCGCTCTGGGTTAATATAAAAATGAAAGTGCTTACCAGTAAGTACTTTATTCACCATCTCAATAGCACCAATCTCCACAATACGGTGCCCATCTTTTGGTTCAAGCCCTGTTGTTTCTGTATCTAAAATTATTTCTCTTAATTGACGCACTGTAATTTCTGAATAAGTTGAAATATTTGCTTATCTAAATCTACTTGATTAACATCCGTATTAATAATAAAATCTGCTTTTTTCATCTTAATCTTTTGAGATAATTGAATTTTTGCTATTTTATTATAATTTTTTAAGATAAACCCTGGTCTGGTCTTGGCTCTTGCTAATCTAGTTTTTTCGCGGCAAAAAGTAGTCACATAAAAATCAAAATATTGATTAAACCCTGCTTCAAACAGTAGGGGCACTTCTGCAAAAGTAATTTCTGCCTTACTATTTTGTTGTTTAAATAACGATAATCTTTCTACTACAAAGGGATGAACAAAATCTTGTAGCTTTTTTCTCGCTAAATCATCACTGTAAATAATATTGGCTATATCCTTGGTATTAAAAGTTTTTAAATTAGGAAGTAAAGCTAGAACCATATTTTGTATTTTTGGCTGGCTATATAACTCTTTAATATATTCATCCGATGAAAAAGTTATAAACCCTAACTTAGCTAAACAGGTTAATAGAAAAGTTTTCCCTGAAGCATAACTACCAGTAATTCCTACACATATCATGCTAATAAATATTTATTTCTACTTAGGTTCTGTATACTCAATGATTTCAAGAGTTAGATTTTATTTTAAGCGGTAGGCGCGCGGAACGTACAAATAGTGCATGAGCATAGTTAAAACCCCGATAAAATGAAAAAACAACTCTTGAAAGGCGAAGAGTATAAACACTTCTATGTAATGAATGTTCATAGAACCTAATCTTTTACATATTATGAATAAAAAGTCCATATTTATTAGCCAATTCTACCATTAACTCTGGCTCAATAATAACTACCTTATTTTTCTCTACGGCTATTCCTTTATACTGATGGTTAATTAAGTTATGAATGGTCTGAAGGCCAATAGTAGGCATATCAACTCTGGTATCTTGTCCCTTTTTCATTCCTTTAATTAATATAGCGCCGGTAGAATTTTTACGTAAATCTGCACATCTTGTGATTAAATGATCTGTTCCTTCTGCTGCTTCAATACCGATAATATATCCATCTTCTACCACTACTGCCTGACCTACATCAAGAGTGCTGATACTGTCTAATAATTTTTTCCCTAACGTGATATCCAACAAATCTTGCGCAGATGGAAGCTGCTGGGTAATCATTTCATTACTTTCATTTAACATCTCATAATACGACACTATATTAAAACCTTTTTCTTGCAGAAAAGCTATTATTATACTTAATAGTTTATTATCTCCTAGAAATGTTTGCTTTAAGATACGCGCAAGTAATAGGGAGCCTATTAAATCTACTTTAATTGAGCGCAGGTTTACACGCTTGACCTTGCCGGCCAGAACTATATCCTTAACATTATGTTGATTTAAATATTCGATTATTGCTCCAACCATCCCAATTTTAAAAAACTGATATGAACAATTCTTATATAATGTTCCATCTACTTCAGCTGATAAAATAGCAATATAGCACTGTTTGCCTTGCTGCCTAAAATTATTTGCCAATAATACCGGTAAGTCCCCATCGCCCGCTATAATTCCAATGCTACTGCTCTTAATAGTTTGACTTACCATCAGGGTCTGCTTTTGGTTGACAAAATGCTTTAGTAGTGTCTTGCTTTAAAAAATTGATGATTTGCTCTACAATAATATTACTTTTATATTTTTCTGAGACTAGGGCAATTCTATCCACAAAAACGCCGTCCCCAGTGAATATTTCATCAACTGCTTTGACCGCCTCAAGAGTTTGATTAGGGTCAAACCCCCGTCTTTTCATACCTACTAAATTTATTCCTTCTAGTGTTGCTCTTTCACTCGAAGCTAGACCAAAGGGAATTAAATCTCTTACTACTGCCGATAACCCTCCGGTCATAGAATGTTCTCCTATACGTACAAATTGCAGTACTGCAGACAGCCCTCCGATGATAGCAAAATCCCCTACTTTCACGTGACCTCCTAAACTAACATAATTAGCAAATACGACATTATTGCCGACGAGACAATCATGACCTATATGTACTCCCACCATAAATAAACAATTATTACCTACCCTGGTCACCATACCGCCGCCTTTACTACCAGCTTGAATAGTCACATATTCTCTAATAATATTATTCTCACCAATTATAGTCTCGGATTCTTCTCCTGCATACTTAAATATTTGCGGCGGTTGACCTATCGAGGCAAATGGGTAGATAATGGTGTTAGCGCCAATTTGAGTCTTCCCTTCTATAACTATATGAGATTTTAGCCCAACATTATCTCCTAAAATAACTTTAGGCCCTACAATACAAAAAGCTCCTATTTTTACATTTTTACCAATTCTTGCCTTTGGATCTACAATAGCGGTTGGATGGATGTAGGGGGCTCGCATAATCAATTCCTATCTTTAACCATTGCAGTAAATTTACCTTCTGCTACTATTTGTTCATTAACTTTGACATAACTGGAAAATTTCCATACAAACCCTCTACTTTGCTCTATTTTAGCATAAATATACATAGTATCTCCAGGCTCAACAATTTTTCGGAATTTTGTGTCCTCAATAGACATAAAGAATACATCTTTGTTTTTAGTAGAATCCATTGATTTAGCTATTAAAATGGCAGAAAGCTGAGCCATCGCTTCCACAATTAGCACACCAGGCATTACAGGCTTATTAGGGAAATGCCCGGTAAATTGCGGTTCGTTAAATGTGATGTTTTTTATACCAACAATTGATTCGTTAAGATTTAATTCCTCTACTCTATCTATTAATAAAAATGGATAGCGATGAGGTAACATCTCCATAATCTCTACAATATTAATTTTCATTTTTCACTCTTTTGCGTGCCAGCTGTGTATCTATCAAGGCAAGTTTATTTCGAATATTAATAGGATCTAAATCTATTCCTCCACACCAACAAATTGTTTTCGTTATTGGATCAATTGTAACTTTTTTAAATTCCTCATAATCCTCCCATAAACTAAACACTCCTATACCCACTAAATAACTCACATCTATAACACCTCGTTTACCATCAGCAAATTTTATATCTAATTTATAACCCTTTAAAGGATTACATTCTATTATTTTAAATTCATCAAACATAGCTGCTTTTATTTTAAAGGTTCAATTTTTTTCAAGGGTTTACAGTATATTGCATTATCCCAATTAATCATGAGTTCTTCTGAATGTTGTATTGCCTATTCTACAACTAATCCATAAGCTCTTGGAGGAAGACAGCCTTTAATAATACAGCAAGTTTTTATCTCAATTAATGCCTCATACTCCCCATATATAGCATGAAAATGTGCAGAAAAATGATCTTCATAATACATATAAATCAAAATTCCAAAAAATTCGCATATTCTCGGCATATTTTACTCTATAATAAATATTAATTTTCATTCTTCACTCTTTTGCGTGCTAGCTGTTTTAATATTACTGCTTGTCTAAGCCATTCTTTTATTGGCAATGCAGGCGAACCCCCTACTACGCTGCCAGGTTCAACGTCTTGCATTACCCCAGCTTGTGCTGCTACTTGCGCTTTATCTCCTATTATTATGTGCCCAGCTAGTCCCACCTGGCCACCAAGAGCACAGTAGGATCCTATTTTTGTACTTCCGGAGACTCCTACTTGCGCAACAATAATAGAACCTTTGCCTACTACAACATTATGACCTATTTGCACTAAATTATCTATTCTACATAAATCTTCTATTATAGTATCATTTTGAGTACCTCTATCAATCGTAGTATTACTGCCTATTTCTACATTATTGCCTATTTTTACTATACCTGTATGAAAAATTTTATAATGTATCCCTTTTTCGGTAGAAAAACCAAACCCATCCTGCCCAATCCCTGCCCCGGGTAATATTACAACATCATCTCCAATTATACTATAACTTATTGACACATTAGAATATATCAGGGCTCTATCACCTATTATTACCCCATAACCTATACAAGTTCCAGACTCGATCACCGCATTATCACCTATTATCACATTATCTTCAATCACCACGTTATGCCCTATATAACAATTAGCTCCTATAGTGGCAGTCTGCGCTATATAGGCAGAAGGCATGATTTTACCTGCATAATGTTTGAGCGACTTATAAAATAAATTAACTAATGTCGTATAAACAAAATGTGGGTTTTTGGCTTTTAATAAAATTATACTATTATTCGAGGAAGGTACTGCTATATTAGCTGGTACAATACAGCAAACTGCCTTAGTTTGGTAAAGCTGCGGTAGATATTTATTATTAATTAAAAAACTTATATCCTGAGCTCCTGCCTCTTCTAAAGATTTAATGTCATAAATTAATATATCTTCATAGTTAGCAGGTAATGATACTAAATCTTTTTCTACTAATTTGATAATGTCAGATAATTTATAAGGAGAAGTTTTCCTATAAAATTGTGGGTTACTCATGGTTCTTTATTCCTATAAAATTGTAGACAAAATTTACTTTTTTAATGCGCGATAAACTCACCAACTTGTGCATCCCAAAGCTTCTTATAACTTCCATTTCGCGCCAGCAATTCTAAGTGAGTGCCTTCTTCAATAATCTTACCGTGCTCAAATACTAAAATTCGGTCCATATATAAAAGGGTAGATAAACGATGAGCAATAACTATGGTAGTAGAATTGCTAGTTTCTAAAACTGTTTTAATCGAGGCTTGAATTAGTAGTTCTGTAGACGAATCCAAAGCTGAGGTGGCTTCATCTAAAATAAGAATAGGAGCATTTTTAAGAATAGCCCTGGCAATAGCAATTCTTTGCCTTTGACCGCCACTTAACTTTACTCCTCGTTCTCCTACTACTGAATTATACCCCTGTGGCATACATTCTATATCCTCATGTATTCTAGCTTTTTTACAGGCTTCTTGAATCTGTTCTAAAGTAGCATCATATTTAGCAAGCTGTAGATTTTCGAGAATACTACGGTGGAACATGGTAATATCTTGGGGTATTACTGCAATATTGTTTCTTAAAGATTCTTGGGTTACTTCGGAGATATCATATCCATCAATTAAAATACGCCCCTTTTGTAAATTAAAATATCTTAACAAACATTTGACCCAGCTCGTTTTACCTGCCCCAGATTTTCCTACTATCCCTACCCTCTCTCCTGCTTTGATACGTAGGGAAAGATTTTCAAATATGTTAACCCCTGGCATATAACTTAGGGTTACTTCTTCATAGGTAATATTGCCTTTAACCCGCGGAAGCAATGTAGCCTTGACACTATCTACTATATCGGCTGCAGCATTAATAAAATTGTAGGAAACCTGAATAGCAGCAAGTTTAGGATTTATAGAAAATAAAATATTATCTAATAGATATCCTACTTCTGCATGTATCATGAGAGTAATGGTAGAAACAAATGCAAAATCCCCTACAGTAATTCGCCCATTTTGATATAAATATACTAATAAAAATATTTGGGTGGCTACCATCACTACCGCTAGAATAGTATCTATCAGGTCTACGTAATAAGCATCATAATATTTTGTTTTTTTATCCCAGTTCTTCCATTTATTAATTGCAGGCACTAGCTTTAGTTGCAGTTCGCTCCATACATTGCCAATAATCTTAATACCAAATATATTACTAATGGAGTCATTGATAATCCCTACTGCTTCTTGTTTAGCTTTAACACATCTGCCTTGAAGTTGCATTTGTTTTTTTAACAAAATTGATAATACTGGTACATATATCATAATAAATACAATTAAGACGCTTGCTACTATATTGTTGACTGTGCATAAAAAGATTATCCCAAATATAATGACTGCAAAATGTACTAAAGTCTGGATTAACTTGTGGATTAACCCTAAGATACTATCCTGAAAATCGGTAATTTTATTAGCAATCTCTCCAGACAAGTGTGAATCAAACCAATGGAGTGAATGATTCATAGTTTTAATATACATGCTCTCAATTAACTCCGCAAGTATAAGAGGTTGATATTTCATATCAAATAGCCTAGTAACAAAATATACCATGTGATGCATTATTTGATAAAATATAAATAATAAAATAGTTAATGTTACATCATGCTTGGGATTTTGAGCAATAATATTAATAATCTCTCGGGTTTGATAATTAACGACAATTTTAAATAAAGCCCCAAAAATCGCTGCCACTGCGATCCCGCCTAAATATAACCGGTATCTATAGGCTAGAGAATATAAGTATAATTGTAACTCATTATTTTTTCCCATCTTATTTCTATCACCATCTTATTTCTACCAATATAATATTAGACTACCTTTATGCGGTCAAAGATAAATTTAAATTTTACTTACCCCAACCTAGTTCCAACTTTTTTCTTGTATTATATTATCTAAGGATACTGGCTCTATATTAACCGAAAATTCTTCATTAGTGTGCAGATTTAGAAAAAAATATTTCCCATAAATTAATCCAGAATCTGAAAATAAACGGATAATATTCGTTCCCTCAAATGATTGTTCTGCTTTTATAATATAAGGATTATTAATTAAGGCTTTATCTTCCAATTCTGCCTTGCCATATCTATCAAAAATTTCCCAACGACCACTAACTAGTTTAATATTATGAGGAGTATAATTATCTACTTTAATATGATATAACCACACAAATACACTATCTTTAATATTAGAATTTAGGAGGTCAAAAGTAGATTGAGGGGTAATTTTTACCTCTGCTGGGATTTGCGTTAATAAAAGATTTGATTTGCTATTTTTTGTATAAATACTATTCATTTCCCTTTCTCAGTTAGATGTTGGTGACAAATTTTTTAGACCACTTAATATTAATATATTAGACTTCTTTTAGAGCTCGCTTCTGGTAGGGAATTTGAAGAAGGCTCCTTGCTTCAAACCGCAGCATGCTTAAGTGTACCGTGAGGATTTGAGCCTAGATTCATTGGCCAAATTACCATCGCCAGTAGAGTTTCGAAATAAGTCTATTGTTTCTAGCAAGAATCGGTAAATTGCTTACAATAAGTTGGGAAGGCCTCCTATCCTCCTGTATTTTGGTAGTACTCTCTAGGTTCTTGTGCAGGAAAGTGTTATTAACAAACGCTATTATTGTCTAATTTACTTTAGCATATAAATAATAATCTCGATGAACCGACTGAACAATTTCATACTTTTTAAGTAAGCCTTCTCTAATAAAGTGGCATCTTTCCAGAAGGTTTATTGAGCGAATATTATCATTGACTACTGTTGCTTGAATACGGACTATCCCTGCATATTCTATAAATTTCAAAATGTTTTTAATAGATTTTAGCATAATCCCTCTCCCCCAATATGTCGGGTCAAGGTCATAGCTTATTTCTGCTTTAAGATGTATTGTAGAAACGCTATTAAAGCCTACAGTACCTATCAGCTTATTATTGCTTTTTAGCGCAATAGCCCAATAAAAACCTCTGCGATTACGAAATAAGCTACCCCAATATTTTACTTCCTCAATAGCTTGTTCAAGGTTTTTAGGGATGTTATTATCAGTTAAAAAAGGAGACATTTCAGACTTCATCATATAACATAGATATTCTCCTGAATCATCAGTAGTTAACTCCCTAAGTACAATGTCACCTAGGTCTAACAAAGGAAATTGATAATATAAAGAATGATTAAACATATATTTAAGTAGTTAGTAAATTTTCATCAATTATTCATATAGCTGAGAGGATCTTTCACCTTATTTTCTTCAAAAGCTTTAATTCTTATTAAACATGCATGGCATGTACCACAAGATAAACCTGCTTCTGAAGGATCATAACAAGAAATGGTATTAGAATAATCCACTTTCAAATCTAAACCAGTCTTAATAATTTGGGTTTTTGACATATTGATCAGCGGAGCATGAATTATAATATTTTGACCTTGCATTCCTGCTTTGGTTGCCAGGTTAGCAAGTTTTTGAAAAATATCTATATATTCCGGGCGACAATCTGGATAATTTGCATAATCAGTTGCATGTACTCCTATAAAAATATCATAAGCTCCTATTATTTCAGCGAAACCCAGAGCATAACTTAAAAATATTGTATTACGCGCTGGCACATAAGTTATAGGTATGTCCATACTTAACTCACTAGCATTTTGGTATTTTGGTACTTCTATATCCCGATCAACAAGAGCTGACCCCCCAAAACTACCTAAATCAATATTTATAATCTTATGCTGCCTAACATTATAATTTTTAATTAACTGCTGAGCTTTTTGTAACTCAATATTATGGCGTTGAGTATAATTAAAACTTATAGCATGAATCTCAAAATGTTGCTTGTGTACTATTGCTAATACTGTCGCTGAATCTGCCCCACCACTAACTAAAACTACCGCTTTTTTCATGCTAATTCCTATTTAAGCTGCTTTCGATAACAATCATTAGTTTCATATTATAGTCAATTAAGGTGAATTAGGGACGCTGGAAGAAGCGCGAAGCTGAAGAAGATACGATGGTAAAGCAACGAGCAACGACGTCCATAGTTTATATTAATTGACTATAAATAATTTTTTAAATATTGCCCTGTATAACTCTGAGCACAAGCAGCGATATCTGCAGGAGCACCTGCTGCTACTATTTGTCCACCTTTATCTCCCCCTTCTGGGCCAACGTCTATAATATAATCGGCAGTTTTAATCACATCTAAGTTATGTTCAATAACTAACACAGTATTACCCATATCCACTAATTTATGTAACACTTTAAGTAACTTGTTAATATCGTCTATATGTAAACCTGTGGTAGGTTCATCAAGTATATATAAAGTTTTACCAGTTGAACGTTTTGATAATTCTTTGGCTAATTTTACTCTTTGTGCCTCTCCTCCAGATAAAGTAGTAGCGGATTGACCAATTTTGATATAACCTAACCCTACCTCGTTTAAAGTAACAAGTTTTTCATAGATTAGAGGCACTGTAGAAAAAAAGACCATTGCATCTTCCACAGTCATCATCAAAACATCAGCAATAGATTTGTCTTTATATTTAATTTCAAGTGTTTCTCTATTATATCTATCCCCATTACAAACATCACATTTTACATATATATCAGGTAAAAAATGCATTTCTATTTTAATTAAACCGTCTCCTTGACATAATTCACAACGCCCGCCTTTGACATTAAATGAAAACCTACCTACTTTGTATCCTCGGGCTTTTGCAACTGGTAGCTCGGCAAACCAATCTCTAATATGAGTAAAAGAACCGGTATAAGTTGCAGGATTAGACCGCGGAGTCCGCCCTATGGGGGACTGATTTACATCAATTACTTTATCAATATATTCTAATCCTGTAATTGATTGATATTCTCCTGAATAAATTTTAGCAGATGGTTCTAAAAATTTTAAAGCTGCTTTATATAAAGTTTGAATTATTAAACTAGATTTACCGCTCCCAGATACCCCAGTAATAGCCGTAAAACTACCTAAAGGTACTGTAATATTAACATTTTTTAAGTTATTAGAAGTCGCGCCAATTAAATTGATTACTTTTCCAGGATGCAGAGGAGTACGAATAGTTTTGGGAACAGCAATAAATTGTTTGCCACTTAAATATCTTCCTGTGATACTACCTTCAGTTTGTTTGATCTCCTCAATTGTCCCTTGCGCTATTATCTTTCCCCCATGGATACCTGCCCCAGGGCCAACATCTATAATATGATCTGCTTCATACATAGTTTCTTCATCATGCTCCACAACTAACACGGTATTACCCAGGTCTCGAAGCTTTTTTAAAGTTTCTATTAATCTGGCATTATCACGCTGATGTAAGCCAATTGATGGTTCATCAAGTACATACAAAACCCCACTAAGTCCTGAGCCAATCTGTGAGGCTAATCGAATACGCTGACTTTCCCCACCTGATAAAGTTCCAGATTCTCTGGCTAAATTAAGATAATCAAGCCCTACATTCATAAGAAACTGTAATCTTTCTTTAATTTCTTTTAATATTCGTTCCGCGATAGTCATTTGTTTCTTGTTTAACTGCGCATTCAAACTACTAAACCATTTTTGCAGTTGTAAAATACTCATGCTTGATACTTCCCCTATATGCATATCGGCAATTTTAATACATAAGGATTCTTCTTTTAACCTATAACCTTTACAAGCTATACATTTATGCTCTGACTTATATTTTAATAATTCCTCTTTTACTAAAGCAGACTCTGCCTTACTTTCCTTTTCTTCCAGGCTAGGTATTATTCCAGCAAAAGGTTGCTGGATTATTTGAGATTTAGAACCATCATGATATTGAAAGGTTATAATATCTTCACCTGAGCCATAAAGTAATGTATCCTGTACTGATTGGGGTAACTTTGCAAATGGGGTATCTAGTGAAAACTTATAATGTTCAGATAAAGCTTTTAAAGTTTCTAAAAATAGTTTTGAGGATATTTTCCCCCAAGGAGCTATAGCACCTTCTTTAATATTAATTTTTTCATCTGGAATAATTAATTCTTTATCAAAAAACAATTCTTTTCCTATCCCTTCACATTTAGGGCAGGCACCAAATGGGCTATTAAAGGAAAAAATTCTTGGTTCAATTTCAGTAATTTGAAAACCCGAAACAGGGCAAGAATATTTTTCAGAAAAAATTACTCTTTGTCCTTTAGTAAATTTCGTATTCTCATTATCTGGAATATCAACTATTTGAACATAAATTATCCCATCTGCTAGCTTAAGAGATATTTCTAAACTATCAGCAATCCTATTGCCTAAGCCTTCTGTGATAGTCACCCTATCAACTATTACTTCAATATTATGTTTTTTATTTTTATCAAATTTTGGAAGACTATCTACCTCATACATTTCATTATTAACTATAATCCGGCTAAAACCTTGCTTTTTTAGCTCAAGAATTTCACGTCTAAATTCTCCTTTTTGCCCTCTGATAATGGGTGCTAAGATATATAATTTAGTATTTTTAGGCATCTCTTTAATGGCATCTACCATTTCAGATACAGTCTGATTTTTGATTGGTAAACCTGTGGCTGGAGAATACGGTACTCCTACGCGGGCAAATAATAACCTCAAATAATCATAAATTTCAGTTATAGTCCCCACTGTAGAACGAGGGTTTTTAGAGGTCGTCTTCTGGTCAATAGCTATGGCAGGAGACAGACCAGAAACTGATTCAACATCAGGTTTACTCTGAAGATGTAAAAATTGCCTAGCGTAAGAAGATAAGCTTTCAACATACCGGCGTTGCCCTTCTGCATAAATAGTATCAAAAGCGAGTGAAGATTTACCAGAGCCACTAAGTCCAGTAATTACTACGAACTTATTCCTCGGTATATCAATATTAACATTTTTTAAATTATGTTCTTTAGCACCACGAACTTTAATATATTCTTGCATAATTATTTTCTATAAATTATTGGCAGGTTTTTAAAAAACCTGTAGCATTATAGGTTGTTTTAAATTATTATTGCAATAATTATATTCATAAAAATGAGCAATAAACTGTGGCAAGTAGTTTAAATAAAGCAACACTAATAGGTAATTTAGGACGTGACCCAGAAATTAGACACACCAATGATGGTAAAGAAATAGCAAGTTTTAGTGTCGCTACCTCCGAAACATGGAAAGACCGAGCTACTGGAGAAAAAAAGGAAAAAACAGAGTGGCATAGAGTAGTAGTATTTAATGAGGGATTAGTATCCGTTATAAAAAATTATGCTAAAAAAGGTACGAAAGTTTATTTAGAGGGTAGTATTCATACCAGAAAATGGTTAGATAATTCAGGGCAAGAAAAATACACCACTGAAATAGTATTACAAAATTTTAATTCGCAGTTTATTTTATTAGACTCTAAGGGAAGCGGCAGTAGCATGTCAGAGGGGACACCTCAAAAAAATGCAGTTAACAATTTCGACCATAGTGATTTAGATGATGAGATACCTTTTTAAGCTAGGTTCTGTGAAGATATTCTATGCAACGAGTAGATTTATATGTATTTGTAGAATTATATGTAATTGTTACTCGCAGAACCGCAGCTTACTTAAATTTACGTGAGGAGCAGAAGATCATGCAGTACGACGGACGTAGATAATTAGTTTTCGAAAATAGTATAAGACGATATTAGGAGCTAGCAATGGCAAAAGGTTTAAATATATTACTATTATCCCTGCTCTCTTTACTTTTCGCTTCTTGTGCCAAAACAATAGAATCTAAAATTAAAGAGGCGGAAAAAATAGCATCGTTCAATAGTTTTGAAAAAAAATTAGTTCCAGCCGAAGGTTTTGTTCTTACAACTTATCAACGCATTACCGACAAATATAGACCCTATGTATTTTATATTGAAGGAGATGGTAGCATTACTTCAGGGCATTATAGCGTTGCTAGCAACCCTACTCCTTCCCAGCCAATGTTATTAAAACTGGCCGCCCTTGACCCTAGACCTAACATAGTATACCTTGCAAGGCCTTGCAAGGCCTTGCCAGTACACTCCAATGGAATTAAATCCTAACTGTACCCAAGATTATTGGACAGATAAAAGATTATCTGAGGAAGTGATCACCTCGATCAACACCGCAGTAATTGCTATAAGTAATAATCAGCCAGTTAGTTTAGTGGGATTCTCCGGGGGAGGAGGCGTTGCCGTACTGCTGGCAGTGCGCAATAAGAATATTCAAGATATAATCACCATAGCTGGCAATCTGGATATTGACAGATTTAGTAATTACCATAACGTATATGCCTTAAAGAAATCTTTAAATCCTATAAAATATGCGCGAGCAATAAACCATATCCCGCAACTACATATTTCAGGAGATAAGGATTCAATAGTGCCAAGTAGCATTGCTGCGGCTTATGTCACTTCCAGCGCTTCAACATGTGTGCACTCAAAAGTTTTTCTTGGTATAGCTCACAATAGAGGGTGGGAGGAAATATGGCAAACTGTATTAAAAACTAACCTTTCCTGTAAACTGAACTAGAGGTTGTGTTGACAAAATTTTTTAGGTCCTTTTTTGAGCAGGTTTTTACTGAAAATATAGGTGAATTTTGCAAGTCAATAGTCCACCTATTTTAAAAAATTTGCCTATATTTTCAGTAAAAACCTGCTCAAAAAAGGACCTAAAAAATTTTGTCAACACAACCTCTACAGATGCCTATTATACCATTCCCCATAACTAAATTAGCACTAGGAGTATACTCAATGGATTTCAAGAGTTGGATTTTATTTTAAGGGGTGAGCGCGCGGAACATACACTTAGGTACGTGAAACCCCGATAAAATGAAAAAACAAACTCTTGAAATCCATTGAGTATACGAGTGTCGGCTACCTCCGCGTACAGACGTATCACACTACTGGACAAAAATAGAAGATGGTTGAAAAAGTACAAAAATTGTTATCTGCTAAAGCTCGTTTTTAGCAATTATTATCTCAAAAATAACATTTTGTACTTAAAATAATATGTTTTTTTAACCATTTTCTATTTTTGTCCAGTAGTGTGACAGACGTATACGTGAAGAGCAGAAGATCATGAAGTACGACAAACGTAAATAATTAGTTTTCGGAAATGGTATTAAAGGAAAACATCCCCTACGAAGTGATTATCTCCTAACAGAGGTTGTGGATTAGGAATATTATGATCAGCAGTAGCTATTGGTTGATGGGAACCGCGGGAGAAATAACAGCCCAATGCATAATCTATTCCTTTCATCACACAAATTAAGGCAGCTAGGCTTAATATTCCACCAGACAACCATAAGAATATTGGGCTGTGATTACTAGGAGAAAGGTCAAGAGCAGCGGATGGCGCCAAAGCATCGCCAGGATGGACAGACCTATTATCACTATAACGTGTCACTTGCCCTTCAATGATGAAACCTAACATAATGACCTCACTTTGTAGGTTAGTTAATCAAGAAAACCGTCTTAACGTGGGTTTGATAATTAATTTATTACATAGAAATGTTCACAGAATCTGAGGTTGTGAACACTGGATAAGAATAACTAATCCAATCTCTTTAGCTATATCCCCTTATACCATTTCCGAAAACTAAATTATAGCACCAGGAGTACGAGTGTCGGCTACCTGCGCGCGTAAATACTAGTACGTGAGGAGCAGAAGATCATGCAGTACGACGAACGTAGATAATTAGTTTTCGGAAATGGTATTACTTGAATCGAATATTAACTATTGCTTAGGGTAAAATTGAAGTAGAATCTTCAATTTTACCCATTAAACCCGACTAAAAAATTGAAAAATATTTCATCAATCCTTCGATTAGCAAGGTACTTAAATCACCATTAAGTAATTATTATTTAACAACAGTTACAGCTCTACGGTTTTGAGCCCAAGCCGCTTCATTATCACCAATCACAGCAGGTTTTTCTTTACCATAAGAAATAGTATCTAATCTACTTTTATCTACACCCTGACTTTGCAAATATTGTGATACTGCTTCTGCTCTTCTTTCACCTAATGCTAAGTTATACTCTCTAGTGCCTCTTGAATCACAATGACCTTCAATAGTAGCTTTTATGTTACTATGCCTTTTTAACCAACATGCTTGTCTATGTAATTGTCCCTTAGCAGTGGAGGAAAGCTCTGACTTATTATAATCAAAATGCACTCTATCACCCACAGTTTTTTCAAAATCAGATAATTTAGTATATTCGGTACTAGGACCTACAGCAGCAATAGTAGTGCTCTGTTTTTTGCTAGTACAGCCAGAAAGTAAGAATAGCGCTAGAAAAGCTATTGCGGATTTTTTTAGTAGCATAACAAACTCCTTCTAAGGTTAATTAATTGATTTATACTTGTTGCTTTAGAGAATTGTTTTTTGGAAAAATATCAAGGGACCTGTGCTAATGCCCCTTAGATACTGCTTCAGCTTATTCTCTATTAGACTTCTTTACGCAACGTTA
The DNA here is from genome assembly GCF_964264835.1 of Candidatus Tisiphia endosymbiont of Nemotelus uliginosus. Classification (GTDB taxonomy): domain Bacteria; phylum Pseudomonadota; class Alphaproteobacteria; order Rickettsiales; family Rickettsiaceae; genus Tisiphia. Next base: position 1,117,001 of record NZ_OZ183485.1, on the reverse strand, counting down.
CTGCTATTCGTCATTTGCTTGATTGTCTAGGCTCAAAATCTAACATATTAACATCTTTTTAAATACGCTATGGTTTTAAAGCGAAGAGCCTTGCTTGTAAATTCCTGAGCAGAAGCATGTTTTGAAAGAGATCTAGTATTTTAGAAGAAACCTATTTTCAAGTCCAATTCTTCAAAACACATACTAGTATTAGTACTAGTTTAACAAAAATTGCTAAACACTTCACCCATGCATTATACATCATCATCTTAATACTTAAAAGCTTAAAATAATACTACGAATAAACTCCTAAATACTATATGTGGTAAAAATATCGTATTTGCCGATATGGGGTTAACTTTTGATGCACACTAGGTGCTGTGAACATTTCTTTGTAATGAGTAGATTTATAGGCATTTTCACTTGCAAAACCGCAGCGCACTAACGCGAGGATTCGAGAACGAAAATAACAACAAAAATCAGCCAGTAGATAAAAATGTTCACAAAACCTACTACTTTAGTAACTCCACTAGTAACTCTTGAATTGTTGCTGATAATTGGCTTATTTTACTGGTATCTACCCCACCAGCTTGGGCTAAGTTGGCTTGCCCTCCCCCTCCAGAACCACCAAGAAATATAGAAATTGATTTCGCTAAGTTACCGGCGTGTATTTTATAGGTTATTTCTTTACTAACGGCTACAGTCACAGCTAATTTATTCGTGTTATTTATATACACAATGACTAGATCCTTAAATTTATTAGACATTTTCTCTGCCGCTAAGCGTAATATTTTATTATCAAGATTCTTAACTAATTTATAAATAAATTTTATTCCTGAAATGTCTATAGCGTCTTGCGCAAATCGTGTCTCATCTAGCACAAGCAGAGACACTTGTGATGCAATCACTTGGTCCATGAGCTCTTTTCTACCTTGCATGAGCTCCTTAACTTTCTCAACTACTTCTTGTCTATTTGTTTTTAAATATGACGTTATATTATCAATAATAGCATCATTATTTCGCATCAATTTTAATACAAATTCCCCACAAATGGCTTCTATCCGCCGCACACCTGCTGCAATTGCATATTCATGGATAATTTTAAACATGCCAATATCACCGGTTCTAGCAACATGAGTACCACCACATAGCTCTAGCGAATAAGCTTTGTCACTCATCAGTTCATTACCTATTGATACTACTCTTACTTCAGAATCATATTTCTCTCCAAATAAAGCCATCGCTCCTGCTTTAATCGCTGACTCAGTGGACATTAAAGTAGTAATAACTTTAGAATTAGCTCTAATAATTTGATTTACTTTATCCTCAATTAGGATAATTTGTTCGTTAGTTAAGCCATTCATATGACTAATATCAAAACGTAGACGATCATGAGCTACCAGTGAACCTTTCTGAGTTACGTGCTTGCCTAGTATTTGGTGTAACACCGCATGCAATATATGAGTTGCAGAATGATGAATCCGTAGATTTTGACGATATTGAGTATCAATCGCAAAATCAGCACTATCTCCCACTTTAATTCCAGTGCCTTTTTCTAAGATACAGATATGCGCTATTATACTACCAATATATTTTAAAGTATCAATTACCCTAATCGTACTATTAGCAGTTTGTATCAACCCAATATCTCCCATTTGCCCGCCAGACTCTCCATAAAAGGGGGTTTGGTTACTAATTAGGATGAATTTCTCGTTTATTTTTTCTATACTATTTACTACAATATTATCTTGAATTAAAGCCAAGACTTTACCTTCTAGCTGATCTAGAGAATAACCTAAAAATTCTGTACTACCAAAAACCGCCTGGATATCAAACCAAATTTTATCTGTTTTGGTCTCATTAGAGCCTTTCCATGACTTTCGTGCTCTTTCTTTTTGTTCTTGCATCTTACTATTAAAGCTCTCAAGTTCAATCGAGACCCGCTGGCCCTTTAATATTTCTTCAGTTAAGTCAATAGGAAAACCGTATGTATCATATAATTTAAATGCCACTTCTCCAAATAAAGTAGCATTAGGCTTTAGATAAGCAAGTTCCTCATCAAGTAACTTTAAGCCACGCTCTAAGGTTAATTTAAAGCGTAATTCTTCTTGTTCTAAAACATTACTAATGAAATCTTCGGCTCTTTTGAGCTCAGGGTAAGTATTGCCCATAAGATCTACTAACTTCGGCAGTAATCTATGCATTAAAGGCTCACGACTTCCAAGTATATGAGCATGCCTGATACTTCTACGCATGATGCGTCTTAGTACATATCCTCGCCCTTCATTTGAAGGGATAATACCATCACTAATTAAAAAAGCGCAGGCACGTAAATGATCAGCAATAATTCGGTACGAAAACTGAGCATTGCCTACCGCCTTTACTTTGATTATGTTTTCGGCGTAAGCAATTATTTCTTTAAATAAATCTGTATCATAATTATCATGCACATTTTGTAACACGGCACTAATACGTTCTAACCCCATTCCCGTATCAATAGATTTTTTAGGTAAGTCTATGCGAGTATTAGCATCTAATTGCTCAAATTGCATAAATACCATATTCCATATTTCAATAAAGCGATCCCCATCTTGATCTTTTGTGCCAGGTAATCCACCTTGAATCTTATCACCATGGTCATAAAATACTTCTGAGCATGGGCCACAAGGCCCCGTATCTCCCATAGACCAAAAATTATCATTGGTTTTAATTCTAATAATCCGGCTATCACTTAAGTTAGCAATCTTTTTCCAATAAGCAGCTGCTTCCTCATCAGTATGATAAACAGTGACATATAACTTTTCTTTCGCTATAGCAAATTCTTGCGTCAATAGAGTCCAGGCATGATATATTGCTTCTTCTTTAAAATAATCTCCAAAAGAAAAATTGCCTAGCATTTCAAAAAATGTATGATGTCTTGCTGTATAGCCCACATTTTCTAGGTCATTATGTTTACCCCCCGCCCTAAGCGATTTTTGACTAGTAGTAGCTTTGGTATAATTTCTCACTTCCTGTCCGGTAAAAACATTCTTAAATTGCACCATGCCAGAATTAACAAACATTAAGCTAGGATCATTATGAGGTATTAAAGAACTAGAAGGAACATGGAGATGGTTATTTGCAACAAAATAACTTATAAATTTACTTCTAACCTCTTCAGTGGTAAGTTTAATCATTTAACAACTGCCTTTAAGAAAAATATTTTATTTTCAAGTCTTTTATAACCAAAAGATTTGATGCATTATAGTTCTGTTCTCTAAAAATTTCTAAATAATATATAATTTACCATAGTACCCCACACTTATTGTTGAAGTTGAAAGGCATGCATAATGTGTTTTCGTAGTAATGAAAACAACATAGCAGGGGTATCACTTAACGAGTTATAAAAATAATCTTTTATCCAATCAAATCCGTAAGTAAATAATGAGTATAATTTACGACCATGTTTTTTGATCTTTATAGGATAAATTTTGTTCTTAATGTCACCAGCAAGCACGCAAATAGCTAAGGATAAAGATACTATTGCAAATAGTTTTTCCAGCTTTTTTTGATCTGTAATGTGGGTATCTTCAATATTAAATCCAGATGACTTGAGAGACAGAAAAGGTCGCTCAATGCTCCACCTCTGCTTATATGCTAGCAAAGCACATTCACCAATAAGCACATTACTAGCAATAAATAGTTGCTCTCTTTCTAATTGCAAACAAGTTATTTTAATTGCCATACCATTGTAAATTTTGCTTTCTATAGTTTTAGTGTCACCCATTTGCATATCGGCAAAACATTTATTCAACTTCATCTTGCCACCGTTGAAATGCTTGACCTTCTCACTTTTTCTTAGCCTGATAGCAAAAGGTAATTTTTGGATTCCACCCATATATTGCAACCATTCCTCACCAACAAATTCCCGATCGGCAAGGATAAGCTCTATCATTTCCTTAGGTATAATTGTTAAAATTTGCTCAATCAATTTCTTTCTTTCATTAGTAGAAGAGTTGCCTTTTTTATCAAGTAACAACCATGCTATAGGAATTGAAATATTACCATAAACGATAGTTGCAACAAAAAAATTCAAATTTTTAATACCAAATTGCCAGCTGGTTCTATCTATGGCAAGGCTAATTTTACCTGTTAGACAGAGCAATTTAACAATAATTTTCCCTAAACTTATAAAGCACATATTTTGTTCTAAAAGCAAACGCTCAACTTTAACAATCTTGGCATGCAAATTGCCTTTAGAAGCGACATACAGTGCTAATTCTTTGATTCTCACAGTTTTAGCTTTTACTACTGCACAAATTAATTCTGCAAATGTTTTAATTCGTGCTGGGTGCCAATCTAAAAATATGTATAATATTTGGTATAGTGATTGAGAGTCCATTAATACCTCCTGTTGCTTGTTTCTCAGCGGAGATTAGTGACTCTCAGTCACTTATTCAATTTATTATTTTAACCCTCCTGTAAAATCTGTGGGGTACTATGATAATTTACAGTTAATCTCTATGCGGAAAATATTCAATTTTTTATACATTAAGAACTTTGTAAAAAATATACTAAAGTTTTTACTAAGTTATTTTTTATGCAGGAAAAATATTATTATATTAATAGGTGACAAGGGAGTACTACTTTTTGCCTTTATCCATAATAAAATTGTTGATAGTTTATTTATCCCGGTAAAAAATCAAGAAAATGTAGAGTTATACCAGAAATTTTTTCAGAAATTTAAAAAATTTTATGTATGTTTCTTATTAAATCATTCTGAATGTCTACTGCGCCATGATTTAGTACCAGTGCTACCATCTATAGTAAAAACTAATCCTGTTGAAAAATTTATAGAAGATTATTTGTCAAAGGACAATATAGTAGGCTATAATGTTTATAATATCACTACTAAGCCTAACGAAGTATGGAATACTTTAATTGTCTCTTCCCATTATACTCCATTTTTAAGTAAATTACTTGATCATGTGTTATTAAATACTAATCTTAAATTTAGAGGGATGTATTTTTTAATTTTAGAACTTAACACAATTATTGACAAGATCCTCAACCAAGTTGGTAACACAGCGTATTCTGAACATTTACAAATTTTTGTATGTCTTCTGCAAAGTAGTGGCATCACACTGATTGTAAAACATAAAGACAATATTATTTCTGTACAAACCTTTGATTGTCCTTCTGATAAATCTGACTCGTACTTACAAGGAATAATTGAACAAGAAGTTGAAGATTGCCTGATAGAATCTAAGAATTACATTAGCGCCTTAAGGCTTAAAGTTTGCATAATTATTATAGCTAATGAGAGTTTACAGGCCTTGCTTGCACATTCTGAATTTGGAGAACACCTCGTCATAAGAATAGCCAGTAATACTTTACTAGGTAAGCAACGTATTGATAGCGATAAGTTTTTGGATCCTATTCTGGTGAAGTTATTTAACAAGCAAAAAAACTATCCAGCATATAATAAAGATTTAAAGATCATATCAAAGCTGAATATTTTTAGTGCATTTGTTTTTAAGCCATTAATAATTATCATAATGGGGTTGGTCATTACCTTAGTAATTATCAAATTTAAAACTTTGGAAAATTATCAAAGATTAGCTACTTTAAATTTACATTATTCAAGCGTAGAACAAGAATATTATAATATAAAGCAAAAATATCCATATATACAAGATGCTACTAACTTAGCTGATCTCTATATTGTTGAAGCATTGTTGCAGATCCCTATACCCATACCTTTTGATTTATTAGAAAATTTTGTCAGAAACCTACCACCTAATTTAATATTAGAAGGCATGAAATGGAACCGTTTAGATTTAAATAATACCTTATTGTCACCTAATCAATATAGTGAGACGGTAATATTTTTAAAATTTATTACCGTTAACAGCTCTATACCCGACTCTATAAAGCTTCTAAAGCAACAGATTACCGATTATAATCAAATATTTGGCAACATGGAAATTAGCCTAACAATATTTACTGACCAAATAGTTAGCTTATCTAATAGGGTAGTTATCCCTCTATCCTTAATTATTACTAAACAGCTAGGATAAAATATGCTTAAAAATTTTATTATTAACTTAAAAAATGTTATCTTCTTTAAGCTTGTTATGTACTTTCTAGCAATTACTATGCTGGTATTCTTACTACAAATTTTTAATAAAGACTATAGCAGTTCAGTTAACAAAAGGTATGGCATTGAGGAGTCATTAGCTCAAGAAACATTAAGATTGTACTCCATAAAAAATTCTGAAGAGACAATATTAAATACCTACTTAAAATATCAGAGACTATTATCTATTTCCTATAAGCAAAGTTGTTTAAATAGAGCAAAGCTAATAAAAAAGATTGCTAGTTTTTCAACAAAATATAACTTAAATGAACCGATAACTACCTCTATTAAACAGGAATTTTTAAGTAATCTTAAGTCAAATATAGGCAATGAAAAAGAAACAATAAAAATAAGAAATTATGATGCAAAAATCAAATTTGCTACTCAAGATTTTACAACATTTGGCGCTATTATGAAAGAAATTTATGCCTGTATGCCAGAAAATACTATTATCCTATCGGTAGAAGTCAAAAAAGAAGATGTGTTGGAGCCAAATGTTATTTATAAGTTATCTCCTACGAGAGCACCAGACATGATATTCGCAAAACTGACCATGCGTATCAGGGAAATAATAACTAATAAACGGGTAACCCAATAAAAAGTTTACACTACACATAGGTTGTATGAAGGAAATTTTTATAGGAGTGATTTATAGAGCATTTTAATTAGGCTCTGTGAACTGTTCTACTTAATTTAACGCTTCTTTTTTGCTGTAAATTAACAGGATTTTTTTGAAATATGGCCAATATTCCTGCAAAAATCCTATTAATTTTTGCTAAAAAATAATCAGAAATGTAACTTTAAATAGAAAAGCTCACAGAGCCTAGAAAATAGTGGGAATTTTGTACCTATTTCAAAAAATTTCCGCTATTTTGCAGATAAAAACATGCATAAATCAATCTATAAACATTTCCTTTACACAACCTAAGTCTATTATTCAAAATAAGCTTGTGATTAGTCAAAGATTAGGCTAGTCTTTCTTCTTAAAATAATAAATTAATTTTAAATAAAATGACAAGAGCATTAAAAGTAGCCCTATTTTTTGCTGTACTTTTACAATTACTATCGTGCACTCCAGGAGCCCCTTACGAAATAAAAAGCCCGTGTGTATCAATGGAGCCCGTAGAAGGATCTCCTGCTTTTGGCAACCCTTGTGTTCGTAGACCTGTGAATATAAATATTGATATAGCATAAATTGGGAAGATGACTTATACCAAGTTGCTTTCAAGACAGTAGTAGGAGTATGAGTGGTGAGGCGCGCGGAACCTAGTAGATCTAGGTGAGCACGACGAATCCCGAAATACGACGACCTAATGTGAAGAAAGCAACTTGGTATCAGCTGTTGTCGTGAATTCCTGTAATGATAAATTAATATGATTCTATAGGTGCTTCTCCATATAATGGTACGTCAGTATTAGGGGCAGCCATTAAATTATCATATAATGGCTTATCTTCCGGGTGTTGCTGTAAATAGCGAGTGACAACTTCCTGAATAAGGGCTTCATCTTTTAGAGCCTTTTTACATCTTGATAAAACGTCCTGGGTAGTTAAACAAGGTAGATTTTCTCCTATATTTGCTTCCTTAATACCTTTGTTTTTGTCTTGTGTAAGGTCCTGCTCACTAAGGTAAAAATTTTCAGCCTCCTTAAATCGATCGCCATTAACATATTGATTTACAGTATCTATGTAAGTGCCTCTAGTAGCTAAGTGATTAAATTCATGTTGACAAATTATTGCTGCAAAACCTGCATATTTTTTAACTTGGAGCTGTAGATCAGGCACTGAGTAAAATGCAATAAGAACTTTTTCGTAAGTCTCCACCCTTGCTCTCTTTGCTCCTATAGCACTTAAACACCCATGAGGAAAGACTTTTTTTTCTAGAGTATAGCCAACTATTACAGGATTTACGAATGCTTCAGGAGGTGCATGCAACGCTTGATCTTCAGATTCATGTTTTATCACAAAGATAGCATAAGGATTTACAGCTTCTCCTTCTCTCTTGAGTTGATTATGAGCCAGTCCTACGCCACAACCTTCCATAGCTTTAAACATCTTATCAGTGATATCCTTAGCTTTTGTCTTATTTGTATCAGTAATACGAAATTTTATGACTGGTTGATTAAAATAATAAGTGTTTTGTTCTGAGCCATTAGTAGCTCTTTGTTCAAAACATGCAGCAGGATTTTTAATACCTGGAAAAACCTCTGTCTTTGATTCTATACCCATAGCTTTGCCTATTTTTTTTATAGAAGATTCATTATAATAGATCATGTTAAATTTGCAATAAACCTCCGAGACGTTATCTTAATTATGTATAAAATTTATCAATATATTATCGACTATATCTTACCGTGCAGATGCCCTTCTTGTACTGAAATAACCGATAGTAATGAAGATTTTTGCTCTAACTGTTGGAAAAAGCTCAATTTTATTACTAAACCCTACTGCGCCATTTGTGGACGCAAGTTCAATATATCAATTTTAGCCGGAATGAAGTGTGGCAAATGTTTGCAATCTTACCATTATTATGACTTGTCACGCAGCTTGGTGAAATTTGATGAATATAGCAAAAAAATTATTCATACATTTAAATATAAGGATAAGACTAGCCTGGCGAAAACCTTTACAAAATTGCTTTATAATCAATATAGCCATGAACTACATAATATCGATTTAATTATTCCAGTCCCAATGAATAGATTTAAAAGATTATTTAGGATGTATAATCCAGCTTTGCTTTTAGCTTTAGAAATGAATAAGATAATAAACACTACAATGATACCTGATATATTAATTAAAACCAAATGGACTAAAGCACAAACTTACTTATCTAAAAACGAACGAGAAAAAAATTTGGCTGGCAGTATTATTATTAATAAAAAATATCAAATTCAAGGTAAAAGGATATTATTACTAGATGACGTATTTACTACTGGAACAACTATTAATAAATGCGCTAAAATATTAAAAGCTGCTGGCGCTAAGCATGTGTCTGTTATGACGATTGCTATGACATAAAAATTTCCTTCACACAACTTAGTGTGGGGTATTTAGTTAATCAATTATTTTGCGCCAGTAATTAAACTTTTAGTTGACAAATAGGCTATATAGTAATAATTAAGATTGTAATGAGATCATATGAAAAACTTATGAGGGGAGCATCGCATGACTAAAGAAAAATTTACGGATAATCAAACTCAAAAGCCAATCCCCAGCAATAACAATATTGCAGAAGAATCTTTATCTACACAATTAAAAATTCTTAATTTTTTTAAGAATGAAATAATTGAGAAAGTGCAAAAAATAAAATTTCCTTGGATAAGGAAAGAGGAAGATTTCAAAACAGCTGAAGAAAAAATTAAAATGATCCAAAAAGGGGTATTAGAAACAGGGGAAAACCTAGTTAAATTACTTGATGCAATTTTTAAATCACCTCCTACAGCTTTAAATGATAGTACTAATATGGCAGAGCAAAGCGAGACGAGTTCAATGTTTCCTACTGCTGAAGAATTTGCTGAAGCGATTTTGACTCCATTCATAGAGAGAGGAGATTTTGAAGAAACGTCTCTGGAGGCGGAACGTTATAGGAAGAATCTTGTCAAAAACTTGGAAAAAGAAAATTTTCAAAATTATAGCTTTTGGCATCCTCAATACATTATGGCTACTACATTCGTTGTTAGTTATGCCCATCATCTCCGACTACAAGATAAAGAACATCCAGATGAAATGATTGCCTTATTAACAGATGAAGAGTTTAAAATTTATTTAAAAAAAGATTTTGAAAAATTTTGCTTGATTGAAGGAGTAGATGAAAAAAATTGTCCTACTGCTATAAGAATAGCACAAGAGAAAATCATTAGCACAATCAATAATTTATCCCTAGATGAATCTTGCACTTCCTCATTACTAGCTGAGCTGGAAGATACTAGTAGCGATTCATGCTCTTTAAACTTCGGTTAACAACCTATATCTCTAGCGCTATGTCGATTGATTAGGCTATGAATTAATATTGCTTCTTTGAGATATAAAATAATATTTAGTTAAGCTGGCCACAGTAAAGCAATATTTTGCCATAGCATTTATTAATATTTCTTATCATTTTAATAATTTTTATTAAAAAATTAACTATTTAATTGATCTGCTTCTTGTTATCAGTTAAATAGTATTAAGCAATATAATTTTAAATTGTATTGTTTTAGATTTATTATTACAAATTAATGAAATTGTAGGAACTTTTTATGAGTAAAGAAGAAACAGATAATGAAATGACAAAGGAAATATTTCAAGGATTTATTAGATTATATCAAGCAAAAGGAAAACCTGCATTAGCAAAAATATTAACAGAGCATGGTTATTCACAAGAGATAACATTGCAGGTTATCAAGAACGCTGGGGAATCATTAGAAAATGAGCCAACTACTCATCAGTCAGATTCTCTAGCACTTCCACATCAACCTAATGAAGATTTACACAATAAGCAACTTGAGGTAGAGCCAATAGGCGCACTTACGCATAATGAAAATTCGTAATTTTTAAGTTTATATAAACTATTATCATAGCCTAAAAGTTTTAGGCCTAACTTTTGATTCAGTCGCCAATTAAATCATAATCGGCAACTGAAATTAAGGGAGTGTTTCAATCTTCTTCACTCTTATACTGACTGGCTCGGAGTTTAACTCAATATTTGCCGTATAATCAGCAGCAATATGAGTGGCAAATTCACTTAACGTTTGTTCCACAATAAAATTACTATGGCGCTTTATTATTGCCATAAGCTCAGCGTTTCCGATGATCTCCAGATAAATTCGGTCACTCATTTCAAAGCTAGCATCTTTCCTTGTTTGTTGAATAAAGCGCACTAAATCTCTTGCAATACCTTCGTCAAATAGTTCTTGTGATATCTCTAAATCTAATGTTATCAACCCTTGATTACCAGCTAAAGCTCTACTCGCTTTGCTGTTCTTAGACTCTAAAATTAAGGTAAATTCGCTACTAGTTAATTTCTCGCCAGCTATTAATAAATATTCACCTTCTACTTGCCATTGATGATTTTTAGAAGCTATAATAATATCTTTGACTTTAGCAGGTAACCGTTTCCCAAGATTTGGAAAATTAATTGATAATTTATAGTCAGCATGATTTGCTAAATCATCTTGATAAATTATTTGTTTAACATTAATTTCTTCTTTGATTAATTCCTCAAATTTTACTAATGAAACACTATCCTTATTAATAATTGTCAAGCTATTAAGCGGTTGACGAGTGCGGATATTCTCCGTATTTCTGATAAATAAAGCATTGGTGCAAATATCCAGTACTTGATCCATATGCTTCACTAAATCATAATCTATCTCTAACATTGTTAAATCAGGAAAATCTGTTAGATGAACACTTCCACCCAATGGCTCTGATCCTGTAATCCCTAAATAAATCTCCTCTGAAATTAAGGGAAGTAAAGAAGACATAGACTTTGCCATAATGTCTAAACAACTATACAAAGTATCATAAGCATTGTTCTTATCTTGATCCTTTGCACTTTTCCAGAAGCGATTTCTACTTCGTCTAATATACCAATTATTTAATATTTCAAAAAAGCCTGAGACACTATTATACGCTATCTGCGTATCAAAATTATCTAGCCCTTGTTTAATCGTTTGCGTGGCTATTTTGAGCTTGGATAATATGTAACGATCAAGGATATTGGAAGAAGTAAGGTTCAACTCGCCCTTAACCCCATCAGCATTAGCATACATGGTAAAGAAATGGTAAGCATTCCAAATTGGCTTTATAAATAACCGCAAACTATCATAAACCATCTGCCCGTCTTTATCGATCAACAATTCCTGTCCTTTCACTACGCTCGAAGATAACATAGTCACTCTTAAAGCATCAGCTCCATATTTACCAAATAGCTCTAATGGATCCGCATAATTATTTAGGCGCTTTGATAATTTTTGCCCAGTACTATCTAATATTACTCCATGACAAATACAGTTTAAAAAAGGAGGTTGATCAAATAGTGTAGTGGATAATACCATTAAAGTATAAAACCATCCTCTAGTTTGGGCAGAATATTCCACTATAAAATCAGCAGGGAAATGATTATCAAACCAATCTTTATTTTCAAAGGGATAATGCACCTGCGAATACGGCATAGATCCGCTTTCAAACCAGCAATCAAAGACGTCCGGGATCCTGCGCATCATCGATTGGCCAGTGGGATCTGAAGGATTTTTGCGAGTTAGTTGATCAATAAAAGGCCTATGTAGATCAACGATCTTAACTCCAAAATCCTCTTCTAATTCTTGTATTGAACCATATACATCAATTCTAGGGTAGGCGGGATTATCCGATTTCCACACCGGCAGAGGTGTTCCCCAAAATCTATTGCGGCTAATTGACCAATCTCTAGCATTTTCTAGCCATTTGCCAAATAAATTATCTTTAATATGCGAAGGAATCCAATTAATTTGCTGATTCAGTTCTACCATCCTATTGTTAAATTCTGTAACTTTTACATACCAAGAAGGCACAGCTTTATAGATAAGAGGAGTATCCGTCCTCCAGCAATGTGGATAATTATGCACATATTGTTCCGTTTTGAGCCAATTTCCTTGCTGTTTAAGCTTAATAATAATTTGGTCATTTGCCTCAAATACTTGTACTCCGACAAAATCATACACTTCTTGAGTAAATTTTCCGGCATTATCTACTGGACATACTAACTCTATTCCAGCAGACATACATAAAATCTGATCTTCCTCTCCGAAGCCAGGAGCCATATGAACAATCCCCGTTCCCTCCCCTTCCACTACAAATTCTCCCACAAGTATTTTGAAAGCTCCCGGATGATTAGCAAAATAATCAAATAGTGGCTGGTAAGTCAAATTTAACTTGCTTAACTCTTCCCCTGTTATTGTGACATAATTTTCTTCTCCACTAACCCCTAATTCCTTACAATATTTAACTAAAGCAAATTTAGCTAAGATATAACAAATATTGTCCTTTGGTACTAAAACATATTCTATATCCTTCCCAAGCGCTAACCCTAAATTGGCAGGAAGAGTCCATGGTGTAGTAGTCCAAGCCAGCATCCTATATTCATCATAGCCAGGAAAATTTGGTAATTTCTCGTTAAGCACAAAACTTACAGTAATTGCTTTATCTATTCTTTCTCTATAAGAGTTATCGAGACGAGTTTCAAAATTAGATAAGGGAGTTTCACAAGCCCATGAGTACGGCATTACTCTCATTGATTCATACAATAAATCTTTTTTATATAATTCCTTAAAAGCCCAGAAAACAGATTCCATAAAATCTTTATCCATAGTTTTATAGGAATTAATAAAATCTACCCACCTTGCTTGCTTAGTGACATATTCGTGCCACCTATCAGCGTATTTCATCACTGAGGATTGACAATGTTGGTTAAATTTCTCAATACCGAAATTAATAATTGCCGTTCTTCCAGAAATTCCTAATTCCTTTTCCGCCTGCATCTCAGCTGGTAGACCGTGGCAATCCCATCCAAAACGCCTTTCTACTCTTTTGCCTATACTAGTTTGGTAACGAGCATATACATCTTTAATAAAGCCAGTGAGAAGGTGTCCATAATGAGGTAAGCCATTAGCAAAAGGGGGACCGTCATAGAAAACAAATTCATTATTTTGACCGTCTTTTATTTTAGGCCTTACCTCTATTGATTTTTGAAAAATATTATTTTTTTGCCAATAACTGAGAATTTTTTGCTCAATATTAGGAAAATGCACATTAGATTTAACATCTGGATAATATTTATTGGTCATATCGTAAATTTTAATTATTAAGAAAATAGGCGAATAATTGGTATGTCAACCATTTTTGGCAATGTCAAGACATTTTTCAACTTAGAAGTGATATTAACTATATCCGACAAAGATTCAGTAATATATTGATCTGTCTCTAAATTATTTTCTGAATCATCTTGAATATAATAAACGATTGAACTCACATATACTCCTAATAATAAACCCCTCTTAGTATAATAATTATGATCTATTGATTGATCTCCGGCATACCGCCAAATTAAATTACAGGTACGCATTGCTATTTTTATAGCAGCTGTAATATTGGTTGGTCGGGCAAAATAAATACTATTCTTTAAATGTATAAGTTTAGGTTCATAATATTTAATTCTAATTTTTAAAGCTAGATCGATTCGGTCTCTTATTTTACTGGGTATCTCATGCTCAGATAATAATTCCAGCATTTTCTGATCATATTGATTCTCTAAAAAATCAATAATTTCTATTATGCCATTTGGAAAGATTATCTGCCAATAACCTGGCATAAAACCACACCGTGCTTCTGCCTCGCCTAATAATTTTTCCCCCCATTCATCAAAAAGTAGTAACTCTGCTAAGGTTTGAGTCAATAGTACTTTTAAGTTATGATGTTTTAGGGCAATATCGCTCATAATTCCACTTTTCATCTTGACATAGAAGCTTATTATATAGATAATATTAGCACCATTGCAACAATCTATTTATACTAATGAGGGGGTAATTAAAAGTGATATTAGTTAACGTCCATGCTGGAAATGGCGAACAAGCAATTAAAAATTTAAAAAGAAAAATGCAAAGAGAGCTTGTATTCCGTTCGATGAAGATGTCTCGTTTCTATGAACCCCCTTCTGTAAAGCGTGTGAGAAAAGACCAAGAAACAGAAAGAAGAAAAAGAAAAGTTGCCCGTAAACAACTAATGGAAGGTTAACACATTACTAAGTGGTTATCCTGCCAGGACAGTAATTATAAATTCAGAAATATTAGCTTTAAAATCATAAAAATGTACAATTTTAAGTTTAAATATTATGATGAGTTGTTCAATTTTTAGATGATATACAGCTAGATTATCATCCAAAAATTGCAATTAGCAGTATACTTATTATAATTTACATTTTGAATTTATAATTACTGCTACCCGAATACTTAAGTTGCCATAAAAAATAATTAGTCAATAACGATAAAGTTAATATTTTCATAACAACTTAGGTGCTTACATATTGCCTAAATATGATAGAAATTTGTCAATACTGTATAGATGTTAACCTTCAGTATCATTTTTACCGGTATCCTTACTATCTCCTGCGGGCGGTGTACAGGTATAAAGTCCCCCATGATTATTAGAGCAGAATGAATCATTATATGTATCACCAGTGCTTACACTGCTACTCTCTTGACTATTTCTTTACTCATAAAATCCTCATTATTTTAAATTAATATAGTAGACTGCCTGCACTAGTCGAGCTAGTTGGTGATTTTGTCGTCAAAAGGCGGTCTTCCGCTCCTCACATATATTAGACTTCTTTCCAAACTCGCTTCTGTAGGGAATTTGATTACCCATTTGATCTCAAGAATTTGATTTTCTTTGCCAACAGTAAATGCGCGAAAGTAACATACTAGATACTGCTCACACCTGAAGAGTTGATAGACGATAGAATCAAAATCAAGATAGTAGCAAGATAATAGCAGGAGCCAAAGGGTCAAGGAGCGCAAGCAGCACATATTAGTACGTTGCGACCTTGAATCCTGAAGACGACAACACAATTCTTGATTTTCATCGAGTATATGTAATCATAGCTAAATCCTGGATAAAATAACAACACAACTCTCAAAAGCACTTGAGTATAGTAGCACTATTTATGACTCACACAAGCTTATATGCGTTTAGGTTACCTTGCGGGCAAGTAACTCAATTCATAGTAGAATTAGTATATAGAGAGAGAATTTTATCTTTCAATGCTAATTTCTGTTTTTTTAAATTCCTGACTTGATTGTCATCATGAAAGTGCAAAAATGCACGGTTTATAAGCACCTGTAGATTATTATGTCTTTTTTGTAGACTTCGTATATGGTTGATTAGGCTCATCTTACAACTCCATATTCATTGAAAAAATTGAGTATTTAGTTAGATTATGTTTCAGAAATCTTAAAGAATTGGATAAATAAATTTCAAGATTTGACTAAATAGTTAAGCGCCTCCTTGGCACTTTGCGCTTAGTATATTGATTTTACATTTTCAGCGTTATTGTATAACCTTAAAATATAAAAAATATATAAGGGCTAGGATTTAACACCAATAAACTTTATCTTAATATAAGAAATTATAATTTAAAAGGAAAAAATATAGCTATGCATGATGACGGCAAAAAAAAAATAATTGTAGCAATATCAGGAGCCTCCGGAGCTATATATGGTATCAGATTATTAGAACATTTAAACATTGAAATTCATTTAGCAATTTCCAAGACCGCCCATCTGACTATTTCGCATGAAACAAATTACTCCATAGAACAAGTAATCAGCTTGGCAGATTATTATTATAATATTTCTGACATAGGAGCAAGAATTTGCAGTGGTTCGTTTTTGATATCGGGCATGATAATCGCTCCCTGCAGCATGACAACACTTGCTTCTATCGCTGGAGGTCTTGAAAATAATCTAATCACGCGAGCAGCCGGAGTGGCCCTCAAAGAACGCAAGAAACTGGCGTTAATGACTAGAGAAAGCCCCTTGCATTTAGGCCATTTAGACAATATGTTAAAAGTAACAAATTATGGAGGAATCATTGTACCACCAGTCCCGTCTTTTTACCAATTACCTCAAACTTTAGATGACATCATTAACCATTCTGTTGGGCGTATTCTTGATCTTTTTGAGCTTCCTGTTGAGCAAATAAAACGTTGGAGTGGACTACCAACAAAATCTTAAAATAATTGATAAATTTAATAATATACAAAATATATGGAACAGAGTTTTAACAAACTATTGAAAGGTTATCAAGAGTTTAGAAAGAAATATGCTAATGATGATGCATCCATTATGTATAATCTCTACCGCGATGGCCAGCAACCTAAAATTATGGTAGTGGCTTGTTGTGATTCCCGAGTAGATCCCGCGTTGATATTACAATGCGCCCCCGGAGATTTATTTGTAGTCCGGAATGTGGCCAATATTGTGCCCCCTTATGAAAAAGATGATACTCATCATGGTACTAGTGCGGCTTTAGAATTTGGTATTTGCTTTCTTAAAGTCAAACATCTAATTATACTGGGACATAGCCAATGTGGAGGCATTAAAATGCTATTAAATAGCGAACAACTACACCAAGATGATTTTATAACGAATTGGGTGTCTTTAATCAAAATGCCTAATTTTACTCAATATGCTGCTGATGATTATGCTAAATTATCGCTGAATCAATCATACCAAAATTGTATGTCCTTTCCTTGGATACAAAAAAAAGTGCTTAATCAAGAATTAATAATTCATCGTTGGTTCTTTGATATTCCCACCGGTCAAATTTATACTTATTCGGATACACTACAAGCCTATGAATTACTGGAGCAGAATATTTAATACCAAAAACACCTTTAGGTTGGCTTATGGGTAGTACGTTTTGATATAGTCAATTCAGGAAAATTTGGTGCTAGGCGCGATGGAGCGAAGCCTATAGATAATAGGCGAGCGACGAGTAACGACGTCACCAACTTCTCATCAATTGACTATACTGCGCGAAACTCAAATAATTAATAGCAAATCTTGCAAATGTTTAAATCAGGATTAAAATGAGTATACTCAATGGATTTCAAGAGTTGGATTTTATTTTAAGGGGTGAGCGCGCGGAGCGTACAAATAGTACGTGAGCACGCGAAACCCCGATAAAATGAAAAAACAACTCTTGAAAGGCGAAGAGTATATATTTATTGCAAGGTCCGCAACCTATATTGAATTGGTGCATTCGATTGGATTTGAACCAACGACCTCTGCCTTCGGAGGGCAACGCTCTATCCAGCTGAGCTACGAATGCTTATTAACCTGCTGCTATATCAAGGAAGTATTCAGCAATTTTAAGAGTAATCAAAGCGGCTATATTGAGGGAGGCCGTGGGGCGCTTTCAAGAATTGGCGTCCCATAGGGCTACAAAGGTTCTAAGTTGTGGGCAGGAAATGTTTATAGAAGTAATTTATAGAGCATTTATAATCGAAAAATAGTGGCAATTTTGCAAGTCAATACTATACCTATTTCAAAAAATTTCTGCTATTTTGCAGATACAATACGCATAAATCAAGCTATAAAAATTTCCTGCACACAAGTTAAAACCTGATACCCACAAGCATGAGAACACACAGCTTTAACCTCCCAGTGATCTACTAGATCCCACGCAAGGAAAGCTCAAAATGGGGCGAATGACGGGACTTGAACCCGCGGCCCTCAGATCCACAATCTGATGCTCTAACCAGCTGAGCTACATCCGCCATAAGATAATATATAAGCCAAGATCAAAATATTTCTTCTTACCTAGGTTCTGTGAATATTTCTATCTAATGGTCGATTTTTGTTGTTATTTTTATTCTCGAATCCTCACATACATCCTAGTGTGCTGCAGCGAGCGCAAATGCACTATAAATTACTTATATAACCTTCACAGAACCTAAGAGCCATAGTGCTAGAAGCAAGCCAGAAGCTTAATGCCCCCGTATGTTACTAATTAAATCAATGCTTATTCCTCTAATCGCAGCTAAAGTAAATTATTATCGCCTTTAAGTCAAGCATATTTATACACTCCCATTACGCGAACTAATCATGTCATACTCACTGGCTTTCAAGCATTGTTTTTTCATTCTATCTAGGATTTAGCTACACTCATGTTAGTATGTTACTACCACGCACTCACCCCTTCAAAATAAAAATCCAATGCTTGAGATCAAATAAGTATAATCACAGCCCTGCAACTTAATTAAAATAGTTTAAGAACCCAAAGAGTCTATACAATATCCTAAAGAACGAACAGTTTTAATAAATACTTGAGAATCTTTATGCCTAATGGAATTTCTGATTCTATTTATATGAACATCAACTGTGCGTACATCTATATTCTTACTAGTCGGCCAGACTTTCTCTATAATAGCTTGCCGTGAAAACGTTACCTTTGGGGCCTGAAGTAAGAGATGTAGAATTTTAAATTCCGTAGGGCCTAGATGAATTTCTTCGCCATTTTTTGTTACTCTATAATTAGTCAGATCAATACTAATATCTTGATATTGTATAATTTTATTTTTCAGTATCCAATTAGAGCGTCTTAGTAAATTTCTTATTAAAGTAATTAACTGCTCTGAAGTAAATGGCTTCACTAGTAAATCTACAAATTCACTATTTTCTAGGGTAGGATTTGTTTTTGGTTCTTTGGAATTTAATAGAAAAATGATGGGAATTTTGTCTAGCCCACTAATAGCTCTTAAAGTAACCGCAGCTTTTATAGTAATCTCATTTTGTTCTACGGCATCAATAATGATTATATCTGGAGCAGAGGAATGCGAAGAGGCTATAGCCTTTTCTAGCGTACTCACTTTAACAATATTAAACCATGATCTTTCTACAATATTAAATAATGAAATATTGCTGCTTTTTGTGAGTTCTAAAATAAGAATTCTCAGAGGTAATTTGTCAAACACTAAAGTAACTTATTTAATAGGTTTATTAAGATATTAATATAATATTAACACAATACTTAATATATTAAAATATAATAATGTCAAATTAATTAAAGCAACAATTATAAATTTAAAATAATTTAAAAACTTGCTTCATATGGGAGCCACTTTAACCATAAACTCCTATGACCTTAGGCATTTCGCAATAAATAATAGTAATGAATTAAAACCACACATTGTGATTGTATATTACTTTAATAATCAAAAAGTGCTACTATCAGATTGAAGATATTGATTATATTACTGTCTAACGTTAACCTAAATTACACATATCTCCTTATTTATAGATAGGATCACAAAATAGTATATTGTAATTTTGTAAATAAAGAGCGATTAAGGCTATATTTAGATATCAGAAACATTACTTCTCTATTAATTATGAGCTAAATAGAAGATAATACTTGAATAAAATGTTATTAATTGTTATAAATGGCTTTATTTTTTATGGTGGAGATTCTATTATATGGCTTTTTATGAATCAGTTTTTATCATTCGTCAAGATGTTTCGTTAGCGGATGTAGATAAAATTACTGATGATTTTAGTAAAATCATTAAAGAAAAGGTAGGAGAAATTATTAAAACTGAATATTGGGGGTTAAGGAGTTTAGCCTACAAAATTGGTAATAATAAGAAAGGACATTATGTTTTCTTAGGTATTAAAGCTGACTTTGCCGTAATCAAAGAAATGGCAAGAAAAATGAAGCTCTGTGAAAATATTATTCGATTTATTCATATTAAAGTTGATGCGATTAGTAATGAACCTTCCACGATTTTAAAAAGTAAAAACACAGAAAATGAAGGAATAGTTGATGTAACCGTTAGCTCATAGAGATTAAAGGGCAAATTAACTGAATAAAAGCAGAGGAACTAATGTCAACAAACGAAACTACTGATTCTAAGTCAATGACTAGAATGGCTGATAGAACAAATAAACGAGTATTTTTTAGAAAACGTAAAGGCTGCCCTCTTTCTGTACCAGAAGCCCCAGAGATTGATTATAAAAATCCTGATTTATTATTAAAATTTGTTTCAGAGGGCGGTAGAATGTTACCTAGCAGGATTACTAACGTATGTGCTAAGAAGCAAAGAAAATTAAAAAATGCTATAAAAATTGCAAGAATTTTAGCGTTGTTGCCTTTTATGTTTCAAGTCTAAATAGAGGAAAAGGATGGAAGTTATTTTAGTTAAGCCAGTAAGGCATTTGGGCAAGATTGCTGAAATTTGTGAGGTCAAAAATGGGTTTGCCCGCAATTACCTTTTTCCCAATAAGTTAGCAATTAGGGCAACGGTACATAATAAACAAATAATAGCAGATCAAAAATATGAACTTGAAATAAAAGATGATAAATCTAGAACTGAAGCCTCAATTATTAGTAATAATATAAACGGCAAAGAGATAATGTTTATTAGACAATCCGCAGAAGATGGTAGGTTATTTGGTTCGGTAAATAGTAAAGAGATTGCTGAAGCGCTATCGAAGATTTCAGATCATCCAATTGCGTATTCCAATATTGTTCTTGATAAACCGATAAAGACAACTGGGGTTTTTGTAGTGGAAGTGAGATTGCACGCTGAACTTAGTAGTAATATTACGGTAATTGTAGCACGCACTGAATCAGAAGCTCAAGATTACTCAAGAGATAATAGACAATTTGATGAGGATGCTACTAAACATTCAGTGTAATAATACCATTTCTGAAAACTAGGCTCTGTGCATTTTTCTATTTAAAGTTATATTTCTGATTATTTTTTAGCGAAAATTAATAGGATTTTTGCAGGAATATTGGCCATATTTCAAAAAAATCCTGTTAATTTACAGCAAAAAAGAAGCAAAATTAAGTAGAAAAGTTTACAGAGCCTAATCATACCATTTCCCAAAACTAAATTAGCACTAGGAGTACGAGTGTCGAGGACCGGAGCGTACATACTAGTACATGAGGAGCAGAAGGTCATGAAGTACGACGACGTCATGATACCATTTCCGAAAACTAATCATCACGTCGTCGTACTTCATGACCTTCTGCTCCTCACGTATACATCTGTCACACTACTGGACAAAAATAGAAGATGGTTGAAAAAGTACAAAAATTGTTATCTGCTAAAGCTCGTTTTTAGCAATTATTATCTCAAAAATAACATTTTGTACTTAAAATAATATGTTTTTTTAACCATTTTCTATTTTTGTCCAGTAGTGTGATACATCTGTACGCGCAGGTAGCGGGCACTCGTACTCCTAATGCTAATTTAGTTTTGGGCAATGGTATAATAGGCTGGATTACCATTCAATTCGATTGTATATTTTTAATCAAGAATTTATCAGTGTTTTAGAAGTTATGCCTTTACTCTCTTAATAAATCTATTTGGTTTTTATAGTTTGTTGTCTGAAAGATAAAAGTGCCTGCTACTAAAACATTTGCTCCTGCCTTAATACAATCTTGAGCAGTAATATTATTAATACCGCCATCTACTGAAAGCAGTATAGATTTATTGGCTTGTTTGATTTTTTCTGAAATAATTTCTACTTTTTTTAATTGATCAGTGATAAAATGTTGACCAGCAAAACCAGGATTTACGGTCATCACTAAAATCATATCTAACTTATTAATGATATAATCTAAGGATTCTGGTAGGCTAGATGGCAGTAAAGATATTCCTACTTTAACGCCTAAGCTTTGAATATAGTTTAAGGTTCTATCAAGATGCTTCGTGGTTTCTGGGTGGATAGTGATGATATCAGCACCTGCGTCTACGTAGTCTTTAATTGTATATTCTGGAGCATTAATCATAAGATGAACATCAAAGAGCAACTTGCTATAGGGCCTTAAAGATTTAATTATAGGCGGACCTAGGGTTAAATTCGGAACAAAATGACCATCCATAACGTCTATATGTATCATATCGACACCTGCTTTTTCTAACGCTACAATTTCCTCCCCTAACCTAGCGAAATTTGCAGATAATAATGAAGCAGAAATCTTGATCAAACTACTCATGTATCTAGCTTTTTATATTCATCCACATTATCGGAATTCACGATCACTTGATCCTTACTGTTTTGCACTTTTTTTCTTCTCATCAAGTTTTCTTTTAAAGCTGCAGACAGTCTTACCAATTTCTTGGCGTTAACCTTTTGTGACTTATGGTAATGATTGTCAGAAATAAGATCCTCCTAAAATTATCCAATAATTTTCTACTATCTTTTCAACAGTTTCTTATTATACTACGAATTATGGGGTTAATGAAATATAATAACAATATATGACGCAACATATTATACATTCTGCTAAATTACTTGAGGAAAAGCGTAGTAATGCACGTCAAGGGGGAGGAGGAGAAAGGATATCTGTTCAACATAAGAAAGGTAAATTAACGGCAAGAGAAAGACTAGAAGCGCTATTAGATACAGAAAGTTTTGAAGAAATAGGAATGTTTGTTGAGCATAGGTGTAATAATTTTGGTATGGAGAGCAAAAAATTTCCTGGGGATGGGGTGATAACAGGACAAGGGACAATAAATGGTAGATTGGTTTTCGTTTATAGTCAAGATTTTACAGTGCTAGGAGGCTCGCTAGGGGAATATCATGCTAAGAAAATCTGTAATGTCCTTGATGCTGCTTTGGCAGTAGGGGCCCCAGTGATTGGGATAAACGACTCAGGGGGCGCACGAATTCAGGAAGGGGTTGATGCATTAGGCGGGTACGGAGAGATATTTCAACGGAATGTTATTGCTTCAGGAATTATTCCCCAAATTAGTTTAATTATGGGCCCTTGCGCAGGAGGAGCAGTATATTCTCCTGCTTTAACAGATTTTATATTCATGGTGAAGAATAGCTCTTATATGTTTGTTACAGGCCCAGACGTAGTTAAAACAGTAACAGGAGAAGAGGTAAGTCAAGAAAAGCTAGGAGGCGCTCGTATGCATACGGCTAAAAGTGGAGTTGCTGATTTGGCTTTTAAAAATGATATAGAAGCTCTTTTAGAAACTAGAAGATTTTTTAATTTCTTACCCTTATCCAATTGCAGCCCTTTACCAAAGCGTAAAACTGAAGATCCAGCAGACCGGGTGGATATGTCTTTAAATACTTTAGTGCCCTCTATTCCCAATAAACCTTATGATATGAAGGAGTTGATCGAGCGTATTATTGATGAAGGAGAATTTTTTGAATTACAGCCTGAATTTGCTCGCAATATCATTATTGGCTTTGGCTACATGGAAGGTCGATCTGTTGGATTTATTGCAAATCAACCGTTACATTTAGCAGGATGTTTAGATATAAATGCTTCAAGAAAAGCTGCAAGGTTTATACGTTTTTGTGATGCCTTTAATATTCCAATAGTTACGTTAGTTGATGTACCAGGATTTTTACCTGGCACTGACCAAGAGCATGATGGTATTATTACCCATGGAGCAAAATTATTATACGCTTACGCGGAAGCAACTGTTCCTAAGATCACTATTATTACCAGAAAAGCTTATGGTGGAGCATATATTGTGATGAATTCCAAACATTTGCGAGGGGATATTAATTACGCGTGGTATAATTCTGAAATTGCCGTACTTGGAGCAGAGGGAGCAGCAGAAATAATATTTAAAGAAGAATGCAAAGATCCAGAACTGAAAAAACAAAAAATCCAGGAATATAAAAATACAGTTACTTCCCCATTTGTTGCAGCATCACGAGGTTATTTGGATGATATTATAGAACCTCAGAATACCAGGTGGCGTATATGTAAAGCATTAAATATTCTTCAAAATAAAAAAGTAAAATTACCATGGAAAAAGCATGATAATTTACCACTTTAATGTTACTTCTTCCTTCCCAAATTTGCACTTTTAGCAAGCTTTATTTTTTTATAATATATTTTTAAGCACGAGATTTTATGACTAAGCCGTTATTTGATAAAATTTTAATTGCTAATCGTGGCGAAATAGCTTTAAGAATAATGAGGACCTTAAAAAAAATGGGTATTAAGTCAGTGGCAGTATATTCTGAAGCTGACACTCATTCAATGCATGTACAATATGCTGACGAAGCATATTATATCGGCAATTCTCCGGCAACCGAAAGTTACTTATCAATTAAAAATATTATCAATGCTATCAGAGCAAGTGGGGCCAACGGGGTGCACCCAGGATACGGTTTTTTATCAGAAAATGCAAATTTTGCTAATATTTTAAAAAGAGAAGGAGTCACTTTAATAGGGCCTAATGCTTCTGCTATTAAGAAAATGGGAGATAAAATAGAGGCAAAAAAAATTGCTATTGAAGCAGGGGTCAGCACGGTACCAGGCTATATTAGTACTATTAGCAACATAAGTCAAGCAGTAGAAATCGCAGAAAAGATCGGTTTTCCTGTAATAGTCAAAGCTGCAGCTGGCGGCGGCGGGCGAGGGATGAGAGTAGTAAAAAATTCTGAAGAAATGGCTAATGCGTTTGAATCTGCTAAACTGGAAGCAGTAAATAATTTTAGTGATGGCAGGTTATTCATTGAGAAATTAATTAGATCGCCGCGGCATATTGAGATCCAGTTACTAGCTGATCAGTATGGTAATAGTGTGTGCCTTGGAGAACGTGAATGTTCAATTCAACGTTATCATCAGAAGGTAATTGAGGAAGCGCCGAGTTCCTTTATTACTGAAGAAATAAGACAAAAAATGTATCAGGAAACAGTGGCTTTATCAAATAAAGTTGGTTATTACTCCGCAGGTACAGTTGAATTTATAGTTGACTTAGACAAGAATTTTTATTTTCTTGAAATGAATACTAGGTTACAAGTTGAACATCCTGTGACTGAAATGGTCACAGGCATTGATATAGTAGAAGAAATGATAAAAATTGCTGCCGGGGAGAAATTATCCTTTGCACAAGGAGACATTCAGTTAAAAGGTCATGCGTTTGAAGCGAGAATTTGTGCAGAAAATCCCATGCGGGGATTTTTACCCTCTAGTGGCAGAATTACTGAATATTCGGAACCACCAAAAAATGCTAATATTCGTGTAGATACAGGCTTAGGGCTTGGCGGGGAAGTAAGCATGTTTTATGATCCAATGATTGCAAAATTGTGCACTTATGGAGAGTCGCGAGAACAAGCAATAGAAGTTATGCGTTCTTCTTTGAGTTCATATATAATACGCGGCATTTCGCATAATATTAGCTTTTTAGAAGCGTTAATCTCTAATCCTCGTTTTATAGTAGGAGATATCAATACAGCCTTTATAGAAGAGGAATATCCTCATGGTTTTTCTGGCGCCACTTTAACTTCAGATATTACCAAAATATTTTTAGCTACGGCAATTTTCATTTATATTACTGAACAGAAACGTGCTTCATTAATTGCTGGACAAATGATTGATCAAGGCAATAAAATTGGTACTAGGTGGGTTGTTTCTATTGATGACCACCTATTCCCGGTACTGATTAAGTCAGTAGAGGATGGATATAATATAAGGCAAGAGCATGACCGAATATATATCCACAGCAATTGGAGCTTAGGTAGTAGGCTTTTTTCTTGTGTGGTCAATGGTAGAAAAGCTAATGTAAAAATTGAAAATATTACTACCGGCTATATATTATCGCATTCAGGCATTAATGTTACAGCCTATGTGCGTTCTACCAGAATGTCTGAACTAGAAGCCTTGATGATTACGAAATCTACCTCTGAAGAACAATTGGAATTACAAGCGCCCCTGGCTGGCCAAATTATCGCTATTAAAGTACAGGAGGGAAGCGAGATAACTATAGGGCAAGAGATTATGGTTTTAACTGCTATGAAAATGGAAAATATAATTATTGCTGAGCGTAGCGGAAAAATCGCTAAAATACTAGTTCATGAGGGAGAGCAGGTGACGAGTGGCCAGGTATTACTCGAATTTGCTTAAGTTAAAGATGAGACTTCCTGCATAAATCACTTCTATAAAAGTTTCCTTCACACAACCAAAAAGGACTTTTTCGTCTTAAGCAGGCAATCTATTGGAATTTGAATTATAAAATGTTTAATTATTATCGAGAATTTAAAAAATATTTTAATAGCAACAAAATATTATTTATCTTTACAATAATAGTAATAATATTGGTGTGGGGAACCTATTACTCCATTTCTATTGATGATCATTATCTTGGCCCTGACCCCAGTAAAGTAATAGGACTGTTACTGATAGACTTAGTAGTCATTTTACCCCTTGGCGTTCTATTAGCTCGTAAATTTTTACAAAAGCTGATCAATAGACAACACCATCAGGGAAGGGTTTCAAAACTACAAAATCGTATTATTGTTGCTTTTAGTCTCGTCACTGCTATTCCTACAATTATTGTCTCTGTTTTTTCTGCCTATTTTTTTAATTTTGGCATTCAAGCTTGGTTTGACCACAAGATATCGGCTGTCCTAGACCAGTCTATTATTGTAGCAGAGTCTTATATAGATGAACACAGACTACAACTAAGAGAAACGGCCTTATCTGTTGCGGATGATTTAAGTGAGATGTACTATTACTATGATTTAATACACAATCAAGCATTATTTACCAAGATATTAGACGGCGAAGTTGAGGCGCGTTCTCTGGAAGAAGCAATAGTGTTCCATAAACCGACTAATACTATTATCGCTAACACCTATTTAAGCTTTTCCCTGTCATTTTTGAACATTCCAGATTATCTAGTACAAAGAGCTAATACAGGAGAAATTATTGAGATTAAGTCTGATCCCGCTATGCTCCGGATGCTAATAAAACTAAAAGATCATAACGATATTTATTTATTAGTTGGTAGGTTAATTGATGATAAGATTATAGACCATATAGATAAAACTAATGGTGCAGCTGAGGAATATTATCGCCTTAAGAAGCATATAGCCAGCATGCAGATTAAGTTTTCAGTAGTATTTATTTTGATAGCCTTATTGCTTTTATTAGTCGCAATAAGCTGGGGGTTGATTTTTGCCCAAAAAATAATCAATCCTATTAAAAAATTAGTGATAGCTACAGAAAAAATAAAAGCAGGTGACTTAACGATCCAAGTGCCAGAAAATCATGTTAATAAGGATGAGATTAGTGTGTTATCTTCAGCTTTCAACAGGATGGTAAAACAAATTGATCGGCAGCAAAGGGATTTAATGATAGCTCAGCGTGCACTTGCTTGGTCTGATGTAGCCAGAAAAGTAGCGCACGAGATTAAAAACCCTTTAACCCCGATTCATTTGGCTTCTGAGAGATTGCTACGAAAGTTTAGTAACCAAGTGGACAATAAAACAGAATTTAACAAATATATTCAGATGATTATTAATCATACGAATGATATTAAGAAAATTGTTTCAGAATTTGTGAATTTTGCTCGATTACCTGCGCCAGTATTTACCAGTTGCGATTTGGTGCCACTGGTTAAGAATATAGTAGACTCACGTAAATTAATTAATGATAAAATATTATATCACTTCACCACTAGTGAAGTGTCTATAGATTTTCTTTGTGATACTACCCAAATTAATCAGATTATGGTTAATTTATTAAAAAATGCTGAAGAATCCATTCAAATGGTTAGATCACAGCTGGGAATTATTACTACTTCTATTAGCACATCACAAAGTCAAATAATTATTACAGTCACAGATAATGGGGTAGGCTTTCCTCCTAATTTAATTAGTAAAGCGGCAGAAGCGTATATTACAACTAGATCTAAAGGCAGCGGCCTTGGTTTAGCGATTATCAAAAAAATAGCCCAAGATCATGCGGGAACACTGGATTTAGCGAATCGCCCTGAAGGGGGCGCGATGGTTATAGTAACTTTCAATATTGAAGAACTACAATTAAAATCTTTAGAGAGCGCTCCTTATTAACAGAAACATTTGTGACCTTTATCTCTTTGAGTTAGTTAGGCTAAGTCTGGTATAGACAATTCAGGAGAATTTGGTACTAGGAGCGATGGAGCGAAGCCTATAGATAATAGGCGAGCGACGAGTAACGACGTCACCAACTTCTCATCAATTGACTATAATAAAGCTTAACACATATCAAGCCAATTATTGCCTATTTTAGTCTCGATAATAATTGGAATAGTTAATCTAGGCACCTTCTCCATAGCATTTTTTATAACTTTAGTGGCTATTTCTATTTCGTTAATAGGCGCCTCAAATAATAATTCATCATGAATTTGGAGAATCAATTTAGTTTCTAATTGTAGTTGCTGCAGGGTATGGTGTAGCTCAATCATAGCTATTTTAATTATATCAGCATTGGTGCCTTGAATTGGGGCATTAATTGCTGCTCTTTCGGCAATGTGCTGCATGGTATAATTTTTGTCATGTATTAAAGGGACAAAACATTTTCTGCCAAACAAATTTATCACATATCCGTGTTCTCGTGCATAGTTTTTGGTATATTCCATATATTGTTGAATTTCTGGGTATTCTTGGAAATAGTGTTTGATATATTCAGCAGCTTGGGTGGCAGTAATATTTAACTGTTTGGCTAGTCCAAAAGCACTAATACCATAAATAATTCCAAAATTTATTGCCTTAGCTTTACGTCGATGCTCCGATGTTAAATCCTGCTCTGCTATTTTAAATATATTACAAGCTGTTTTGCTATGGATATCTTTGCCTTCTATAAAAGCTTGTTTTAAAGTCGTGACATTTGCTATATCACTTAAAATTCGAAGCTCAATCTGCGAATAATCAGCAGAGATTAATTTATGTCCATCTTCGGCAACAAAAGCTCTTCTAATATTATTCCCTTCGGTAGAGCGAATAGGGATATTCTGTAAATTAGGCTCTTGTGAGCTAAGTCTACCAGTAGTAGTAGAGGTTTGTAAAAATGTTGTGTGTATTCTGCCGGTAGCAGCGTTGACTTGCAGAGGCAGACTATCAGTATAAGTATTTTTTAATTTGGTTAGTTGTCGCCATTTTAATAATAAACTAGCTACCTTGAAACCGTGATCACTAAGCTTTTCTAAAATTTCTCCACTAGTAGAGTAAGATTTTGTTTTAGGTGATAATTTACCAAAAGGGAGTTGCATCTTATCAAATAAAACTTCCCCTAATTGTTTGGGGGAGGCAATATTAAATTGAGTAGCTGTATTAGCGAAAATTTCTTGTTCTAGATTTGCAATTTCAATACCAAATTCATTTGATAATTTTTGAAGCTTGCTAGCCTCTAACTTAATGCCTACTTTTTCCATTTTATCGAGTATGTAACATAAAGGTAAATCAATTTCTTTATATAGAGCTAATGAATGGTTATTTTTAAGCTCTAGCAATAATTTCTGGTAATTTCTACTAAAGTTAATGATAATTTCTATTATGGCCTTTTCGGAGCCAATTTTCTGCCATTCTATTAATACATCTTTTTGTGGTTTGCCTGCCGACATTGCATATTGCATTAATTCTAAATCTTCCACTGCCACAATTTGATCGGCAATATTATCAAAGAATTTTAATAATGTTTTGAACCTATAAGTAATTTTTTTAATGGATTTATCTGTTAGTAACTTAACAATACCGTCCATAAACCATTGGTTGGAATTATTCCTATCAAAATTACAGGACAATAATTCAGACATTTCACTGCTTTGTACTGACGTAAATTTAAGCTGATAGCATTTATTATCAATCGATAATAATAGGTAAGGACGTTGTATTTGATGAGTTGATAAATAAATACCTACAATGCCAATTCTGTTAGCTTCAACTAGCAAATGCTCTAGTTCCTCTAGTACATGCAGTTCGTAAACCTCCAATTTTATTTCTTCATTAGCAAGAGGTAAAACTTCTTTCGCGATTTGTAATTGAAATAGATTCTCGATTCTTTGATATAATGATTTAAAACCATATTCTATTAAAAAAGTAGAGATTTTCTCACTGCTAGGAGGCACCCAAGTAAATTTATTAAGATCAAATTCTATATTCATATTGTGTTCTAAACCTACTAATTGCCATGACAGTAACACAAGGTCTTGAGAATTAGTTAAAATTTCCCTTTGCCGATTATTAGCTATTTGATTCAAAGAGTTTAACACTTCTTGTACCGAACCAAATTGTTTGATAAGGGCGGCAGCAGTTTTAGGGCCAATGCCAGGAGCGCCTGGAATATTATCGGATTTATCACCAATTAATGCCATTACTTCTCTTAGCTTGTTAGGCTCCACTCCAAATTTTGCTACTACTTCTTTCTCAGAGATGTATTTTGCTTTCATAGGATCATACATTTTAGTATGAGAATTAATTAGTTGCATTAAATCTTTATCCGCAGAAATAATAAGAGTATTTTTAGAGGCAATAGTAGCTTTATAAGTTAAAGTTGCAATAATGTCATCGGCTTCATAACCTTCTTGCTCAATTATAGCAAAATTTAAACTTGCCGCTGCCCGGCGTACCAATGGCAATTGTTCAATTAAATCTTGAGCAGGGATCAGTCTATTTGTTTTATATGGCTCGTAAATTTTGTGACGAAAATTCTTGCCCCCACAATCAAACACTACTATCGCATGTGTAGGTTTAAAATCATTTAATATTTTTAACAACATCGAAGTAAAGCCATATACTGCTCCAATTGGCGCCCCTGCTGGTGAACTTAAAGGTGGTTGTACATGATATGCTCTAAATACAAAACCGTAACCATCAATGATTAGTAGAGGATTTTCTTGAGTCATGTAATTAATAATTTTTTAAAGTTATTGGAGTGAATAAAATTTGTGCTCTTTCCTCAAAAGCGTTAACTATTTTTTTGGTTGCTTCACTGAAGAACATCTCAGCTAATCTATTAATTAATGAATTCTTCATTTGAAAATCAATAAAGAATTCTACTTGTGTCCCCCTATCTATTTGAGAAAATTTCCATGAGTTCTTTAAATACTGAAATGGGCCTGAAATTGCTTCTACCTCAATCGAATAAACTGGCTGATTGGTATAGGTCACCCGCGACTGATAGCTGTCTGAAAAACCTTTTAACTGTATTACTAATTCTGCGATAATTTGATTATCTGTTTTTGAAATAATTCTAGCGGCCTTACACCAGGGCAAAAATTTAGGATATGACTGAATATCAAGTACTAAACAAAATAGTTCTTGCGGTTTATAAGGTAATATTTTAACTTGATAAAAATTTGGCATTAAATAGGTATGATTAATGGCGTTTAAAAATCCGTAACTTTACCTTTATGTTGCCAATCCCCATGGGTAGTTGGCTCTTGTCCTTTAAATCCCCCTATTTCCTTTGGGTTTTCTTTTTGCTCTTTTGCTGTATTATTATTGTTAACATCATCAGTCATAAATTACCTAAAATTATGAAATTTTCTTATCTGCCTAGAATGTACGCTAATATTCCAATAATTGAAAGTTGTGTATTAACCCTTCCAGAAGATAATATACATTATCTTAACACAGTATTAAGGCTCAAAATAGGGGATAGTGTTAGAATTTTCAATCATAAAGATGGGGAATTTATAGCACAGATTATTAATATAACCAAAAGTAATTTATCAGTACAAATTAATAATATTTTAAGAACACCTACTCAGGATCCTGAAGTAATTTTAGGACTTTCTATAATTAAAAATGATAAGATGCGCGACGCTATCAACATGGCAGTCCAGCTGGGAGTAACCCAGATTGTACCGTTAATAGTACAGCACGTTCAATCGCATCATATTAATAGGCAAAAATTGTTAAAATGTATTATAGAATATACCCAGCAATCTGAACGATTAGTACCCCCAACACTACAAGAAATAACGTCCTTAACTCTATTGCTGGAAAAAAATTCAACTAATTTCGTACTATATGCTAACGAAAATGAAGATGAAAATAATACTATATTAAGGTTTGCTAAAACTTTCCCTACCAACATTTTAGTTATAGTAGGCCCAGAAGGAGGATTTACTTCTGAGGAGTTAAAACTTTTTAAATCAACAGCTAATTGTCACGGAATCAGCCTTGGTTCAACAGTTTTGAGAAGTGAAACAGCTGTAGCTGCTTGTTTGGCACAAATTAAATTATTACAATCTAGCCGCCATGTTTAAATTAGAACAAAAATATTTAGCTCCAGTAGCTGGGGTAGATGAAGCAGGTAGAGGTCCTTTGGTAGGCCCGGTAGTAGCAGCCGCTGTGATTATTGATCCGACAAAAATTATAGATGGGATACAAGACTCTAAAAAACTACCCAAAGCAAAACGTGAATTCCTATATGACAAAATTACTCAGGATTATTTGTGGTCCGTTGGAATAGTACAGCACGACGAAATAGATATAATGAATATCTTAGAAGCAACTAAAAAAGCCTGCATGATTGCAGTAACAAACTTAGCAATTATCCCATCTACTATCCTGGTAGATGGTAATATGAAATTTAAAGATCCAAGATTTATCAGTATAATCAATGGAGATAATCTATCGCTTTCTATTAGCGCTGCCTCTATTGTGGCTAAAGTCACTAGAGACCGCTTAATGTTTGAGTATTCTCAAGAGTTTCCGCAATATATGTGGCATAAGAATGCGGGATATGGTACTAAAGAACATTTAGACGCTATAAAATTATACGGGATCTCGCCTTACCATAGACATAGTTTTAAAGTGAAAATTTTATAAATTGACAGCTATAATTTTTGTATAGAGAGGAGATTAGACCAAAGCTCTTATTTGGCCTAATCTAATGAGTATTGTAATCTACCACAGGGTGGTCTCCTGCTAATCCTATATCTACCTCTTCATATCCTCCTTCTGACCACCCTGAGCTAGAAAAGGAAATAGGAGAATAAACGGGAACAATTTCTTCTGGCTGTATCATTTTATGCTCATCTATTATTACCCCTGGCGTACTACATGCCTGGGTTAAAGTAGCGATTTCTTCTACCTGTAAACCTGAATAATTAAGCTTAGTAATTAAGGGGGGTGATAGTAATGCAGTCACTAATTCTATTAGTTCTTTTCTGTTATTAGGAGATGCACTCAAATTCAAGATTAAGGTAACTTGATAATTTGGTAGTGCTACCACCTGCTCATAAATAGTCTCTTTTGTTGAACTAGGTAAGATATTAGTTAGGTACTCTACTAAACCCATTCTATCATTTTGCGTGGCATTCGTATGTAATGTTACTATCTCTTGCCTGTTTATTTGTATCTCTTTATAACTCGTAGGGGTAAGGCCGCCATAGGCACTAGATAAGATGGACTTTACTTCCTCTAAAAATTTTTCTTTACTGTGGGGGCTATTTTTTTTGAGTTTATAAACCATAACTTTATTCCCTCCTTTTATTCAATTAACCTGAATTTTAAGTAACACATCGCATTCAGGTTAAATAAATAATTACAATGTAGCACCAGAATGCATGTCTAGATTATCTCCTCTTAACTCTACATTTGGTGCCTCAAATATTGCTTCCTTTGAAGATGAGATAGAGAAGAGGTAATGAAAATAAGCAGGAGTAAGTAGTATATCCTTAGAGATACTATCATCAGAAACAATTGTCTCCTGATCAATCCCAACAACCTGCTTTAAAGCAATAATTTCTTCATGCTTGACACCACTACAAATCGTACGAGCAATTTTTATACCTTTTAGGATATCAGTAGCTAATTCCAACAGGTTTTCTCTTCCGTTTTGTAACTAATGCATATCCAATCCAGGATTAATATATTTTTATGCTTTGCTCTGTCTACTACTATACCTTTGTAACTATCTCTACCACACCCCCATATCCACTTCATATAAGGACCAGAAAATTCTGATAGTACTGACTTTAAAAAATCTTCTTCTTCCTAAGCAATTCTACGGATATTTTGGTTCTCATCGTCCAATCTTTCTTGTCTTGTTTTATAAGGCATAATTTCCATCTTTTTATTGTTTTCAATATAAATCATTATAATATAGGCTCAAATCCTCACCTACACTTAAGTACGCTGCAGTGTGTGCTCCGCGTTGACTTCAAATTCCCTGCCAAAAGCGAGCTCTAAAAGAAGTCAAATAAATTTTTGGAGCCTTTAGTACAATTCCACGAAATATTAAATTAACTTTGGTTAGATTCTGATATTTTAGACTTTTTTAACTCCACCAATTCATTCTGTAATTTTATGACCATCGCTTGCAGCACCTCAAATTCTTCTCTAGTCACATAGTTACCCTTCACTATTGTCTCTTCTACTAACTTGCTCCCTCGGTCCATCACATTATTAGCGGCTTTTTGTACGATTGCCCCGGTCCCTAACATTACTTTTAAAAAATTATTTGCTTTCATATTAAATTATTATATTGTTGTTAAGTTTTTATATTAATAGTTAGAGCATGGAGCCCATTGGCTAGTTCATCTGCCAAAAGTTCATTAATTATTCTATGCTGAGTTAATAAAGTTTTACCTGTAAAAATATCAGCAGAAATTTTAATAATGAAATGGCTCTCTATTGTTCCGCCTGTATGTGCTGAATGTTTAGAGCTCTCATCAATTATCTGACAATAATGTGGTTTTAGCACATCTAGTTTGCTTTTTATTCTATTGCTTCTAGTCATAGTGTTATGTGTCTAAAACTTTTACTAGTATCATTATATTAGAATTTTACTACTTAGTAAAACAGTATTTCAAGCCCTATGTCTGAATCAGAAGACTCCATAAATGCAGCTGCTATCAGTAAGTTACAGTTAAAAATTGATGAGATGCAAATAGGATATTGTGTGGCATTTAAGTTGTTAAATTATGATGAATTAAATTCTATAGTTAATTCTAATATTAAAATAATTAAGGTTTTAGATAAAATTATTAAAGAAGTATGCGGGGAATTAATTACTTTAGATGAATCAGGACAGTATTTTCAAGCTATAAGCACTAGGAATATAGATTCATATCTAGCAGTATTACCATTATTACACAATGACACCCCTACCAAACCTAAGGTGAAGATACCAATATATCAACAAATAGAAGTAGATAGAATTTTTGTAGTTTTACCGATCAAAGATCAGAAGTTAGTACGTGAAATTGCTCTCAAAATTTATTTATTGTCACAGCTTTATGTTACAAATTCTCACGCAGCACTGTATATGAATTGCGGTATTGCTAGTATAGAATTTCCTAAAATTACTAGTAATGCTCAAGAAATATATGTACTATTAAATTGGTTACTTACTTATCAAGGAGATCAATTATATTATCGGGAATATGATAATAAGCAATATAATATAGAATATGTCCATAAGGCTAATAAGCAACTTAATCTTTTGAGGAAGGCGTTATTAAATAAAAACATGGTTTTTGCTTATCAGCCAGTGATTGATAGGAAAACCATGAATGTTAGTTATTACGAATGTTTACTACGAATCCCTGATGCTCAAAATAACTTAATTTCTGTAGGCAGCCTAACTCAAGAAGCGGAAAAGAAAGGTTTAATTTTTATAATTGACCAAATAGTCTTAGAAATGGCTGTGAAAGAGTTAGCGGCCAATAAGGATTTAAAACTTGCAGTAAATATCTCTAATATTGGTATATTAGATCCCCCCTTACTAGTTATAGCAGAAAAACTCTTGCAAGCTTATGATGTAGCAGACAGGTTGATTATTGAAATTACTGAAACTACTTTTAACAATAATTATGAACAAATTACCTCTTTTATGCTCAAACTCAGAAAATTTGGGTGTAAATTTGCTTTAGATGATTTTGGAAGTGGTTTTACTTCTTTTGCGCAATTACAAAACTTACCAATAGATATTATTAAAATTGATGGTAGCTATGTACGTAAAATTACCAGTGATGCACAGTCCCAAGATTTTATTGCCAGGTTAGTGAAAATTTCTGAAGCAGTAGGAGCTATCACAGTAGCAGAATTTGTGGAAAATGGTGAAATAGCTCAATCTCTTATAGATTTAAAAGTTGATAGTATGCAAGGGGATTTTTTTGCTCCAGCTTTAACTAATAAAACTAAAGATTAGCATTTATTAGTTTCACTCTTAGTGATATATATATTGACAGTAAGAACACTATCAATTTGATTAATAAAGAACATGATCCTATTAGAACTAAAAAAAATAAATGGTACGCTTGATACTATCCATTTTGTGGGTATTGGCGGCATTGGGATGAGTGGAATCGCTAAAATACTACATAATCTTGGGTACAAAGTGCAGGGTTCTGATATAGCAGAAAACTACAACACTAGAAGACTCGAGAATAGTGGTATTAAGATTTATATTGGCCATCACGCTCAAAATATTCCCAATGTTTCATATGTAGTTGTATCTACTGCTATTAACAAAGATAATCCTGAAATTCAAGAAGCGTTGCGTAGGAAAATACCGGTAATTAGGAGAGCTGAAATGTTGGCTGAATTAATGCGGTTAAAATGTTCGGTAGCAATTTCAGGATCACATGGCAAAACCACTACTACCTCCCTTGTGGCTTGCTTATTTGAAGCTGCTGGCCTTTGTCCTACAGTTATTAACGGAGGTATTATTAACAACCGCTTTACTAACGCCTATACTGGGTCGGGTAATTATTTAATAGCAGAAGCTGATGAGTCAGATGCTACCTTTATCCATATACCATCAACAATTGCGGTTATTACTAATATTGATCCTGAGCATTTAGATTTCTATAAAAATTTTAATAATTTAATTGCAGCTTTTAAAAGTTTTGTCACTAACTTACCATTTTATGGCTTTGCGGTTGCTTGTATTGACCACAAAATCGTGCGAAATTTAGTAAATGACATACTAGATCGAAAAATTATTACTTATGGCATAGATTCTCAAGACGCCAATGTACAAGCATTGAATTTAGAGTTTGGTATAACCTCATCTACATTTGATGTCAAAATTAATCTGCCTAATGTAAATGGGACAACGACTATAGAACAAATCACACTACCCACCCCAGGAAGGCATAATGTCCTCAACGCTTTAGCTGCTATATCAGTAGCCGTAGAACTTGATTTTGGTATTAAAATTATTAAAAATGGATTTAGTAATTTTGAAGGAGTAAAACGAAGATTTACCAAAGTTGCCGAATATAATGGTGCTACAGTAATTGATGATTATGCTCATCATCCCGAAGAAGTAAAAGCTACACTTGCAACCGCTCGAAATATTGCTAATAAACAAAATGGTAAAGTTATAGCCATTTTTCAGCCTCATAGATATTCTAGGGTGCAATGCTTATTTAAGGATTTTGTTACTTGTTTCCAAGATGCAGATCAACTATATATAACTGATATATATGCTGCAGGTGAAAAATTAATAGAAGGCATAACTGGTAAAAGTTTGGTAGAGCAAATTAAGAGTAGTGGTTCCCACTCCCAGGTTTCATTCCTTGCTGCTCCTGAAGATATACATAAAGTGATTATAGATAAAGCTATGCCTGGAGATATTATCATTATGATGGGAGCTGGAAGTATATCTAGCTGGGCCAATAATTTACCCGAGCAATTGGCCAAGCTTAAGTAGCGCCAACAAATGATAACACATGACACCATATATGGCAAAAACCCACCAATTGCTTTTCTGCAATTCGTCAAGTGTTTACAGTATATACTCAATGATTTCAAGAGTTGGATTTTATTTGACAGCGCGGTAGACGCGCGAAGCGGAAGGCAAGTACGTGAGCATAGCGAAATCCCCGAGACCATGACAAAACAACTCTTGAAAGGCGAAGAGTATAAATAAAAAATTTAAGTTAGATGATATTATGAATTTACCGGCAGTGAAAGGAGAATATAGAAATAACTATCCTTTAAAACATCTCACCTGGTTTAAAGTAGGAGGCGAAGCTGAGGTCTTTTTTAAGCCGGCTAATCCTGCAGACTTAGCAAATTTTTTACTAACCAAACCACAAAATGTCGCGGTAACTATCTTAGGGGCTGGTTCCAATATTATTATTAGAGACAAGGGGGTAGATGGGGTAGTAATAAAGTTAGGACAAAATTTTACTGATATAGAATTAATGCCTGATAATAAGGTAGCAGTAGGAAGTGCTTGTCTAAATTTTAATCTAGCTAAATTTTGTCAAGAACATTCAATTAGCGGCTGCGAATTTTTAATTGGGATACCTGGCACTGTTGGCGGTGGTGTGGTGATGAATGCTGGCTCTTATAATTCAGAATTTAAGGATATTATATTAAGTGTTGAAGCGCTCACTTCGAAAGGGGAGTTCCTGATTATTACTAATGATGAAATAGGTTTTAAGTATCGAGGCACTAATTTACCTAATGATTTGATTATAATTAAAGCTATTATTCAAGTACAAATAGGTAATAAGGAGGAAATCATCCACAAGATGAATGTAATAACTAATAATAGGCAAGCTAGTCAGCCTATTAAAGAACGTACGGGGGGAAGCACTTTTGCTAATCCTGCAAATTGTAAAGCATGGGAGTTAATTGATCAGGCGGGAATGAGAGGCTATCAAATGGGAGGAGCTTCGGTATCGCAATTACATTGTAATTTTCTGATAAATCATGGGAATGCGTCTGCTCATGATTTAGAAAGTTTAGGGGAGCTAGTTAGAGATAAAGTAATGCAAAATAGTGGAATTAGCTTGCAATGGGAGATTAAACGGATAGGAAAATATGCATAAATATGCTACTCGTTTTATTGCCAATTCTAAAGTAACCTTGTTAAATAATGACGGCAAAAAACATATAGCCTTAGTAGGGGGCGGCATGTCCGCTGAACGCGAAGTATCTCTAGTATCGTCCAAGGAAGTAGGCCAAACTTTAATTAAATCTGGGTATAAGGTGACGTTTATAGATATGGGCATCGATATTGCCCAAGTGCTTTTAGACTTGCAGCCTGATATTGTGTATAATTGCCTGCATGGTACTTATGG
The DNA here is from genome assembly GCF_964264835.1 of Candidatus Tisiphia endosymbiont of Nemotelus uliginosus. Classification (GTDB taxonomy): domain Bacteria; phylum Pseudomonadota; class Alphaproteobacteria; order Rickettsiales; family Rickettsiaceae; genus Tisiphia. The sequence goes on along the minus strand of NZ_OZ183485.1, from coordinate 1,077,585 downwards.
CGAGGATGGTTGTCTTCCTGGTTTGCTTAATATTTTACGTATTCCTTATACTCATAGTGGAGTTTTTGCCTCATCGTTAGCATTTAGTAAAATCCACTCAAAAATGTGGTTTACTGCTAACAATATTAATACCGCTAACAGTATTACCGTCAATAAATCTAATAATCTTAAGAATGATCCTATGCTGCGTCCTTATGTTATAAAGCCTTTAACTCAAGGATCCAGTATAGGAATTGAGGTAGTATTGCCAAAGGATGATTTTAACTTTGCTAGTTACGATTTTCCTTATGGTGATCAGATTTTAGTTGAAGAATATATCAAGGGTAGAGAGCTGCAGGTAGCCGTTTTAAACGGCAAGGGTTTAGGGGTACTAGAAATACAATTGCTAAAACGCAGATTTTATGATTATGATACTAAATATACGCCAGGCTATGCTGAGCATTTGTGCCCCGCTCCACTGCCTCCTAATCTTTATGATGCATTATTAAAAGAGTCAGAGAAACTATATAATACTATGAATTGTAAAGGAGTAGCACGAGTAGAGTTTATTTTAGAACCTCAGCACGATAAGTTTTTTGTGTTAGAACTTAATACCCACCCCGGCATGACTCCATTATCAATTGTTCCTGAAATAGCGGCTTTACAAGGAATAAATTTTACTTCATTAGTGGAAGAAATACTCAAGACAACAAGTTTTGAAATATGAAGCAAAAGAAAAATTATTCTAAGAAAAACAAAATTAATATTCCTTTGCGCCGTAAGTTTGCTCTCATATATATTAGATTAATATGGGCTCTTAAAATAACTTTGCTAATTTTTTTCTCTCTCTTTTTCTTGACGTCTTCTTTCAGCAGTGTAAAACAGGAAATCATTCAAAATATTTATGAATATACTTCAGATATAGGCTTTAGACTTGAAAATGTTTTAATTGAAGGACAATATAATATTAATGAAGAAGATATATTAGCCACCTTAAATGCGGATAAAGGTACCCCTATTTTTTCTTTAGATCTCACTTCAATTAAGAATAGTTTGAAACGTAATTCGTGGGTAAAAAATGTTGCAATTATTGAACGGAGATTGCCTAATACGCTTTATATCAGACTGATTGAAAAAGCACCTATTGCTATTTGGCAGTTTAATGGGCAAGTATTCCTTATTGATGAAGAAGGAAGTAAAATTACTAATATTATAGATAACTTTGCTAATCTGCTACATGTTGTAGGGTCAGATGCTAGCATCAATGCTAGCAAATTAATTGAAGATTTGGAACCATACCCAGACTTGTCAGCAAAAATTATTTCGGCTGTACGGTACGGGGACAGGCGTTGGAATCTGAATTTAGAACAGAACATTGTGGTAAAAATGCCAGATACTGGTTTTAAACAAGCTTTAGAATATCTTGTAAACTTAAATGTACACCAGATATTATTTAACCAAAATTATAAGGTAATAGATTTAAGAGATTCAAGTAAGGTGTATGTAGAAAAATATTAGGTTGTTGAACATTTTTACTGGGAAAAATATTATAGATTTATGAGTAAATTATGAAATCTAAACTAACTAATTTTATTGCCCTTGACTTAGGTAGTAGCAAAATAGCAACTATTGCTGCGTATATTGATAAAAGAGAAGCAGTAAAAGTGGTAAGTCAGAATTTATATCATTCAAAAGGCATTAGGTCAGGAGTGATATTAGATATAAAAGGCGCAGAAAATAGCATTATTGGTGCTATCTATGAATTGGAAAAAGATTGTGGAAAGAACATTAAAGAAATTACGGTTTCCTTAACAGGATATGGTACTAAATCATATTACATAAGTAGTAAAATAAAAATCTCACCTAACCAACCAATTTTAGAACAAGATGTCAAAAAATTGATTAAACAAGCACTATCTGAGTTAAAACTCAAAGATCAAGAAGTAATAGATTATTTTCCATTAGGGTTTGAACTTGATGACACTACGATTGACGAACCAATTGGCATGTATGGTAAAGAATTAGGATGCGAATTACACATTATTACTGCCAGCGCTAATATGCTTATAAATCTTACTAATTGTTTTGCGAAATGCCATGTTGAAATCAATAACATAGTGCTGGCAATTTATGCTTCAGGTTTAGCTTGTCTCACCAAGGATGAGAAAGAACTAGGTTCTGTTATAATTGATATGGGTGCTAGGACTACTTCTTTAGGAATATTTATTGCTGGTAAATTAATATATACTGGTTACATAAATGTTGGTAGTTTTCATATTACCTCTGATATAGCGAAAGTGTTTTCTCTCACCTTGAGCGCTGCAGAAAAGCTGAAAGTATTATATGGTAATGCCGTACCATCAGCTTTTGATAAAGATAATATTATTCGGTTAGAAGATAATAATATCGATTTAACAGATAATGAAGGAATCACTATAACTTCAAAGCATCTTGCAGAAGTAATCAACCCACGAGTAGAAGAAATATTGGGGATGGTTCAAACCGAATATAACAAAATTATTGCCAATAACATGCTAGCCTACCGTATCGTGATCACTGGTGGAGGGGCAATGCTACGAGGCGTAAAAGAACTAGCAAGCAAAATTTTTGAACGACAAGTAAGAATTGGTAAGCCAGAAATATTAGAAGGTTTTGCCGAAGATTATAATCCTTATATATATTCCACCGCCATAGGCATGGTAAAAAATCAATTTTTCAAAACACTAAAAAGCTCTCTTAAGATTGGTGAAGATAATGAGAATTTAAGTTGGTATAAAAAGCTGTTAATTTGGCTAAAAGACAATGTGTAACAAGGGGTGTTTTATTTGCCCAAAATATAAGTTTTAAGGTAATGCGAGTTAACCGCTGGGTCCGTAAACTATAAATCAAAACAAGAGCAGCATAATACCATTTCCCAAAACTAAATTAGCACTAGAAGTACGAGTGCCCGCTACCTGCGCGTACAGACGTATCACACTACTGGACAAAAATAGAAAATGGTTGAAAAAACATATTATTTTAAGTACAAAATGTTATTTTTGAGATAATAATTGCTAAAAACGAGCTTTAGCAGATAACAATTTTTGTACTTTTTCAACCATTTTCTATTTTTGTCTAGTAGTGTGACAGACGTATACATGAGGAGCGGAAGATCATGAAGTACAACGAACGTAGATAATTAGTTTTCGGAAATGGTATATTAGACTTCTTTCCAAACTCTACTCGAGATAGTAATTTGGACAATGAATCTAGGCTCAAATCCTCACATACATTTAAGTACGCTGCGGTTCGGAGCGAAAAGCCTTCTTCAAATTCCCTACCAGAAGCGAGTTTGGAAAGAAGTCTAATATCGATTCTACCCACTGTAAATATTGTGAGTACCTTCCCCTCGCTAACAAACAATTATAACTACCTTGAATTTTATAAAGCTGCATGCTATAATTTTTACCTTTAACCAAGATCTTTATAAATATTAATATATTAAACCTTATGGCTGAAGTTTTTTTTAATGGTCCTGCTGGGCGAATTGAAGGACGTTATACTAAATCTAAAGACCCTAAAGCCCCTGTTGCCTTAGTTTTACATCCTCATCCTCTTTATGGGGGCACCATGAATAATAAGGTGGTTTATAATATTTATAAAGCATTAGCAGATGCAGGCTTTACAGTTCTACGAATTAATTTCCGCGGCATAGGGAGATCGCAAGGGGAATTTGATCATGGCATTGGCGAAATGACAGATGCAGCAACTGCCCTAGATTGGCTACAGCTTAATAATCCTAGTAGTAGTATGAATTTAATCTCTGGTTTTTCTTTTGGGTCATGGATAGCTATGCAACTGATTATGAGACGGCCAGAAATTCACAATTTTATTGCTATATCACCGCCAGTAAATAAATATGATTTTACCTTCTTATCTCAATGCCCTATTTCTGGATTTATAATACAAGGTGATAGAGATAGTATTGTTTCAGAAGAAGCAGTACTTGATTTAGCACATAAATTATCTAAGCAAAAACATATTACAGTAGATTATAAAATAATTCAGGGTGCTGACCACTTTTTCCGTAATAAAATTGATGAATTTATATTAGCAATTCATGACTATATCAAATTAAGATTATTAAATAAACAAGGGATAACCTTAAGTAAGGAATACCTTAATGAAGAAAAACCGTTAAGCAACAACCGCCACAAAGTTTTTTTAGAGTAAGAATTAGGCGGTGTTGACAAAATTTTGTAGCCCTTCACGAATGTGGCGTAAGCAGTGAGTTGTTGCATCTTTTGGAAGGAATTTAATTTTTGTTGTTTGCAGGTTCAATACAAAGAAATTATTCTCTCTAAAAACCTAGTATCATTTCAGGGGCGCGGCCTAAACCAGAACCCCTAATAGTTTTTGAAATAGGTTTTGGCTTTGTTGTTGCCAGGTCATATAAAGTGATATTAGTCTTTCTAAAAACCTCCGCCACGTTCAGCGCTCATAAAATAGGCATTTTCTTGGTAAACAACATAATGCCTGATTTGCCTTTTGGCATGGTTATTGGTTAGCGGAATTTCTTTATCAATTGTTTTTAGGCAATGCCATATACAGATCACAAAAAAGGGCCTCTTCTATCTCAAGGCTATATTAACTATTTTTAAGGCAGAATGCCACAGGAGAATTATTAAAAAAAATTTACATTATAAGCTTGGCAGTGACTTACTCTCCCATACCTCAGGGTATAGTACCATCAGCGCTACGAAGTTTCACGGTCGAGTTCGGAATGGGATCGTGTGTTTCACTCGTGCTATAACCACCAAGCTTATAATGTAAATTTTTATATAATTGGAACATTGCCTAATATAAGCAAAAATCAGTTAGGACTTTTAACTGTTACATAAAAGTAATATTTATATTATTTTTATAATATAGTTAAAACTCCTATTTGAATTTTCCTTAAAACCTTAGTAAAGGTTTGAATATTGCTTTCCTAATTCTTAAAGTTTTTGCATTATATTAGACTTCTTTCCAAACTCTACGCGAGATGGTAATTTGGACAATGAATCTAGGCTCAAATCCTCACATACATTTAAGTACGCTGCGGGTTTGAAGCGAAAAGCCTTCTTCAAATTCCCTACCAGAAGCGAGCTCTCAAAGAAGTCTATTATAACAAACTTGAACATTGATAAAACCAAAAACAATCTACATTTTACAAAATTAATGCTGCACACAAATACAACCTCAGCAAAGTAAAACAATCGAGCTATTAGTATCAGTTAGCTACACACGTTACCGTGCTTCCACACCTGACCTATCAACGTGGTGGTCTTCCACGGCTCTAATAGGGAAGTCTAGTTTTGAGGTGGGTTTCCCGCTTAGATGCATTCAGCGGTTATCCCTTCCGTACTTAGCTACCCAGCCATGCCGCTGGCGCGACAACTGGTCCACCAGAGGTACGTCCACCTCGGTCCTCTCGTACTAAAGGCAGATCCTCTCAAACTTCCTACACCCACGGCAGATAGGGACCGAACTGTCTCACGACGTTCTAAACCCAGCTCACGTACCACTTTAATCGGCGAACAGCCGAACCCTTGGGACCTTCTCCAGCCCCAGGATGTGATGAGCCGACATCGAGGTGCCAAACGATTTCGTCGCTATGGACGCTTGGAAATCATCAGCCTGTTATCCCCGGAGTACCTTTTATTCGTTGAGCGATGGCCCTTCCACGCGGGACCACCGGATCACTATGACCGACTTTCGTCTCTGCTCGTCTTGTCAGACTCGCAGTCAGGCTAGCTTATGCCATTGCACTCTAACAGTTGATTTCCGACCAACCTGAGCTAACCATCGCGCGCCTCCGTTACTCTTTGGGAGGCGACCGCCCCAGTCAAACTACCCACCATGCATTGTTTCGGATCCTGATTCAAGGACCTCGGTTAGAGATCAAGAATCAAAAGGGTGGTATCTCAAGGGTGACTCCACAACGGCTAGCGCCATTGCTTCATAGTCTCCCACCTATCCTGCACATCTAATTCCTAATACCAGTGCAAAGCTATAGTAAAGGTTCACGGGGTCTTTCCGTCTAACCGCGGGAACTCCGCATCTTCACGGAGAATTCAATTTCGCTGAGTCGATACTGGAGACAGTGGGGAAATCGTTACGCCATTCGTGCGGGTCGGAACTTACCCGACAAGGAATTTCGCTACCTTAGGACCGTCATAGTTACGGCCGCCGTTCACTGGGACTTCAATTCAGAGCTTGCACCCCTCCTTTTAATCTTCCAGCACTGGGCAGGCGTCAGACCCTATACTTCGTCTATTGACTTTGCAGAGCCCTGTGTTTTTAATAAACAGTCGCTACCCCCTAGTTTGTGTCACCTATAGATGGTTGCCCACATATAGGTCATCCTTCTTCCAAAGTTACAGATGCAATTTGCCTAGTTCCTTCAGCATCGTTCTCTCAAGCGCCTTGGTATACTCTACCTGTCCACCTGTGTCGGTTTGGGGTACGGTCTTTAACGAGGGTGTTATTTCCTGGAAGCTATTCACTGCATACACAATCCAATCAGTGTATACAATTTACTATCTTCGTCACATCCCTCAGGTTCAGGAATATTAACCTGATTCCCATCGACTACGCCTTTCAGCCTCATCTTAGGGGCCGACTAAACCTGCGCAGATTAACTTTACGCAGGAACCCTTGGACTTTCGGCGAGAATGTTTCTCACATTCTTTATCGCTACTTATGTCAGCATTCTCACTTCCGATACCTCCAGCAAACTTCACAGTTTACCTTCACAGGCTTACGGAACGCTCCGCTACCATCTGTACTCTATCAGTACAAATCCACATCTTCGGTACATGACTTGAGCCCCGTTACATTGTTGGCGCAGGAAAACTTATTTAGACTAGTGAGCTATTACGCTTTCTTTAAATGATGGCTGCTTCTAAGCCAACATCCTAGTTGTTATGGTTTTCCCACATCCTTTAACACTTAGTCATGATTTAGGGACCTTAGATGGTGGTCTGGGCTTTTTCCCTCTCGACTATGGACCTTAGCACCCATAGTCTGTCTGCTATGCTGTACTCGTCGACATTCGGAGTTTGGTTGAGTTTGGTAAGTCGGTAGGACCCCCTAGCTCATCCAGTGCTCTACCTTCGACGGTAATCGCTATAACGCTCTACCTAAATAGATTTCGCGGAGAACCAGCTATATCCGAGTTTGATTGGCCTTTCACCCCTAACCACAACTCATCCCCTACTTTTTCAACAGTAGTGGGTTCGGTCCTTCAGCGAATATTACTCCGCCTTCAACCTGGCCATGGCTAGATCACTCGGTTTCGGGTCTAATTCATCTAACTAAAAGTCGCCCTATTCAGACTCGCTTTCGCTACGCCTACACCTCACGGCTTAAGCTTGCTAGATAAACTAAGTCGCTGACCCATTATACAAAAGGTACGCCGTCACAGAACATAAATAAAATGTCTGCTCCGACTGCTTGTAAGCATTCGGTTTCAGGTACTATTTCACTCCCCTCATTGGGGTACTTTTCACCTTTCCCTCACGGTACTTGTTCACTATCGGTCACTAGAGAGTACTTAGGCTTAGAGGGTGGTCCCCCTATATTCAGACAGGATTTCACGTGTCCCGCCTTACTCAAGGACTTCAAAACTTTTTACCTATAAGGGGCTATCACCCTCTATGGCCAACCTTTCCATGTTGTTCTAGTTTTTATTTTGAAGCCACTGGCCTGGTCCGCGTTCGCTCGTCACTACTAACGGAGTCTCGGTTGATGTCCTTTCCTCCAGCTACTGAGATATTTCAGTTCGCTGGGTTTGCTTCACATAGCTATGTATTCACTATATGATATCTGCTAAGCAGATGGGTTTCCCCATTCGGAAATCTTCGGATCAAAGCTTATTCGCAGCTCCCCAAAGCTTATCGCAGCGTATTACGTCCTTCATCGCCTTCTAGTGCCAAGGCATCCACCAAATGCTCTTATTTTATTTACTTTGATTCTTTTAAAGCTTGAGATTGTATGATGTGTGCAGAACTAATTTTGCACTATACAGTATCTACTCGCGATCATAAATTTTTATTTTTATTAATCGTAGTAGGTATTTGTTTTCAGTTTTATCAACTTTTCAAACAGCTACAGGGTTTATTATCCTGTAAAAGTTTTATATCCATTATTCACAGCAATGTCAAACATTATTTTACATAGTTAAATAATTATTTAGACTTTTTACCGCTTTCGGTTATTTTAACTAAAAATTACTATAGTCCATTCATTATGATACTACCCTCTTCTCGGTACACTAGCATGACTACTCTTTGTTTGATGTTCCTTTTTTAAAGCGTCTACTTTACTTAAATCCTTGCGCGACTCTATGGTTTGCCTTGCAACCATTTTCTCATTTCCCTCAGGAACAGTTTGTACAGGAGTAGTTGGGGTTTTATCTAACTTGATTGGGAAAGTAGGGTGATTTTTATTATATTCTTCAACAACTGGCCTTAGGGTAGATAAAGTTACCTCATCTATAATCGTAGCTGAAAAATCTACATGGGTAGTAAAAACAGTGCCTTCAAATGAACAATTTGTTAAAACCGCCCCTACAAAACTTACAGGTTTTATAAAAGTTGCTTCTTTAAAAGAACAATTTTCTAAAATAGAATTTTTAAAAGAAGGGTTTTGAAATTTACTTTTATTAAAAATAAAATTTATTATTTTATAATTTTCTAATTTTTTATGTATAAAGATATTATCTAAATTAATTATAGCACTATCTGACTTTTCGCCATTTTGTTTAAATGCTAGCGCTAAATCATATTTGTCGCCAACTTTCATTCGCTCTTCTTTATGTTCTGGAGAAATATCTTCTATAATTTTATTGACTTTTTTACTCTTTATCTTATCACTCATGATATTTGACGTAATATACTTGTCAGTTAGGTAATGGCAATAATTAGCTATTCCAACTACCAGTAGACTAAGCACTTCTTTTTTCATTAACAATTTAACTGACAACGGCACTAGGTGGAGCACTACCATTTCGCGATATTTTTGCTGATTATATAATTTTAATATTTCAGCCATGTCTTTAGTATAGTCACGTAATATATCACTTAAAATCGTAATAATTTTCTCGCCCTTAGGATGTAATATCTGGCCCCACTCATTATCTAATAATAACCTTTCAATAATATTACCAAGATGTTCAGCATGGCGCAGTAAGAGCGTAGGTATCTCCTGCTCTACAATTTTCTGAATATTAGGATTTTGATTCTTAAATTTTACCAAACATTCTAATAAGTTAGAGACTTCTTTTAACTGTTCAGGCTCAGAAGAATTCATCATATCTTGTATGTATCCAACTATTACTTCTAGCTCTTCTTGATTTTGAACACATGCTTCAGCAAGCTTTATTATTAGAGGTAAGAAATCATTAATAAATGGAATGGCAGTGGGCGCCACATCAACAATCAAATTAGCAGAATCTTGGGATATTAGATGCTCTTGTACTGCAACGGTTTTTATAAAATCTAATATATCTCCTTGATTAACCACTAAATATTTTGGCAGTTCTGATTTTAAAACAGGAGCAAGAGAATTAATTATTTTCTGGCTATTATCCAGAATAGATGACATCAAAGGTTGCTGTAACTTTTTTATATCTTCCTTACCACCACTAGACTGACCTTGCTCTATTTCTAAATTCATTAGATTTCTTTCCAAACTCGCTTCTGGTAGGGAATTTGAAGGAGACTCGGAGCGCAAAATCGCAGCGTACTTCAATGTACGTGAGGATTTGAGCCTAGACTCGACGTACAAATTACCATCTCGAGTAGAGTTTGGAAAGAAGTCTACTATAGATTCTTGGTACTCCATATAGGCTTTATAAATATTTAGTAACCCTTGAGTATTGCTTAAAATAGCTGTATTATTATTCACTATTAAAGACAGGGTATTTTCTAATAGCTGCCCGGGAATAGCACGGTGTTCCCCTAGATAATTTGCAGCAATTTTTGTAAGTGCTGTTTGGCTAGTAGGATTTTCTAACAACTTAATTAAATCATTTTCAACTATTTTTTTGACTTTAGGATCAAACAATATTTCTGCACTATTGATAAAAATATTTGGCATTGAATTATCATCAGGAGTTCTTAATTTTGTAAAAATTGCCCTTACTTTTTGATTTAACTCTTGTACCTTCAAAGTAGTACTTAATAAGTTTAAAGAGGTCGTTGCTAGTTGCTTAACAAAATCTTCCTCGATTCCTGAGAAGATATTAGGGCAGTTAGTAATGTTAGGAATGACTGAATTAATTACCAAATCTCTTATAATAATTGGTTTATCCATATTTTTATCGCGAGGAAGAAAATCCTCCATTATATCTGCATCTTCAATCAGATTTAATATGATTGTTGTGACTTCTTCATCTAAAATTTTTCTTTTATCAGCCGGTAAATTATCAGCTGATAATTGACTGGTTTTTCTCAAGAGCTGAGCCCCATAATATCCTAAATTTAGTAATTTTTTCCCATTTTGGATGACTGGAACTACTAAGGATATAGCATTAGGCAAATATTTGAGCCATGGCGTCCATCCCTCTCCTGCTTCTTCTGTTCTGCTGTTTGTTATTTGCTTTCTTTGCTCCCTCAATAACTCTAAAACTTTTGCTAACTGATCATATTCTGCGTTGCCAGTTTCATCTCCATCAATATAGCGTAATTTTTCTAAGCCAGTTAATTTTTCATATGCTTCATCTCGAGCTTGGGTAGCTTGCACTATTAGCTCTTCTAAACTTAACTCTCCTTCTGGGGTGTTTGCAGCCCCAGAAGTTTGGAGAGGATCGTTTATTGTCCCTGTTGCGTCTAACATCAATTTCGCCCGGAGCATATTTTTGTTTAATTGATCATCTTGCTTAGCCATATATTACCTTTTTGGTATAAATCCACTTAGTCACCACTAATTCTTGAGTATATTTTACTATAATTTGCAGGGTAAAGATAATGTTTCTTAACAAGGCAGTAACATTACTTATAAACTAAAGAACGAAGGCTATACTTATTAGAGGTTGAGTAATAATTTCTCTGGATTTTCAATTAATTCCTTGATTTTAACTAAAAAAGTTACAGCGTCCTTACCATCAATAATACGATGATCGTATGATAAAGCGACATACATCATAGGGTGTATCTCTACTTTGCCATTCACTGCTATTGGCCTTTCTTCTGTTTTATGCAATCCTAAAATCCCAGACTGGGGAGGATTGATAATAGGGGTAGATAATAGCGAGCCATACACTCCGCCGTTTGAAATAGTAAAAGTTCCGCCCGTTAAATCCTGCATGGATAATTTGCCTTCTTTAGCCTTTTTACTTAAGCTCACTATTGCTTTCTCCACTCCTGCAAAGCTTAATTTATCTGCTTCTCTTACTATTGGTACTACTAAACCTTGCTCACTACCAACTGCTACCCCAATATCATAATAATTTTTATATATTATCTCATCTCCCTCTATCTCAGCATTCACAGAAGGTACAAACTTTAAAGCGTCAATAGTAGCTTTGACAAAGAATGACATAAACCCTAGTTTAACACCTTGTTTCTTCTCAAATTCTTCGCGGTATTGGGTCCTAAGGCTAATCACCTTGGTCATATCGATCTCATTAAAAGTTGTGAGAATCGCTGCGGTATTTTGCGAATCTTTTAAACGCTCTGCTATAGTCTTACGTAGTCTGGACATTCTAACGCGTTCTACCTGCTTTTGATCCATGCTAACCTCACTTTTCATTGGAGTAACTGCAAGGGTAGGCTCAGTTGTTGAACTCATGAATTTTAAGACATCCCCTTTTGTAACCCGTCCTTCTCTTCCGCTACCTTCTATGTTAGTAACATTTAATGCGTTTTCAGCTACTAACCTTTTTACTGAAGGAGCAACAGGATGAGCTCTCTTGCTGATACTTGCAAGGGGCGGAATATTTACCCCTTGCGGCAGGTTAGACGCAACTACAATGGAAGCGTCCCCTGCTACTATCTGCCCTACGCTCTCTCCAACAGCAACCGTTTCTCCTTCATTTTTTAAGATTTTACTCATTACACCAGAGGCAAGAGCATTCACTTCCAGAGTTACTTTTTCTGTCTCAAGTTCTAAAATCAAGTCATCCACTTTGACAAGATCTCCTGCTTTTTTATGCCATTTAGCAATAGTCGCTTCCGATACAGATTCTCCTAAAGATGGCACTATAATTTCAATGGTCATATTACTATATTCTCCTATTTACTTCTTTAAAACTTATTAAATAATAAGCATTCATTAATATCTTTGTTCTTTGAGCATAACTTTATTTCATGGCCTCTTTTACCAATTGCTGTTGCTGTTTATTATGGACAGAGAGCGCACTGGTAGCAGGAGAAGCTGATTCTTCTCTTCCTACATATTGAAACCGATTATTAAATGATAGCTCTTGTAAACAATCATTTAAATGCTCTCTAACAAAATTCCACGCCCCCATATTTTTTGGCTCTTCTTGGCACCAAATAAATTCTTTAGCCCCGCTATATTTAGCTAATATTTTAATTAACTCATTTTTTGCCAAAGGATATAATTGCTCAAGCCTAACAATTGCCCTATCAAGAAGGTTTTTTTCTGATCTCATTGCTACTAAGTCATAATATACCTTACCAGTACATAATATTACTCGTTTAACTATTGCGGCATTTATTTCACTATTCACTTCATCTAACACTGGATGAAAACTAGTATGCTCACCTAGCTCCGAAAGAAGAGATACCACCATTTTATGCCTTAATAATGATTTTGGTGACATCACTATTAATGGCTTACGGCTAATACTATATATTTGTCTGCGTAATAAGTGAAAAAATGAAGCTGGCGTCGTTGGGTAAGTTACTTGTATATTATTATTCGCCGCCAGCTGTAGGAAACGCTCTAGTCTTGCAGAACTATGTTCTGAGCCCTGTCCCTCATATCCATGTGGTAATAATACCACTATCCCACTCATCCTAAGCCATTTATCTTCACAACTCGAAATAAATTGATCAAATATAATTTGGGCCCCATTTGCAAAATCTCCAAATTGAGCTTCCCAAATCACTAAATTTTTTGGATTAACTAATGAATAACCAAATTCAAAACCAAGTACCGCATATTCAGCCAAATTACTATCAGCAATCTCAAAAGTTCCTTGGTTTTTAGAGAGATTATTTAGTGGAATATAAGTATTATAATCTAGCTGACCACGTAATACTGCATGACGATGCGAAAAAGTGCCCCGCCCAGAGTCTTGCCCAGTAAAACGTATATTTACTCCTGAATTTACTAAACTAGCAAACGCTAATTGTTCGGCAGTTGCCCAATCAATAGGGCGCCCTTCCCTTAAGATATTTTCTCTTGCCTCAAATAATTTAGTAAGTTTTAAATTTAACGTAAAATCTTTGGGTATTTGACAAAGCTTAATCCCTAGCTCTTGCAAAATTTTTTCATTAACGCCAGTCACTACTGAGCTGTTATCTTCCCGCTTATAACCATACCATAATTTTTCTAAATATTGGGGTTTAGGTTGATAATTTTTAGCTTGCTCATACTCCTCATCTAATTTTATTTTAAATTGTTCTTTTAATGTTGAGCAATAATTTTCTGCAATTACTCCTTGCATTAATAAAGCATTTGCATAAATAGTAGCTAGAGATTGTTTATTCTTTATTATATTATACATAGGCCCTTGAGTATACATAGGTTCATCCCCTTCATTATGGCCGTATTTACGATAACAAATTATTTCCACAACTATATCTTTAGCAAATTTCCGTCTATAATTTACAGCAATATTAATAGAATTTAATACTGCTTCAATATTATCGCCATTTACATGCAAAATAGGAATATTAATTATCTTAGCAAATTCCGTAGAATATCTACTTTTTCTAGTATCAATACTATTGGCGGTAAAACCAACCTGATTATTAATAACCACATGAACAATACCTCCGACATTGTAAGCCTTTAACTCTGACATAGATAAGCTTTCAGCCACTACTCCTTGTCCGCAAAACGCACTATCCCCATGCACCAAAATCCCCAGCACAATCTTGCGGTCAATATCGTTTATTGTATCTTGTTTTGCTCGCACTGTACCTGCCACTACAGAATTCACTGCCTCTAAATGCGAAGGATTAAATGCCATAGAAAGATGGGCTACTTTCCCTTCTCTTTCTTTATCCGCTGAATATCCTACGTGATATTTTACATCTCCTGCAATCTTCAAATCCTCTGGGAAGGAACTACCAGTTATGAAACCAGCCATTATGGCTTTATAAGGCTTGGCCATTACTTTAGCTAAAGTACTAAGCCTACCTCGGTGGGACATCCCTATTACCACCTCTTTCACCCCCTGACGCATAGCAATATCTACCGCTTGATCTATCGCTACTACTGCAGCTTCAGATCCTTCTATTGAAAAACGTTTTGCACCTGGAAATTTTACATGTAAATATTGTTCAAATCCTTCAACTTCAACTAAATCTTGTAATATCTTGTTCTTCTCTTGTAATAAAGTAAGATTATTTTGTCTATTTTCTATCTGATCACATAACCAAGCTTTTTCTTCTTTATTTATTATATGATCAAATTCTATGGCTATATCTTTAGCATAGGCTTGCTCGAGTAACGCAATCAATTCAACAAGAGTACAAGATTTTACTGCCAAAAATTTGTTATCAAAATCTATAATGCTATTTAACTGATCATTAGTAAAACCGAAATTTTCTATATTAAGCCCTAAATCATTTTTAGTTTTAGGGAATTCAAGCTCTAAGGGATCTAGCTGTACTAAATAATGAGCATATTTGCGATAAGCAGCAATCATCGCTTTTGCACGTAAGATATTTGCTACTTTAGAAGATTCCTTAGTACTTAACGATCCCTCTTCTCTAGCCTGAGTAATAATTTTTGCGGTACTTTTACTAGCTTGCTTTTGCTTATTATCGTTAATATTTTGAAAATAATTGTGCCAACTTTCATCTACCGCATTTTTATCTAATAAATAGAGCTGGTACAGTTCTTCTACAAAAACCGCATTGCTACCAAATAAAAAACTGGCCTGTCTTAAATCGTTATTCATATTATTTTATTCCTTATTCTAAAATCGCTCTACGAAATTCGTTTAATCCTCTTCCCTATAGATAAATTACTAAATTTTAGGTGATCAATTGATGATTGTTCCAAAGCGTGAACCAATAACATGTTATTGGTGACATCAAGGGTTACAGTTCCAGGAGTGAGAGTTATGGAATTAGCATATAATATAATATTTGGATCATCACCTTGCCCATGCTCGATCCACACAAATACTGGTTGTAAATCAAGGTTGCGTCTCCATATAATTTTTATTACCCTGAAGCTAGACATTAATATTTCTTTTACTAACCAGATAAAATATAATACACTATGGTAGCTCCAATAAATCCGCTTAGGTATTAACTGAAATTTCCTGGCAAATAAGTAAGAGATAATGGGAAGCATTAGGTATAGATACTGCTCAGCGCTAGCAGGAAACCCCATAAGGCCAAGTAACAGTAAGAACAAAGCAGCAGCAGTAAAAATCTTAGTGTACATTCATCTTATCGTCCTTAATATTAGTGTGGCCAGTAAAAGGTAATAACAACATCACTATGAAAAATAATAAGCCTATAGACTTAAATATATTATTTATTGCCATCACAAACGCTTGTTCATGTATATTACTAGCTAATAAAAAAAATGCTGCTTTTTCATGATCAATCACTCTGCTACTCAACAATTGCTGTAAAAAATCTAATTTCATTAAAGCAGACATAGAAGTAGAGGAAATATTTTCATTGATATATTGAGTAAAAATTTTTGTCTTATCAGTAAGCATAGTATTAATAATTGCAAGCCCAACTGCTCCCCCCAAATTACGTGTAAGATTATATAATCCACTGGCATTTCCTACTTTCTCTTTACTCATAGATCCAAGAGCAATATTATTAGTTGGTAAAAAACAAAACATTAATGCTAATCCTCTTACAAATTGCGGCAATATAAACTCATAAAATTTTGCTTCTACTGTTAAGAAACTATTTAAATAACAACCATAACCAAACATAGCAAGGCCACAAGCTAGCATAATTCTTAAATCCATACCAGACCCTAGCATTTTTCCTGCTAAAGGAGCAGAACAAAATTGCGCTATTCCTGTAACCATCATAGTAAAACCAATTTGGACTGTATTAAAACCAGAGACCACAAATAAAAATAATGGTAATAAATATACTGCGCCATAAAGGCCAATACCAATAACAAAAGAATAGGCACAGCCAAAAGTAAAGTTTTTATTAGAAAAAGTTGTTAAATCTAAAATTGGGTTGGCAAAAGTCAGTTCTCTAATAATTAATAAAATAAAACCCACTACCACCAAAATTATTAAAAATAATATATAACTATCTTGCATCCACCCTTTCTTACCACCTTCTTCTAATACATATTGCAAACACGCAAGAGTAATACTAAGTATACTGATGCCTGTCAAATCAAAATTCTTAATTAAATGGTAATTTGGCTTGTCGAAATCCGCATATAAATATATGACAATACATACAAAAATACCAGGAATAACATTTAATAAAAACATAAAATGCCAAGATAAATACTCAGTGATATACCCCCCAAGGGTAGGGCCTAAGGTTGGAGCTATAGTGACTACTAGCCCAACTATTACAGTAATTGCTGGACGTTTTGAAGCAGGAAAAATTATATATATTATACTAAAAACAGTCGGTATCATTGCTCCACCAAAAAAACCTTGAAAGAACCTAAAAATAATCATTGATTCAATATTAGTAGCAAGTGAACACAAAACACTCATGATGGTGAAGCCTAAAGTAGCAACAAAATAGGAAATGCGGGTAGAAAGTAACCTGGCGGTAAAACCAGTCATGGGAATTATAATTACTTCGGCTATTAAATAGGATGTTTGAACCCAAGATAATTCATCGCTAGAGGCAGAAAGACCTGCTGCAATAGCAGATAAAGAACTAGCTACAATCTGGATATCCAATATCGCCATGAACATCCCTACTATCATTGCAAAAAATGCAAGCAACTGTTTATTGGATAATGTACTGTAGCCAGAATCTTGGGCCATATATCAATCTATACAAGAATTTTAAAAATTGCCTTACTCTATGATATAACATGACTATAGTCCATATGTAAAGCAATAGATAGCTCCAGAAATTGCGGCTATGGGTGGGGTGTGTCAATTAGTGCTAACTGATACTACAACTGACATCCCTGGCACTAATTTATTACGATGAATGTTGTCAGGCAACTCAAAATCTATCAAAACAGGAATTCGCTGAACAATTTTAGTGAAATTACCCGTAGCATTATCAGTAGGTATCAAACTAAATTTTGAGCCAGTCGCTGGCGATATATTACGTATCTTCCCATATACTACTTGTTTAGGTATTGAATCAAATCGTAATTTAACCTTTTGGTCAGGTAAGAATTTGGCAATTTGCGTCTCTTTAAAATTAGCTCTTATATATCTTTCATCTTGCACAATAAAAAATAATATTCTACCAGGATTAATAAAATTCCCTACTTGTAAACTGCTATTGGCTAAGATGCCATTAACAGGCGCTATAAGTTTAGTATTACGCAAACTACGAGCTACGACATTTTTATCCTGCAATAACCCTTTCAATTTTTCTTCTTCAGCTGCTTTTTCAAGAGACAAAAGTTGTAAATTCTGTTCAGCCATTTGCAAGTTTAATTGCGCTTGATTATAATAAGTCTTTGCTTTAGTAAAATTAACTTTTGAAGTATCTAGTATTTTATTGCTAGCAAAGTTTTCTTTATTAAGTTCTACAGTCCTTTTGTAATCCGTGGAATTAGCTTCAAAATTAGTATTAGCGAACGCTAAAGCTTCCCGGCTTTGCTTGAGACTAATCTCTCCTATTACAATTTTTTGCTTTATCACTTCTATATCCTTGATAGAGGTGTTAATAGAGGCTTCAATTGAAGCAAGGCGTGATTTATAATCACTATCATCAATCTCAGCTATAAGATCTCCTTTCTTTACTACCATATTATCTAATACATGTACTTTCACTACTACTCCGCCTACTTCAGAGCTAATATTCGAGATCGCAGCATCAATATACGCATTATCTGTTGCTTCAGTATTAATCCAAGTATAAATTCTATAAGCCAGATATACAGCCAATATACTACCTAATGCTACAGCATATTTAAAATAAAGATGAGATTTATATTTGTTATATAACTTACGCATAAACTAGCTATAATTTAATAAAATTTTTTATTAACGAAATAACAAACAGGTATAGACAATACATATAACAAAGCCATTAAGGGAAATAAATACCATGGATATATTATAAGACTTATTATAATTACTGCAAATACAATCATTGCAAGGGAGAGATATTCATGTTTTATATTAATATTCTTTGTAGAAAAAGTTGGTAATCTACTAGCAAGTAAAAAAGCTACTACCACAATATATAAATCTATAATTACGGTATGCGCACGTATACTAATTCCTAATCTACTACTTATTTCAAAATCTAAAATCATTGGAATTAACGCAAGTAAGGCTCCACAAGGAGCAGGAACTCCTGTAAAAAAACGCTCCATTTTTTTATTATGAGCTACATGAAAAATAGCGGTATTAAATCGTGCAAGCCTAAGTACCATGCATACGATAAATAATAATATACACCCCCAAGAGAGAACTTTATATTCATATTGCTGGAATGACCATAAATATACCAGAAAAGCCGGGATTACCCCAAAATTAGCAAAATCACATAATGAATCCAGCTCTGCTCCAAAGGGACTAGTAGCATTTAGCATGCGTGCTATTCTACCATCCAGCCCATCAATTACTGCGGCCACTAAGACACAATATACCGATTTTTCCCATCTACCATCTAAGCCGAATCTAATCGCACTAACTCCAACTACTAGACCTAATAAAGTAATAAAATTAGGTAATAACTTGATAAAAGGAATGGGCTTAGTTATTTTAACCTTACGTATTTTTAACAACTTGTACCTCATAGTACCCCACAGATTTTACAGGAGGGTTAAAATAATAAATTGAATAAGTGACTGAGAGTCACTAATCTCCGCTGAGAAACAAGCAACAGGAGGTATTAATGGACTCTCAATCACTATACCAAATATTATACATATTTTTAGATTGGCACCCAGCACGAATTAAAACATTTGCAGAATTAATTTGTGCAGTAGTAAAAGCTAAAACTGTGAGAATCAAAGAATTAGCACTGTATGTCGCTTCTAAAGGCAATTTGCATGCCAAGATTGTTAAAGTTGAGCGTTTGCTTTTAGAACAAAATATGTGCTTTATAAGTTTAGGGAAAATTATTGTTAAATTGCTCTGTCTAACAGGTAAAATTAGCCTTGCCATAGATAGAACCAGCTGGCAATTTGGTATTAAAAATTTGAATTTTTTTGTTGCAACTATCGTTTATGGTAATATTTCAATTCCTATAGCATGGTTGTTACTTGATAAAAAAGGCAACTCTTCTACTAATGAAAGAAAGAAATTGATTGAGCAAATTTTAACAATTATACCTAAGGAAATGATAGAGCTTATCCTTGCCGATCGGGAATTTGTTGGTGAGGAATGGTTGCAATATATGGGTGGAATCCAAAAATTACCTTTTGCTATCAGGCTAAGAAAAAGTGAGAAGGTCAAGCATTTCAACGGTGGCAAGATGAAGTTGAATAAATGTTTTGCCGATATGCAAATGGGTGACACTAAAACTATAGAAAGCAAAATTTACAATGGTATGGCAATTAAAATAACTTGTTTGCAATTAGAAAGAGAGCAACTATTTATTGCTAGTAATGTGCTTATTGGTGAATGTGCTTTGCTAGCATATAAGCAGAGGTGGAGCATTGAGCGACCTTTTCTGTCTCTCAAGTCATCTGGATTTAATATTGAAGATACCCACATTACAGATCAAAAAAAGCTGGAAAAACTATTTGCAATAGTATCTTTATCCTTAGCTATTTGCGTGCTTGCTGGTGACATTAAGAACAAAATTTATCCTATAAAGATCAAAAAACATGGTCGTAAATTATACTCATTATTTACTTACGGATTTGATTGGATAAAAGATTATTTTTATAACTCGTTAAGTGATACCCCTGCTATGTTGTTTTCATTACTACGAAAACACATTATGCATGCTTTTCAACTTCAACAATAAGTGTGGGGTACTATGCTTGTACCTATATTATTAACACAATTCTAACTTTTGGGTTTTAATATCAGATTTATTAGGGAAATATATTACAACGATAACTAGGTGCTGTGAACATGTCTATGTAATGAGCAGAATGGAAGGGAGTTAGTGTCATCATCTTCTTTCAAATTTAAGTTCAGATGTTTTTTTGATCTTAAAATCAGCAATAATAGTTTCACCTCCAACTGCCGTTTGGCCTTCAGATACACAAAGTGGAGTTTTAAGGGGCAAATAAACATCTACTCTACTACCAAAACGTATAATGCCGTATCTCTCACCAGCTTTAACTTCTGCTTCCTCTTCCAAATCACATAATATTCTTCTAGCGATTAAGCCCGCTATTTGAACAAAAATAATTTTTTGACCAGCTTTAGTTTCCATTAAAACTGATTGGCGTTCATTATGTATACTGGCTTTATCTAGGGAAGCATTCAAAAATTTTCCTGGATTATAATATAAAGATAGAACCTTACCATTTGCAGGTATCCGGTTAACATGCACATTAAAAATATTCAAAAAAATACTTACTCTGATCATTTCTTGGTCACCAAATCCAAGCTCTGAGGGAGGAAGGGCTTCACTGATTTTTTGGATTACTCCATCAGCAGGACTCACTACTATATCATCATCAACAGGAGTAAAACGATCTGGATTTCTAAAAAAATATATACACCACATTGTTATAATAAGCCCTATATAACCAAGAGTATTACTAAAAGTAGCTAATAGAAAGGTCACCACGGCAAAACTTATAATAAATATATAACCTTCCCGATGAATTATTCTTGAAAAATCGCTGTATTGCTTCATTTGTTTCCTCTAAAAAATTCTCTATATCCCCAAACGGATGGGTCAAATAACCATGCATCCTGTTGTTATTTACAAAATATTAATCCTCTGCAGTCTCTTCACTAGCATCTTGTTCTGCTTTCTGCTTCGCTTCCTCATTAACACTTTCTTGGGCAGACCCTAGAGCATACACACATAATTCTTCTACTAAAACATTATTCTTATTTGCGAGTTCTTGTAATTTGGTTACTGCATCCATTACTTCTGCAGGTATGGTGCCACCTCGCTGTTTTGATAACCAATCCGCTTGAAAATGCAAAGGATGATGGCCAGGCTCAGGCTGGCCTATATATATAGTAAAAGGCGCCATTTGACCGCCAAAATCACAATTAACACTGAATTTTTTCATACTCAAATCCCAGATTATAATTTCCCCTAATGAATCCAAGTTGCCATAAAATTATAATGAATATGCTATAATAAAAAAATAAAATTACAAATAAAGTTTTTATATTATTCTAATATTATTTTATTCTTAAATTCATTGACAAGTTCATAATTAGTAGCAATAAATGCTTTATCATGCCCTATCATTGCCCCGCCTGATTCTGAAACTAACAGTTCGAAACCAACCCTTAAAGTATAATTTAAGGAAGAAAAATACACCGCATCAACTTTACCAGCTATTAACATTAAAATACTATAACAATGCGAACCAAACATCATAGTATCCTTAAAAAATGTTAGCTCTGTGTTAATATTATCAACAGCAATTAAGGCATTACGGCTAGTAGAACGACTTGAAACCCTAAGTCTACTCACATTACTATTTTCTGATTTGACTCCTCGCCCTTTTTCAACGTAATAGAGCTGATCAAGGGCTGGGAAATTTATGACAGAACAAGTTGCAGTAAAGACATTGTTAATTTTCCTTAAAGATGTTATAGATAAAGCAAAAAATGGTAGGCTTCTTTCTAAATTATCTAAACTATCAATGGGATTTATCATTAATATCATTTCTTCGGAATCGACAGTATTTAAGGTAAATTGATCATTAGGGAAAAATATATGTTTGCTGTATTTGCGTAGTTCATTACTTAATAAATCTTGGATCTTAATATATGATTTTTGACAAAAACCATAATTTCCTTTACTAGATCTTTGCAACATTTCCAGCTCTAAAAAATCTCTACGTAAAAACTTAACAACTTTACACGAAATAGCGATAAGTGAATGGGTTAAGGTGTCCATAAGATGCTATTTCGCTCTTTCAACAAAGCTAATATCTTCAGTTTTTATCACTATTTTTTCTTCGGCGGTTAAGTAAGGAGGTACCATTACTTTGATACCATTAGTTAAAATAGCTGGCTTATAGGAGGCAGTCACAGTAGCGCCTTTAATCACTGGGTCAGTTTGCATAATTTCAACAATAACTGTTGGAGGCAATTCAGCTTCTAACGGCTCTTCTTCATAAAATTGTACCCTTAACATCATATTATTCTCAAGGAAGGGCAACCGGGGCCCTAGGATTTCTTTATTAACTAAAATTTGTTCAAATGTCTCATTATCCATTAATACTAGATTGTTACCTTCGAAATATAGAAACTGCAAATCTTTATGTTCAAGTTGTGCTTTTTCTACATATTCAGAGGAGCTAAAACGTTCATTAAGCTTATTCTTAGTTTTGAGATTTTTCATCTCAACCTGAACATAAGCTCCACCTTTACCGGGCTTGGTATGGTCAGGAGTCTTACTTACAACCCATAAATCTCCATTATAAACTATCACATTACCGGCTCTAATTGAATTTGCTGTAATTTTCATATTACTCATCACTTATCTCAAATATATTACTTGTACACAGCTTATAAAATGCTTTTACATATTAAATATACAAATCTGTTAGCAAAAATATACAATAACTATTATAAACACAAGTGATTAAGCGATTTTTTGATCAATAACTCATTGGCAAACTATATTAATTATAGTAAACTTCCTGCATAAATCGCTCTAGTTGGTGATTTTGTCGTCAAAACTTACCTCCGCTCCGTAACAATCGTTTATGTTACGGCTGCTCAGCCCGGCTTCGTTTTTTTCTTCAAAATCCCGAGGATTTTTTGAACTATATGCAGGAAGTTTAGGCTCTGTGAACTTTTCTATTTAAAGTTACATTTCTGATTATTTTTTAGCGAAAATTAATAGGATTTTTGCAGGAATATTGGCCATATTTCAAAAAACTCCTGTTAAATTTACAGCAAAAAAGAAGCGAAATTAAATTAAGTAGAAAAGTTCACAGAGCCTAGTAAATTTAAGAAATATATAACTTGTAAGTTAAGCATGACCGCAAATGTACTTGTAGTGGATGATATAGCATCAAATATTAAATTATTAGAAGCAAAACTTTTAGGGGAATATTATATTGTCTTTACCGCTAGTAACGGCCAGGACGCTCTTACTATACTTGAGAATAATAAAATCGATATAGTACTGCTTGATGTTATGATGCCAGATATGAATGGTTTTGAAACTTGCAAACGAATTAAAACTAATCCTTCTACCACTCATATACCGGTAGTTATGGTCACTGCTCTATCCGACACTGAAGATCGAGTAAAGGGCCTGGAAGCGGGGGCAGACGAATTCCTAACAAAACCTATAGATGATACAGCCCTTTTTGCAAGAGTACGCTCTCTTGCACGGATGAAGGTCTTAATAGACGAATTAAAACGTAGAAACACTACCAATGCTGAGCTCGGGGCTTCAGTAATAGAAATGAAAGACCGTTTTTCGAGTAGTAAGATATTATTAATTAATAATGATGTAGTACAAACAAAAAATATTAGTAATATTGTGTCCACTCTGACTAACCACATAAAAGTAATCGCTAATATTAATGATCTGCAAGATGATCCTCATTATATCCCAGATTTAGTAATTATTAGCTGCGAGCTAGAAGAAGATCCTTTAAGAATCAGCGTAATGCTAAGATCTAGGGCTCAGTTTCGTGATACAACACTTATATTACAGACCGATGAAGAAGATACCTCAATAGTGCTCAAAGCGCTAGAGCTGGGTATTAACGATTATTTTACCTACCCCGTAGACAAAAATGAGTTATTAGCTCGTATCAAAACTCAGCTAAGAAGAAAACATTACCAAGATAATTTAAGAAATGATTTAGAGTTCAGTATTAACTTATCTATTAAAGACGGATTAACTGGTATGTTTAATAGGCATTATTTCGACACTCATATCAAACAAATGGTAACAAAAGCTAATAGTAGTAACAGACCATTATGTTTATTAATGTGTGACATTGATGATTTTAAACAGGTGAACGATAACTATGGACACCAAGCAGGTGATGTAGTATTAAAAACTATTGCCAACATTTTGAAAAGTATTTTTAGAGTTACAGATTTAATTGCACGATATGGAGGCGAGGAAATTACTGTCCTGTTAGATGATATGACTATTCAGCAAGCTGGTGATATAGCAGAAAGAGCGAGGCAAAAGATAGAATGTACAGATTTTAAAATTAAACCCCCCAAAAAAACTATCAAGACTACCATCTCTATTGGTGTAGCAGAATATAAAAATGGTGAAACTATTAGTAGTTTTATAGGAAGAGCAGATAAGGCATTATATAAAGCAAAAAAAATGAAAAAAAATCAGGTCATAATGTTGGGGTCTGTGGACAAAAATTTTTAGTAGATTTATTGAGCAAATTTTTACCGAAAATATAGGTGTATTTTACAAGCAGCATCCTGCAAAGTAATTTTAGAAAAGGTTTCCTTATAATATGTTGCTAAGTGAAATATGTATTACCCGCCCAGTATTTGCCACTGTCTTAAGTTTAATAATAATGATTTTAGGAGCGATATCGTTTACTAAATTAGATATTAGAGGAACCCCAGATATTGCATTGCCGGTTATAACAATAACTGCCCAATACCCTGGCGCTGATTCTCGTTATATGGAACAAGAAGTAACCACACGTCTTGAAACAGCTCTCAAAACTGTAAAAAACATTGATTCTATTACCTCGAAGAGCACTACCGGTAGTAGCGTTATTACTTTAACTTTTTTATTATCCACTGATATTGAATTAGCACTTAATGATGTTAGATCTAAAATTTCTAATATCAGTTATTTACTACCCCCAGACATGAAGTTGCCAAATATTGCCAAAATGAATTCTGATAATTTTGCTGCCTTATTTCTGAGCATTAATAGCGATATATATGATGATTTAACATTAACTAAAATTGTGGAAGATTTTGTAAAAACCCCTTTAGAAAAGCTCGAAACAATAGGGCAAGTAAATGTATACGGGGGTAAATATTATTCTATGCGTATAGAGCCGGACCCTGTTAAATTATACCAATATAAAATATCGGTATTAGAGATAGAAAACGCCCTAAAGAAGCAGAATAAATATTATCCTGCAGGTACTATAAAAACTAATGCTCGGGACTTTGTAGTCAGGTTAGATGGTTCCTTAAACACCCCTAAAGAATTTGCGAAAATTATATTAAAAGTACAAGACTCTACACTAATAAAACTACAAGATATTGCTAAAATATATTTAGGCGCGCCTGACCCCCAAGTAATTTTCCGATATAATGGTAAAAGTGTTATTGCGCTTGGTTTGACCAAACAATCAAAGGCAAACATCCTGAAGTTGTCCAAGGAGGTTAAGAGTGCATTAGTGACTATTAGAGAAAATTTGCCTGCTGGCATCGCGATTGACATAGCCTATGATGGATCAATACCAGTAAATGCCTCAATTAACTCAATATTTCATGTTATTGTAGAATCTGTAATATTAGTGATATTAGTAATTTATTTATTCTTAGCTTCAGCCTCTGTTACTATCATACCATTAGTAACGGTACCCATATCTTTAATTGGTACCTTTAGCGCTATGTATTATTTAGGGTTTTCTATTAATATTTTTACTCTGTTAGCCATGATATTAGCAATTGGTTTGGTAGTAGATGACGCAATAGTAATGCTAGAAAATATTTTTAGATATAACAAGATGGGACATTCTGGTATGGAAGCTGCTCTTCTTGGCTCTAAAGAAATAGGATTTGCTATTATTGCGATGACTATCACCCTTACTTCTGTATTCTTACCGATAGCATTTATAGAGGGGTTCATAGGCAAGCTATTTATTGAATTTGCTTGGACGTTAGCCTTTTGTGTTTTATTGTCAGGTTTTATAGCTTTAACTTTAACGCCGATGATGGCTAGTAGGATGTGTAACGAACAGAGTTCTAAAACTACTTTAAATTTTTTAGTAAAATTTGAGCAATTTATTAAGTTAATTCAAGAAAAATATTTATATTATTTAGCACGTACCCTGAATAATAAAAAATATTTTATATTTATTATTCTGCTATCGTTGGTTATATTATGTATTAGTTTTATGTTTGTTCCCAAAATATTTGTGCCTCAAGAAGATGATGGGTATTTACAACTCGCTTTTATCGGACCCGAAGGATCTAGCCTGAATCAAACAGAGAAAACTGTCATCGAAACCGAAAAAATACTTAATTCATATAAAGATATATCAGGATTTTTTACTATCAGCGGCGCAGAAGGGAATGATAGTGCTTTTGGGTTTATATCCTTGAAGGATTGGGGTAACAGGTTAATGTCTCAGGAAACTATCAAGCAAGAGCTGAATAAACAGTTTGCTCGCATAGCTGGCATGTCAATTTTTGCTATGGAACCACGTTCTCTTGTTAGTGGCAATGCTAAAAGTCCTATTGAATTCACTTTGCAAACCTCTTTAGACTATGATGCATTAGGTGCAATAACCCAAAAATTCGTTAACGCGATGCAAAAAAAATCTATTTTTATTAACGTTAATAGTGATTTAAAATCTTTTTCTCCTACTATTGAAATAATTGTTGATCGAGATAAAGCTTATCTTTATGGAGTAAGTTTAGAAAATATCGGACTCACTTTACAATATTTAATAGCAGGAAGGCAAATAGGTGATTTTAGAATGGGCAACAATTTATATGATGTGACATTACAATATAGTTTAAAAAACCGCAGCAGTAAAAACGATTTTAGCAAAATTTTAATACCAACAAATGAGATAACGAATAATTTACTCCCCTTAAGCGCCGTGGCCCAAATGATTGAAACAGTATCTATTAAGTCCTACAATCATTACAATAATTCTAGATCTGTCACAATTTCAGCAGATTTAGCACCAGGAGTAAAAATTCAGGAGGCAATAACAGCAATTAATAAAATAGCAGAACAATTGCTAGATAAAAGTGCTACTATCCTGGAATATATTGGAGAGATCAAGCAAATGAAAGAATCAAATAGTAATATAATGACTACCTTCCTATTTGCTTTGTTATTTATTTACTTGGTACTGTCAGCACAATTTGAGAGTTTTACAGACCCTCTTTTAATTCTTACAGCGGTTCCTTTCTCTGTTACTGGGGGAATATTCACATTATATATATCTGGCAATACTCTTAATATGTATAGTAGTAATATAGGATTAATTACTTTAATTGGTTTAGTTACTAAAAATTCCATTATGTTAGTAGAATTTGCTAATCAGCTAAGAAAAAAAGGTATGACTATTAGGGAGGCAACAATGCAAGCAGCTAGCCTACGACTACGACCTATTTTAATGACAAGTTTCGCTACTATTTTTGGTGCAATATCTTTAGTTATTTCTTCGGGGGCAGGCTCAGCAGCACAAAATTCTATTGGACTCATGATAATTGGAGGAATGGGTGTGGGTACTATTTTTACTCTCTTTGTTATTCCAGTTTTATATCAAACTTTTAAAAAAGAATATATTAATTTATGATTATATTAGGAATTGATCCATCTTTAACTGCTCTAGGCTGGGGGATAATTAATTCTAGTAATACTTTGAAATATTTAGCCAGTGGCATCATAAACACTCGTGCAACTGAAGCAATACATAAACGATTAGCCTTCATCACTTCAACTTTAGATAAGGTGATACTAAAATACCAGCCTACTATTATTGGGATGGAAGAAACATTTATCAATAAAAATAGCGTCTCATCTTTAAAATTAGGATATGCTAGAGGAGCCGTAATGGCACTTATTGGCAGCTATAATATAGGATTCCAAGAATTTGCTCCTAACATTATTAAGAAATCTGTTACTGGTTATGGACATGCTGAAAAAAATCAAATATTACAAATGATTAAACTATTATTAGCGGGCTCGTCTGCCGTTAATAATTTTGACGAAGCTGATGCTCTTGCAGTAGCTTATTGTTGTTGGGTAAATTCTCCAAAGCACAAGAGTATATAATCATGATCGATAAAGCTTTATTAGATTTAGTAAGCGAAGTTAAAGATATAATGATATCTAACCATCTCACTATAGCAGTAGCTGAATCATGTACTGGTGGGTTACTAGCCTCTTGCTTAACTTCATTAGAAGGATCTTCTAATTATTTTTCTTGTGGTTTTGTGACTTATTCTAATCAAACAAAAATAAGCTTACTGAGTATCCCTAGTCAAACTATTAAGCAATTTGGTGCGGTATCTAAAGAAGTAGCAGAAGCAATGGCATTAGGCGCAATACATAAAGCAGAAAGCTCTATTGCTGTTTCTATAACTGGCATTGCTGGCCCAGCTGGCGGCACTCTTGATAAACCAGTAGGAACAGTATGGATTGCTATTACTTACCTAGCAAACATTGATGCATTTACTCCTACTTGTTCACAACCAATATTCGCATTACCAACAAGCGATGAGATACATGAAGAATTAACTGCAATTAAACACCGCTTTGTTACTAAAAGCTATTTATCTATGTTTGATCCTATGAACTATGACATTGACTCTTACAGTAAGCGTCAAATGATACGTTATCTTAGCTGTCAAAAAGCTCTAAAGCTTATTCTACAAAATATAAATTAACGAATAATTGCCTATATTGTATGATGAATAATCAAACTCCTACCCTTCACAACCTTCCTACTAGGTATCCTAACAAACGAGTGAATGCGATAAATCATCTCCTGCCTGTCATTATTCTGGTTTCTCCTCAAATGGGAGAAAATATCGGCGCCACTGCCAGAGCGATGAAAAATTTTAATATTTCGGAACTAAGGATTATTGCACCACGCGATGGATGGCCCAATGAACAAGCACGTAGCATGGCGGTCTCAGCAGTCAATATTATTGATAATGCTAAAATTTATGATAATTTAGAAAATGGGATCAAAGATATTGATTATTTATATGCCACCAGCGCTACTGGCCGTAATATGAATAAAAATTATATTTCCTCAAAAATTTTACCACAAGATTATCCTAATCACCTAAAAGTAGGCATTATGTTTGGAAGAGAAAGTTGTGGTTTGCAAAATAAAGAAATTATTTATGCTAACAAAATTATTAATATAAATACTGGCGATTTTGGCTCATTGAATATTGCTCAAGCAGTAGTAATTATATGTTATGAATTATTTCATAGTAATGAAGCGCATCAGAAAAATCACATTAAGAACGAACAAAAACTAGCAACAAGAGGAGAGTTAGAGCATTTTTTTGATCATTTATTTAGTGAGTTGAATAATAAAAACTTCTTTAAGGTTCCTGAAAAAAAACTACATATGACTCAAAATATTATGAATATTTTTACTCGTATCGATAAACTATCTCATACTGAACTGCAAACATTACGGGGCATTATTAGTACCCTTAGCTTGTAAGCAAATCTGTATATCGTGATATAATCAATGGCCATTAATAGGACACAAAATTAGTCAAAATTTGTCTTGAAACTTCTGTCCAGTATAGTCTTAAACATACCTGCCGGTTAATAGTGAAGATATAGAAATACAATCTATAGATAAAATACTGTAATAATTATACCCTTATATTGCTAAAGTTGCACAAAATAATACCGAATCTATAGATTACAATTTGAGAGCCAAATAGAATAACAGTAAATTAATATAAATTAACTTCATTTTTATATTAAAACCTGTTTAATATGACGCAAAGACTAATTTACATTAAAATAATATTTATCCCGATTACTATTGGATTGCTATTAGCAGCTAGTACTAATGTATTTGCTGCTCCAAAATTGCGAATTGTTACTAGTAGTGAATATGGTCCCTTCGAGTACTGGCATGAGGGTTATGGATTAGATGGTGTCATATGGGGTTATTCTTCCCCAACCCCCTTACCATTTGAAGCAGGTTCCACCTTACAGTTTAATACTAGTAACATGATACTACCGGTTAAATTCTATAATTTTATTAGAGCTATTGACCTTAATAACCAAAATAATATACAATTAGTTATAAAGAACTCAAGTACTAATACGTTGGGTTCTATAATAGACAGCAGTGGTCAGCAGAAAACAGATATTATTTTGCAGGACGATAGTTCAGTTGTGTTATCAGGAGATCGCGGTGATGATTTAGGTATTAAAACTGGTGATAATAACTATACCGGAGTAAATAATATTCAATTTGTCGGAACTAAAAATTCATTAACTATCAATTCAACTAGTAAAACGGAAACCATATTTAATGGTAAATTTATAAAGCAAGATGGTACAAAGGCGAATTTAGATGTCCAGACTAATTTTACTGTTACTGACCCCAGCATTAATTTATTAGATGCAATACGTATACGCCCTGTTCCTGATGATACTGCTCCTATAATATTTACCATAGATGTTGGAGCTACTAGTAATCTTGATCTTCTGCAAAATAGTAGCTCAATTGAGTTAGATCACCAAAATTCAGTCCTTAAGTTACAACACGATAAAGGCGGGCAGCACACAGTAACTTTTCACCAAAATTTAGTTGGACAAGGGGCATTAGAACTAAACTCAACTGGTCAAGACAGTATTTTAACTGTTAAAGGAAAAGATAACAGTGTAGCACTTGGAAAGGAAAATAGCAAATTAGATGAATTAAAGGTAACAACAGGCAATATAGTTGACCTTAAAGTTTTCGCTACTAATATCAAGCTGAATAGCGAAGCTAAGAGTGCAGATAACAGTTCTATTAGTTTTAAGCAAAATATTAATGGTAATATTACGTTTAACAATGCCCTAACATTAAATATGCTTGCTGATACAAAAGGGGATATCGATTTTGCCTCTAATGATGGTATCCTAAATCTAGGAGCTAATCAGACTATAGATGGTAATGTTGATAATAGTAAAAAAGCTGGGGGAATCTTAAATTATACTGGTAATGGAATAGTAACAGGCCCCATAGGAGGTACATATCCGTTATCTCAGCTTAAGTTTAGTGGACCTGGTAACATTAATCTTCCTGTTGCTCATGTGCTCACCTATGATATTGGGCATGCAGATGTTTACATTACTGCTACTGACTCAATAACTGGCAAGGTTACGTACAGTGCGGCTGGTACCTTAACTGCTAACAATGGGATTGAGGGCGATATCGATTTCGCCTCTAATGATGGTACCTTGAATCTGGCAAATGGTAAAACGATCAAAGGAAATGTGGATAGTAGTACAGGAGTTGGTGGCATTCTAAATTATCATGGTAGTGGCACAGTAACAGGTACTATAGGAGACAAGCATAAATTATCTCAGCTTAAGTTTAGCGGTGCTGGGGCAATGAATCTTCCTGTTGCTAATGTCAAGGCTTATAACATTGCGCATGATGATGCTCGCATTACTGCTTCTGGGTTAATCACTGGCCAGGTTATATACAGTGCACCTGGTACTTTAATGGCTAATAAGGGGATTGTAGGTGATATCGATTTTAAAGGACAAGCAGGAAAACTGAGCCTAGCAAATAATCAGAAAATAGAGGGAAATGTTGTTAGTAGCGATAGCTCTAATGGTACTATAGCTTTTTTAGGAGCTGGTACAATCACTGGCACAATAGGGGGGGCAATAGGTAGCACCAATAAGCTAGCTCAGTTGCAGTTTCAAGGACCAGGAACAGTAAACCTACCTGCCTCAAATGTAGAAACTTATAACATTGCACATGCTGATTCTCACGTTATTGCTAATGGCTTAATCATTGGCAATGTTGCTTATAACGAGCCTGGGGCCTTAACTGCCAATAACGGGATTGTAGGTGATGTCGATTTTAAAGGACAAGCAGGAAAACTGAGCTTAGCAAATAATCAGAAAATAGAGGGAAATGTTATTAGTAGCGATAGCTCTAATGGTACTATAGCTTTTTTAGGCACGGCTACAGTCACTGGCACAATAGGGGGGGCAATAGGTAGCACCAATAAGCTAGCTCAGTTGCAGTTTCAAGGACCAGGAACAGTAAATCTACCTGCCTCGAATGTAGAAACTTATAACATTGCACATGCTGATTCTCACGTTATTGCTAATGGCTTAATCATTGGCAATGTTGCTTATAACGAGCCTGGGGCCTTAACTGCTAATAACGGGATTGTAGGTGATGTCGATTTTAAAGGGCAAGCAGGAAAACTGAATCTGGCAAATAATCAAAAAATAGAGGGAAATGTTATTAGCAGCGATGGCTCTAATGGTACTATAGCTTTTTTAGGCGCTGGTACAGTAACTGGCATCATAGGGGGTGCAACTAAGCTAGCTCAGCTGCAGTTTCAAGGTCCAGGAATAATAAACCTACCTGCCTCTAATGTAGAAACTTATAACATTGCCCATTCTGAGGCTCACGTTACTGCTCCTGCCTTAGTAACTGGGAAGGTTATTTATAGTGCAGCTGGTACTTTAACGGCTAATAACGGGATTGTAGGTGATGTCGATTTTAAAGGACAAGCGGGGAAACTGAGCCTAGCAAATAATCAAAAAATAGAGGGAAATGTTGTTAGCAGCGATGGCTCTAATGGTACTATAGCTTTTTTAGGCACCGGTACAGTCACTGGCATCATAGGGGGTGCAACTAAGCTAGCTCAGCTGCAGTTGCAAGGACCAGGAACAGTAAACTTACCTGCCTCGAATGTAGACACTTATAACATTGCGCATGCTGACTCTCACGTTATCGCTCCTGAGTTAATCACTGGAGATATTACTTATAGTGCTGCTGGTACTTTAACGGCTAATAACGGGATTGTAGGTAATATCGATTTTAAAGGGCAAGCAGGAAAACTGAGCCTAGCAAATAATCAAAAAATAGAGGGAAATGTTGTTAGCAGCGATGGCTCTAATGGTACTATAGCTTTTTTAGGCACCGGTACAGTCACTGGCATCATAGGGGGTGCAACTAAGCTAGCTCAGCTGCAGTTGCAAGGACCAGGAACAGTAAACTTACCTGCCTCGAATGTAGACACTTATAACATTGCGCATGCTGACTCTCACGTTATCGCTCCTGAGTTAATCACTGGAGATATTACTTATAGTGCTGCTGGTACTTTAACGGCTAATAACGGGATTGTAGGTAATATCGATTTTAAAGGGCAAGCAGGAAAACTGAGCCTAGCAAATAATCAAAAAATAGAGGGAAATGTTGTTAGCAGCGATGGCTCTAATGGTACTATAGCTTTTTTAGGCACCGGTACAGTCACTGGCATCATAGGGGGTGCAACTAAGCTAGCTCAGCTGCAGTTGCAAGGACCAGGAACAGTAAACTTACCTGCCTCGAATGTAGACACTTATAACATTGCGCATGCTGACTCTCACGTTATCGCTCCTGAGTTAATCACTGGCGATATTACTTATAGTGCTGCTGGTACTTTAACGGTTAATAATGGGATTGTAGGTGATATCGATTTTGGCTCCCAAGCTGGTACCATAAATCTGGCAGATGGTCAGACGATAGATGGCAATGTTGATAGTAGCACAGGGGTTGGTGGCATTCTAAATTATCATGGTAATGGAATAGTAACAGGGAATATTGGTAGTAGTGATGCAATAGATAAGATGAATATTAAAGATGGCTTAGTACAGTTTCAAGGTATTGTTAAAAGTAATAATATCATTATATCCACAGATGCTATAGCAGAGTTTAATAAGGATATTACTGTGTCGGATATTACAGGTGATATTGCTAACGCCGGCACTATTAGGCTTCGCAATACTATCCCTGCCACCATTACTGGGGCAGTAGGAAATATTAATGCAATAAATACCCTCGAAATAGCTGGTCAAGATTTAATAATCACTGACAAAGTAAATAGTAACAATATTTCTTTTACTAATCTGCAATTGCCAGTACTTTAACTCTCAAAGAATTGTCCACTATCAATAACGCTGCTACAGTTGGTAATGCAAATAATATAATTTTTGAAGGTAATACTAATATTGTCGGTAATATTGGCAGTGCCGATAATCGCTTTAATAATATTAAATTTACCGGTAATAATGGTACTGCAAAATTGACTGGTCCTATATATGCGAACAATATTGACTTTAATAGTAATAATATTGTTATCTTAGATAATTTAGTAACTCTTAATGGCACCACGCATATTAATGGAAATATTGATTTAGGGCATAATAAATTAATATTTCAAGATAATCAAAATGGTAATTCTACATGGGGTGCTAATACTGTCCTGTCCACTACCTTCTATGCAGATAATACACTTGGCACTATTGAAATTCAAACACCTGTTGAGGCCGAAGGGGTAGTTAACATTACTGTGAATGATCATGCTGTATTATCCAGGGAAGCCCAAAAACATTTATTCATCACTACCGGGGGTTTATTAACAAATGCCAACTTTAATGTTATCAAAACAAATGCATATATAGATTGGTTAGTGGAGGTGGGAAATAATCAAAATATCTATTTGTATAGTTTGAATAATGCCCAACATGTTATTGTTGGCGATATATATAATAGTGGTTGAGATCAGATTGATATAGATAATAGTAAATTAATAGCAAGCACACCTGCCGTTATTAATATAGGTAATATTTCGGACTCAAACTTACGAGGCGAAGCAATGCGAAGGTTACAAAATAGTGTAGAACCACTAGTGACGTTAAGGTTAGAGCAAGATATTTTTAAAATTAATCAAGCATTAATTTTCAGGATATCTCAAATTAAACTTAATGAAATGGAAGGTATTATAGCGCTAAGTGCCGGAGATGATACAAATAAAATACCAGCGGGTTCCTGGGCTACCTCTTTTTACGAACAAGCAGAGCAAAAGAAACAAGATGGAGTGGCAGGTTATAAAGCAAAAACTTTTGGTGGAATACTCGGTATCGATATTGAAGTTAATGATAACCTAACAGCTGGAGTCGCTTGGTCTAAGATTGAAACTAATATGAAATATAAAGATTATAAAGCGGGAGATAAAACTCAAACTAATACAACAATATTCTCTCTTTATGGATCGCAACAACTTAATAGTACCTTATTTGTACAAGCTATTGCTTCTTATGCTTCTACGCAAGTGAAAAATCAAGAACATAGATTAGGCTATAGTAAAATTAATTCTGCTGGAGCTCAAATTGCCCAATCTAATTACAATTCTACCACCCTTGCTGGAAAAATATTATTTGGCTACGATGCAAATCTAACCGATAAAATATTATTAACGCCAATAATTGGCATTGATTATATACAATCACGTGAGGAAGCTCATCAAGAATCTGGCACAGCTGATCAAAATAAGCTGGTGGCTAGCAAAAATTCTCGTAGGACTGACGCTATTATTGGGGCAAGGATATTAACTACTACTAACATTAATACCACGAATATATTATTTGATGCTCATACATTTGTATCACACAAGATAGGAAGTAAATTAGGTTTAATGAATGCTAGGTTCGATATTAGCAATGCTCCAGTTATATCAAGAGCCGCTAAAAATGTAAAAACCCTATATAATGTTGGGGTAGGTTTTTCTACAGTTGCAAGCTTTATCGAGTATGGGGCTTATTATGATTCTTATTTTTTTGCTAAAAAATATATTGCCCATCAAGGCAGCCTAAAATTAAGAGTTAATTTTTAAAAAATGTTTCATAAACTATTAGACTTGTTTCGGGGCACCCTTCTAGGAAGGAACTTGCAAGAAGTAAGGGGCCCAAAACCCCAGCGTACTTAGGTGTGTATGCGAAGATTTGAGCACGGAATCATTACCCAAATGAGTATACTAACAGTATACTCAACAAAAAACTGTACTTGCCATTGCTAAATCAATTTAGCTATAATTGCTCTTAATGATTTTTCGAGTTTTTAGTTTGTCGTGAAGGTATTTTTACAATAGAATCCAGCCCTTGATAGAAAAAATAAATGCTAGTACCACAAAGTCTAGCTATTCGATCTAACATATCTATAGTGATCGTTTTACACGCTGTTTCATATTCTTCTAACTCTGCACTAGCTATACTAAGCATAGCTGCAAGTTGTTGTCGTGACAAGCCGTTTTTAAATCTTAAAGATCTAATTCTAAAACCAATAAACCGATCAATTGCTTGCAAGCACTCTGCCGCATTATCCTTATTATGAACCATTGGATACTTAATTATTATGATAATTTAGTTTATATATTTTCACATCAATTTAAACAAAATAAACTATCAAGGGATGACCTAATAGTATTAGCTTTGCCTAACATATTAACAAAAATTTAAGTAATGGGTATTAATTTATATTTAATATATTAATAAATTCTTAATAGGCAAAAATTATCATACATTAATTTTCCAATAATTGTAAGGCTTTTGAAGCGAGGGTAGTGAATCACGGTCTATAAGAGAGATATTAAAGAATCAAGGACTACTCTGACAAAAGAACTTTTCTACCTGCTTTATCCTCAAGAATTAGTGTTAATAACCGGTATAAAGAAAAATACGAAGAATTACTTATTATTTAGTAATAACAAGTTTAATCCAGAAGAAATTTACCCACTGATTTAGACAGACCCGTACCATAAATATGCTAGGTATTTAGTACAATTTATGTTAATTTTAGCAGGCTCAGCAATTTATTGATTTCAGTAATAGGTAGCTTGGTAATTCTAGAGATTTCTTCAACAGAATGACCATTATCCCTCATCATTTTTATCAGTTCAGCTTTACCTTCAACTTTACCCTCAGCTTTACCCTCAGCTTTACCTTTAGCTTCTCCTCTAGCTTCCGCTTGAGCTTCAACCTTCTTTAGAGTGTTAGCTTCAATTCTAAGCCATTTTAAGTGATCTTCGTATGCATCTCTTTCTTCTTTCGTGAAGTTCATCACGTCTAATACTGTCAATGCTTTCTTTAAACTGGCATTATCTAATTCTTTAGGCAAACTGTCTTTATTCAATAAATCATGACGCGTTAAAAATGCACTCCACACATCTAAAGAATTTACTACTTTCTTTAATATATCAGCTAATCCTTCTTTAGGATTATTGGTGAATTTATTAAGCTCAATAGTATGTAGTTCTAAATCCTTAAAATATAACAACCCACTATCCTTCTCTGCAATATGAAAAACATTATGATATTTCGCAATATCTGGAATAGAGGTAAAATTAAGTATATGTATACCAATCGCTTTGTTTAAACTAGAATACTCCGCAGAAGCTTGCAATTGTTCAGTATATAACTTAGCCCAATAGTAAAGTGCTCTCTTGTCATAATCAGCTTCATCAGTGATTTGGATCTCTATATTAAATCTTTTACCACCTTCTCCAAGAGCTTTAATATCTAAAATAGATAGCTTATCATTTCTAAAGTTCTTAGGGTTATAAGGATTAAGAAGAGTCACATCTATTACTTGATCTTCACTAGAGACAATAGAATTAATTAAGGAAATAAGTAAATCCTTATTTTCTTCCACACCAAAAATTTTCTTAAACGCGACATCTATTCTAGGGGTAATTTTCTCCATTATCTCTACTACTAGCTGCAGTTGTTTTTTTAAGGCTATTATAGCATATTATAGAAACTATTAACACCCGTGAGATTATATTAATTACTATTTAATCCAATAAGTCATATAATTTTCATAAGGCTCATAATTTAATAAGTACTTAAAGCCTATAGCCACCCTTAATATATACCAAATATATAAACATGCATAGCAAATAGGTTTCAATAACAATAGTAGGATCGGAAAAGTAAGTAATACGAGCAAATTTATAAAAAAACATATAATATCGCCCGCAAGCCCTATACAAAAAGTACGCAATAGAAAAATATAATGGCTAGATAAATTACTATCTTTAACATCCTTATGCATATAAGCAAAAATCACTCCTACAACCGGTAATAGTGGAGCTATTATTCCACATAAAAATAATATATAAATTATAATAAGGTTTGATCTGCCAGCTTTAGTATATTCTTTAATTTCATTGTTCATTTTCGTCCTTTAAATTTTTAACTACTAAGTGCATTATACTACCATGTTGGATGTAGCTAATCTCATTATCTGTAAAAGCTTGCAGAACTACTGGAATAGTGTCAATTATACCATCTTGCCTTTGGATAATACAATTTAACTGGTTATAGGGTCTAACCCTGTTACTCAAACCGTTAATAGTAATATATTCTGTACCGTTAAGTTTTAAATCTTGCACACTGCAATCAATAAGTACAAGGGGCAATACCCCCATACCAATTAAATTTGATCTATGTATTCTTTCAAAACTTTCGGCGATTACTGCCTTTACTCCGAGTAAATTTGTGCCCTTCGCTGCCCAATCTCGTGACGAACCACATCCATATTCTCTACCTGCAAAAATTACTAAAGGAACTCCTTGCGATTTATAATCCATAGCCGCATCATAAATACTCATCTGCTGATTATTGAGCTGATTTATAGTAATTCCTCCCTCGTGCCCTTCACATATTAAATTTCTAATTCTATTATTAGAAAAAGTCCCCCTTAGCATTACTTCATGATTACCCCA
Source organism: Candidatus Tisiphia endosymbiont of Nemotelus uliginosus (assembly GCF_964264835.1). GTDB lineage: Bacteria > Pseudomonadota > Alphaproteobacteria > Rickettsiales > Rickettsiaceae > Tisiphia. The sequence continues at coordinate 1,038,665 of NZ_OZ183485.1, read as the reverse complement.
TCGCGAGCCATAAGAGTTAAAATCGTTAGGATCAATACCTCGCTTTATTAAATATTTAGCAGCCGGACTTAGTTTGTTAATACTTCCTGCTGGAGAAATATGATCAGTGGTTACTGAATCACCAAAAATTGCTAATATTCTAGCTAGTACTATATCTTGTAGCTTACTAGTATAGGATGATTCGGTAAAATAAGGAGGGTTGTTAATATAAGTGCTATTTTTATCCCATGCATAGTATCTGTTTTGGTAACTTTAATATTCTGCCATTCTTGATCTCCTATAAATACCTGGCTATATCTATCTTGAAACATTTGAGAAGTGAGGGATTCGTCGATAGTCTTTTTTATTTCCTCCGGCTTGGGCCAAATATCCTTAAGATATATACCCTGACCGTATTGGTCTTGACCTAGTATATCTTGCTCAAGGTTAATATTAATAGTTCCTGCTAAAGCATATGCAACAACCAAAGGAGGAGAAGCGAGATAGCTAGCAATTGTAAAAGGGTGTATTCGTCCTTCAAAATTTCTATTACCTGATAGAATTGAAACTGCCACCAATTTATTTATAGTAATAGTATCTTCTATTTCGGCCTTAAGTGGCCCTGAGTTCCCTATACAAGTAGTACAACCATATCCTACCAAATTAAAACCTAAAATGTCCAAATATTTTTGTAAGCCACTTTTTTTTAAATATTCTGTTACTACTTGGGACCCAGGTGCTAGTGAAGTTTTAACCCAAGGCTTCTTTATTAACCCAAGTTCTACTACTTTTTTAGCCAATAAGCCGGCGGTAATCATTACGTTAGGGTTAGAAGTGTTAGTGCAGCTAGTAATAGCAGCGATCACAATATCTCCATTACCTATAGTAAAATCAGTATTAGCTACAGGATATCTTAGATTTAAGTCATTATTTTCCATAGTTAAAGAAGTTAGTTGCTTTCTAAAACTATTAGCAGTATTTGCTAAATTAGTCCTATCTTGTGGACGTCTTGGGCCAGCAAGGGAAGTTTCTAAAGTAGATAAATCCAACTCTAATATATCAGTATATTCAGGAATAATTTCGGGTTCACGCCATAGATGTTGTATTTTACTATATTCCTCTACTAATTTTACTTTATTAGGATCCCTAGCAGTCAAATTAAGATATTTTATAGTTTCATTGTCTACTGGAAAAAAACCACATGTAGCTCCAAATTCTGGTGACATATTTGAGATAGTAGCTCTATCCGCTATTGTCATAGAATCTAATCCATCACCGTAAAATTCTACGAATTTACCCACCACATTTTTCTCTCTTAACATTTGGGTGATTGTCAATACTAAATCAGTAGCAGTAATTATGCCTTGCAAAGTACCAGTTAACTTAACCCCAATTACTTCTGGTAAAATCATTGATAAAGGTTGGCCGAGCATTGCTGCCTCTGCCTCAATTCCTCCAACCCCCCAGCCAAGAACCGCTAAACCATTAATCATAGTAGTATGGCTATCTGTTCCAACCACGGTATCAGGAAAGGCAATAATTATCCCATTTTCCTGCTTAGTCCACACCACATTTGCTAAATATTCCAGATTCACTTGATGACAAATTCCAGTTCCGGGAGGAACGACTCTAAAATTATTAAACGCTATCTGTCCCCATTTTAGAAATGTATAACGTTCTATATTCCTTTGTACTTCCATTTTAACATTTTTAGCAAAAGAATCTGCTGTTCCGTGATAATCCACCTGAACTGAATGATCTATTACTAAGTCAACTGGGATTAAGGGATTAATTTTTAAGGGATCGCCTGATTGTTGTTTCATAGCATCACGCATAGCGGCCAGATCGACAATAGCAGGTACACCAGTAAAATCTTGCATTAACACTCTAGCTGGCATAAAAGGTATTTCAGAATTAGATTTCTTATTCTCTAACCATTGTTTGAATAATAGTAAACTTTCTTTACTACCATTTAGACGCAGCACATTCTCAAATAGTATCCTTAAACTATATGGTAAGCGCTTCAATTCAAGTTGAATATCATTTGCTGCTTTATTTATATCGAAAATTCTATAAGATCTACCATTTACTATTATATCTTTAGCATAATTACTATTATTCACCATTCACTCCATAATTTAACTTTAATGCGGTATATTGAAGATTGTATTTTATTCTTAAACCTTATTGCAGTTGTTACAATATTCACAACTGCATTAACTTAACTTGAAAAAATATATATTTAAAGTAAATTGTATTAAAACTTTATTAGTGTTCTGTCAATGCTGTCATTTGAGCAACTAACCTTTGAAATAGGGAAAAGAAATTTTTTCTCTAGCATTAACATGACGTTATTGCCTACCTCCATAGTTTATTTACAAGGACCCAATAGTTGTGGTAAAACTTCCTTATTGAGAATGATATCTGGTATGCAGAATCCAACCAAGGGAAGAGTGTTATATAGAGCATTAGAATGTGAAGAAGTTAAAAAGCCATATTGTAATTATATTGGTCATAATATCGGCCTAAAATCCCAAATAACTATATTAGAACATTTACAATTTTGGAGCAAGATTTATGGTGCTATTGAGCTGCTCGAACCTACAATATATTATTTTAAATTACATAATGTTCTACGTGAAAAATGCTATACACTTTCTGCAGGCAATCAAAAAAAAGTTGCTTTAGCTAAATTAATGCTTTGTCAAACTGATCTTTGGCTATTAGATGAAATAGAAGCAAATCTTGATCAAGAAAATAAGGCTTTATTATATAATTTAATTATTTCCAAAGCTAATAATGGAGGAATCATTATATTGACTTCTCATATGCATCCCATGATTACCACGGGGCAAATAATTAATTTGCAAGAGTATAGTGCTGATTATTAATTTGTAATAGACTTCTTTTAGAGCTCGCTTCTGGTAGGGAATTTGAAGGAGACTCTTTGCTTCAAACCGCAGCATGCGTAATTGTATGTGAGTGTGTGTGAGTGTGAGGATTTGAGCCTAGATTCATTGTCCAAATTACCATCGCCAGTAGAGTTTCGAAAGAAGTCTAATAAAATATCACAAGAAAGATAATAAGAATGGGACTAAATATTGATAGGTAAAATAACTAAGGGTTAAGCCAAGGACAGTGCCAATTATTATCACTCGGTATTTAGAGGGTACAATAATAGTAATAATAATAAGTCCTATTACCCCTACTCTTTCCCATTCCTCTATGCTATAAGTTGGTAGATCAAAAGCGAATACATCAAACATATAAGCCATATAAGCTATGAATGTTAATAAGAATATTATAACATATATATGTCTAAATTTCCCTAAGTCCCATAACATTTTACACCTCTATGGGTCCTGAAGTTAGGCCATTCACAAACTGTTGTAAATAGGGATTATCGCTATGTTGTATTTCATCTTTAGTACCAAACCATAAAATCTTTCCCTTATAAAGCATGGTAACTTCTTTACCGATCATATAAGCGCTATTCATGTCGTGAGTTATAGTAATGGTAGTTACCTTTAACTCTTCTTGTATCTTAATTATTAGCTCATTAATAACATTTGCCATTATTGGATCAAGACCAGTGGTGGGTTCATCTAAGAAAAGAATTGAAGGATTACTACAAATAGCTCTAGCTAAAGATACTCTTTTTTGCATTCCTCCAGAAAGCTCTGAAGGGTAAAGTGGTAATATCCTAGCTGATAACCCTACAGCACTGAGCTTAGAAGCCGCTAATTCTTCTTTACCTTTTACTGACAGTTTAAATAATTTTTCAGCAAAAAATGTAATATTATCTTGAACAGTTAAAGAATCAAAAAGTGCTCCACCTTGAAATAAAAACCCTATGGTTTGCATAATTTTAAATCTATCTTTGACTGATAGGTTTATAGTTTCCATTTCATCAATCATGATACTACCACTATCAGGCCGTATTAAACCTACTATGGTTTTTATCAAAACTGATTTTCCACTACCAGAGCCCCCTAAAATCACCGTTGAACTATTTTCTTTAATATCTAAATCTATTCCTGCAAGTACCTCATGATTTCCAAAAGCTTTATATAATGAACGTATTTTTATTTTTGGTTTTCCATCACACATAATTAATTCTTATAAAATTATATTCAAATCTCTTAACTAATAAATGATTAAAAAAACAAAGCAGTTAACAAATAGTTGCTGCACAAAATAAGCACCGAAGAACTTACCACCGCAGAAGTAGTAGCAGTTCCTACGCCTTTGGCCCCTTTATCTGCATAATAACCACTGTAACAGCTAATTATTGCAATAATAAAACCAAATACTGCGGCTTTTACTAATCCTGATACCACGTCTATTGTTTCTAAAAACTTAAAGCTATTTACTAAATATCCAGAACTATTAAAGTCTAATTTATAAACACTGACTAAATAACCACCTAGCACCCCTAGTACATCCCCTATTAATACTAAACATGGTAAAGTAATGACCGCAGCTACTACTCTTGGAAACACTAGATACTGCAACGGATCTGTTGACAAAGTATAAAGCGCGTCTATTTGTTCGGTTACTCTCATAGTAGCAATTTCCGCTGCGATTGAAGCTCCTACTCTGCCAGCAACCATAAGTCCAGCAAGCACTGGCCCAAGTTCACGCGTGATAGATAAGACTACGACAGTGGCGATCGAACTTTCAGCTGAAAAACGCGAAAATCCTGTATAGCTTTGTAAAGCAAGTACAGCTCCAGAAAAAAAAGTAGTCATTGCTACTACCGGTAAAGAGAAAAAACCGATAATGAGTAACTGTTTTAGAATTAATCCATAATATATAGGTCGCTTAAACACAGTAGTGATTACTAAAAAGGTGAATATAGAAAAATTTCCTATATTCCTAATAAACGCCAGGGTCCGTTTGCCCAATAAGTTAACTATATCAAGAATCATTTTTATATACTTTTTTATATCGATTACCCATCATGGTTAATACTTCATAACCAATGGTATTGATTATATTGGCAATTTTATCCGGTGTACAATTATTCCCTATAATTTCAACTTGTTGTCCTAGAAAAACCTTCTCTGGTGGTAGATCAGTGACATCAATAGTAATTAAATCCATTGAAACTCTGCCAACAATAGGGGCCTTATAGGAATCAATAAATACTTCTCCATAATTGCTAAAAGCACGCGAGTAGCCGTCAGCATATCCAAGAGGCAAGGTAGCAATGATACTATTACGGCCTGTTTGAAACGTCATATTATACCCTATATAATCTTCAGCTGATAATTCTTGCAGCTGGATTATGGGGGCTGTTAATCGAACGGGATTATGTAGGGGATTGTTAATTAGGCTTTCTGACGGATTGATACCATATAATGCAGCGCCAGTTCGTATTAAGTCAAAATGATATTCTTCACCTAAAAATACGCAACTAGAGTTGGATAAGCTGGCCTTAATTTTTGGAAAAAAACTTAAATAGTATTTGAATTTTTCTAATTGTTTGTGGTTATAAGGATTATCTGCAACTTCAGAAGCAGATAAATGACTAATAATATATTGCAATTCAAGTCCTTCTAGTAATGCCGGATTGTTTATTATATCCTTGGTCTCTTTATCTGTCATACCCAACCTATTCATACCAGTATTAATATGTATCGCACAAGGTAATAATCCACTATTTGGGTATATTGCCATATGATGCTTAGCAAATTTTTGCCAAATTTCTAGTTGCTTGATATTGTTCAGAATAGGGATAAAGTTATAATACTTAAATTCCTCTACCTCGTCATAAAATACGCCATTAAGTACAAAAATATTAGATTTTTTACCTAAAACTTTACGCAGTGAAATAGCTTCTTCAATATTAGTCACAAAAAAGCTTTTACAGTTTTCTTGCTGTAGAGCCGGGGCAACAATATTAGCTCCGAGCCCGTAGCTATTAGCCTTGACGACTGCGGCTACTTCTGCCGTTTTACACAACTGTGCCATAATACGGTAATTAGCTCGAATTTTTGCTAAGTCTATTTCAAGAGTACAATGAGCGGAATGCATAAATATTCCCATTACTTTACTTAATGGATTTCAAGAAAATTCAGGTTCTTGGTTTGTGAGCAGTATATACAGAAATAATCCATTCTGAAAAGAAAATTTTATTTTTTTAATGCAGCAACTAAAAGAGGGAGTATAGAGACAATTTGAAACTTAGGGCTTAAATCTGAGACTGCTATTGTATCAGTGATATATAGGTTTGTGATATGAGAGTTATCAATCTCTTCTTGAGAGGAGCTAGAAAGCACGGGATGAGTAATAAAAGCATTAACCGACAAGGCTCCGCGGTCCATTAATAATTTAGTGCCTTTACAAATAGTCTGACCACTATCCACAATATCATCAATTAATATACAATGTTTTGTTGCAACATTCCCTATTATGTCTGAGATTTGGTATTCATTATTTACAGTTCTATTTTTATTGATAATCGCTATATCTACATTACATAGATTACTCATGGCTCGTGCTCGCGTAATGCCTCCAATATCGGGACTTACTATAATAATATTGTTATAAATATTGATTAGAGGGAAGAATAGACTGCTGGGATTAAGGTTTTGTACTTCAATTTTAAAAAAACCTTCTAATTGTTGAGAATGTAAGTCTATAGTAATGATACGCTGCACCCCCGCTGCTTCTAATAAATTGGCTACTAACCGAGCTGAAACTGGCGCAAAAACATACGACCTGCGATCTTGGCGACTATATCCAAAATATGGTATAATCGCGGTGATGCGTTTAGCTCCTGCTCTTTTTACTGTATCAACCAATAATAATAGTTCCATTAAGTTATTATTAACTGGCCTAGAAGTAGATTGGACAATAGTTACTTCGCACCCTTTCAAATCTTCTAAAACTTGCACTCTTAGTTCTGAATCATCAAAAGTAGTAGTATAAGATTCTACATATTGACAATTTAATTCCTTAGCTAAGCATTTTGCTAGGTTTTTTTGAGTAAGCCCTGCTAGAATTTTCATGTTGAGTATTGAGTAGACTAAGACTTTTTAGTTAACTCTTCAATTAAAGCGTCAAAACCTCTACAACTTAAAATATTCATAAATTCTGATTGTTGAGAATTGATTAGACTCACACCCTCAGTGATAATATCCGATACTTTAAAATTATTGGGATTAGTAGAATCATTAACCTTACGCACTAGATATTTTACCTTAATAGTGCCTATTAACATTGACACCATAAACTCATCATTATTAAGAGAAGTTACTTCCAAAATTTTTGGCTCTTGCCCATGATAGTTTTTTACCAAACTGGCATATGCTTTACTAACATAATGACTATAGGCTTCTGTAAACTTACTAATTTGCTCAGGAGGTAGGGTTTTTCTATATCCCCCAAGAGTAAATTTAGCCATCCAAGGAAGATCCAAATTAGCTAAAATTAGCTTTCTAGTTTTAGCAACTTTTGTATCCTGACTTATAGTAGTATCATTTAGTATATTTAAACCATCTTTGACTAATTGATCAACGTATTTATCAACAATATCAGCAGCATAGAGGGAGACAGGTATGTAACATACCAATATTAGACATAGAGCAATTTTTTTCATAATTTCTACCTTTCATTTAGGGCAAATAAATTGTTTAGGGTAAAAAAGCACAGACTCACGATTTTGATGAGTGGCTGATTTTATCGCAATATAAGGATCAGTAGAGTTTTGGCTTACGTAATCAGTAAATGGTAATAGTGCTAATCTAGTATCAATAGTTTGAGTACCAAATAATACCATTCTAAAATCTCTATGTACTATATGCATTATAGGATTAAAATAAGTGTTTGTAAATACAGAATCAGTAACATCGCGGGTATTAGTACCTCCTAGAAATGGCAATACTACGTATGGACCAGGTCCCACACCATAGCTAGCAAGTGTACTACCAAAAGATTGTGGTGTTACTGTTAAACCCATTTTACTGGCTACATCAAACAAACCACCTATCCCGAAAGTGGTATTAATAAGAAATCTCCAGAAACTTTTCATAGTTTGGCCATAATTACCTTGTAAACCGTAATTAATCGTGGTTATTGGAGTAGTAATATTATCTATAAAGCTACTTACTCTTGCTTTAGTATAGTTATTGGTTAAGCGTTTATAACCTATAGTGATGGGACGTAAGAATAGATAATCTAAAGTAGAGTTAAAAGCAAAAACTCTTCGGTTTAGTGGTTCATAAGGATCATATACTTGATTACAACCTTTGCCATAATTATAACTATATCTAAAATCGTCATCAGCCTCATTAGCAGTAGAGCTATTAGCAGTGGCAGTAAGATTAAAAATACTAATTAGTATCAATAAGGTAAAGTATTTCATACAGCCTAATTAATTATTTTTCTTACACACTACCATATAGTACTTAGAATTTTTTTCTAGCTCTAATTCTTCATTACTTAATATAATGAATTTCACTTGGTTCAGTGCAGAATTGATCTCTTCTATCGTTGAAATAAATTCTTTCCTAGCTATAGAAAAGCTAGAGGTCTGATCAATAGGTAAACAGAATGCAAAATATCCTAATTCTCTAGTAATAGAAGAAATTAAAGTAAAATATTTCGTTAAATCTTTGGTAAAAGCAAGAGAGTTGCAGCTTAATATAACATCATATTTATCGGGATGTTGCTCCAGAAAATTTGGTATTGAAGTTTCTATTAACTGATCGTAAATATTCAAGTTAGAATAATATAATGAAATAAGCTGACTCATAGCTTTAGCACTTTCAACTCCTGTAATAGTAAAATGATCAGGAAAGCGTTTTTTTACTTCATAACCTATTACTCCAACATTACTACCTAACTCTAAAACACTATAGGTATCAGGTAAACTTGGTATAGTATTGATAATTTTACTAACAAAAATATAAGGTAGGTGTAATTTATTATTGCTATAAAATTTATTAATATAATGCTGGGCAATAAGATTTCTATATTGCCTCCAGATTTGTTGAGGTATTTCTGATAAGTTCTGATAATTTTGTAAAAAAAGTCCTAATTTGACTTGATCAGCTTTACAGGATTTTTGTAAATGAGATACAGCTTTGGTATGATTGTTTTTTAAGAAATAAGTCCAACCTAGCCAGTAATTAGCTTCAGGATCCTGGGGAGCCAAAAATTTCTCAACCAATTTAAATCTTAATATTGCATCATTAAGGTTGTTTTTATACAAATGTTCTAAACCAAGATTCAAATTAGTTTCTTTTATATGGGCTACTTTATATTTGACATCTACGAAATAATTAATAATTATTAGTACTTTTCTTTGATACCAGCTAGGGAAATTTGTAATACCTTGATAACATAATTTTAGTTTTTCTTTTAATGTGCTAAAAATGCTAACAATCGCTCTACTGCCAAACATATAACTTATGAAACTCCAATTGCAAATTATTAAAAAAAGTGCTATTACTGCCTTAAATTCGAGAGACTAACACCATTTCCGGGAACTAAATTAGCACTAGGAGTACGAGTGCCCGCTACCTGCGCGTACAGACGTATACGTGAGGAGCAGAAGATCATGAAGTACGACGAACGTAGATAATTAGTTTTCGGAAATGGTATAATATATTAATTATAGCTCAATTTTGCTAATATTATACATGAATTATCAATCAAATAATTATTAACTTGTGTTATAGGAGATAAATTTAATACTATAAATTAAATATAATAATTTTTCATTGATGAGTAATATATCTTCTATAATACCACAACTAATTTATTCGGAATTTTATAAATCATGTCACTTATTTCTAAACGCTTAGACTTGGTAAAACCTTCGCCCACCTTATCTATAGTGAATAAAACTATTGAATTGCAAAAATTAGGTAGGGACATAATATCCTTAGGAGCAGGTGAACCAGATTTTGATACTCCAGATAACATTAAAGAAGCTGCGATTAAGGCGGTAAGAGATGGCATCACAAAATATACTGATGTATCTGGAATATTAGAACTGAAACAAGCAGTACAAGCTAAATTTAAAAATGCAAATAAACTGGAGTATGGTTTAGATGAAATAATAATATCAAATGGTGCAAAACAAGTAATATACAATTTGTTTATGGCGTCTCTAGATAAGGACGATGAAGTCATTATTCCGAGTCCTTACTGGGTTTCCTATCCTGATATGGTGCTTCTAGCTGGTGGTACGCCAGTATTTATTAATTGTGATATAGCTAATAATTTTAAACTTAATCTAGAAGGATTAGAAAGAATAATTAATTCTAAAACTAAGTGGTTGATTATCAATTCCCCAAGCAATCCTACAGGCGCCGCCTATACTCGCACGGAACTAGAAGAGATTGCAGTATTATTAAGAAACCATCCACATATCAATATTATGTCTGATGATATATATGAACACATTGTTTTTGATAATTTTCAATATTATACTTTTGCTCAAATCGCTCCGGATTTACAAGATAGAACATTTACTGTAAATGGGGTATCAAAATCATATTCTATGACAGGTTGGCGGATTGGATATGGGGCAGGATTTAAGCCCTTAGTTAAGGCTATGACTATAATTCAATCCCAAAGCACCTCCAACCCCTCTTCTATAAGTCAAATGGCATCTATAGAAGCTTTAACTGGAAGGCAAGATTTTATTAAAGTTAACACCAACAATTTTGAAAAAAAACGCGATTTAGCCCTATCTATTTTGAATAATATAACGACTCTTAGCTGTTATAAGCCCGAGGGAGCTTTTTATTTATTTCCTCAATGTAAAGGTGTATTCGGGCTAAAAACTCCTAAGGGCAAAATTATCAAAGACAGTAATGATTTTGCTCAATATCTCTTAGAAGAAAGTGGGGTGGCCGTGGTACCTGGTATTGCGTTTGGTGTAGAAGGATATTTTAGAATTTCGTATGCCACTTCAATGGATAATTTACAAGAAGGCTGCTTACGTATAGAGAGGGCTTGTAAGCAATTACAGTGATAAAAAAATTTTTTAAAAAGAATCAATTTATACTTAATATCACTACTATTTTACTATATTCTTACTTGAAAATTGTATATTCTACCTCTCGTTGGCAATTTATTTACCCGCAAAATTATACTAAGGAAAAATTTTTAACTGAAAAAAGAGCCATTTTTGCTTTGTGGCATAATCGACTTGCTTTTGGTCCAGGGATGTTTTTGGGCCATAAAGATATTTATGCGCTTATTTCTCCCCATTCAGATGGTAAAATAATTAGTAAAATAGTAGGGAAATTTGGCTTTGATATAATAAGAGGTTCCACTAACAAGGAAGCAGTGATCGCCTTAAAAACAATTATCACTAAATTACGTAATAATAGTAATATAGTTATTACGCCAGACGGACCACGGGGACCTATTTATCAGATAAACAGCAATATTAATAAAGTTGCTCAAAAATACAATATAAAAGTAATACCAGTATCTTGTAATGCTTCTAAATATTTTCTATTAAATAGTTGGGATAAACTAATTATGCCTCTACCCTTTGGCAAGATTACCGTGACCATAGGTGTACCTTTGGTATTAACAGGGGATGAATATCAGGATAATATAAATTTACGACAAGTATTAATGGAGTATGTATAATTTATGATTTATTTCTACCATATATTAAGTTTTCTCTTTCTACCTGTATATTTTGTATTACTTATATTTAGAACTTTTAAAGGAAAAGAAGATATAAAACATCTTTGTGAACGCTTTGCTATTAGTAAAATATCACCTAAAAAAAACGATCTTTTAATTTGGTTCCACGCAGCTAGTATTGGTGAATCTAATATAGCCCTTACTTTAATTGATGCTATTAACAGTCTTTGGCTTAAAACTGAAAGCGCAAAAACCACTTTAAAATTTCTTATTACTACTGGCACTACATCATCTACTGCTTTATTGCAGAAAAAATTACCACCAAATGTTATTCATCAGTTCATTCCAATAGATAATATTATTTTTGTTAAAAAGTTTTTTAGTCATTGGCAACCTAAACTGGGGATTTTCATTGAATCAGAATTATGGCCGGCTCTAATAGACCAAGGAGCTAAATATTGCAAATTATTATTAGTGAATGCCCGTCTTTCGGATAAATCATTTCAATCCTGGAAGAAGTTAAGTTACGTTTTTAGAGCAGTTGTCTATAATTTTAGTCAAATTATAGTACAGAGTGACAAAGATTTTAATAAATTTACTCAGCTTGGCATAACAAATAATATAATTAATCTAGGTAATATTAAATTTGCTAACAAGCCGCTAGCAGTGAATAAACTTGAGTTGAACACTTTAAAAACGCACTTCAATAATAAAAAAATTATTGTCTTTGCAAGTACACACATCGAAGATGAGCAGGTGTTTTTTAATATCATAAAACCAATTAAGCGCCAATATCCGGATTGCTATTTTATTTTGATTCCTCGTCATCCTGAACGTAAGGATGATATAGCTTTAAAGTGTCAGAAACTGGGGATAGCTTATAGCCTAAAATCAAAGCAGAATGTGCCATTAATCACTGATGATCTTTATATTGTTGATACTTTCGGGGAACTCGGGCTATTTTTTAGCTTAGCTTATCTCACTTTCATCGGAGGTTCATTTAACCAGGGAGGGCACAATATACTTGAACCAGCATATTTTTCTAATTATATTATATTTGGCCCAGATATGAGTAACTTTGCTGATATGGCAAGTAATATGATTAATAACAACGCTGCTATCCAAATTCAAGATGAGAAAGAATTATTAGTTAAAATAATGGACCTATTCTCTACAGAAGGTTTTAAGGAAGTCAAAACTTATCAAACTAATGCTTTAAAATTTATGCATAAAAACCAGCAGATCTTACATAATTATTTAGCTGTTATAGAACAATATTTACCAGGGAAAATATTAAAATGACTAATTCAGCACATGTAGTGTTAGTGGATGAATGCAATAATATCCTAGGCACACAAGATAAGTTGATAGCACATAATGCTACCACTAAATTACACCGAGGATTTTCAGTATTTTTGTTTAATAGTAATAAAGAATTGTTAATCCAAAGAAGAAGTAATACAAAAAAAACCTGGGGTGGCTTTTGGTCAAATAGTTTTTGCGGGCATCCGCAAATTCATGAAACTGATGAACAAGCGATTTATAGACATGCAAAATTTGAATTAGGGATAGGAACTTTACAAAAACTATATTTTATTAGTGAGTACAGGTATAAATTTAGCCTCGATAATATTCTAGAAAATGAAATATGTCCTATATATTTGGCGATAACAGATGAGGTAGTTACTCTAAATATCCAAGAAGTATCAGAAATAAAATTTTTAGACTGGACTACCTTTAATTTATACCTACAAAAACATGCAAATAAGTTTACCCCTTGGTGTAAAGAAGAAATTAATCTATTGAGAGTTAATAAAATATTTAAACATTTTATAGATTAATTGCTACAATTATAGTATAAAGCTGAACTTAATAATGTTTTTTGTAAATACTTAAATATTCTTAACGGGGTCATAGCTCAGTTGGTAGAGCGTTTGAATGGCATTCAAAAGGTCGGGGGTTCGATTCCCCCTGGCTCCACCATATACCTATCAGCTTTTGGGGTTCTACTTCCTCTCCTCAAAAATCTATATGCTGCCTATATGCTGCTCATGGTTGCCAAAATAGCTGTTATAAATGCTTTCAAACCCTTTCCGGATCTGATGTTCAGCAGGCAGGTTTATGCAGCAATTAGTCAGCTCTTTATCTACCTCCACACCTGTTACTATTAACAATAGTGATAATAATGCTATTATTTACTACAATTTTGTTGGTAATTTTGTTCCCCCAGAATGGCGTGACCTTAAAAATAATGCTGGTAAAACTTTAAGCAAAACCGCTAAGCAATTATTGTCACTAATAGTTTTCCGCCTCCAGGTTTATCATAATAGCGGTAGCAATCTGCAAGACGAGGAATTACAAGAAAATTATCATTTCTTTGAGCAATCATTGGGTGTTTGTCAAAGGCGTATTAGGCAATGTATGCTGGAATTGCAAGAAAGTGGTTTTATTCATTTGCATAATGCAACTGTAGTGAAACAGCACATAAAATGTCGTAACACTCCTTGCATCAAATTGGCAAAAAATTTTCAGCCTTACCTGAAAAAATTTTCAGGTGAAGCTGAAAGAAATTTCGTGTCAACCCGAAAAAAATTTCAGGTAGACAATATTATAGATATTAATAATAAATCTAATATATCTAGATCTAGCGAATCTGAGTTTCTAAAAAATGTTGTTGATAGAAATGAGCCAGTACAGTCACAAGAGCAAACACCACTACAGGAGCAAGCAGAACAGCAAGTAGCAGTGTTTCAGAAGCTGCAAGTGCAGAATCTTCAATCTGAAGGGGCGCAAGCAGAAAGGGATATAAACCAAAATGAGGAGCTAACTAAAAATGGCAACGCAGCTGCTACCCTTCCCTCTGTGATACGAAAAATTGCTGATTCTAATGGCAATAATTCAGCAATCTCTCCATATCTTAATGCTTCAGTGCCTGATAATAATAAAGGCTGGTTCAAAAGAAAAAGATTAGCAGCGTTCCACCCACTAACCGCAAAAGATGCTGATTTACTGCAAATTAGATCAAATCGAGAGTTTAATCTCAGCTTCATTAACAAACTGTTACTGAAATTAGCAGATCAATATCCTAACCATCATTTTTGTAACAAAAAGGTGGTACTGAACTATATGACTAAAGCCTTGGTGCATGAATTCCGCGAAAGTATCAAGGTTAATAACAACAATTTTCAGTTCAAATCTAACGATCCTGAAAAATTAAAAGAGCAATATTTGGAGAAAGTAGAACGAAGCCTCGATACTAGCAAGCAGGCACAACTAAAGCGGAAAATAGCAGGAATATTTGAGCCTAATACTGCTTATAAGTTATTGACTAGTTGTAAATTTGGTTCAGTAGTAGAAAATCAGTATCAACTGAAGTTATTAAAGGATATCATGTTGCTTGAGCATATTAAAGCTAAGATATTAGGGCAAGTGCAGCTAGTGTATGGCAATAAAATTAAACAATTGCAGATTATCCCATTTGTACAAACTACAGCACCAAAACAACAGATTCAAGGTGAAGATAAGAAGCATCATAATTTGTCAGGGCTCAACAAGCTAGATCCAGATTCAGTATGGTATAAGGTCAGGCGATCTTTGATTGAAGAACATGGTAAATATGCGGATAGTAGTACATTTAGTAAATTAGCAGTGGTAGAAGAAGATAAGGTTACCAGCCAAGTAATTCTTAAACCCACTACGCCCTTTATTGACTATCTAGTAAGACAGCGTTATATGGGAGATTTAAGATTGGCTTTTCAAGCCCAAAATTTTACTTTTAAGCTAGAGCAAGCAGATAAGGAGAGCAAATTAAGGGGACTGTAATAGGTAGGATAAATATGTTTATTACCTAACCTAATATTTAGTAATTTGTAATAATCACTTCATAAGAGGTTTTTCTTTGCTCTGGGATGGAATATTTTATATCTACGGTACGGATATTAAAACCTTTATAAAGATCTCTGATAAAAGGG
The DNA here is from genome assembly GCF_964264835.1 of Candidatus Tisiphia endosymbiont of Nemotelus uliginosus. Classification (GTDB taxonomy): domain Bacteria; phylum Pseudomonadota; class Alphaproteobacteria; order Rickettsiales; family Rickettsiaceae; genus Tisiphia. The sequence continues at coordinate 1,023,093 of NZ_OZ183485.1, read as the reverse complement.
GTGTCACTATTAGAGATCATAGTTTTGACCCCTTTATTATCTAATTCTTTAACAAAATCTCGCAATCTTATTTGTTCATTTTCATCAAAGGATAAGGTGGTATAAAATGTCTCACCTGATTGGTGGTATGGTGGATCCAAATATACAAAATCGTTCTTTTTAGGTTCAATGAAGGAAAAATCTATGGCGTAAATGCAGGTATTAGCTAAAAAACTGCTACATTGACGTAGTCTGTTATCCAGATCAGAAGTAGCATGGATTTTGCTAGAAAAGGACACCGCAAGTTTACCATCTTTCTTTACACGATAAATACCTTTAAAAGCGTACCTGTTAAGATATATAAATCTGGCAGTAATCTTACTAGGATTGTTAACATTATTATCCCTAACTTGGTAATAATATTCTTTAGAATGATTTTCTTGATGGGATTCCAGTAATTTACTTACCTCACCCTGATCTTTTTTAACACTATTGTAGCTAGTAACTAAATCAAGATTAATATCGGATAAAAAGCATTTTTTGAACATATGTTTTACTTGGAAAAATAGTGCACCCCCACCAAGAAATGGTTCGTAATAATTATTTAACCCTGCTGGGATATATTCAATTAAGTTATCAGTAATTTTTCTTTTCCCACCAACCCATTGCAAAAATGGTTGGGGGTTATTAGAAGTAGGTAGCATAAACCTTACCAGTATAAATATCAATAATAAATTATACTATAAGTGCAGCTGAAATACCAGTGGTAGTGCGGGCTACAGAGGTTTTTTCTGCTTTGTAGTGCAAGATTATCACTGTATTTTTTTGTGTTCTTAGAAATATAATTTCTATCTGTCTCTAATTTACAGCTCTTTAGAGTTGTTGGTAAAATCTGAACAGCTTGTTTAAGAAATCCTCTGTACTCCTCAAAATAATGCTGATATCTCTGCTGATTAGATACTACACTAATGTAGTATCAAGCACAGAGGATAAGTTAAAAGCTAGAAATCTTACTACTTTACCTCTGTGCTACCCATTTGTTTAACCCAAACAGTACAGGAATAGTATGACAAATAATGTTAAAAATCAACAACAAGATCAAAATCAAATTGCAGAAAAAGGCTGGATCGTTAAACTTGCTCCAATATTTGCCACACTGGTCCCAGCATCTAGCCAAGAAGTTGATATAATTAGCTGCCACGAGAATTATGTAGATATTACTAAATTTAAAAGCCTAGAATTAGAATTACAAAAAACCAAGAAACAATTGCAAGCAGCTGAACTAACTAAAATGGACTTAATCAAAAATATTGGCCATAGTATCCATGTTCCTTGTAATGGAATTTTTGCGCAAGTAGCTGCGCTCTATGAAATGGAGCAAAATCCTGAAGTAAAAAATCATTTAGCTACTATTATGGATAGTGCTAAAGCGCTGCTCGATTATTCTAATGATCTATATGAGCTTCTGCAAAGTAATGACGGATTAACTTCCATAGTTTTGCAAGCGTTTAGCCCTAAGAAATTAGTGGAAGCAATTATTGCTAAAGCTGGGGCCGCAGCATCACATAAGGGAATAAGATTAGTATCTAATGTGCATTATGAGATGCCTGATATTGTGGTAGGTAATAGCTACCGAATTCAAGCAATATTAGATCAACTAGTTGGCAATAGTATTAAATTTACCAAAGAAGGAGTTATCGTAATTACTGCTAATCTATTTTCTGCTAGAAGCTTTAAAGATAACTATGATTTTGATGTTGTGGAACAAGATGATAGAGATCGGATATTACAATTTATTGTTCATGATACTGGGATTGGCATCCCTCTAGAGAAACAACAAGATATGTGTGAAGATTTTGGTAACCATAGTTCTGCTACTCAGTGCAAAGGGCTAAGATTGGGGTTAATGTTTGTGAGGCAACTTATCCATGAAATGCATGGTGCAATTGAACTTAGCAGTGAAGAGGGTAAAACCACTACTGTTGAGTGTAAAATCCCGGTAACACTGCTAAACAGTACTGATTTTGAGTAGTGAGGCTACAACATGGCTGTAAGTTTTCTAAGCTTACAGCCATAGATCATTTGTTTAAATTTACTTAGTGATCCAACTTATTTATGTTATAATTTTTTGATTATAAAGACTATGGCAATTCGCAAGGATAATCAATTAATATGATCAGTAAACTTTCGGATACTAATTCAATACATCAAGCTATTACTCCCGTCCCAATGGCTAATAAGCCACCTAAAATGCTGGTAGGTACGGATGAGTTCTATGACTTAGTAGTTAATAGCGATGTATTCGTTGATAAAAGCCTAATGATTAAGGAAATACTACAAGATAGTGGTAAAGTAATTCTCATTACCAGGCCAAGGCGCTGGGGTAAGAGCTTGAATATGGATATGCTCAAAAAGTTCTTTGAAATAGAAGTGGATGAAAATGGTGATCGTTTACCGCTCGAGCAAAGGGTTAATGATAAATTGTTTGTGGGCGGTGAAATAGATTTAGGATTAGCAACCGGTAGGAAGAAGTTACTTAAACAACTTCAAATAGCGCAGTATCCAGATGTTATCTCTGAATATCAAGGACAATTTCCTGTTATTTCCATAAATTTTAAGGATGTGAAGGGTAGCAACTACCAGGAGATAGAGTCTAAGATACAAATGCAAATAATAAAATTATATGGAAAACATAGGTATTTAGAACAATATTGCCAAAAAAGCACGAAATTATTATCCAATACTCAAAAACAACAACTAACCCACTACTTTAATGGTAATATTAGCAAATTAGATATAGAGAATAGTCTAGGTTTCTTAAGTGAATTACTTTTTATGCACTTTGGCCAGAAAGTTTACATACTAATTGATGAATATGATACTCCGATCAATAGTTCCTACCTCGAATTTGGCGATAAAGCAAAAGAGTTTAACGATGTTCTACAAATATTCCGAGGGATGTTTGGTAGCGGCCTAAAAACCAATACTTCTTTAGAAAAAGGCATAATTACTGGCATATTACAGGTTGCTAAAGCTAATTTATTCTCAGATTTGAATAATGTTAGTGAATATACTTTATTGGATAAAAAATTTGCTAAGTTTTATGGATTTACCCAAGTAGAAGTTGATGAATTACTACGAAAAGTACCAACTAGCACTACTCACGACAAAATTAAAGATTGGTATAATGGTTATACATTTGGTGGAGAAATTATCTATAACCCATGGTCTATTATGCAATGTCTGACGCGTGAGGGTGAGTTAGATCATTACTGGTTAGATAGCGGGGGAACTTCGCTTGTTGATAAGGCATTATTGTCAGATGAAATACAAGAAGATTTGCAAAATTTATCTGCTAGTAAAAGCATTATTTCTCCTATTACCAAGCAAATAAGTTTTGCTGATATTAACACGCGGGCTGGATTATTTAGCCTATTATTATTTAGTGGTTATTTAAATCCGACTGCCCTTGAGCCAACAAAAAACATTTATGAATTATCTGTGCCTAATAAAGAAGTAGGATATATATATGAAACAAGGCTATTGCAATGGGTAAGCAATAAATTAAAGATCGATAGTTCGCTATATTATCCTTTTGTTACTTTACTACCAAGCGGCCGACTAGAAGAATTTAAAGAGAGATTGCAGGAATTACTAAGTGGTGCGACTAGTTTTCACCAAACAGGCGGGAAAAAAGCAGAGCTATTTTACAGTGGTTTTATGCTTGGTTTAGTCCATACCTTATCTGCAAGTTATATAATAGACAGCGAAAGGGAAACCGGTAGCGGTCGAGCTGATATCATCTTAATACCTCAAACTGGGAAACATGACAGTGCCATTATTATTGAGTATAAAATAGCTAAAACTTCAGAAGAGTTAGAATCTATTGCAGAAATAGGATTACAGCAAATTATAAATAAGCAATATGATGCTAAACTAAAGGAACAAGCTCATGTTAAAAAAATTATCAAGATTGCTTTGGCTTTTTGTCGTAAGGAGGTTGTCATGCATTATCAAGTGGATTGACTCTTTTTACAGCCTTGTGTTTTTTAGCTAATAATTTACGGGGATCGAGAGTAGTTTTAGCTAATTGTATAAATTCCTTGAACATAGGATGTTGCGTATTCTGCTCATTCATAGCAAATAGTAGGAATCCTGCAAGTAGCTGATCATCAATGGTCATGGCATTACAACTATTAACAATTTCTAATAAATCCTCTCTACGGGTTATTAATACTTTCTGTTTTTTCTCCTCAATTTTCTTCAGTTTTTCTAGTGCTGTTACCGGGTCTCTTGGCATAATATGTTCCCCTATATTTTAATAGAATAATCAATAATATCGCGGTACAATTTAGTATATATAATAGCACAATCTATGTCAAGAAAAAGACCTAAATAATAGAGAAAATAAAAAAACAATATACAAAATATTACATATTTTGTCAAAGAAAGTTGCTTTTGTTCTTCGAACAAACTATAAGGTTAGTTCCGTGTTAATAGGATAAAAATGCTGGTTCAAAGAAAAAGTTTTGTAAAGCTTGCATCACTATACTATCTATGGTTTTCTTATATAGGATTTACTTGAGCTTTAGATAAATCTTATAATAAATAACGCTACTAAGTAGCGAAAAATATACAATATAATTACCATAAATTATATAATAGATAGTACAAATAAAGTACATTTTTGTACTTTATTATTTGACTATAATTGCGCTATATTATACAATAGACTGTATGGAGGAATAAACTTTGTACGATGTTTTTATTTCAACTGACAAGGATAATCATATGACTAATTATACATTATAAAAATTTGTTGAAGCTCGAAGAATTACAAAAGAAATATTCACAATATGAAGACAAAAATAGCCAATCTAATCTGCAAAAGGCAAAAGTTACTTATGCCAAAGCCTTAATGAACCTATCACTTGCTGAATATCAAGATAAATTCTGTAGGAAGTATACTCACGAAAATCATCAAGCGATGATTTTCCAACAGCAGGAAGTATGTGAAAGGTTGGAAAGTAGTATCCTGGACTAGTGTTAAGGTAGCTGCGATGAGCCGCCACATTTAAACAGGGAATTCTTTAATCTTTTTTTCATACTCTGGTTGGCAGTCTACGAGTGATAATTTTGAATATATTTCAAGTGATTGACGACTATCATGCCCCGAATAAGGTTGGATTAATGCATCATCCACGCCTTTTTTCTTCATCCATGTAAAAAGAAAATGCCGTAATTTATGTGGTGATATTGAATTCTCAATGCCAGCTTCTTTTGTGTAATTCATTAATATTTTCCTAATACCTCGATCAGAATACGGTTTCTTCCAACTAGATTCAAATAGGTAAACTGTCTTATTTTTCTTTGCACTTTCAATGTGTACAGCTAATACTTCTGTAAATGCATTAGGAAACGGAACTATTCTATCTTTACTACCCTTTCCGTGGTTAATTCTAATTTGACAACTATCTAAATCTATATCTGATATTTTTATTTTTACCAATTCCGATACTCGTACCCCAGTATAAAGTAACGTCTTAATAATTATTACATGCTTCATATTTCTTGATTTCCATACAGCCTTATAATACTTACTAATTTCCTCTTCTGTTGGTACATAAGGTAATTTCTTTGTGGTGCTATTGTCTACTGTTATATCGAGTTCTTTACGAATATGTCTAAATAATTCTCTCAAGTAATTATAATCTGGTTGTTCCTTTTTTAAATCCTTCAAAAAGTATTTGGCTTTTTCTCTTACAGGAGTACGGTTTATTATTGTCATCGGTAATACCCCGACCCAGCTTGCGAATATATTAATATACGTTGGTTAAAATCAATTGGGAACAAACCGTATGGATTAATATGCGTTGAAAGTAACGGTGTTAATGCCCTGTAATCTTCAGGAGTCAGTTTGTTTCGCCAGTGAGGCTCAGATAATACTTGCTGAATAAGAAGAGTATTAATATAGACAATACAAGCTTGTAATAAATGTAGACATAATATTGATAATTCTTGATCACCAATATTGTTTGTTGTGAGCTCTCCTAGTTTCCCATAGAAAATAAAATCCATTATATAATTTAAGCGTTCTACTACATTCAACCCTTCATTGATTTCAATTCTAAGATATTCTGAATCTAGGTATTTACATAGGAAAATACTTTTATTTGCTTTACCAATTTCTAACAAAGTTCTATATACAGGATGTTCGTAATTATTATTACTAAAACGTTTTACTAATACATCAGGTTCTACAATACCCAATTTTAATGCTACAAGATGTTTAACGACTTCATTGTAATTCTCCTCAATTAATTTCCAATTGATACCACCTTTAATTATTTCAGAAATATATTGGTATTTCCATTTATCTCCAGATGCAACCCCATAAAGTTTTTGTTTATTTATTGCTTTTAATCTAGGTAGTAAATCAAAATCAAGTAAGTAGCTAATAGCAAAACCTATCACACTTTGACCATGAGTATCAACAAATACTCTGTTCATGTTCATCTCTGTATCATGATCAATTATACCTTTAATCATTGATCCTACTTCTGAAGATGAACAACTTTTTAATTGTGAATAAATACATAATGATTTCTTATCAACATGCCAATAAATCATTACTCCTCGACCTTGATAACGGTGATGCCACTCATTAATAAGATTTTGATCCCAACTACTTATCTTTGTTGAATCGCATGCTACTGATGTTGTTGCTTCTCCCCAAATATCTGGATTACGTATTTTGAGAATATTGTTAATAATTAGACGAATAGAGTTTCTAACATTTGTAGCATTAATATACCTCTTCTTAATATAACGTAAATCGCTGTAATTAACATCACCATTGGCAATACTTATTCTCTTCAATCCTGTATTGCTACCTATACCATATAAACACAATAAAAGTCTTTTTCTAAGGCCTGACGGTTCAATACTACTACTTTTAGCAATAGTTTCCATTTGCTGTGTAAAATTGGTAAGTAGATCAGTTTCTTTTAAAATATCAATAAGGTTTATACTTGACCACCTACCTGTAATTTCCTTTTGTAGTGCAATGATGTTATTTGGATCTTTTTGTGCTTCTGATGGGGTAATAGTAATATTCTTCCCAACAGTACTTGTCTTGATTTTAACAAGATTATTATTAGGTATTTTGCTATTTAGATTTTCTAAACCCCTTTCTAAGGCATTTTGTAACTTTGTAATAAACTCCTTATCATCTAAAGGTAGACCAAGTTCTTGATAATATTGTTGCTTTTTTTGTTCAAAATCTTTTGGTATATCTTCTTCAGGATTTCTATATCGATAACTTCTTTTAATCCATATTGCTTTGAAGTTTAAAAAACGCTTCAATTCTTCTAAAACGGCAAGCTCATAGTTATATTTATTAACTTTAATCACATCTTTATCTACTTGAACAACCATTGGATGCCAATTTGTAGGTATTATACCTTCAATAGGCGGCTCCGTTTCATAATACTCTGAGTCTGATTCATTCCAGTACTTATTAATAAATTCAACAGCTTTTAAAATCGGTTGATAACTAGAGTTATCTTCTTTTAACTGAAAAGTTTGTAGTATTGGTAGTAGTGTGGTTCTACTTCCATACGCATACTTTGAATGAATCTTATTTTGTACCTGTTGTTGATACCATTTACCGCGTTGCTGTAAATCAGTAATTATTGCTTCTAGTTTTTCTTTAGAAACTTCAGGGTAAATCTTATCTTCAATTGTACTTTTAGGATTGTTAATTGATAAAGATGCTAATTTCTCTAGAATATCAAATTTTCCATCAACACGCTTAACCTCCTTTACAATATAGTTATCTACGTATTTTTCAGAACTAGAACGCATACGTTTTATAAGCTTAATTAATGTATCAGCTAAACTATCTAATATTAGCTGCAATCTTATATAACAGAATATTGCCATAGTCGCATATTTTGCCACAGGGCTAAACTCTAAAATATTACTAGGCGATAAAGCCATGATACGATCATAATATTTCAGCAGTAATTTTCTATCTACTAAATCTACAATCGATTTGGGCAAAGTAATTTGTTTTAATAAAGCGATCTTATCCAAAGCAAAATTAACATTTTTTAGCCTAACCCCAGGTATATCATTTTTTAACTCTGATAATTCTATAATACCATTCTTTGACTGTTCGCTTTGTTCAAGGATTTGCTCAATCAAATAACAGTTATCTTGACTTAAACTTTTAAATATCTTTTCAAGAAATTTTTGTTCAAATTGATGCTTTGCTGAAGCAACATAACGATCCAACTGTTTTTTCTTGAATAGTACAATTTTATTTTGGTCAAAAAATAACCTAGTCTGCTCCATTAATAATTCATTAGATGGATAATGAGGTAGAATATTATTTGTTAGATATTCTGTAAATATTAAAACATCATTATTATTTGCTTGGCGATATCCCAAATATTTTCTAATATCCTGATGATATCTTTCGGCTGTTCTACCGCTCCAATTAAATTTTGAAAGAATAGACTCTTCAATATCCAACTCTGAAGCAATGGCTGATATTAATTTTAATGATATTGGTTTTTCTTCTGCTGCAGGGAATTTAATGTGAGACCGAAAATAAATTAACATTACTCCAAAAGCTAGTTGATTGATTTTACCAGTTTTTGTGTTGCATAGATTAAAATCTTCTAATGATAGTAAATTTGACATATATTATTTTGTATATTCCTAGAATACCTAATATCGGTACTATTTACGAACAATACTACCTATAATTAAATATTATGAGCTATATCTTTTAATATAAATATCAAAAAGTGTCAACAATATTCTTTTAGGAACTTAAAAAGTTAGAACTTTGCATTAAATGTGGCGGCTCATCGCAGCTACCTTAACACTGGTCCAATTTATCAATTAGTCCCAGATAATAAAAAAGTATGGTCTTACAAATGTGGAGAGCTAAAAACTGATAGTATCTTAAATCCTAGCACAACAGATAAGTTGAAAAATGATGAAATGAATCATGTCTCTATAAGTATTATGTCAATAAATAATGGGCGAGAACCTTTTACCTCAGTACAAGTGGAGAAAAATATATATTTATGTACAGATCTAATATATAAATATCATATTAACCCACGTCATGTCATTGCTTTATCAGATTGGACGCTAGGAGATTCTATTGCGCCTGGGCCATATTTTCCATGGCAAAAATTTGCGGCACATGGAATAGGTTTATGGTCTAATATAGTCAGAAAAGATAACCCAGATATGATAATGTCTCATTTACCTTCAAATAACCATATAACTTACCACCGAGAAAAGATTCCAGCACTATTATATAAATTTAATAAATTAGGAATGCGCACAAGCCCCAATAGTATGGAGGAGCCAAATTATTCTCAGCTGCAAATCAATATGCTGAAATTTAACTTACATTTTCTTGGGCCTCAAATTATAGCCAATCCTGAATTAAAGAAACTATATGATGAAGTGTTATATAGGGACCCCGGTGAACTTTATGCTAAAGCAAGATTAGCTAGCTGGGATGAAAACAGTAATAATATACTGAATGATCTGCTTGGAGTAGCACCAATTGAAAACGTGGCAATTCAGTGGGATGCCGCTAATTACATGGCGTTCTGCTGATCAGCTTCCTTTGTATGCTCCAGGAGCTTCAAGAAGAACGAAGGCTATAGGCAAATAGCACAGTCGAGAAATAGCACAATCGAGGAGCCACAAGCAGCACATTATTAGGGTGCGGTGAGCATTGCAGATCTTGGAAAACGCTATAGAGCCAGTTCTTGAAGTTCCTATAGTTTATATTCTGCAAGGAAACTATTAACCTATTGCTCCAATTCCAAATTGCTCTAAAATATCTCCAAGACATGTATCTCATACATGCCACTCCCCTGAAAAGATGCCCAAAATTTCTAGTAACCCAATTTTCACAGAAATGTTTACCATTCCCTAAATTTCTGAAAGCATTAAATTCATTAAAAATAAAAATTTTTCTATCACTCTCTTGAACTGTTATAAATTAAGCCTATATAGAATATACATTTAATAAGTTATAAACTAATATGGAGGTGAAGATGTCGTTTAGACCGTTATATGATAAAATTGCAATCGAGGCAATCCAACAAGAAGAAAAAACGCAAGGGGGAATTATTATTCCTGATACCGCTAAGGAAAAGCCAATGCAAGGTATAGTAATAGCTGTTGGTAAAGGAATCAGGGGCACAGATGGTAGTATCCAACCACTTGAAATTAAAGTTGGAGATAAAGTTCTCTATGGAAAATGGGCCGGCACTGAAATGAAAATTAATGGGCGTGAATTGATCATCATGAAAGAAAGTGATGTGATGGGAATAATTAGTTAATAATTTTATTTTTAAGGAGAATAATTAATATGGCAGAGAATACAGCAAAAATAATAACATACGGCACAGGTGCACGTGAACAAATGTTAAAAGGTATAGAGATTGTAGTAAAAACTGTAGGGGTGACTTTAGGCCCTAAAGGCAAGAATGTTTTGATTGAGCAATCGTGGGGATCGCCAAAGGTTACCAAAGATGGGGTCACTGTTGCGAAAGCTATGACTCTAAAAAACAAGGAACAAAATCTTGGAGCTCAATTAGTAAAATCGGTAGCTAGTAAAACCGCAGATGTTGCTGGCGATGGGACCACTACAGCCACTATTTTAGCTCATGCAATTGCTAAAGAAGGTTATAAAGTGGTAGCAGCCGGCGGCAATCCTATGGATGTAAAACGTGGGATAGACACCGCTGTGAATGTGGTAGTAGAAGCCATTAAAGACGTCAGCAAAAAAATTAGTAATCAAGAAGAAATTGAACAAGTTGCAACCGTATCAGCAAATCATGATAAAGAGGTTGGTACCAATATTGCGATTGCTATGGCAAAAGTTGGCAAAGAAGGCGTGATCACTGTAGAAGAAGCTAAGAACTTCAGCTTTGAAGTAGATGTAGTTGAAGGAATGATGTTTGACAGAGGATATTTATCTCCATATTTTGTTACTAATAATGAAAAAATGATCAGTGAACTAGAGAATCCGTATATTTTACTCATTGAAAAGAAGTTATCAAATTTACAGCAAATATTACCTATACTTGAAGCTGTAGTACAATCAGGTCGTCCATTACTCATTATAGCCGAAGATGTTGAAGGAGAAGCGCTCGCTACGCTTGTGCTAAACAAGTTACGTGGTGGATTGAAAGTGGCAGCCGTAAAAGCACCAGGGTTTGGAGATAGAAGAAAGCTCATGCTGGAAGATATTGCTATTTTAACAGCTGGACATCTGATCACTGACGATTTAGGTATGAAGCTTGAAAATGTCAATATTACTATGCTTGGTACTGCTAAAAGGGTAAATATTTCTAAAGAAAATACTGTTATAATTGATGGGGCGGGTAATAAAGCAGATATTGAATCACGTTGTCTACAAATTCGCCGACAAATTGAGGAAACTAGCTCAGATTATGATAAAGAGAAACTGCAAGAACGCTTAGCTAAACTGGCTGGGGGAGTTGCGATATTAAAAGTCGGCGGTGCCACTGAAGTGGAAGTTAAAGAAAGGAAGGATCGGGTAGAAGATGCTTTACACGCTACTAGAGCTGCCGTAGAAGAAGGTGTTGTTGCAGGTGGTGGTGTTACCTTATTTTACGCTGCTAGGGCTTTAGAGAATGTAAAAGGTGCCAACGAAGATCAACAAGCCGGTATTAATATTGTCAAAAAGGCTTTACAAGCTCCAGTAAGGCAAATTGCCGAAAATGCTGGTATGGATGGAGCGGTGGTTGTGGGTAAACTCCTGGATAGCCAAGATAAGAATTTTGGCTTCAATGCCCAAGATATGATTTATGTGGATATGATCAAGTCTGGAATTATAGATCCCACAAAAGTTGTACGGACAGCACTGCAAAATGCTGCATCAGTTGCTTCCCTAATAATTACAGCTGAAGCTATGATTGTGGATGATGCATCTGATAAGGAAGACGCTCCTATGCCACGTGGAGGTATGGGAGGCATGGGAGGAGGTATGGGAGGTATGGATTTCTAAATAATTTATTACTGCCATTATAGAAAGAACACTAGGTTGTGTGAAGGAAATGTTTATCGCTTGATTTATGGGTATTTTATCGGCAAAATAGCGGAAGTTTTTTTGAAATAGGTATTACTATTCTTATAAAATTCCCACTATTGTTCGATCAAAATGCTCTATAAATCGCTTCTATAAAAATTTCCTTCACGCAACCTGGTGTTTTTTTATTTAATTATCTCAATGTGATTATGAGCTCAACAAAAACTGAAGGCTAATTGTTATACCAAGTTGCTTTCAAGACAGTAGTAGGAATATACTGCTCGCACCTGAAGAATTGATAGACGATAGGATCAAAATCAAGATAGTAGCAAGATAGTAGCAGGGGTCAAAGGGTCAAGGAGCAAAAGCAGTACATATTAGTACGTTGCTACCTTGAACCCTGAAGACGACAGACGCAATTCTTGATTTTCATCGAGTATATGAGTGGTGAGGCGCGCGGAACCTAGTAGATCTAGGTGAGCACGACGAATCCCGAAATACGACGACCTAATGTGAAGAAAGCAATTTGGTATTAGAAGGTCAGACAAAATCGTCAACTAGATCGATTTATGTAGGAAGTCTATTTTATAGTTATGCACCTTGACCTTCAAGCTAATGCTAAACAAGTTTCTGCATAGAAATTAAAGTAGTTTCTAATAGTAGGCTTGCAGCTACTGCATCATCTTGATTATTACGTTCCCGTCTTGTAAAGCCTAGAGATTTTAATAAGCTATTTGCCGCCTTAGAAGAAAGTCTTTCATCTTGCAGATAAGTTGGGAGTGTAGTGGCAAGGCTTAGTATAGTAGCAAATTTTAAGAGAATTGTTGTTTGATTGCTAACTGTGCCATCCATATTAATTGGCAGGCCTATAACAATTCCACAAGCTGCATAGCTAGTCGCTAGATTTAAAATTGTTTTAATTTTTTCTTTTTCATCAGTTTGGTATATAGTATTAAAAGGCATAGCTATAGTTTGGCCTGGGTCTGAGATAGCAAGACCAGTTTTCCGCATTCCATAGTCAATTGCTATAATTGGTTTGTTAATTTGTAACAGTTCTTTAAATTCCAGAAGAGTTTTGGTAATCATGCGAGCTCGGCTAATATTTATATAATTGATTTATAGGTGATGTATATTCAGTGGTTCTCAAGAATTGTTTTTTGTTCGACTTCTTTCAAAAACTCTACTCGAGATGCTAATTAGTGACTCAAAATGGTTTCAAAAAAGTCTAATATTGTTTAACCATGAGATGTTCAAAGTTAAAAATCACTGTCATAATAACTATTTTTATAACATAACCGTATGATCAAAGTGCTGCGTAAGTATCTAGATATTGAATTAATTACTCTATCTTTGATGATGGCTTTTATCTACTGTGTGCTCTTTAATATGGTCGTGTTCTCTTATAAATTTGGTTACTATAAAGTAACTTTTTTAAAGGCTGTACTAGAATTAGGCAAGGATTTTGTTTATATCTATATCTTTACTTTCATTATTTTCTTAGGATTAACTATTCAGCGCCTTATTTTTATAACAGGAACGATATTATTATTTATCACAGGGGCGCTCGCAAGTTATTATTTATGTTACTTTAAAATTTCTCCTACTAAAGAAATGATAGGGAGTTTATTATCTACTCATATAAATGAATTATATGAAATTACCAGTAGTAAATTACTAATTTGGCTAGGTGTTGGTATATTTATAGGTATATATTCTATAAAATATTTTTCATTTGCTAATAATAAATTATTTATTCAAAAATTGTTGTCGTTTGTGTGTATTGTAATCACTATTACTAACATTATTGCGCCGCAATTTAAATTATTAACGCAGTATTTTCCTATTCAATATTTACATAATAGTTACTTATATTTTTCTATGAATAAAATAATAGCAGCAGGTTACGAAAATATAAATCAAAACTTTGCTTTTATTGATAAAGCAGATGACAATCTTATTGTGGTTTTGGTAATAGGGGAATCTGCAAGATTTGATCATTTAGGTATAAATGGTTATCCCAAAGATACTACCCCCTATTTAACTACCATTACCAATCTTTTTTCATTTAAGGCCCAGGCTTCATCTAACCATACCTATATTGCTGTTCCTTCTATTATGTCTAGATATTCTAGTAAAGATCTAGATAAGAGTTTAAAGGAAACAAGTTTTTTATCAGTTTTTGCTGATTTAGGCTTTAATACTTATTGGATTGGCACTCAAACTTTACTGCAATATTTAAAAAGTAAAAAACAGTCGACTATTTATGATGAAGTTAAGTTTGTGATGCTGCCAGGAGGATCTACTTTGTTGAAAATGAATGATTACGATGAAAAAATGTTACCTTATATAGAGAAATTTTTAGATTCTAGTACCGGTAAACAGGTGATAGTGGTGCATATGTCAGGAAGCCATTGGAATTATTCTGCGAGATATCCTAAAGAATTTCAAAAATTTACTCCCGGGTGTAATCAAATTGTTAAATCCGACCCTAGTACTTGTAATATTGAGGGGTTAGTAAATGATTATGATAATTCTATTCTATATACAGACTTTTTTTTATTTAGTCTAGTCAAGTTATTAAAAAATAGGAATGCTTTTTTAATATATGTTTCTGATCATGCCGAGTCATTAGGGGAAAATGGTTATTACGGTCATGGGGGTCCGTTGATTCCAGAACAAACGACAATACTTTTGATAGTGTGGGTATCAGATAAATTTAATATGCAGCATCCTGAACTAGTAAAATCGGTAAAAACTTATTTAGGGTCTGAGTTAAGTCATGATTATATATTCCATTCAATACTGGATTGTGCTGGAATACAATCTACAGCTATTAATAAAAATTTGAGTTTATGTGGGAAGCAACGGAATGGTTAAGGTATATTTTATTGCTGGAGAAATTTCAGGGGATTTTATAGGAAGTCATTTAATAGTAAGTCTTAAGAAGCTTTATAGAACAGGTGGAGAAAATATTGATTTTTTAGGGGTAGGGGGTGCATTAATGGAAGAAGCTGGGATGGCGAAAAGCCTTTTTCCTATTCAACAAATAAGTTTGATAGGATTTGCAGAAATATTACCTCACCTTTTTAAGATTACTAAATTAATGAAACAAGTGGTAGAGGATATTAATCACCAGAAGCCCGATTTATTAATTACTATCGATTCGCCAGGCTTTACTTATAGAGTAGTGCAGAAAATTCGAAAGTTAAGGCCTCATTTAAAAATTCTTCATATTGTTGCCCCATCCGTTTGGGCGTATAAGCCTTCTAGAGCATTGAAATATGCCAAGGTTTATGATTATTTATTTGCTTTATTGCCATTTGAGCCTCCTTATTTCCAAAAAGTAGGGTTAAATTGCCGGTATATTGGCCATCCCATTATAGAACAAAATTTTTATGTAGGAATAAGCAAGAAACAGTTAAGAGAAGAATTGCCAATATATGCTATAGATTTAGATAGCAAAATTTTGTCCGTTACTTGTGGTAGCCGTAGGGGGGAAATCCTAAGGCATATGCCTATCTTTGTAGAGGCAATCAATCTGGTAGCTAGACAGTATCCTAATTTGTTAGTAATATTTGTTTTAGCAGATGTAGCCCATCAGAGTTTGATAACACCTTTCTTAGAGTCCTCAGCGTTCAATTACCATTTTTCAACTAATCGTCTACAGGTTTTTGCGGCCTCAGATATTGCTTTAGCTAAATCTGGGACTAATACTTTAGAAATAGCTGCATGTAATACTCCTATGGTTGTTGCTTATAAGTTAAACATATTAAGTTACTGGTTAATAAAGTTTTTGATAAAAATAAAATATATTTCTATTATTAATATAGTAGCCGATAGAGCAATACTACCAGAATTAATACAATTTCACTGTACTAGCCCGAAAATAGCGGCGGCGTTAATCTCATTGTTAGATAATAGAGCTCAAATAGATAAACAATTAAAAGAAAGTAAAAAAATTCTAGTAGAGTTAGGTTTTAATTCTATGCATTCTCCCTCCGATATAGCAGCCACTATCATCAAAACTGAATACCTTTCTAAAATTTAATTTTAACTAATTACCACTAATCGTTACTTTATTCTATCGTTTTTTCATAATTTAATTGACTTGCATTTTGTTCAATGTAAATATTAATAAGTAATGAATTTATTAATAAATTGTTATCATAAATCCTCCTTATTTTATTAAAATCACTTTAAAATAGTAAGAGACCATAACTTCAACTAAAAAGCAGTCTATAGCTTAAGAGCAGAAGCTAAAAGTCCAAACTTTAAATGCGAGAATGATAGGGAGTTTGCTAAACAAGCCTAATAAATTAACTTAAAATAGGAAAAAATAATGAGTCAGAAAGGAAAAAACAGTACTTTTCAGGGTAGTTGGTTGGCTAGTGTGTCAATAGCATCAATGTTAACAATTGGAAATATATCAGTATTGGCAGATGAGATAGATGTAGCACAAGAAAATGTGAAGAAGATGTTATATCAAAGTGAAAATGGTTATATTATAAGTACTACAAAGGATGTTAATGCTTTTCTAATTAAAAATGGATCTTTAGGAGGGGAACAAGATAAAACAGGGAAAGTTATATTGAAAGCGAGTGCACCAAATAGTAAGTTGGAACATATTACTGAAGGTCATTCTTTGATAGGGAAAAGTAATAAACAAAGAGCTCAACAATTTATAGTTGAAGTTGCTACTGAAGGTAAGGTAGATCTTATAGGAGATATTTTTGCAGCCCGGCTGCAACTTAGTCAGGGTTCAATAAATGCTAATGCAAATATAGATGTAGGAGCTGGTGGAGAGACTAAATCAGGATTAAAAGGTCCCGTCCAACTTGCTCTTTCTTCTGATCAACCACTAAAACCACGTGTAGTGGATTTGGGAAAATTACAGGCGGTTGATTCTTTGGTGATCAATGCACAAGGTAATTTATCTCTTACTGCGGATATGAGAAATAGCACAAAGGGTATGGTGTTGAACCTATTTGAGGGTGAGACAACAAAAAGCGGTAATTGGAAAGGTGATATTCAATTTATGGGGACTAGTTCAGAGTTAATACTAGCGGATAATTATAAATTAGAAGGGAATATTAAGGGTGACTCCAGAGAGCTAGGCCGTACGCCAGGGCAAATAACTGCTAATAATGCTATTGTTAAGGGAGATATTGGTACCGAAGTAACTCCTCTTAATACTCTGATGGTTAACGAGGATAGCGTATTTCAAGTAGAAGGAGACGCCTATTTTACTGGCGCGACAAAATTATATGATAAGTCTAAATTGATAATAAAGGGGGATTATCAGACAAGTCATTTGCATACGCTTGGAAATGATATAGAAATATTATTTAATAATACAAAGCGGGTGAAATGTACCAGTAATTTTGACGCAGCCACAATGCACAGCTCGGAAGTTCCAATAGAGAAGTTGACAGTAGCAGGAGCTGATGTTGAGTTATCGGGTAATAAGGAATTATTAGTGAATAAGATTGTTTTTACCCAAGCCTCAACTTTAACTTTGCCTAAGGATACGGCGCTTAATGGTAAGAATATTGCGAATGAAAGCCCCAGTGGTCAGGTGCCTACTATTCGGGTATCAGGGGCTAACCATACTATTACGCGGGAGCAGGTAATTGGCAAAGCAAATAGTTTGATCAATATAGCGTTGACGGATGACAAGCTGATAACGGTTCAGTCTAATAATTTTTATGCTGCTTTAAAACCTGACGGAAATCACATAGGAACAGTGAATTTTCAGGCTGATCCAGAGTACCCTGTTCTAGGTAACAAGATGAGAGTATACGGATTAGGAGATAAAGATAAACAGTTAAAAGAAGTTAATATAGATAATGATACCACTAACTACGGCGATACCTATGTTGATATTACAAATGTTAGGAAAACCTATATTGCCGCCGGAACAATAGCAGGTATTGTGAAACTTGACCAGTCTGGTCAGCTAATCCTTAAATATGGTGTAGAGTTAGTAGGTAATATTTACAATGCCAATGATTTACGTTCTCCTAATCCAGTGGTATTTGAAGGGAAGAGTAAGATTTTAGGTAATATTGGTCAGGAGAACAACCCGATGGCTGCTGTTAATTTTACTGATCGCCAAGCTGAGCAAACATTAAGGGGTTCCATATACGCCGATACCACTAATTTTAACGATAATGACATTACTCTATTAAAGCATGATGACAACACTGCCGCCACTATTAATATTAGTGGTACCAGTAATATTGATGGTATTATTAATTTAGGCATTAATAAATTAGTGTTAAATGAAACAAATTGGGGACCTAATACTATTATTAATACTACTCTTAGTGACCATAAGCAGCTTGGTTCTATTGAAGTAAAGACCAGATTAAATATTATTGATCCCAATCAAGACTTGCCTCTGTTAGTTAAAGATGACCTGCCTTTACCAGATTCAGATAAGCCAGAAGAGTATATATTGATTAATAAAAATATAGAAAATAATATAGATTTAATACTAACGGGGCAAAGTTATACAAAGTGGTCATATACAAAGGAAGATAATAAGGTGATATTGTTACGTGAAAATAATGCAAAACAAGTTGTGAAGCGAGATACACACACAGCAGGTGGAGATGCAACAGACCTACAAAATACCCAGAATTTAGTTAGTGCTTCAGGAGGAGATGCATTAACTTTAGTGACTGATATTGGTAAGATTGCAGATGCAAAAACTCGTGGAGAAGAGGTGGTAAAAAATACTTCTGGCAGTGTTGAGGCGTTAGTAAGGTTGCATCAAACGAATGTGACAACAAGCCACTCTGTAATGCTTGGAAGGTTACATGAGGTCACTCGTCCTGACATGGCATCAATAGTAGTGGGCGCTGGCGATGAGGGGTTGCCAAAAGCAAACATTGGCGCATGGGTTATACCAATTTATAGTCATGCTAATAAGACACAAAAACACATTAGTAGTCCTGCATATGCAGTAAAGACATTAGGAGGGATAGGAGGGGTAGATGTTGCTCCAAATGATAATCTTACCTTAGGTGCGGCTATTTCTGTTATTAAGTCAAACCTTAAATATAAAAACCTAAAAGTTGGTGATAAAATCAATACTAATACTATTATGTTATCTGTTTATGGAGCACGAAAACTTACTGATAAGCTGTTTTTGGAAGGAGTGGCGTCTTGTGGCTCAACTCAAATTGCTAAAGGTGAACGAAGAAAATTCTCTTTTGGAGAGCAAATTGCTAAGGCTAATTATGAATCCATAGCTTATGGAGGCGAGGTATTAATGGGATATAACGCGGTATTCAATAATTCAGTATTGCTAACTCCAGTAGCTGGAGTGAGTTATATCAAATCTCGGGATGATAGTTATACAGAAACCGGTACAACATTTTCCAACAAAACGATTGCTGCTTGCAGCAGTAGTAGAGCGGATGGGATTATTGGGATGCGAGTATTAAGCTCAATGAATATGAAGAGCAATATGATAATAGTACCGGAAGCGCATGCTATGCTTTCTCATTATGTAGGAGGGAAAGCTGGTAAATTTATCGCTACCTTAAAAGGGGCTCCTGAAGCTTTTAGTCGTGTTAATGATACCGTCAAAACAATTTATAATCTTGGAGTAAGTATTACTTCTAAATCTAATAATATAGAATATGGTGTGGGTTATGACGCTCATTTAGCTAATAAATATGCGGCGCATCAGGGCAGCTTGAAAGTACGTTTAAATTTTTAATTTTTTGTTCTAAATAGAGGATATATTGCTCGCACCTGAAGAGTTGATATCCTCTCTGGTTTTAAATTATCCTTTTTTTGACATAACTCCCAGGCGCTTCTTCAATTGCGCTGACATTATTGTAATCTATTGAGGGTGATTGAGTGCCACTATTATTTTGGAGCCATGTCAACCAATAAACCCACCATGATCCTTGATGCTCTATAGCATTAACAGACCATAATTCACTAGTAGTAGTTAAATCATCATGCGTTTTATAATTATATTTAGAATTAAGAGGAGGATTTATCACTCCAGCCACGTGACCAGAGCTGGTTAAGCAAAAAGTTTTATGCCCATTTAATAATTTTATCCCGTCATACACTGACTGCCAGGGCGCTATATGATCCTCCTGCGCAGCAAGAAAAAATGAATTACAGTCAATTTTGCTAAGATCAATAGGAGTGCCAAGTAGCCTTAATCCATTTGGTTCTTTTAATAAATTATTCAGATACATATTACGTAAATAATAGCTGTGCATAGCAGCTGGTAGATTTGTGGGGTCAGAGTTCCAATAAAGCAAATCAAAAGGCATTGGAGTTTTTCCAAGCAAATAATTATTCACAAAGAAAGACCATACTAAATCATTAGCTCTTAATAAGCTAAAGCTATTTGATAAATAACGACCATCTAAATAACCTTTGGAGTACATTTCTTGTTCAATTATCGCAACGGCTGGTTCATTGATAAAAATTCCTAATTCACCTGGGTTTTGAAAATCTAAAATAGTAGTAATCAGACTAATACTATTAAGATAATTTAAATTATTAGCTTTAAGATAAGCAACTGCCGCTGCAAGTAAAGTGCCCCCAATACAATATCCAACCCCATTAATATTTTTATAGCCAAGCTGCAGTAAATATTCACATGATTCTAGAATTCCTAATTTTAAATAATCTTCAAAACTGATATCAGCCAGTAACTGATCAGGATTAACCCATGAGATCATGAATACTTGAAAATTATTCTCGGTAAGAAAGGCAACCATTGAATTATGTCTTGATAGGTCAAGTATGTAATATTTATTAATAAAAGGAGAAATCATAAGTAACGGAATAGAATATGTTTTGTCCTTAGGTTCATAACATATTAATTGCATTAATTTATTTTGTAATATAACTTTGCCTTTACTAGTGGCTATATTTTGTCCTAGAAGAAAAGCCTCCTTATCGGTAGTATTAATATTTAATATTTCGTCAGAATTTTTTATATCTGTCAGAAGATTTTCCAAGCCTTGTACCAAGTTTTGTCCGCCGGTTTTTAAAATTTCGTTTAAAACTAATGGGTTACCAAAGGCAAAATTTGTAGGGGAAAAGGCATTAATAAATTGATAGGTCATAAATTCAAGATGTTGTTTAAGCTCAGGCGGCAAATCATATTGAGCAATATTTTGCTCTAACCATTCTGAAGACATCAAATAGAATTGTTTGATAAAGTCAAAATATGCACTATTCTCCCAAGCTAAATCTTTAAATCTTCTATCTTTATTATGGGGTGAAAATAAGGGGGCAGTTGCTTTCCCTATGAATTTATCGAGAGAATTAGTAATAAGGGACCGAAATTTTTCTATATATCCTATATTTAATTGCCAAAATTTTTCTGGATTTTTTAGTATTTGTTCGCTTATACTCGTCATGATTATACGATTCTTATCCATATCTATAAGTGAAGGAGGGATAATATTGCCTTTACCTTGCATAAGATATAATATAATTTCTTGCATAGTACCCCACAGATTTTACAGGAGGGTTAAAATAATAAATTGAATAAGTGACTGAGAGTCACTAATCTCCGCTGAGAAACAAGCAACAGGAGGTATTAATGGACTCTCAATCACTATACCAAATATTATACATATTTTTAGATTGGCACCCAGCACGAATTAAAACATTTGCAGAATTAATTTGTGCAGTAGTAAAAGCTAAAACTGTGAGAATCAAAGAATTAGCACTGTATGTCGCTTCTAAAGGCAATTTGCATGCCAAGATTGTTAAAGTTGAGCGTTTGCTTTTAGAACAAAATATGTGCTTTATAAGTTTAGGGAAAATTATTGTTAAATTGCTCTGTCTAACAGGTAAAATTAGCCTTGCCATAGATAGAACCAGCTGGCAATTTGGTATTAAAAATTTGAATTTTTTTGTTGCAACTATCGTTTATGGTAATATTTCAATTCCTATAGCATGGTTGTTACTTGATAAAAAAGGCAACTCTTCTACTAATGAAAGAAAGAAATTGATTGAGCAAATTTTAACAATTATACCTAAGGAAATGATAGAGCTTATCCTTGCCGATCGGGAATTTGTTGGTGAGGAATGGTTGCAATATATGGGTGGAATCCAAAAATTACCTTTTGCTATCAGGCTAAGAAAAAGTGAGAAGGTCAAGCATTTCAACGGTGGCAAGATGAAGTTGAATAAATGTTTTGCCGATATGCAAATGGGTGACACTAAAACTATAGAAAGCAAAATTTACAATGGTATGGCAATTAAAATAACTTGTTTGCAATTAGAAAGAGAGCAACTATTTATTGCTAGTAATGTGCTTATTGGTGAATGTGCTTTGCTAGCATATAAGCAGAGGTGGAGCATTGAGCGACCTTTTCTGTCTCTCAAGTCATCTGGATTTAATATTGAAGATACCCACATTACAGATCAAAAAAAGCTGGAAAAACTATTTGCAATAGTATCTTTATCCTTAGCTATTTGCGTGCTTGCTGGTGACATTAAGAACAAAATTTATCCTATAAAGATCAAAAAACATGGTCGTAAATTATACTCATTATTTACTTACGGATTTGATTGGATAAAAGATTATTTTTATAACTCGTTAAGTGATACCCCTGCTATGTTGTTTTCATTACTACGAAAACACATTATGCATGCCTTTCAACTTCAACAATAAGTGTGGGGTACTATGTGACTTACCATATTACAAAATTTTATATAAGGCAACTTTAACCACTCTATATCGGTATTAAGAAGGTTTTGTGTGATATTTTAACAATCAGGGGGCTTTAAAAGTAAAGTAGGACTTACTTGGCAGAGTTGACTAAACTTAACCATTCATCTTCATAAATAATTTTCACCCCTAATTCTTTGGCCTTTTTTAGTTTACTACCCGCCTGCGCACCCACTATGAGCAAATCTGTATTAGCAGAAACACTGCTAGTTACCTTAGCCCCTAATTTTTCTGCCTGTAGTTTTGCTTCAGCCCTAGATATAGTTAATAAAGTGCCAGTAAATATTATAATTTTTCCGGTTAAAGCAGTAGCATGAAGTTGCGTGTTATATTCTTGTATTGTTAAGATTTTACTCAGCTTGTCAATAATTTCTCTATTCTCCTTAATATCAAAAAAATTAATAATATCTATTAAAGTTTTCTCGCCTATTCCTTCTAAGTCATTTAATTTTCTATAATTTTGTTGATATACTATATTTTGGCCAGGGGTTGCTATTGGCACCTTATCTATAGCAGATATTCCTCGACTTAAGGATTCCATAGTAACAATAAAATTAGTATAGGTTTGAAATTCTAGGGCTAATAATTTAGCATTCTGTTGGCCAATATGTCTGATTCCTAGGGAATAAATAAATCTATCTAAGGAAACAGTTCGGGATTTTTCAATATTGCTAAATAAGTTTTCCACCGATTTTTTGCCCCAACCTAACATATTTTCTAGTTTGACTAAGTTTCTTTCATTGTTTTGGGGTAGATAAAAAATATCCACTGGGTTGGTGATTAAAGATTTGTCTAGTAAGAACTTTATTTGTTTTTTCCCTAAACCTACTATATCTAAAGCATTTTTGGAAGCAAAATGGCAAATCCTTTCATAGCTTTGAGCCGGGCAATTTAAACCATTATCACACCGGATTATTATGGTGTCTTCATAATGTAAATGGGATCCACAAGAAGGACAAGTAGAGGGTATAGTAACTTGTTGTGCGTTGTTTTGACGCTTAGTGAAATCTACGGAAATAATTTGTGGAATAACATCGCCGGCTCTTTGTAAGAACACATAATCATTGAGTCGAATATCTTTCTTGATGATTTCCTGATAGTTATGTAAAGTAGCTCTTGATACTGTCACACCGCCAATAGAAGCTGGGTTTAGCGTGGCTACCGGGGTTAATACTCCTGTTCTGCCTACTTGTACATTAATATTGATTAGTTTAGTTTGGCCAACGATGGCTGGAAATTTATGGGCGATAGCAAATCTAGGGCTTCGGGCAATAAAGCCCATACGTTGCTGCAACGCAAAATCATTGAGCTTATATACTACCCCATCAATTTCATAAGGTAATTGCTCACGCAAATTGGTTAAATATTCATAGAATGAGAGGATGTCCTCTAGGCAATAAGCTAACTTGTGGAGGTCATTTACCATAAAGCCTAGAGCTTTCAGCTTCTGTAGTAATATATCTTGGGAATACGCAATTTCTGCATTGGTAGCTCCTATGGCATAAACTAAATATTTTAATGGCCTGCTGGCAGTAATAGCAGGATTTAATTGCCTCAGTGAGCCAGCAGCTGCATTGCGGGGATTAGCAAATTTATCCTTTTGTAATAATTCTTGAGTTTGATTTAATAATATAAAATCTTCTTTATTGATATAAACTTCTCCTCGGATTTCTAATAATTTAGGAGCTGACGTAAGTAAATGAGGAAAATATTTAATAGTTTTAATATTTTCCGTAATATTCTCTCCGATAAAACCATCCCCTCTCGTAGAGGCAATTTTGAGCTTTCCTTCTTCATAAATAGCTGAGAAAGATAAACCATCAATTTTAGGTTCACAAAAAATAGGAGGGCAATTTTCTAAGCGCAAGAAGTTCTGAATTTTTTTGGTAAATTCGATTATATCTTCCTTATTAAAGGCATTGCTTAAAGATAACATTGGCACTAAATGCTTGACTTTAGAAAATTTGTCAGAGTTACTACTACCTACCTTTTTGGAGGGACTATTGGGCAGAATTAGATGGGGGTATTTCTGTTCAATCTGTAAATTGAGATTAAATAATTGATCATATTGTGCATCAGAAATTATTGGTGCATCATATTGATAATAGGCTTTGTTATGCTTTTCTATTTCAGTTGCTAACATCTTTAGCCATTCTTTGGCTTCTAGCTCTGAAATATGCTCAATACTAGTGGGGATATCTTTCATATGTAATTAAGTTTTGGTATTATACTGCTGCGCTTTCAAGAATTGTTTTTTTATTTTATCAAGGATTCGCGTGCTTACGTACTTAAGTGTATGTTTTGCGCGCCCGCCCCTGGCAAATAAAATCCAATTCTTGAGATCCCAACAATATATACATTTTAATATGATCTATTTAAGAGAAAGTCTATTAATAGCTTTAAGTGATCTTTATAAATATTTTGGAGGGAAATTTGATTCAGTAGCTTATTGACGGCATAGTGCATATGTTCTAAATACTCCATAATTTGGGATCTAATATCATATTGTAGCATTAAATCTTTTACCACTCTAAATTCCATTTTAGTTCTAGTATTAGCTTTTAGCATTTGAGAGATTTTTGCTTGCCAATCACTATCTAGCTGTTTATACAAAAAAATTAATGGTAAAGTAACTTTTCCCTCTAAAAAATCATCTCCTATATTTTTACCAAGTATTTCGCTATTTCCTAAATAATCAAATAGGTCATCAATAACCTGAAAAATATTTCCTAAAATTTTACCAAAATCATGTAAAATATTGCAAATATTATCAGGTTGATTAGCAATGCGCGCTCCTGCTTCACAAGAGGCTCCAAATAATTCAGCAGTTTTTGCCAGAATAATTTCTTGATATTCTATTTCATCAATAACTCTTCGTTCATTTAACTTAACTAGTTGTGCTACCTCGCCTTGCGATATAATGGCTGAGGCTTTTGCTAAGGAGCTCATTGCTTTAATAGAACTGGTGTCTACCATCAATTGAAATGCCTGGCTAAATAAAAAATCTCCTACTAAAATGCTAGCTTTGCTACCCCAAATAACGTGTGCTGTAGGTTTAGATCGTCTCATATTACTTTCATCTACTACATCATCATGCAATAAAGTAGCGGCGTGGATAAATTCTACTGCAGCCGCAAGTTTTATGTTATTGTCTCCATTATACCCGAACATTTTACTAGTTAAGATAGTTAATAGCGGTCTAATTCTTTTGCCGCCAGATTCCAGTAGGTGCTTTCCTACTAGGGTGACTAGTTCTTCTTTGACGGATAAACGATTTATAATCACCTCATTTAATTGAGCCAATTCAATTGTTAAGTTTTGATGTATTGTGGTGATAATATCCAATGTATACTCACTTGTTGTTAAATGCCGCATATTCAAGGTTGATTTGATTTATTATGCAGGCTATATGTATGCTCTTCGCCTTTCAAGAGTTGGATTTTATTTTACAGGGTGAAAGTGCGCGGAGCGTACAACAAGTACGTGAGCATAGTTCAAACCCCGATAAAATGCAAAAACAACTCTTGAAAGGCGAAGAGCATATATAAAATGATTTACTCTTATCCGTCTTCTATTGAATCGTTTCCTGCGTGCTTGTATTATCTGTTTCTCGCATTGGTTGGAATATTAATTGTTTCAAGAAGTCTGGGTGCTCATTAAAATCAGGCACTAATTCTTGCATTCTTTGTGCTAAAGAATCATTAGGGCCTAAATGATCAGCCGCTTTATTATATAATGTTAAATAATATAAGGGCACCACCTTATTAATCTCTACTGTGCCTATTTTTCCTTTTTTAATATTATAGGACTGTAAGGAATATTCAAAACTTAAATCATCTGAAGTAGAATCTGGATAATCTGAAAGTAGTTTCAGCAAAGTCTTGATAGTTTCTGTATATACTGTTCTACTTTCCTCTGAAAACGTTTTAAACTTGCCTAAATTAAGAATGTAATGGGCGATAAGCTCCGTTGGTTTGATATAATTATTTAACATGATATGGCCATGAAGATCAAATTCTTGCAACTTACTTATCTTACTATTCATAGTTGCACGAAAGCCAGTATGATTAGAAAATAAACTTAAATTATTTATTTGTGCTCGTGTTATATCATTGCCTCTAGAAAGGGTATTCATGTCTAAGTTAAAAAGATATTGACGATTTTCTAATTCAGCCAAATTAAATTTTTCGTGATTATTATTAATATGAACTAGCTCTTCTAGCCACAACTTATTATTAGTGGAGGTTTGTAGATATGGAATCCAATGTTGCATATGATACATGATTGCGTCAGAAAAACCTGGTTTTAAATCTATTTTAGTGCTAATTTGTAGTTGAGTGTCATAGTTATTATCCTCCGCTTTATTGCGATATAATAGAGTAGTATCTAGTGCAAGAATTGGGCTTGAAGTTTTAGCAGAAATAATATTGATTTCATAGTCTTTAGGTACGTCATTCAGTAATGACTTATTAGTTTTTATATAGAACTTCCCCTCTATATTACAGGCAAAAGGGGCGGTAAATAGATATAATAATATCCCTGACGGTAGTTTTCTGTTAATAATGTTGCTTTCAATTATTTTGGTGGCGTAATAAATATTAAGTTTTTGCGGTACATTATTTTTAAAATCAGCTAAGTTAGTATAATATTTCTTTTTCTCAAAGGTTAAAGAGAGAGAAGTATAATCTTCATCATATATCTTTGTCTGATCATATAGATCAAATATTTGAGTTTTGTTAGAACTTAATTTGATCTCTTTGATAAAATTAATAATTTCAAATAGGTTTCTTTGGTGTAATAACACCTTAAATAACTTAATACTAGAAGGAATTTTTATTATTAAAGAATAATTGTTAGTATTAAATATTGTGCCAGATTCTGTTTTTATCGGCTCATAACCACTAATTGTTTTTTTATATTGGCTAATTGCTTTGCCTGAATATTCAATAAAAGCAGATTGTTTCAGTAAATCATAACCTAGCTTAATTGGTGAGTGCAATTCAATGATAATATCTGAACCCTCTTCGCACCACTTATGTATCTGAACACCTAACTTAAAAGGAAAGCCGTACCATGAAACTTGCGAAAACTGCATATAATAATCTACCTTGCTGTTGGTTATTAATTGAGTGCTAAGCTTTCTGTTGGCATATTGTTTGTTCATAGTGTAAGATATAGAAATAGTAATTATAAACCAGACTATGGTATATAATAAAAACAAGCCAGCAATAAAAGCGGAGATATATATTAATTTTTTTTTCATTGGATCTCATAATTTCGATATTGCGTTAACCGAAAGTTCACTATATGGTATTTGGTTAATGGCATAATTTGATATATTCTTTGTTTAAGTGCACTATATTCCATAACCACAGGAACACTATAATAATAAAAATTATTAATAAATAAGAAACTATTGAATCAAATGTGGCTGTTGGCATTATAATAAAAATAAATGATTGTATAAAGGCTCCTAAAGATTTGCCAAATTTGGTGCCAATGACTTCAACGGCCGCTTTACCTTTGGTGCGCAGTTCTAGGGGCAATGGGATATATGCCATTTCTTTAGTAGAATCAAACAATGAATATTTAGTTGATTTACTTAACACGTTTTGTATGCCTCCAATAATAACAGCAGCATAAATGGGATTAAAGTCTTTTATCCCAAAATCTATATCTTCAGAAAAAATAACAAATATAAAAAAGGATAGGCCAGTAATAGAAAACATTAAAGGGGTGAGTAACGCTGAAATTAACCAGGTAAATTTTCTAATTACATTGCTGCCAACTATCATAAAAGTAACACAAGTTATTCCCATCCAGATATTAAATCTTCCCATAAAATTTATATAATCTAAAGTATTAGGGTTGAGCTCTCTTACTTTAGCCTTCCAGGGTCCTTCGACTATATTAATTAACAATCCATAACAAATTATTAATAAAGCTATATGTCCCATATATTTTGATTTCATCACCATTCTAACACTTTCTATCAGTGATAAAGAAGTCTTAGCTTGTATTTTTGCAGTATTAAAATCATATTTTAGTATTGCATCATTTAAAATAATATAATTAATTAACCTAAATAAACACATTGAAACCACACCAGCCAGTACGATTATAGCAATAATAGGCTTTAACATCATCTCTGATTGATGTTGCATATTAGGGATCAATAATAATTTAGGATTAACGCTAGCTAGATCAGAGCAAATTACTAATAAGTTGCCAGCTAAAACTAGCCCAATATTGCCTACCATTCCTAAAATTGGATAAAAGCGTTTGGCTTTATTAGTATCAAAAATATTATTAGCAAATTGCCAGAACATTAAGTTAATAATCACGGCACTCCATAGTTCTGAACAAATATACATAATAGCATAGCTCCATTTACCAATGATTTTGATAAACCACCTAAAATTAGGATATAAATATATTAAATGTTCTACTTGTTCATTTGTTGGATGATAATATTCTTGATTAGGGTAAATTATATAGGCAAATATTAAGAAAAAAAGTAGGAAACTAGAAATGATTATATAAAAAATATATTCAAAGCTTATTTGGTTACTAAGCCTTACATATATGATAGTAAATATAATAGAAGAGGGTAGAACCAACCAAAGCTTTAAAAAACTGATCACTTCTGCGCCTATAGAAGGGATCACTAGACCATCTTTAACCGACCGAAGCGCGCCAAAATTAAAGAGAATACATAGCATCATCAGTGCCATAGGCAAAAAAAGCTTTAATTCTTCTTTCTCTATTGGCCAAATAATTTCTTGCAGCTTAGAAGAAATACTTTTCAATGGGAACATTATTTTATATCAAAAATTGTCTAAAAGCTCAATAACCATATTAAACAACCAGCATTATAATGAGGTGGTATTCTTTTTTTTATAAGAATCCATCTTAATAAATATCTCGTCCCAGGTTCCGGTAGTTGCTGCCTTGGTATATTCAGTCACTCTATTTTCAAAGAAATTAGTATGTTCTACACCGTTTAAAATTGTATCTAGCCAAGGGAGGGGATTATGGTCTACTAGGTAAATTTCTTTTAACCCGAGCTGCATTAGTCTACGATCTGCTATATAACGTATATATTGCCTTACCTCTCTAGCCGTCAATCCTTGAATATCTCCTACTTCAAAAGCTAATTCAATGAAAGCATCTTCAAAATGTACTATAGTAGCACAAGCTTCATAAAGGTGACTTCGTAATGCTTCAGTCCAGATTTCAGGATTTTCTCTAATAAAAGTCTTGAATAACATTATAATAGAGTCGGTATGTAATGTCTCATCGCGTACTGACCAAGTAATTATTTGTCCCATTCCTTTCATTTTATTGAAGCGGGGAAAATTAAGTAAAATAGCAAAAGAAGCAAATAATTGTAAGCCTTCAGTAAATGCGCCAAATACCGCTAGAGTGATAGCTATATCTTGTTTAGTTTCTACACCAAAACGTTGCATATAGTCATATTTATCTTTCATTTCTTTATATTTAAGAAAGGCTTGATACTCAATTTCCGGCATTCCTACAGTATCAAGTAAATGAGAATAAGCAGCAATATGAATTGTCTCCATATTTGAGAAAGCAGATAACATCATTAACACTTCGGTTGGCTTAAATACTCTAGAATAATGTTTCATATAGCAGTTATTTACTTCAATATCAGCTTGCGTGAAAAATCGAAATATTTGGGTTAGTAAGTGCTTTTCCCCAGGGGTAAGATTATATTTCCAATCTTTGATGTCATCAGCTAATGGCACTTCTTCAGGTAGCCAATGAATTTTTTGTTGAGTATGCCATGCTTCATATGCCCATACATAAGAAAAGGGCTTGTAAATCGGGCTGGCGTCAAGTAACGACATAATATTTCCTTTTTAATTTTTTATTAGACTTCCTACATAACCTCAATTCGATATAAGAATTAATGTGTAAAACCGCTTTAAACCTGATTGTTTCTATATATTGTTCTAAAATTAGATGTAACAAGTTACATAGAACTTCAGGTTACATAAACCGAGCTAGTTGGTGATTTTATTATCAAAACTTGCCTGCTGTTTCCTAACAATCGTCTATGTTACGGCTACTTGGCTCAGCTTTGTTTTCCCAAAAAATCTCGATACCTTTTTTGACTTATGCTGGAAGTTTATTGACAAGCTAAACATTCATCATAGTTGTTAGAATTTGACCCTTCGTTATTTTGCTTATTAGCCATTTCAATATCAGCAAAATCTACTTTTATTATATTGTGTGATACCTTATCTGCTCTTTGAATCGAGGTTGATCTGCAATAATAGAGGCTTTTTATTCCTTTTTTCCAGGCTGTAAAATGGATGTTATGTAAATACATTTTACTTACATTGCCAGCTAAGAAAATATTTAAGGATTGAGCTTGCGAAATGTAAGGGGTTCTATCGGCCGCCAGGTCAATAAGCCAATTTTGATCAATTTCATAAGCGGTTTTAAATACTTCTTTTTCATGGGCAGATAAAAATGTTAGATGTTGAACAGAGCCTTCATGAGTGGCAATAGATGACCAAACTTGTTCGTTATTGAAGCCTTTATTGCTTAAGACTTTTTCTAAGTATTTATTGCGTACGTTAAAAGAGCCGGTAAGAGTTTTTTGTACAAAACTATTAGCAGCATATGGTTCAATGCCAGGGGAGCTATTACCAGCAATAACAGATATTGAAGCAGTAGGGGCAATCGCTGTCTTATTACTAAATCGTTCTTGACTACCCACCTCAGCTGCGTCAGGGCAGGGGCCCCGTTCATTGGCTAGAATTTCTGAAGCTCTATTAGCTTCTTGCTGAATATGCGCAAATATTTGTTTATTCCAAACTTTTGCCATTACTGATTCTATTGGAACATCCTTTGATTGTAGAAATGAATGGAAACCCATAACGCCAAGACCTATACTTCTTTCACGCATTGCGGAGTATTTAGCCCGTACCATGGAATCTGGTGCTTTAGTAATGAAATCTTCCAGCACATTGTCTAAAAAACGCATTATGGCTGGAATAAATTGTTGATCATTTTTCCATTCTTCAAAATATTCTAAATTGACAGAGGATAAGCAACAAACGGCAGTTCTGCAAGCACCTAAATGATCTTTGCCAGTAGGTAGCGTAATTTCGCTACATAGATTAGAGGTTTTTACTTGCAAACCAAGTTGTTGATGATGCAAGGGAATGTGTTTATTGATAGTGTCAATAAATATAATATAAGGTTCCCCAGTTTCTATTCGGGTTGTTAATAATTTAATCCATAGATCTCGTGCTTTAACAGTACTAATTACTTCGCCCGTAGCCGGACTAATTAGTGGAAAATCTTTGCCATCTTCAACAGCTTGCATAAATGTATCAGTTAATGCTATGCCATGGTGGATATTTAATGCCTTACGATTAGTATCACCGCCAGTAGGTCGTCTTAAATCTATAAATTCTTCGATTTCAGGATGGTTAATTGGCAAGTATATTGCAGCACTTCCACGTCTGATGGAACCTTGCGAAATAGCAAGCGTCATCGAATCTACTACTTTAATAAAGGGCACAATCCCAGAAGAATTGCCCTTACCATGTATTTTTTCGTTAATAGCCCGCACATTGCCCCAGTAACTCCCTATACCTCCTCCCCGTGAGGCTAGCCAAACATTTTCAGTCCACAAATTTACAATTCCTTCTAAACTATCATCTGTTTCATTTAAAAAACAAGAAATAGGCAGTCCCCTGTTGGTTCCCCCATTACTCAGAATTGGAGTTGCAGGCATAAACCATACTTTGCTGATATAGTTATATAATAACTGAGCATGTGCTTCATCATCGGCGTAGTAGCTGGCAACTCTAGCAAATAAATCTTGGAAATCCTCTCCTTCTAGTAAATACCTGTCTTTTAACACAGCTTTGCCAAAATTGGTAAGTAATGCATCACGTTTTTTATCAACTTTTATATGAAATTTATGGTTTGTATAAGTGGACATCGGAATATTAACTCAGTTTACAAATTATTTAGATTCTTTAATTATGCCAATTTAGGATAACATTCTAGAGCTAAACTGCCTGACATATTAGGATAGTAGAGGGACGTCTTGTATATTGTGATCCTAAACTAGTGGTCATAGTAAATACGAGAATTGTATTTTATTCAATGAAAATATTATTAATTATTACACATTTTTATCTTTACAAAATTAAATTAAGCGTTTCTTTCATTATATTGCTTTGATCTTAAGAGTTGAATTTTAAATTGAATAGGCATGCAAGTTAGGCTCTGTGGAGAAAAATTAATTCTTGAGAGATGAGTAGTATACGTGAAGTTTAAGGTAAAATGCAACAATAATTCTTAAAGAAAGTATTATTAAAAGATTTATGCGTCCCTAGACTTGCTACTGCTCAAAATAGTCCCTTGCATAATTAGCATATTGTTGGCAAAAATTCTTCTAATTCGGTAATGTTGGAAATATTAGTGAGCTTAAATTTATGGTTAGTTTTTTTTAACATGCTTGTTAGCACCTGACTTGAACCAATTTCAACGATTTCTTCTATTTGGTGTTTTGCTAATTCATCGATCGTTTGGCGCCATCTGACTCTACCACAAATTTGTTGCACTAGATTTTGCTTTATTTCGATAGGATTAGTAACAATTTGAGCAGTAAAATTTTGGATGATAGGTACAGTCGGAATATTAATGGGTATTTCCTTTAAAGTGTCAGCCATTATATCCTCAGCTCTTTTCATTAAATCACAATGAAAAGGGCTGCTAACATTTAATTTAATTGCCTTATACCCTAAGTCTTTTAAGTTAATGATAGCTTGTGCTATTGGTTTAGATTCTCCGCTAATTACTATTTGCCCCTCAATATTATCATTGGCTATTTGACATACTCCAATATGGTGTACCTTAGCGACTATTTCTTCAAGTATCGGTAAATCAACACCTATACAAGCTGCCATTGATCCTTCTTCAGTATAAGCGTCATACATAGATTGACTACGTGTTGCTAGTAATTTAATGGTGGTTGGTAAGTTTATACTTTCTACCCCGCAAAGGGCCGTATATTCCCCTAAAGAATGTCCAGCAACGTATGAGCAAAGCTGGTTAAGCTGTTTATTGGTTTGTTGTTTGATAACATTTAATATTGCTATAGATACTGCCATAAGCGCAGGTTGCGCATTAGTAGTTAATGTTAAGTCACTACTTGGTCCATTGAAAATAATATGATTTAACTTTCTTTGAAGGATATCTTCTAAAATTTCAAATACCTCTCTTGCGACTCGGAAATTATCATAGAATTCTTTTCCCATGCCAACAATTTGAGATCCTTGACCTGGAAAGATAAATGCTCTATTCATACAGTAATATGTTAATATAATTTTAAACGTAAACCATAGATTATGAGAATTTCCAAGATCCTGTCAATAATTTTAATTAGTTTGAAGTTATTCTTTTTAGAAGAAGCGTTAGCAATTGATGCAATCAAAGAGGTGTTTACGTGCCTTGAAAAGAAAGAGTGGCAAGAATGTGAAAGTTTAGCAACAACTTGTGGGGATGTGGTCTTAACTAAAATCATTTTATCCCAAAAATTTTTAGATTTGAACTATAAAAATAATAGTTTTGCAGAAATAATAAAATTTATACAATCCAATCCTCATTGGCCGCAAGTTAACCAACTCAAAGTGATTGCAGAACAATATTTAGATTATGATACGAAACCGTTATTAATTGTTGAGTGGTTTAATCAACATAAACCAGCTACTGGCTCTGGGTACAAATTTTATGCGCTAGCAAGTAGTGCATTAACCCAGGATTCCAAGAAAATAGCCAAAATTATTAAAGAAGGGTGGGCTTATGGTACGTTTTCTTCTATAGAAGAAAGTGAATATTTAAAGAGTTTTAAACATATTTTATTAGAAACAGATTATGTAAATAAAATTGAGACAGATTTGTGGCTTGGAAATATTGAGAATGCTAAAAAATATATGCGGTATGTTAAGGAAGGTTATAAGAAAAATTTTCTTGCTCAGATTGCTATTATCAATAAATCTGCGGCAAGTGAAGACCTTTTTCATAAAGTGCCAAAAGCGTATTATACTGATGGCTTATTGTTTCGCTATTTAGATGCCAAGAAAAAAGAGCCACCTACCAGTAAGGATATAGAATTATTCCGTAAGGTAAGGCCAAATAAAATACGTTCAGTAGAATGGTGTCGTTTGCAAAATTATTATGCTAGAGAATTTATCGATCACAAGGATTTTGTTAGTAGTTATCAAATAATTAGTTTACCTATCGCTGCCCATGCAGAAGGAAAAAGAGAGGCAGAGTGGTTTAGTGGGTGGTTAGCTCTTAGCTTTTTGAAGAAGCCAGATCTTGCTTTAGGTCATTTTCACGCATTTATGAAAATTGCCAAAAAACCTTTAAGTTTATCAAGAGGCCAATATTGGTTAGCTAGAAGCTACGAAGCAAAAGGAGATCAAAATAAAGCGACTCAGTTTTATAATCAGGCAGCTAAATACTCTTATAGCTTTTATGGCCAGTTAGCTAATATCGAGCTTAAAAAAAATCATATCATTTTACCTAAAAATCCTGGAAGAAGTAAAAGTAATGATAATGAAGTAGTAAGAGCAATAAAATATCTCGTGACATATAATCAGCCTGATTTAGGGTTAATATATGCTAAAGACGCGATTGAAAAATCATTAAAGCCTCTTGAAATTGCCCTTATTACTGAGATAATGGGCCCTAATTGTAGCATTTATCATAAAGTTGAACTGGCAAAGGTCGCATGTCAATGTCATACTTTTATAAAAAATCACGCTTTTCCTACTCCCTACATGTCAGTAGTACAAAAAGCTCCAATAGAAACTGCGTTAGTATATAGTATCATAAGGCAGGAATCCGTATTTAATCAATATGCGGTCAGTACCGCCAAAGCTAGAGGGCTAATGCAGCTTATAGAACAGACAGCGTGTGATACTGCTAAAGCTATCCGCCATAAATGTGATATTCGTAAACTCACGCTAGACCCGGATTATAATATTAAGTTAGGGAGTAATTATCTGAAAGAAATGTTACAGCAATTTAATAATTCATATCTTCTAGCGATTATATCTTATAATGCTGGACCTCGGAATGTTAATAAATGGATTGATTTATTTGGGGATCCAAGAAATTTAAAAAGTTTACGGCAAATAATTGACTGGATCGAGTTAATACCTTATTCTGAAACTAGAAACTATGCACAGCGTGTTTTAGAAAATTTACAGGTCTATAGAGCGATTTTAAGTAACAATACCAATTTAAAGTTGAAACAAGATCTTATATCTCGCAATAGTCAAAATTAGAAACCTATGCCTTACCCTAACGAAATAAAATCTAATAAAAAGCAAAAGAGTTATGCATTATTAACTATTCTAGTCAGTTTAGTGGTATTACTATATTTTGTTACTATCATGAAACTGTCAGGTTAAAATAATTTATTAAGTTTTAGTAATTTTTATGTATTGTATTATTTTATAACATTTTGTATAATAAGTAACTATAAGTAGAATTAATTCAGTAAAAATCAACTATTTAAATTAGTGAAGGTTCTAAAATGCCCACAAAAAATATTTACCTACTATGTACTATCTTTGTTTTGTTATTATTGGGTCTTATTTTTTTGATTTATAATAAGTCAACTAAAACTAATACGAGTACTGAGATGGTAGAAGTAGTCACTGTTATAAAGAATCATAGATTTGACCCAGATATTATTCATGTGCCGAAGGGAACAAAAATTCGTTTAGTGGTGCATAATCAAGATAATACAGTAGAAGAATTTGAAAGTCACGACTTGCACCGTGAAAAAATTATTATGCCTAATGATTCTATTAATATCATTCTTGCTCCTTTAGCGCCCGGTAAATATGAGTTTTTTGGAGATTTTAATCAAGATACAGCACAAGGAGCACTAATAGTGCAATAAATTGTTAATCAGCGGAATAGTTTAAAAACTATTATTCTGATTAAAAATATGCTACATAATTGTCTTAGAAGTTTCTGGATCAGAATAGTGAGATATATTTTGCTGGTGTAATAAAATTTGTCCTTAACATAGATGCGTTATCCTGAGGAGTTAATTACTTCTCGGGCTATGAAAATTAGTTTATTAAGAGTTAAAGATGTTTAAAATAGCATTAGTAGTATTTAGAGAGTGTTTAGAAATAGCGTTATTACTTGGTATAATACTTGCTGTTACTAAACAAATAGAAAGATCAAGAATTTATATAATAGCAGGCAGCATGCTGGGAGTAGTGTTAGCTGCTTTATTTGCTTTTTTTACTAGTACTATTTCCGTCTCATTTAGTGGGATGGGTGATGAGTTATTTAATGCAGCAATTATTTTACTAACGGTAGTATTAATTAGTTGGACTATAGTATGGATGCAAGGATATGGTATTAGAATAAAACAGCATTTTAACGATTTATCCGAGAAGATTCATAGCGGCAAGAGTAGTTGCATAATGTTAGTGCTGATTGTGGCGGCAACTCTTCTTAGAGAAGGTATGGAAATTATTATATTAGTTTATAGTATTTCATCGGTTGAAGTAATAGATGCCAATAGCTACTTGTTGGGTCTGATTATTGGAATGGTCAGTGGATTTGCGCTAGGTATTGTTATATATTTGGGTTTAATAAAATTAACAAATCAACAATACATATTTCGTATCTCTTCGATTTTATTAATGCTAATTGCTAGTGGTTTTGCAGCAGAAGCAGCCGGGATATTGTCATCTTCAGGGGTTGTTATGGTCCTTTCGGATCAACTGTGGGATAGTTCGTGGCTTGTGTCAGATAGAAGTATATATGGTAAGTTATTAAATATGGTTACCGGTTACACTGCTAGACCTAACGGTTTACAAGTTGTTTTTTATATTACTACTATAGTCTTAATTAACGTGTTAATACAAATAAAAACCTGGTATATAGAGAATAAAAATTCTTATAAGGAAGGTATTAAAGGGGAAATAAAATAATTTATGCTTAAATTGTTATCAGAATTTGCACCATTAGTTGCTTTTTTTACGGGATATTTTTATAGAGGAAACATAGAGAGCGCTACGCTTTATATGCTTATTACTTCTATTGTATGTATTAGTATCTATTATTTAGTAGAATATAAAATACCGATCTCTACTTTAATATCATCAGGGGTATTGTTAGTGTCAGCTAGTATAGCGTTAATTAGTGGGAATTCTATGTATATAAAAATTAAGCCCACTATTTTATATGTCATTTTTGGCATTGCATTTTTTACTACTGCGCGCAAAAATAACACTTTTATGAAATATATGCTTAAACATTTTATACAGCTGGAAGATAGGTGTTGGAACATTTTAAGCTATAGAACTGCAGGTTTTTTCTTATTTATGGCAGTATTAAATGAGTTAGTCTGGCGTAATTGTGCAGAAGCTACTTGGGTTAAGTTTAAGGTATTTGGCGCAATACCAGTCACAATAATCTTTATATTATTACAAATGCCGTTCATATTAAAAAATAAATTACCCGAATCTTCGGATCAAGAACAAGACAATTGAACAATAGACTGCCGGCATAAATCGATCTAGGTTGTGTGAAGGAAATTGTTATAGTAGACTTCTTTTAGAGCTCGCTTCTGGTAGGGAATTTGAAGAAGGCTCGGAGCGTAGGGCCGCAGTGTACATGAGGATTTGAGCCTAGATTCGACGTACAAATTACCATCTCGAGTAGAGTTTGGAAAGAAGTCTAGTGTGATTTACGCGTATTTTAGCTCAAAATAGCAGAAATTTTTTGAAAATGGTGCACTATTGACTTGCAAAATTCCCACTATTTTTCGATTAAAATGCTCTATAAATTACCTCTATAAAAATTTCCTTCATACCACCTCACAACCTTATACCATTTCCGAAAACTAATTAGCACTAGGAGTACGAGTACCCGCTACCTGCTACCTGCTACCTGCTACCTGCGCGTACAGACGTATCACACTACTGGACAAAAATAGAAGATGGTTGAAAAAGTACAAAAATTGTTATCTGCTAAAGCTCGTTTTTAGCAATTATTATCTCAAAAATAACATTTTGTACTTAAAATAATATGTTTTTTTAACCATTTTCTATTTTTGTCCAGTAGTGTGACAGACGTATACGTGAGGAGCAGGAGAGCATGAAGTACGACGAGCGTAGATCATTAGTTTTCGGAAATGGTATTATTTAAGAATCTTTCTTTAGTTGATTAATAATAGTTTTCATTTTTTCTTCATTGAGATCTTCAAAAAAGTCATCATTAATTTGGACGACTGGTGCATTAACGCAAGCTCCAAGACATTCAACTTCTGTCATGCTAAATTTGTTGTCTGCAGTTAACTCTCCAAAGTTAATCCCTAGTTCCTTTTGACAGATAGTAGTGATTGCATCACTCCCTCTTAACCAGCAAGGGGTAGTTCCACAGATTTGTATATGATATTGACCTACTGGCTGTAAATTAAACATAGTATAAAATGTCGCTACTTCATAAGCTCTAATAAATGGTAAGCCAAGTAAATTCGCTACATATTCTATAGAAACTCTAGGTAGCCACCCATTCATTTGTCGTTGAGCCAGGTCGAGTAAAGGTAGGATAGCGCTTTTTTGCTTCGTGTCGGGGTATTTCTTAATGATATTTTGAGCTTTTTTTAAGTTCTCCTCATTAAAACTAAAATTTATTGGTTGATTATTCATCGATCAATTTCTCCAAAAACAATATCAAGGCTTGCAAGAATGGTTACTATATCTGCCATTAAATGGCCTTGAGCCATAAAGTCTAACCCTTGTAAATGTGCAAATCCTGGTGCTTTAATCCGGCACCTATATGGCCTGTTAGTACCATCCGAATATAAATATACTCCAAACTCCCCCTTGGGAGCCTCTACACATCTATACACTTCGCCGGCAGGAACATTATAACCTTCAGTATAAAGTTTAAAATGATTAATCATTGCTTCCATTGATTCCTTCATTTTTGCTCTAGTTGGAGGAGAAATTTTCGGATCAGGAGTTTTAATAGGACCAAGGGGCATTTTATCAAGGCATTGTTCAATGAGCTTAAGTGATTGATACATTTCCTCTACTCTAATTAAATAGCGATCATAACAATCCCCAGTTTTGCCAACTGGCACCTTAAAATCTAACTCTGCATATATATCATAAGGATTGGATTTCCGCAGGTCCCATGCAATCCCTGAAGCTCTGAGAAGGGGACCAGAAAACCCCCAGTCCATAGCTTCCTGTTGGCTTACTACTCCTATATCTACCAGTCGTTGTTTCCAAATTCTGTTATTAGTTAATAAGCTTTCAACATCCTGTAACTTTTTAGCAAATTGCTTGATAAAATGATTAATATCTTCTAATATACCTTCGGGTAAATCTTGGGCAACTCCTCCGGCTCTAAAATAATTTGCATGCATTCTAGAACCAGACACCCGTTCATAGAATTCCATAATTTTTTCCCGTTCTTCAAATAACCATAATAAAGGAGTGGTAGCTCCAACATCAAGGGCAAGAGTAGTAATGTTAAGAATATGATTAAGAATGCGCGTAAGCTCAGAAAACATGACCCGAATAAATTGAGCACGTCTTGGCACTTCACATTTAAGCAAGGTTTCAACAGCTAAAGCAAATGCGTGTTCTTGGCACATTGGTGATACATAGTCTAAACGATCAAAATAAGGAATAGCCTGAAGATATGTTTTGTGTTCAATTAACTTTTCAGTACCCCTATGAAGTAGTCCAATATGAGGATCTGCTTTGTTAATTATCTCGCCGTCCATTTCTAAAATTAATCGTAGTACTCCGTGAGCTGCTGGATGTTGAGGGCCAAAATTTAAAGTAAGATTAGATTTTTGGTTGGCACTATGGTTGTTATCTGGGCTTAACTTACCTTGGGGCATCTCCTTAAACCCATTAGGGATTACAGAAGAAATATTTTTATTGGTATGAATCATATAGTTTGTACTGATTATTAAGTTCTGGGACCATTATACTGCCTGCCTATAGTGCAAAAAAGCCCTGTAGGATTTTGAAGAACAAAACGAAGCTGAGCCGAGCAGCCGTAACATAGGCGATTGTTACTTGCCGGAAGGCGGCGTTTTTACAAAAAAATCACCCACTAGATAGTACTAGTGCAGGAAGTCTATTTATTTGCCTTTTCATCTCCAGGTAATACATAATTAGGTCCTTGCCAATTAGAAGTAAAATCAAATTCTCGATATTCTTGTTCCAATTTGACTGGTTCATATACTACTTTTTGCAGTAGTTCATCGTATTTCACTTGAACATAGCCAGTTAAGGGGAAATCTTTTCGCAGCGGATGGCCGACGAAATCATAATCAGTTAAGATGCGACGATGATCATGGCTACCGCTAAAACTGATTCCAAACATATCATATATTTCACGTTCATACCAGCAAGCAGCACTAAATATTTTAGTAATGGACGGTACTATCGTGTCTTCGCATAGTTCAATTCTTACTAATAAGCGTTTATTTAATTTAAGGCTTAATAAGTTATAGGTGACTTCAAATCGTTTAGAACGGTTTAAGAAATCAGCAGCAAATAAATCTGTTAAAATAGTAAAGCGCAAATCTTTTGTTTGTTGTAAAGAAGATAAAAATAATTTTAAGTCCTCTAGACTAGACTTATAGATTGGTAGGTTAGTTAAAGCTAGAGGAACCACATTCAACTGTTGCTTTTGTATTAATTCCTCAATTAACTGTTGCATAATTTGCCTGGTTTAGGTTATTTAAGTGTTAACCACAGCTTGTCTAAATCTGGTGGTTCTTTTGATTTTGTTTTGTAATTGTATTAAACCATAAATTAATGCCTCCGCGGTAGGGGGACAGCCAGGTACATATACATCAACAGGAACAATTTGATCGCAACCCCGCACCACGGAATATGAATAATGATAATATCCTCCACCATTGGCGCAGCTACCCATTGATAGTACCCATTTAGGTTCTGTCATTTGATCATAGACTTTGCGTAGAGCTGGAGCCATCTTATTGGTTAATGTTCCAGCTACGATCATTAAATCAGATTGTCTTGGACTGGGTCTAAATAACATACCAAAACGGTCCATGTCATATCTGCTAGACGCAGCTTGCATCATTTCGACAGCGCAGCAAGCAAGACCAAAGCTCATAGGCCATAGAGAATGTGCTCGTGCCCATCCTAGTAGATCATCAAGTTTGGTAAGCAAAAATCCTCTGTTAGATATTTCGTCGTCAAATATTTGATCTGGTTGTGGTAACGCTATTGTATTATTAAATTGTGGTGCTAGAGACATTTTAACTGTTGTCATTTACTTCAAACCTTTATTGTTCTTATTCATTACAGCAATAGTATTATTATGGCGCAATTAAAGGCAATTAGATGTTAGTTTTGCTATTTATTCCCATTCTAGTGCTCCTTTTTTCCATTCATATATGAAACCAACAGTGAGTACAAATAAGAAAAACATCATTGAACAAAAGCCAACTAGACCTATTTTCCCTAAAGTAATAGCCCAAGGTATTAAAAAAGTTACTTCTAAATCAAAAATAATAAATAAAATGGCTACGAGATAAAAACGTACATCAAATTTATTTCTAGCATCTCCCACTCCCTCAAAACCACATTCATAGCTTTCTAGTTTAGCTCGATTATACTGTTTGGGGCTTAAAAGTTGGGGTAATGTCATTATTAATAATGACAAAACAAATGCTATACCAAAAAATATAGCAATGGGCAAATATTCTTGTAAAACACACGAAACTGTTGGCATTACTTTATGTTGAAATGTTATTTATTGGTTGCAGAAATTAGACTTTCTGCACTAGTTCTATCTAGTTGGTGGTTTTGTTAGCAAAACCTACCTCCACTCCTCATGCACCTAGCGTGGTGGGTCAATAAAATGACGGCTCTTGCTTGAGATTAAACTAGTATACTTGCACAGCATTAACATTATACTATATAAAACTTTCAAAATAAATTATATATTTTACTTCTCACAATAATATTGATCAGATGAGTATAATATTTTAGTTAGCTTATAAACAATCTTTGACAAACACTTCGTAAATTGGGTGTTCAAAAGTAGAAAGCGATATGCTGGCTAGAGTGAGCCAACCTTGAAAAATTACCCGAGCATCTTCATCAATTTTATGTTCTGTAATAGTGAATAACATATAAGTATCTTCATTATATGGATCAAGATTTTTCATACATTTATGGAGCTTAATCTGGATATTACCAAAATATTGTGGTTCCTGTGGCTTAAGCAATAATTCTTGGGAGGTAGCGGTGATTTTATTTAAGGCAATAATCCTGCCCGAGGAACAGCTTGTTAATTGTGAGCTTTGATTATCTAGCTTTCCTGCAGAATCATGAGGCAAAGTATTATTGAAGATAAAATGATTTTGTTCATCAGTATTATTAATGATTTCATCAGTAGTATCAAGGACGTCTATATTAGTGAATACAGAATCTTCTTGTCCGTAAGCTGGCAAAGTACATAAAAAAAACGCTATATTTATAAATATCAAATATTTTATTAGTGGTTGTAGCATTGAAAATAGTGATTATAATTAAATGGTAAGTTACAGTAATCTTTGCACATTACTTTGCAATAAATTATATATAAGAATATTAAGCTTGTATATATTTATATTGAATAGCATAATGCGCAGTTGCTCAGGCTATATCCTGAACGCACGGAATATATAAATGAATATATAAATATTTAGTAGTTTTAGTAATTTTTCTATTGTAATTTATTTTTCTATATAGCATATTTATTACTTATTGTAATTCTAAGCCAATCTTAAGAGTTTAATGTTAAGTTGGTGTTGTGTGCTGAATTTAATATATTCATTTGCTTTCAAGAATTATTTTTCATTTTATCAAGGACTTAGCTTTGCTCAGTTGCTAGTATGCTATTTCTGCGGGCCTACTTACTGGTAAATAAAATGAGGGTTCCTGAGATCAAACGAGTATATATTATATATTTTAATACTATTTGAGTGAATATTGATGCAAGCTGTTAATCATTTGATGTTAACTGACCAGCAGGTTAGTAATAAAATTAGAGTTGTCCTTTCATATTGTTCTATATTACTTTTTATAGGTTTTACTATTTTTGTCACTTTATCTATCAATAAATTTGTTAATGATAAGATGTTCATTACAGTAGTACAGCCAGAAGCTGAAGCAGTGCCTGAAGAACTACCTGAGGCAATTTCAAAAACTATCATTGTGCAAAAAGGGGATACTTTAAATGCCATCTTGTTACAACAAAAAATTCCAAATAATGAAATAGCGTCAATAATAAAATTAATACAAGACAAAATCTCTCAATTTGCATTAAAGGTAGGGCAAACTCTCATATTTGATTATGAAATTAAAATTACTGAAGAAGAAGGGCAGGATCTTGCCTCTGAGTCATGGACTCTTAGTAAACTCACTATAGTTTTTGATAAATTAAATTCTTTGGAAATTATTAGAGCAGATCAGGGTTTTTATGCCCAAAACGTTGTGGTGGCTCTTAATAAGTTTTTA
Source organism: Candidatus Tisiphia endosymbiont of Nemotelus uliginosus (assembly GCF_964264835.1). GTDB lineage: Bacteria > Pseudomonadota > Alphaproteobacteria > Rickettsiales > Rickettsiaceae > Tisiphia. The sequence goes on along the minus strand of NZ_OZ183485.1, from coordinate 978,695 downwards.
ACTAAGTCATCTGTAGTGATTAATTCAAGTTTTATGGCAGCCCTAAAATCTTTGGGCTTATCGAATAATAGCATTAATGAGTTAGTGAATGCTTATAGCTATCAAATTGATTTTCTGCGACAAATTAAAAACGGTGATACTGTGTCTGTTATCACTGAAAAATTTGTGACTAAAGATGGTAATTTTTCTCATCATGGAAGGGTTTTATATGTGAATCTTAATTTATCAGGACAAGAATATAATATTTATCGATATTCTCCAGATAATCTCAAAGATAACCATTCGTTTTTTTCGGAGGATGGGAAGAGCGTTAAGAGAAGCTTATTAAGGAATCCAGTTAAATTTATGCGAATTTCTTCACATTATGGGATGCGAAACCATCCAACTTTAGGTTATAGTAAAGCGCATAAAGGGGTTGACTTTGCGGCGCCAACTGGTACTCCAATTTATGCGGCAGGCAATGGGGTGATTACTGAAATAGGGTGGAAATCAGGTTATGGAAAATGGGTGCAAATAAAACATAGTCAAACTTTATCCACGAGTTATGCCCATGCCTCTAATTTTGCAAAAAATCTTAAAGTAGGCAGTACAGTAAAACAAGGACAAGTAATTGCATATGTCGGGAGTACTGGCAGGGCTACAGGACCCCATTTGCATTACGAAATTAAAATTGCTGGTAAAAATGTTAACCCTATGCACGTTAAAACTACTCCTGGAGTAGAGCTGACAGGTAACAAGCTGGCTCAATTTAAACAATTTAAAAATAAGATAAAAACTTTAAGTAATGAACTTGATACTAAAATTGAAGTGGCTGATAATGCGGATACAAAGTTTTTTTGAGTCATTTTCTTAGAGTTAACTATTTAATGTTCTTGATATTAACCCGCACCCTATGAAAAGTTGCAATTTAAATCATGTATATCCCATTTAAATTAAAAAAATTTTTACTCATTATACGCCGCAGTAGTAATATAATGCTTAAGTTAGTGATTATAGATCAGGCAGTAAAATGGTGGTTTATAAATTATTTCATAAGCAATAAGGTAAGTTCATTAAAAATAACCAGCTTTTTACACATGGTTGAGAGCTGGAATTATGGGATAAGCTTTGGATTATTACGACATTATTATCAATATAGTAATATGCTATTTTCAGTATTAAATTCTGCTATTACCATATATTTATGGAGTATCTTAGTCAGGTGTAAGTCCATGATGGAATTTATTGGGTATAGTTTTATAGTTGGAGGGGCAGTGGGGAATTTAATGGATAGGTGGTTTAGAGGTGGGGTATTTGATTTTATTTATTTTCATTATAAAGATATTGGTTTTCCAATCTTTAATTTAGCCGATAGTTTTATTTCATTAGGGGTCGGAGTATTATTATATGATTATTATCAAATTAAAAAAATCGTTGAACAACGCAAGGTAGTGCAATATAATGATGCGGTAATTCAGAGTGAAGCGAATAGGATTCGTGAGCTTGCTTATAAACACAATATGAATGAAGGAGATTAAGTGCGTATATTCTTTTTATTAATCGCTATTTTCTTAACATTGTCTGCGTGTAATAAAAAAATAAAAGAAACTATAGGAATGGCCACCACAGGGCCTAATGAATATTTAGTGAAGCGTAATAAGCCGTTAGAAATGCCTCCTCATTATGAATTGCCTTTAGTAAAAACCATTGAGGAAAAAAGTAATACTCAGCAAGTGACAGATCAGCTTAATGATGGAGAAAAAGCTTTAATCAACGAGATAGGTAGATAATAGATTGCTTAAATAATTTGAGTTACGCGACAAACTCTATCTCTATATTAGAGAAGATAAATCATCTTTTTGATATCCACAATAAATGTTAATACAATATGTCATTGCTGCTTTCACAAAAGCATAAAAAAATCGGTATATTTGGTTTAGGCAAAACTGGTATAGCTTCTTATGAAGCGCTTTATAAAGTGGCGCAAGTAATATGCTATGATCAAAATAGTGTTAGTAGAGAGGCTTTTACTAAAATTTATGGCGATGATAAACTAGTGGATTTATCGGATTCTAGATGGCAAAACCTAGATAAAATTGTTTTAAGCCCTGGCATTCCCTTATCTCATGAGATTGTGCAATTAGCTACTGCTAATGATATATTAATAACTTCCGACATAGAATTATTATTTGATGAAGTGAGAGGGGCAAATTTCATCGCTGTGACTGGCACGAATGGTAAAAGTACGACAGTATCATTAATTGGTTATATTTTACAAGCCAGGGGTTTTAATTATCCAGTTGGTGGCAATATTGGTATTCCAGTTTTGGGTATGGATTTAACAGCTCCTGGCTATGTATTAGAAGTGTCTTCATTTCAGCTAGATTTATTACAAAACTTTAAAGCGAAAATTGCCATACTTCTCAATATTACTCAAGATCATTTAGATAGGCATGGTAGTATGGAGAACTATATTGCTGCTAAGCAGAAGGTTTATGATAGATTAGATAAAGATTCCTTTGCTGTAATTAGTGTTGATAATGAAATCACGAAGCAGCTTTTTGAGCAGTTAGCCACAGAAAATAGGACTAACTTGCTTCCTATTTCTACCCGTAAAATTCTTGCTACAGGAGTGTCAGTTTATCATAACATGATTTATGATAATATAGCATCCTCTCTTATTTTACCACTTGCTAATAATAAATATTTATTAGGCTCTCATAATCAAGAAAATATTGCCGCTAGCTACGCGGCTTGTCGTATCCTTGGCGTTAGGCCAGAAGAAATAATTACTGCTATCATGGAATTTAAGGGCCTCCCGCATAGGATGCAGTATATTGGTACAATCTATTCAGATATTGCTGATTTTAGTAAGAGGCATTATTTAGGCGATAATAATAGCAATAAGGTGAATTTTTATAATGACAGTAAAGCTACGAATGCGGATGCTGCTTCTAAATCGCTTGCCTCTCTTGATAATATATATTGGTTAGCAGGAGGAATCTCCAAAGATGCTGGTATTGCGGAGTTAGAACCACTATTTCATAAAATTCGTAAGGCTTACCTTTTTGGTCAGGCTAAGGAGATATTTGCTTTAACACTCGAGAAGAAAGTACCATATCAAATTTGTACGGATTTAACAGAGGCGTTTAATATGGCTATGCGAGATATCAAGGTAGATGAGAGTAAAATAAAAAATATTTTATTAGCGCCAGCTTGTGCTTCGTTTGACCAGTTTAAAAATTTTGAGGAACGCGGAGAATTATTTATAAAATTATATAATGCTGCGGTTAATGATATAAAAAACATGGCATAAATAACGATGAATGGTAATCCAACGAAAGACATATCTAATAATTCTATCAAATGGTGGTGGCGTAGTATTGATCAAAAATTAATTATTGCTGCCGTCATTTTATTTGTTTTTAGTTTAATGTTAGTGACCACTACTGGTACCACAATAGCTAATAGGGTTGGGTTAAGTAAGCATTATTTTGTTATAAGACAAGCAATATATCTAGCCTTAGCTGTGGTGTTGATTATTTTTTTCTCATCAATTTCCAAAAACTGGTTAAAAAGATTTTCGATTCTAAGCTTTATTATCTGTATAATAATGTTAATTCTAGTTAAATTTTATGGATATGAAGTGAAAGGCGCTACGCGTTGGATTAACATTCTTGGCCTATCTATGCAGCCTTCCGAATTTATCAAACCTTTTTTTGTTGTGATAGTAGGGTGGATATTATCTCTTAAGTTTAAAGAGAATTTCCCAAGTTTTTTTGTTTGTTTAATGCTCTATAGTTTAGTTGCTTTATTATTGATTATTCAGCCTGATTTTGGCATGCTAGTAATGATTACTTTGGTTCTAGGGGTCCAGCTTTTTATTGCGGGAATGCCAATATTTTGGATTATACTTGCTACTTTTATGGGGCTAGTAGGTATTATAGTAGCGTATTTTTGGCTACCTCATGTCACAAAAAGAATTAACAGTTTCTTAGATCCAGATAGTAGCGAGAACTACCAAGTGAGCAAATCAATTCGAGCATTTGAGCATGGAGGTTTATATGGTCGCGGTCCTGGTGAAGGAGCAGTGAAACAGGTACTACCTGATTCTCATACTGATTTTATTTTTGCCGTTGCTGGGGAAGAATTTGGAGCTATGATTTGCCTTATCATTATTGGAATCTTTGCTTTTATAGTAATTGGTAGTATACTAAAACTGATAAATGAAAAGGATAAATTTACTCAATTAGCGGCCAGTGGGATTGCAGTGCAGTTAGGCTTACAATCTGTAATTAATATGGGAGTGACATTACACTTGTTACCAACTAAAGGTATGACCCTGCCATTTATTAGTTACGGGGGTTCTTCTACACTCGCCACTGCCACTGCCATAGGTATGTTATTAGGTTTTACTAGGCATAAAACTTCTTTGACTAAATATAAAATTCAAAATATTGATATATGAAAACAATAGTTGTAGTCGGTGGAGGGACAGCCGGGCATTTATTTCCTGCTATTACTTTAGGGGAAGAATTAATCAGGCGTGGTTATAAGCTCCATTTGTTTACTGATATTAGATGTCAGAAATATATTACTAAAGATTTAAAATTAATCGTACATATAATCAATATTAGACTCTTTCCTAAAGGTATAATTAATAAACTGAAATTATTTATATCTTTATTATTGGTAACGTTAAAGTTAGTATTCTTGTTAAGCAAAATCAAACCTTCAGTTATAATTGGCTTTGGTGGATACCCAACTTTTGCGCCATTGCTGGCAGCTTTATTTTTACGTATTCCTATAATAGTGTACGAACAAAATTGTTTCTTAGGAAAAACCAATAGATTTTTCTTAAAATATGCAGCCAAGGTAGCGCTGACTTATGACGATACTCAAAATTGTACTGATTTGGATAGTAACAAGAAAATAGTGATCGGTAATATTGTGCGGGAAAATATTAGAAACTTAGAGATAAAAAATGATTTTAATCATATTCCTTTTAGGATTTTTATTTTTGGTGGAAGTCAAGGAGCAAAGTTTTTCTCCATTCTAATACCTACGGCAATTCAAATCTTAGTTACTGCTAATCCTAATATTCAACTGCATGTCACAGAGCAAGCAGCGCTAGAAGACCATGCCAGTATTATTGGGGTTTATAGTAATTTAAAATTATCCTATAAATTGGCCGATTTTTTCTATGATATGCACTACCAATATTTAAATCATGAATTAGTAATAGCAAGGGCAGGAGCATCAACTATTGCTGAACTGAGCTATATAGGGCTTCCTGCGATATTTATTCCCTTGCCTAGTGCTGCTGATAATCATCAATTTTATAATGCACGGGCATTAGAAGAAAGTGGAGCAGGGTGGTGTTTTGAGCAAAAAGACATTACTGCGTCTATATTAGCAGATAAATTATTAGTGTTAATAAAAAATCGTGATATATTAAAACAAACATCTTTAGAATTGTTAAAAAGAAAAAATGATGGTACTAAAATTTTAGCAGATGCAATAGAAAGAGTTGTGAGTTAACTCTTATACCAAATTGCTTTCTTCACATTAGGTCGTCGTATTTCGGGATTCGTCGTGCTCACCTAGATCTCCTAGGTTCCGCGCGCCTCACCACTCATACTCCTACTACTGTCTTGAAAGCAACTTGGTATTATTATTTGTGACCCATCGGGTTTAACAAATCAATTGTATCAGTGCCATGAAAGTTGATAAAAGGATAATTAGGTATGCTTATGTTAAAGAAAATTATTATTAATGTGTTGGGATTATGTCTACTGTCTGGTTGTACTGACAATTTTCGAGGATATTTTAAAAGATCAGCTAATAATAAATTGATAGATAGAACAGGCTTTGAAGGTAGAAAACGCCCGCCGCTTTATAATAAAAAATATATAGCAACTGCCAAAAGGAATGTGGTAGAAGAAAATTTTGATGATGAGGAAGAAGAGTTGCTTAGAGAGGATGAGACAGAAACAATAAATCCAACTTTAAGGAATCGGAAAATGTATCTCAAAATGATTAAGCAAGATATGGAGCATATTAAAGATAAACCATCGCCTAAAGAAACAAGAAAAGGGGCTGCTAGGTTAGCGGTAGCCAATAATAAAGTCAAAAGTAAAAGCCAAGATGATGCTAGTGTAGGGATGCAAAAGCAGTTAGAGAATATTAAAGCTCTCCTCAATGAAACTAAGCAAGAATTGGAAAAACATAGATGTCCTGGTACTATTTTGCCACAGGATGATAGTATCAAAAATTCTGAGATAATATTTCCTAACAAATTAGAAGAAGGAAGAGTTGAACAAAATAATAAATTAGATCGGAATAATCTTAAGAAATCTGAGATAAAAAAGAGATTTTTAACTGAAGATTTTGATGAACCAATAACAAATGAGTCTTTACCACCTCGTAGAATAAATAATACTATTATAGAAGAATATGAGAAGACAATAACTCCCCCGCGTGAGATATAACTTCTTCAATTCACTACCTATATCTCATTATACCATAAAACTATTAAATCATAGTATATATACTCGATGAAAATCAAGAATTGCATTGTCGTCTTCAGGGTTTAAGGTAGCAACGTACTAATATGTACTGCTTTTGCTCCTGCTACTCTTGATTTTGATTCTATCGTCTATCAACTCTTCAGGTGAGAGCAGTATTCTCCTCTTCAGATAAATTTTACAAAAATCATCTATAAAACTATATAATTCTGTGATATCTTTTTTCATGTCTATGCTGTATTTAACTTGTTCAAACACACTATTTAACGCAGGTGTCATGACCTTGCAACCCCTATTCTAATCAACTATTTCTTCTTACCTTATCCCGAATTCGCGTAAATCGTAATATTTATATAGATAGTAAATATCATAGTACCCCACAGATTTTACAGGAGGGTTAAAATAATAAATTGAATAAGTGACTGAGAGTCACTAATCTCCGCTGAGAAACAAGCAACAGGAGGTATTAATGGACTCTCAATCACTATACCAAATATTATACATATTTTTAGATTGGCACCCAGCACGAATTAAAACATTTGCAGAATTAATTTGTGCAGTAGTAAAAGCTAAAACTGTGAGAATCAAAGAATTAGCACTGTATGTCGCTTCTAAAGGCAATTTGCATGCCAAGATTGTTAAAGTTGAGCGTTTGCTTTTAGAACAAAATATGTGCTTTATCATAGTACCCCACACTTATTGTTGAAGTTGAAAGGCATGCATAATGTGTTTTCGTAGTAATGAAAACAACATAGCAGGGGTATCACTTAACGAGTTATAAAAATAATCTTTTATCCAATCAAATCCGTAAGTAAATAATGAGTATAATTTACGACCATGTTTTTTGATCTTTATAGGATAAATTTTGTTCTTAATGTCACCAGCAAGCACGCAAATAGCTAAGGATAAAGATACTATTGCAAATAGTTTTTCCAGCTTTTTTTGATCTGTAATGTGGGTATCTTCAATATTAAATCCAGATGACTTGAGAGACAGAAAAGGTCGCTCAATGCTCCACCTCTGCTTATATGCTAGCAAAGCACATTCACCAATAAGCACATTACTAGCAATAAATAGTTGCTCTCTTTCTAATTGCAAACAAGTTATTTTAATTGCCATACCATTGTAAATTTTGCTTTCTATAGTTTTAGTGTCACCCATTTGCATATCGGCAAAACATTTATTCAACTTCATCTTGCCACCGTTGAAATGCTTGACCTTCTCACTTTTTCTTAGCCTGATAGCAAAAGGTAATTTTTGGATTCCACCCATATATTGCAACCATTCCTCACCAACAAATTCCCGATCGGCAAGGATAAGCTCTATCATTTCCTTAGGTATAATTGTTAAAATTTGCTCAATCAATTTCTTTCTTTCATTAGTAGAAGAGTTGCCTTTTTTATCAAGTAACAACCATGCTATAGGAATTGAAATATTACCATAAACGATAGTTGCAACAAAAAAATTCAAATTTTTAATACCAAATTGCCAGCTGGTTCTATCTATGGCAAGGCTAATTTTACCTGTTAGACAGAGCAATTTAACAATAATTTTCCCTAAACTTATAAAGCACATATTTTGTTCTAAAAGCAAACGCTCAACTTTAACAATCTTGGCATGCAAATTGCCTTTAGAAGCGACATACAGTGCTAATTCTTTGATTCTCACAGTTTTAGCTTTTACTACTGCACAAATTAATTCTGCAAATGTTTTAATTCGTGCTGGGTGCCAATCTAAAAATATGTATAATATTTGGTATAGTGATTGAGAGTCCATTAATACCTCCTGTTGCTTGTTTCTCAGCGGAGATTAGTGACTCTCAGTCACTTATTCAATTTATTATTTTAACCCTCCTGTAAAATCTGTGGGGTACTATGGGAGAAGGTATGTTGTTAAAAGAAATACTTACTTCTTTTTTAAGATTCTCTATATATTTATTAAGGTGTTTGTGCTTATTCTTAGAATTTCCTCCTTTCTTCTTAATCTTAAAGCTTTTACTTTCCTTCTTTCTCAAGTATTTTTCTCTCTTAAAGTCATCCGCCGCCTTCTCTATACTTGCTTCCGTAGCCTTTATCATACCTACAATATACTCAGAATCTGCATTTGTGTTATTATCTGAAACGCTGTAACACAGTCGATATACCGCCCGTTGATATGCAAGTTGTTGTTGTTCTCCCACTGCAATAGGAAGAGGTAAGGGGGTGTTCCCGTTTTTGTGATCTTTTGGTGTATTATTTAAGTCATTCAAAAAGAGACTAGCTAAAGAATCGCTTTCAATATTTTTTTTAGGGCTCCAGCTCTCAAAAGGTTCAAGCGAAGAAAAATTAGCACGACCACTCGCTTGTGCGGCAGTGATGAATATAATTGCCAAATTACTCTTTATAAAAACAATAAGGCAATATTTCAGCAGACTAACTCTACTCTTTTGCTTTGAAGCATTGGTTCCAAAAAGGTGCCAGGAATTCGTGCGCTCAGATAATATACCTACCTTCCTATCACTCCCCCCTTGTTGTACGTTCCAATTTTTAGAGTCATTTGAGAATATATTAAATCTCTTGCTCATACCTTACTCAAGTTAGTTAATGATGTTTTAAGCTGTTAGATTAGTGGGGAACGTTAATTAAATTGTTTATTAAAAAGCAATAGATATATTAAAGTACGTATGAATCATATATCTTGACTATTACGAATAAAGTCTGATAAATAAATTACCTTACCATATTGTTTGGATGAAAAACTTTTTGATTCTAACATTTCAAAGTGGCGTATCCCAAACGCAAATCCTAGAGATACTGGAACCATAATAATTAATATCCCCCAATGACCACAATATTTGGTCAAATACACTATCCCAAAGAAAGTAAGAAGGTGCATAACAATACGCGACAAAGCAAATAAGATACTAGCGTAAGTAAAACGTTTGAATATAGGAAAGTGTTTTAAGGTAATTGAAACAGCGGGCATTATATCAATTGCAACTAGGACAATAGATGATTGTATTACTAATAAATGAAAGGAAGTACTTATATGACTTATTAAATAGGGAAAACACAATATAAGAATAAAAAATATAATCATCCTAACTTTCACAATCTTTAATGGATATATTCTATAACTTAGAAAAGCAAATAAAAATATGCCCAGTAATTGTATTATTGATACAATAAAACTCTGATGAATTACTTGGGCAGAGTTGAACCCAAAAGTAGACTTTAAAATAGTTCCACAATAAATATACGAAAAATAAAAGCAGACAGGGTAGCCACATGATATTAGAAAATAAGATAATATTGTTTGCTTACTAACTTTTATGTGATCAGTTAGATTACTTGTTAATTTTGTATTCCTATTAATTTTAGCTAATTCCTTTTTAATTTGATATTTTGCTTTAATAAATTCTGGTGTTTCTCGTAGCGATGTTCGCGCTGCTATGCCAATTATTGCTACTGCAGTACCAATCCAAAATGCTAAACGCCAATTAAGTTGAAAGGAAGTCACAAGCGAAGCAATACATAAAGCAGTGGCCCCACCTGCAACAGTAAAAACTGAAATTAGTGTTACCAGTAAATATTGTGCAGGACGTTTTGTTATTTCAATTATATAAAGCTCTGCCCCTATTAGTTCACCCATAGAAGCCACTCCTTGTAAACCACGACAAATTATAACTAATATGGAGGCGGAGATTCCTATTTCTTTATAAGTGGGAAGGTTAGCCATAATTAGGCAAGAGATAGCCATAATAAAGGTGGTTATCGTAACAGTGGCCTTACGTCCTATCTGATCTCCGATATATCCAAAAATTAGTGCCCCTACAGGCCGTAGTAGATAAGTAGTACAGAAAGAAACAGCGGTAATAATAGAAGTGGTATGAGGATCTAGCTGAGGAAAAAATAATTCATTTAACAATACAACCATATGCACATAAAGCATCAAGTCAAAATATTCTAAGAAAGTACCGATATAGAGTAACCCTACAGCTTCTTTTTGCCATCTTTTTAAAGAGGTAATAGCTCCTTCATTATTTAGTGCATATTCTTGCATCGACAATATTGCTAAATTATTAGTTACTAAAATGTCTTATATGTTTTTGCCTACTAGCCTAAAATTTCTCTATCACAAAGAACAAAGTAGTGTGTATAGTGCTAAATTGGGCTAATTTCCCCAGCGAATATCTTCCTAATAACTTACATAACTTGTAAATAGGCTATTGTTAATTAGGTAGATTAGTTTTAAATTCTTAATAAGAATAAGATAGTAAATAAACTATTTGATATAAAATGTGGCGCATTTACGATATATTATATATTCTGCCCTTAGTAGCGGTTGTTTTTCTTTCATATTGCCAATGATCTGCTGTCCCATGCTTGGCATACTCACTCATGGTGTGGGTGCGTATTTGAATCTCTATATTTTTTTGCTCTGGCCCTATAACTACAGTGTGCAAAGATTGATAACCATTAGGTTTTGGAGAGCAAATGTAATCGTGCAATTGTTCTACCCCACCTTGATATTTATTATGTATAACCTTAAGTGCCTGATAACATTGCTGTAAATTATCAACTATAATTCTAAACACTAGAATATCGTATAATTCTTTTACACGAACATTTTGCGGTCGCAGTTTTAACCAGATAGAGTAGGAAGTTTTAATTTTACCGAATATTTTAGCTTTGATACCTTGTGCCCTCAAAGTATCATGTAATACATGCACGGTTTTAGCTATTGAAGCTTTGATATCTCGACCAAAGATTGTATATAATCGTCTCACAATATATTCTTTCGTGCCTGGTAGTATGATCATAAAACAAATTTCCTGCAACTCAGCTGCAATTTCTTTGAACTCAAGTTTTTCCATTAACGGGATATAAATTTCCATGATTTCTAAAACAGTAGTAATATGTTGCTTAAGTGATGGATTTAAGTTAAAGACACTAATATCATGTACTAAGTAACTTAGCTTGATACATAATACTTCTTTAATCATTTTTTCTGACATTAGCATTAATAAGTCATAAAATTTCTGACCTTGAGTACTGTCATAAGGTAAATAATTAATTGTTGATAACTTAATAACCGCTTCTACAATATTTGCTACTTCTCCACCAAAATTATTAGAAATTTCTTGTAACTGCAAAATAGCCGTGGGCAAAGTGGCTTCCTTTAAAGTGCTAAATAACAACCCTGCAACGAGTGTATTAGTAGTTGGGTAAATTTCTAGAAGAATGGCAGTTATTTCAAATAGATAAGCGCTATAGTGGCCACGATAAATAATATAATCTATAGCTTCTTGTAATTTTTCTTCATTAAGCTTAACAATACTTTGAGTGAGCATAAATATAATATTTGTAATATTGAATTATGCGACTTTCTTGCTAAGTTTAGGGAAGTGATTTTACTGAATCAGCAAATAAACATATAAAGCTTCCCTTTGATACAGTGATATTGGGAGCTAAAAACCATGCAAACAATCATACCCTATCACCTTCACGCAGAAAAGCGCTATTGTATAGTGATAAGACTCCCAGCATAAAGCACAAGGAGTCCGATATTACAGTTCAGAACAAACCGTTGTTTGTATGGCGTTTTTAGTACCAAAGTTATTAACTTTAATAGAAATTGTAGAGCTCGTCAATATTTAATTAAAATTTATTAATTATAATTAATTATTCTTCATTGCTTATATTATCTTTCTCTCTTCTCTTAATTAGTACAGCATAATCCATTAAGTTTCTGACATTATTATAAAATTAATTTAGTAATAAGATATTAAGAACATAAAATTTTATTATTAGAATGAGTAAGCCATATCCGTACGCACTAAGAATAAGAGCCTTAAAGCTAATAGGGAAATGGTATTACACATAGTTGATTATAGTTTTATTGAATATATAACATATTATATATTTTACTGCGTTACTTTAACACGAAATCAGCCACTCTTTAAGTTTAGAATAACGCTGGATGTGCGTTTTATCTTGAACTGCTATAGCTATAGCCTTCTTTTGGCCAATTAGTATCACTAAACGTTTTCCTCTGGAAATAGCTGTATATAACAAATTTCTTTTTAACATGATATAACTTTGGATAGTAATTGGAATAATGACCGCAGGATATTCAGATCCTTGAGATTTATGAATAGTTATAGCATAAGCCAACGTAATCTGATCTAGGTCATTATAATCGTATATAATATCACGTTTATCAAATGTAATAACTAATTCCTGTTCGATATTATCAATATTTTTAATTATACCAATATCTCCATTATAAACCTCTTTATTATAATTATTCTCAATTTGCATCACTTTGTCATTAATTGCAAAATACTGGCCAAACTTAAAAATTCCAGCTTCGTAAGTAGGATTTAAGGCTTTTTGTATCTCAATATTAAGAACTCTAACTCCAGAGTTGCCTCGTTGCATTGGGGCAAGGATCTGAATATCATTTATGGGATTGAATCCAAATTTTTGAGGGATACGTTCCTTAATCAAATTAATTATTTTAGTTAAGAGATCATCACCTGGCTCTGCATTAACGAAGAAAAAATCTGAACTCTGAGCAGGTAGTAAATCAGGCATTTGCCCATGGTTTATTTTATGAGCATTCTTAATAATATTACTAGCAGCTGCTTGCCTAAATATTTGTGTTAGCTTAATGGTTGTTATCACGTTCGAATTAATAATATCGTGTAAAACTTGCCCTGCGCCAATTGAAGGTAGCTGATCAACGTCACCCACTAGTATTAAGGAGATATTTTTAGGTAAAGCTTGCAGGAGTGAATAAAACAATGAGACATCAACCATAGACATTTCATCAATAATCAGATAATCACATTGCAGTAAATTATCTTTATTGTACTTGAAACTACCATGATTAGGGTCAGTAGCTAATAAGCGATGGATTGTTACTGCTTCTAGCTTGGTAGTTTCTGCAAGTCTTTTTGCCGCTCTACCTGTAGGAGCGCAGAGTTTAATAATTAAATTTTGTGTTTGTAATACTGTTAGTAGTATGTTAATTAGTGTTGTTTTACCCGTTCCAGGCCCACCTGTAATGACCATCACTTTGCTCTGCAAAGCGTGAATTAAGGCTTGCTTTTGATGTTCTGCTAAGGAAATATTCAGCTTATCTTCTACTGATGCGATAGCTTGTTGGTAATTTATCTCGTTACAGATAACAGACTGCTTGTTTAAGGCAAGCAAAGTATTAGATATGTATTTTTCATATATGTAATAAGATTTTAAAAATATAATTCTGTTATTAGCTATAGTATCTAGAATAATCAATCCTGCTGCACTCTCCATATTAACTGCTTCTATTACCAGATCTAGATTTATTCCAAGAAGTTGTCTGGTTTTTTGTATTAGTGTATCTTGCGGTAATCCACAATGCCCTTCTGAAGTTGCTTCTAAAAGCACATGTTTAATACCTGCTCTTGCTCTAATAATTGAGTTTTCTGCTATACCAATATTTTTAGCAAGAATATCCGCAGAAATAAAGCCTATACCTCTTATGTCTTGTGCAAGTCTATATGGGTTTTGTGAAACAATTTCTATTGCCTGCTCTCCATAAATCTTATAAATACGGGTTGCTCTATTGGTACCAATGCCATGAGATTGCAAAAATACCATAATCTCACGTACCATTTTTTGTTCATGCCAATTTTTACAAATACTGTCTGCTCTGACCTTGCCAATGCCAGAAACGGTAGATAATAAATGAGGTTTTTGTTCAATGACTTCAAATACTTTATCACCAAATGTGTTAACTAATTTTTCAGCGTAGTAACATCCTATACCTTTAATTAAACCTGAAGCAAGATATTTTATTATTCCTTCTATGCTGCTTGGAGGTAACGCTTTAATAAAAGTTGCTTTAAATTGTTGACCGTAATTATGGTCATTATACCATATACCACTGCATTGAATATATTCTCCTACGGTTATACTAGGTATATTGCCAGTGATTGTTACTAAATCTTTATAATTCTTTACTTTGATGCGTAAAACACAAAAGCCATTTTCAGGACTATGGTACGCGATACGTTCTACAATGCCAGAGAGATATTCTTTGTGATTTTGAATGTTGGTCAATGAATATGACTATTTTCTTATTAATATCTTAATTTTAGCGCAATAGCTCTGTTCTTAGCAATTAGAATAAGCTTTACTTGAATAATAAGTCTATTTTGGCTGCTAGAATAAAATCATTTTCGGTAAGACCGTCAATTTTATGTGTCCATATTGCAACGGCACATATTCCCCAGGCAATCATTAAATTAGGATGATGAGCTTCGGCTTGTGCAAGCGTTGCAATATGATTGGCAAAATTCATAGCGCTGATAAAGTTTTTAATGGTCGTTTTCTCCATTTTAGTTGGTCTAAGGGTGATAAATGATAAATCCACTTTAAGTATTATACTAATTATGATATGTATGATGTTGTTTTACATTAGTTTTGGCATTGGTATCCCAAATATACTCAGTAAAGGCACTCATGTGCTATCAAGATACTATAGGTGCTGCTAGTTCAATATTTGTCTTTGGTATTGGCGCATTGCTACTTAACTCGTTACTTACTATGCCCCTTTATTTTTTAATAATTAGTTTGCTGATGGTAAGCTGTACTAAATATATTACCAATAAAATTATTGCAAGATGAATCATCCAGTTTCCTTTCTGTGGTCAGTAATAAAACCATACAAATACGCATACCTCATAATGATGATTGCCCCATTTGCCAATGGTGTATATCCGATTATGTACAATTATGCTGTAAAGCTTTTAATTGATTTATTTACTCAGAATCAGCATATTACTTTTATGCAAAGCTGGCAACCAATAGCATTATTCGTAGGAGCACAAGTTATTCTTGACACCGCATGGCGCGCCCATAATTTTGCTCAATTAAGATGCATGCCGTATATTTTGCAAAATATATTGGATAAAGCTTGCAAACATTGCTTTAATTTATCATATAGTTTTTTTCAAAATAATCTTTCTGGCTCAATTGTTGGCAAGATAAAGGGCATTGGTGATCACTACTTTAATATGCATCAAGCTCTTGAACATCAACTTAGTAAACCGCTATTAGTTACATTATTTTCTGGAATTGCCTTGTCTTTCACTAATATAAAGATATTTCTTTTTGTGGTGATATTTATAGCTATTTACTCACCACTAGCATTTATCTTTTTTACAAAGCTTGCTAAAATGGAGCAAGATAAACTAGATTCTTATTATCATTTATTTGGAACAGTAGCAGATCGTGTTGCCAATATTTTTACAATTTTTTCTTTTGCTACAAAATATCTAGAATTACAAAAGATTCGTGATTATTACGATAATGTACATAATCCCCTAATGATCAAATATTATAAGTATGATTTAATTATCTCCATAATAGTATGCCTATTTTTTTGGGCATTTTTAATATCGCTATTTTGCTATGTTATCCATATGCGAAATAGCGGCGAAATTTCAATTGGTGATATTGCCTTCGTTATGTCCCTGACATTTTTATTTACTGAAAATTCTTGGATTGCCTCAATGGAGGTTAAAGATTTTTTGGAAAATATAGCTGCTTTTCGTTCTGCTTTTACAGTGATGCAAGTTCCTCAAGATACAATTGACAAACCTAACGCTACTGAAATAAAAATCTCCAAAGGTGAAATTATATTCCAGAATCTCTCTTTCAATTATCAAGGCAATAGCAATATATTAAAAAACCTAAATCTTTCTATCCAGCCAGGTGAAAAGGTTGGTATAGTGGGGCATTCTGGGGCTGGAAAATCAACATTAATCTCTTTGTTGCTCAAAAACTTTCCAGCAACAAATGGCGATATTATCATTGATGATCAAAGCATCTATGATATTTCTGCCGATAGTTTACGTTCTCAAATATCATTAATCCCCCAAGATATTATGCTTTTTCATCGCTCTATTGGCGCAAATATTGGATATGCTAGAGAAAATGCAACCCAAGCTGAAATAGAAAACGCTGCAAAAGCAGCGAATATCCACGAATTTATTAAAAGCTTACCTGACCAATATGCTACCTTAGTAGGCGAAAGAGGTGTAAGGCTAAGCGGTGGACAGCGTCAACGTATTGCCATTGCCAGAGCTATTCTGAAAAATGCACCAATTTTGATTTTAGATGAAGCAACTTCGGCCCTTGACAGCCAAACTGAGCAGGAAATTCAGAAATCAATAAACACCATGCTTGCAGCTAATAACTCTACAGTAATTGCCATAGCACATCGCCTTTCAACCCTAAGGCATTTGGATAGAATTGTGGTGATAGAAGAGGGAAGAATTGTTGAAGAGGGCAATTTTTCAGCACTACTAGCAGTGCAAAATGGTAAATTTAAGGCGCTTTGGGAGCATCAGGTAAATGGGATGCTAGTTTGAAGAGCGTTGCCTTCAACAACCCGCAAGCTACTCTTGCAACATACAGCAGCCAGCCAAACCTCCACAGTCTATCATGCCACAATCGCTCCAACCAGAACAGCAGTCATTATTAGCATCTACTTGATATGTATGAGGTAGAGCTTCTGTATTATCATCCCATGATCCTGCTACCACCTTATTCTGGGTGGGGTTTTTGTAATTAGCGTACTGATTATTTGACCCTATGTACTATTCTCTAATAGACCTCTTGCATAACCTAAAGATAATTGAGGAATTTTTAGGAAAAACGAAGTCGAGTACCGCAACGTACTTAAATTGTACGTGAGGAACGGAGATGAGTTTTGACAACAAAATTACCAATTAGATTAGGTTATGCAAGAGGTCTAATGTTTATCTTCATAAAACAATTATATACTATTGTTTATTAACTATAACCTTATGTACAAATCTACCAAAAAGGACAAATAGGGCGGCAAGTCCTAAGTTAAATATTGCTATTTTCCAGAAGCCTTCTTGATATATCTCCAAAGATTGTAAACAATCGACTTCACCATTTACAGTAGGGATTGACATAAATTTGGATATTATAATTCCAGCCAAATTAGCAAATGCTGCCGCAAGCATTACTATACCCATGACAAAACCTTTCAAGTTTTTAGGGGCAAGTAAGCTAGCTTGCTCTTGAATTAATGGGGCGATACATAGTTCTCCAAGGCTCATAAATGATATAGCAGTGACCAGATATAAATACCCTACTTTACCTTGCAAATCAGCATTTAAACATCCGATATATAGGATGAAAAAGCATATCGGCATAGTTAAAAGACCAAAAGCAAAGATAGAAGTTGCGTATTTCTTGTCAAACTTCATATAGAATCCAAGTAATACTCCTAATATGATTATCGATAAAGGGTTAATGGCTTGAGAGATAGAAGCTGGGATTTTGGTACCTAATAACATACTTACCACATTTCTTTCAGCAAATAAATTAATTAAAGAGCCAAGCTGCATCTCTAACGCAAAGAAACAAGTAAAGAATATTAAGAGTATAGATAACGCTATTAACTTTTTTCTTTGCTCTTTTGACGATCTCAATATCATATAAGCAAATATACCGAAAACTGTTACCCCTATCAGTATAAGAATATTAGCGAAAAATTCACTATATTTAAGCATATTAGAAACTAATATTGCTACAAAACAGCTACCAACAAGCATCATGCTAAACACTGCTTTAGTCATTAGGTCAGGACGTGGTGAGATCCCATTCTCTCCTAAAAGATACTGAAATTTAGTAAAGGTAATAAGCCCTATGAACATGCCAATACCTGCTAGACCAAAACCATAGTGCCAACCATATAAGTAAGCGATATAACTGCATGAAATAGCAGCTAGGAAGGAGCCGACATTTACACTGACATAGAATAAGCTAAATCCTCTACTACGTTCTGGATCGTCCTCTTGATAGCAAGAGCCGAGCAAATTTGTTACATTCCCCTTAAACATCCCAGTACCTACTGCTATTAGCGTTAGTCCAAAATATATTAATTCTGGTTTAAGCTCAACTAATGTCATAGATACGTGACCTGCAGTAATAATAATGCCGCCTAGCATCACCATGTTACGAAATCCCATTAATTTATCGGCTATGAAGCCGCCAAGTACGGGGCCCGCATACCCTATTGCTGCAAATAAAGAATAAATCGCATAAGCTTTTGCATCTTCAAATCCTAAATTAGAAGTTAAAAACAGTACTAATAATGATCGCATACCGTAATAACTAAAACGTTCCCACATCTCAACAAAAAATAATATTTTCAAGAAAGGAGGAAATTTATCTGTTTTTGATAAGTCTATGACTTTACTCATAAAATTTACTTCATATTATAAATGTTAATTTTACATAGATTAAAAAAAGTTAAAATGCTTTAGATTAAGCTATGTACCAAGGAAAATATATTGCTCATTAAGAATTGGATTTTATTTTAAGTAGTAGAGTGAAGCATACAAATAGTAGCAAGAACGCTATCACGCAAAAACAATGCTTAGAATAGGAGCAGTATATAGAATTTAAATTATTTTTTGACTATTAGAGCCAATGAGAACAGAGAAGAGAGGAATGCATGAATAGAGAGGAAGATAAGGAAGCTGTAATATTATTTCTATCTATTAATATTTGCCGATTCTGTGAATCGCTTGGCGCTTTTGACATAAAAACCTAAAATATTGTCTAAAAAAAGTGGTGTATATACAATAAATTTAAAAGTTTTAAAGGTCAAGCTTAATTTACAGATTGTCCGCACGCTAAATAATTCTAGTAAAATTGCCTTCGAAGAATTAATTTATTCATAGCTAAAAAAAATCATGTTTTTAGTTGAATCAGTCAGGAATTCATATTCCTTGGATAACCTTTAAGCGCAAATGCGACTTTTAACCCGCCATGACTATAACTTTGTCCCCTAAACTGTTGCCACATCTCTTATGTAGCAATACATTTAATAGACTTCTTTCCAAACTCTACGGGCGATGGTAATTTGGACAATAAATCTAGGCTCAAATCCTCACATACATTTAAGTATAGCCTTCGTTTAGCTGGTGACGCTTGAATTTAAAGGTGAGGTTGCGAAAACAGTATAAAAGAATAAGTAAGCCTAACAAAAATCCTGCAAAATCAAGTGTCACCAGCTAAACGAAGGCTATACAAGTATGATCTTTATGCAAGCAGTTTATTGAGACCCTCCTGGCTCTGGTGAGGTTGCTGTCATTAATTGAGCTAGCACCTCAACCTCTTCTAGAGATAGTGCTACGTTATTTGAATCTGAAGCGTCAGAAATATTATCTTCTGTATTTGTTAGTTTACTCCTTAAATATTTATAGAGCAAACCAATACCAAGACCACTAATAAAAGTGGCCACTCCTACTAGACAAACTTTAAATATGCCGTCTTCTGTGGTGGTGGCCTTTCCTTCTGCTTGGTGCAAAGCCAAGGCTGTAGGCCGATCTACAGATACTATAAATTGCTTTTGTTGATTCTCGGTTATGCGATAAGATGGTGATCTTCCATCTTCTGGGGGGTTCATAAATCTTTCACGAAAATCAGCATTAGATATTGCAGTCTGAGCTTCCTGTAAGATCTTTTCAGCTTGCACAATTGCAGTTATTTCCTCTGGCGTCTTTATTTTGATACAACGAGTACCAGAAGCTGGGGTATCTATCTTAACAATTTTACTTTGTGCAAGATAAATCACTCCCTGATTATTAATTCCCTGCACCTGATGATTAGTACCATTTGGTTTAACTATTAATAGTGGTGTATTGCCACTATTTAAAACTGGATGTCGCAGGTAATTTCCCTCTAAAGCCATGATAACCAAGGGTCCTTCTATGCTTATAGGTGTGTTACATTCAGAATGTTTAGCAAGAGTTATTAAAGCATTAATTAGAGTTGGAGCATTCCTGATATTAGCAAATGGAGTGTTAAGTATATATTCAGAAGAAAATCTACCTATGGGCGCTTGTGGTATTGGGTTGAGAGGATAAGGTGCAGTGGAACTTGTTGTGTCATGATACAAGGATGATACATTATATACATTATCCTGATTGTCTTCTATTGTTCTTTTATTCCTAACCTCTCTAATATGATCGGCTATAGGAGTGAATTCCATCTTCTTATCAAAATCCGCATTTCCTTCTTCAACATTATCAAAATTTTTAAGGACAGATTGGGCTCTCTTTATTGTGTCATTTGAAAACGCAGTGAAATTCGGCTTTAGAGAAGATTTGGCCTTAGCAGAACGGAAATCGGAGTCACTTGGAGGTATATAACTTGAATTATTATAGAGAGGAGATAGTGAATTAGTTGTAACATTGAAATTTAGCGGCATAATAACCTCTTTTTTAAACTATGTTATACGAATTTTATTAGTAACAAGTCATACTACACTAAGTTTTTAAGGTAAAAGCTTTGTTGCAACCTCATTGCGAACCTGTGTTAGCAGGCATGACAATCCAGACAAAACCTTCCAAAATGCAATAACTTAATTATTTGGAATTTTCCTGGCTTGCCGCACTTTCTAATGTTTGCTCGCAACGACAAGAGGGTTGTACCTCCTATAACAAATGTAGGGTAGTATGGAGGCGCACGAGCTTGCGTGGCTTCAACAAGATGGCACGACCACTGCTTGTCATTACTACTTATAGTACAAGTATTAGCGCCATTATCAATTAATAGATCAATCGCGCGAATAAGTCTAGCATTTTTTAAGAACCAGTCCAAACTTTCTTGTTCCCTTTTTGTTAAGTTTATACGGACCTAACTACCAACTAGATCGGCCTAGTACTACACCATCCTGTCGCATGTATTTACAGGTAAGGTAAAAGCTGATATAAAGGTATAAAATAAAGTTAGCAACCTTAAAAGGTCATTTCAAAACCTAGCATATTGGGCTTAAGTGACTTATTTTTTTATGTTATTTACACTATTGCGATAGCTGTCTACATTTTTATTATGCTCACTGATATTGCTAGCAAAATTATGTCCGCCATTACTATTCACCACGAAATATAAAAAATCTACGTTAGCAGGGTTGACAACCGATTCTATGGACTTCGCACCTGGACAAGAAATAGCTCCTGGTGGTAAATTAAAAACATAATATGTATTATATGGCGAAGGTAACGCTAAGTCTCTTTTAGTCAGCATCCTACCTAGCTTTCCTTGTCCCAAAGTTATAGCATAAATAGTAGTGGGATCTGCTTGTAATTTCATTTGTTTCTTAAGGCGGTTTAAAAATACTGCTGCTACTAAAGGTTTTTCTGAATCTAAATTTGTTTCTTTTTCTACAATGGAGGCTAGAATTAATACATCAAGACGAGTTTTGAGAGGGGAATCGGTAGGTAATTTTTGAACCGCTTTGTCAATTGCTGCAGTCATTAATTTACGCATCTTGTTAATAATTTGTTCTTTTTGATCTCCATATGAGTAATAATAGGTAGAAGGCATTAAAAATCCTTCTGGTACCGCTCCTAAAATCTCTCCCATTAAACGTTCTTCATCGTTAATTTTTTTTATTATCTCACTTACCATTACTCCTTCAGGTATAATTAGCTTATGAACTATTGATTTTCCATGAGCTAATATCCTCAAGGTTTGTATGGGAGAAATATTTTGAGTAAAAGTATATTCGCCACTTTTTAATAAATGTTTTAAGGAGTATATCTTGGCAAGTATAGTAAATAAAGCAGGCAATTTTATAATTTTATTCTCGTATAATATGCTGGTCATTTGCTCAATTGAGAGCTTGGATTTGATTATTATGGTCTTCTCCTCTTTTAAGGAGCCGGGAACAAATAAATAAACTATAGCAAAATTAATTCCGCTAATTAACAAAATTAATATGGTAGTTACTAAAGCAAATTTGATCCTTAATATTTTTTTAAACAATTTAATACCTACAATATAAGGGGAATTTCATAAAATCTAGTTATAGTCAATTGATGAGAAGTTGGTGACGTCGTTACTCGTCGCTCGCCTATTATCTATAGGCTTCGCTCCATCGCGCCTAGCACCAAATTCTCCTGAATTGACTATAGCAGCATATGAATGAGGGGAGTATTATCACTTTGGCTAAGGTAGTGGCTATTTCTCATACCAAATTGCTTTCTTCACATTAGGTCGTCGTATTGCGGGATTCGTCGTGCTCACCGAGAGCTACTAGGTTCCGCGCGCCTCACCACTCATACTCCTACTACTGTCTTGAAAGCAACTTGGTATCAGACTGTGTTCAAAAAATTAAGATGAGATTTCTGGTATATATGTTAACCGAGCAATCGTATTATCTCTACCAATTATAGAAATAATTTCAAAAATACTTGGAGAAGTTATAGAGCCAGTTAATAATGCTCTAATTGGTTGCATCAGTTCTCCCAGTTTCATATCATTATTTTGCGCTATTTCTTTAAACCCTATTTGTATTGCATCTTGATCGAAAGTTGTTATATTTTCCAATGTATAGATAACTTGTTTAACTAGCTTTTGATCATAATGAACAAGTATTTTTTTAGCTTCCTCACGATAGATCAATGGAGAATTAATCAAGTAAATTTTAGCCAGTTCAGCGAGTTCAATTAAATTAGTACTTCTAATTTTTAAACTAGGCATTGCTTTTAGAATATACTCGACTTCTTGTTGACTAATTGTATGATGGCGGCGTAAAATATTAGCAACCCTCTCTGTTAAGATGCGGGGATCGATTTGCCGTAAATAATGAGCATTTAAATTATTCATTTTAGCACTGTCTAAACGTGAAGGAGATTTCCCCAATCCTTCAAGGTTAAACCAGGCTATAGCTTGCTCTCTAGAAATAATTTCGTCATTTTGATGAGACCAGCCTAATCTCAATAAATAATTGCACAAGGCTTCCGGTAAATATCCCATCTCTTGATAAGCCTCAATTCCTAAAGCACCATGTCTTTTTGATAATTTTGCTCCATCCTCCCCATGAATTAAAGGTATATGGGTCATATTCGGTATAGGCCAGTCAAAAGCTTGGTATAGCAGAATTTGCCGCGCTGTATTAGTTAAATGATCATCTCCCCTAATAATATGGCTAATTTGCATGTCATGGTCATCTACTACTACTGCTAGCATATAAGTTGCTGTGCCATCGCTACGCAATAATACCATATCATCAAGATGAGAATTTTCGATTACTACCTCTCCTTGCAAATTATCACGAATAACCGTTTGGCCTTTTCTAGGCGCTTTAAGCCTGATCACTGGCTTAATATCCTTAGGATAAGCAGCAGGGCGCGCCTCCCGCCAAGGGCTATTAAATAGAAAATGGCCTTTATTAACTATTGCTTCTTCTCTTTGTTGATCTATCTCACTTTGTGAGGTAAAACAATAATAGGCCTTGCCTGCCTCCACTAATTTTAATGCAGCTTCTTGGTATAAGTGATTGCGTTTAGATTGGAATACTACTTCCCCATCCCAGTTAAGACTAAGCCATTGTAGTCCTGTAAATATTGCGTCTAGGGCCTCTTTTGTTGATCTAGCTTTGTCAGTATCTTCAATTCTTAGTAGAAACTGGCCATTATTATGTTTAGCAAATAAATAGTTAAATAAAGCAGTGCGAGCCCCACCAATATGCAGAAATCCTGTAGGAGAAGGAGCAAATCTAGTAATTACCTTTGCTTGAGTTGCGTGTGTAGCCATAATATTTTACAATATTTCTAGGTTAAGAGGTTAAAGGAGTTAAATAAGCAAAATAATTAACTTCAATATTATCACTTAATTGCCACTCCTGATTTAATAAATTATAACTAAGACCTTTTAATGCTTTAAGTGCAATATTATTTTTATAAAACATTGAATAAATTTCAGAAGGTTTTAAAAATTTACGGTAATCATGCGTACCTTTTGTTACCCAATGTAAAAAATATTCAGCCATAATAATAGCTAACATATAAGCTTTTAGGGTACGGTTAATAGTAGAAATTATAATCATGCCATTTGGTTTCACTAAATTAGCAAGGTTTTGTATAAAATCCGCGATATTATCCACATGCTCAATTACTTCTAAACATAACACTATCTCATATTGTTTATTATCCGTGATTAATTCTTCAACCGTAGATTTAAGATATTTGATAGATAAGTTTTGTTCTTTAGCATAGATAGTAGCAATATCAATATTACTTTGCAGTGCATCTATACCGGTAATAGAAACATTTTTTATATATTGAACTAAACCAGCGCTCACTAACCCTCCTCCACACCCAACATCCAATATATTTAACTTAAGATCTGGATATTCAGCTTCATTTATATTGAAGTGGGATCTTATTGTGTCCATAATATAAGAAAGACGAATGGGATTTATTTGGTGTAGTATTTTAAATTCGCCCTCGTTGTCCCACCATTCTGTAGCTAGCGGCTCAAATTTTTCTAACTCTAGTTTATTAATAGAAGTTTTGCTAGACATAGTTACTTGCTAATTATACAATTCTCTCTAATATAGCACAAAAATGTTGGTCTACTAACTGTTAGATTAGGTTCTGTTGATAAAATTTCATGTTCTTAATAATATTAACCATCATTCTAATTAGTTTAATTTTTGCGCCGCTTGGTTGTATAAGCCTATGGAAGAAATATGTTTATTTTGGCGACGGGCTAGCGCATGCTAGCTTACTTGCTGGCAGCATTAGTATTATCTGCCATTTTTCTGTTATTTCCTCAGGCGTAATTGTTGCTATTCTCTTTGCCATTTTAGTATTTATTCTAAACAATAAAGCAGTTGGCAGTAGCGTGGTGATTTTAGTATCAAGCTTTATGCTATCTTTAGCGTTAGTAATAAGTTATTTAAAACCAGCGCAAATCAACATTAATAATTTGCTATTTGGCGATATTTTAGCAGCCTCCTTCAATGATATAGGAATTTTATTGCTATTACTGATATTGGTCGTTTCGTTTATTTGGTATTTTTATGATCAAATTCTATTAATTGTGATCAATAAAGATATTGCCAAGATTAAAGGTATAAACGTCCGAATTATTGAATTAGTGTTTTTAATATTTTTATCTTTAGCAATATTTTCAACTATCAAGATAGTGGGTTCTCTTTTAGTCACTAGTATTTTGCTCATCCCGGCCATGACTTCGCGCCTTATTTCTCGTACTCCAGGACGAATGATTATTAACGCCGCAATTATCAGCTTAGCGATAAATTTTATAGGTTTAATTTCTTCCTTTCATTTTGATATTCCTCTTACCCCTATTATCACTTTAATCAATACTATTATTTATTCCCTAATTTATTCTATTTCTTACGTTAAGAAAATCCTCCTCTAAATTTATTAATCTATTAATCTATTAATTTCTCATTAAATTTCTATCGTTAGTTCATGTAAAAAATTAACCATTAGTTTGATAAGCTAACCCACATTGTTACTTAACAACACATAAGTTACAGTTAATTTGTCGATTAGTAAATTAATTATTACAAAATTAATTGACAGCAGCAAAATTTAATATATATTGTCGGTCAAGACAATGCAATTATTAACATCTATTAAAATATTAATAATTTCTAAAATTAATCTATTGACTAATTGTTCCAAAACTTAGTACTTACGCCCCTTATACCAAGTTGCTTTCAAGACAGTAGTAGGAGTATGAGTGGTGAGGCGCGCGGAACCTAGTAGAGCTAGGTGAGCACGACGAATCCCGAAATACGACGACCTAATGTGAAGAAAGCAACTTGGTATTAGATTTCATTTTACGCCTATAAATATCCATATAAATATTAATTATGGGCGGGGAAGCAAGTAACACCATATCCTGGAAACATTAATTAAATATTTAGCATGGAGAAAATAATGACGAAAAATAATAAATCACGACCTTTAAAATATCTGGTAACCTCAAGTCTGTGTGTGCTTCTGGCCTCTACTTCGGCGTATGGGGTAATAACCCCAATACAGGAGAATACTATAGCAAAATATGTCCTTAGGGAACCTGAGAAGTCTGCTAAGGAGATAGCCCACCAAATAAGTAAGAACCCTAACGATATGCAGCAGCTGAACTACATGGAAAGTGAGCGCTTGGAACAACTCATTAAGGAATATCATAACTCGTGTATGCTAAACAAACAAAATATAGAAACAGCTGGGGCAGTAGCACACGCTCCAACAACACGCAAAACAGGTTTCTTGTCTAAAACATTAGCCAAAGCTAAGTCGTCAGTCACACAGCAAACTAATATAGCTGGAGTACCAGCTATAGGTACACCGCTAGCTCCCGGAAATACAGCTCAACCTCAACAAGAAAAGAGGCCTCAAGATTCACCTACAGCAAATACCGCCCCTAAAATCGCTACAGCTTCAAGCTCAGGTGCTTCTACTTCGGTTTATGAGGGAAACCCAACGCGGGATGCTATTATAGCAAAACATATAACAAAAAATCCTGGTAGTAGTGTTGAGTATATAGCCCAGCAAATACGTAAGGACCCTGATAGTTTGGAGCAGTTTGGCATAATAACTAATAGAGACTTCCAACAACTCGTTAAGGAATATAATCTGTCGAGTCAGCAAGTAGGAAATCAAAATGTAGGTGCAGCTGTGAGAGGAGGGCAAGCTTCAACATCAGGTGCAACAGCTTCAGATATAGCTAAAAATAAACAAGGAAATAGTAGGCCTGCAGCGCTCCCCCCTTCACCGCCAGTGGAACGTAAAATGGCACAAGCTAGACTGGATTCAATACCGGAAGAGCAGAGGGCACCTATACAGCTAACTTCATCAGGTACAGCACCTAAGCCTTTAGCAGCTTCTACTTCGGCTTATGGTGTGCTCTCTACGGAGCAGGAAAACGCTATAAAGAGTACAAGGGAAGATTTTCCACAATACGATGAGGTAGGTATAGCGACGGCAATATGGACCGATCCAGAATATGACTCCCTATTTCATAGTGATAAAGAAGTCCTGAAGGCAGTGCAACAATATAACGCTACTAAGTCTTCTTCTCCCGTTAGAGCAGCTAATGCAGGTACATCTAAAGTTAACTCAATCGAACAACCAACTAAAACAGCGGAAGGGTCAGCTAACGCTACCCTGTCTACAAAAGATACAGCTGAAGCTAACACAGTAGTTAGGCCTAGAGTGCCACCCCTTCCAGCGCTAGGGGCACCTAAAGGGGCAACAGCTTTCCCTGAACACGGTCATCTAGATTCAACTTCAGCTGATGCGGGTACATCTAAAATGGCTACAAAAGAGATAACTCGTGTTGTAAAAGAAGAGAAGCCGAGAATATCGCCCCCTCCAACGCCGAATGGTACTAATGGTAAAAAAAATCTAACCCCGCCACTTATAAAAATTACTGATGCAGATGGAAAAGATGTAAGTAAGCAAGAATCCAATTCACCTCCTTTATCTCCAACTTTAGCAGAGGTAACACCTAATTTAACAAAGTCAATAGATAGCCTAACTACCGCCACCCGTAACATCGATCTAGGTGCTTCTAATTCAACTATAAAGAAGCAGCGTTCACCTGACTCAGTTGTTAATACTGATACGGAGAGGAATAAGGTATGGTTCACTAGCCATGAAGCAGCTGAGATAATGACAGAAAAGGTGGATCAGAAAATGGAGCAGCATCTAATGCCAATACACAATGAGCACAAAGAGTTACGCACTGTGCAGAAAAAATTCAGTGACCGCTTAACCGCCGTTGAAAAGTCAATTCAGTCTTTCGAAGAGCAGCAATTAGCTATAGATGAGCAATTGGTCAAGTTAAGAGCTGACTCCTCTCAAGAGAATGGTAACGTTCAAACAGCATTAAATGCGTTAGGGCGAGTATACAAGAAGTTAGCGCATGAAATTGCAGAAATAAAAAAGCAATCTGCAGAGTTAAAACATGCGATAGTTTTAACCCCACAATTTATCAGTGAGCAAGAAGAGTTAAATCTAGCTA
Source organism: Candidatus Tisiphia endosymbiont of Nemotelus uliginosus (assembly GCF_964264835.1). Taxonomy (GTDB): domain Bacteria; phylum Pseudomonadota; class Alphaproteobacteria; order Rickettsiales; family Rickettsiaceae; genus Tisiphia. Next base: position 950,317 of record NZ_OZ183485.1, on the reverse strand, counting down.
ACCAGAATACAGCACAACACGTCGAAGAGCTCCAAACACTAAAAAGTGAACAGAGTGCAATAAAACAATCCCTAGTAACATTAGAGTACGATCTAAATAAGGTAGAACAGGAATGTCAAAAAGAACTAAATAGGATACAGAATCAATGGGTATCCCAACAATCTGTCCCTGTAATAAAGGTGCTAGGAGTTGAAAATATTGGAACTCAAACTATAGAAGAGAATATGCGGTCTGAAACAGATACAGTACCTAAAACTCCAATCAAAGGCATTCTACGTGCAAATAGTGCTCCTTCTTTACCTAACAAACATATACATTCTCCATATCCAAAATTTGTATCTTGGGGTGAGAAGAGGGATGATGATACCGATAGCTACCGTGAGCATCACCAAGCTCTGACCAGCAATGCCCAAACTGCGCAGAAAAATTTAGAAGTTGCAAGACAAGCTTTAGAAAATGAAGAGCAGAAGAAATTGGACGAGTTAGCTTTAATAATTTTACCAAATAAAATACAAGAACGGGAACAGGAAATTTTGGCTAGCAGTTCATACCAACAAGCAAGACAAGTATATAAGAAAGCGCAACAAGCAGTGCATAAAGCACACACAGCTCTACAGGAATTTTATGGTAACAATCCTTCTTCTGGGTCTTTACAAGCAAAACAAAAGCAAGAACCAATAGAAGCTGCAACTCACTCTAGTACTGCTATAAATGGTATAGGCGTGATTAGTGCTAACTTAGCTTCCATGCACGCAAAGAGCAAACAGGCTGATGCAGACTATAGGTTGGCTGAAGCAGATTATAGCAACCATGAAAGGAATTACCAGCAAGCTAAAGCAGCTTATAATCAAGCATGTACAGAAGTGAAAAATGCAAAAGTTGCTTTCGTACAAGGAGATGCGGATCAAATGCAATTAAAAGTTGCATTAGAAAAGCAAAAGCAAACCAAATTGCTATCAATACAATTAAAGAGCGATCAAGACCAAGCTCGCACTCAAGAGCGATCTGCATGGCAAGCTCGAAGTCAAGCTATAAAAGCAGAACAACAACTGCAAAATCTAGATCGTGATCTTCGAGCTCAACTTAAGGGAGGTTCTAGTACAAAAATTCAGTCAGTTAAAATTGTTCCAACACGATTGGAATCTGCAGAGCAGGATGTAGTACACGCTAACAAACGATTAGAAACTGCACAAGCCACATCAACGCGGACGCAATCTCCTTATGATACTTTAACCGCTCTGGACCATTTAAGAGCTGCAGGCGAGATTGTTGACCTCGCTAATACACAATTCTACAACGCAAAACGCGAACAAGAGGCAAAAAATGCTCTAGAACAAGCTGGAGAGCAGGTAAAAGTAGCAAAACTCGCAACTGCACAAGTCCATGATCTATACTCTGCTGTAACAGCATCAAGACTAGAAGAGGCTGCACGCAATGCGGTAATATTCGCTACAGCCCAATTACAAAATATACCTATTGATACTGTGGATGCATCGATAGATTCAAAGACATCAAATAATAGGCGTAAAAGAGTAGTGAGTCTAAATTCAGATATGCAAGTAAATGGAGCACAGGAATCGAACAGCCAGCCAATGTTAACAGTTCCAACACGATTAGAAGTTGCAATACAGGACCTAGAGCAAGCTAAACAACAATTCGCAACTTTAAGTAGTAACACACCATCTTCACTTCAGTCTCCACACGATGCTCAAATCACTGAAAAACAGTTAGAGACTGCACAGCGTACTTTACAACGGGCCGAAATACAACTTCGTATTGCAAGCCAATTACAGGGGGCAAAAAATGCTTTAGAACAAGCAAAAGCAGAAGAGGTATTAGTAACAGATCTGGCAGTAGCAACCCACTCTCTAAACTCTAGAGATCTACTAACCTCCCGCTCATTAGACGAGGCACACAACAACGTAGTACAAGCAGAAAAAGTAGTACAAAAGCTCCAAAAAATACAAGACAAACATGATGCAGCAGTAGAGGCTCAAGTAGAAAAATTACGAGCTATCACAGTAGTTCAAGAAGATGATAATATGCTTGGTCATGTTGGAAGGATCTTGGGAGAAGATGATCAAGATGTACTGGAAGATCCAGATGCACCACGTAACAGGCGTCCAAGAGCAGCTCCAGCAGCGCCGCCTGGGAGAGCTGCGAATCAACCAGGTGCAGCCCCTGCAGCTAACCAGCAAAACCCAACGAATGATCAAGTAGCCGCTCAAGATCAAGCAGACGCTCAAGCCCAAGCTACAGCAGATGCAGACTCTCAAGCTAAAGCTATAGCAGATGCAGATGCTAAGGCTAAAGCCGCAGCTCAAGCAGCCGCCGATGCAGCAGCGCAAGCTAAGGCGCAGATAGAGGCAGCTGAGAAAGAGCAAGCTCAAAATATTGTTAAAATGCATACACCAGTGGGGTCAAATTCAATTAAAGTAGGTGTTGATTCTATCCAAAACAGACTTGGCTCATTTGTCGAGCAAACCCTGGTAGCTGCTGGTGATGAGCCGGATAGTTTACCTAAAGGTGTGTGGATTAGCGGAGTGTATGGCAATAGTAAACAAGGCACCACGCCTAACAACGCTAAGTATAACGCCACTCATTTTGGTCCAACTATTGGGGCGGATGTAAATATTAATGATAATAATATTGTCGGAATTGCCTATAGCTATATTTTAAGTAATTACAAATTTAAGGATAACTTAAATAGAAAGCTAAATGCTAAAAGCAATGTTATATCCCTATATAGTCATTCTCAAATTAATGAAGATATTATATGGGATAATATTTTATCTGTCAGCTTTAGTAAGGTGAAAGTAAAAGATTTGGGGTTAAATCCTGGTACCAGCTCACAAGTCAACGGAAAATATAATAACACGGCTTATAGGTTAGATACCAAGCTTGGTTATAGAATTCCAACTGATGATAAGAGTTTCAGTATAATACCTTATATTGGACTTGGGATCGGGCACTCTAAAGATAGTAGCTATACTTTAGGTAAAGTGGCGGTGGATGCGAAATCCGAATCACCAGTGGCAGGCGTTATTGGCGCCCAGATAGCTAAGAAGTACCGGGTTTCAGAAACTACCACCATTACCCCGGCCCTTGATTTAGCGATAGAGAAGAATTTCAACAATAAAAACAAAGTAGTAAAAGCTAAATTTGTTGGAACGAATGAATATTTCCCAACGCAGGCTTATAAAAAATCCAAAGGCTTAGAATATAATATTGGTGCTAGCGTGCTAGTTAACCATAAAAATATTGATATAGGAGTTGGTTATAATTGTAATCTGCAAAAGAAATATCAGGCTCACCAAGGTTATCTAAAACTAAAAGTGGCGTTATAAATCTTCTATATACTGCTCGCATCTGAAGAGTTGATAGACGATAGAATCAAAATCAAGATAGTAGCAGGAGCAAAAGGGTCAAGGAGCAAAAGCAGTACATATTAGTACGTTGCTACCTTGAACCCTGAAGACGACAACGCAATTCTTGATTTTCATCGAGTATATATCCACTATGATTTTGTAATTGTTAATCAAACATTACAAAATCAAGTTGATATACCTTAAACAAAATGTTCCCTCTATTACCTTCAAACCCTCCCTCTACTGTTAGAAGGCTCTGTAGTTTTATTATTAAAAAATGTTTTTACAAAATTTTCCCCTATTATCGCGCCAGCTTCTAACCCTGTTTTTGTCTTATCAAGCTGGGCCAAGATGCTAGCGGGCAGAAAAGTTTTAGTATTACTTTTAATTAAGTTTCCAACATCTGCGATTATTTTTTGACCGCCAGGCAGAGTTTCAACTTTATCCTTGATGAGCTTCTCAAGTTTAAATAAACTTGTTACAGCTATACAAGTGTCCTTTATCCTATCATAAATATTGTGTTTTGGGTCTAATGCTCGATGAAAATTTTCTTTGATCTCAACAGAAGCTTTGGTAATAGAATTGTTTAACTCTTGATCGTTGCCCAGGATGTTGTTCAGAATCTTCTTAATTTCTTTAGTTAATATATCTATTACTTCCGTTATTTTATTAGGAGAACTAGCTGCAGATGATTGTATAAACTCCTGCGATTTAAAAAGCTCTATTAATTTTTTTCGGTTGCATTTCTGCAACTCTTCCAGAGGTAAGTGGGGTTCTGCTATCTGCACGGGAGTATATACACCTTTTGTTTCCTCCGATAGCTCGACAATTTGTTTTACAGTTTGGTATTTTTGTTGAAAGCTTTTATCGTTTTTTATATCGGAGATTTGCGTGTCCAGCGTTTTTGCTTTATTGTGCCAGCGTTCTTGTATTTTTGTTAAAGATTCCGAAGTAAAAGCACTTTTTATGCGATCTACTAATGGCTCAAGGATACTATCTCTCCCCACTTTAACCACTAGCGCCACTATAGGCATATGGGTCGCTAGTAGGGCAATTAAAAAGTGATCTATAGCATCAATTATTTTTTTTGATGCATCAGGATATAGACTATCTAGCATTTGTTGAAACTTTATAATGGAGTTGATCACTTTTATTAGCAAATCTAGAAATTCAGTTTCAAGTAATAATGCTTCTTTTTTTATTTCTTCTTGCTCTCTAAGATATTGTGCTAATTTCTCTATATCAGGTCGTAGGTTTTCTTCAAAAGCCTTAATGATGTTTTGGGAATATTGTTCCTCTGGTGAATATAACAATGTGTCTTTTAGATATGTAATTTTGTCCTGTAATCTTTTAATATCATCAGAAAAATTTTTTATTTTTTTATTGATATCATCTAAGATACGCATAGAGTGAGCAGATGATCCAAATGCGGAATGATTGTTACTCATAATTAAATATTGATTTTAAGTTTAAATTTTAAATTATTTTATATATTTTCGTTAATAAAAGCTATAGTTATATTGCTCTTACGGTCGGTTTTTGCTATGGTAAGTGCTTGCTTTATCACAATAGGAATAGCATTTATAAAAACAAAAACATTTTTAAGATTTTTGTATTATTACCGGTTCTTATATCATAAACATTTTAAAAAGCCTAATTATGAAGAGATTGATTTACCTTATTATTATTTTTTTATTTCACCCTTCTGTTTTCTCTATAGAATTGCAAGAAGCTTTAACTACTGCATATACTAAAAACCATGAGCTCCAACATATTAGAACCAATTTTTTAATTGAGATCGAACAGTTCTCGGCAGCGTTCTCTGGTTTTTTACCTAAAGTGGCATATCAGATTAATCTTGAACATACTAAAGGAAAAGTGATAGGTCGATATAGTGAAGATCCTAGTACTAGAGAGAAGGCTCGTAGTACTCAAGGAACTCAGAGTCAGCAAGGAGCTTTCATACTAGAGCAACCTATATTTAGTGGGGGCAGTAGTGTGGCAGAGTTGAAGGCAGCGCAATCTGCGTTTAGGGCAGCAAGGGCTAAGTATTATGCTGGAGAACAAAAAGTATTATTAGATTTAATTACTACCTATATTGGTTGTTACGAAGCAAAAGAAAAGTATAATATTGCGGCAATTAGTGTAAAAATTAATAAACAGCAGTTAGAAACAATTGATGAAAAGCTCAAATTAGGGGAAGCAACCTTAGTGGATATAGCTGCTGCTAAAGCTGGTTTGGCAAAGGCAGAAACTGCAGAACTTACTGCATATGCTAATTTACAAGCAGCAAATGCTAAGTTTGCTGAGGATTTTGGTATAGAAGTAGAGGATGTGACAATGCCGCAGTTGCCCGATAATATACCTAGCACCAAAGAGGCTTTAATGCAAAAAGCTATAAATATAAATCCTAATATCGATAGAACAAGGCATGAAGTTAAAAGCCTTAAAGCTAGCGAACTCGCAGCTAAAGCTGACCTTTTACCTAAAGTAAGTTTCAAGGTGCAAACAGGTAAGATTAATTATGACCATCAAGATCGTTATAATAATAAAGTAAATAATAGAAGTGTTACCTCAACTTTGTCAGTAAATATTCCTATTTACTCGCAGGGAGTTGAATATTCAAGAATTAGAAAGGCAAAAAACAACACTAGGAACACTGTAATTCAATTAGATAATACAATTAAACAAGTGCAAACAAATGTTGTGAGAAGCTGGGAAGGATTTGCCGCCGCTAAATCCAAGATTATTGCGGCAACGCAAGGGGTAGAAGCCAGCCAGATAGCATATGATGGAGTAATGCAAGAAGAAATAGTGGGCTCTAAGACAGTCTTAGATGTTTTAACAGCAGAAGAGAATTTATATAAGGCGAAACTATCAAAAGTTGATGCTCATAAAGAAGAAATTTTAGCAGCTTATCAGATCAAATCATTAATTGGTGAATTGACCGCAAGAAGCTTAAAATTAAATGTCAAATATTTTACTCCTGAAGATGCACTTAAATCGTTGAAGAAAAAGCTAGTTATCGGTTCGTAGGTTATGAATATGGAATGTACAAAAAATCTTGATATGTCTGTTGAAGAGATATTAAAGTCTATTAAAGAAGTAATTAATAATCACAATTCTCAAGATAATGACGATATATTGGAACTAACTCATATAATCGACAATAAAACAGTTTTAGACAACACCAAAAAACTTCCTCAGAGCTTATGCAATGATTTAAATAGCAAAAACTCTCAAACAGTACCAGAACCTTTAATATCAAGGAAAACTGGCGTAGACACTACTAATATCTTGCAAAATTTTTCCAAAATAGCTGGGGAAAGGGAAGAAAATACTACGGACTTTAAGGCGAAAATTTTAGAGGATTTGATAGTTGAGTTATTACGTCCACAGTTAACTAAATGGCTGGACCAGAATTTACCGCTTTTAGTAAAGCAACTGGTAGAACAAGAGATCCAAAGGTTAATGCCAAATAATCAAAAATGATTCTATACTCGTCAGCTTTCAAGTACCCTCATTTTATTGGCTAAAGGGAACGCCTTGCTATTTATTATTGTCTTATGGTAAAATTGAAATAAAGCTTTCTATTTTATTTCTTAAATCTTAGTAAAAACTTGAAAATTGCTTTCCTAATTCTTTAAGTTTTTGCAGTATATAATAAAAATATAATGTAGGAATTAGAATGTATATTACTTTAGGGGTAAAAAGTAAAAACATAAATATTCTAAAATTATTAGCTAAATTCAGCTTGAATAAATCTATACTAATAATTTTAATAGCTATGTTCCTATTTATTAACCGTGCTGATTCTGCGCTGCCTCCTCTTCCTTCAGATTTACCTGAAGCAGAAAATTCTAAACCTACCAACAAGCAATCCTGGTTTGAAAAAATTTTTAAGACTAACAAATCTGACTCTCCTACAGTGCAGGCAAGAAAGCAAGAAACAGCCGAGCCTTCTCCTGATAATAATATAGAATCAGTAGAACCTATCATTGATTTAGGTGATAAGAAATTGCCTATTTTAGAAGGGGGGAGTACGCCAGAAGAACGAAAAGCTATTAGACAAGTATCTGAGCCCTTATATAACACAAATTCCATTGACTATATTAAAAAAGATCAACAAAATATTGATAATTTGGTTCCTTCGCTACCTGTGGGTTCTAAGCATAACGTGGCACCTTCTTTATCATCACCGCTCCCTCCTGATGCCTTACCTGTTCTTCCATCTGTGCTCAATAATGCCCCAGATAACCCTCAGCAAGTTGAGGGAGTAGAGGGAGCGTCCCCTACAGCTCAATCTGCTACTAAGGACAATATGCCAATTACTAAGGTACCAGAACAACAAAAAGTTCAGGAAAACACCAACCTACCTAAGGCAGATAAAGAAATATTGCCACAGCTAGATAATAATCCAACTCAACAGCAACAAGCTCCGAAATTAGTAATCCCGTCTACATCTCAACCTGCTACTAAGGACAATATGCCAGTTACTAAGGTACCAAAACAACAAAAATCTCAGGAAAGTGTTAACCCTAAGGCAGAAACTTTATCTTCTTCGCCTCCTGCAGCTATTGCTCCTGGTCTAATCATGCCTGAGTCCGTGCCAGGTAAGGTACCAGGCAATATTGATGTGAAAGCAGGAGAGGTCAATTCTACACCCACTACTCCCCTGCAGCTCAAAGATACTATAATTAGTAAACCAGAGGAACATACTCCTATACCAGTATTTGTAAAAGAGAAACAACAAATTGATGAAGGGGACCAAGATATTCAAAAGAAAAAGAGCACAGAAGCAGGAAGAGAGGAAAGCAATAAACAAGAATCAGCACATAAACCTACCTTATTAGATAGTACTGCTTCTCACGTAAATAAGGGGGTTGATAATACTAATTCTGAAGAAAATACCAAGGAATTAGCGCTCTTTATTACAAAAGAAAGACAAATGCTATTAGATGTAGAAGATGATGACGTAGTACTAGGGGTACTTACGGAAGAAGCTCGCATAGGAGAACCAATGGATATCCGAACATTTATTACTATATTCCGGCCAATTTACGAACGACAGAAACGAGAAGTACAAAGAAAAAAGATAGATAATTTTATTAATCATTATAGCCTGTATTTCCGTTTTAACAAACGCCCTATTAACAATAGTATTTTATTGGACAACGCTTTTGAAGCTATTAGAACAAATAACTTGATTGCCTTAAAGGCTATATTAGATTATTACCCTATTTTACAAAAACAGGGAATGGATGATGATACACTTTTGCATGCAGCAGCTGAACTAGGCAACTATTATATAGCCAAATTTTTGATTATTCGTGGTATAAATATGAATATTTTAGATAAAGAATGTAGAACAGCGTTAGAAGTGACGAATAAGTATGAGAATATAGCTTGTATAATAAGGCAAGCTATGGGATCCCAATAGACTGAGACTCTGAGATGGTAATGATACAAAGCTAGGTATGGCTTATTGTCATTTTGTTGTGCTTTATTAGGTAGTGAATAAGCTCCTCAATCACACCATTTTTGATATTATTAACAATATTATCTTTGTTTTTTTCTTGAATGACCTGGCTTTTGGTGTGATCAGTTTTGACTGATTTGATATAAGCAAAATAGGCAATATCTTGAGATTGAAAAACAGGAGTGGCAGATTTAGGAGTAGTTTGAAAAATTGATAATAACAAATCTTCAGGCAAGTGTTTATTATCCCGCAACTCAGACCGGATAAAATGGGCTGCTTTATTAATAGCTATTCCAGGAATAGAGATTTTTTTACCTAAGACATAGTCAGTAGCAAGAGCTTGTATTTTTTGAAGATTATAATCCTTTAAATATTCTTCCCTCCATAATTTTTTTAATTGCTCTTTTACCAAAGCAAGTTCTTGGATTTGATTTGGTTTAATCTCTTTAATTGCCACTAATATAAAAGAATCTTTTTCTTCTAGGGGATATGACAGTTCTCCATCTGTTAGTTTAAAAATACTATCAGCATTTTGTGAAATATCAGGATTCTTAAGGGCTTCACTGTAACTTATATAGTTCATGTTGTGTAGAGGTAATTTATATTTCTTGGATATTTCTACTAAATTTGAGCCAGCTGCTACTTCATCTCCTAACTCTCTTATGAACTGCTGGAGCAATATATCAAATTGCTGTTTTTGTAATAATTGCTCCACTTGTTTTTGTACTTCACTAAAATTTTTATTATTAAATTCCTCTTTATTAGCAAGATAGAAATTTAACAATTCTTCCTGACTAATATGAATTTGTTTTGGTAAGATATCATTGGTTATTTTTATATAAGCTATACTGCGTTGTTCTGGTAATGCGAATAAACTCTTATTTTTTTGGTACAAATCTTCTAGCTGCTCTTGAGTAGGAGCCGGGATAATTAAGCCTTTAGGTTGTTGTTTCAAATTAATTTGTAGAAGATCCACCTCTCTTATTTCCGCCATATAATTCACAATATTTTGTACCATCACATTAGGTACTGGTAAGTTTTCTAAAAAAATACTAATCACGGTATTCTTTAGGATTTGTTCTTTCACTTCTGCTAAATATTTGGCTTCATTAATATAAGAATTTTTTAAGAAATTTTTAAATAAATTTATGTCAAATAAACCTTGTTGATTTTTAAAATCAGGCGCTTCTTTGATAAATTGCAACATAGTATTATTTGATAGATCTAGATCATAGTAACTAGCTAAGTAATTCAAAATATTATTATTGATAAGTTTTTTGAGAATCAAATCATCCAGGTGTAATTGTTTTATATCTTCCTCATTCAGAGCTACCTTTGTTTGACTTTGAATGATACGTATTTGTTCAGATTTGGCTTTCAAGAAATCATCTTGACTAATATTTGAGGCATAGGTAAATTTCACTAAGTCAAAATTCTTATTAGATTGTAATACATCTTTTATTCCCCAACCAACAAAGGCAAATATAATCATGCCAAGCAGAATTTTCATTACAAAACTATCGGCAGTTTTTCTAATATTATTTAGCATAAATTATACATTATTTATTTAGAGCTCATTATTCTTTAACGTCTTCACAAAATATTAAGACAGACTAAGTCAAATTAGTAAACCTTTACTAAAATAGTTCTGTGCTTTAATATCTGCAAGTTATTTTCTCTACTTATGAGTAATTTTATGACAAAGCTAATCATTGCTAATTGGAAAATGAATTTGAGTTTAAAGGATTCATTTGCATTTTGTATTAATCTCTCTGCTCTACAATATGATAATACTCTTATTATCGCACCTCCCTCTCCTTATCTTGCGTATTTATCGGATAAATTTAAATCACTTACATTTTGCGCGCAAAATGTAAGCAGGTATGAAGGACAAGGCAGTTATACGGGAGAATATTCTAGTTTACTACTTAAATTGAGTAATATTAATTATGCTATTGTGGGGCATAGTGATAGGAGGAATTTATTTAATGAAACCAATGAAGTAATAAAACAGAAAGTAGAGAAATGTCTGCAGGTGGATATTACGCCTATTATTTGTATTGGTGAGGATTTGGAGGCAAGACAAAACAAACATTATCAAGAATTTTTATTAACTCAGCTTACCGAAACGTTACCGAATAATTATAAGTTTCTAAATAAGAATAAAAATATCATAAGTGCCTATGAACCAATTTGGTCTATAGGCACTGGTAATCTTCCCATAAAAGAAGAATTAATAGAAATATTTATGATTATCAATTCATTTCTTCAAGAAAGCCAAGTTGCAAATAATTTCCGGTTGGTGTATGGTGGTTCTGTTAATTTAGCTAATACCAAAAACATACTAAATATACCATATATTGATGGAATTATGGTAGGGAGAGCTTCTCTTAATCAACAAATCTTATTTAAAATGTTAAATCATAGGTGTTTATAGATGATAAATATATTACTTTTTATTCATATTGTAATAGCAGCACTATTAATCATAGTAATATTAATGCAAAAAACTGGGAATGATGGTCTTAGCAGTATAGGAGGCAATAATATGGGTGTTATGGCTGGACGAACTGTAGTGAATTTTTTAACTAAAACTACAGTAGTATTGGCAATTTTATTTATAATCAATGCTATTATTCTGGCGAATCTTTCTTCTAGAAAAAACCCCAGTATCATTGAACAAATTGATACTAAGCTAGAAAACACTAGTTTACCGATTGCTAAATAGTAGGAAGAATTGCAGAATAAATGTTTTTAGGTCAAACTTAAGCTAATGCAAGGAGGTATAAAAATGCAACAAATAATTACCCTGAACAATATGAAGATTGCTAATACACTACCATTTGTCCTTATTGCTGGTCCTTGTCAGATAGAGAGCTTAGAACATTCCTTATTTATGGCTAAAAAACTAGTTGCTCTTACTTCAAAGCTGCAGATCCCATTTATCTATAAATCATCGTTTGATAAAGCTAATAGAACTTCAGTAAATGGTAAAAGAGGGGTTGGTCTTGATCAAGGATTAGAAATTCTAGCTAAAATAAAAGGAGAATTTAATTGTCCTATACTTACTGATATCCATACCGAAACTCAATCTATCGCTGTGGCAGAAGTTGCAGATATACTACAAATTCCTGCGTTTTTATGCAGGCAGACAGATTTACTCCACGCTGCAGCAAAAACTAATAAAATTGTGAATGTAAAAAAAGGCCAGTTTCTTGCACCATGGGATATGAAAAATGTCCATGCTAAGCTTGAAAAATTTGGGGCAAAAAATATTATGCTTACGGAAAGAGGTGCAAGTTTTGGCTACAATACATTAGTATCAGATATGCGTAGTTTACCGATTATGAAGGAAACTGGCGCCCCAGTAATTTTTGATGCTACGCACTCTGTGCAACAACCTGGAGGTAGTGGAACAAGTAGTGGTGGGGAAAGAAAATACGTCGAAATCTTTGCAAGAGCAGCAGTGAGTGTCGGGGTTGCTGGCATTTTTATGGAAGTGCATCAAGATCCTGATAATGCTCCAAGTGATGGGTCATGCATGATAAAATTAGATAATTTAGAGGGAATATTAACCTTATTGCAAAAATATGATTATTTAACTAAAGACAACTTATAAAAACGTTGTAGTATAGATATACTCCTACGATTTGAAAAGTTGGTATATTCTTCGGCTTTCAAGAGTTGTTTTTGCATTTTATCGGGGTTTTGCGTGCTCACGTACAAGTGTACGTTCCGCGTGCCTACCTACCGCTTAAAATAAAATCCAACTCTTGAAATCCATTGAGTATAGATGATTGAATCAACTTCAAGAAGCGTTAGGCAGTAGCAAAGCCTGAAGGAATGCAAGCAGTACTATATACGGTACGTGAAGCACCTTGCTAGCTTGAGGACACGTGTAAGTTCGCCAATTCTTGAAGTGCCTAGAGTATCATGCATATTTTCCCTAAAAAGCTGGTTATTTCCTCAAATTATTATCAACAAATTTTATTAATATTGAAACAAGGCGGAGGAGCAGCTAGGGTTGTTGGAGGAGCAGTTCGAGACGCAATTTTGAATCACCAAAATTATGACATTGATATAGTAACCAATTTATTACCACAACAGACAATAAAAATTTTAAGCAAGTCCAATATTCAAGCCCTGCCTACAGGAGCTAAATATGGTACAGTTACTGCTTTTTTAAATAAAGAAAAATTTGAAATTACCACTCTTAGAAAAGATGTCCAAACTGATGGGCGATATGCTAGCGTCATGTTTACCGATGATTTTTTCCAGGATGCTGCTAGGCGAGACTTTACTATTAATGCATTAAGCTATTGCCCATTTGAACATAAAGTTTATGATTATTTTAATGGGTTACAAGATCTACAGGAGTCGAAAGTCAGATTTATAGGACAAGCATATAAAAGAATTCAGGAGGATTGCTTACGAATATTGCGATTTTTTCGCTTTTCATGTTACTATGCTAAACAGTTAGATAGTAACGGGTTAAATGCGTGTGTTGAGTTGAAAGAAAATCTAAGGTTTTTATCTAAAGAGCGCATAAAATGGGAAATGGATAAACTACTTATTGCAGTTAATAGTCCTAATATTTTACAACAAATGTTTAATGTAATGATCTTACAGTTAATATTTCCTATTACTAAATTTGATCAAACAATTTTGTTAAGGGCTATTACTCTTTCTAAGCAAATAGGTGGTCTTAAATTATATCACATATACTCATTATTATTTTACCATATTCCCAACTTGCAGCTACGTGACTTACTAGATTTAAAATTTTCGCGACAAGAAGCAAGCAAAATTATTTCTATGATTAAGCTCATTAATACTGAACTTTTAGCAGTGAATACTCATATACTAAGAAAAATTTGGTTAGAGAACAGTGATTATTTGCAGTGTATTAATATTTTAGTAGCTCTTGATAAATTAGAATTAAGAGTAGCGCAAAAATTCATTACGGACTACTCTTTATTAAAACCGCGTCCCATATTTCCATTAAATGGGCATGATTTGCATATACGAAATATTCATGGTAAAGTTATTGGTAATTTAATAGACAGATTAAAGAAATTATGGATAGATAGCGATTTTATGTTAACTAGGGAGCAATTACTTAACATGTTAGAAAATGAACATGAAAACTATTATTAGTATTTTTATTTTGTTATTTCATTATCAAGGCTTTGCAGATCAAGGTAAAATCAAAATTGTTACTAGTATCACTCCGCTTGCTGCTATTATCGCAATGTTAGTTAAAGAACAAGCAGAACTTGTTTCTATTGCGAATAATAGTGGCTGCCCACATCACTATAATTTAAAACCTAGCGATTTAACAAAGGTACGAAATGCTGATATCATATTCCACATTAATGAGCAGTTTGATGGCTTCATAGGAAAATTAATGAATGGTTATAGTAAAAATGTGATTAAAATTAGTGATTTTCCAGGTTTAAATATTGTTAAAAATGACTCTTATAATAATTGGCATATTTGGCTAGATTTAGATAATATCATAGTCTTATTAGAGCAAGTGGCTAAAATATTAGTAGAACAATTCTCTGGTACTAATATATATATTCATAATAATTTAGAAGAAGCAAAAAAACAAATAGAAATACTGCGTCAAATTAAAAAAGAGCGGTTATCTTTACTCTCAGATGTGATTTTACTTACCGATAGTGTGGAATATTTTTTTGCTGATCAAAAGTACCCTATAACAAGGTTATATAATTCTAACCAAAAAAGTCTTAAATATATAAGTAATATTGAACAAATATTAAGCACTTCTAATAGTAAATGCTTAATAATAAGCTCTGACCAAAATGCATTGATTTATAACAATCTTAATGCTAATACAATAACAATTGAAAGTGAAAATTGGCAAGTAAATAAAATCAATGAGAGGTTATTTTATCAGCAATATTTTAAAATGATTAATCAAGTAGCTAAATGCTTAAATTATTAAACCCTCATTATTTTAGTAAGTTAGTACAATTTATGGCTCCCATATTAGGGGTAGCAATGTTGTTAATAATGGGCATGGGGATATATCAAGCTTTAATAGTTTCTCCTCCTGACTATCAACAAGGTGAGATGGTGAGGATAATGTACATCCATGTGCCTTCTTCGTGGATGGCTCTAGGGGTTTATACTTTTATGGCTATTTGTAGTCTTATTAATATCGTATGGAAAGTGCGATTGTCATTTTTAATGGCGGTGGCAAGCGCGCCTATTGGGGCAACTTTCTGCCTGATTAGCTTAGTTACAGGCTCTTTGTGGGGTAAACCTATCTGGGGTACTTGGTGGGTCTGGGATGCTAGGCTTACTTCTATGTTAATATTATTTTTACTATATTTGAGCTATATAGTAGTTGTAAATAGTGATGATAATATAAGGCGCAGTGAAAAACCAGCATCAGCAATTGCGATAATTGGTTTTATTAATATTCCGATAATCAAATTCTCCGTAAATATTTGGTATAGCTTACATCAGCCCGCAAGCATTTTAAGGTTAGATGGCCCTACTATCCATAAATCTATGTTATTACCATTAATGTTAATGTTTATAAGTACTATCTTATATTTCTTACTGGTTTTTGGATTAAGATGTAGCCTGTTAATAGCAAATCTTAAGGAACAAGAAAATTCATGACTTATGTAGTTACTGATGAATGTATAAAATGTAAATACACCGATTGTGTAGAAGTATGTCCGGTTGATTGCTTTTATGAAGGAGAATTAATGTTAGTAATTAATCCTGAGGAATGTATTGATTGTGGGGTATGCGAGATTGAATGTCCAGTAAATGCTATAAAAGCTGAAGCAAAAGAGCTAATTGATTGGGTCGAGCGCGCTAAATTTTTTTCTAGTCAATGGCCAAATATTACTGTCAGGAAGGCCGCATTTCCTGGGGCAGAGTATTATAAGGGTGAAAAAAACAAGTTTGAAAAATATATGACTTAATAATTATTAACTAAATAGTGTGATTTTTGCAACAGCTCAGCTTATTTGCTGAGTTGATTAATGATATATCTAATTTTTTATTTTGATAAGAGTAATATCATGCTATATATAATCGGGTTAAAGTGGCCAGTGGAATCTAAGAGAAATTTTTTGTTTCGCAGGTGTTGTTGAAAAGAGTTGTGAGCTCTTATTTTATCATTAAGGAGAAATAAATTATGAAAAAATTACTTTTAATCGCAACCATCAGTACTACACTTTTTACCTCTACTATCTCGTTTGCTGAAGAAAATGAGTTTTATGTTAAAGCAGAGGCTGGGGCAACCTTTCTCAATAATATAAAAGATAAATTTTTTAATACAAAGATGAAATCTAAAGCTATTGGGGTTTTTGGCCTTGGCGCTGGTTATTATGTAATGGAGAATGTGAGGACTGATTTGTCCCTTCATTTTCTTGCTAATCCTCAATTTAAAAAATCTACTGGTGGAAACTGGGTCAACAATTCTGTAAAACATAAAGGGAAAGTAATGACATTATTATTGAACGGTTATGTTGATTTATTTGATGGAGGAGTAGCGAAATTATTTGCTGGGGCAGGTATTGGTTGGTCTCAAGCAAAGGAAAAAATTGAGGGTCTTGTGAGTGGGGTCACAAAGAAATATTCTACTAAGAAAGCAAATAATTTCGCTTATCAGTTAACTATAGGTGCTGCTGCTGAGGTAACTGAAGGGGTCGCAGCCGAGCTTTCATATAGATGGAGCGATTATGGAAAAACTAAAAAAGTAAAAGAAGAACAGCAGCTAGGTAACACTAGTTATAAAGGACATAACGTGATTCTTGGGGTAAAATTTGATATATAATCTATTAATAGGTTATGTCACATCTGAAAGAAAATATATCAAATTTTTCCTAACTTTTCTAGCTAAACAGGCTGGTATGTGTTAAATGTTAGTGACGATAGAGTAAAAAAAATAGGTGATTACTTATATTTGAGAAATTAAAGTACTAATGTTTATTAAAGTTTTTATTTAATAACAAATATTTAAGGAGAAATAAATTATGAAAAAATTACTTTTAATTGCAGCTACAAGTACTGCTCTTTTATCTTCTGTTTCAGCATTAGCTTGTGATGGTTGTGAACCTGAAGTAAAAGTAATGCCAGTCGCTACAGTTACCACTGTTACAACTGAAAACCAATTTTATGGCAAAATTGAAGGTGGAGTAACATTTTTAGATGGAGCTAAAGATACCTTCTTTAAAGTGAAGATGAAAGGTAGACCTGCGGTAGGTTTTGGTGTTGGCGCAGGTTATTACATCATGGATAATTTTAGAACAGATCTAACTTTTCATATGCTAGCGAACCCAGCATTTAAAAAGTCTTTTGACCCAAACGGTAGAGCGTTATCTGTAAAACATAAAGGTAAAGTGTTATCTGTATTACTCAATGGTTATGTTGATTTATTCGATCTTAATGGTGCCAAAATCTTTGCTGGAGCTGGTCTTGGTTGGGCACAAGTAAAAGAAAAAATAATCCTACAAAGCGCAGGTAACGCTCCTGTTAGCAAGTCTAGCAAGGTTAAGAATAATTTAGCTTATCAATTATCTCTTGGTGGTTCGGTAGATCTAAATGAGACTATAAAAGGGGACCTTTCTTATAGTTGGAGAGATTTTGGTAAAACCAAAAAGATATTAGAAGGCGGTAGGGAAAACGGTAAAACTCCGTACAGAACTCATAATATAACACTCGGCTTAAGATTTAGTATGTAATTTTTTTTAGAACTCCCACCTAAGTTCGAGGTAGTTTACTATATCGAACTTAGCGGGATTGAAATTATTATATATATTCCTAACTACATAAATTTAATAGTGACCTAAGTAACCAATATACTAGCTATGATCATATTCAGAAGTTAATAGGTCATCACATTTAAATATCTCATGAATGGTAAAGGTAAAAATATTGATAAGGTTGTGATCAAGCAATTCTTTAGAATCTTGAAATATAATTTTATCTTTATCAATTTAAAAATATTAGACTTGCTGCGAGGTAAAAATTTAGTTAGTATTGATAATTTAAGCTTATTTTTGCAGAAATTGGGAAAATAAAACTCACACAAGATCTGTAGAATAGCAAAGCACGATGTTTTCTTTATTGTTGTAACCTTTTCAATTCTAACCTTAAATATTTTGAATGTTTCGCAGCAGGTCTATTAAAGCTCTTAAAGAGAATATAGATGGTTACTTTATGAAAAAACAAGAACTAACATTATCAATCTTTTTCCTTAATGCTTAAGTCCATTATAATTGTGTAATACCATTTCCAAAACTAAATTAGCACTAGGAGTACGAGGGTCGGCTACCTGCGCGTAAATACTAGTATGTGAGGAGTAGAAGATCATGAAGTACGACGAACGTAGATAATTAGTTTTCGGAAATGGTATAATATAGTATAGGGTGAGCCTTTATTTTGCTTAGGCAGTTTGGGTTGATGTACTCATGTAACATTCAACACCTAGCTCTTCCTTTAATAACAATTTATGGTATATTCAGTTGCGTTCCAGTACAGCTTTTTTTATTGTATCAAGGATTTTAGAGCTATGCACATGTACTAGTATGTCACACTACTGGACAAAAATAGAAGATGGTTGAAAAAGTACAAAAATTGTTATCTGCTAAAGCTCGTTTTTAGCAATTATTATCTCAAATAATAACATTTTGTACTTAAAATAATATGTTTTTTTAACCATTTTCTATTTTTGTCCAGTAGTGTGACTAGTATGTACACAACGCGTTCCTACCGCTGGAAAATCAAATCCAATTCTTGAGATCAAGTGAATATATACACTAATATAGAGATAAATAGTTAAAAGCATCATTGAGCAAGTTATGTTCTCTCAATTATTTCTTTAATAGTCACTTATGAACCTTGACACCAGAATTAACTTTATATATATTTCCACCTGTATATTACCATTGCTTCAATATTATTGTTCAGTTTAATGGTTGACAATTTCTGGGGGTGTAGCTCAGCTGGTTAGAGCGTCTGCCTGTCACGCAGAAGGTCGCGGGTTCAAGTCCCGTCACTCCCGCCAAAGACTTATTAGGGTTTCAGGACTTTTCCAATTTCACTAAAAAATCCATATGTGTTCTATATGTGTTATCCAAGTTAAAATTCCTGACATATAACATCCTAAAAAGTCCATCTCTAACTGGTCTACAGAGGGAGGTTATATGACGGAAATTTTAACTTTTCCCTCCACTTTTGTCGATAATCGTGATACTATCTTTTACAATGTAGTTGACAATTTCATTCCATATGAGTGGCGAAATCTTACTAACAATTATGGCAAGCGATTAAGTATCACCGCTCGTCAACTTTTGTCGTTGATAGTTTCTCGCCTACAATTTGATAACAAGAGGGATAAGCAAGTAGAAGAATTACAGGAAGGCTATCTTTTTTTCCAGCAAAAGCTAGGAGTTGGTCAAAGACGGGTAAGGCAATGTCTATTAGAACTAAAAGACAGTGGTTTGATTGATTTTTATTCAACCACTCTGATTATACGTAATATGAGATGTCCTCATATTCAATGTATCAAACTTCTTAAAAATTTTGTCAGTTCCCGTAAAACTAATTATCACTCTAATCAACAAGAATTTTTAAAACAAACTGAAACAAACCATAACTCAATAGGTCAGAATATTCAGCCTAACCCGCAAAAAATTTCAGGTCAACCTGAAAAAAATTGCACCTCAACTGAAAAAATTGAAAAAAATTTTTTTCCACTCAATATAATAGATAATAATATATTTATATCTAGATATGGCAAAAAAAAATTTTTGAAGAAAATTGTGGACAAAGTTTGGAAGAGAGTAAATCAACGGAAGAGCAAAGTTTACAATCGGAAGCAACGGTAAGTTCAGTAAGTAAGATACTACCGTTAAATTCTAGCGATGATTGTGGGGAAAATAAAAAAAATTGTGAACAAAACTGGGTAGAAGGTAAGTCAACGCAAGAGCAAAACTTTCAATCAGAAGGAGTAGTAAGTTCAGTAAGTAAGATACCACCCATAAATTCTAGTGATTCCTCTCCAATCAGCGATTCAGGCAGTGAGTCAGACTCTGACTTAAAAGATGATGATGCAGGTAGTGGTGGGGTTAATCAACAATCTTGCCACAAATTGGCTGGTGTGATTAGCAAAATTGCCAGCAAGGTTAAAGGTTGGGGTTTGCCTCAGAAGTTAGAGGAGTTTCACCCATTGACTGAAGACGATGGCGATGTGCTAAGAATGAGATCAGGCCGTGACTTCAAATTGAGTTTTATCAACAAGTTGTTGATGAGACTAAGCGAGCAACGTCCCAATAATTACTTTCGCAATAAGCAAGCCGTGCTAAGTTACATGACTTTGGCTTTGATGCATGAAATGCGTCAACCGGCTTTGGCAAATAACGAGAGCTTTAACTTCAAAATGGATGATACTACTAGGACTAGAGAGAGTTATTTGCAGAAGGTAGAAGCGAGTCTAGACACTAGTCCAACAAATCAACTAAAATATAAGATTGCTGGAGTCTTTGAGCGTGATACTGCCTATAAGTTGCTGACTAGTTGTAGTTTCTTAGGGGTCTTTGGCGATGCATACAGGATTAAGCTAACACAGGATATTAGCTTGCTTGAGCATGAAAAAAGCAAATTATTCAATCAAGTACAAGCGGTATACGGCAACAAGGTACAGCACTTGGAGATTATTAACAAACAAACTACCACAACTACCGATAAATCAAAATCAAACTATTTAGGACTAAGCCAGCTAAATCCACAGTCAGTGTGGTACAAAGTACGGCAATATTTACTGGAATCTTATGGTGAATTTGTTGATAAAGCATGGTTTAGCCAGTTAGAAGTGGTTGAAGAGGATATGAGTTGCAAAAAAATCATTCTCAAGCCAGCAACAGCCTTTATTGGTGATTACATTAAGCAGAAGTATGGTATGGATATAAGGCATGCTTTTAACAGTCATAATTTTACTTTTGAGTTTATAAAAGTTGATAATGGTGCAATGGCAATTTAGAAAGATAGCACTTAAAGCTATTTAAAGCATATTTATAAGAGGATTATAATTTTTAGCTAGAAAAGAAGATATTAAAAACAAATAACACTATTGTACAAGCCTGTATTTGCGAAATTTTAAGATGTTATTTCAATAATTGGTCAATTTGTTTTAAAAAAACATAGTTTAGAGTGATGAAACGTGAGAAAAGCGAAAATTTGAATTGGCAGTTATAGTTTAATAAAACTAATTGTATTAGTTGAGAAAAAATAATTACGATAGAGTAATAAATAATAGAAATTTGGTTAATGAAGGTGAAAAATACATATAGAACACATATGAACAAGAATTTGTTAATTCTAAGAGTTATAGGGTTTATAAGACTTCCGCCTTCTGCCAGTTTGGCAGAGACTCTTGCCCTAAATTAGTTATTGATAGCTATTTTAGCAAGATTTTATACTATTTTTTATTGGTTTTTTCATTTTTTTGCAAAAATAACCCCGCAGAGTCAATAGGGGGGGCTATGAGGCATAAAATCAAGTATAGGGGGGCTTTTTGTAAACTTTTTTTTAAGGTAATTAATCGCTTATTATTAATAATTTTCATTTTTTTATTACTAGCAATAATCTGTGTTATTTGATAAAGTTAAATCTAAAAAAAGGGAAAGTTATGAGTAATATTAACACTAAGTTTTATATACCATTGGTGTCACTACTTGGTATATTCATTTGTTTATTAAATTTAAATTATTTTAATAAAATATCTCAGTGTTCTTTAATATTTGTGTTTTTAGCTGTAACTACCAATATTATATCTGAGCTATATGGTAGAAAGAAAGCTTTGACTGCTGTGGCGTTATGTATAATAGTAAGTTTTGGTTTGTTATGGAACTTCAATTATTATATTCATGGTCGTGTTATTAAAGGAGTTGTTTTTGCATCTTTTGTATCTGTATTATTATCAACATATTGTAGTACAAGTGTATTTTCACAACTTAAGCCAAGATGTTCTTTGAATACAAGAAATTTTGCTAGTTTAATAAAATGTGTGCGGTCGTAGATGGTATTGTGATGTCAGGATTTTTTATAAATGTATTCTCTACAAGTAGAGTTTTTTCGATATTTTATAAAGAAGTATTATATAAATGTGCATATTCATTAACAGTTTATATATGTATATTTTTAGGATCATTTTTAGTTCAAAAATTATATGGCAATAATGGGAGTATCCGCGAACTGAAAAATTTTTGAGTAAAAAATATAGCTAACCTCAGCTCGATGTAACAAGCTATATAGTAAATTTAGTATTCTTGGCTATAAGAGTATGAAAATGTAAAAAGTAATTCATTTGCAAGTAACACTGAATAGAGCTATAATATAAGATATTGCAGGTATTCTATGGATTATTAATGATCAAGAGTTACAGTTTATTTGAAAAATATTTAAAAAAGATATCATCTAACACTATCAGCAAGTTTGGCTCAATAGATAAGATATCTAGTTTTCTGTTGTATCTTGGTGAGTGTGGCAACATTATTACTGCTGTTAGCAAGGCTGGGTGTATTTCGCCGCTTATGTTACACCGGATCATTCATAGTGATAAATACCTAAACAAATGTGTTAATTTAGCTTTGCAATGTGCAGTAGATAGAGCAGAAGGGGTTTTGTATGATCGAGCTATTAACGGCTATGAGGAAATAACCTATAACAAAGATAATCAACCTATTGCTATTAAGAAAAAATATTGTTCCAAATCCCTGCTGGAATATCTTAAAGCTAATTCTAAGAAATATCAAAATCAAACTAGGAAAGGTGATAGTAGTAGTAATAGGAAAAGTGCTAATAGTACTGAGCAAAGAGCAAGGGATGTAGATATAACTAGGATGGTAACTAATTTTGAGGTAGAATCCTACGGAGCAGAGAGTTGCAGTAATGAAGAAAAATGATGTTAAGGTAGAAAAAAGTATTAGCAAAACTACTACTGCTGAAGCTACCAAAGCTATTCCTAGCTCTAAAAGCTTTAAATTCCCAGTAGACTGGTCACCCTATCCATTCCAACTACCTTTGTGGAGGTATTTGTATGCTGGCGGTAAGAAAGTCATAGCCATTTGGCATAGAAGAGCTGGTAAGGATATTATGGGTATTAACTGGATAACTGCTAGTGCTATTCGGGAAGTTGGCATTTACTGGTATGTCTATCCTACCTATAATCAAGCTAAAATGTCTGTTTGGGACGGTATGACCTTGTCGGGTCGTCCCTATATGTCATTTATCCCTGATGGTATTATTGCCCGCAGTCAGCAATATAAGCAACGGATATTGTTTAAAAATGGTTCGGTGATTCAGTTTGTTGGTAGTGATCGTTATGCCAGTATCAGGGGTAGTGGTATTAAGGGAGCAGTAATTTCGGAATATTCCTACCATGATCCAAGGGCTATGAGTTGTGTTATAGAGCCAATGGTAGTTCGTAATGATGCTTGGTTGCTTTATTTGTATACGCCAAGTGATAACCCGAAACTAACGCATGGTGAGGAGTTGTATCTTAAATACCAAGATAGTCCTGGGGTGTTTTGTCAGGTCAGAACTATTGAAGATACTACTGATAATGAGGGCAAACCATTAGTTGATAAAAGTAAACTTGATTCAGTCGATATGACTAATGAAGAGATTCGCCGAGAATTCTATTGTGATTTTGCTGCTTATCGTTATAAAAGGGCTGATCAAGGCGGTACTTTTGTTGAACAATTACGGCTAGCTGAAGAAGAAGGACGTATTGGTTATGTACCACATGACCCAGCCTATCAGGTTCATACTTACTGGGATATTGGCATTGTTGATTATACAGTGATTTGGTTTGTCCAAGAAAAAAAGGACTCTATTGATATTATCGACTTTTACATGAACAGGGGCAAGGATTTAGAGTTTTACTTGAATCATTTAAGAACTAGACCTTATCAATATGGACGCAATGTGTTACCGCATGATATGAGTCGAAGACAAATGCCAACTTTGGATACTAGGTTACAACAAGCCAACGAGATTGCCCCGCAAGTAGGATTTTCACCTTTTACCATTGGTAGGAAATATTTACGAGAGGAGATGATAAGTAAGGCAAGAATGCTACTAGGTAAATGCCGTATCGACGTCCAAAAATGTCAACGTGGTATTAACGGACTTTATGAGTTTGATGCCAGCAAAAGAGGGGTGCATTCTAATTCCTCTAGAGCTACTGACATAGTAGAAAGTTTTTGTTATCTCGCGATGGGCGTTAAAACTGGTAATGAACAACAGCAGTCACAATATAATATATTGCAACACCGTAGGGTAGTGAATGATTATAATGCCTTGGAGATAGGAGTTAAGAAATGAGATTAACATTTTGTTCAGTTATATTTTTACTATTAGTAGGTACTATAGTAATATCTAGTAATATCTATAAATAATTTACGATAGGATTATGGGTGGAATTTGGAATTATCTTACCGGTAAAGATAAAAGACTACAGAATCGTCTGTACAATGAATCACGAGATCGTTACAATAATTACGCTAGTGAAGCACAAACTACTATCAATAATTTATCACAGCAATTGCAACATGCTCAGCAGGGTTTGCGTTCTTTAGAAGAGCAACAATACCAAGCTAGCATGAGAAGCTATGAAATGCAGAACCAACTAGATTATTATACTAGACAATATGAGAGTGGTTTAAAAAACTTAGAGTCACAAAGATCTAGTTTGTCCGCATCAGCCAATCAACTGCAACAAGCTTTTGAAGGATTTAAACAAAAAACTCCTGCTCTTGATGCAAAAATAAGTGAGGTAGAGCAATTACCAAGCAGCTTCCAAAACCTGTATGATCAGATAGCCCAACGAAAAGAAAGTTTGAAAGGTTTAACTGAAGAGGAAGCCGGTAGCCACATTTCTAAATATCAGCAAGACGTAGAGAGTCTAAAAAAGCAACGTGGCGAAGTGGAAAGCAAAATACGCCATTCGATGGATAGTATCACCAAAGAGCATCAACAACTAACAAGGGAAAAAGCTAATCTTGAACATCAGCTTGCTCATCACCAATCACAGCAAAATCGATTGTTGCAGGATAGTAGTAACTTTGATAATACTAGACAACAATTAACCAGAATTATTGAACAATACAAGGAAGAACAAAATAGACAAGAGCAAATTGCTGCTGACTATGCAAGACAGCAATCGCATGCTGAAGGGTTGCAAAACCAGTTAAAGAGTTATGGGGCAGCAGCTCAGAGTCAGTTGGATAGCTATGGCAGAGATTTAGAATGGCGGGCTGGGAAGTATCAAAAATCTGCAAGAACTACTGGATTAGTACAAGGATTGGGGCTAACGGCTTTAACCTTTGGACTTGGGTCAGGATTAGGAGCAATTGGTGCTAAGGGTTCAGTACTTGCTGGGATAGGTTCAGGAATCAAAATATTATCTCCGCTTGTTGGTATAGGTCATTATATGAATAGAGCCGATATTGGTCGTAAACTTGCTGGTTTTGAAAGAATTAATCTTAACAACAATGATCCAAGTATAGGTGCTGATTTGTCGCGAATAGCAAAATACGGTCCATCAGGATTAGGAAAAATGGCAATAGCTGAGCTTGGTGGTCTAAAACAATCGCTGGAACATTTTAATATGCGATCAGTACCACGATTAAAAGATTTACCGCCGTTACATGAATCTCTTGGCAAGATCACATCCCTTAGGGATATTGAAGGATTAACCCTAGGCTTGCCTAGTATGACTGCAGCTAGTGGCAAAAAATATAACCATGAAGTGCTGTATAATAGTGATTTCCTCAAGAAACTTAAGAAAGTATCAAGAAAATTGGCAACACCATATTTAACAGCTAATACAAGTTTGAACTCAAGAGTTATGAACTATGCATGATAATGAATTAAACAAAAAGATTGAATATTTTGATAATCTGAAAAGCAAGCGGGAAAAATGGAATCAGATATGGGATGAGCTAAAGAGATATGTCTGTCCACAAACTGAGAGTAATAAGGTAATATTTGATTCTACTTCCATTTGGTCAAGGGAACAATTAGCCTCAGGTTTACAAAGCTTGCTAGTTAATCCATCAATGAACTGGTTTAACCTGAGCATAGTAGTTGAGGATGAAAATCAATACCAAAGTAAATTAACATCAGCTGAGCTGAACATGTTAGCCCAAATGATAGAAAAAGCCATAATGGATATATTCAACAATCCAGCTTCTAATTTCTACAATCAGATTCATCAGTTTTTTCTAAATCTAGCTGCCTTTGGTACAGCGATATTCTATGTTGAAGAAGACCTATTATTGCCCCAAACTCTATTTTTTCGTAATATTAATTTACAGGAATGTTACTTTGAAGAAGATAAATTTGGTTTTGTTAATACCATGTACCGACTATTTAGCATGCCAATTAAAGCTGCATCAGCTAAATGGTCAGACTTTGCCGATTTCAAGGAAAGACTAGCTAAGAATCCTGATGAAACAGTAGAGATATTGCACATAGTTAGCCCACAAAGTGAGAATCAGAGAGGTAAAGGTGGAAAAGGGTTAATGACAACACTTGCCTATAGCTCAGAATATATCTACTTATCTGAACAAAAAATTATCAGTCAATCAGGATATTCGTATTTTCCGTTTTTTGTTACGCGGTGGATTAAAGAAGAAGGTCAAGTATACGGCTATGCTCCAGCTCACCATGTACTACCCGATATAAAACTACTAAATAGTTTAAGACAAATTACCCTGAAAGTAGCCCAAAAACAATTAGACCCACCATTATTAGTTCCCAAAGATGGCTACTACTTACCGCTCTATACTACTCCAGGTAGCGTTAACTTCTACCGTAATGGTATGGCAGATAAAATAGTACCATTAACTGGCATGGAGAGTATCATTCCAACTGAAATTGAACAAAATCAATGCCGCGATGCGATATTTAAGGCATTCTATATTGACATATTCAGAATGCAGAAAGAAAACAAAGAGATGACTGCTACTGAGGTACAAATTAGAACGGAGGAACAATATCGGTTAATGTCACCAATGGTTGGTAGAATCGAGACGGAATTTCTAAACCCGTTAATCACTGTAATATATCAGACTCTTATAAAATATAACAGAGTACCGATCCTAGAAGGAGCAACTAACCCACCTGATATTGAGATTGAATATGTCTCACCATTATCCAAGGCTCAAAAATCATCAACGATATCTGGGGTTGAGCAAGTAGTAAGTTTTTTCCAAAGGAGCGGCATTAGTAACTTTTATCCTGAAATTTATGACAATATAAATTGGGATGAGTGTTTTAAACTATTTTGTCAATTGCGGGGTACACCGAGCTCAATTCTCAAGAGTGAACAGGAAGTATTACAACTTAGACAGCAACGCAAAATGATGCATTTACAACAACAGATGCATCAACAAATACAAGGGCAACAAAATGAAACTATCAATTAATTGTTCAGCAATTTCTCAATCTTCATTCCAATGCTCAATACTCACAAAAGAGCAATTAAAATCAATTTATTGCAAGCTTTTTAATGGAGAAGATGGTAGAATAGTCTTAGAAGATTTAGCCCAAGTCAGTGGTGTATATCGTAGCAACTTCATTCGGCAAGAAAGTGACTATACCGCCTTCCTAGAAGGGCAAAGAGCTTTGTTGTTGTATATATGCTCACAAGCGTCAAGGGATGAGGGAGTTAATAATATCGATGGTGCTAAAAATACTAATGAGTCAGATAAATAAAGGCAACATTTAGTAACAATTAAGAGGTTATATTATATGGGTTTGTCAAAGTTTCTTGATCCTAAAAATGATTTTTGTTTTCGCCAAATCTTTGGTACTGAAAAAAACAAAGACATACTTGTTCATTTCTTAAATGATGTTCTCAAGTTTGAAGGAGATGAGAAAATAATTGATGTAACATTTTTACCAACTATCCAAGACCCTGATATTGCTGCATATAGGCAATCTATTGTTGATGTGTTATGTAAAGATCAACACGGTAATCAAATAATCGTAGAGATGCAGGTAAGTAAGCATCCAGGATTTGAGAAAAGAGCTCAATATTATGCTGCTAAAGCATATTCTAAGCAAGTACTCAAAGAAGATGAGAACCATAAAAAGCTGGCAGTATATGCAAAATTAAAGGAAGTAATATTTTTAGCGATAGCGGATTTTGTGATGTTTAGCGATAGAAAACATTGGAAATCAGAACATCGTATTTTAGAGACAGAGACCTATGCCAATGATTTAAAAGATTTTCATTTTATTTTTTTAGAGTTGGCAAAATTTAAAAAAACTATTAATGAGCTAAAAACGATTGAAGAGAAATGGATGTACTTTTTCAAGCATGCAGAACATAGTACATTTAAAGAAATAGAGGAGTTAATAGGTAAGGATGTAATTATTAGAAGAGCGTTTGAGGCTGTAGACCAAGCTAGCTGGTCAGAGGCAGAACTTAACACCTATGAGCAAATAACTAAAACTCGTCTTGATAATTTAGCGGTAGAGCTGCAAAAAATTGAAGATGCTGAAGCTAGAGGTGAAGCTAGAGGTAAGGCTGAAGAAAAAATAGCAATGGCAAAAGAGATGTTGAAAGAAGGGTATCCTATAGAGACTATAAGTAAATTAACAAAACTATCTATAGAAGAAATAAAAAAGCTACGTGATGATTTGGCTAAAGAGACAACTACTGATAATTAATGAAAATTAAATGGCAAAGAATATGGGCTTATTGTATTGCCAAAATAGAGGATTACGTTGGTCATCCGCTACATAGCTAAGGACTCTAGTAGTCATAACCATAATACTAATTATATTGTTAATGAATATTATATAAAGTTTTTTGTCAAATTTCTAAGAAAATTACGTATGAAATTATCAATGAGTAAAATATGAGTGAAGAAGCAAATATTATTAACCATGAAACTGGCAGCAGCAATAGCAATGATTCATGGTTAGCTAGTTTGCCGGAGGAGATACGCAAAGCTGAATCACTGAGCAAGTTTAAAGATGTCTCTTCTTTGGCACAGAGCTATTTAGAAGCAGAAAAAAGCTTGAATCAGCGGGTTGTTGTGCCAAAGTCTGAAGCTTCAGAAGAGGAATGGAGTAAATTTTATTGTCGCTTAGGCTTGCCTGAGGATAAGAAATATACTGATAAAAGAAGTAAGGAAGATGAAGAATATCTAGCTCGCTATGAGGAGATGTTTTACCAAAGCGGTTTATCTAAAAAGCAGGGCGAGAAGTTACTGGAGAATTTGTATGCTTTCTCGCAGGATTTGCAGAAGCAGCAGCAAAAAGCTATTGAACAAGCTAGCCACTCAAATATTGATTGGCTAAAAAATAATTATGGTAATGAGTTCGACAGCAAGATGATAGTAATGCAAGCAGCCTTGTCTAAATTCGGTACTAAGGAACTAGCTAACTTAATTGAAGAATCAAGTTACTCGCCAGCTTTAGTAGATTTATTAGTTCGGGTTGGTGAAACCTTAAAATCTGATTCATTGGTTACCGGTAATGAACCACCGACAATTAGCAGTCAAGATAAGGCATTGCAAGAGATTAATAGACTTGAATCTGATGGGGAATTCATGGTAAAATTAAATAGCAAAGAGCATACGGGACATGATCAAGCTGTTAAACGTATGGAGGAATTGTACAAGATAGCTTATGATAAAAAACAACAATGAATAACAAAAATAAAGTGAAGAAATAACAACTAAAATAGGTGATGACTCGTTTTAAAGGCTGCTGCTCGCAATAACCTATCCTAAAAGAGCCACTGAATATAGTGCTTTAAATATTAGATTTTTTAAAATAACAAATTATTTCTCAAATTAGATTTTAAAAAAAAATTATTGATAGGAGAAAGAAAATGCAACAAATAACTGATAGCCTTAAGGAACAATTTGCTAAAAATATTAGCTTAGTGATCCAGCAGGAAGGATCAAAGTTACGGAAATGTGTTACTAACGGTACGCAAGATACCGAGGTAATTAGCTTTGAGTCAATGACTAACCATGAGGTTGAAAGTAGAAACCGGCAGCCAATTGATCCTGATGATCATCTGCATGGTCATTATGCGGAAGCCGGCAATGCTCAGCGATTAGAACAAATAGAGTTTAAAATACCGACTATTTCAAGGCGGTTTCTGACGGCATCGAGCTATCACTGGAATGCTACAATGGATAGGAACGATAAGCTAAACCTGTTAACTGATCCAACCTCGCATTTTCCTAAGATGGCCGGTTGGGCAATGGGCAGACAACAAGACCGAGTAATTATCAAAGCTTTTGCCGGGTCGGTTCGAGCAGGTCGTACTGGCAGTAACGTCATTAACTTTGATATAGCTAGTAATTTAGTACCAGTGGGCTTTAAGGTTACTGATGCTGATTTAACTTTAAATGCTCAGGTATCGGCTGTTGAGAACAAAGACATCATTCTACAGAAAAGAGCGGGATTAACTGTTGAAAAATTAATAAAAGCCCATCATATCTTAAAAAAACGTTCTTTTGGTATGTATGATAAATTATACTTACTATGTTCAAGCAATCAAATCTCTGACTTGCTAGGTGATCCGCAAATAACCAATTATGATTATAATAACGTTAGAGCCTTAGTTAGCGGTGAAATTAATAGCTTTTTAGGATTTACCTTTATTACTAGCGAAATGCTGGGCGGGATATTTGATAATACCGGTGATGCCGGTCATCCTAAATATGCTGTTAGGGATTGTTATGCTTTTAATGAAGGAGCAATGAGATTTAACACAGTCAATGGTTCTAGCAAGAAAGGTATAGAAGAGCTAGTACAATATCATTATGCCAAGGTGCTATATTACAGTGAAGCATTTGGTGCGAGTCGAGATAATGAGCAAGCAGTGGTAGTAATTAAATGTTTAGAGAATTATGACCCAACTAGCCATAATGGTTCACTGTGGCAAGCAGTAGCTAATACTCCTCACCGAAAAGGTTTACATAGTATGACTATGCCGTGGCAGATGTTTGGTAGTCAATGTCGTAATGTTAATAATAGTGAGGATATTGATGATAAGCATTTAGCAGTAATGGCCAACAACAACTTAGCTACTATTAAAAAGCCACGGGTACTAGTAATGAGAACAGCAGGTGGCGATGTTGGTGGTGACAATGATGATACAGATGGTGGTATAGTTGAGAGTGAAGATGATGGTGATGATAAAACGATAAATGATTAATTACCGTGAAACAGGAAATTATCAAGAAAGCAGTGGTAATACTTGGAGCAAATGGCGGTATTAGTAGTAGTAGCGGTAGAATATCAAAAGCCGAAGAATTATGTGAGGAATTTGTCAATACTGCCATTGAAGATACTGTACTAACGGTTAAATGGTCATTTGCCCTGAAGAGAGTTGATAATATTGAAGCTCATGAAATTACTGGCAACAACTTTACTGAAGTAGCAAATATTAATGATTGCATTAAATGTGCAGTAATAGTGCCATCTAATCTGCAATTTTACACTGAAGCAGGTAGGATTTACTTCAAGGGAGATAAACTTACCTCGCTGTTTTATTACTCTAAAAGAATTATTGATAATTTGCTAAATAACGATACTACTACTTGGCAACAAGTATCATCTGGGTTTAAGTTACTAGCTGCTTTATCATTGGCTTGGCAAGTATCATTTGCTATGTATTCTGATAGTTTGTTTACCGATGGACTGAAGAAGCAATATTTAATTAAATTAGATGAGACAACAAGGATTTACTCTGTCGATTATAATCTGATTAATTCCGGGGAGATATGATAATTTTGCCAATAAATTATATATATGCAGCAAGAACAATTTGTCTATTCGCAAAAAAACAACTTTTCAGGTGGTGAGCTAACTCCAACCATTGAAGGAAGAACAGAGCTAGCTTTGTATCAGAATGGCGTTAAGAAGCTGATCAATTTTATGCTACTACCGTCAGGTGGTATTATGCGAAGGCATGGGACGCAGTTTGTTCATTTGTTCAGTGATAATGTGCCAAGGAAAATGGCAGCAGTGATGTTTTCAAGGAAATTATCATATTTATTAGTCTTTGAATCGCACAAGTTATACACCAACTGCTTATTTTTTGTTGGCGGTGAGTTGTTGCTAACCAGTAAGATTATAAAGGATGATGGGCAGGATTTTCATTTCCGTCTCAAAGATTTTTCTTATGTAGTGTTTCAAGGAATTGCTTATATTTCTTTTGGCGATAAACGACCAATTTTTAAATTCTCTATTGACCCGGAGATTGTCGAGCAGTTTTATGAGCATATTAAAGATCAGGGTAGGCAAAGACAGGAAAAATATAATGAAAGAGCTGAAATAGCCTCGAATATTAGCATGGAGCTAGCCGGCAATTTTCCTGATAAAGATAAGATGTTTATTATTGAGCCGCTAAAATGTCAGGTAAATTATTTTACCACAGGACAAACTAGCTTAGATAGGCAAGCTAACAAGATACAAAAACCTTTCAACGAAGTAATTTATGGAGCAGAAGTAGATAAAATTAATGATGAGCTAAAAGCCATTCACCAGCGGGCAATTAGACAAGCAGCAGGGCAAGAAGCTGGTCAAAGTAATATCTATCAAGCTAGGTCGGAGAAATTATATTGTGCTTCGGTAGTAACTTTCGAGAACCGACTATGGTGCTTTGGGGTTAATAAAAACATCCACTCAATTTGGGCAAGTTATAAGGGTGATTTCAGTGATTTTAGAATGGCTTATAAGACTTTACTGGAAGCCCGAAATCCATTAACTGCTTTTGCAGCTACTTTTTCTTCGGCTACTTTTGATAATGTCCTATGGTCGATTCCGTTTGGCGATGAATTATTACTAGGCACTAGTGACGGTATTTATTTGGTTAAAGAAGGCGATCGAGCTAAGGGCGAGTTTATTAAAATCCACAAAGAGATTGATCTACCAATATCCTTAATTCAACCAGTAATACTTGGTAAAACTATCTTTTTTGTTTCCGGTAACGGCTGTAAAATTAACAGTTTATATTATTCACGGGAAAAAGGTGGTTTTCAGATATCTGATATCACTGCCTATGCTGAACATATGTTTGCTGGCGGTATTAGGCAAATTGTTGGTAGTAATAGTCCATTTTCGATGATAGTGGCAGTACTAAAAAACGGATCTTTTGCGAGTTTTATCTATTCGCAAGATTTAAAGATTATGGGCTGGTCCATAGTACCCCACACTTATTGTTGAAGTTGAAAGGCATGCATAATGTGTTTTCGTAGTAATGAAAACAACATAGCAGGGGTATCACTTAACGAGTTATAAAAATAATCTTTTATCCAATCAAATCCGTAAGTAAATAATGAGTATAATTTACGACCATGTTTTTTGATCTTTATAGGATAAATTTTGTTCTTAATGTCACCAGCAAGCACGCAAATAGCTAAGGATAAAGATACTATTGCAAATAGTTTTTCCAGCTTTTTTTGATCTGTAATGTGGGTATCTTCAATATTAAATCCAGATGACTTGAGAGACAGAAAAGGTCGCTCAATGCTCCACCTCTGCTTATATGCTAGCAAAGCACATTCACCAATAAGCACATTACTAGCAATAAATAGTTGCTCTCTTTCTAATTGCAAACAAGTTATTTTAATTGCCATACCATTGTAAATTTTGCTTTCTATAGTTTTAGTGTCACCCATTTGCATATCGGCAAAACATTTATTCAACTTCATCTTGCCACCGTTGAAATGCTTGACCTTCTCACTTTTTCTTAGCCTGATAGCAAAAGGTAATTTTTGGATTCCACCCATATATTGCAACCATTCCTCACCAACAAATTCCCGATCGGCAAGGATAAGCTCTATCATTTCCTTAGGTATAATTGTTAAAATTTGCTCAATCAATTTCTTTCTTTCATTAGTAGAAGAGTTGCCTTTTTTATCAAGTAACAACCATGCTATAGGAATTGAAATATTACCATAAACGATAGTTGCAACAAAAAAATTCAAATTTTTAATACCAAATTGCCAGCTGGTTCTATCTATGGCAAGGCTAATTTTACCTGTTAGACAGAGCAATTTAACAATAATTTTCCCTAAACTTATAAAGCACATATTTTGTTCTAAAAGCAAACGCTCAACTTTAACAATCTTGGCATGCAAATTGCCTTTAGAAGCGACATACAGTGCTAATTCTTTGATTCTCACAGTTTTAGCTTTTACTACTGCACAAATTAATTCTGCAAATGTTTTAATTCGTGCTGGGTGCCAATCTAAAAATATGTATAATATTTGGTATAGTGATTGAGAGTCCATTAATACCTCCTGTTGCTTGTTTCTCAGCGGAGATTAGTGACTCTCAGTCACTTATTCAATTTATTATTTTAACCCTCCTGTAAAATCTGTGGGGTACTATGATCTTTGCCTATTGCTGCTAGGTAATCTTCTGGCACTGTATGGCTTTTGCCTTTGAAATCATGTATCACTACCTCGCAAAATCGAAGTGTACCGAGGTTATAATTAGGATCAAATTTGTTTTTCATTATTTGCAAGTCCGCTGTTATTTTACTCTCAATTGTTGTAGAGCAAACTTTGTGACTATAGGCAATGAAATTTGTTATGTCTTGTTCTTTATATATTTGTAGGGCGGTAGTCATATTTTCTGCTGCAGCAAATCTTTCTAATGATTTTATTGCGTTTTGGAAATTTTGAAGCTGATTACTATTAACTACGCCCTTGGATAGTTCTAGCTCAATAGATTT
The DNA here is from genome assembly GCF_964264835.1 of Candidatus Tisiphia endosymbiont of Nemotelus uliginosus. Classification (GTDB taxonomy): domain Bacteria; phylum Pseudomonadota; class Alphaproteobacteria; order Rickettsiales; family Rickettsiaceae; genus Tisiphia. The sequence continues at coordinate 915,696 of NZ_OZ183485.1, read as the reverse complement.
AATCTGATTATCCTTATGACCTTGTGCTAATCTTTTAATTTCTGGTACTAATAGTTCTCTGATTGGCTCTGGTCCTTGAGTCTTAAGAACATCATTAAAATCACCAGGCTCTTTTTAGGTGTTACTACTGAAACTAGGGCATCTTGCTGCTCTAGTGTTGCTTTGGCATTGTGTACAGCTTTTAGTGAAGGTGCACTTAAGCCATCATTATCTGCAGCGATTATGCTGCGCTCGTTTGTTTGTGGTTGATAGTTTTTGATATTACTAACTCCAAGGCTGCAGAGGATTTTACCTTTAATACCAGCTTCTTGTAAGCTCAAAGCAGTTTCAACTCCTTCTGCGATGATTGTGATATTGTTCTTTTTGTTCGTAGGTCTTTGCTTGAGAATAAAATCTATCTGAATCAAGATCTCTTAACCAAGTTGCTTTATTTTTATAGTTATTAGCCATTCCAACCATATCTTGCAAGTATTTTTTTGCTTGAACAAAATCACAGTTTTTCTCCCTTTGCACTAAGGTAAATAAATCTCCGCCTGTATCATTGCTAAAGTCATGCCAAATACCAGCTTTGCTACCGGTAATTTTCATCACTATTTTGCCATTTTCTCCCCAACGCAGTGTGTGGTTATTGGATAAATATTTATTTGGTGTGCCAAGCAAAGAGTAAGCTACTCTTTCCGCTCTCAATGAGAGTTGTCGCTTTAAGTCAGTCATTTCTTGCTTACGGTTTAGCTCATCAAGATATTTCCTATGGGAATAGGAATTATAAGTAAGGGTAGGAGTATTGGTACTGCTATAGAGATTGTTAACTTTCAGATCATTCTTAATTTTTGTTATTTCTTGCTGATCGACGGCTATTTTATCAATTGCCGCTTCACGGATTTTACCAGCTTGTTGATTATTATCGTTAATCGCAATAGCATCAGCGTTTTTTAATGTTGCCGTAGTTTGTATCGCTACTGCTTCGACTTTAGCTGTAGGTTCTATATTATCTTCAATTTGGTAATATTGTTGGTTTAAGTGAAATCTATCACCAATATTGATGGTGATAGATTTAAGCCAATTACTTGCTTTCTCTAGAATGGTTTGAGGTTTATTTTTTGTAGGTGCTATTAAATCTGCACTGGTCAAAAAATTTACACTGGCAGATTTATCATTTATCCTACTCAACTGCGATATCAACCCTGCTACCCCCTTGCTAGTCTCCATATTGGCATAAAGCCCTACTTGCTCGATATATCTAGTCATCTCAACATAAGAGCTTCTGCTATTGCCGGCCAAATTATGTAACACATATACATCCTTGATTGAGGCGCCTTGGGCTTTATAGACTGTGCTGGCATAGCCGTGTTTGAAATTGATATCTTGAGGGTTAAATATTATTGTCTGTCCTTTATCTGTTTTAGCTATAAATTTATTTTGACTTACTTCAATTAAAGTAGCAAACTCACCATTTTTTGTTTGTAGCTCCTTATTGCTAGTTTTAAAGATAATACGATCACCTTTCATATAATCTTCAGATATTTCTTTACCTAATTGATGATAGAAGGTAGTGCGTCTATACTCTAGGCCTGTCAGCACCTTTTGCTCCTTTAATAGTTTCCGTATCTCTAGGTTTAGAGCGGCTACTTCCTTGTTACCCACGGTAATTATTAGACGCTCTTCTATCGAAAATTGGCTATTGCTCCAATCATTAACTAGCCTATCTATAGATTGCTGTAATATACCATTAAACTTTAGACCTTGATGTCTGGCTAGTAATTGCACGCCTCCTACAATATCTCCCTCAGCAAAGCACATTGCCATCTGGCGCCCCCACGCTTGGCTTTGTCTTCTAATATCGCTTAAAACATAGGAACCAAATGTAGAGGCAAACACTTCAAACATACCGCTGCGCTCGATAGAGGTTAACTGCCGCTCATCTCCTGCTAATATGATTTGGCAGTTATATTTCCTGGCAACCTTGAATAGTTCTAGATAATCTGAGGTTCCTACCATTCCTGCTTCATCTACTACAAGCAGGCTGTTATGTGACAAATTGAGCCGGCCATTATATAGTTTAAATAAAAACCCTTTAACTGTATGACATTCCAGGTAACCTTTATCTTTGAGCTCGGTGACAGCTTTATGGGTCGGTGCTAACCCTATCACATTTTGTCTGCGACTAGTTGCAAGTTGATAAGCTATGCCTAAGACATGAGATTTACCAGTGCCAGCTCTACCCTTTAAGATTCTTACTCCTTTATCGGTTACTAATATAGTTTTTAGCGCTTCTCTTGAGGGCTCGCTGATATTCGTTAGATTTTCTATATCTTTGTTAAAAGAATAGATATTATCATAGTGAGTACGCTGGTTCACTTTGTCCGCTATCCGCAGCAAGCGTACTTCTTCTTCTCGTACTTCTATAGTAGTATAATAATTTGTTGCCTTACCATCTTTGTGGTATAATTTTACTAACCTTGGGGAATTCATTACTTGTGCTATTACTTGCTGTTGTATTGTTCCATCTTCTACCTTCTGGATGGCTTGCTGCAGGTCTTTTTTAATAAAAATAGCTTGATACTTAGTAATGTGATCCAATAATCCATTCGCTTCTTTGAGGATCTTTAAATTGGCGTCCTTAACTAACTCGTTCTCCTCTACAACCTTGTTGATTAAGCTTCGCATTCTAACGGGACCAATATGTTCTTGCGGCACCGTACCTATAGCGTCTACGCGGTTTTCTAAGCCTAATTTTTCAAAATATCTATTAATCACCTCCTTACTCCTCTCATGAATCATTTCTTCTTCGGGGATGATAAAAGCCTTGCCAGCAGCAGTCTTTTTAAATTGTGGATTTAAATCTACGGCCTTAGCCCCTAAATTTTTACCATCTGCTGTGAATCTACGAGTTGTTACTAACACATGCGCGTGCCAATTCCTCGTACCCTTGTGCGGGTTATTGATATCTACCTGCGCCCCTAAGCCATTTTTTACCCATCCTATTTCCTCAATTATTTCATGAGTGATAGCTATTCTATCTTCTAGGGTTAGTTCCTTGTCATCTGGTAAAGCAATCACTACATCTTTTAGTAACTGGCTGTTCTTTCTTTTCTCTAGTTTCTCTACCTCATTCATTAATATAGCAGTAGCTTTGAATTTTTGATCTACATGATTAGGTAGTAAAATTATGTGATAAACATTGCCACCTCGCTTGGTAAAATCATAAGTGATATTAGTCTGTTCATCTTTGATTTTTGTTCTAGCATTATAAGCGCCTTTACAGCAAGCGTTGTCGCCTTTACTCCTACTCACGATCTCTATTCTTACAAACTGTATTGCCATTATTAAGTCTTAAGTAATATTTCTAATCCAGCATTACATTAACATGGAAAAAGTTAATCTGTGAGCGAAAGAACAACTTAAAAAGCAATAAACTTTAGTTTATATATTGCGTATAGCCTGCTTCTTGGGAAGGCAGTCTATAACCTTGGGGCTCGTTGTTTTCTTCTATGTCTCCAGTTAGAGACACCAGAATTTGCGTTTACTGTTTTATGGCGTGGTAGGTTTTGGGGATCAGTATAATCGGATTGTGAGAGGTGTTTGTTTAGAGTTAGCGATGCTGGTTCAAGAAAAAATTTTAGGTAGGTGTATCTAACACTTGACTGTACCCAGCAGTTTGAGCATCCTGAGATACAAGACAACTTATGTAGAAAATTATGTTAAATAGTGAAGAACACAATGCTGAAGCAACAGTAGCGAACCCAATGCACGAGACTGCGCAGCAAAAACAACGACTACAGCAGAAAAAAGCTAGGCTGATCATGGAAGAAATCAACTTTAAAATCAAAGAACGGAAAATGCGTACTCGCCACTTAATTCAAGTAGGAGGATTGGTTGTAAAAGCAGAACTTGATAACCTACCTACTAATAGTTTGCTGGGTGCTCTATTGTCTTTAAAGCAAGAATTAGCTAAAAGCCCTAATATCCAAGATCATTGGGCTACAATAGGTCGCAATCTCCTTGACCAGGAGGAAAACAGTAGAACTGCTGTTATCTTGAAGTTTGAAACTAAACCTATCGAGTCAATCCGTACCCACGTCAGGCAGCATGGCCTTAAGTGGAATGCTTTGCGAGAAGAGTGGTACGGCTATATTTCTGATATCTCTGCCCTAAAAAGCGGACTTTTGAATATTCAATATCAAATGGAAATTGTTAAATAAATATAGCACTCTTACTTAGCTAAATTTATAGTAAAAGTACTGTGTTTATTACTTTAAATGTATATAATTGCAATTTATGCTTGCACTTGTGTATCCATGGTAGAATACAAAGAGCTATCCGGAAAATTATGCGAATATACTGATAGATGTTCATCCAAAAACCTTAACTCCATCTCTACTAATTTATTACGCCATAGATCTAACTTCTCTTCTAAATATTTTAGCTCATTACTATTATGCTCTTTGTAATCATCATCAACACAAGGCTCATCACTAGCATAACATTGCTGACATGCTATAAAATAGTTAAGTGAACTTATTCTTTCTTTAAGTTTTGAAATTTCTTGTCTTGATTGCAAGATTTCTTTTGCATAGCTTGATAGCACTAACAGGTAGTTATAATCCTGTGATGCCATATTTAATTCCCGTAATTTCTGTAAATATTCTGTGATCTCGAGATTATTTTCTAGGATAGGACTAGTGTTAAGGTAGCTGCGATGAGCCGCCACATTTAAACAGGGAATTCTTTAATCTTTTTTTCATACTCTGGTTGGCAGTCTACGAGTGATAATTTTGAATATATTTCAAGTGATTGACGACTATCATGCCCCGAATAAGGTTGGATTAATGCATCATCCACGCCTTTTTTCTTCATCCATGTAAAAAGAAAATGCCGTAATTTATGTGGTGATATTGAATTCTCAATGCCAGCTTCTTTTGTGTAATTCATTAATATTTTCCTAATACCTCGATCAGAATACGGTTTCTTCCAACTAGATTCAAATAGGTAAACTGTCTTATTTTTCTTTGCACTTTCAATGTGTACAGCTAATACTTCTGTAAATGCATTAGGAAACGGAACTATTCTATCTTTACTACCCTTTCCGTGGTTAATAGGACCAGTGTTAAGGTAGCTGCGATGAGCCGCCACATTTAATGCAAAGTTCTAACTTTTTAAGTTCCTAAAAGAATATTGTTGACACTTTTTGATATTTATATTAAAAGATATAGCTCATAATATTTAATTATAGGTAGTATTGTTCGTAAATAGTACCGATATTAGGTATTCTAGGAATATACAAAATAATATATGTCAAATTTACTATCATTAGAAGATTTTAATCTATGCAACACAAAAACTGGTAAAATCAATCAACTAGCTTTTGGAGTAATGTTAATTTATTTTCGGTCTCACATTAAATTCCCTGCAGCAGAAGAAAAACCAATATCATTAAAATTAATATCAGCCATTGCTTCAGAGTTGGATATTGAAGAGTCTATTCTTTCAAAATTTAATTGGAGCGGTAGAACAGCCGAAAGATATCATCAGGATATTAGAAAATATTTGGGATATCGCCAAGCAAATAATAATGATGTTTTAATATTTACAGAATATCTAACAAATAATATTCTACCTCATTATCCATCTAATGAATTATTAATGGAGCAGACTAGGTTATTTTTTGACCAAAATAAAATTGTACTATTCAAGAAAAAACAGTTGGATCGTTATGTTGCTTCAGCAAAGCATCAATTTGAACAAAAATTTCTTGAAAAGATATTTAAAAGTTTAAGTCAAGATAACTGTTATTTGATTGAGCAAATCCTTGAACAAAGCGAACAGTCAAAGAATGGTATTATAGAATTATCAGAGTTAAAAAATGATATACCTGGGGTTAGGCTAAAAAATGTTAATTTTGCTTTGGATAAGATCGCTTTATTAAAACAAATTACTTTGCCCAAATCGATTGTAGATTTAGTAGATAGAAAATTACTGCTGAAATATTATGATCGTATCATGGCTTTATCGCCTAGTAATATTTTAGAGTTTAGCCCTGTGGCAAAATATGCGACTATGGCAATATTCTGTTATATAAGATTGCAGCTAATATTAGATAGTTTAGCTGATACATTAATTAAGCTTATAAAACGTATGCGTTCTAGTTCTGAAAAATACGTAGATAACTATATTGTAAAGGAGGTTAAGCGTGTTGATGGAAAATTTGATATTCTAGAGAAATTAGCATCTTTATCAATTAACAATCCTAAAAGTACAATTGAAGATAAGATTTACCCTGAAGTTTCTAAAGAAAAACTAGAAGCAATAATTACTGATTTACAGCAACGCGGTAAATGGTATCAACAACAGGTACAAAATAAGATTCATTCAAAGTATGCGTATGGAAGTAGAACCACACTACTACCAATACTACAAACTTTTCAGTTAAAAGAAGATAACTCTAGTTATCAACCGATTTTAAAAGCTGTTGAATTTATTAATAAGTACTGGAATGAATCAGACTCAGAGTATTATGAAACGGAGCCGCCTATTGAAGGTATAATACCTACAAATTGGCATCCAATGGTTGTTCAAGTAGATAAAGATGTGATTAAAGTTAATAAATATAACTATGAGCTTGCCGTTTTAGAAGAATTGAAGCGTTTTTTAAACTTCAAAGCAATATGGATTAAAAGAAGTTATCGATATAGAAATCCTGAAGAAGATATACCAAAAGATTTTGAACAAAAAAAGCAACAATATTATCAAGAACTTGGTCTACCTTTAGATGATAAGGAGTTTATTACAAAGTTACAAAATGCCTTAGAAAGGGGTTTAGAAAATCTAAATAGCAAAATACCTAATAATAATCTTGTTAAAATCAAGACAAGTACTGTTGGGAAGAATATTACTATTACCCCATCAGAAGCACAAAAAGATCCAAATAACATCATTGCACTACAAAAGGAAATTACAGGTAGGTGGTCAAGTATAAACCTTATTGATATTTTAAAAGAAACTGATCTACTTACCAATTTTACACAGCAAATGGAAACTATTGCTAAAAGTAGTAGTATTGAACCGTCAGGCCTTAGAAAAAGACTTTTATTGTGTTTATATGGTATAGGTAGCAATACAGGATTGAAGAGAATAAGTATTGCCAATGGTGATGTTAATTACAGCGATTTACGTTATATTAAGAAGAGGTATATTAATGCTACAAATGTTAGAAACTCTATTCGTCTAATTATTAACAATATTCTCAAAATACGTAATCCAGATATTTGGGGAGAAGCAACAACATCAGTAGCATGCGATTCAACAAAGATAAGTAGTTGGGATCAAAATCTTATTAATGAGTGGCATCACCGTTATCAAGGTCGAGGAGTAATGATTTATTGGCATGTTGATAAGAAATCATTATGTATTTATTCACAATTAAAAAGTTGTTCATCTTCAGAAGTAGGATCAATGATTAAAGGTATAATTGATCATGATACAGAGATGAACATGAACAGAGTATTTGTTGATACTCATGGTCAAAGTGTGATAGGTTTTGCTATTAGCTACTTACTTGATTTTGATTTACTACCTAGATTAAAAGCAATAAATAAACAAAAACTTTATGGGGTTGCATCTGGAGATAAATGGAAATACCAATATATTTCTGAAATAATTAAAGGTGGTATCAATTGGAAATTAATTGAGGAGAATTACAATGAAGTCGTTAAACATCTTGTAGCATTAAAATTGGGTATTGTAGAACCTGATGTATTAGTAAAACGTTTTAGTAATAATAATTACGAACATCCTGTATATAGAACTTTGTTAGAAATTGGTAAAGCAAATAAAAGTATTTTCCTATGTAAATACCTAGATTCAGAATATCTTAGAATTGAAATCAATGAAGGGTTGAATGTAGTAGAACGCTTAAATTATATAATGGATTTTATTTTCTATGGGAAACTAGGAGAGCTCACAACAAACAATATTGGTGATCAAGAATTATCAATATTATGTCTACATTTATTACAAGCTTGTATTGTCTATATTAATACTCTTCTTATTCAGCAAGTATTATCTGAGCCTCACTGGCGAAACAAACTGACTCCTGAAGATTACAGGGCATTAACACCGTTACTTTCAACGCATATTAATCCATACGGTTTGTTCCCAATTGATTTTAACCAACGTATATTAATATATTCGCAAGCTGGGTCGGGGTATTACCGATGACAATAATAAACCGTACTCCTGTAAGAGAAAAAGCCAAATACTTTTTGAAGGATTTAAAAAAGGAACAACCAGATTATAATTACTTGAGAGAATTATTTAGACATATTCGTAAAGAACTCGATATAACAGTAGACAATAGCACCACAAAGAAATTACCTTATGTACCAACAGAAGAGGAAATTAGTAAGTATTATAAGGCTGTATGGAAATCAAGAAATATGAAGCATGTAATAATTATTAAGACGTTACTTTATACTGGGGTACGAGTATCGGAATTGGTAAAAATAAAAATATCAGATATAGATTTAGATAGTTGTCAAATTAGAATTAACCACGGAAAGGGTAGTAAAGATAGAATAGTTCCGTTTCCTAATGCATTTACAGAAGTATTAGCTGTACACATTGAAAGTGCAAAGAAAAATAAGACAGTTTACCTATTTGAATCTAGTTGGAAGAAACCGTATTCTGATCGAGGTATTAGGAAAATATTAATGAATTACACAAAAGAAGCTGGCATTGAGAATTCAATATCACCACATAAATTACGGCATTTTCTTTTTACATGGATGAAGAAAAAAGGCGTGGATGATGCATTAATCCAACCTTATTCGGGGCATGATAGTCGTCAATCACTTGAAATATATTCAAAATTATCACTCGTAGACTGCCAACCAGAGTATGAAAAAAAGATTAAAGAATTCCCTGTTTAAATGTGGCGGCTCATCGCAGCTACCTTAACACTAGTCCAAGTAGTGGGTTAGTTGTTGTTTTTGATTGTTGGATAATAATTTCGTGCTTTCCTGATAATATTGTTCTAAATATCTATGTGTTTCATATAATTTTATTATTTGCATTTGTACCTTAGACTCTATCTCCTTATAACTACTACCTTTCACATCCTTAAAATTTATGGAAATAACTGGGTAATTACCCTGTTGAGCCATGGCATATTCATTAGTGCTAATCTTTAACGGGTTAAGGGCCCTTTTACCTTTAATACCTAAATCTACTGTACCTCCCCAGAATAACTTATTATTTGTCTTCTCTCCCTCAGGCAAAGGCACACCTGTATCATCTACTTCTATTTCAAAGAATTTCTGGAGCATATTCATATTCAAGCTCTTACCCCAACGCCTTGGACGGGTAATTAAAATTACATCTCCACTGTCTTCTAGCAATTCTTGAATCATTAAACTTTTATCAACAAATACATCGCTATTTAACAACAATGTTTTAAAGTCATCAGTACCTACCCTCATTCTAGGTAGCTTATTACCAGCTGGAAAGGGAGTAATAGCTTGATGGATTGGATTAGTATCCGAAAATTGACTGATCATATTATTTGTTGTTATATTTGAGAATTACTGTAGAGCTTTAAACTATAAGAAATTATAGCATAAATACATTAGACCACTAAGTAATTTAAGCAAATAATTTATTGCTGTAAATTTATAAGGCTTACAGCAACTTGTTGTAGGCTAACTAATCAGTACTGTTTGGCAATTTCACCGGCATTTTACACTCAATAGTAGTAGTTTTTCCTTCTTCACTTGATAATGCAATTGCACCTTTCATTTCATGGATCATCTGTCTCACACATATGGCACTGTTAACAAAATAGTTCACAAAAGAAGGAATAGGGGTTAAAATAATTGAGCAAGTAAGAAGGTTTAATTATGAAAGAAGAAAGGAAATATCCAATCAGCGAAAGTAAGTTTGAAGAATTGATAGAGCCGTTTATAAGAAGAGAACTGAAGAAACCAGGTCGTCCCACAAAAGTAAGTCACTATAAGTTTTTCTGTAGTGTATTATATGTGCTAAGGACTGGCATATCATGGCGTGACATTCCATCAGAATATGGTAATTGGCATACAATTTATACAAGATATAAAAGATGGAGTGAGAATGGATTTTTTTGGCGTTTATTATACCAATTACAAAGCTTGAAGCAATTGATAATGGATATAGTGTTTGTTGATGGGTCAATTATACCTATCCATAGACATGGAGGAGGTGCTTAAGAAAAAGAGAGGGCCGCAATCAATAGGAAGAGGCAGGAAAGGGATAGGCACTACGATGCATTTATCTATTGCTCAAAATAGCGTAGTTAATTGTCAGCTATTTCCCGATCAAAGACAAGATTGTAAAACAGTTGAGCAACTATGGCAAGATTTGCCTTGGGAAAAAATAGGCTTTGGTGTAGCAGACAAGGGATACGATAACGGCAATATTAGGAATTTTATTAAATCGAAAAATGCTATTCCAGTTATACCTTTCAAAGGAGTTTATTTACCTACCTATTCCTCTTTAACACCAGAAGATTTTTATGATACTAAGCTTTATCAAAAACGACACATTATTGAAAGGCTTTTTGGGAGACTTAAAGAAAACAAACGAATTGCTATGCGATTTGATAAACTTGACTGTACCTTCCTCAACTTTATCGCTCTTGCTCTTATTAAAGCTTATAATTTATTTTGTTAACAGTACCATATTTGGCTGTGTGAGCATCATGATACGCATAAATAATTAATGGAGCAATCATGTTAAATAGCGAAGAGCAAAATTCTGAAACAATATTAGCAAGTTCTATGCAGGAAACTTTGCAGCAAAAAATTAAACTCCAGCAGAAAAAAGCTAGGTTGATCATGGAAGAAGTAAAATTCAAAATCAAAGAACGAAAAATGCGCACTCGTCATTTAATTCAGGTGGGAGGTTTGGTTGCTAAAGCAGCACTGGACGATTTGCCGACCAATAGCTTACTTGGTGCGTTAGTAACCTTAAAGAACGAGCTCACAAAATGTCCTGATGTTCAAAATCACTGGACTAAGATTGGTAGAGATATTTTTGACCAGGAGGAAAAAACTACCACTGCTGTTATCTTGAAATTTGTGTCCAAACCTATCGAGTCAATCCGCACTCACATCAGGCAACATGGACTTAAGTGGAATAGTTTGCAAAAAGAATGGTATGGATTCGTAACTGACATGCTATCTCTAAAAGATGGCTTAGTTAATATAGAATACAAGCTAGAGGTGGTAAAGCCAGAGCAAATTAGGAAATAACATCATCGATTTGATGCTGCAGAACCACTTCCTTCCCACAAAAAGCCATCGAGATCTTAATGATCTTTTTAACATGTTTATACTCTTTTATTTTGCTATCATATTGCCTATCCATAATTTGCTTTAACCCTGCTTTGGCAGCAGATTCTAGCTCTTCTGAAGTAGTACATATTTTATACTCAAGGATAATTGCGGTATCTGCTCCCTTAACTATTGGAACTAAGATATGATCACACCTGCCATGACCCGATTCTCTATTAGATTCTATCATATATCTACTGACTAAAGGTGCTAGCAGCCCTCCCATTAAATTATGATAATCCCTTTCCTTACTTAAATCATGATAACTAGTTGAATTTAATAAATATCCTTGCAACCTTTTGCCAAACTTCTCTATTTGCTGTAGTAGTAGGAGATTAATAAAATTATCGTATTCATTCATTTTTATGTTTAATTGCCTAGTAACCCATTTTGTTACCCTAGCAATATAAATATACCGTACCTCTTTATTAGGCAGGGTCAAATGATAAGTTGGAGCTTCGGGATTATCATCAGCAAGGTAAGGATTCAAATAACCAGCAAATACTAATAGGCTGTAAAATATATCTTCATCTTCTTCTAGCTCTCCTAGGGAAATTTGCTTATACAACTTTTTAATTATACCTTTACCTACTATTAGCGCCTGCAGATCTTCTTGTATTTCATCTGATAATAAAGCCTTATCAACAAGCCCTGTCCCCCCACTATCTAACCAGTAATGATCAAGCTCACCCTCACGCGCTAGACATTGCATAATTGACCAGGGGTTATAGATAATTTCCCCACCAAAAGTATAACCATTATACCAATCTTTAATCTTCTCAGGATCAGTTTTTGTTGGTACTTTTGTAAGTAAATCCTCAACTTCGACTTGAGTAAACCCATAAAACTTCGCAAATTTTTTATCCAATAGAGTATATTCACTAACATTATTGAGATCTGAGAATAAATTAGCCTTAGCAACTCGCAGGATGCCGGTAATTATTCCTTTCTCTAAGTATTGGTTAGTTTTTAGGGCGCTACCAAAAATACCGCGGAATAATTCAAGTACCTGCTCGAATTCTTCTGATCTGGAGCCAAACTTAATATACGAGCTATTGATCGGTGTATCATATTCATCGATTAGTATATAAACTTTCTGACCAAAATGCATAAAAAGTAATTCACTTAAAAATCTTACACTATACTTTAAATCTTCTTTCGTCAGATCTTCTGTAAAATATCGTTCTAATTTTGCTTTTTGTGCCTTATCTAACAATCCTATATTTTTAGTTAGATAACGTTTTAAATAATAATGATTAGCAAATAGCTGTATAATCTGATTTCGTATACCGCTTTCAATTTCCTGGTAACTACTACCTTTAACGTCCTTAAAGTTTATGGAAATAACTGGAAACTGACCTTGATATTCAGATATTATATCTGAATGCTGTGCTATTTGAAGTTGTTTAAGTAACTTCTTTCTACCACTAGCTAATCCTAAATCTATTCTACCTCCAACAAACAATTTATCATTAACCCTTTGCTCGAGCGGTAAACAATCACCATTTTGATCCATTTCTATTTCAAAGAATTTCTGGAGCATATTCATATTCAAGCTCTTACCCCAGCGCCTTGGACGGGTAATAAGAATCACTTTACCACTATCTTGTAGTATTTCCATAATCATTAGGCTTTTATCAACGAATACATCGCTATTAACTACCAAATCATAAAATTCATCGGTACCTACTAACATTCTAGGTAGCTTATTACCAGCTGGGAAGGGGGTAATAGCTTGATGTATTGAATTAATATCAGAAAGGTTAACTGCCATATTAGTTGATTATACTTGAGGATTATTCTAGTTGTTTAAACTATAACAAATTATAGCATAAATAAATTAGACCACTAAGTAATTTAAGCAAATAATTTATTGCTGTAAGTTTGCAAGGCTTACAGCAACTTGTTATAGCCTAACTAATCAGTACTATTTGGCAGTTGCACCGGTATTTTACACTCAATAGTAGTGGTTTTACCTTCTTCACTGCTCAGCTCAATCTTCCCCTTCATTTCGTGGATCAACTGTTTCACATATATTAATCCTAAACCTAGCTCTTTACACTGGCTAGCAGAACCAAAACTCCCGAGCTTTTCACAAATATCTTGCTGCTTTTCTTTAGAAAGGCCAATTCCAGCATGCATTGCCTAATACGCCTTTGACAAACTCCGAGTGATTGTTCAAAGAAATGATAAGATTCTTGTAATTCATCATCTTGGAGATTGTTACGGCTATTATGACAAACCTGAAGGCGGAAAACTACTAGCGACAATAATTGCTTAGCAGTTTTGCTGAAAGCTTTGTTGCCACTATCTTGAAGATCACGCCATTCTGGAGGAACAAAATTACCAACGAAATTATAGAAGATAGTATCATTTTGGTTACTATTAGCAGAAATATAAGCAAGAGTAGAAGAGGAAGAGTTGACTAATTGCTGCATAATCCCTCCATCTGAACATCAGATCTGATAAGGGTTTTCGCGCAATTTAAATAGCCATAACTGTATTTAAAAGCAGCATATGACCAGCATATGGAATTTCGAGGAAGCTTAAGGAAACCCTGAAAGGCTGATGGGTAATATGGTGGGCGATGAGAGACTTGAACTCCCGACCCTCTCGGTGTAAACGAGATGCTCTAGCCAACTGAGCTAATCGCCCTTAATAAGTATTCATTATAGTCAAACATACTCATTGTCTGATAAGAATTACTTTATTCTGAAGCCCTATTTTATCACGCTACTTCTGGCTATAGTTAAAGACAGCAATCCTAAGCTTAAACTTGCAATCTGCCGTTGTGCTCACGTATATTTATACGACCTTAGAGCATCCTACCATCAAATTCATGGGTCACCACTACCTCTCTTGGTCTATAATATTACCCATTTTCATGCCATAAGTTTTAAGACCAACTTATAATTCTTAAAATATGAGCGACATATTGACTTATTTCCTAGGAAAAAGCAAGTAATTTCTCTAATTTATTATGTCTTATCTAAAGACCTTCAAGATTAAAGCATTAGACTTCCCATATAAGTCATAGTGGAGGATTGAGGGTTTTTTCAACTTATGCAGGAAGACTAATGCTTTATTTCAAGCTGGGGCCATGTAATAGATCTTCTCTCTTCCCAAGCTCTTGGTAAAGACTAACATCGATATTGCCGCCTGATAACAGCACTAACACTTTTTGGGGAGTAGACTGTTTTTTTAACCAATTAACTACCCCCCCCATATTTAAAGCACAAGAGGGCTCACAAGCAATTTTTAATAAATGTATTAACCAATTAGTCCAATAATATATTAAATGTTCCTCGGCCAGAAAAATATCATCCAGTTTTTTTAAATAGTTAAATGTACGTTCGGATACACTTAACGTACGCAGCCCATCCGCTACAGTATTTGGGGAATCAGTAAATCTATATATAGCATTTTGTTTTATAGATAAAAAAGCATCATTCGCTTGACTTGGTTCTACCCCTATTAGCAAAGTAGAGGGAGATAATAATTCCTTTGCTAAATATGATCCTGAAAGTAACCCCCCTCCTCCACAAGAAGCGAAAATAGCATCTGGACAAAATGGTAATTGTTGCAAAGCTTCATAACACATAGTACTGGCTCCCACGACGCTAGAATTACTATTAGAAGGATGCAAGTAATAAAAACCATTTGCTATATCCGCTTTTGCTCTATCTTCTGCTACCTGTCTAGTACTTGTCAGTATTACTTCAGCCCCATAATATCTTGCTGCTTGTTGCTTAATCAGCGAAGTATTTTTAGGTAAATAAACTCTAGCATGGACTTTAAGGATTTTTGCAGCCCAGGCAAGTCCAAGACCATGATTACCCGTACTATATGCTACTATTTTAGCCGGTAAGGATTTTTGTTCCTGTAGCTCTAATAAATGATTCAATACTCCCCTTACTTTAAATGCTCCTGTTTTCTGCAAGGATTCAGCTTTAAAAAAAATCTCATGCCCCAACATTTCATTTAACGTGCTAGATTGAATTATTGGAGTTAAATACAGATATTCTTTTATTCTATTACTTGCTATTATTATAGGGTGTGTATGCTCAATTGGTAGCTTCATATTGACTTCGTTAGTTTCGTTGTGTTTTCAGTAAAAACGGAGCTTTATTGTTAGGTTGTGTCAACAAAATTATCAAGTTTAAAAGCCATATTTGATGATATAACTTATTGAACGCTTAAATAACCTGTATAATTTGCCATATCCATTGGACTTGCTCTGCTTCAAAGCATTTGCAAGCCCCTATGCTATGATATAGTGGCAATAATGAAACTATAACACCACAAACATATTCTGCAATTGATGATAATTTAAATTAATTAACTGTTTTTAATACCATAAAGTTGCTTGAAATCCTAGTATGGTAATATTATATAGCTAACAGCTGCCCTAGTATATAAATTTCTCAAGGTTTTTGTATGATAAATAAAGAAAGATTACCACTTCTTGTATTAAAAGATATGGTGGTATTTCCTGGTATGATTGCTCCTATATTTGTTGGTAGAGCAAAATCTATTCATGCCCTACTTAGTACTGACAATATAGATAATAGGCGAATATTACTAGTATTGCAAAAACAACAAAATCAAGAATATCCAAATATTCAAGACCTTCATTCGGTGGGAGTAATCGCGAAGATTATACAAACTGTGAGAGTACAAAATAATGCAAAAGTTCTAATTGAAGCAATTGATCGGGTTAAGCTTTATAACATAACTAATAATGAAACATTCGAAGCGGAATATAGCGTAATAGAAGATGAAGAAGTAACGGATATAGAAAACTTGAAAGTTGCTACCACCAACGTTATTGAATTATTTATAGATTATACTAAGAATCATAAGAAAATTAATCCAGAAATCATTGAAACCATAGCTGCTGAAATCAAAAAAGATCCTACAAACTTTAGTTATATTACTAATGTTCTATCTTCTCATTTGGTTGCTCCATTATTAATAAAACAAACTTTACTAGAAGAAACAAAACCACAAGCTAGAATTAAGACTATAATAGATACATTAATCTCTGGGATGGCGCAGTTAGAAGCTGAGCAATCTCTACAACAACGTCTAAAAAAACAAATAGAGAAAACTCAACGTGATTATTATTTGCATGAACAAATGAAAGCTATACAAAAGGAGCTTGAAGATGACAAAACAGACTTTTCAGATATAGAAAAAAAAATTAAAACCCTGAAACTGTCCAAAGAAGCAAAAGAGAAAGCGGAGAATGAATTAAAAAAACTCAAAATGATGAACCAAATGTCAGGTGAATCATCAGTAATACGTAATTATCTAGATACTTTATTAGCTATGCCATGGGGGAAATTTGATAATAGTAAAATCGATATTAACAAAACAAGAAACATTTTAGATCGTGACCATTTTGGGCTTGAAAAAGTAAAAGATCGTATTATCGAATATTTAGCGGTGTTACAACGTTCAAAAAAAATTAAAGGTCCTATAATATGTTTAATTGGACCTCCAGGCGTAGGTAAAACCTCATTAGTGAAATCCATAGCAGAGGCAATAGGTAGAAAATATACTAAATTCGCTCTTGGTGGTGTTAGGGATGAGTCAGAAATTAGAGGCCATCGAAAAACATATCTTGGGTCTATGCCTGGGAAAATCATCAACTTAATTAAAAAATCTAAAACTAGCAATCCTGTTATGCTACTTGACGAAATAGATAAAATGGGTTCTGATTTCCGAGGGGACCCTGCCTCTGCTTTACTCGAAGTATTAGACCCCGAACAAAATAGTCATTTTGTTGATCATTATTTAGAAGTAGAATATGATATATCTGAGGTGATGTTTATTGCCACAGCCAATTCTTATAACCTACCTAGAGCATTATTAGACCGCATGGAAATAATTAACGTTTCTGGGTACGTGGAAGAGGAAAAATTACAAATTGCTAAAAACTATTTAATTCCTAAACAGTTTAAAATGCATAGGATGCGGAAAAATGAGCTCTCTATTGATGAGACAGCTATTTTAGATATAATCCGGTATTATACCAAGGAATCTGGAGTGAGATCCCTTGAAAGAGAAATTAGCTCTCTTACCCGCAAAGCTTTACAAAGAATTTTAAGCAATAAAACAATTAAAAATATCTCTATAGTATCCCCAAATCTGGAAGAATATTTAGGGGTACAGAAGTATAACTTTGGTTTAGCAGAAAAGGAGGACCAGATAGGTAGCACTACTGGGCTAGCATATACCGAAGTAGGAGGTGAATTATTAACGATTGAAGCATTAACATTTCCTGGTAAAGGAGAAATTAAAACTACCGGTAAGCTAGGAGATGTAATGAAAGAATCAGCACAAGCTGCTTATAGCTGTTTTCGTGCGAGGGCAAATAGTTTCGGTTTAAAATATGAAGATTATAAGGATCTAGATATTCATCTCCATGTACCTGCAGGAGCTATACCCAAGGATGGTCCTTCTGCTGGCTGCGCTATATTTACAACTATTGTCTCTCTTATGACTAAAATACCAGTAAAACGAACTATAGCCATGACAGGAGAAATTACTTTAAGAGGAATGGTATTACCTATTGGGGGGCTAAAAGAAAAGCTGCTAGCTGCTAGCAGAGGAGGCATTAAAGTAGTGTTAATACCTACTGACAATGTCAAAGATTTAAAAGAAATTCCTCTTACTATCAAAAATAACTTAGAAATTTTGCCTGTATCTACTATAGATGAAGTACTCAAATTTGCTTTAGTGAATACTAATTTTATTCCCAGCTCAAGTTAATTTAATCTTACCCTGAGCCGTATATTCTTCGCCGATAATTGCTGTACTATAATCTTCTATTTGATTATAATATTACAAAATAGTATAATTAAATTTATTTAATAGTATTGATTATGCAAGGATATGCAATAAATAATACTGGAACATTTGCTTCGTTAACCAAACAACAGAAGCAGTCTATAGGATTACTGTCAATAGGAACGTTCTTAGAATATTTTGACCTAATGCTTTACGTACACATGGCTGTATTCCTTAATGAACTGTTTTTTCCGAAAACTGATTCTCACACGGCTGCTCTTTATTCGGCGGCTGCTTTTTGTTCTACTTACGTATTGAGACCTTTTGGAGCATTAATTTTTGGATGGATTGGGGATCATATAGGACGTAAAGTAACTGTTGTAATAACCACTTTCATGATGGCTATTTCCTGTATTATTATGGCTAATCTTCCAACTTATGAACAAATTGGTATTACCGCTGCATGGTTAGTCACATTGTGTCGTATTATACAAGGGATTTCTTCGATGGGGGAAGTAATAGGAGCAAAAATTTATCTCACTGAAATAACAACTCCCCCTGTACAATATTTCGTAGTAACGCTAATTTCAGTTTTTTACGTTATAGGGTCAACAGCGGCATTAGGTATCGCATCTTTAGTGTTATCTTTTGGATTAAACTGGCGTATAGCATTTTGGATAGGAGCAGTGATTGCTATAATTGGTACAGTAGCTAGGACTGTGCTGAGAGAAGTTCCAGAATTTGCTGATGCACAACGTCAGATTAAGAAAAAGTTTAAGCGTGCCAAGATAAATATAAAATTATTAAAAGATGATCCAATTTATACAGAAAAAACTAATAAATTAACTGTCATATCATTGTTTTTTATATCGTGTGGCTGGCCAGTGTGGTTTTATTTTGTTTATATTCATTGTGCCCAGATTTTAAAAACTACTTTTAATTATAGTGCAGAACAAGTAATTCATCACAATTTTATTATTTCAATTATAAACTTATTAGGATATTTTGTATTATCCTATCTAAGTTATATTATATATCCACTAAAAATTCTTAAGATTAAACTCTTGATACTATTTCCTGTTACTCTAATGACTCCTTATTTACTTACTCATATCAATACTCCATTACAGCTGCTTCTTCTTCAATCATTTTTTATGCTGGTTGTTCTAAGTGGCAATTCAGCTGAGCCAATTTTTTATAAATATTTTCCTATATTCAAACGTTTTACCTATGTTAGTTTTTTATTTGCTTTTGCGCATTCCTTGATGCAGGTTATTATTGCATTTGGAACAGCGTATTTAACAAAGCATTTTGGACAATGGGGCTTAGTGCTGTTTATCATGATGCCAGTAATGATAGGATTCTCATTTGGTATATATCATTTTCAACAATTAGAACAAGGTGCTGCCACATGAAGGAAGTTGTAGGCTAGAAAGGTATTGAGTAGAGGGTGCTGCTCTAATAATTACCCTTAAGTTTTTGTTGACATCTTTGGTTAGGTGGTATGCCACGAAGAGCAAATAAGTTATACCAAATTGCTTTCTTCACATTAGGTCATCGTATTTCGGGATTCGTCGTGCTCGCCTAGATCTACTAGGTTCCGCGCGCCTCACCACTCGTACTCCTCCTACTGTCTTGAAAGCAATTTGGTATTAGCTGCTGAATTAGCCCAATCATTAACCTAGGCCTGTGTGAAGGAAATTTTGATAGTATTAGTCAATTTATAGAGCAATTTAATAGAAAAATAGTATGTTTGGTAAGGAAGATAATATACCTACCACCTAACTAAAGCGGAACCCCAAGTGACCCCAGCCCCCATAGCGCTAAACAATAGTATATCACCTTTTTTGAGAATATTACTATTTTTAAGAGTATCCAGTGCTAACGGGATTGAGGCAGCAGAACAATTCGCATGTTCTGTTACTGTTTTGACTACCTTATTGGGATCAAATTTTAGTCTCTCTGCGATTGCCTCTATAATCCTTATGTTGGCCTGATGGGGGACAAAATAATCTATATCATCGGCGATCAAGTCATTCTTAAACATTATCTCTTCTGCCGACTTGGTCATTTTTTCTACGGCATATTTGAATACTTCTTGGCCCTTCATTCTTAATTTACCACTTTTACCATTCATACTAACCCCTCCATCGGTATAAAGGAGATCATAATAACGGCCGTCTGAGTAAATATGACTATCGATTACCCCAGCATTATCATCACTATATTGTAATACTACCGCTCCCGCTCCATCCCCAAATAATATACAAGTAGCTCTATCATCCCAATCGAGTAAGGACGACATTTTTTCAGCTCCAACCAATAAGATGGTTTTATATTTACGAGAACTAATGAAGGTATCGGCTACATGTAAGCCATAAATAAAGCCCGAACATACTGCTTGCAGATCAAACGCCGGGATACTGCCAAGTGCAAGGAAGCCTTGTAACCTAGAGGCAATAGAAGGAAAACTATTATCAGGAGTTGTGCTACAAGTAATTATTAAATCTATCGCAGTAGGGGAAATGTTAGCATCTTCTATAGCCTTCCGACTAGCTTCAAGAGCTAAATGAGACGTATATTGATTATCCCCAGCAATATGTCTTTTTAATATCCCAGTCCTGGAGCGAATCCACTCATCGCTAGTAGCAACGGATAAAGACAGAGCCGCATTGCTCACAATAGTTTCAGGTAAATAGGAACCACACCCAATAATTTTACATGCCATTACAATTTATGCTACTTCTTCGTCTGCTTCTGTTTTTTTTACAATCACTTGTCTTCCATTATAAGTCCCATCCACCAAAGAAATATGATGGGGAAGCTTATACTCTCCTGTTTCAGAATCTACGACTACATTAATTCGACCTAGTGCAAGATGAGAACGGCGCATATTACGTTTGGATTTCGAGGTCTTCTTTTTTGGTACTGCCATATTCCCCTTATAAAATTAAATTATTTACTTAATAAACATTAGCCCTCTTGCATAACCTAATCTAGTTGGTAATTTTGTCGTCAAAACTTGTCTCCGCTCCTCACGTACTTCCATGTATGCTGTGGTGCTCGGCTACGTTTTTCCTAAAAATTCCTCAACTATCTTTAGGTTATGCAAGAGTTCTATTATATTGTAGCTTCAATTCGATATAAAATTAATTGTCGAATTGACGTGATACAATAAGAAACAAAGCGCACTCCAAGTGGTGCGGCCAAGATGCTAAAACTTTTTCATTTACTGTAAGTTTTAATAGGCTTCGATTTAATACTCCAGAATTCTATTTTAGTAATCTCAATTTAGCTTATTATATCAAAATTTCCTTAAGCTGTTAGGATACGAGGAGCTAGATATCTCTAGTATTATCCAAATCCATAATTTTTAAAAACACTCTTTTATAGTGACATTTATAATTTTATGTATAAAAAGTATTTGTCAAATCGATACGGCAGTATATTATATTTCCATTACAAAATCTAGGAATTTCAAGAATAAATTTTATGAAAACTTTTATAATGAGAATTTGTCTCCCTATCGCTATCTTGCTAGCGATATCTAATTGTCAAGTGATTGAGTCAAGAGGTCAATATGTGGAGAATAATTTATTACCTATGCTTGAGAATAGCAAATTGAGCAAAAACGCAGTAGAAGATTTAATTGGAACAGCAACAATTATTCCTAACTATTCGCCTAATACTTGGTACTATGTACATCGTTCTTTATCCAAACGAGCTTGGTTTAATCCAAAGGTTCTGGAACAGAGAATAATAAAAATTACTTTTAATAACCATGATATTGTTGATGAGGTGTTAGTGCTTAATAATTCTCATCAAAATGACATAAAGATTGTTAATGAATGTACTAAAACTTATGGTACAGAACTTAATAGCGTGCAAAAATTTGTTAGAAATATTGGCAGATTTAATCAAACTACAGAAAGTAAGAAAAAGAAGAGAAAATAGGGGGCAATTAATTATAAAACTAAGATAATTTCATGCTTGCATTATTTTAAGTATAGTGTATAAACTGAAACGCTGTTACTTATATAAGTATAGTATTATGGCCCCTTCGTCTAGCGGTTAGGACACTACCCTTTCACGGTGAAAACACGGGTTCGATTCCCGTAGGGGTCACCACCTTAATCAATATTTTTTGTGTTGCATTAAAGGATAGTTATATTTTGTATCAATAGTAATGCTTTAGAGAAAGCAAAGTAATAACCTATGCTCACCTTAAAATAATAATGATGGTGCTGGTATCAAGCTATCCTTGAAAATAATGCACAATTTATGTTTTAAGCAGTTTTACGTATGCATTGTCGATGATAGTGTAGTAGTGTACCTCCATAATCTTTCTCCAGCTTATATATTAGGTTACATCCCAATAACTTATAAGTTTTATTACTGCACTTTGCAAAAACTTACAATGATAGGATTATAATGTCACAAAAACTTGGTTTTTGGTCAGTTTTTGCATTAGTTAGTGGTAGTCAAATTGGGACAGGCATTTTAGTGCTCCCAACAAGCTTAGCACCTTTTGGAGTATACGGTTTAGCAGGCTGGGTCGTGTCATCATGTGCCGCAATAATCTTAGCATTATTATTTGCGATACTTTGCTCAAGATTTCCGCAGACAGGGGGCCCTCATGTATATTTAAAGAATATCTTTGGTAATGCAGCGGCATTTTTTACGGGCTGGACCTATTGGCTAATTTCATGGGTTAGTACGGCGACGGTTGTGATTTCAGCTGTCAGATATTTAGCTCCTTTAATAGGCTCGTATAATGGGTTACTATACTTATGTTTAGAAATATTATTATTATTGGCAATTATGCTGTTAAACCTAAAGGGGATCGCGCTAGCAGGACGGGTGGAGTTTATATTCACGATGTTAAAATTTATCCCTCTGGTAATTATCCCAGTTGCAGCATTATATAAATTTGACAGTAGAAATTTTGTTATAGATCAAACCACTAGTAATTTAACTTTTGCTCAAATACTTAGTGAAGTAGTATTATTAACATTTTGGGGATTTATTGGTCTAGAATCGGCTACTGCACAAGCTGGATCAGTAATTAATCCTTCAAGAACTATACCTAAGGCAATAGTGACTGGTACTCTGTGTGTAGCTATAATATATTTAATTAATAATATTGGCATTATCGGGATCATTCCCAAAACAGAATTAATCTCCTCTAGTGCACCTTATGTAGATGCTACTCAAATAATTTTCGGAGGTAAATGGCATATAATAATTTCATTAATTGCCGCAATTATTTGTATTGGAACGTTAAATGCTTGGATATTAACAAGTGGGCAAATCGCCTTAGGTTTAGCCGAAGATAGATTTATGCCTGCCTTTCTAGCGAAAACAAATAAACATGGGGCGCCAATTTGGAGTATAATTATCAGTTGTATGGGGATATTACCATTGCTAATTATTACCGCAAATGAAAATTTATCGGCGCAAATTACCGAAATAATCGATTTTTCAGTAATAGCCTTTTTATTTGTGTATTTAGCATGCAGTATTGCATTTTGCAAATTGTTAATAATTCAACCAACCCAAGTTCCTTTATATATGTGGTTGATCGGCGGAGGTGCCATTATTTTTTGTGTATGGACTATTTATCAAACTCCTATTAGCACTATAATAATTGCTAGTTCATTTACATTAAGCGGAATTCCTGTATATTATTTTTGGTATAAAAAGCAGCACTAACGACTTTAAATACCCCGCTAAATCTATTATTTAGCAGTGGAATTAAGGACTTAAGAGAGGGACAGCGGGCGCAAGCACAGCTCAGCAAATTACAGGAAGGAAGAACAAAGGCGCAGCTTTGCCAGGCAGACAAATCAATATACTAGAATAGAACTTCTTTTAAAACTCTACTCAAGATGGTAATTTGGATAATGCCTCTAGGCACAAATCCTCACATACATTTAAGTACGATGCGGTTTGAAGCGAAGAGCCTTCTTCAAATTCCCTACCAGAAGCAAGCTCTAAAAGAAGTCTAATATATTTACTTTCATGAAGAAGCCGTAGCTCAGTTGGATAGAGCGAGTGATTCCTAATCACTAGGTCGGAGGTTCGAATCCTCTCGGTTTCACCAATCACATAGTTTAGTACATTTTACGTATGCGTTGCACTAGGTTGTGTGAAGGAAATTTTTATAGAAGTGATTTATAGAGAATTGTACTCGAAAAATAGTGGGAATTTTGCAAGTCAATAGTCTACCTATTTCAAAAATTTCTGCTATTTTGCAGATAAAATACGCATAAATCAAGCTATAAAAATTTCCTTCCCAACCTTAAGTTTTCGTATCATTATAAATTATAGAATTGATAATTGCTTCTCGGAAGTAAGATATGTCTAATTGGTTAGCAATATTATTCATATCCACTTTCATGACTTTATCTGCCGGAATCTGTACAACCACGTTACTCAATATTGCAAAATACAAATCTTTAGAAGGGATATACCCTACTTCACTACGTACCCCAAACCCAGTACTCCCCCCTGAATGATGAAACATCAGATCCTTATCATTTAGTTCGGCAATAAAAATACCATACCCTGTATATGTTTTATGTAGTTTTTGGGCAAGATTAATAATAGAACCCTGCTCACCACTAGGCTTATCATCTAGCGCATCAGTTCCCTGCCCTCTTGTCCCTTTTCGGTGAACTAAACTAATGTTTAGTAGTCATAAGTTTATAAGAACTTGCCGACAATATTTTACCTTGGTGCAGTGCACGGTGCCATTTAATAAGATCAAATGTATTAGATACTATCCCTCCATCCGCATAAGGAATCAGTGGAAATTTGGAAGCAAATGGAAGTTGCGAGTTCATTAATATAAACTTAGGCTTACTATTGTTAGGTTGCACTAAATAACGCAACGGATAATTTGATGTAGTGGAATTTTTTTGCATTTCTTTTGCTTCAGAAAAAGTAGCTAATTTAGTTGAATTCATTTTTAATGGCTTAAAAAATTCGTCTTGTAAAAAGCTCCTTAAATCTTTCTTACTAACTTTTTCAATAATCATACCTAAAATGATAAAGTTAGTGTTACTATAGTTGTATTTATTTAGCTGCGTATTGAAAGCAGGCAGTGTCGAGAAGGTATATTTTATGATATTCTTATTATTTTCTTTTTGCGATATAGTTAAATCAGTTTTTACTTTATTCACATATTCTGGTAAACCACTAGTATGGGTTAATAGATTATGAATAGTTATTGCCTGGATAAACTTAGGAAGTTTGTCGTGAGGCCAATATTCGAGGCTTATATAGGTAGAAATTTTATCTTGTACATTCAGTAAACCTTGATCTTGTAACCTTAATATTGCAACAGCTATAATAGGTTTTGTGGCAGCTCCAATAGCCATTTCCTGATTAGCTTTAAGTTGTTCCCCATATATTGAAAAAAGCCCTTTAGCTCCTACTATCAAATTAGTGGTACTATCAGCAAATAAGAAACTCGCATTTAGAAAACGGCTTGAGAGATATTCTTGGGTAGTTTTTGCTATTGTTGCTTGCATACCAGCCAAGCTGACCGCACTATTTAGCATTAGCACCATAAATAAAGTAACATAGTACCTCATGGAATATATTATCCCCTTTTAATTATGGGGTAGGGAGTAATATTCAACTCTTTTAAAGCTTCTCCTTCTACGTAATGAGGAGCCTTCATTAATAAATCTTCTGCTTGTTGATTTAATGGAAATGCTATTACTTCTCTAATATTATTCGAGCCAGTTAATAACATAACGATTCTATCAATGCCTGGGGCAATTCCCCCGTGTGGAGGAGCTCCAAATGTAAAAGCTTTAATCATTCCTCCAAACTTTTCATCTACCTCTTCTTTACTATAGCCGGCAATATCAAACGCTTTATACATTATCTCAGGTTTATGATTTCTAATGGCGCCACTTGATATTTCAATACCATTACACACTATATCATATTGATATGCTTTAATATTTAGTAATTCCTCTACGGTATTGGCAGTTTCAAGCGCAATCATCCCTAAATGCGGCATAGAAAAAGGGTTGTGGCTAAAATCTATTTTACCAGTTTGTTTATTTAATTCGTAGAATGGAAAATCAGTAATCCAGCAAAACTCAAAACTATCTTGCTTAAGTAATCCCAATTCTTCTGCTAATTTTGTTCGTAATTTGCCAGCAAGCTTTGCCGCTACCTCTATTTGATCACTAACAAAGAAGACAGTATCACCTCCTTGTAGATTGACACTGGTTTTTAACTCAAGTAATTGCGGGGCAGTTAAAAATTTTGCGATAGGACCTTTACTACTACCATCTTCTAAAAATTGAATATAACCTAGTCCTTTAGCGCCTTCTAACTTAGCAAAATCAAGCATCTTGTCAAAAAAACTTCTAGGTAAATTCGCAGCCTTAGGAGCAGGAATAGCCCTAATCACTAGCCCGTTTTTGATATTTTCTTTAAAGATTATAAAATCAGTATCTCGAAATAGTTCAGTAACATCAGTAATAATAATTGGATTCCGTAAGTCCGGTTTATCAGTACCATATTTTAATATTGATTCCTCATAAGGAATACGGATAAAAGGAGTATTGGAAATTTTTTTATCGGAAAATTTAGAAAATATTTCATACATTATGGGTTCAATAATGTTAAATATGTCCTCTTGTGTAACAAAAGACATTTCAATGTCGAGCTGATAAAACTCCCCGGGAGATCTATCAGCCCTAGCATCTTCATCTCTAAAACAAGGGGCTATCTGAAAATATTTATCAAATCCTGATACCATCAGTAGTTGTTTAAATTGTTGAGGAGCCTGTGGCAATGCATAAAATTTTCCAGGATGCAATCTGCTAGGAACTAAAAAATCCCTCGCCCCTTCAGGGGAGCTACCCGTGAGAATAGGTGTGTGAAACTCAGTAAAACCATTATTAGCCATAAGTAAGCGTAAATGAGAGATAACTTTTGTTCTCAACATAATATTATTATGCAGCTTTTCACGTCTTAGGTCTAAAAAACGATACTTTAATCTAGTATCCTCTGGAGCTTCTTGATCAGCATTAACTACAAATGGTAAGGGGGCAGCATGCGATTCAATAATTAACTCCTCTACTAATACCTCAATCTCCCCTGTATCTAATGAATTATTTATTGTTGCAAGGGTTCTGGCAACGACCTGTCCTATAATTGTTATCACTGATTCGTATTTTAAGCAGCTGGCCTCTTCCATTAAAGTTAGATTTTGATCACTAAAGACTAACTGCGTTATACCGAAATGATCTCGTAGATCAATAAATACTAAGCTGCCATGATCTCTTCTCCTATGCACCCAACCAGATAGCTTGATTCTTGCTCCAACATTTTCTATCCGCACCTCTCCACAATTATGCGTCCTATATTTATGCATCTTTTATTCTATAATTATTTAATGATATAGATATATAAAAAATATTCTCGTGACGCAATAGGCATGTTATAAAATGGTAAAATATCTTTTTTTTATGTCAGCCTAATATTAGCATATTTTAACATACTTTCCACATAAGGCGTTATAGAGAGGGGATTTTGTCGTTGCAGCGTACCTCCATTCCTCACCTATAGCCTACGCCCTGTGGACAGAATCCCGTCAACATTTTCAATTTATGCAAAACATCTATTACCTTATGCTTGACCGACCATTTTTGTTAGCAGGTTCGTTCTTCTCCTCTAATATTTTTTTCGTAAAAGATACAGTTTGCGGTGGCGCAGCAGAGATAACCTCTTTAGAAGATATTGTAGTATCTACAATATCTGACTGTTTTGCAGGAGTCTCTACTTTGTTAGGTAAAAATTCTTTATGTTTACAGACTGTCTCCACTACGTTTTGTACTGCCTGAAGAGTAATACCACCCTGCTTATTAAACTCTTGATTAAACTCTCGATTAAAGTCTTGTACTAACTGTTCCTCATGATTTTTTCGATATTTCTGATCAAGATTGGAGATCCCTTCCGTTAATTTCTCGCGAATCTGCGCTTGAAAAGATGCATCAATTTTGAGATGGGGGGTTTTTATTAAGTTAGTCATTATTTTGGTAACCAGAGGATCTGGTTCCTCAGATCCCTTGTATAATGTAGTTAATTCTATAGAAATATCCTTTAACTTATTGGAAGCCAGTGATCCTACGGTAGGATCAAAACCAGGAACCAAGCTTTTAAACTTATCAACCCAAGTTTTATTTTCGTTAAGACACTTTTGGAGATATTGTACAATCTCTCCCTTATGTGTTTGTAACTTAATAAAGTCTAAATTGGTTAAAATCGGAGTTAACTGCCGGAACACTTCCTGATGCTGCGCAGATAAAGCATTACGTGAAGCTCCTGTAATACTTCCGATAGCTTGTTTAATTAAGTTTTCTGCCATATCAGAAGTCAGCCTTTCATATTCTTGTTGGAATACTAAGTTAATCGCCGAGATAAATTTATTACTCTGCTGCTCAGGAGGAAAATTTTTTATGGCTTCACTGATATCATTAATCTTTTTATCCCGTTGAGTAGCAATATTTTGTAGTAAAGCATAGACTAACTCTTGATGTATAGTTATTGATCCTATATGAGGCGTCACCTTTACCAAATCTTCTTTGTCTAAATTGGCTTTCAGTATAAACATTTTTGCAGCATTCTCTATTTCTGGACTCCACTCGCCTATTTTGTTAAAAGGTAGTTCTGTTATGATTGAAGTAATTACTGCATTAGTGGCTTTAGAAAGGGTAGCACGCTCTATGGCATTAAGGTGTAAGGAATATTCTTTCATTCTCTCCTTTTGATCCCCTTGCTTAATTATATCCTCAAACTCTTTTATTTGATGGGGAGTTTTGTCTGTTTGTGCCCAAAGTTCTTTAGCTTTATCAGTTACCGTACTAACATATTGGTCTTTTGGAAGATGCTGATCTTGAACTTCTAGCAGAATGCTTTTAACAATTTGAAAGGCTTTAGAATCATCAGGTAAATGCGGTAATATAAATCCTTTTAAATTTGCCTCTAATCTTGCTAGCAAATAATCGGCCTTGTTTTTTTCTGCCTCTGAATCCATAAGAGCTTTAGCAGCCTCTGTATTCTCCTTAAGCCCCTTTAACAGCTCCTCTATTTTTTCATCCGATGCATTATTGCGGAGCCACTCTCCGCCTAACTCTAATACGGATAGTGTGGATTCATGATATGCCACAGGTTTCCTATCTTGTGAAACGGGATCGCACAGGACCACTTTATAAGTATACAACCTCCCTACCAATTGACCTATATCTTTTAACTCCTTTGCTACCTTTGCTACCCTAGATGATATAGAAGGATCTGGGTCCTTTACAGCTAAATCTTCATGGCTACCATACCCTTGATCTAAATCTGATAGATTAGAAGTGATAACAGGGTTAATATTAGCTGACTTAGTATCTTGTTCCTCGCTCATTACCAGCCCTTCTTGCAGGCCAAATCCCAAGGACTCCATAGAGGAGGCAGCTGTTAAAAATTGATTGTCATACTCATTATTGCTAGCACTAGAAACACTCCTACTAGATATACTCCCTCCTATCCCCGAATCTACGGAGGTGGATCTTATTAGGGTGTTATCATCTCTTAGAGTATGATTATTATTGGGATCTATACTATCTAAGTTTTTATCGCTCTCGGGCTTAGAAATTGGCAAGGCAGTACTGCCAATATCAAAGGAGTCAGCTCTTATGGGTTGCTGATCTACTGCCAGGGTACTATCGCTATGATAGCCGGCACTATCAGTACTAGTGGAACTTCTAGATGATATGGAACCTATTGGAGTGTTAAGTAACTCTTCGGCACTTCTATCACTAATACTTGAACGCGCAGAAGTAGAAGAATTGATAGATTGATTATCCGCCCTAGACGCTTGCAAACTATTTCGTGCTTTATTTACTTTATTCTTCTGATCTATTATTTTTACTCTATCATCATTAGGGTTGACTATATCCCAGGCTTTTAACTTCATCTTCGATATTGTAGTATCACGGAATCTTTCTTCTTCTACCTTAATATCTGGCAGAAATTTTTCCTTAAATTCTACCTTCTTATTCTCTCTATTTGTGATATCTTCGGGTAAGAATATAGTGGAGTCAAATAATTGAGGGTCAAGTCTCCTCAGCCTAACTAGTTGCTCATTAGTAATAGCTGATAACATTTTTGACGACTCTGGCAAATTCTGGAGAGCGCGCAGTTGTTCTGTACTAAAAATCTTTTCTCGTTTTATGACTTCTTGCATATTGTTAGTCTTAACAATAGCCTCAACTCTCTTATAAAGCTCTGTATTAGGCACTTGATGTTCAAACAATTTCGTGGTAAAGAGTTCTAACCCTGATGCAACTTGTTGGGCGACAAATTGACTATTTGCTTGTTGATGATTATCCTCTATCAATTTTTTGACTTTCACAAGGGCCTTAGTAGAAATAGTAAACTGCTGATTTCGTTTATTAATTTCTCCATATTGATTAAGAGATATTGTTATCCCGCTAATAATCTGTTCCTGCTCATTCGCTAAATATTGAGAATCTAAAGATGATAAAACTTCATGTAACTTATTAAAGATTTTGTCTACTTCTTTTGATTCTATTTTTCCTCCACATCCTTTCACCACTTCTGCCAATATATCTGTAGCAAAAGCTTCACTACTTTTTGTGAGGTTGCCTTTCTTACTCAATTGAGCAAGAATTTCCTTACCTTGTCTATTTTTTTCTGCATTTTGTTTTAAGTCCTCTTCAGGAAAAACGATACTATCAAATATTCGAGGGTTAAGTTTCCTCAAATCAGCTATGTGGGCAAAATCGTATTTTTTACTTTCCCCTTCAACAAATTCTGCACCAAAATTACCTTGCCGATCTTGAGTATTCACAACAAATTTTGATAGTCTCTTTTCTAATTCCGAATCAGATATTTTATGATTAAACAGTTCCTTTTTAAGATGTTGTATAACAAACTCTGTATTTTTTGCAGTAATGTCGGATTTAAGGTTTAATAAATATTGGTCCAGCTTTTTAAACTTCATATTAAGAGATTTATTAAACCAACTACCTTCTACTGCAGTGCTAAGGTTATTTACAATATTTCTTACTAGAGCTTCTTGATGCGTTTTGATATACCCTTCATCACATGTATCTAATACTGCTCCCAATTTTCTTTGCAAATTATTGCGCTCTTTCCAGCTAAATTTCCCTTGCCTTTTTGTTTCAATTAATTTAAGTGCCTTATTTATTATTTTGGTATTTAATACATCTATTTCAGCGATCTGCACGCCTTGTATTTTACTGTATTCTGCCCTTTCATTAGCACTAATAATTTGGTTTAATTCTGTACTAGAACTATTATTAACGTTTATATCTTCTGTTAATTTTCCTACCAACTCAGCATTTTTAATATTAGCCACATGAACGTTAGCCAAATCGCTGCTCTCTATATTACTAACTGGATTTGTTAATGGTAATTTATTAATCTTATCTTGCACTATCTCGTTGTTCTCAAATATCTCCTTAAACCTCTCTATAGCATCCTGCGCTACTTCCTCATTTTTATCACCTTTGAAATCTTCAATCCAATTCCTAAAATCACGCCATTGCGCGCCTGTAATATTTGCTACCTGAGCCGCTGGAATGCTCATCTGATTATCAACATATTCTATACCTAAAATCTCAGCGATTTCGTCTTCATCAAAATCAAAATGCTCCTGAATGTAACTCGATAGTTCTGAGGCTAGCTTAATATTTTGAATATCATTGGCAAATTCTTGGTTGAGATTTTGAGAATTGCGGTGATCTTGCGGAAAATATCTTAAAATATATTCAGCTTCTTGCTCAGTTAATTGTATCTTTCTATCAGCAGTGTAAATACTATCGAGATCAGCCTCTTTTCTTTGTAGAATGCCATTGATAACATCTCCAGCAATTGCATGATCATTTAAAAACTTAGACAATCTTTCATTAAGAAAACTTATTTGATGTGGTACTGGTTCTGCTGTCTCGTCCGATACTCTAGTTGAATGATATGGAGTTCTTATGGTCATAATAACACCTTAGTTAGTTGTTAATATTTTAGAGATAAGATCACTCTATAATGCTACATCATTTTACAATAAATACACTAAAATCGCAAACAATTAATTACAAAATGAATTTATGCTGCGGCCCGAGGTAATTTAGTTGTTTAGTTGAGGAAATTCTAATACAAACATCATCAGGTATTTCCATAAGGAACCTAGAAGGAGACGAACGTAATATTTCATGAAACATCCTGCGACTTTCAGCAAAAGTAATATATAATTCTTTCTTGGCCCTAGTAATACCCACATAAGCAATGCGCCGTTCTTCCTCTAAACCTTTATCTCTTTCTTCACTTAAAGCACGCTGATGAGGAAATACTCCTTCTTCCCAACCTGGTAAAAACACTAAATCAAATTCCAGTCCTTTTGCTGCATGCAGCGTCATGATAGTCACAGAACCTCCAAAATTAGTTTCGAGTTCTTCATTTTCCATCACTAAGCTAGAATGTTCTACAAAATCATGAATATCCCCAAATTCTGCCACTGCTTTCAGCATTTCATTAATATTCTCAATTCTGCCCAACGTTTCATCAGACTTGTCTTCTTGCAGCATTCCATAATATCCAGATTCTTCTAATAATAATTTAGTTACATTCACAGCTGGTTCTTCAGTATAGCACCTCTTCCAATTATCTATATTAGTAATTAATTTCTTTAAATTATCCCGGACTTTGCTTTTAAAATTCCCTTGTTCTAACATTAGGCGTATCGAAGATAAAATAGGTAGATTATGGGTAGTAGCATAATCTTTTATTTGCTTTAAAGTAGTATTGCCTATGGCTCTTCTGGGCACATTGATAATTCTCTCCAGCGCTAAATTATCACTATGATTTAAAGTAATACGTATATAAGCAAGTAGGTCGCGTATTTCCATACGTTCGTAAAATTTCAGTCCTCCTATTATTTTATATGGCAGAGCATTACTAATAAACACCTCTTCAAACGCTCTAGTCTGAAAACTAGCGCGCACCAAAATAGCAATGCTACTAGCGTTATATTGGTTTTGTTTGATTAGTTTATCAATTTCTGAGACAATAAATCTTCCCTCTTCTTTCTCATTCCAGCAGGAAATAATTTTAATTTTCTTACCATCATTTTTATTGGTCCACAAAGTCTTCTCATGGCGATTTTTATTGTTATTGATCACATTTGAAGCAGCTGTTAATATTTCAGAACTTGAACGATAATTTTGCTCTAATTTTATAATCGTCGCGTTAGGAAAGTCTTTCTCAAAACGTAATATATTGCCTATTTCTGCCCCACGCCACCCATAGATAGATTGATCATCATCACCTACGCAGCATATATTTGTAGTGCTGCTTGCCAACATCCGTGCCCACAGATACTGAACAGCATTAGTATCTTGATATTCATCGATTAAAATATATTTAAATTGTTCTTGATAATATTTTAATATATTCGGGTTTTTGATAAACAACTCATTATTGTAGAGCAGCAAATCACCAAAATCTACTACGTTTGAGGCAAGTAAATTGGCTTGATATATCTTATAAATAGATTGAGCTATTTTATGAATTGGCAACTTAATATCTGATTCTGAAATTTTATAAGGTAACAAGCCCTGATCCTTCCAGCGTGATATAATAACATGTAAAAGTTTAGGAGCATATTTTTGGGAATCGATATTTTCCTGCTTAATTATTTCTTTAATTTGTTTTATTTGCTCATCTTGACTAATAATAGTAAATCTACTGTTTAAGCTTAGGTTTAAATGTTCCGCTTGGCTCCGCAAAATCTTTGCTGCAATAGAGTGAAAAGTACCTATGTTTAGGCCATAACAATCAGTCATTTGTCTTATTCGTTCTTGCATCTCTTTGGCGGCTTTATTGGTAAAGGTAACTGCTAAAATATTCCAAGGGCTAGATAAATCTTTATGAATTATATTGGCAACTCTAGTGGTTAATACTTTAGTTTTGCCGGTGCCAGCACCAGCAAGCACTAGAAGAGGGCCTTCTGAATGAAGAGAAGCAGCTAATTGTTCAGGATTTAGAGAATTTAGGAAACTGTGATCCATTTAAACTGTTATTGAGGTTAAGAATAAATTTGTTAGTAGACTTTAAATCTATCTAATTTTAACACACTTCACAAATTGCTGCCATTTCTTGTAAGTCACCGCTACAATGCAGTACCACATCACAACCTGCCTCTTTTGCTTGAACAGCAACTTTAGCAATACTGTCAGTAAATATTGCTTTCAGTTGCGGTAATACTCCCACTAGCTGTTGTTTTTGTTCTGAGAGGTTAGCATCGTCCGTAATAACCTTGCCTGTAATAAGTTTTGCTAGAGTTTCATTATATCTAGGGTTGTCAATATCCTGCTTATCTAACAAGCTTAGCAGTTGTTTTGCTAAAAAATAAGGTGTACAATCTTTTGTACTGCCTGTCTCTCTTGTATGCAGAGCATGCATACAAATATCATCGGTAATTAATGTACCTTTGAAACCAATATCCTCTCTAATAAACTTGATCGCTTCTGCCGATAAGGTGACTGGTTTGTTAGGATCTAACGCTTTATATATAATATGAGCAGTCATCGCCCATATATCTTTGTTACTAGTAGCTAGTTGCCTAAATACTTCAAAGTCGGTTTCTTGTAATTCATTTAAGGGAGCATCTATCACCGGCAAGTTATAATGACTATCACAAGTAGCTCTACCATGACCTGGTATATGTTTAATAATAGCAATGCCCCCTTGATTGGCGATTGCCCTGATTGCGGCACTCCCTAAATCCACTACTTTTTGTACTCCGCTACCAAAGCTACGATCTCCTATCACCTTATCAGCCCAAGAATAACGTAGATCTGCAACTGGAGCACACGGGGAATTTATTTGATACTCTTTTAAATCACTCATTAAACTAGAATAATTTTTATAAACCTTATCACATGCATCTTCGACATTATTATCATACATTTTCCCAAAAGACTCAGCTGTAGGATAGTTATTCTTTATAAGTGGCGGCCTTAACCTAGCTACCCTACCCCCTTCTTGATCAATCAAGATTAAAGGTTCATCAGAATATAAACTTTTTAAATCTTGCACTAACCCTTTGAGCTGCTCAGGATCAACTATATTTCTTTTAAAGAGAATAAATCCCCAAACTGGATTTTCGTGAAATAATTTTCTTTCCTCTTGGCTCAGAGCAGGTCCGGCTAAACCAAATATTAACGATTTTTTGGACATATAATTACCTATCTATTTTTTTTTGTAAGTTACTAAATTTTGAATATTGACTATCATAGTGAAGTTGCACATTACCAATAGGACCATTACGATGTTTAGCTATGATAATATCTGCAACATTATAGACTTTGTTTAATTTATTTAACCATTCGGTATGTTTCTCATCTCCTGTTGAAGGTTCTTTTCGTGTTAAATAATATTCTTCACGATAAATAAACATAACTATATCTGAATCTTGTTCAATAGAACCAGATTCGCGTAAATCAGATAACATAGGTTTTTTATCTTCTCGTAGTTCTACTGCTCTAGAAAGCTGCGCTAAGGCAATTATTGGAATATTTAATTCTTTAGCTATCGCTTTTAATCCTTGAGTAATTTCGGAAATCTCATTAACCCTGTTTTCTGATTTGCTGATTCCTCTAATTAATTGTAGATAATCTATAAATAATATGCCTAGATTATTCTTACGTTTCATTTTTCTAGCTCTGGTACGAATAGCACCAATCGACAAAGCTGGCGTATCGTCAATGAAGAACGGTAAGCTACTCAGGTTAATCACTTCTTTACGTAACGTATTATATTTATCCTCAGTAATGTGACCAGACCGCAAAGCAGATGAATCAATTTCTGTATACATTGAAAGAAGGCGCGTTGTAAGCTGCTCTGACGACATTTCAAGCGAGAAAAATCCTACTGATTTAACAGCTTCATCTGACTCAAGCTTTTGAGAGAGCATAAAATTACACGCATTGACCGCAAGATTTATGGCAAACGTTGTTTTCCCCATCGAAGGACGCGCCGCAATGATCACTAAATCTGAATTATGAAAGCCTGACAATATTTGATCTAAATCAATTAAACCTGTAGAAATCCCTATCACGTGAGCAGAATTCTTCATAGCTCTATTGATGCTCACCAGAGAGTCAGCTAAGGATGCAGCAATCTTAATAAAACTCTTATCGTTAATCCCTTCACTAGCTAAATTATATAATTTCCCTTCAGCGTGCTCTATTTGCTGGTTAGAATCATATTCTAGTGATGAGTCATACGCATTATTAACAACTTCTTCCCCTATTTTAATTAAGTACCGCCTTACTGCTAAATCATAGATTATCTTACCATAATCCAGAGGATTAATTACCATCATTGACATAGTAACTAGCCTACCGAGATACTCACTACCCCCTAAATTTTTGAATAATTCATCTCTCTCTAGCATATTTTTAAGCGTGACAGGAGTAGCAATTAAACCTTTTTCGGTGAGTAATTCAATGGCATTATAGATTTTTTGATGTAATGGCTCAAAAAAATGATCTACTCTTAAAAATTCTGATACCCCATTTAAATGATCATGATTCACTAATATTGCCCCAAGCAACATTTGCTCGGCTTGAATATTTGAAGGTAACACACGACTAACAGGAGTAACCTTTGGTACCTCATTTAACTGAACTACTTGACTTACCTCTTCATTAATTTTGTTGCGAGCCATAATTTACCAAATAAAAATACCTCATTATACTCATCAAGCGCTTAAAAATCAGGGCTCTGTTAAGAAAAATTATGCTTTTAATGCGGGTTACCTAAATGATCATAATAATCATCCGCTGGTTTCCTCTCATCCTGCCCTGCTTTGCTTAATTGCGGATCGACATCGCGTTTAGGGAGAAACTTCTTCAGGAAATTGTTATTTAATATAAAATTAAATAGCCAGTTCACTTTTACCTCCTTGAGCAGACTGTTTTATTCCATTGAATCTATGAATTGCTTCTCCGATTTTTGCAGCAAATATATAAATTATATGACATACTAACTAAATATATAGGAACTTATCCTTGATTTAAATATTTTTCTGCTTGAAGCGCTGCCATACAACCAGTACCAGCAGCCGTAACTGCTTGTCTAAAAATTTTATCCTGCACATCTCCGGCTGCAAAAACTCCTTTAATACTAGTTTCTGTAGAATTAGGTTGTGTGATAATGTAATTATCTTGATCTAGATCAAGTTGCCCTTTAAATAAATTAGTATTAGGTATATGTCCAATTGCTATAAATATACCTGTGCAATCAACTATATTTATTTGACCATTCTTAGTATTTTCTAATTTAGCGCTAGTGACAGATAGCGGGTCTAGCGTCCCCTGCACTTCTATTAATTTATGGTCCCAAATAACTGATATTTTGGGGTTCTTAAATAATCTATCTTGCAGGATTTTTTCTGCGCGAAAATTATTGCCTCGATGCACAACTGTAACTTTAGCAGCATGATTAGTTAAATATAAAGCTTCTTCTACTGCGCTATTTCCTCCCCCAATCACCAATACATTTTGATTTTTAAAAAAAAATCCATCACAGGTAGCACAAGCAGACACTCCATAACCTTTAAATTGTTGTTCGGAAGGAATATCAAGCCATCTTGCTTCAGCCCCTGTACATATTATAACACTATCTGCTTGATAATTTTTACCAGAACCAGTAGTAGCAATAAAGGGCCTGGCTAGTAAATCAATTTTTGCTATATAATCAGAAATGATCTGGGTACCTACCTTTTCTGCTTGCCTAGCCATTTGCTCCATTAACCATGGCCCTTGTATGGTGTCAGCAAAACCGGGATAATTTTCAACATCAGTAGTAATGGTTAATTGTCCTCCTGGCTGCATGCCATTAATTAATATTGGCGCTAATCCTGCTCTTGCCGCATAGATTGCAGCAGTGAAACCAGCAGGACCTGACCCTATAATAAGAAGTTTAGTAGAAAAATTCATGCATTACCTATCTTCACACGTTAGTTTTTTTTTAAAGACAGTTTGTTATACCCCAGACTTCAATTTAAGTCACTTAAAAATATGCTCACCATAAGTGGCATATATATCACCACAAAAAGTAATGAAAGAAAAACTGTAGTAGCAACTTTTTCTGGATAGAACTTCTGTAAATTTGCTATAACAATTATATTCGCAGCCATGGGAGCGGTAGACAATAATTTTAAAGCATTGTAAAGATTCTCGTCATATATTTTAAAAATTAATCTATCTAGCAAAATAAATATCCCTACCCCTATAGGGTAGAATAAAAATTTTGCTAAAAAAGTGGCTAGAGTAAATTTAATATCTATCTCAAATTTTTGTAATACTGACAGTGCGAGCCCTACCATGACCATACCCAAGATAGAGAACGCTCCTCTCATATTATGGGTGAAATCATCTAAAAAATCAGGTAAAGTAAAACCTGCGAAACTAAATAAGCAACCCAATAAAAAACCATTTAAAATTGGTAATTTTATAACTTTTAAAATACTCTCACTAGTATTAGAAAAGCTTCTGGCACAAATGTAAAAGCCTACCGTTGTTTCGAAAATATTTACCCCAATCACTGCCATCATATACAGGCTCAGCGTATAATCATCAAAAAGCGCAGAGGCAATAGGGAGCATAAAATACCCACCATTAGCAGTCCCTGCCGATAACGCTATAATATTTCGTGTATGATCCTGCCAATAACTACCAAAAAAAAAATAGGAAAATAAGGATAGTAAAGTAGCGATACAAAACGTGATGACAGTTACACTTAATGCTGATAGCGTTAGAGTAGTACTAGCGGGAATAGCAAAAAAAACAATCGGGGAGATGAAATAGAATAATAATGAGGCTATACTATCTCTTTCAACCTTAGAGTATCGTCCTGCTAAAAAACCAATTATTACACTTAGTAATACGGAAATTGTTTTAAAAAAGACTATACTAAAAATTGCCATTTAACAAAATCCAGGGGATATAGTATCACTATGTGTTAGGTTGTGTGAAGGAAATTGTTAGAAAATAGCAGATTTACTAAGAAATGAGAAGTGATTTTTCTGGTTGGCTAGGCCAATTTATCATAATAAATAATTTACCACTGGGACTGGCTAATCTATAGTCTTCATTACTAGGCGTAGAAGTTATTTTTCTCCCTTACTTCCCGTAAACCAACACATAAGTTTCCCACTTCTGTTCTATATATTTTGTTATTTAAATAATTACTCTCTAATCTTAGATTTTTAAAATCTTTATCACTGATAGGTAAATATTGACAAATCTTAACTAAATCTTCATCAGTAATAAAATGTCTTCGCGGTACATCTATTTTACTGGCCCCTTCTTCCCTATATCCTGCCATAATTTTCATTTTATCAATAAAGGTAGAACTATAATTATCAAATCTTACTTTCTTCCAAGCATTAGATGGGTTAACAATATAATTTTCAATATTAAGCAAAGATTTAATTTGAGCGTTATAATCTTGCTGTAAATTATTATTTGCGATAATAGGTTGTAATATTTGATAAATTGGCTCTAAATATTCAACATCTTTAATAGCATAATCTAGCATATCCGCATTAATAGGACGCTTTAACCAATTAGATCTTTGATAAGTTTTATCGACTTGGATTCCACAAATTTTACTGCATATATCAGCATAACTTAAATATTTACCAAAATTACTGAGACCCGCTGCAATTTGGATATCAAAAATATTCTTAGGCAATTTTTTGAATAAACGATAAAATATTTCAAAATCCTCTCTGGGAGCATGAAATATTTTTAAGATCTGATCATTAAGAAATATTTCATTAAGAGGGGATAGGTCTATTTTACTTAAATTATCAATTATCATCTTATGATCACTAGTGATAACTTGGATAATACTAAGCTGAGCAAAATATGTCCTTTCTCGCACAAATTCAGTATCAACTCCTATAACCTTATACTGCAATAGCTGCTCACAAAAGTTATTTAATCCATTTTGATTATCTATAATCAGCATCTTGACATTGATATTGCGATATTAATTTAGGTCTATATCATAAATTGACAGTAAATTCAGAACAATTAATTACTTAATGTTAAAAAATACGGTACATGATCAGAAGGCTGTAACCAATTTCTAGCATCTGGTAAGGAATTGATAGAGACAATATTATCTTGTAAATTATTGCTAGTCCAAGCATGATCTAGCCTCCGTCCCCTATTTGTTTTTTGCCAATCTACATTCCGATAACTCCACCAAGTATAAAATTTCTGATCATAGGGTACCAAATGGCGGCTACTATCTATAAATTTTAAGGAATGCTGTAATTTCAACAAGGCGTCTCGCTCTACCTGCGTATGACTTACTACATTGCGTAACTGCCGACTAGACCATACATCATGTTCGTGCGGCGCAATATTCAAATCTCCCATTAACACAATTTTACTCTCCAAGCCACGATTGCAACAAAACCATTCTTCTACTAACCGTATATATTCTAGCTTATGTTTAAATTTTGCATTAAGATGAATATCAGGTATGTCTCCACCTGCTGGCACATAAAAATTATGTATCTCTACTCCCCCTATTTCCACCGCGATATGTCTTTTATCTTGATTATACAATTCAAGAGAAAATTTATTAGTGAAAGGTAATTTAGATAAGATAGCTACTCCATTATAAGATTTTTGTCCAGAAAAATATGTATGTTCATATCCCATATCAATAATAGCTTGATATGGGAAAAAATCATCTATTGTTTTAATTTCCTGCAAAGCTATCACATCAGGCTGATGTTCTTCGATTAACTTCTTCAGTAAGCCAAGGCGTAAGCGCACTGAATTAATGTTCCAAGTCACCAACTTCATTATAATTCTCCAAATTATTTCACTTTAATTCAAGCTAAGAATAAATTCTTGTAAACTAATAGCATAATAACATAAAGAAAATGCCTATAAAGCACAAGCACTTCATAGGCATTTTTCTTAGGGCATTAATTTTTATTACAAAAATGATCAGATTATCTACTAACACCCTTCACAGGAGGCTTAGGGACAAGTTTTGGCTTTGTTGGAGCTTGTTTAGTAAGCTTTTCTTGCTTTTGGCTTATGATTTTTTTTAAGTCTGTATGCATCTTATTGTATTCTTGGCTGCCAATAACATGCTTTAATAGCGCTTTAGCTTCTCTTGTAGGTATTTCAATATTGTCTTCTGGGCTTTTTTTTGCCGAACGTACCATTAGATCCTCAATCACGCCTGATACCACTCTATTTTCTGTTTGTGCTTCTAGCTGTATTATTGCTGTTACTAACTTTTCAGCCATTATTTTAGGTATTTTAATATCTTCTTCTTGACTGTTTTTTAGACCATCTAATAACAACGCGATACTATCAAATAATGGTTTGCTGCTATTTTCTTGACTTTTTTCTCGCTGCAGTGCTGCTATTAATATTGGCATATCTTTTTTAGCTATCTTGATATTTTCTTTTTTATTATCTATAACAGCTTCGTGTAATATCTCTCTAGCTTTTAAAAACTCATGAATGCTGACAGCCTCTAGCCCTTCCCGATCTGGTGTATCAACCAATTTAAGATTTGGTAACTTTGTGGGATCTTTAGTGAGAACAGAAAATACTGATGTTATATCATTATTACCTCTTAAACCTAGTTGCTCTAGATTTTTTAAATGGGGAGAATTAACTATAGCATCCAAAGTATTATCAGTAATACCTTGCTTTGTTAAGTGCAGATATGTTACCGAGCCCATTGGGTCAGAATTCACTAAATCTACAATCTCTTCTTGTTTTAGCTCATTCTCTCTTAATACTAGGTCAGTAACACGATTATCCTTCATAAAGTCTTTTAGCACTGCTATTCCACCAGGAATAGGTGTATTCTCTATACGAATTTCCATATTTGAAGGATCACTCTTAGCGTAATATTTCTCTAATTCTTTTCTTATCTCCTCGTCATTTTTAACTTTTGTCATAAAATCCTCTAATTTTTACCTTTATACTTTATAATATTAGGGAAAATGTTAAATTTATGTTAGTAAAAATTAAGAAAAATTGTTGAATATTGATAAAAAGTATTAAGGAGCGTTAACTTTGCTACTATTCTCTATTAATTTTCTCTAACATTTCTTTTATGGAATGTTTTAAAATGCGTAACATTTTGGCCTCGAAGCTAATATTCTTAGCGGCCCATTTCTTAATCCACGGCTCTATAAGTTGCCATATATTAATTGTTGGATCAAGCTGCTGTCCTACACCTTCTACTACTACTATAGTCTTTTGTAATAATAATAATTGCGGTTGCACTTCCATCCCAAAATCTTCAGTTATTTTAAATAATTGCCCTAGTAAACTACCTATGGCAATATTATTAATTCCTTGCTCTAAAATGGGAGTCGCTACTGCTCTACATTTCTGCGCAAAATGATCTAAATTAGTATGAGTCGGGATATAACCAGCGCGCAAATGAACTAGGGCTACTAATCTGTAGTTTTTAGTAAAAAACCCAAATAAACTCTCTGCTATCGCTAACCTATCTTTATTTG
This sequence comes from Candidatus Tisiphia endosymbiont of Nemotelus uliginosus, assembly GCF_964264835.1. Lineage (GTDB taxonomy): Bacteria > Pseudomonadota > Alphaproteobacteria > Rickettsiales > Rickettsiaceae > Tisiphia. The sequence goes on along the minus strand of NZ_OZ183485.1, from coordinate 872,901 downwards.
CTAATCTGCCCATGATACCAAAGTCTAATAATACTATACTACCGTTTGGTTTCACTAATACATTCCCTGGATGTAAATCCGCATGGAAAAAACCATCTCTATATACTTGATTAAAAAATACCGTGGCAAATTTTTGAGCAACTTGTTTGGGATCAATATTACATTCGCGCAGCTTAACTTGATCATATATCGATATACCATCTATCCATTCAGTAGTTAATATATTTTCCTGCGTTAATTGCCAATAAATTTTTGGAATATAGAGATCCTGATCATTTTGAAAATTATCTGCCAGTTCAGAAGCAGCTGCTGCTTCTAGCCGTAAATCCAGCTCAAATTTCATAGCTACCTTAAAAACATCTATAACACCTACTGGCTGCAGTCTTTGGGATCTCCGAGATAATTTTATTAATAATTTTGCAATATAATAAAGAAAGGTAATATCGCGATTATAAATACGATGAATTCCTGGCCTTAATATTTTTACTGCTACTAATTCACCAGATTTTAAGGTAGCTTTATGTACCTGCGCTATCGATGCAGCAGCAACTGGATTATCATCAAAGTGAGTAAATAATTCATTAATCTCTTCTTCAAAAGCAGCATGAAGAAGTTGCCGTACTATTTTACTATCAAAAGGCGGTAATTTATCTTGCAATAACTTCAAATACTCCGCTACTCTATTGCCTACCAGATCTGGGCGGGTAGAAAGAGTTTGTCCTAATTTGATGTAGATCGGTCCAAGCTCTTGCAAACAGTTAGCTAACCGTATGCCAAAATCAAGCTGGGGTCTCCTAAAAGCGCTAATAGGATAAATTATTAGAGCTATAAGCCACCCTATCGCTTTTAATCGCCTTGGTAATTTTATAGTACCTGGATAAACTAATATTTGCTGTTTACTGACCACATATAATAAGCATAATAAGCGCCACAAATTAAATAACAAACTAAACATTTAGACCATCATTTTATTATAATTTGTAACCACTATGAATAGCAGTAATACCACATGTTAAGTTTTTATAGCTCACTTTACTAAAACCAGCATCTTTTAACATTACAGAAAATGTATCCTGGTCAGGAAAATTACTAATACTCTCTACTAAATATTGGTAGGCGGATTCGTTATCTGCAATCACCCTGCCAATCTTAGGAATAATGTTAAAGGAATAAAATGCATATATTGGTTTTAACCATTCATTGTCTACTTTAGCAAATTCCAAACATAAAAATTTACCCATTGGTTTTAAAACACGATATGCTTCCTTTAGCGCATTATTAATATTTGGAATATTTCGAATACCAAAGCTAATAGTATAATATTCAAAACTATTATCTGCAAAAGGTAATTGCTCTGCATTATTCGTTACGTATTCTAATCCATGTAATATGTTGTTATTTATCGCTCTTTCCTGCGCTATTCTTAACATATCTGGATTAATGTCGCATAAAGTAATATGGCAAGTACGCGCACGTAAATCAGCCCGCTTTTTTATCCTAAAAGCTATATCGCCTGTGCCACTTGCCACATCTAATATATGTGATTGTAAATTAGCAATTTGCCTAACCAATTCATCTTTCCATAGGCGATGCAGCCCTAAGCTCATTAGGTCATTCATCATGTTATATTTATTAGCCACTTGAGAAAACAGATCTTGTACCAATTGTCTTTTTTGCTCAAAAGTAACTTTGGAAAAGCCAAAATCTACTTGCTGGGAGCTATCCTCATCATTTTGCATATTCATTACTGTAAATTTATATGATACCATTTACCTAAAACTAAATTAGCACTAGGAGTACGAGTGCCCGCTACCTGCGCGTACAGACGTATCACACTACTGGACAAAAATAGAAAATGGTTAAAAAAACATATTATTTTAAGTACAAAATGTTATTTTTGAGATAATAATTGCTAAAAACGAGCTTTAGCAGATAACAATTTTTGTACTTTTTCAACCATCTTCTATTTTTGTCCAGTAGTGTGACAGACGTATACGTGAGGAGCAGAAGATCATGACGTACGACGAACGTAAATAATTAGTTTTCGGCAATGGTATGACTTAGCTTCAATTGATTATAACCTTATAAAAAATATAGCACAAATGCTTTCTCTACTAATATTTCAAACAAATAAAAAAGGGAATTATTCTAGCAATACCGTACTATCTGCCAGGTCTAAATCCTTTATCACGCCTTGTAGAAAGGTTTGTGTCAAGTTCTTAATATTAAATAAGGCAGCAATCTGACAATCTGGCAGTCTGCCTTGTGCTGTTAGCGCTAAAAAATTAAAGTTCTCAGCGGCTTCATAAGTAACTTGATTAAATCTTTCATTAATTTCATGGATTATTTTATTATATAGTTGAATTTTTTCTATTTGTTGTTCCTCAATTTGACGGTGCTCCTCTGGGCTGACTTCCGGTACTATAGATTTTTTAGTAAAATATTGTTTTAATTTTTTAAAAAATGTTACATTTTCTTTTTTGGCTATTTTAATACTTTGCTGATGTTGAGAATCATAAGTGACTAATAAGTCAACAAACTTTTCTCGAAATTTTACGATATCGGTGCTAACCCTACTTGCGATTTCATCAACTTTTATAAACTCATTAAATTTTATAAAATTTAAATATAATTCTGCTTCATAAGTTTTCTCCATTTCTAACCAATATTTCATTTGTTCAGTCTTCATAACTGAAGGACCGCTAATAATAAATTTACTAGTCATATAAAATAACGCAATAGGAATTATATCACACCAATTTTTTCCTGGTGCAAAAAATTGATGTGGCACAGGATAAGGCAAGGGAATTTCTAATCCCCCTCCCATTGGACTGATCAGCGCTTCCTGACTAACTATATTGCTGAATTGTTGTTTATAAGGGAGAATGACATCTTTTAGAGATACTGAAAAAAAACAATATTTACTAGATTTTTTAGTTATTAAAAGGGGAGTAATGGCTTCTTTATTAATATTTAATCGCTGGGCTAACTCTTCCTTATTCTCAGCCGAGACATTATGAAAATATTGTTCTAAAGTATCTCGACTACCATATCTTAATAACACATACTTAGCAGCATGAGTATGTAAATCTTTGAGCTCATTTTTGGTATAGATAGTAGTAAAATATAAAGGTAATCCTGCCGCATGATAGACAGATTGCACGTAATCCGCATTACCTGATAACTCAGTATAAGATGTCTTTATTTTACTTTCCACTTGATCCACAACATATGTATAAGCCTTAGCAAATTGCGCAGCTGTTAAGGGAATAATATTTGTTGTTATGCATTGGATCAGCTTATAACTTTCTATTGCTTGAATAGAACCATACACTGCGATAAGTTCCGATTTAATTATTTGAGAATCTATTAAGTTATCTAAGAATCCTACTTTAATAGGATATTTATTAAAGAAGATCTCTTTGCCTTCCCGTTCTAACCCAATATAAAAATGCCCTGCTAATAATTTCTGATCAGTATAACGTGTAGAATCAGTACTGAGTCTAATACTTCGGTGATGGATATTCAGAGAAAATTTTTGTCCTTTAGCCATAGTGTCTCTCCTATTTTTATAATTCTATGAATGAATATAAACATAAATATTGTTAACTGTTTTGATAACTTATTATTAACATCCTTAATAGAAAAATACAATCTAGAGTTTACCTAAAAATTACCCTAAATTTGCTCGAACAAATTAGAATTAATATGTTTGCTTGACAATTTTTATATTTTTTAATAGGCAGATTAGTGTTAAATTGATTGTTATAGTGTTATAATGGATGAGCCGATGCCCGAATTACCTGAAGTCGAAACATTGAAACGTTCTTTAGAATCAACGCTAGTTAATAATATTATAGATAGGCTAGAAAAGCGACGTGATAACATACGTTATAGATTAAGTAATAGTCTAGAACAGGATGTAAAAGCTGCCAAAATTATCATGCTACGGCGGAGAGCCAAATATTTAATAATAGATTTGGATAATGCTTATTCCATTATTATTCATTTAGGAATGAGTGGCAGATTAAGCATACAATCTAATGATTACAGCCTACAAAAACATGATCATATAATTTTTTATTTAAGGAATGACAAGAAACTAGTTTTTAATGATTCAAGACGTTTTGGTATGATTTATACTATCCGTACTTACCTAATTGAAACGCAATTTTTCCATAATATTGGTTTAGAGCCCTTATCGTCTAATGTATCTGTAACCTACTTAAAAGAAAAATTTTTAAAACGAAATATGCCAATAAAAAATCTATTAATGGATAATCAAATTATGGTAGGTATAGGTAATATATATGCTTCTGAGAGTTTATTCCTAGCAAAAATACATCCATGCAAACCTAGCAATACCTTAACTGATGAGGAAATAAATCGGTTAATATTAGCAGTACAGCAGGTTTTAACAAACTCTATCGCAGCTGGAGGTACTACGCTTAAAGATTTTGTTAATGGGGACAATAAAGCCGGCTATTTTCAACAACAATTGCAAGTATATGCTAGGTACAAACAGCAATGTCTGTATTGTAACATGATAATAGAAAAAATAAAACAAGCAGGTAGAACCACGTTCTTCTGTTCTGGTTGCCAAAAATAATCTGCCTTACTTTCACCTTCTCAAGCCTAGCCTTATACCATTTCCGAAAACTAATTATCTACGTTCGTCGTACTTCATGATCTTCTGCTTCTATAAAGTTTTGAAAAGGTTTCTTGAAATTTATAGTCTATAGTTTATAGTAGAATCACAGATATATGTAAAGAGCAGGAAAATATGGCTAGAATTACAACCGAAGACTGCACAGAAAAGGTTAAGGGCGAAAGGTTTAAGCTGGTGGCATTAGCAGCACAAAGAACAAAAGATATTCTGTCTGGCAGTAAGGTCACTATTGCAAATGACAGAGAAGATAAAGCCCCTGTATTAGCATTACGTGAAATTGCAGCGGGTAACATCAAAATTTCTACCTTAAAAGCAGAATTACTTAATCGCCTGAGAACCAAAAGTAGAATTGAGCCAATTGACGATGAAGAAACTACCCATTCAGCTGAAAACACTGAAGAAAATTTTGATTATTTACCAAGTGGTTCAGATCTATATGTTACTGAAGACTATTCCGATTTAGCAGAGCAAGTATTTGATGATAATGTGACTGAAGAAGAACAAAAAAATTAACACTATTAAAGACTCAATTATTACAGTTACTGGAAAAATTTATCGTGATTATCGGTATTGGCACAGATATAGTGCAGATTCCAAGAATAGCAAGACTATTAAAGCTATATGGCCAACTTTTTATAAACAAGATCCTATCTTCCTATGAAATACAGCAATTAACTTCTGTCAATAAGGAGTTATATAGTCATTATCTTGCTAAAAGATTTGCTGCTAAGGAGGCTATTGCCAAAGCTTTTGGCCACGGAATTGGGTGCGGCATCAACCTAAAAGATATTTCTATCCTAAATGATAATTTAGGTAAACCATTCGTTAAAATTTCCTCTCCTCTGGATCCAGATAAGTTTAATAATTTGGAGGTTTATATTTCTCTCTCTGATGATTACCCTACTGCTATAGCATTTGCACTAGTTAGTACTAAATTATCAATATATACTCGGTGAACTTCAAGAATTGGCGGCGTCGTGTCTAAAGATTTGCGGTGCTCACGTACTATATGTCACACTACTGGACAAAAATAGAAGATGGTTGAAAAAGCACAAAAATTGTTATCTGCTAAAGCTCGTTTTTAGCAATTATTATCTCAAAAATAACATTTTGTACTTAAAATAATATGTTTTTTCAACCATCTTCTATTTTTGTCCAGTAGTGTGACTATATGTACGCTGTGCTCCTCAACTTTGCCACTCCTAGCTCTTCTTGAAGTTGACCTTCGTATCCAACTCTTGAAAGGGGAAGAGTATAAATGAATTATCGTAAATTAATGGTCATATTATTTCCACCACCACATTTCCCATATCCCTAACTATACTGTTTGTATTGTCCTATCCCTTAAGTTTTTATATTATATGTAAAATTTATATTGAATAATTAAAGAATTTATGTTTAAATAGCTTTATTTATCTTAAGTTATATTAATATTTTATCATTTAATATCGCCTTGTGATAGCTATTTTTTTATCAGCTGTAAAAATTATGTGTATTACTTGTACGAAGAGTTGGAGACGATTGAATCCACTTCAAGAAGAGCTAGGCAGTAGCAAATCCTGCAGGAGCAAAAGCAGTACATATATTTACTTAAAAGAATCTTATATATTACTGGAAGCTGCAATAGAAAATTAGCGTATGGCCTACAAATTTAACAGATTAACTTACAATTATCTTATTTATCTATAATTTTTAAAGCAAAGTAAAGCTATGACCGCTCTAACAAAACCAAAGCCCCTCCAAAAAATTATCTCTTTTTCCGAAGATAAAGCTGACATAGAGAAAACTCAATCTATAATCAATGAAGGCTGGTCAATAGTCAAATTAGTACCATGCGGTAATCACTATGTTGGAGTTATGGAAAAAGTCACTTATGATCATTCGATCAGTGCTGAGGAACAGCTTATTTATATCCCGCCCAAAAAAAAGATCTCATTTAGTTAAAGATATTTTAAACTTAAATTTGAATAAAAATCCTTTCATGATATAAGTGTTATTGGGGTTATTAATAGGCTGTAAAAAGCTAACTTTGCAGCAACAATTAATTCTAAAACTCACCTCCAATCCTAATTATTTCTCGATATGTAGCCAGGGTGTTTGTTGAACTCTAGATTCAGATGCATTTTCCTTGATTTTGCCTAATCTACCTGATATAAAGGTAACTATTCTCAATCACTGCTTAAATTATTATGTTACGACATCTAAAAATTCTCCTGAGCTTATTATTTTATATTATATCACCAGTGGAAGCACGATGGGGTCAATATGAAGATGCGGCAGTTGATATCAAATTTTTTAATAATAACATTAAAATAAATAAAAATGGGACTTCTGAAACCATAACAGAGTTCAAGGCTACCATATTAAAAGAAACAGGGCGTAGTAACTTTTCCCAGTATAATTTTACCTATAATGGAGATAGCTCACATATCACTATTTTAGAAGCTAAAACAACTTATAACGGGAAAGAATACATAGTTACCAAAGAGATGATAGAAGATAAACCTCTTGCTAGTGTAGGGCAAGGGTTTGATCAGTTAAAGCAATTAACTATATCTTTTCCGAAAGTAGAATTAGGCGCCGAAATATATTTAAAATATAAACGAGTTGAAACAAAAGTCCCTATTGATAATTTTTACGGCCATAATCTATTTTACGGTGGGGGCGGTTATTGGCAAGCCAGCGTTACTAAAATTAATTCTGCATTACCGTTGAAAATTAAAATTAATGATCCAAGAAAGGTATTAAAAGTTACCCAAAACTCAAAGAACAATTTATATTCTATTAATATTACCTTAGAAAAACCTATTTATGAAGGATTAGTAAATGAGCCAAGTAATGGTATATTAGATATTAAATATTCTACTTGGGTATCCATGTCTAGCTTATCGGACTGGGAAGTGTTCGCTAAAAAATTAGCGCCTGGCTATTATAAGGTAATCAACCAACCGCTTCCTGAAATATTCCTGGCAATAGCAGATGCTGCAGCTAATAAGAGCCAGGATGAAGAGAGAATCAATTTTGTTACTGCTTCATTAAATGAAAAAATTCAATATATGGGCGATTGGAGATCAATAGCGGGGCGTTTTTTTCCAAGAGATTTAGAGAAAATTGCTCATTCTCAAATTGGCGATTGTAAAGATTTTACAGCAAGCACAGCAGCGATCCTACAAAAGCTTGGTTACAAAGTGCAGCCTATTGTAGTAATGAGAGGAATTTATAATATTTCTAATCCTGACTCATTACCCAATATCGATAACTTTAATCATGTAATGCTTAAAGTAACTAATAACGAACAAAAAGTATATTGGATTGATCCAACTAATCTAGTCAGCATGGCTCAAGGAATCTTTCCTGATATTGCAAATAAAATGAGTTTAATATTAGATTCTAATGAAGCAGGTTACGTGAAAATTCCAGCAATATCAGAGCAAAACTCAACTACTATCTATAATAGTGAATTAATAATCAACAATAATATTATAGATGAAGTTGGTCAAGCTGTGATGCATGGAGAAGCAGCCTTAGATTTTGCAGGAGCGGGACTATATTACTCAACCCAGCAGCTACGCGATATGACTTTTTACTTAATTAGTGGAGTACATCTTAATGAAGAAGACAAGAAATCTCTCGAATTACCCGACCTGACTTCTCGCATTGTAAAAGATCTTACTATTAAATATCACTTTCAACAAAAAAATCTACTTTTTAATACTAATAATGGTGCCGCTTTACGGTTAAGCGGAAGTAATGCAGTTAAGCATATGATCAGTATTGCACCGGATCAACTGTCAGATATTTTTATCGGTATTCCGGGGACCAATGAGAAACATATGCGAATAAAAAACACTATAATTAAACATTGTGAAAAGTTGAATTTTACACTAGACTCTCCCTGGTTATCCATTAATAGACTCTGTAAATATCAAGATAATGGCACAGAATTTATTGATAAAGTAATTATACGAAAAAGTTTTATTACCAATGAAGAATTAAAGACCCCTGAATATAAAAATTTCAAAGAACAGTTAGAAAATAATTTTGATGGAGCTGCGATAATCATCAGTGAATAAAATTATTGTTAATATAACCTAATTAGTCTACAATCTGGCCCGTTTACCTTTATAAACACACTACCCATATAATTTAAAACCGGGCCCACCCATTTATGTATTTTTACATCTACCTTATGAAGAGGGACGAGAAGTGACAGCAAATAGCCTTATTACTTACAAATAAAGAGCCCATTACACTTAATTCAGTAGTTTTCGTCTGGCTGCATTTTTTTGCACTTACCTAGTTATTGATGAGCTCTTATTGCGTTTTAGGAATGAGGGGATGGTGGGTAGTAGGGACCCCTTCCCTTTGACCGCCTGTATCAGCTTGGCAACGCCTGTTGTCTTTACTATATTCCGGGCCTCTTGGCGTGTCTCTAGTTCTTTTAGTTGTGCCTTGGCATTTTCCATGAATTGATCAAAACCTACGTTTGGTTTGAATGTTACTAGACCTGTTAGTTTTGAACTTGCCTTTTTCATGAATTGGTTAAAATCTGCGTTATCTATTGCTTGCTGCATTTCAGGTTCCTTGGTTAATGCACCAACTACTTTCTCAAGAATAACTTTTATTTCCGTAAATTGTTCAGAATTTTTGTCTTCTACCTTTCTCACTTTAGCTTTTAGGTCTGGATTCTTGCCTTCCCATTCCCTAAATGCTTTTTCTATCTTAGCTTCATTTTTTTTAGATCGCTCAAAAATCTTGGGTAACTCAGGGTATTGTTGTATCAACCTCTTCCTTTCTTGCTCTATGTTATACCCCGCTGCCGCAATATTGTACGCAAGCTTTTTAGCTGCATCCCGATCGCTTGTCTTATCTGCCCTCTCTCTCCATTTGCTGTTGGTGGGATTCCATTTTTCTGCTTCTTTAGCCTTATTTAGATCTTTTAATCTTTTATACTCACGAAAGCCTTCACCCAACTTCGGTCTATTACGTTCTTCACTTGCCTTTATTAAGTGCTCACGCCCACTAGGGGGTAATAGATATTTTGTAACCGCTTCTATTTCATCATTGGTTAATTGAGGCTTGATAGTATCCTCTATCTTTTCTGGCATTTTTGTACCTATTTATTATGCTTATTAACAAGGTAGCATATAGAAAAACATTAGTAGTTATTGTATCCTAGGAGATATCTACCCTGTTACCTCTTAACGAGTAACATCATATCCACCACTTTTCCCAACCTCTCTTAGCTTGCTAACAACTTATCCGTACTATACCTTCCGATTTTTCCTTCACCAGTCCATTATGCATAAGATCGCGAGCCTGTTGTGCTAGTATTGCTTGCTTATCCGCAGATACATTATCTGAAAAATGTACTGCTTTTTAGGAGTCCCCTTAATTTCTTCTACCACCTTATTCTCTCAATAAATTTTTATTAAGATAAATTAATAGTAATACAACCCTCAACTAATTAAAAATTATTTACCTAAATTCATTAAATAAATATTTAAAAGTGTTGCATTTATATTAAAATATATAAACTATTTACTAAAAATATAGAGAAACATAGCAAAATACCTCGCTATATTCTGCTATGCTAATATTACTAGAATCTAAATTTTTATTAATTATAAGAGAAGGGAATAATATTGTTGGACAGGTGATTTTAAGCTTAATTTCGCATAAAAGTTGCCCAAGGAAGATAAACAAGAGGTAAAGAAAATATTAGTAAGGATACGATATAGCATGAAGGAATATGTTGATCTCCCAGCTTCTTAAGCAGTAGGATTATCTAAACTAAAAATCTTCTTATTATCATCATAAGAAAAAATTTCTGCATACCGGCCCCATCCTATTATAGATTTTAAGGTAGTAATAGCATCCTCATCTGCTAGGGTATTTATAAGATAAGATTTAAAATGTGAGAAAGAGGCCTTATGATCTGATCTTTGATATAAAGTGTTACATATATAAGAGGCAATAGCTATATTATCAAGTAGATGCTTCTTGAAAATTTTTTTTCTCTCCTCTAAACTACTGGCAGCAAACAATTTGCCGGCTTGATTTAATTTTATATTGTCTGCAGTAACGATAGCAAAATCTAATATTTGCAATGCATTCACAATCTGTAATATTGCACTCATATCATGAATGTGAAACACCTCAAGCAAATCTGACAAAGGAGCATTCCCTTTATATGGCGGGCTAGCTAACGCTTCAATGCTACCAATTAATTGAGTAACTGAAGTTAGATTAATTTTTTGATCGATATTCTGATATTTATTACTTACTACCTTCAAAGGCTTTTCATAGGCAGATACCATACAGCTATATATTTTATCTACTACTACACTAAATTCTGTACTATGAATATCCCGCGGCCTTGTTAAGGCAATAGGGATTTCCGCTACTATTTTTCCAGGATTAGCGGAAAGTATTAATGCTCTATCTGCCATTGTGACGGCTTCTTCAATGGAATGAGTGACTAGCACTATGGACTGCATTTGTGTTTCCCCACGTTCCCATAAATCTAGAAAATCCTTCTTTAGGTTATTAGCTGTGAGAATATCCAGCGCAGAAAAAGCTTCATCCATAAGTAAAATTTCTGGCCTCAGTACTAACGCTCTTGCAAACCCTACTCTCTGCTTCATGCCGCCGGATAATTCTTTAGGGTAAGCTGATTCAAAACCATCCAGACCTATCATATCAATAGCATCTAAAGCTCTCTTACGCCGTTCATAAGTTGATAAATTTAAACTTTCTAACCCTAGTTCTACATTCTCCAAAACTGTCAGCCATGGGAAAAGAGCAAAAGTCTGAAAAATCATACTAATATTACACCGCTCTTTTATAGAGCCTTGGTTATACATTATGACTTTTCCCTGAACTGGTGGTATAAAACCAGCAATTATTCTTAACAATGTAGATTTCCCTGAACCAGACTTACCAAGGATTGCTACTATTTCTCCTGCTCTAAGGGTAAGATTAATATTGTCTAATATTTTTTTTTTGCTACTATCCTCTTTGGTAATAATGTGAGTAATTGATACCAATTCAAGTAAACTATCTGACATAATTTCCCTTTCTTGACCCTAAATATAATTTTAACAATCCAACACTTCAAAAGCAAAGAGTAGATATGACATTAAATTTTAAAACGATTGAGACAATATTCGTGTAAAGGTCTCCATACTAAACGATTAAACAATATTACCAATAAAGCCATAACTCCCATACCTAAAACTATTTTATTAAAATCTGCGGTAATGGTCATTTGTGCTATATAGCTTCCAAGTCCATAGGCGGTCATTGTTTGACCACCAAAAGTAATAATTTCTGCTACTATACTAGTATTCCACGCCCCACCAGAAGCCGTGATCGCCCCGACTATGAAATATGGAAGAATAGCCGGTAACATTACCTTATACCACCAGCTCCACCCTTTAACTCTTAAGATTATTGTTGCATCCTTAAGTTCATTAGGAATAGAAGAAGCTCCTATTATTACGTTAAATAATATATACCACTGCGTGCCTACTATCATCAACGGACTCAGCCAAATGTTGGGGTTTAAATGATAATGGCTAATCACTATAAAGACCACAGGAAACAATAAATTTACTGGAAAAGCGGCAAGAAATTGTGCTACGGGCTGAGCAAAGGAAGCTATTTTAGGATTTAAACCAATATATATCCCAATAGGAACCCATATAAGTGCTGCAATGATAATCAACACCACTACACGAGCCAAGGTCGCTAAGCCTAATTTAAAGACATATAGCACTTCAGCAAAGCCAATATCATAATATAAAAAACAACCTATATAATAAATAGAGACACCACCTATTACTAATAATATTATATACCATACGTAATCTAGCAGAGTAAGCAGAGGGTGAGAAGAATTAATTAACACATTGGTATTTCTTATACCATATTTATTGAATATGGGAGTGTATAATATTAACCTTCCAAGGTAATAAACAGGAAGAGCTAATTTTTTCATTATCCTACTTCTATGAAACAAACTCAATACCCAAGAAGTCGGCACATTACTACCAGGCGTCATTTTATAATGAAATTTATCAGCCCATGCATTTAAGGGCCTAAGTAGCAATTGATCGTATAATATAATCACTAAACTCATAGCTAGAAGAGCATATCCTATCGCATGCAGATTTTTCTGCTCAAGCGCTAAAGCGATATAAGAGCCAATACCAGGTAAGGTAATATTACTATTGCCTACGGTAATTACTTCGGAAGCCACCACAAAAAACCAACCGCTAGATATTGATATCCCAATATTCCCTACTAAAGATGGTATTGCATAAGGGACATTAATTTGCCAAAATCTTCTCCAACTGGACATTTTAAAAATATATGCTACTTCTTGTAATTCTTGAGGAATAGTTTTCAAGGAATAATAAAAACTAAAAGTCATATTCCAAGCTTGTGAAGTAAAAATAGCAAATATTGCCGCACATTCCGCTCCCATCACACTTGCTGGAAACAGGGCTAAAAAAGCTGTCACCGTAAAGGAAATATAACCAAGTATAGGTAAAGATTGTAAAATATCTAATAACGGGATAAAAATTTGCTCGCATTTCTTACTTTTCGCCGCAAGAGTACCATAAATAAAAGTAAATCCCAGTGATATTATCACCGCAATGAGCATCCTTAACAGGGTACGCAGTGAGTAGTTAAAGAGATTAGTATAGTCTAAGGTCACTGGTTCTTGTGTTAATATCGCGATAGGCGCGTTCATTTGTTTTAAGCCCCATGCAATAAAAATAAAGAAGAGTCCTAATATGACAAAAGTTAAGCCATTAAACAGCAGGCTATTATTATTTTTTTGAGAATATTTTATAAAATGCATAACTGCTTTAAATTATTCTAAGAAGACAATTCAACAAAGCAAATGAGTATACTCTATGGATTTCAAGAGTTGGGTTTTATTTTAAGCGGTAGGCGCGCGGACGGTACAAAGAGTATGTGAGCCTAATTAAAACCCCAATAAAATGAAAAAACAACTCTTGAAAGGCGAAAAGTATATACATCTATACCCCTTTATCTTTTAATAATTGCTCTACTTGATCCGCATTATCAAAACCATAATCATAATGAAAACGAATATCAGGAAAATATTTTAGATTAACTTTAGTGGCTACTAAGTGCCTGATAGCATATTTTGAGTTATTTAAGGCTGCTATCAGCTTTTCTGCACTTAAATTAGTATTAAAGGGTACAAAATAACAATCTGCTAATTTTAAATCACCAGTAACTATTACTTTAGTAATAGTTATAGGACAATCAATTAGATTTTCATCTAACTTTTTACCACGTCGTAATATTTCAGCTATTGCTGTATTAACTAATATTGCTACTTTATGTTGTCTATGCCCCTTAGCTTTATCTAAAGATGTTTTCATAACTTACATTACTCTTCCTTGACCTAAGTTGTGTTGACAAAATTTGTTAGTAAAATATCACCTTATTATTATAATAACTGTTTCTTTTCTTCAATAATTTCAAACACTTCTATCATATCGCCTTCTTTGATATCATTATAATTATCAAAAGCGATGCCACATTCAAAACCTTCGCGGGCTTCTTTAACCTCATCTTTAAAACGTTTTAGAGTTTTAAGTTTCCCTTCATGTACCACAACATTATCACGTATTAAACGCACTCCTGCCCCTCTTTTAATGATACCTTTGGTAACATAACACCCAGCTACTTTTCCTACTTTTGTAACCACAAATATCTGCCTAATCTCAACTGTGCCAATATATTGCTCTCTAATAATCGGAGATAACATACCACTCATCACTAATTTGATATCATCCAATAAATTATAAATAATAGAATAGTATCGGATATCCACCATATCTTTTTCTGCCATAATTAACGCATTACTATTAGCCCTGACATTAAAGCCAAGAATAATAGCCTTAGAGGCTCTTGCTAAGGTAACATCTGCTTCCACTATGCTGCCTACTGCTTGATGCAATATTCTTATTCTTACTTCGTCCGCTGGTAATTTTTGCAAGCTAGATACTATTGCTTCTACTGACCCATGCACATCCCCTTTAATAATTACTGCCAACTCTTTCACAAAGCCTGCTGCCCCTGAAGCTTTTAAGAATAATTCTTCAAGACTGGATCTTTGAGTGATAGAAATTTTCTTTTCTTTAGCAATACGCTCCCGATAATTTATAATATCTCGGGCCTGTTTCTTATTAGTCACAACATTAAACTGATCACCCGCTCGGGGTACTTCATTCAAACCGTAGATCTCTACAGGTATTGTTGGCCCTGCCACACTAACATTGACTCCTTTATCATTATTCATGCGCCTGATTTTACCATATTTGGTACCGGCCACTACTATATCTCCATTACGGAGAAGACCACGTTGTACCAACACAGTAGCAGCTGTGCCCTTACCTTTATCAACTCTTGCTTCTATCACTACTCCCGCAGTTAACCCACCATAATTAACCTTTAAATCTAACATTTCTGCTTGCAATAAAATAGCCTCTTCTAGCTTATCTAAATTAACTTTCTGTAGAGCAGAGACAGGCACTATCATAGTATCCCCCCCTAATTCTTCAGCAATTAAACCATAAGGTATAAGATCATTTTTAATTTTTTCTAGGTTTATCCCTGGCTTATCTATTTTATTTATCGCAACGATTATAGGAACATTTGCAGCTTTTGCGTGATTAATAGCCTCTATTGTTTGGGGTTTAATCCCATCATCTGCAGCTACCACTATTACTACTATGTCTGTTACTTTTGCACCTCGGGTCCTCATCTCTGAAAAAGCCTCATGCCCTGGGGTATCAATAAAAGTAATGGCTCTATCTCCCTCTAAATGCACCCTATAAGCGCCAATATGCTGAGTAATACCTCCTGCTTCTTTGCTAGCCAAGTCTGTGGATTTTAAGGCGTCCAGGAGGGAAGTTTTGCCATGGTCAACGTGACCCATAATCGTGACAATAGGAGCTCTACTTTTTAAATCCTCTTCTTTATCCTCTTCACTAATTAATATATTTTCAACATCCGACTCTTGAACCCTTTTGACAGTATGACCTAAAGTAGTCGCGACCAATTCTGCATTATCGGCATCAATAGTTTGAGTGGTAGTAGCTATAACTCCTAGCCGCATTAATTCTCGTATAACATCCGATGAACGCTCCGACATTTTAGCGGCTAGATCCCCTACCATAATTACTTCAGGAATCACTACCTCTCTATAGACCTTTTCTGGCGCCATGTATTGTTCAGCTTTCCGTTTTTCTTTTTCACGTGCTCTTTTTAAAGAGGCAAGACTTCTAGTTTTACCATCACTATCTTCTCCCTTAGAATCAAGCATATTAAAAATATCGGCTTTTTTTAGCTTTTTTGGTTCTTCAACCTTGATTTTTTGGGCTCCTACCTTACTATCACCCATCTTATCTTTTTCTGGAATATCGGCAATTAGAGGGGCAAAAGGCGTCGGTGCCGAGGTCTTAAGATGTTTGGAAACACTCTTATCTTGCCCTACTTCTTCCCGTATGGACGGTCCAACAGGTAAATTTTGTGGTACTTCATTAAGAGGTTCCGGTGTATCTACTACCTGCTCTACAACATTATTACTGCTATCTGGCGTTCGAGCAACAGCAGGGTTGATGCGCGCGAGCTGCGTTAAGGTAGAAACAAATTGATTATCAACATTCTTAGCCTTAGCTTTTTCTGCAGCACTTTTTAGCACAGCTAAACGTCTGTTAAATTCCTCTTTCGCTGCAGAGTCTACCCCTTGAGCATTAGTATTACTAGACCAATTTTTATTAAAAGATAAATCATTGGCGGTAGTACTACTCTTTTTAACCTCAACAATAGTTTTAGCAGAACTAACAACACTTCTGGGCATATTAGCATTTCCCACTGACTTGTTCAGGGTCAGTTTTGAACTGCCAAAGGTCAATCTTTTTGGTTTAGGGTCTTGGTTATCCGTCATAAATATCAGATCTCTTTAACTCATTATTAGTTATTAAAGTTCCCCTCCACCCTGCTACTGAATTCAATTTGACAAGAAAGCCAGCAAGTGGCAGTGAGAGGACAGAATTCTAGTATAGCTGTAGTAACTACTTTGCCTATAGCCTATCGTTCTTTAGTTGGTGATTTGGTCGTTAAAACGCGGCCTTCCCCTACGTAACAACCATCTATGTTACAGTTGTTCGGCGCGGCTTCATTTTTTTCTTCAAAATCCCGAGGGCTTTGTTGAACTATATGCAGGAAGTCTATTTTATAAACTTAAAAGAGGAGATAGAAAAAATAAGCGCATATATTACTTACTATCGTATGTTATGACTTGACCATGCTACTACTTGTTTTCACTAGTACGAGCGGTATCAATTATTAATGCCATATCTTCCTCTTTCATGCCTGAAGTAGATACTAATGACTTAAATTCACCAACTGTTAATTCACCTAAATCTTCTATAGTTTTGATTCCATACTCTGCTAACTTTAATATGAACTCTGGTTGTAATTCTAATACATCAATTAATTCCTGCTCAACCCCTAATTCCTCCAGCTTAGCAATAATCTTCTCATTTTTTATGTTGATATATTCTATAGCGCGGTCCTTAATCTCAGTTGCTAATTCTTCTTCAAACCCTTCAATATCCATCAAAGCTTCAATGCTACTAGAAGCAATTTGTTCTAAAGTAATAAACCCTTGGGCAGATAAAAGCTGTGCTATCACTTCTTCCACATCTAGAGCTTCCATAAATAATTCCGTGGTAGAACGAAATTCTTCATGCCGACGTTTAGATTCTTGTTCTTCGGTCATTACATTGATGTTCCATCCAGTAAGCTTGGAAGCTAATCTTACATTTTGTCCACGTCTCCCTATTGCCAAGCTTAAATTATCTTGGGATACTACAACATCCACAGTATTTCTATCTTCGTCAATCACAATTTTAGTAATTTCTGCAGGGGCAAGAGCGTTCATAACAAATTGAGCAATATTCTTATTCCATAATATTATATCTACTTTTTCTCCATTCAGTTCATTGGTGATTGCTCTTACCCTATTACCTTTAATCCCTACACAAGTTCCAATAGGGTCAACAGTAGAGTCAGCAGCAAAAACTGCAACTTTCGTTTTTGATCCAGGATCACGGGCAATCGCTCTTATTTCAATAATATTGTCATAAATTTCTGGCACTTCTAATTCAAATAGCTTTACTATCATTCTATCATCAGTACGAGATAAAAAGATTTGCGGCCCTTTCGCGACTAACCTTACATCTTGAACATATGATTTAATACGATCTCCTACCTTAAAGCTTTCTCCTCTAATTAGTTGATCTTTTTTTATGATCGCTTCGGCCCGACCAAGATCTACAATAATATTATTAAATTCTATTCGTTTGACAGTGCCATTGAGGATTTCACCTTTTCTTTCCTTAAAATCTTCATATTGCTTTTCTCTCTCTGCTTCAGTCACACGTTGTATTATTACTTGCTTAGCAGTTTGGGCTGCAACGCGCCCTAAGTCAATAGGAGGTAATAATTCATAGATTTCATCTCCGATTTTAGCATCACTTTTTCTCTCCATAACATCTTTTAAAGAAATTTGTGTAAAATAATCTTCTGATCTTTCTACTACTTCCAGCACCCTAAAAAGGCTAATATCACCAGTTTTTCGATTAATTTCTGCCTTTATATTATGATCATTTCCGTATTTCCGACGGCCCGCCACTTGTACGGCTTGTTCCATGGCCAGAATTAACGCTTCTTTAGGTATACTTTTTTCTCTTGCTACCGAATCTATGATCTGCAGAATTTCTATGTTACCGATATTAACCATAAAATTTATTGCCTTTTAAGATTTTTTATTTATTAAATTCCTAAACATTTCTTCTGTTAATACTAAAGATGCCTTTTTGATATGTTCAAATAAAATAATTACTTCTCCCGCACTAGTATTAAGATAAATTTGATTATTTTCAGCTTTAAATATTTTGCCTTGATATCGCGTTTGCCCGTTTAATAAATTTTTTAGTTTTATTGTCACTTCTCTACCTAAAAACTTAATATAATCTTGAAATTTTACTAAAGGTCTCTCTATCCCTGCAGAAGATACTTCTAAAAAATACTTAACATTAATTATGTCTTCTACATCTAACAAGGCAGAAACATGGTGACTTACATTATGACAATCTGCGACACAAATTGTTGATCCATCTAACCTATCTATTAGTATCTCCAAAACTTTATGGGCTGACCCCTTTAGAGTAACTTGTACTACTTCAAAACCCAACCCTTCTAAAGTTTCTTGTATTATATCAGTAACTTGTTGCTCTATAGCTTGCATTATAATTACTAATTCTAATTATTACTTGAAATTAAATATACATATAGTTTTGGTTGGGAAATCACGTAAGTTACTTCAAATTGCAAAAATAAATATGACACAGTTATCAGGAATCAATAAAAAAGGTGGGTTAAACCCACCTTTTTTATTAAGATTAAATAACATTTTATATGATACAATATTTTTATTATATTAGCAATAACTAAAAATTTTTATTCTCTTAATGTTGCCTGAAATTTCTGTTTGGCTCCCAAAATAATTACTGCACTCAACTGACTTAAATCTGACTCATTTAATGTACGATCGTCTGCTTGAAATTGTACTTTAATTGCTACGGATTTTTTGCCTAATGGTAATTTTTCTCCAGAATACACATCGAACAGATCGACAGTTTTTATTATTTTTTTATCAAGACTCTTTATATAAGTTATTAGCTCCCCAACGGGCTGACCAATATCAATCACAAAAGCATAATCTCTGCAAGTGGCTGGAAAATCCGAGACAAAAAACTCTGCTTTTGTGCCAAATTTTGATTTAGTAAATGGTATATTTGCAATATTAATTTCAAAAGCAAATACCTCTTCCTTAATACCAAAATATTTTAATATATTAGGATGAACTTGACCAAACCATGCTATTATTTTGTTTCCAAGCCTTATTACACTAGACCTTGCTGGATGATAATAAGATAAATCTCCTTTAGCAAATTGACAATTATCTATTTTGAGGTTCATGTAACTAAAAGCAATTTCTAAGTCAGATTTAATATCAAAAATATCATATAAACGCCCTGCCCCATGATAATTCGTTACATTATAGTCTCCGCATTTTATGCCCGACGCAAATAATAATTCCCCCTCTACGGTGCATGAGTTAAACACTGGCCCTACTTCCATTACAGCAATATTTTTAATAGATCTATCAAGATTTTTCTGGGCTATCTTTAATAAATTCGGGATAATAGAAGGCCGCATATAGTTATTATCTAAACTAATCGGATTTAATAAAAACAAATCCTCTTGCACTTCAGTAAATAATTGTGCTATTTTACCGCACATGAATGAATTTGTTACTACTTCATCATACCCACAGCTAGCTAAAACTCTTCTAAGGTCCCCTATTCTTCTTTGTTGCTCAGAGCAAATATTCCTTGAGTCTAGCGGCGGTAATTTAATTGATGTTATCTGTTCATAACCATACACTCGCATAATTTCTTCAACAATATCCTCTTTGATCTTGATGTCATGACGCCAGGAAGGTACTAAAATTGTAATTATGTCGTTAGTTAGAGATAGCTTACTATCTTGCTGTGATAGTATAAAGCCTAACCTTTCTAAAATACCACGAATTTCTAATAGGCTGAGGTGCATACCAGTTATTTTAGCAAAACAACTTACAGGAAACTCTAAAGATTTTTGAATAGGATGAACATTGCCTTCATAGATCACCTGCGAGACCTCTCCGCCACAAATAGCTACAATCATTTCAGTAGCAATATTTAAAGCCTTCATAGTAAAGGCTTGATCTATATTGCGCTCAAAACGATAACGGGATTCAGTCTCAATCTGTAACCGCCTACCAGTTCTAGTAATGTAGATAGGAGAAAAACAGGCAGCTTCTACAATAATATTTTGAGTATTGCTACTACAACTACTATGACTCCCCCCTATAATACCTGCAATAGCTTGAGGCTCTATATTATCATGAATTATTAAATCATTTTCCTCTAAAACGTATTCTTTCCCATTTAAAGCTATAAATTTAGTTTTTTCTTGCAGCAACCCTACTCGGATGTTACCTAAAAATTTATTTCGATCATAGGCATGCATTGGTTGGCCAAAACTATATAATATATAATTCATCACATCAACTATAGCTGAAACCGATTTTACTCCTATATTTTGTAATAACCGTTTTAACCAATCTGGACTTGCTCTATTTTGTACATTTCGGATCTCTCTCAGACAGAACAATGCAGCAACTGTTTTGTCTTGGATCTGTAGAGTAAGATTAGACTGAAATGTTTCTTTAATTTTCGGTAATTCTAACTCTTTGAGCTTACCAAGACCATAAGCTGCTAAATCTCTAGCGATCCCATAAACCCCAAGCGCATCACCCCGATTTGGAGTAACATTAACATTAAATACTGGGTCATCTAGTCCATAATATTTTATAAATGACTCCCCAACCTTGGCTACGGAGGGCAATTCTATAATACCTTCAGAATCAGGACCAAGTAATAATTCAGCTTCCGAACAAAGCATTCCACAGCTTTTTTCTCCGCGAATCACTGACTCCTTTATCTTGAAATTACCCTTGGGAATTCTGCAGCCAACCTTAGCTAACACAACTTTGAGTTGTGCTCTAGCATTACTAGCGCCGCAAACAATCTGTAAGATTCCTGCTTGAGTCTCTACTTCACATATTTGAAGTTTACTTGCATTAGGATGCGGCCTAGTATTTAATATATAAGCCACTTCAAAATCACTTAATTCCGCTCCTTTGTCTATTACCTCTTCTACTTCTAACCCCAGTGCAGTTAAACTCTGAGCAATTTTAGATACTGAAGCTTCAGTATCTAAAAACTTTTTTAACCAGGATAAAGTGAATCTCATCTTGCTATTCCTCCTAATCTCCCAACAAAATCAAACATAGAAAAATTATAATGTTTTAACCATCGTATATCACCTTCAAAAAACTGCCTGAGGTCTTTAATATTATATTTTAACATGGCAAAACGCTCAATCCCCAAGCCAAAAGCAAACCCTTGATATTTCGTACTCTCTATATTAACATTCTTTAAGACATTTGGGTGCACCATGCCACAACCTAATACTTCAAGCCACTTATCACTATTTGGCATTTTAATATCTACTTCTGCTGAAGGTTCAGTAAATGGAAAGAAACTTGGTCTAAACCGTATTTCTATATTAGTTGCTGCAAAAAAATCTTTGATAAACTCAATTATCACATATTTCAAATGCCCCATATTAATATCTTCATCAATTACTAAACCTTCAATTTGATGAAACATGGGGGCATGAGTCATATCATAGTCAGAACGATAAGTTCTCCCTGGGGCAATCAATCTAAAAGGCGGTTTACTATTCTCCATTACCCTAATTTGCACTGGCGAGGTATGAGTACGCAATAATAAGTTACGTTCTTCTTCTCGTGCTTTCAGATAAAATGTATCATGCATCTGCCGCGCTGGGTGGTCTTTATCAAAATTTAAAGCAGTAAAATTATACCAATCATTCTCTATAGTAGGACCACCTTGTACAATAAAGCCAAATTTTGCGAAGATGTGCGTTAATTCCTCAGTAACTTGGGTAACAGGGTGTATGCTTCCTTGCTTATATTGTCTTGCAGGAATTGTTAAATCTATCTTTTCTTCAGTCAAACGTTTTGCTAATTCAATCTCCTCTAACATAATTTGTCGAGCTTCTAACAAATGGGTAATTTGTAATTTCACTAAATTAGCTGCTGCTCCTAAATCCTTACGTTCTTCATGGGTAAGCACGCCCAGTTTTTTCAGTTCCTGAGTAATTAAGCTTTGTCTACCTAAAAACTCCACTCTAACTTGCTGTAATTCAGTAATAGTCTTAGTTAAATTTATTTTTTCCTCAGCAGAATTTAGTATTTTATCAATGTTATTCATAATATTCAAATTAGGGAATGTTAATATGGACTCAAGTTCAATATAAAATAATTCATTTACTAATAAAATCAAGGAGGATAGTATAAGAAAATAATCTATACCATACACCGTAATCAAGGAAGTAACGATGCTTAAAGTAAGACAAATTGGTGATGCACAACTTCATATACCTGCTCCCAATGCGGATCTCACTCAGTCCCATCTGCTTCAAAGTTATATAACTATTTTGCAAGAAGTAAATAATTTGTATGGCGGGGTGGGTATAGCATGTAATCAATGTGCAGGAATTAGTAACCCTATCAAACTTTTTTTAGTCGGAGTGGATGATCAAAAAGCAAGAATAGCTGCACAGGCAAGATACCCTAATGAAACGATCCCTAACATTACTATCATGCTCAACCCTAAAATAGTGAGTTATAGTCAAGAGACATATTACCCTTTATATGGCGAAGGGTGCCTAAGTGTTCTTGGCCCTTTGCGGGGCAAAGTACAAAGATATTCTAGTATTCAGGTGCAATATCAAACCTTAGAGGGCAATATTATTGCAAGACAAGCAACAGGATTTGAAGCCCATATAATTCAGCACGAATATGATCATTTACAAGGAATTGTTTATCTGCAGAGAATATTTGAGGATTGCACCTTATCACAAAAAGATTTAATTATTACTTTACTAAACAAAGAAATAAATAGTAGAAAAAATGACGATTCTTATAACCACCACTTAGGCACTAATAAACCGGTGCTTATTTTTGATAGGCAGGAAGAGCAAGTAGTTTTTGACCCTGTTTTGCTATCCTCGCTATTAACTCAATTAGACAGCTCTACCTTAATGGGAATAAAACAGTGTTTGCAATCACCCTGTTAGCTCTAATAAAGTAATGGCATAACCAACCAAAATAACAATATACTTATTTTTAACGACTTAACCCCCCGCTTGGAGCTTTACCTACTACTGTTTTTGTCATTACCTCACCAAACTTCTTAACACTCTCTGCCAATTTACCAATTGCTATAGCATTCTCTACACTAGTTTTAACTGCATTCTTTACTATCGTAAACACTGCATTGCATGCCTCTTTTATTACGTCCTTTAATGCATTTAGAAATTCATTCTCTTGGATTGCTTTAAGGGAACTTGCAAATTTCTTATTAATTGGTTCCTTAAGTTTTTCCAATTGTTCTGCAGCAAATTTTGCTAAACGCCCAATCGGACTCGAATCATATTCTTGTCTATTTATTTTTTCACATGCATCCTTTAGATGCGCGCTTGTGCTCTTGTCATCTAATTTGCTCCACTCTGTCTGAAAGTTCAAAATTTTTGTTGCAACAGGACTCCAGTACCCTTCTAGTTCTTGAAGTGTATTGGAAGGTAACTTACCATTTTGTTTAGCATTCTTTAGCGTTTTATCTATTTGATCTACACATAGAAAAATTTCTGTGAATCCTACATTAAGTTTTTTGAAAGTTTGAATATCTAGATTTGTTGGTGTATTAGTCTCTCTATTATCGCCTCCAAATGTGTGAGCAACAGTGTGTCTTGTTACCATGATTTTATCCTTCCTTAATTAGACCATGTCATTTAAATCGCTATCCAAATGAGCTAAATTAATAACTCTTTTGTAGTATCTTACCACATTTTCTATAACTTAATACTATATTTTCTTTTAAAACACCCAAAAAAATAAATATTCTGATATAATTTATAATTGCGTAAACACCGCTGACATAATGTACTCTTAAAACCGTAAAAGCTGAATTTAGGGGCTTAGGTGCTTAACTTTATGTATAAACTACTAATTAATATTTGCATATTATGGAATAATATATTAAAATAAGACTTTTAATATATAGTAGGGAAGATTAGCAGAATTTGGCTTTGACAAATAGGCAGTAAAGACTTATAAACTAAAAACTGCATTTGCTTAGTTCTCCACATATTTAGTATTAGACAATATGAGATCTTTGACTCATATATCTTTACATTTTATCCTATTATTTTATTTAAGTAATTATCATATATTATGCTAAAAAATATCGATTGGCGTGCTTTTTCTGTACTGATTATCCTTCCTTTTGTACTGTTATATTTACTAGTGCAATATTCAGCTAATTATAGTATAGGTCTATTTGAAATAGGCTTATTGGTCGCAGGGTATTATGGATCTAATATAGCAGTAGGGGTAGGTTTGCACCGTTTGTGGTCACATCATTCCTTTAAAACAAACAAGGTAGTAGAGTTCTTGTTAGCGATTATGGCTGCTGCCACGCTGCAAGGACCAGTGCTATCGTGGGCATCAAATCATTATAAACATCATAGCTATACTGACAAAGATTTGGATCCTCACAGCCCATTAAAATTTAATAATAAAATCCTTGGATTTATATGGTCGCACATTGGTTGGATGATAATCGGTGGTAGCTATAAATCAATCGATCGTATTACTATGGTGAAACTTAGAAGGAATAAAATATTAAAATGGCAGTTAAAATATTATTGGGAAATCGCTATATTGATGAATAGCATTGTTCCTATGCTTATTGGCTATTTAATTAATGGAACTCTGATTGCTGCATATGCAGGTTTTTTATTTATTACTATAGGAAGAGCACTACAACAGCATGCAACTTTTTGCGTGAATTCACTATGTCATTTTATGGGTAGCAAAAAATATTATAAAGGTACTGCTGGAGATATTTGGTGGATGGCTTTATTTCTATTAGGAGAAAATTGGCATAATTTTCATCATGCTTTTCCTTCTGATTATCGCAATGGCGTTAAATGGTATCACTTTGATGTGCACAAATGGATAATATATTTAATGAGTAAAATAGGGTTAGCTTGGAACTTAGAACGTACCCAGAAAATTCGAATCCATGCCAAAATGCATGAAGTAAGTTCCAGTTTATTAGAGGGTCGGAAACAGCAATTAGGTTTACTACAAAGTAAAGTTGAACAATTAGTAGAACATATAAGGATGAAACTGCAAGAGCTTGAAAATTCATCTATTTCTATCAAAGAACAATTAAATAAGTCGTTTATGGAAATTCAGGAATCACTTAAAAAGCTAGCGGAGCAATTACATTCGTCAATACAACTAACTGAAAAATCGTCCGACCAATTACTGAAAATTGCTAGTAAGAAAATTAAGGGCAGTGAAGAAGCAATTTATCAACTATATCACAAGCTGGATCAACAACAATATCTTAGTAATTAGTCTTAAGTTCTAGTGTACGCTTATATAATGCAAGTATACTGATTTTATCTCAATATTTGCCTTCATTAAAAATTGAAATATAATAGATATTTATGCAAAATTTACCTCCTATTAAAGAGATGAGCTTTGAAGCTGCCTTAATGGAATTAAAAGAAATTATCAAAAAAATTGATGCTGGAGAAGAGAGCTTAGAATCATCAATTAATAACTTTGAAAGAGGGATTTTACTAAAAGAACATTGTGAAAAAAAGTTACATAACGCCCGCTTAAAAGTTGAAAAAATTACCAAATTAGCAGATTCTACGGTGATATTAGAAACAATCGATCCTTAAAAAGACGTTACTAAATTATTTGTAATTGACCGCAAATAGACGATAGAATCAACTGCAAGAAAAGCGAGGCAGTAGCAAAGCCTATTTCGATTAAGCATTTTAATTTTTATATTAGACTTCTTGTAGAGCGCGCTTCTGGTAGGGAATTTGAAAGTCAACTCTTCGCTTCAAACTGCAGCGTACGGCAGTAGTAGTGAGGATTTGAGCCTAGATTCATTGCCCAAATTACCATCGCCAGTAGAGTTTCGAAAGAAGTCTATTGAATGGTGGTTAAGTTATAAGCCTGTACTTTTAATTAACAACCACTAACCTCAGCTCTTGACTTTTATCCAATATATATTATATTGCTCTGCTAGAAACAACCATAAGTTACATTACTAAATAATAAGGTGTTATAACTTTCATGCTGTAGTGAAGGATACTTGAATTTTCATCAAGAGCTACCTCTAAAAGCTTATAGGTAATACGCATGCCCAACAAACAAATCGGCCAGATTTATGGTATTACTAGTTATGCCATTTCCCAAAACTAAATTAGCACTAGGAGTACGAGTGTCAGCTACCTCCGCGTACAGACGTGTCACACTACTGGACAAAAATAGAAAATGGTTAAAAAAGTACAAAAATTGTTATCTGCTAAAGCTCGTTTTTAGCAATTATTATCTCAAAAATAACATTTTGTACTTAAAATAATATGTTTTTTTAACCATTTTCTATTTTTGTCCAGTAGTGTGACAGACGTATACGTGAGGAGCAGCAGATCATGAAGTACGACGAACGTAGATAATTAGTTTTCGTAAATGGTATTAAATAGCGCAGGCTATACATAATTTTTATTATCTCCGCCTAATATAGGATTGACTAGGGAAATGCATATAGAGAAATTTAAAAAGCATTAAAATTACTGTTATTTTACACTGGCATAAAATGTTTTTTTGTGCTAGAAAGTTTGAAGTTGTTATACCAAAGTGCAAAATATTATCTATATCTAATATCTTGATACTTAGTGCTGCTACTATCAATTGTCACAGACTAAGTTCTTATATTACACAAGAGAAGATATAAAAATTAAATATAAAAGTTTTGCACTTAAATATTTTTCTAAATTAATTTAAATAAGTTGTGAGGTTCTAAATTATGAGTACAGATAAGGATGTCGAAAACACTGTTATTAAGACTGTTGCTAGCTCATTAAAAATAGATGAATCAAAAATAACCCCAGACTCTAGGTTTATTGAAGACCTGAGAGCAGATAGCCTAGACACTGTTGAATTAATGATGGCAATAGAAGCAAAATTTGGCTGTGATATACCAGATGAAGATGCAGGAAAAATTCTTACTGTTGCTGACGTAATACGTTATATCGAAAACAAACAAGCGGTAGTGAAAAGTTAAATGAGCTTTCATTAGATTTAACTATTATTTTGATTTTATGTTAAGAACTAACACTCAAAAATAGAACAAGTATGTTAACTAGACGAGTAGTGATAACAGGCCTCGGGCTAGTTACCCCTCTGGGTAACAATGTTAAGTCTTCTTGGAATGGTATTATAGAAGGACGGAGCGGTATTAAATCTATCACAGGGTTTAATGTTGATAATCTTGCGTGCAAGATAGCTGGCATAATTGATAAGTCAGACTCTAATGGTTTTAACCCCGAGGCATATATTAACCCTCGCAGTCTACATAAAATGGATTTATTCATCCAATACGGAATTGCCGCAGCAGTAGAAGCAATAGAAGATAGTGGCTGGAAAGCAACCGATGAATTATCAGCAAATAGAACAGGTATAATATTAGGATCAGGTATTGGTGGTCTTAAAATGATTGAAGAAACCTCTGTAAAATTTCATACAGATAATAGTGGTAAGGTTAGTCCTTTCTTCATTCCCGCCTCACTAATTAATCTCCTGGCTGGGCACGTATCAATTCAATATGGTTTTACTGGACCAAATCATGCCTCAGCAACAGCATGTTCTACAGGAGCCCATGCGATAGGTGATGCAATGCGTATGATTCAATATGGCACTGTCGATGTTATGATTGCTGGCGGAGCTGAAGCTCCCATTACTCCAGTGGGAGTCGCAGGTTTTATTGCTGCTAGGGCTTTATCAACTAAATATAATTCCACTCCTGAAATCGCCTCAAGACCTTGGGATAAAGACCGTGATGGTTTTATTATGGGTGAAGGGGCAGGCGTAGTAGTACTGGAAGAATATGAACATGCCCTGGCAAGAGGAGCTGAAATTTATGGGGAAATCGTAGGATATGGTTCTACTGGCGATGCTTATCATATCACCTCACCTCATCCTGAAGGTCGGGGTGCCTATAGAGCAATGGTTGAGGCTCTGAAAGATGCCAAAATTAGCGCTCACTTGATTGACTACATCAATGCTCATGGTACTTCTACTCCAATTGGTGATGTTATTGAGTTATTAGCTGTACAAAAATTATTTTTAGATGCTAACCCAAAAATCCTTATGTCATCTACTAAATCTTCTACAGGGCATTTACTTGGTGCAACTGGTAGCATGGAGCTCATCTTTTCGTTGCTTGCAATCCAGGATCAAGTGGCCCCTCCTACTTTAAATCTGCATAATTGCATAGAGGAAGCTAAAATAGATCTAGTACCATTAGAAGCAAGACAGACAAAAATTAATTATGTGCTTTCAAATTCCTTTGGTTTTGGGGGAACTAACGCCAGCTTGGTGGTTAAACGAATATAAGAGAAAAGCTTTATTTAATCATTCTATTTTTATTATTTCACTTATCTTTTAATTTTTGTTAATATATATTTAATCACCTTTTAAGAATTGGTAATTGAATATCAACAATTAAAATTATGAGGATTAAATGTCTGAAGATAATATCTTAGAATCACAAAATACATTTGAGAATGAGATAAAAACTATTTTATTGACTCATAATGCAAAGTATGATGCGGTATTATTAACTGAAGCAATTCACACGCTAGAACTGATTAAGAAAGCAACGGCTCTACCGCAGACACTTTCTACTTCTCACATTAAAGACAGGTGGGAGAAGATATTACGCCATTCCTTAAGCCATTTTGTTACATTATGGTCGCATAATCCAGAGCTAAAACAGTCATTACTTGATGTATTTCACAAAAATATGCCAAAAGCTCATTATAAAGAAATTATTAAGATTATTGATAGAATTGAAAACCCACTAAAAGCGGACATACCACAATGGGGTCCCACTCAATATGAGTTTGATCATGAGCAGCACGAAGAAAAGCGCAGGGTAGAAAGGCAAGATATACTTAATTCTACAGTATCCGAGTTTAACAATATTGCTATATCACCATTCTTTCAAAAAGAAGTAGGGCGTACAATTAGCAAAGAATTTACAACATTCATTAATCACATGGTTCAAGCTATCGGGCAAAACAAGAACAATATTACTCAACAAGAGCAGATCCTGAACACTTATGTAAAAGAGATAGATAAATGGTGGGAAAAGCAACTCCAGTATATAAATAAGCCTATTTGGCAAAAGTTAAAAGAAGTTATAAATTGTACATGGGAAGTAATCAAGTCATCTAAGTCTCCTATTTCTCAAAAGACGCAAGAGACGCGAGATAAACTGCACAAAGCCGTTAAGAATCTAATCTTTCCTAAGCAACTTGCGAGGGCACTAGACAAAATACCTCCCAGTATCATGCTACGAGAAGACGGTATTAATAAAATATCATCATCAAGAGCTGATCTTAGACATAGTGCTAA
The DNA here is from genome assembly GCF_964264835.1 of Candidatus Tisiphia endosymbiont of Nemotelus uliginosus. Taxonomy (GTDB): domain Bacteria; phylum Pseudomonadota; class Alphaproteobacteria; order Rickettsiales; family Rickettsiaceae; genus Tisiphia. Next base: position 842,908 of record NZ_OZ183485.1, on the reverse strand, counting down.
TAAAACACGCGGTAGAACATAGGTTTAGTATATATGGGATCCTATGTACCGGCTCAAGGTCCACATTACCAATATCAATCTATTATTCAATAAATTAATCATTCTCTAACCATGTCCCCCCCTATTTATTACATTAAAAATGGTAATTTAAGTTTTGCGGATAAAGCGATCTTATCCAACCTGACACTTTATATTTATCAAGGAGATAAAATTTGCCTTATTGGAAAAAATGGCTGTGGTAAATCTAGTTTAATGAAGGTAATTTCAGGAAATTATGAACTGGATAATGGCGAATTATTTCATGATTCTAGTACCACAATCAATTATTTAAATCAGGAAGTTAAGCCTAATTTAAACTTACCTATCTATGATTTCGTGCTAGATCAATTTACAGAAAATGACGTTGATCACGTGTATAAAATTAATATTATCCTCGAGAAATTACAACTTGATAAGTCTAGTAATTTATCTACATGCTCAGGGGGACAAATTAGAAGAGCACACTTAGCAAAAACATTAGTAGCAGAACCAGAAATTCTCCTACTTGATGAGCCCACTAATCATCTTGATATCTCAACTATAGAATGGCTTGAAGAATATGTCAAAGCTTATAGCGGAGCCATTGTATGCGTCAGCCATGATAGAGCCTTTTTAACCAATGTGACTAATAAAATTTGGTGGCTTGATCGAGGAAATTTACGAAAGTCAGATAAAGGCTTTAAATATTTTGAAGAATGGCAAGAAACAATTATTCAACAAGAAGAAGTTATTTTAAAAAAGTTAAATAAAAAATTAGGAGTAGAAAATGATTGGCTCCAAACTGGCGTCACCGCCAGGCGTAAACGAAATCAAAAAAGACTAGCCGACTTAAAGCACTTGCGAGAAATAGCTAAGCAGCAAGCCAGCAAGCTAGCACTATCCAAACAAAGGGTCAAAATAGATAATATTGAAGATGCTAGTAAAAGTAAATTCATCATAGAGCTGGATAGCGTATCGTTTTATTACCCTCAAACCAAAATTATTGATAATTTTAGCTTTAGGGTTAAGAAAGGGGAAAAAATAGGAATAATTGGAGCAAATGGTTCAGGAAAAACCACCTTGATTAAATTAATAACCAAACAACTTGCTCCACTCTCAGGGAAAGTAATACATGGTACTAAATTAGAGATCTCTTATTTTGATCAGCATAGAGCCTGCTTAAACCATCACCATACATTACAACAAATACTATGCCCTACAGGCGGAGATCAAGTATTCTTACCTAATAAAACTATGCATGTTGCCGGATATTTAAAGCAATTCATGTTTGACCCTAAGCTTCTAACGAATAAAGTCGGAACTTTATCGGGTGGAGAAGCTAGTAGACTGCTCTTAGCTAAAACTCTAATTAATCCTGGTAATTTGCTAATTTTAGATGAACCAACCAACGATCTTGATATGGATAGTTTAGAGATCCTATTAGATATTCTAGGAGAATACCCTGGCACATTATTAATAATCAGTCATGACCGGGATTTTTTATATAGACTAGTCACTAGAACCTTAATTTTCTCTAATAACAAAATTATTGATATAGCAGGTAGTTATGAAGATTATCGTCAATTAGTGCATCAAGATTTACCCCCTAAACAAGCAGTAAAATTAGGCAACTACCCTATCAAGGTTAGTCTTAAAGAAGAGGGCAAAGCTAAAAAATTATCCTATAAATATCAGCGACTGCTTGAAACAATACCAATAGAAATAGATGATTTAGAATTAAAGATTAAAAATTTAGAATTAATATTAAGTGATAATTCATTATTTTCTACTAACCCTATTAAATTTAATCAAGCCAGCATAGAGCTCGCCACATCTCGAAAAAAGATTGAAGAGTTATTAAACCAGTGGCTAGAGATTGAAGGCTTCAACTAGGATCTAGGAACATTTCTCTTTCAGCTTTGTTTTTATACCTTCTTTTAAACCTTCATACAACTTAATTCATTGGGCTTTGTTTGATATTAGTTTAAATTTATTAATATAAATGTAACACTACTTATTAATTTATATACTAATTTAGTACAAACAATTTTTAAATAGCTGTGCGTTATATTATTATTAAATTTATGCGCTAATATTAATCTGAAGACAATTCTATTAGATATTTAGTCACTAAATAATAAAAACAGTGGAGTAGTAATGCCAGGACCCAAATTAGGGGAAAAATTTCCACAAATCCTAAATTTCGAAGATTTCCTACAGCAATTAAAGGAGACTCTTAAACCAGTGTCACATCCTCATTATATATCATTAGAAGAGGCAGAAGCACTAGCAGTGGCATCTCCCAAAGATCAAGCTCTCCAAAGACATGCAAACTTAAAGCGTGAACTATACAACAGAGTTAGTACTCAGGTTGTGGTCCTAAGAGATAAGATGGATCAGAAGGATAAGGACGATTATAAGGAATTGAGAGAATTGCAAACCACAATAGAGAAGGCCATAAAGAAAGACCCTGAATTAAAAACAAAGCTGATCCCTGAGGAGGTAGCAGCACATTTTGTAAATATTAAAACATCTATAGAGAGCAGAAATAGCATAGCGAAGATAAAAGCAGCAGCGCTTAAGATAGCTGAGGAGAAAGATCTGCCGCAAAAGATGAAAGAAGAAAAATCAAATAGCCCAAATAAGAGCGTTCCTATAATGAAGCAACTTAAAAACAAGTTGGGCATGTCAAAATAATTGGTTTTGTCTCATATGAGCTCAAGGTTGCGTACCGGCACTATCTTGATGTTTGGAGCAATATATAGGTATGCTGCTCGTACCTGAAGAGTTAGTATACGAAGGTCAACTTCAAGAAGAGCTAGAAGTGCCAAAGCCCGAGGAGCACAGCGTGCATATTAGTACGTGAGCACCGCAAATCTTTAGGCACGATAGAGCTCAATTCTTAAATTTCATCGAGTATAGCTCTTCTATAATTCTTCCCCCTGATAAATAGGCTCTATCCCATATAACGATACTAATCTTTCCAAAACTCTTCCAACCGTAGGCGCAGCCGTCCACCGAGCAGTGGCAAATCCAAATGTTTCTTTAGTACCTTTTGGTTCATCAAACATAATATATATGACGTATTGAGGATTATAGGAGGGCAGTATTCCTAAAAATGATGAAGCTCTACTATTTTTAAGGTACCTTTTTTTACCAGGCCCGGAAGATAGTTTTTCTGCTGTCCCCGTTTTACCACCCACTAAATAACCTTTAACCTCAGCTCGTGCTCCTGTTCCTTCTTTTACTACTGCTCGAAATAACTGTCTCATTTGCTTAGAAGTTCGCTCAGAAAAAACTCGTGTCCCCATAATCCTGTCTCTAGGTTTTTTTACTAAGCTAAGCTCATACAATATCCCGCCATTTATTACCGGGATTACTGCTTGGATAAAATGTAAAGGACTCACTGATAAACCATAGCCATAAGACATAGTAGCGGTCGTCAGATCGCTCCATCTTTTATCAGAGGGAAATAATGGTGTACCTCTTTCTGGAACCTCAATCTTCAGTTGATCTAATAAACCTAATTTCTTTAAATATTCCTTAAACTGCTTCTTTCCAACCTCAAAAATAATTTGAGTAACTCCTATATTTGACGAATGTAGAAAAATTTCTGAAACACTATGCCAACCTGGCATATAATGAGTATCTTTTATATTAAACCCCCCTACTTGCAGATAGCTAGTATCATAAGCATCATTCATCGTGATACAATTAACATCAAATGCTACTGCCATAGTTAAAGCTTTAAAGACAGAACCCATCTCATATATTCCAAGACTTGCCATATTAAATAATTCGTCTGGTTTAGCGAAATTAGGATAATGGGGATCAAAATCCGGCTTACTCACAAATGCTAGAATCTCGCCATTATTAGGATTAGCAATTATGCCTACTGCTCCTTTAGCATTAAATTCCTTAGCAGTACGCTCTATCTCTTCATTTAAAATATTCTGTAACCTCACATCTATAGTTAATTCTAAAGGTTTTTTCAGTTGATCTTCTTTACTTCTATCGGGGTCGGAATTAGTCAAAAACTGATCATAGGCTCGCTCTAAACCTGCTATACCTACCAAATCCCTATTAACATATCCTATTACATGCGATAGCAGGTTAGAAAAAGTATAAACTCGTTTTTGTTCCTGCTCCAATACAAAGCCCGGCATCCCTAAATTGGCTATTGCTTCTTGTTCCTTTGGTAATAGATCTCTTTGCACCCATACAAAAGTTTTATCGGTTTTAAGGTCAGCAAGTAACTTAGCTTGATCAAGCTTAGGTAGAATTTGTGTTAATTTGTCTAAACATTGTGTGGGATTAATTACTTTTTGAGGATTGACATAGAGAGACGCAGAAGGTAAGTTTACAGCTAATAAAGTACCATTACGATCTATGATTTCCTTACGAAATGTATTTTTTATCGAATACTCAGTTTGTTTTACATAATCACTAGTGGCTATCATTATTAAGCGGTATGACAAGCCACAAAAAAATAACGCAAAACACCCACTAACAGTTAATAATCTAATTTTTATATTGTCAACCGAAACATCCCACAAAATAATATCGCTAAAATTTCTAGTGACTTTTATTAAAATATTTTTAATAACAAACATTAAATTAGTAATCTGCATAGATTATTCCACCTTCTTACTAGACACCGTTTTAATATATCTATTATTATTATGGGTTTTATAGCGCCATTTAGTAGTGGTTTTAGTCAAATATTGTAGATCTTGTGGCACCGCAATGACATATTTAGTCGCGACGCGAGATAAAGGATCACTAACCATTTGGGCCACCTTAATATTATCTAATTGCAAATATAATAACATTAATTTTCTAAGTCTAACTGGCGAGGTCAGATATGCTTGTTCTGCTTTTAAGATATGTAACATATTATTCTCTTCTACTAGCTGTTTGGAAACTGTACTAACCTGATAATGTAAGCTAGCAACTTTATCTTTAATAGAAAATAAACCATAAATAGCTAAAGCTATAATAATTACCACTATATAACTTATTATCCTAATTAACATCATGATACAATTCTCCTTGAAAATATCGGCATTAAGAAATTCTAGGTTCTTATATCTTGTCCAACTCTTAATTTAGCAGAGCGGGCCCTTGGGTTGTTGATGATCTCACTTAATGGTGGGCTTAATGGTTTTTTTGTCAGTATTCTGAGCCATTTATTACTATTCTCCCTTTGATCTTGTTCGGATTTGACTGAATATTTAGAGTAAGCTACCAATTTAGGGGAATTGGCTTTAAAAAAATTCTTAACGATGCGATCTTCTAGAGAATGAAAAGATACAATAATTAATTTGCCCCTCTTGGCTAAAATATTTTTACAGTTATTAAGGAACTGTTCTAACTGAGCTAATTCATCATTAACGTAAATGCGTAGCGCCTGAAAAGTTTTAGTCGCAGAATCGATTTTACCTCGCCTAAGACCTATGGTACTATGGACAATGCTTGCTAACCTTGAGGTGGTAGTTATAGCTTCCTGCTGTCTCTGCTCAATAATTTTGCGAGCTATTTTCCGGGAATAAGTTTCATCGCCATATTGATAGATAACATCTGCTATTTCTTGCTCAGTAGCATTATTAATAAAATCTGCAGCACTATAACCGCTACTACTCATCCGCATGTCAAGGGGTCCCTCATGAGTAAATGAAAAACCTCTGTCACTAGAATCAAGTTGCATAGAAGACACTCCTAAATCCATGACAATGCCATCAAATCGTGCCGACCCTAATTTAATAACACTACCTGCAAAATCTGACTGAATAAATTGCATTCTACCCGGATAATCGTTGATTAACTGCTGTGCATAAATTTTAACATTTGGATCCCTATCAATTGCTACTAAATTGCCATTACAAGCCTCAAGTATCATCCTACTGTAGCCCCCAAAACCAAAAGTACAATCTAAATAATTACCCTGATCATTAGGCTGTAAAAATTCCTTAACTTTATTTAGCATCACTGGTATATGGCGTAATTCCTTGTGATCTTGCTGCCCAGAATTAGGCTCTCCAATCTGCAAATTTTCTATATCGTGTAGTGAATTCCCCTGATATAATTTAGTCTTAGGGCGTTTTGTAGCTAAATGCTTTAAACTATTTGACAAGTTGTGACCCATCTTCTTAAATATTTTTTAAAGTTAAACGATTACCTTGAGCGATCTTCCTAGCAGCAGCCAGATATACTTCAAAATTTTGAGGGCACCACATTTCAAAAATCAACCCTTTACCTACAAAACACACTTGCTCTGTGATATTAGCATGTTCTACCAAAGCTTTGGGTAATACTACCCTTCCTTCACTATCTAAGGTAAGTTGCACCGCTTCCCCTAGAATGATTGTTTCAAAAGCATCACGTTCTTCCGAATATGGATCCAGAGTCTGAATTATCTGGCTTAACTCTTCCAGTCTTTTGATACTACACGCCTCAACACATTTATTCCTAAAAGATGGGTAAGCGATAACCCCCTTAAATGACTGCTCTTCCAAAATGGACCTATAACTCGCAGGTATTGACACCCGTCCCTTCTTATCAAGATTATTAATATATTTAGATAAAAAAATACTCATCGATATTTTTATTTGGTACGGGCCTTTTGTCAGTCTAAGCTTTTAATATTTCCCAATAACGCTACAATACATTTAATATAAGTTTGGTAAAATTTGGGATAAAATGGGATTATATGGTATTTCCAAGATATTAGACTACAACTATAGAGTCAAGAATTTTCAAATAGCTCTCGAATAAATTATATTTTTTCTACAAGGGAGTGATATAGAAGCATCAAATGGCGCTTTATTGAGCAAAATTATAAGAAACCGCAGACAAATCAATGCACTATATTAATTGCTAGCACCGGTTATTTAACGTATACTCTGCTCTTAATCCGTAGGAAATCTAGGTTCTGTTCACAAAACCTAACTATTAACTAGTGGTATATAACTGAAAGCAGAAAATAGCAGCAAAACTGAGGTTAGATGACTATTGACATTATCATGGTATTTTCATACTTAATATTGTTACTTATTGTAGGTATATATAATAAATCAAAGCTTACTAGCTTTACCAATTATGCAAATATCCGAAATAATATTAGCAATAATAAATTATTCCTAATCGCCACTATTTTTGCATCTTCTGTTGGCGGAGCTACCACTTTTGGACTATCAGAAAAAGCGTTTTCTGGAGATATCTCGTATACATATGGTTTAATACTTGCTATACCAGTGGATATATTAATAGCTATCTACCTAGTACCCCAAATCATCAAACATTACGGGGCTCAGAGTATAGGGGATATAATGGCTATACATTATGGAAGGCTAGGACGCTTTATTGCAGGTCTTACTACTATTATTGTATCTATAGGTTTTGTGGGAGCACAAATAAGCGTCAGCGGTTATATTTTCCAATATTTATTACACATTAACTATATAGAAGGAGTAATACTAAGTTACGGTATTGTTATCATCTATACTACTTTAGGCGGAATACAATCAATAATATTTACTAATCTAATACAGTTTTTTGCCATGATAATAGCTATTCCGATTATAGCAATATGTGGCCTCCAAGAGATTGGGTTTCTTAACTTCTTTCAACAGATTCCTCCCCAGAAAGTATATCTTTTCCATAATCATAGCTTTGATAATGCTTTACTTCTCAACACCATCACCGCGATGCTGGGTTTTTATGTAATGAATTTATATCCCCATTTCATTCAAAGAACCTTAATGAATAAAAATTCAAAAGAAACCAGCAAAGCGATATATATAAAATCTGCTATATATGCCGTATTCTTAGTATTTGTTACTATCAATGGGTTAATTGCTTATTATCTCTTTCCTAATCAAACTTCTACTCTTGCTCTTCCTTATCTTATTGGCCAGGTAGTACCTGCAGGATTACAAGGAATTGTTATAATTGGATTATTAGCAGCAGTGATGTCTACTGCTGATTCTGATTTAAATATCACGACTATAGCTTTAATAAAAGATTTGTTAAACCCTTTATTAAAAATACAAGACCAAGGGCGCTTATTAATAATTGCTCGAATTACTAATGTGCTAATTGGCAGTATTGCCATAATAATTTCTTTAAAATTTAATAATGTAATTGATTTAGTAGTATTTATTACAGGATTTTGGGGCCCTATCATATTGATTCCTTTAATATTTTCTCTATTCGGTATTACTATATCAACATTTATGATGGTTATCAGTGGCAGTATCGGCAGCATCACTTTTCTTATGTGGGAAAATCTGGGGGGTAGACAGTGGTATGGAGTCAGGGGAGTATTTGTTGGCACTATGGCAAGTTTAATGATATCTTGTATAGGTTTAATATGGAAAAGAGTAAAGTTATCTCATTAATCTGATATTTTTATAGGTAGTGGCATAATTATCATACACTTCAACTTTTCTTTCTCGCCATAAATAGTGAAACCCCTATACCGCCCGCTAACAGCATAATAATTACCAGTAATGAGAAGTAAGAGGAGATATTAATGAAATGCATCACAAATATTTTAACTCCAATAAATATTAAAATAATTGCTAGAGAATATCTTAGATACTTAAAACGCTCTATAAGGTTAGCTAAACAAAAAAACAAATTACGTAAACCTAATACCGCAAAAATATTAGAAGTATATATTATAAAGCTATCATGAGTAATAGCGAATATAGCGGGGATACTATCAAGAGCAAACACTGCATCCATTGCTTCTATAATTATTAAAGACCCCAAGATAGGGGTGATACTTACTTGCCCATTTTGTATTACAAAATATCTATAACCCCTTACTGTATCAGTAAGATTACAATATTTCTGTAAAAACTGATAAATATAGGATTGCCTGATATTAAATTTTTCTTTACTTACATAAAATGTTTTAACACCCGTAATGATAAGTATTCCTCCCAGCACATATAAGAGCCACGAGAATTGAGCAATCGCTACTATACCAAAGTAAATTATTATTCCTCTAAAAAATAGGACCCCTAGCACTCCCAAAAATAATATTCTATGTTGGTACATTAAAGGGATAGAAAAAAACTGGAAAATCATTGAGATAACAAAGATATTATCCAACGACATGGCTTTTTCTATAAAAAAACAAGTGAAATACTCTAGAGCTTTCTCGCTCCCACTATCAAAGAAAATAAACATGCCAAAGGCACAGGATATAGCTAGATAGAACAGACTAGAATAAATACTTTGACGAAAAGTAATTACCGTATTGTGTTTATGAGTAAAGCCTAGATCATGAATTAATAATCCTACGATTATAATAGTAAAAATTAGCCAACCCACTCTCGTCTCCTATAATTAATCCCAATTCTTGAACTCCATTGAGTATATTATTTAAGCATTACCGACACGTGAAGTAAAATGAGATTTTTTTATACCGAGCTTTTCTAAAGCATTATTCCACTTATTTTCAGGATTATCAGCAAAGATGAATTCTTTATCAGTATCCAGCACTATCCATAAATTATCTTTAAGTTCTGCTTCGAGCTGTCCGGCTTTCCAAGAAGTATAGCCAATAATAAATAGACTATTTTTAGGCCCCTGCCCCGCAGCAATATCATAAGATATTTTATGATTAGAGCTAACAGCTAAGTGATTTTGAAATTTTAACAATAAATTTTTATCATAATCATCAGAATGTAGAAAAAACCCACGTTCATGTTCTACTGGTCCGCCTAAATATATAGGCATTACAATATTGCTTGGTACTTGATCATCTACTATTTTAAAAAATGATTTAACCTCTATTTGATTAACTAAATGATTAAATATCAAACCCATAGCACCTTCTTCAGTATGAGATAACATATAAATAAGGGATTTATTAAATATACCCTCAAACATATAAGGGGTAGATATTAAAACCTTACCAGATAAATTATCAAAAATCTTATCATTGACGCGCATAAAGCCTATTATAATTTCAAAATATTATTATAATTTTTCATATAACATGAGCTGTTGATATATATAATATAAAATCCTCTCTATTCAATAGAAAAATTTTAGGTTGTGTTGACAAATTTTTTAGTAGATTTTTTGAAAAAATTCTTACCGAAAATATAAATGTCCGGCTGCAAGAGGTAAAGAAGTCTATTTAATCAAAAAAAGCAAGATATGCTCACCTGGTTTGATCTCACAATATTAACCATAATTACTGCTTCCTCCTTGTTAGGATTATATGGTGGCCTGATAAAACTTATCATTGGTACATTAGGGTTTATATGCTCAATTATTATTACTTATTTTTTCTCCCCATACCTCACTAAAGTTATTACTAAATATTTGGGTGATTCTATAACTTTAGAAATCGTATCTGGTATTATTTCTTATATTATCTCTTTAATAATATGTAGTCTAGTAACTAGTAAATTTATTACAATAGTATCTGTTATTAGAGGGGGGATGATTGATAGAACTCTTGGACTTACTGCTGGTTTCCTTAGAGGAACTATAATCGGTTTACTATTATTCAAGACTGTAGTCATTCTCTTTGCTGATAGTTCTTTCAAAACCAAGTCCCTAACAGACATTCTCCAAAATGCTACTATAGATAAGTACCCAAATTGGCTGCAAAATTCTGCTACGACCCCTTATTTTCATACAATAAGTAAAAATTTGATGGATATTCTACCTTTACACCGGTTAGAATTAATTAAATTACCTTATCACTCCAAAAAAGCTGATTCTAAGAATGTGCCTAAAAAACCACACTTTCCTAAGAATTCCACCCCTAAAAATATGCACATTATGAAAGAGCTCAATCAAGTGCTAGACGAAATGCTTATAGACAGAAAAGATAATAAAGATTAAAAAGATTAAAAAGATTATAATCAATTCAAGATAACTGGTACCGTTATGACTATTTTATCGTTACATGCTTAAATGCCTATCAACTTACTATGCGAGATAATATATGAAGTCTTATACTATTATAGAGCATTTTTCAGAGCTAAAAACTAGAATTTTTAGAATATTTTTGGCTTTCACTATTTGTTTTATTATCTGCTATTATTTTAGTAATAATATATATAATATTTTATTAGAACCGCTTGCTAGATTAAGTGAGAATAGTACCAGAAAAATTATTTACACTGGTCTGACTGAAGCATTTTTTACTTATATCACACTAGCAGCTTTTTTTGCATTATTACTTACTATGCCACTTATTGCGCTAGAATTTTATTTATTTATCAGACCGGGCCTATATAATAATGAAAAAAAATATGCTGCCATTTTACTGGGGATGTCTCCTATCCTCTTTTGGAGTGGTAGTATATTTGTATTCCATTTTGTGATGCCGCGAGCATGGCAATTTTTTCTAAGCTTCGAAAATAATAATATTATTGTTCCAATAATACTAGAAGCAAAAATTAGTGAATATTTACATTTAGTAATTCAATTAATCCTTGCATTTGGTATAGCTTTTCAGTTACCAATTATCATATTAATATTGAATTTATTAAAAATATTACAAGCTAAAGATTTAAGTAACAAACGAAGATTATCGATTGTCATTAATTTTATTATTGCAGGAATCATAACGCCGCCGGATATATTAAGCCAGTTTGCCCTTGCAATACCAATGATTTTATTATATGAGGTGTCAATTATTATGTGTAAACTTGTAGAAAACCGAGGAACCCAATGTTAGATATAAAGTGGATTAGAGAAAACAAACAAAAATTTGATGATTTACTGATTAAACGCGGTATTCCTCCGATGTCTGATCAAATTACTAAATTAGATGAGAATAAACGTCAATTAACTAATTTAATTCAGCAATTGCAGCATGCACGCAAGAAAAAATCAAAAGAACTTGGTAGTATTATGGTTAACAAATCGACTGACGACCTTGAGACAATGAAACGTGATGTAGACGATATTAATGAAAAATTAGAAGAATTACATTCAAAATTAAATAGTAACCAGGAACTACACAATATATTAGAGTTACTCCCTAATCTCCCTGATGATGATGTACCATGTGGTACTGATGAAAGCATGAATAAACTTATTAGAACAGTTGGAGAAATTACTCCTAAATTATTTATCCCTAAGCAACATTTTGAGCTTGGAGAAAATTTGGAAATGATGGATTTTGTTAATACTGCCAAAATATCTGGTAGCCGATTTGTCACCCTACGAGGAGATCTAGCGCGGCTAGAACGCGCTTTAATCAACTTTATGATGGATACCCATACTCAAGAGTTCGATTTTACCGAATTATCTCCGCCATCACTAGTACGCTCAACTGCTATGTATAATACCGGACAATTACCAAAATTTGCTACTGATTCGTTTGAAACGGTCAATGATTATAGACTTATTCCTACTGGTGAAGTCTCTCTGGTGAATATGGTGGCTGATACTATCATTGCTAGAGAAGAATTACCGATTCGTTATGTTGCACATACTCCTTGCTTTAGGTCTGAAGCAGGAAGCAGTGGCAAAGATACCAGAGGTATGATCCGCCTGCATCAATTTAGTAAAGTTGAATTAGTCACCATTACTACCGCGGACGAATCCAAACAGGAACATGAATATATCACTAATGCTGCAGAAACACTGCTAAAAAAGCTTGATTTACCATATAGAATTATGCTGCTCTGTACTGGGGATATGGGGTTTGCTGCCAACAAAACCTATGATATAGAAGTATGGTTACCAGGACAAAAATTATATCGCGAAATCTCTAGCTGCTCAAATTGTGGAGATTTTCAAGCACGCAGAATGAAAGCACGATATAAAGAGTTTGGCAGTTTGGACATGACTTTTGTTCATACTTTAAATGGCTCAGGCCTACCAATTGGGCGTACAATAGTTGCGATATTAGAAAATTATCAAAATGCCGATGGGTCAATCACTATTCCAGAGGTTTTGATAAGCTATATGGGAGGAACAAAAAAAATTCATAATTGTAAAGAGTAAAAATTTTTATTAGGTATAATTAGTGTTCACGATAACTCAAAATTCTAGAAAAGTTGATAAGGCGTTATACAATAATGCTGCTGAAGAATTTATTCCAATTGCTTGTCACTATAATGCTGATACCTTACTAACTAAAAATGGCGAGTTATTGCAAACTATCCAAATAAATGGTATTAATTCAGAAAATATAAGTAGCAAATTGTTTAACTTACGTGAAGTAGTGCGTAATGCGATCAAAAAAAATATTAAGGGTAATAATTTTGCTTTTTGGATACATACTGTAAGACGTAAAATTAATTTGGATGACCCAGCTCCTTATAATACGCTATTATCTGCTAATATTCATAATTTATGGCAGCAAAAAAATTTTTGGGATGATAAATTTATTAACACTTTATATATAACCATAATTTACGACTCCGCTAAACTGAAGGTGACAAATTTTGGCACTTTTCTTACTTCTTTATCTTTTAACAAAATAGTAGAGTTTCAAAACAACTATCTGGATAGCGTTTTTATCAAATTAAACAGCACAGTAAATGCCATGCTTGCAGATTTACAAGATTTTGGAGCAGTAAAATTAGGAATTATCTTTGAAGAGGAAGAATCTTATTCTGATCTAATGTTTGTATATCATAGAATTATCCATCTTAATGAAGAATATTCGTTAGTACCAATTGCTAATTTATCGCAAATATTAGCCTCAAATCAGTATGCAGTTGGGAGCGATAAAATTGAAGTTATCAGTCAACACCATCCTAAAAAATTTGCTTCCATCATTTCTATAAAAGAATACCAAGAAGTATCATCAGCTGCTCTAGACAGCTTTTTACAGATACCGGTAGAACTAATTGCTACTGAAATATTTTACTTTGTTGATAAACAAGAAGTAACTAAGCACTTTAAAGAGCAAGCCTATATTCTACAAGTAAGTAGAGATGAGAAACTGGCAGAAATTACGGGGCTAGATAAAATAATGAATCTTGATGATCTCCTCTCTAATCAATTTTGCAAACAACAAATTTCTATTGCTATCATTGCTTCAGACCTAGAGAAATTAGATAGGTCAGTTGCCCAAGCATCTAGGGAGCTTTCCAAAATTGGTATCGTCCATATCCTAGAAGATATAAATTTAGAACAAACATTCTGGGCTCAGCTTCCTGGTAATTTTTCCTACCTTCGTAGGATGGCCCCCACTATTATCGATAATACCGCAGCTTTAGCGTCACTACATAATTTTCCTACAGGTGCACATACAAATATTTGGGGCCGCGCAGTTACATTACTAAGGACAGAAAAAGGCACCCCTTATTTTATGAATTTCCATAATAAAGACAGTAATAGAGGTAATACATGTATTTTTGGTACACCGAACACTGGTAAAACTATTTTAACAAATTTTTTAATTTCTGAAGCTACTAAATATAATCCAACCATAGTTTATATTAGCAATAATGATCACTCAAGGATTTTTATTGAAGCCCTTGAAGGGACATGGGTCAACCAAGATCACCATTTAATCAACCCTTTCTTAGTAGATGACACTCCTGAATCCCGAAATTTTATTAGAGAATTTTTAAAAATTATTTGTAATAACAATTTTTCTCCTCTCCTAGACGCAGAATTAAATTTTTTAGAAATAATTATTGATAAGATTTATAGTATAGATAAAAAAGACCGTGATTTTACGGTAATTTTACAGCAGATAGATTTTTCTACAGAAAGCGGCACCCTAATCAAATCTAAATTATCTGATTATGAAGCAGGTGGATTATATGATAAGGTGTTTAATAATGATAAATTTCTAGTACGGGAGTCTGGGGTAATAGGGTTTAATTTATATTCTTTTACTGACCAATCCTTTACTGAGCGTTTTTATCCGCAAGACCGAAAACTGATCGATATATTCGCTCTAAAGTTAGAACGCCATAAAAGTTTATGTGCAGGATTAATATATGCATTAAATTATCATTTAACTCTTATAGGACAAAAACCAAAAATCTTGGCAATTGATAATGTAGAATCCTTGTATAAACCAGAAAGTTTTGTTAACATATCCCCCATGATTTCAGAAAATTTATTTAAAAATAACGGCATTTTAATTAGTAACTTTAATTTTGAATATCTACAATTTCTAAAGCCTAACGCTTTACAAAGCTGGTTAAACTTAATGGATACTAAAATAATTTTACCTTCAGAAATAAGATCTGAATATTTAGAAAAAATTTTAGAATTAAACGCTTCAGAAATAAACAAATTATCGAAATTTTCTGTTGTGTCACGAATGTTCCTAATGAAGCAAAATGACCAAACTGTTGCTTTAGAGTTAAGTATTGGGGGCTTAAGTGGAATCACTAAAATTTTATCCTGTAGAGAACCAGAAATACAAATATACCAAAAAATATTAGAAAAATACCCTGGTCATCCTGATGATTGGATTAACCCATTATATAGAGAATTAGACCAAGGTTAATCACCATATGGTCTAAAATAAGAAGAGGACTAATACGTGCTAAAAAAATATTATCTAGCGTTTTTCTTATTGATCTATTCTCTTTCTGCATATTCATCATCAGTTTGGGATGACATCGCTCAATGTGTTACAGATCTATGTAATTGTGGTAGTGATCCAATCACTGAAAAATGGAATCAGAACAATCTTCGATATAACGTAAAACTCAACCGTATATGTGCACCTTGGGGTAAAGAAGCAGGGCGAGACAGTGATAATTGCTTAATGAAATATGAAATGCCGCAGCCAGGTATTGGATTTTATCATCAATATTGCGCTCAAAAAACACCTGATAGCACCTTTTTCAACCCAAAAATTAATATCAGAGCTGTCAGCTGTGACGCCTTTGCTTGCTGGAGCAACTCTACCACTTTAAAATGGGATGGCGAGTGTGTATTATGGCCTGGCCCTTATCTTATACCTTTGCTAAGAATTTGCGCTCGCGTTGCAATGCCCAGCGTTCCTCCTGACGAATTCCATAAAAAAGCAATACCCGCAGATCCTGGTTATACCAAAGGAATACATTTAAATGAGTTTGGAGCCGAGGTACCTGACTTAACAATAAAAGATGAGCAGGGTAATGTATTGAACTTTGACAAACCAAAATTATGTGCTTACGTGGATCCTGGTTTAGTCAATATTCTATCAGAGAAAGGCTTCAATACAGATCTACTAGATTGGAATCCAAATAGTCAACCTCTCCATAAAACAAACACCTTACACCCTGTAATAGCAGTACTGGTCTGGTTATTTGATGAGGGAACTCCAAACATAGCAGAAATGTTAGGCAAATTATTAGAATCAACAGGTGCCGACAAGGTACCAAACATTAAGGTCTTAGAACTTATACTCAAGACTATAGGACAGCTTGTTGAGAAGGCTAAATTCGTGGTAAAAGCTTTATTACAACAAATCGGGTCATTAAATAGTGTGGTAGAAGATGAACAACTTGGGTGCGTTGAAATACCTCTTGGCCCCTACCCTCCTCCATATTGCCCTACCTTAGAGTTTATTATTCCTACTCCTACTATTAGCCCTATATGTAGTAAAAAAAATGCAGATGGCAAATTCAAGCAAAATTCTCAGGACCCGTGTGTAGTATCACGCCTTAATAATAATATCATTAATAACGTAGTACGTATTAGTCTTGATAATTTAGTGCCTCTTTGTAAGGACGCAAATATAGATTCTCCCAAAACTGACCAATGTGTAACAATAACTCCCTCCTCCTTATCTCCTAAAGATACCCACGATAAAACGGAGCAACGTGATACTATCAAACCATGCCCAGACACAACCGGAAGTGGATTTTGTGTTAAAACCACAATACCTTTGAAATGCAGTGTTACCTCTCCAGACATCGGCTGTCAAGATGGTTTCCGGGTAGTCTATGGCCAGAAAATAGGCGATACTATTAAACAATATGATTATTATGTTGATGATCTAGTAGATTGTAATAGTAGTGAGGCATCAGGGAAAACTGCTTGTCAATTAGTATGGGGAGTCAATACTGGCGAATTCATTGATGTACCCCTTCCTTTTCCTCCGACAGAAGGCCCATATGATATACTATCTTTGAAAAAAACTGGAATATCTCTTCAAGACAACCGTAATATAGCTGCGCCTGTTGTTAGAAATTTTGCTGTCGCGATTGCTAGAAATACTCTACCAGATCCTGACATCGCCCCCTCTCTTCCGCGAGACCCAAAATCAATTTGTGTTTCTGAAGACGGGGAGCTAGTGGGTTGTGCTAAACGAGTGTTAGATGGCTATGTAATGAAAGTTTACCCGTGTGATAACTCGCCTGATCCTAAATTGCAATGCAGCACTAAGAAGTATTTTACTCCTGAATTTATTGCAGCACTAGAAGTATTAGGTAAAGACGGTAAGAAGATTAATTCTACCAGTAGAGTTGTGGCCCCTTTAACGGTTAATACTATCCCTAAACTACTACCAGGTACCACAGAAAAAGTAATAAATTTAGCTGGTCTACAATTCTCTTCTTTCATGGCTTTTATTTCTGACGATACCAGCAAATATATTGCTATACCTTTTTCTTCGTTGGATACACATGTATTAAATCCATTAACCAGGTACGGAGATTATGAAGGATCTCAAGGTAACAAAATTCCTATTGACCGCCAAACAATGAGACCTATGGAGGCTGGACGCTATTTAACCGGATTGGAATATAAACATGGTCAATATATTCAAGGAGGTACACATGCTTGTTTACAACCAAAAGATATGGTCAAATGTACTCCTGGTAATTATCCTGATAGTAATCCCCCTCAAGAAGCTAATTGTGTATTAACTAAACTCCTTGAGGCAGATATAGTTGATTGTGATCACTTTTTCTCTGAAGTTATTATGAAAAGCTACTCAGCTCTTAGAATATGCAATCCAGATCTTAAAGAAGGCAAAAACCAACCTGGTTGCAAGGTATTAGAATCTCTAGATGGGGAGAAACAAAAGAATAGCGTAACAATCTATCAATGTGGATCAGTAGTATGCTATGAAAATAATATTCATCCTGGCACAGAAATATGCAAAATTTCAGTGGATGTGAAAGATAGGATTACGCCTGATAGGTTTACCCCTGACTCATCAGGCATACCGATCAATAAGGAAGGTCAAAATTTTACTTTAAAGTATCAAGGTGCTACTACAGTAGATACTCTAGAGGGTACTCTAAAGAGTACTCCAAATTATGATATCAAGAATATTTCACAGGGTACTCCAAATTATGATAAAAAAACACAGGCAATTAGAGACAAGACTCTTTTAGAGTTAGGTTTATGTGTACCATATCCTGTCCCTACCTGTAACGCCATTACTTCCCCAACCTCTGATAGCGGTAATGCTACCTGGCCTGAAACAAAGATAGGGCAACAAGCTACCGGTGTATGTCAGGCTGGTTTTGTATCTGCGGCTTCCCTTAAACGTTATTGTATATCAGATTTGCAACACCAACCCCCGCAAGTAGAATGGGAGACGTTACCTCCATATGCAGGTTGTCAGCCCGTCTATTTAGTGAATGGCCTGCAGTCTAAATTTACCCGTAATGCCTTGTATCCAAATTTCCCTCATAAGGAAGAATATGATAAAACAACAAAGATAGGTACTATCTCAGTAGGTGACCGAGCTGGAGCTCAAAATTTAGATCTAACCAACAATTTAGCAAGTCCATTATGTTTAAGCTACGACTTTGATATAAATATAAATGCACTAGAATATTTTACACTAGGTGATAATATCAATAATTATTTCGAGGGCACACATCTATTAATATCACTCAATAATCACACAATTTACGGCTTAACTTCTAGCAAGGACGAGAGATTGATTCTTGTCGACGTTAATATATTATCTCAATTAATTAATGACTCAAATAATATTAAAATTTGTATCAAGACAAAAAATAGTAAAAACTTAAAGCTAACCATGAAATATAAGCTCAAATAACCGCAACCTTAGAAGGGAAGTAGATCTATTCTACCCCTTGCTCCATCCCCTTAACCATAATCTAAGTTATTTAATATTTTCTTGCATTCCTAAAGAATCTTAAAGTGTGTATTAAAACTACAGTCTTAATATTTTTTAAGCAATTTGTTATATTTTTTATAATTATATTAGAAATAAGTTATAAAAAGAGCTTTAATATTTCTTAATAACCTTTAACGATTAGAAGAGTTATACATAGTCAATCGAACTATAATCTTTGGCAAGGAGGAAAATATTATGGGCATTATAACTAAGTCACAACAAATTACCACGTTGCAACGTCCTACCTGGTTGGCAAAAGCAGGAATGGGCAAAGGTGTTGATAACGATCGCCAACATTTGGGCATTATTCTAGACGCAGAACAAGTCATTAAAGTACGTCAGACTAATAAAGACTTTACTGATAAACTGACTTTACGTTTGCTCAATGACGGTACCAAGCTCAGTGATGGTACCCAAACGGAAAGCTGGGTCTCTTTTGGTAGCGATTGGGTGGAAGTTAGTGCTAAGGCGGCGTCAGTGCCATTTATTGACACTCCATATACCGCTAGCCCACATAGCCCTATAATCCCGGCAGTGGAATTCGAATACCCAGATATCGCAAAAACGCTACCGGTGTACCATAAAGGGGAGAATGAAAGTGAATTTTTTACTCTCTGGGATAGACAAAATGCCGAATTCGCATTAATAGACTCACAATATGCAATGATTTTGGTGCCCAGCGCCGACAAAGACTACTTAAAGTCTATAGGTAAAGCAGATAATAAGGCTGCAGATAAGGTAGATAATATAGATGGGCTAATTGATTATTACACAGATATTTTCTCTCACTACAATGAGTGGGCTGGGCTCTCGTTTGAACCACAGCGGCCTACTGATCTTAATATTGCTAACCGTTATTTTTTCAAGGAGGATAAAGGCGCTGGAGCTTTTTATTCCGATTCCAAATGGATAGCAGACCCTTACCCTAGTCTTATAGACACCTGGCTTCCGCCGGGGGATCAGTGGGCTATCCTCCATGAAGCTGGCCATACCCTTGAGGTCGGGATTCCGAGCAGGGATTTGGGTTATGGTGCCGTAGACATAGGTACCAATATTTATGCTGCCTCCTATCAGAAGATGACATTGGGAGACCGCAAATACAAAGAAGTAGGATGGATGCGCGACCCGAGATTAGAGAAAGACATCCCCGATTTTATTAACACTGGCAAGCCATTGAATGAATGGGACGCACTAACCAAGCTTCATTTTATGATGATGATGGTAGAAAAAGCAGGCTTGAATGCCTTTACGCACTTCAACCAGCAATATCGCCTACTCAGCAATAGCAGCGACTTTGTAAGAGAAGATCACGAACTGCTCGATATGCTTTCAGCAAGCTTTGCTGTTGCAGGAAACCAAGTAGACGTAACACCGTTTGTGCAATTAGTAAAAGGCTACCTCACACCATTCCAGCGTGGGCACAACAGTCTCAGTCACGCCAAGGCTGTTTACCCGCTAAATCAACTAGTGCAAGAACCTAAGTTGACTGAGTTGCAGCAAGAATTGCATCTGATCACCCCCTTTAACCTAGTGGATGTTCAGCAATTACGATTCTCCGGAATAAAGAACGACGTGAAGCTGCGGCTGAACATTGATGATTTCAGGCAAATTTCTGGTGAAAATCTGATCCTGTGGGATGGGGGCCGTGAAGCAGCGGAACTGCCAATCAACAGTCAGGATCTGGCACTGGGTAAACTGCCAATTGGTGTTTACACTATGCGCCTGCCAACCGGTAAAGACAAAAAGTACGACATACAGAGCAACTACCTAGTAGTAAAACAAGATGACCACAACCAACAGCAAGTGGATTTTGTACACAAAATCGGCTCACCCCTAGCAAACCAAACAATCGATATTTTGGGCTTGGGATATGCGTTGATTGCTACCGTGCGGGTAGATCACTCTAAAGGTAAGGTAATGATGGATGTCGTTAGCCAAAATCCAAACATTGAACATCAAGTCCCGAACTATTCACAAGTGGTGGTACGTAATAAAGTTAATGTAGAGAAGTTCAGCAAAGCTATACCGGGTGCCAATGCCACGTTAAGCCACGACGAGATTTCATTCTCCTTCGGTGATAAAATCGAGATTTATAACGATAATCTGTCAGCTGGCATGCATTCGAGACCATCCTCTGATAGTATACTCGATCTGCAGAGCAAAACTAATATTCTGGAGATCACGCCAAGCGGCTTAAAGAATGAGGCACTGGGCAAGGATTCGCAAGACTCATTGCTGCTGTGTCTGGAGAAGGCAGCAGCAGCGCTGCGTGGCGACCCCTTAATGCTTAATGCTAGCTTTGCTGGTCCCAAGGATGACATCTATTTGGCAATTGATACCTTTACCAGCCCACAACGTGAAGAATTGTTAGAGAAATACGCTGATTGCATTCCAACTAACAATGCCGCACCAAGCGATAAACTTACTGTCCAGAGTAGTAAAAAAATTAATTTGGTTCAGCTACAAAAAGACTTAGAACCACATGAGCATGATATCTCTGCTATGAGTCAAGCCAACTCTAGTAACATTTTGCCAGCTGCAACAACGCAAATACTAGATGTGCTAGGCGCAACCCAGGGTATAGATATGGCCCCGACAATGGAACTATAACATAATACTAAAGAGGGTTTATATTCTCTTTGTATATTACAATTTTCCTCTTGATGGGGAAAGCTTGAGATTACTTATCCTTATGATGCATTGGCCTCATAAGGATAAGTAAAGATCCTCAAAAGTAAGACATAGGCAGAAAGTTGACGCGTCAATTAAGATCTTATCTCTCTAATCAGTTAAATATTTCTGTTTTAAATAGGTTAAAAATATCTGAGGCTGCACCTCTGCCTTACCTGTCGCATCCTCAAGCAATTTACTAGTAGTTTTTAATGAGCCATATTTTCTAATATTATTATTTAAGAAATGATTGATATTACTGAAATCTCCTCCAATTATTTCTGCCTTGATATTACTATTTTTTATTTGTGCTTGGTGCATTAGCATAGAGGCAATAATCGCTCCATTAGTATAAGAAGGAAAATAACCAAAACTGCCCATCGGCCAATGAATATCTTGTAAACATCCTTCTCTATCATTTTTCGGCCTAACCCCTACATATTCGTGCATCTTATTGTTCCAATAATATGGTAAATCATCTAATGATAATTCCCCTTTAATTAATGCTTCTTCCAGCTCAAATCTAATAATCACATGTAAAGGATAAGTAACTTCATCAGCCTCTACTCTAATATAACTCCTGGACACTCTAGTAACTAATTTGTAAAGATTATCAGCACTATATTCTGCTCCTTGCAAATTAAATTCATCTCTCAGCAAGGTAGCTAAGAATTCACAGAATTCCCTTGAACGTCCTACTTGCATTTCCATAAACAAGGATTGGCTTTCATGAATTGCCATACCTTTCGCGTTTCCCACAGGTTGATTTTTATATGGTGTAGGTAGATTATATTCATATAATCCATGACCTGTTTCATGAATCACTCCCATTATGCCAGAAATAATATTATATTCATTGTATCGATTGGTTAATCTTATATCATAAGGTGTACCTCCACAAAATGGATGGGCTGATTCATCTAATCTACCAGTAGTAAAGTTAAATTCCATGATCTCCATTAATCCTTTGGCGATTAGTTTTTGTAAATCTTTACTAATAGGTTTGGTCATTGGCAACACTTTGTCATTGCTTTGCTTTGCAATTACCTGATCAATTAAGGTAGGTAGGGTAGTTTTGATCTCATTAAACACTTTCCTAATGTCTTCCGACTTACGACCTGGATCATATTTATCTACCAAAGCCTCATATGCACTACAATTTAACGTAGGAGCTTTAGCTTGCGCCATTTCTTTGGTATAATCTAATACTGACTGTAAATAAGGTTTAAGTAACTGATAATCATTGTTTTGTCTAGCCTCCCGCCAAATCATTTCACATTTGGTACTGGCCATAATATATTTTGTTCTTAAATCCTCATCTATACATTTAGACTCAATAATAGATTTTTTTATTGCTTGCACATTAGCTAATTGCCATTCATCCAACAACTCGGCATCTTGAGTACAAGAGTCGACTAATTCTCCTAATTTACTTGATGTTAATATAGAATGTGTTAAAGAAGATAAATACGCTATTTCTTTAGTTCTACTATTAATTGCCCCTACTGGAATATTCACTGAAATATCCCAATAAAGCACCGAAATCACATTATCGATATGCGAGATTTTCTCTAATTCTTGTTTTAATAAAATATAATTTTTCATTTATTACCCTGATTCAAATGATTTTTATAGTATACTTAATTAATGAAAAATATTATATAGTTAATAATAATCTCAATTCGATATACAAATATCACGCCACCCTAACAAAGAGCAACTCATAAAGTTATTTTTATTATGCAAAATACCTACTATATCACCACCCCTATTTACTATGTGAACGATGTCCCTCATATAGGGCATGCGTATACTAGCGTAGTGTCTGATGTCATGGCCAGATTTATGCGACTATTAGGGAGAGACGTCAAGTTCTTAACCGGTACTGACGAACATGGACAAAAGGTAGAAAAAGCGGCGATTGCCCGTAATATGGAGCCACAAAAATTTACTGATCAAGTTTCCCAGCATTTTCGTAATTTAATGTTATCCCTGAATATCTCTAATGATGATTTTATCAGGACTACAGAAGCACGCCATAAGCAATCAGTAAGACATTTATGGCAACAATTAGTCAGTAGCGGTAATATTTATCTTAGCTCTTATAATGGTTGGTATTCCATGCGTGATGAAGCGTTTTATAATGCCTCTGAAATAGTAGATGGACTAGCTCCTACTGGTGCTCCTGTTGAGTGGGTAGAAGAACCAAGTTACTTCTTTCGCCTGTCAAAGTGGCAAGATAAATTGCTGGAGTTTTATTCCAATAACCCTAATTTTATTAAACCAGTGACGCGATATAATGAAGTAATTAGCTTTGTTAAATCTGACCTTCATGATCTCTCTATTTCGCGTTCTACTTTCGAATGGGGTATTAAAGTCCCAAATCATGAGGAGCATGTGATATATGTATGGTTGGATGCTCTTACTAACTATATTTCTGCGCTAGGATACCCAGATACCCAAGGTAATTATAATAAGTTTTGGCCAGCTGATGTGCATGTCATGGGGAAAGATATCTTACGTTTTCACGCAGTATACTGGCCTGCCTTTCTTATGGCTGCCGGGCTTGAGCCTCCTAAGAGCATAATGGCACATGGATGGTGGACTAATGAGGGGCAGAAAATCTCTAAATCTTTAGGAAATGTTATTGATCCTCTAAAATTAATAGATGAGTTTGGCCTAGACCCCGTAAGATTCTATTTAATTCGCGAAGTAATACTAGGATCGGATGGAAACTTTTCCCGAAATAATTTTATTAATAGAGTCAATAGCGAATTATCTAACAAGATCGGTAATTTGTTACAGAGAACATTAACTTTGATCTATAAAAATAATGAAGGCAAAATCCCATTAATCAGTGCTGCTACCCTAAATAAAATTTATGATTTACCCTTAATGCTCAGAGTGGAGGAATCAGCGTTAAAAAATTCCTCATTGATGAGCTCATTTGATATTAATGCGGCCCTAGCAAGTATTATTAACTTAGCTGACGAAGCAAATATATATATTGATCAAGAAGCACCTTGGAATTTAACAGCCACCAACCACGATAAAATGTCTGAAATTTTATATACCTTGCTAGAATTAATAAGATATATCGCTATAATGTTACAACCATTTGTTCCTGATTCTGCTAGTAAAATGCTTGATCAATTAGGGGTTCCATTAGATGATAGATTATGGAAACATTTAACTAGAAACTATGCTCTACAGCCAGGAAGCAATATTAATATGCCCATGGTGGTATTTCCAAGAGTAGGTTGATTCATGCCCAAAATAATATATCAATATATTAATTTACCAATATCCACAATATTATTAACTTCAGATGGTACTGCTCTTACTGGCCTATATTTTGCAGGGCAAAAGCATGCAGCCACACCCAATATTAAAGATTATGAACAGGGCCAGTTAAGTATATTCAGTCAAACTTATACAGAACTAACCGAATATCTAAGTAACCGGAGGAAAGAGTTTACCATTCCTTATAATTTTATAGGCACTGATTTTCAAAAAAAAGTATGGTCTAGACTTTGCAGCATACCATATGGCCAAGTTTTAAGTTATAAAGCAATTGCTGATTTAATCTCAGCACCTAATGCATTTCGCGCAGTAGCAAACGCTATCTCCCGCAATAACTTATCAATTATAGTACCATGCCATAGAGTGATAGGCAGTAATTTCAGGCTCACTGGCTATGCTGCGGGCTTAGCTATTAAACAAAAACTGTTAAATTTAGAGAGTGGAATCGTCTCGTCTATTTAACAATAGTTTTAAGATTAATAGAATATTGATTATATACTCATTTGATTACCAGAACCCTAATTTTATTTGCCAGTGGCCGTAGGCGCGCGGAAGCAATATACTAGTACATAAGTATAGCTAAATCCTGGATAACAAGACAAAACAATTCTTGAAAAAGCAACTGATACCAAATTGCTTGCAAGACAGTAGTAGGAATATGAGTGGTGAAGCGCGCGGCACCTAGTATCTCTAGGCGAGCACGACGAATCCTGAAATACGACCACCTAATGTGAAGAAAACAATTTGGTATGAGTATGCTAGTTTGTGTTAAGCTGACTTGACTATTGTAAGTAGGTGTTCTCAGAAAAGTTACCCATTAATTCTAACGCCGTGGGATCCTGCGTCAACTCGGCTGTAACAGAAGCACAAACATATACCATTTCTATAGCCCACTTAACGTCTTTGGGCTTATATCGATTTAACTTTTCTTGCCAGCTATTCTTATCCGCACCCGTAAGGTTATTACTATCATGCTCTTTTGTGTCCTGATCTATATCTTTTGGTGACGTATCAATTAACTGTAAAAAATCTAGTACTTTCTCCCTGGCGATAGGATCAGATACAAGGCTATTGTCTTTTTCTGGATAGTTAGCACAATAATCATGATCTCTAAGGAAACTCTGATCAATAAGAATATTGATTAAATCTTTACATGAAATATTCAGGGTTAATTTTTCTTTTAATTCAGTTTCTTGTTTCTTGTTCCTCATTACTTCTCTATTATTTAGTTAATTGCCATTTTCTTTTACTATTCATTTATAAAAATTTCTACTCTTTTTAATTTCTTACCCTTTTATTCTACTGCGAGTCTGTTGAGAATTGCCTTAGTATACGGCAGTATATCATTACAATAGTTGTATCATGGTACAAATAATGATATTATTAAGAGAAAAATGTCAACAAGTCCCTATAGCAATAGACTTCTTTTAGAGCTCGCTTCTGGTAGAGAGTTTGAAGAAGACGCGGAACGCTAGAAACTTTCAAAGGTTCAACTAAGGAGGAAAAACGTAAATTGCTAAATTTTGTATTTGCTAACCTGAAATTAAAAGACGGGAAGCTGAACTTTATGCTACGTCCCTAATTTGACGCATTCGTAAAATGCACTAAAATTGAAGAATGGCGCACCCGAGAGGAGTCGAACCCCTAACCTTATGATCCGTAGTCATATACTCTATCCAATTGAGCTACGGGTGCTATATAGATAATATGATCAAAAAAGCTTATTGTCTTCCTTGTCACTGCGCTAAGCAATTCTATGTTTAAAATTATTTTGTTCAAAGTTATGCCTTTTTGCAATGATAAGAGGGTACGCTATACTTAGTGCGTGGTCCAGCATAGGCAAAATGAAAACTATCTTAGCAATGCAAAGAAATATATAAACCAGAATGGTAAGCAACTCTGCAACCCTGAATAATGTGTAATACCATTTCCCAAAACTAAATTAGCACTAGGAGCACGAGTGTCGGTTACCTCCACGTACAGACGTATACGTGAGGAGCAGAAGATCATGCAGTACGACGAACGTAGATAATTAGTTTTCGGAAATGGTATAAGACCCATATTAGGTATCAAACTACATCCCTATTAAAACTCTCATATTATACTAATAAACTGACGTTACTGTCAACAAAAAAAGCTGTTGTTAACGGCCAGTGGTTATTTGAACTTCTTGGTTATGACTGGTTTAAAGATAGCACTTTGCTAGGGTTTATATCGCTTTTTGTTGATAAAATTGTAAATCAGCATTTATGACATGACACTAACACATCTTCTGACCATTTGGCACCACTGGTTCCACTTTAATTAAACATATATCATTATTTGCATCTGCAAACCCAACTAATAAGAACTGTGATACGAAACCCGCGATATTTTTCTCGCCTAAATTTACACATCCAACAATTATTTGGCCCACCAATGTCTCAGGAGTATAATGTTTTGTTATTTGTGCGGAGGTTTGGAGCACCCCTATTTCACCCCCGAAATCAGCCCACACTTTAAAAGCTGGTTTGTGTGCTCTAGAGAATGTCTCGACTTTAGTAATAGTGCCGGAACGTAATTCCACCTTCTCAAATTCTTCATACGTGATAGTATTCATACTTTGCTTGTTTTTTTATAGAGTGTTCAAAGATTTAATGGAGTATATTATATCTCCTTATGAACACAACACAACGGATATTTACAAACTCATAAATATTTATATATAAATATTTAAACCTCTAATTTTAGTAAATCGGAGCTAATAATAGACTCGTATGATTTGGTATGAGCAAATCTTAGTTTAATAGAGATTATGAGAAAATTTCATATCCCACTATTAGTGACCAGGGAAATTTCCGTATACTATATAGATCACAACAACTTAATACATCCCACAGGTATTCTTATGATTACACTCTTAGCGTCAATAACAGGTTTTATGAGCTCTATTATTCCAGAAATCTTAAAAATCTTTAAAGAACAGAAAGACAAAAAGCACGAACTAAATATTTTAGATCGACAGATTGAAAATTATAAACTGGGACATAATAAGCGATTAACCAAACTAAATATGGTAAAAGAAGTAGCTGAGAATAATATTCTATATTCCACCTATAAATCAGGAGTACATTGGGTTGACGCTTTGAATGGATCAGTCCGCCCTATCCTAGCCTATAGTTTTTTTATTATGTATGCAGGCGTAAAATACTTACAATATAAAACTATCAAAAATACTACTCTACTTATAGAATATATTGATATTTTATGGAATATAGATGACCAAGCAATCTTCGCAGGTATCATTAGTTTCTATTTTGGACAAAGAATGTTTAATAAACTATGGAAACGTAAAATATAATACCATGCATCAAACTATAAGGAGAGAGGAAAAAACAGACTTGTATTATAAGTTTAAGGGAGTATATTCAAATTACTTTATATTAGCATTTTTATGCTGTAATACCATTTCCGAAAACTCATTATCTACGTTCGTTGTACTGCATGATCTTCTGCTCCTCACGTATACGTTTGTCCAGTAGTGTGATACGTTTGTACGCACAGGTAGCGGGCACTCGTACTCCTAGTGCTAATTTAGTTTTGGGAAATGGTATTAGACTTCTTTTAGAGCTCGCTTCTAGTGGGGAATTTGAAGAAGGCTCTCGCAAGCGCAAAACCGCAGCGTACTATGCGTGTATGTGAGGATTTGAGCCTAGATTCATTGTCCAAATTACCCATAGAAGTAGAATTTCGAAAGAGGTCTATTGATACTTTAAGTCACCTCCCTAGGTTGGTGTTGGCAAAATTTTTTAGGTACTTTTTTGGATAGACTTATTAAAATTTTGCATTAAAATATACTTTACTTTTACTCTTAATTCAAATAGATGCAGGATCACAGAATGGATAATAGTAAATTTTCAAGATTAGCAGAACGAACTATAGCATTAATTGCTGATACAATTGAAGTAGAAGATGATAAATGTCTTCTAGAAATTGATTTTCAAAATGACCTTTTACACATTACTACTACTCAAGGAATATTTGTGATTAATAAACATTCTGCAGCAAAAGAAATTTGGCTCTCCTCTCCAATTAGTGGCCCGTATCATTTCTATTATCTTAATGGTAAGTGGCAAACAAAAACCAATGATGATTTAATGCTTATCCTAGAGCAAGAACTAAACATTAATTTTTCAAAACTACAAATTTGTGACAAGATTCTTCCTACTATGAGCCAACTAAATTCAATATAATACCATTGCCCAAAACTAAATTAGCACTAGGAGTACGAGTGCCCGCTACCTGCGCGTACAGACGTATACATGAGGAGCAGAAGATCATGCAGTACGACGAACGTAGATAATTAGTTTTCGGAAATGGTATAATAATTAAAAATCTAAATCAACATACCAAGCAGGGGGAATAAAACCTGGAATATGGTCTTGTAACAACGAGCGAAAGCTAGGCCGAGATTTGACTATAGCATACCAGTGTTTTACTGTTAACCATTTATCCCAATTCAGCTCTCCAAAATAGTCCAAAACTGATATATGACAGGCAGCTGCTATATCCGCACAACTGAGAGTATTTGAAGCAATAAAGCTCCGACTCTCTAATAAAGTAGATATATAACTTAGATGATGAGATAAATTATTTTTACAAGCTCTTAAGAAAGCCGTACGTGGCCCTTCCAGTTGACAAGACGGCCTTACTATTTTCTCGTCTACAATTATTTTTGTTACTTCTAGATAAAATTTGTCATTAAACCAACTAAGCAATCTCCGAATTTCTCCTCTAACTTCCGCGTCTTCATCCATTAAATTAAAATTAGGATATTTCTCATTTAAATATTCTGTAATGGGGTAAATTCCTGCGATAATTAATGTCGATGCTTCTTGTAATACTGGCAGTGTTCCAGCAGGATTAAGTAATAAAAATCTCTTATTTTTTTGCCAATAATCTTCTTTTATTATAGTAAAAGGAGCATCTAATTCCTTTAAAAATACCCGGACTTGACGCGATAATGCACAAATAGGATAATGGTATAATTTTCTCACTCCACCTCTTTTTTACAACTCAAATAATGATTCTCCTCAATATTTTATAATAGACATTAGACTTCTTTTAGAACTCACTTCTGGTAGGGAATTTGTGAAGAAAGCTCCTCGCTTCAAACCGCAGCGTACGGCAGTAGTAGTGAGGATTTGAGCCTAGATTCGACGGACAAATTACCATCGCCAGTCGAGTTTCGCAAGAAGTCTATTTAAACATTGAAACGGAAATATACTATATCGCCATCTTGCATTTGATAATCTCTTCCTTCTAGACGGATTTTCCCCAGTTCCTTGGCTTTTACTTCCCCCCCTGCATTTATATAGTCATTATAACTAATAATTTCAGCCCGAATAAAACCTTTTTCAAAATCAGTATGTATTATCCCTGCTGCTTTCGCAGCTACCGTACTATTATTAAAAGCCCAAGCATGAGTCTCTTGGGGTCCTACAGTAAAAAAGCTTTTTAAATCTAATAAATTATATACCTCTTTAATAATTTTATGCAAGCCCGGCTCATGTAAACCTATACTATTTAAAAACTCTACCTTCTCTATTTCATTATCTAACACTGCAATATCTGCTTCAATTTTTGATGAAATAATGACATATTTGGCATTTTCTGCTTGTATCTTTTTTGCAACCAATTCAGTAAATTTATTCCCTAAAACTGCAT
Organism: Candidatus Tisiphia endosymbiont of Nemotelus uliginosus; assembly: GCF_964264835.1. GTDB lineage: Bacteria > Pseudomonadota > Alphaproteobacteria > Rickettsiales > Rickettsiaceae > Tisiphia. Next base: position 812,163 of record NZ_OZ183485.1, on the reverse strand, counting down.
CTTTTTCTAGCACATTACAGGCATATAAAACTGGCTTAGATGTTAATAGTTGTAATGAGTCTAGATCTGCTTTGCTATAAGCACCTATAAGACTACGCGCTGGCCTGCCTCTACTCAAACTATCTTGCACTTCTTGTAATAGCTCGATTGTGCCTTTTAACGCTTTATCACCACCCTTAACACGCTTCTGCGCATTTACCAGCCGTTTTTCTACTGATTCAAGATCTGCAAAAATTAATTCTGTCTCTATTATCTCAGCATCATTTATAGGGTCAATTTTATTATGAACATGAGTAATATCTATATCCTCAAAACAACGTAATACATACAAAATAGCATCAACTTCTCGAATATGAGATAAAAATTTATTACCAAGTCCCTCCCCTTTGCTAGCTCCTTTTACTAATCCAGCAATATCAACAAATTCTATATAAGTTGGGATAATTTTACTTGAACCCGCAATCAAGGCTAATTTTTTCAGGCGAATATCAGGTACAGGTACTATTCCTATGTTAGGCTCTATAGTACAAAAAGGATAATTAGCTGCTTCAGCTGCAATACTTGAAGTTAAAGCATTAAATAATGTCGACTTACCCACATTTGGCAACCCCACAATACCACATTTCAATGTCATAATCTTGATTTATAATATTTCTGTTCGCAGAACCTAATTAACCTCAATTTGATATAAGGAAAAATGCATATTCGCAGCAGTTCTTCGTATGCATTTTAACTTATGTTATATTTTAACAATTAGGTGTAAAACCACTTTAAACCTGATTGTTTCTATATATTTCTCTGAAATTTGATGTCACTTGTGACCTCGAATTCAGGTTAATTAAGGTGATATGTTGGCATCCTGTCTAATCATTCCATTGTTAAATTTTTCCCATTCCTGAGAAAATAAAAAATGAAAATTATCTATTACTATTTTAATAGAACGACCAATAATTTTACTCTCTTCTTTAGTAAAAGGAGCAAGAACATAATTTGCCACATTCTGATGGAGCAAAGGTCTACCGACCCCAATTCTGACCCTGTGGTAATTATTCCCTATATGTTGATCTAAAGATTTTAAACCATTATGTCCACCGTGACCACCCCCTAACTTATATTTAATTCGCCCAACTTCTAAATCAATATCATCATGCAAAACAAAAATATCTTGCGGTTTAATACCATAATATAAACGTATCGTCTGTACTGCTATCCCCGATAAATTCATATAAGTTAATGGTTTAGCTACTAATATTTTATGTTCTCCTATTACCCCTTGAGCAAGTTCTGAATGAAATTTCGGCTTAATAGCCCAAGGTAAGTCATAATGATGCGATAAAAAATCTACGGCGCTAAAGCCAGCATTGTGACGAGTATTTTGATAATCAATTCCTGTATTGCCTAACCCAACGACAAGTTTCATAAATAACCACAAGTTGCACCCTCACAAACGTCATTGAGAGCGCAGCAAAGCAATCCAGAAAAAATATATCTACTAAATCGTGTTATGGATTGCGCGCGTATAGCTTAAGAAAGCCTCCTCGCAATAAATTTTGAACTGGGCTGATTTGATTTTCAGCTGCAAGATACAATTTTTAACCAGCCTTGAATGATTTATATAGCAAGATGACAGAGGAGGTCCATATAAAAATATCCTTACTTAGCTTTGACCTCATTGGTCGCAGTCTCCTCCCCCTCGGTTTTACTTCCCTTACGGCCGATAATAGTTGCAAGGATAAAATCATTTTTACATACCATTTCACTACCCTTCGGTAGTACTATCCTATTTGCTTTCAACGATTGTCCTATATGCATATTAGTAACATCAATAGTGATATTTTTAGGAATATTATTAACATCACATAGAAGAGGTATAGTTCTTTTAATAATATTAAAAAATCCTCCTCTTTTAACCCCTAATGCTCTATCTCTCCCTTCATAAATTACTGGTACTTCCATTTTTTGGGTTTTTGCCTCTAAATGCACAAAATCTACATGCCGCACTATATCAGTGATAGGATGTAACTGTACAGCTTTTGGCAATACTTTATAAATATTATTATCTATTTTTAACTGCACCACTGTTGAAATAAAGCCAGGTTTTCTATAATGTTTTGTTATTTCTTTTTCTGCCACCGTAATGGCTAGTACTTCTTTTCCAGCCCCATACACCACCGCCGGTACATACCCTTTACTACGTAGGTCTCGTGCACTACCTGTACCAAACTTCTCTCGTATAGTTGCTTTAAGTTCTAATACTTCGCTCATCCTTTTCTCCTAAGGGCTTTTAAACTGTGCAATGATAGTACTAATTGTGTAAAAATACAAGTATTAATTTAGACGTTTTATAATTTCCTCTCTACTGAGCAGCGGCAAGATAGCAGACATTTCAGGTCCCGATTGCTTCCCAGTTACTGCCAATCTCAAAGGCAAGAATACCTCTTTCCCTTTTGTCCCTGTAACTTCCATAATTTTCTTAGTCCAAATATTCCAACTATCTAGGGTGATAGGTTTATCCTCTAATAGATCAGCAGCTTGTTTTAAAAAATCTTTATCTAACCCTTCCTTCTTGAATGGAGTATAGCAAATATTCCACCACTCCTTTATTTCAGGTAATTTCTGTAAATTAGATCTCACCATTAACCAAAACTGTTCATTTACTTGCTCACAACCAATTTCGGATAAACGATCTTTCACTGCTTCAAAACTAAGGCTAATTAATAACTTATGATTTAAGCGTTCTAATTCTTCCGGCAAGTAAGTAGTAGGGCTTTTCGACATACTACTTATCTCAAAACTCTTAACCAAATCGGCTAGCGTTTTAAACGGCGTAATAGGTAGGGAAGAACCAAGTAAGCTAAAATAGCTGTTAATAGCCATAGGCTCTAAGCAAGTTTTATCTCGCAAGGCAGCAATATCGAACCCCCCTAACCTTTTTGAGATTTTCTCATCACGCGCTACCACCAAACTTAGATGGGCCAAATTGGGCACTTTGGCCCCTAGCGCCTCAAACATTTGTACCTGAATTGCTGTATTAGTCACATGATCTTCTCCCCTAATAATATCAGTAATAGAATAATCAATATCATCAATCACTGAACACAACATATAAGTCATACTATTATCTTCGCGCACTACTATAGGATCACTCAAATTTTTACCCTCATATCTTATTTCCCCCTTAATCATATCTTGCCAACTGATAGTACTATGAGATACTAAGAATCGGTAATGTGGCTTTTTGCCCTGCCTGATATAATTGCTTATTTGGTCTTGCGTCAACTGCAGAGCAGCTCTATCATAAACGGGCGGTAATCCTTGCGATAATTGCAATTTTCGCTTTAATCCAAGCTCCTCTGGGGTTTCGAAACAAGGGTACAACCTATTTGCTTGCACTAATAATGTCTTGATAGATTCATACCTGCTAAGGCGAGTAGATTGAGAAAAGGCTTGATCCCAGTAAAGTCCTAAGAATCGTAAATCTTCTTCAATTGCTTTTTTATACTCATCTTTACTACGTTCAAAGTCGGTATCATCAAACCTTAAAATAAATTTTCCATTATGCTTTTTAGCATATAACCAATTTATCAAGGCTGTTCTACTATTACCTATATGTAATATCCCTGTAGGAGATGGAGCAAATCTTGTAATAATTGTTTTCATACTAACTATTCCCTTTAATTCTACACCATTAACATCCCACCATTGACATGAATAGTTTGTCCTGTAATGTAGGAAGCTTTATCGCTAGCAAGGAACGCGACTATATTTGCTATATCTGCTGGTTCTCCAAAAGCCTTAAGAGGAATTTTCTGCATGATGGCTGCTTTTTGGGCCTCATTTAACTTATCAGTCATATGGGATTTGATAAAGCCTGGCGCAATAGCGTTAACAGTAATGCCTCTAGCCCCTACTTCCAATGCTAAGGCTTTGGTCATCCCTATCAGTCCGGCTTTGGAAGCACAATAATTTGCTTGTCCTGGGTTTCCAGACACCGCAACGACCGAAGCTATATTAATGATCCTACCATAACGTTCTTTCAGCATTTTTTTTATTGCTTCACGATTGAGAATAAAGTTAGCTTTTAAATTTACCTCAATCACTTGATCAAACATCTCATTGGTCATTTTGATTGCTAACATATCTTTAGTAATACCAGCATTACAAATCAAGATATCAAGTTTTTCAAGACTCGCCACTAAACTACTACATTCCTCAGTATTAGTAAGATTACATACCGCAATTGTATAATTCTCTTGCAATACTTCTCCCAATTCGTACAATTTTTCTTTATCGCTACCACTGATTATTACATGGCTACCTAATAGGTGCAATAATTTAGCTATTGCTCCTCCGATAGCTCCTGTTGCTCCAGTAACTAAGGATATTTTACCTATCAAATCTATCATTTTACTATTCCTCTTCAATTATTTCAGTATCAAAAATAACATTATTAGTATGAGCAGATTTTTGCCTAATTATTTGTTGAATTTCATTGCAAATATCTGGATGATCTTTTAAATATTGTTTAACATTTTCTCTCCCCTGCCCTATTCTAATTTCCTTATAGGAAAACCAGGACCCTGATTTTTCTATTATTTCTAATTTTACTCCTAAATCAATTATTTCTCCTTCCTTAGAAATGCCCTGGCCGTATATAATATCAAAATCAGCAGTTTTAAATGGTGGCGCCACTTTATTTTTTACTACCTTAACTTTAGTTTGACTACCAATTAACTCTTCTTTATCCTTAATCGTTGAAATTTTTCTAATATCTAACCTAATTGAAGCATAGAATTTTAAAGCATTGCCTCCTGTGGTAGTTTCCGGGCTGCCAAACATTACTCCTATTTTCATCCTAATTTGATTAATGAAAATGATAATACAATTAGTTCTAGAAATAGACGCAGTTAATTTTCTCAAGGCTTGGCTCATTAATCTAGCTTGGAGCCCCATATGTGAATCCCCCATTTCTCCTTCTATTTCAGCTTTAGGCACTAGGGCGGCTACGCTATCTATTACGATCATATCAATAGCACCAGAACGTACTAAAGTATCCGCTATCTCTAATGCTTGTTCTCCTGTATCTGGCTGAGAGATGATAAGTTCATCAATATTCACGCCAAGCTTTTTAGCGTATGTTGGATCCAGGGCATGTTCAGCATCAATAAAAGCACAAGTACCACCTTGTTTTTGAGATTCGGCAATTACATGAAGAGTCAAGGTGGTTTTCCCTGAACTTTCTGGTCCGAAGATTTCTATAATGCGTCCTTTGGGTAACCCCCCAATACCTAGAGCAATATCAAGTCCTAGAGAACCGGTAGGTATTGCTTCTATATTTACAGCACGGCGTTGACCGAGCTTCATAACAGAGCCTTTGCCATAATTTTTTTCAATTTGGCTTAAGGCAGCCTGAAGAGCTTTTTCTTTATCCATAATTATTTCATTTTCTTAAAATATTTAGATTAAATTTATAAAGTAACATCTAAAGGAAATCTACCTAAATTATAGATTGATATAGACAAAAACACCTATTATATTTAAGGACAATCATATTCTCGAAGTAAGTATATATAGAAAATACATTTTACTCTTGACTATTTGTGCTCATACTTTTATCATGAGCAGCGGTTTATGAAGAAAAATTAGAAAAAAGTTGGGTCACCGTGGCTAAAAAGAATAAAAATGTTTTAGTAAGGCTTGTAAGTACTGCGGGTACAGGGTATTTTTTGGTAAAAAAGCGCAATCCTAAAACTCAAACTGAGAAATTATCATTTAGGAAATATGATCCTAAAGTCAGGAAGCATGTCCCTTTTAAAGAAGAAAAGATTAAATAGTTAATAGATAAGTTATTATGGCAACAAAAATACGTTTGGCAAGAGGCGGAGCAAAAAAGCGCCCTCACTATAGAGTAGTTGTAGCAAATGCCACAGCCCCTAGAGATGGAGACTTCCTAGAGAAAGTAGGTACTTATAACCCCATGCTTGTCCGCGGTGATGCAGACAGAGTAGTGCTCAAATCTGATCGGATAGAGTATTGGTTAAGTACGGGAGCGCAACCTACCGAGCGCGTTGCAAGGTTCATTGAAGAGGCGGGTATAGTACTTCCAGCCTCAATAAAAAAGAAAATGGAAATAAAAATTAAAAGCCGTAAAGCAAAACCTCCTAAAAAAGAATCAAAGAAAGCTTAAAGACGCTAGGATCGAGGGACAAAAATTAAATTAGTGATGTTGTAAGCTATTTAATTTCTGCTCGCATCCTAAATCTATATTAGACTTCCTGCATATAGTTCAAAAAAGCCCTTTAGGATTTTGACGCCAAAACGAAGCCGAGCAGCTGCAACATAAACGATGGTTACTCGACGGAAGGTCACATTTTGACAATAAAATCACCAACTAGATAGAACTTAGTGCTGGACTTCTATTTATATTTGCTATTAAGTTGGGGTTATAGGGGCATTTTTTGCCGGATTAGCTCAGTGGTAGAGCAATCGCCTTGTAAGCGATAGGTCGTCAGTTCAAATCCGACATCCGGCACCATCTAATATTTTGCTCAATTATACCTTTTCGCATCGCTGAATCATTTGATATTGTGTACTCAGAGGATCAAGGGCGTAAATCACTACCTGTGACCTGCTTTTCCTCATTGTCAATAGACTTAGTATAACCTTCGTTCTTTAGCTGATGACATTTGAATTTAAAGGTGAGGTTGCAAAAGCGATATAAAGAATAGGTGAGCACAACAAAAATCCTGCAAAATCAAGTGTCCCCAGCTAAATACCGCAGCATACTTATAAGGTACATGAGGATTTGAGCCTAGATTCATTGTCCAAATTACCATCGCCAGTAGAGTTTTAAAAAGAAGTCTATTGACTAAAGAACGGAGCCTATAACTTAAATTCCTTTCGTATAAATGACATGTGATTATTATGTCCAACCCTATTATTTATAAGCTGCTCAGATATCTACAGCCTTATAAGAAAGACTTGCTCATTGTGATGCTAGCTTTAATCTGTGTCTCCATCTCTTTATTAGCATTAGGTAGTAGTTTTAAACAATTAGTTGATAATGGCTTAAAACAGAATTACCTGCAATCAATTGACCAATCCATATTATTTATTATTACATTAATAGTGATCTTTAGTATCAGTAGCTTCTTTCGTTCTTATTTTATAAATCAGGTAGCTGAAAAAGTAGTTAACCAAATTAAGAAAGAAGCTTATAGTAACATAATTAACTTACCCATTTCTGCTTTTGAAGAACTAAAGATAGGCGACATTATTTCGCGCTTAACTACAGATATGGAATTACTCTCTAAGCTTATTATTAACTTTCTTTCTTTTTTTATTCGTAATTCCTTAATGTTAATTGGAGGCATTATTTTAATGTTTTGGCAAAGCCCTAAACTTGCCTTTATAGTAACCCTCACTATACCATTATTATTATTTCCACTAATACAATTCGGTAAATATGTAAGAAACTTATCCAAAACAGTATTGCAATTACAAGCAGATATTACCTCTAACTTAGAAGAAAGTGTAACAAATATTGCAGTTATCCAAGCTTTTAATCAACAACCTAATAAAATTTTAAATTTTAATAAACACATTTCTAGTTATTTAGAATATGCTGCTAGCCGCTTTAAAATCCGAGCTATTTTTTTTGCGTTAACTATTGCAGGAATATTATTTTCTATAACTATAGTAATCTGGATAGGAAGTAGAGATATATTACAGGGAAACTTAACCGCAGGACAAATGGTATCCTTTATTTACTACGCTATTGTTGCAGGTCTAAGTAGTGGCGGAATTTTCGATCTTTTAAGTGAAATACATTCTTCTATAGCTGCCTCAGAACGGATTTTCGCTCTTACAGATCACAACCAATATAAACACCATATGATCCCTCTTGCAATCACCCCTTTTATCAAAAACAGGCTAGCTGATCCTTCTTGCGATTCTGCAATCACTGCACCTCTTGCAAGAAATAGTATACCACTAGAGCCGCTAGTATCAACATTTCCTAACCCTTCTTCTTGGCAAATTATTCCGGTTCAACTCAGTAATGATAGTCACAATAATTTGGTAAGTATTGAGTTTGAAAATGTCAGTTTTTCCTACCCTTCAAGATCAGATTCTGTAGTCTTTAACAACTTATCTTTTAGAATTAGTCAAAATCAATTTATTGGGATAGTTGGCAGAACAGGAGCTGGAAAAAGTACAATAATGCAATTATTATTAAAGTTTTATTTGCCTACCAAAGGGACAATTAAAATTATGGGGCAAGATATAGCTAAAACCAGCACTCAACAAATTAGACAGCTGATTGGCTATATACCTCAAGATTCTAGTATTTTTTCAGGAACTATTAGATCAAATATAGCCTTTGCCAAACCTGATGCTACCGAACAAGAAATAATAACAGCTGCAGAGATTAGCGGCATAATGGATTTTACTACACACCTTACCCACGGATTAAATACGCCAATTGGTGAAAAAGGAGTTAGGTTATCTGGAGGCCAGAAACAAAAAATAGCAATTAGTAGAGCCATTCTTCATAACCCTGAAATTTTACTATTAGATGAGGGAATGAGTGCGTTAGACAGTGAAAATGAAAAGAAATTGCTGGATAAGCTACGAGAATTTATGCAAGGAAAAACTATCTTATCTATAGCTCACCGCATTTCTAGTATAGAACAGGCAGATGAAATATTAGTGATTGATCAAGGCAAATTAGTGGCCAGAGATATACACCAAGGATTATTAAAAAATTGTGATATTTATCAAATCCTTTGCCAAGAACAGACCAATTCTTGAAGGATTAACCCTTACTATAGCCAACCCGTTGATATTATGTCACAAAATAAGAGGAATTTTATTATATTCATTAAATATTTTATAATCAAAGCTTAAATCTTATTTATTTACCTTGAATATCGTATGCCGCAAGTTATAATGGCGTGACATAAAAATGAGGTTTATTATGAAAAATTTATTAGCAGCTATTTTGACTTTCGCTTTCTCGGTATCCGCTTTTGCTGCCACCCCAGCGGTAGAAGAAGCAGATGATAGTGAAACTAAAGCAAAATCAGTCCAAGAAGAAACTGTACAAACCAAGACCAAAACTACTACTCAAGAAACTAAGACTAACGAAAGCGATAAGTAAATTTTATTCTTTAAGCAATAGTTGATATATTACTCGTATTTCAAGAATTTTCATTTTATTTTAAGCAGTAGAAGCGCGCAGCGTACCAATATTTTAGGTAAACACAAGCACCTTAAGGTAAAGTGAAAATAGACTTCTTGCGAAACTTGCTTCTGGTAGGGAATTTGAAGAAGGCTCCTCGCTTCAAACCGCAGCGTACGTAAGTGTACGTTAGGATTTGAGCTTAGATTCATTGTCCACATTACCATCGCCAGTAGAGTTTCGCAAGAAGTCAATTGAAAAATGAGTAATATATTGTACCTCTTGCTTCTTTATATTATAAAGCCAAATAACTTCTTGATCCGAGACAGAGTTTTACTAGCAGGAATCCTAGCTTGTTCTGCACCATTTCTTAGCACATTTATTAAATAGTCTTGATTACTCATTAATTCTACATATTGCTCCCTAATAGGAAAGATCTTGCTAATGAGAATTTCCGTTAAATCCTGTTTAAATTTAGCAAACCCGCTATCCTGATAATCCAGAACTATCTGGTCAATAGCCCGATCTGATAAGCTGGAGTAAATGTCGATTAAATTACTAATTTCTGGCCTACTAACATGATCATAGCTCATGTTAGCTAAATTATCTGTTTTTGCTTTTTTAATCTTCTGTGCAATTTGATCCCTACTATCACTTAAATTAATCCGCGATAGATCTGAGGGATCCGATTTACTCATTTTTTTTCTCCCATCTTTTAAGCTCATTATCCTAGCGCGTGAACCTTGAATTACCGCTTCAGGTAATTTAAAGATTTCCTGATTAAATTTTCTATTAATTACCTCGGTAATATCTCTAGTGAGCTCTAAATGCTGTTTTTGATCCTCTCCCACAGGCACGATATCAGGATTATATAATAATATATCAGCTGCCATCAAGACTGGGTAAGAAAACAACCCTAAACCCGCATTTTCTTGGTCCGCTCCAGCCTTCACCTTAAATTGAGTCATACGTTTGAGCCAGCCCATAGGAGTCACGCAATTCAATATCCAAGCAAGCTCTGCATGTTCTTTGACCATACTTTGCGCAAATATAATAGTCTGTTCTGGCCTAAGGCCGGTAGCTATATACATAGCAGCGGTTTGCAGGATTGATGTATTTAGTTCTATAGGTAACCTATCTATAGTTATAGAATGTAGATCAGCTAGAAAGAAGAGACAATGATATTCATCTTGTATTTTAAGCCAATTACTCACTGCTCCTAAATAATTTCCTAAATGTAAGCTACCTGTCACTTGAGAACCTGATACTGCTATTTTTTTCATGCGATTTCTCCTAAATTTTTATTTCTGAGCACGAAGCGGTTAAATTATAATTTGGTTAGAGAGAATTTTATGCTATATATTATAGCCTCTTGCGATATACGAACACATATACTCAATGAAAATCATGAATTGGCCTATAAAACAAGATAGATTAAGTATGTTTTGGCGATTAAGAATATTAATATTTTATGCATTACTTGCTATCTTTACTATTGTATTTTTTATTATATGTTACATACCCGTAACATTTTTTAATGTCAACTATAATATCAGATATAACATAGGGGTTATTTTTTCCTATGTTTTTATTTGGCTGGCAAGAATTTGTTGTAGTTTAAAATACCAAGTTTCTGGTTTAGAAAAATTACCATCCGTACCTTCTATATTAGTAGCTAATCACCAATCCTTTTGGGAACAAGTATATATGCAATTAATTATTCCTAAGCATTCTTGGGTGCTAAAAAAAGAATTATTTGAGATTCCATTATTTGGTTGGGGCTTGCGCATGGTTAAACCTATTGCGGTAGATCGTAATTCTAATATTTCTGTCGGCCAAATTTTGAAAGAAGGACAACAAAAGCTAGGCAGTGGTTTGTGGTTGATCATCTTTCCAGAATCCACTAGAATCAAACCAGATAAAACTGTTAAATTTAAACCAAGTGCTGCGAAATTAGCCACAGTCGCTAAAGTACCTATAGTTATGATGGCCCACAATGCGGGAGCATACTGGCCTAAAGGTTTTTGGATTAACAAACCTGGAACTATTCAAGTAAAAATCATTGATGTTATTACTATGGAAGAAATTGCCAAAACCGATGCGCGAGAGCTAACAGACAAAATGGAACAAGTGATTAACAAAGAAAAACAATTATTATTTGAGCAAACCTTAAGTAAATTTCAGTAAATTTATTTATTATACCATTTCCGGGAACTAAATTAGCACTAGGAGCACAAGTACCGGCTATCTGCGCGTACAGACGTATCACAACACTACTGGACAAAAATAGAAGATGGTTGAAAAAGTACAAAAATTGTTATCTGCTAAAGCTCGTTTTTAGCAATTATTATCTCAAAAATAACATTTTGTACTTAAAATAATATGTTTTTTTAACCATTTTCTATTTTTGTCCAGTAGTGTGACAGACGTATATGTGAGGAGCAAAAGATCATGAAGTACGACGAACGTAGATGATTAGTTTTCGGAAATGGTATTACGCGTTTTTTGTTCGTTTATTAACTCTCTCGCTTTAGCTAACCTGGCAAAACGGGCAAAAGCCAATATTATTGAATCTACAAATCCATCAAAACCAAATACAAAGTACCTTCTGATAAAAAATGTTTTTAAAAAATAGAAAATTAATTCTGTAGAAATTCTTACTTTGGAGGGAGCCCTACCTAGCTTAAGCAGATCTTGTGCTTGTTGAGATGAATAAAAATTAGCTTTATTTATTAATTGCTCAATTGATATACCAGACCTGTGATAAATTATACCATTTAAATTATATATTTTACCTGTGGTAGAAATATCGCTATTCAACAGCACTGAATCGTGAGTGGTGGTTAGGGTATTATTGCTAAAACTAGCGTATCTGCGATTATACAGTCTCATACATTTATTATAAGGAGCAAAATAGTGAGCCGTATTATCTCTGCGATGTAGGATCATAATTTTAGTTTGATAGGCATAATAATTATCTTGCATATTTGATGCAAATATAAATTCTATTTCATCTTGTAACTCTTGTGACAGCTCCTCATCAGCATCAATATTTATTACCCAGTCATTTTTACATAAACTTTCTCCAAAAGATTTTTGCTTGACATAGCCCTGCCACTCATTAAAAATTACTCTAGCTCCCAATTCTTTAGCAATTTGTATAGTGTTATCAGTGCTGCCACTATCAATTATAAGAATTTCTTCGACAATTGCTTTAAGACTATTTATAGCACGGGCTATTCTACTAGCCTCATTCTTAGTGATAATAAAAGCTGACAGTTTTATCATAAGAAACCTTTAAATATATCTGAGCTCAATAAAAGATAAGATTAAAAACCTTAGATGTTCACTTTGATAAACTTTTGTTTTACAGGATGCCAGGTATAATTCACATTTACTACTTTGATTTCTGTAACTGTTATATCTCCGTTTGGTAATTGTGCAATATCAAACCCTTGCTGAGTAGCGTCAGTAATTAATGTTGCAGCTTGGCAGATGTATTTAACATCAGAAAAAGGATAATCAGAAATTGTTAAATCTTGATTTTGGGTTTTTTCATCGGTAACAATAGGAGTGTTTTTTGCTTCCATTCTCGTCGCTTTAAAGATAGTCCTGTACTTTCTTATAACATTTTTGAAATAAGCTAGCAAGTTTTGTTTGTTATTTTATTAATTTTACGTATGTTATTTGTTGTAATAGATCACGCTATAATTTAACACTATTCTTCAGAGTAATTTAAGATATTATATTGAATTTTCTATGAGAAAAATAGTCTTAATTACAATATACTCAAATGATCCTGAGAAATTGGGACATAAAGCCAGGGGTAGGAGAGTGCAGTATAGATATACTATATGAGCACGCCACCGCCCCAAAGTGTTGCAAGACCAATTCTGGAGATCATTCGAGTATACCCTATAAATTAAATTTAATAATAGGAACTAATCAGCTTTTGCAGTGGAGTAATGATTGTGCTAGAAAGTTATGGTTTTTTAAAGACTACAAAGGAACCGTTTCTTTATTTTTTACGGAAAAAAAAAATTCAGGTAATTACGTTAGGTTTATTATGTATAATCTTAGGGATAGTGCCTGCTATTGATAGTGTATTATTACAAAAAATTATCAATCTAATAGAAACTTTTTCTGCTGACCAAGTGACTACTCTTCCATCGGTCATGATGTTTTGGGGCATAATATACGCTCTTTGGTGGATGGTGATAAATATTATATGGCGAGTTTATGATTATCTGTATCTTAAGACAATGCCTCATATTAAAGGGCAAATTTTAGATGAAATGTATAATTATACTCAATACCATCATCATAAATTTTTTCAAGAGAATCTCGCAGGTCACATTACCAACCGGATTACAGAAGCTGCACGGTCTTTTGAGATGGTATTATCATTAATTGGAGAGAAAATTCTATATAAAGCAGCTATTATTGGATTTTCTTTGGTGACTATGTATTTAGTACATCAAGTGTTTGCTACTATATTTCTGATATGGATTAGTTTTTTCGTAGGTATTAGCATCTTTTATTCAGATATAATTAATAAATATTCAGGAAATTATGCCCGCTCTCGAGCAGTAGTTGCAGGTAATATTGTTGATGCCATCGCAAATATTAGTGCAGTTCGTATGTTTACCTCTCATAAATTTGAACGTCAAAACTTAGAAGTCAGAATAAGTGATGCAGTAGATAATGAACAAATCATGCAATTTTTTATGTTCAAGTTGCGTATAGTACTTGGTACCTCTTGTTGCATAATGATTTTTATGATTATTTACTATCTAGCAGAGCTTCGTAGTCAATCACTAATCACTATAGGAGATTGTGTATTAATTTTAACTCTTTGTATCGCTGTTAGTACTGAGGTTTGGGATCTAACGCAAGAAGTAGGAGATATGTTTGAAGAACTTGGTTCTTTTAATCAAAGCATGTCTTTAATGAGCCCTTATGTTCTGACAGATATAGAAAATGCTAAAATTTTAAAAGTGACTGCAGGAGAAATTATATTTAATAATGTTACTTTTAATTATTACCATAATAATAACTTATTTGAGAATAAATCTATTAAAATTATTAGTAAACAAAAAGTCGGGTTGGTCGGTTTTTCTGGCTCAGGAAAATCTACCTTTGTTAATCTTATTATTAGATTACACGATATCACTAAAGGAGAAATATTAATTGATGGACAAAATATTAGACATGTAACGCAAGATTCCTTAAGAGCAAATATTAGTGTAATACCCCAAGAAGCTATCTTGTTTCACAGAACAATACTCGAAAATATCCAATATGGCAAGAAAGAAGCAAGCCTACAGGAAATAATGGCAGCGGCAAAAGCCGCCCATATACATGAATTTATTACCAGTTTACCAGATGGTTATAATAGTTTATGTGGTGAAAGCGGCAATAATCTATCAGGGGGTCAAAGACAAAGGATCATAATAGCTAGAGCTATATTAAAAAATGCTCCCATTTTAATTCTTGACGAAGCAACCAGTAGCTTAGATAGCGAAACTGAAGAGTTACTCGATGCTTCATTAAGCTATTTAATGCAACATAAAACTGTAATAGTAATAGCTCACAGATTATCTACTTTATTAAATATGGATCGAATCTTAGTATTTGAAGAAGGTCATATCGTAGGTGATGGCCCCCATACGGAATTATTAAAGAATAGTAAATTATATAAAAAATTATGGAAATCACAAGTAAAAGGGTTAATAGTATAAAATAAAATTCATTTTTCAGCTTTTAGTTGAAAAAATTAGAGATTTTTATATTGTAATGTAATATTTTTTTATATATCATAAGGAATATTTTTTTATCACTTAATTAACAGGAATTTAACATGCAAGTGTTTGTGGGAAAAGCTGCCCCAGATTTTACAGCTAAAGCTATTATGCCAGATAATAGTATAGAATCTGAATTTAATTTTAAAAGTTATGCTAGAGATCATAAAGTTGTGTTATTTTTTTATCCTCTTGATTTTACTTTTGTTTGTCCCTCAGAAATTATTGCATTTAATAATAGACTAGGAGAATTTACTGAAAGAAATACCAAATTAATTGCGATAAGTGTGGATTCTCATTTTTCTCATTTGGCTTGGAAAAATACTCCGTATAATAAGGGAGGAGTGGGTGATATACAATTTCCTATGGTCTCTGATATTAATAAAACGGCCACCGAGCATTATAATATCCTGCATGACGAAGGAATATCATTACGCGGTACTTTTATTATAGATGAACAATTTATAGTTCGGCATTTATCAGTTAACGATTTACCAATTGGCAGAAATGTAGATGAAGTGCTACGCCTAATTGATGCTATAGAATATAACACCAAGCATGGAGAAGTATGCCCTGCTGGTTGGCACAAAGGCGATGAGGGTATTAATCCTTCCCATAAAGGGATAGCACATTATTTAGCTTCGAATGCAGAAAAATTATAGACGTGTAGTGTAAAATTGTATAAGCAACACTCTAGCACTGTCTTATTGTTGCTAATTCGAGATCATATACTCAATGAATTTCAGTTGGGTTTTATTTGCCAATGGAAAGAGCGCGCAGAGCTTACACTTAAGTACGTGTATGGAGCATAGCTAATACCATTTCCCAAAACTAAATTAGCACTAGGAGTACGAGTGCCCGCTACCTGCGCGTACAGAAATATCACACTACTGGACAAAAATAGAAAATGGTTGAAAAAGTACAAAAATTGTTATCTGCTAAAGCTCGTTTTTAGCAATTATTATCTCAAAAATAACATTTTGTACTTAAAATAATATGTTTTTTTAACCATCTTCTATTTTTGTCCAGTAGCGTGACAGAAATATACGTGAGAAGCAGAAGATCATGAAGTACGACGAACGTAGATGATTAGTTTTCGAAAATGGTATAACACCCCGATAGAGTGAAAAAAACAACTCTTAAAAACCAAAGAGGATATATGTGATCTAGATTGTGTGAACGAAACTTTGATAGAAGTGATTTATAGAGTATTTTAATCAACCAATAGTGGGAATTATGCAGGAATAATATACCTATCGCAAAAAATTTCTGCTATTTTGCAAATAAAATACATATAACTCAAGCGCTAAAAATTTCCTTCATACAACCTAAAATTAGGGTACTATAATTAAAGAGGATTAGTGCTGAAAGAACTATTTCTAAATAAGAAGCTAGAAAATCCTTACACCCAAGAAACTATCGATATTTTACGTTTAATTCGAAGCGAAAATGTTGGACCTAGAACCTTTTGGGGATTAATAAAGGTATTCGGTAATGCAAGCATAGCGATAGAAAATATCCAAGAATTTTCTGTGCGGGGTGGCCGCCCTAAGCTTGTAAAAGTGTTTTCCCAAAATGATGCGCTTAAAGAATTAGAATTATTAGACCAAAATAATGCTCAACTCATTACTTATAAGTCCTCATTCTATTCACAACTACTGGCGGAAATTTTTGATCCTCCTCCTATATTAAGTTATAAAGGAAATATTGAATTATTATCACATAACCGCTGCGTAGCAATTGTTGGCGCAAGAAATGCTTCAGTAAATGGCAGATCCCTTACAGCTAAACTGACAACAAGTTTAATAGAACTAGGTTATATAACGGTTTCTGGGCTAGCACGAGGGATTGATACGGTTGTACATCAAGTCAACACTTCCAAAACAATAGGGGTAATAGCAGGAGGAATTGACCATATTTATCCTCTAGAAAATGCTAAACTCTTTGAACAAATTGTCAGAAATGGCTTAATAATTGCAGAATTACCTATAGGCTCCAAGCCGTTAGCTCAACATTTTCCGCAACGTAATAGGATCATTGCTGGTTTATCGCTTGGCACGTTAGTAATAGAAGCTAGTTTAAAATCCGGCTCTTTAATAACCTCTAAATTTGCCTTGCAGCACAATAGAGAAGTATTTGCAGTCCCAGGTTTTCCTATAGATCCTAGGTGTCAAGGCACTAATAAACTTATTAAACAAGGAGCACATATAGTAGAATCGGTGGACGATATAGTGACTAACTTACCATCTTTTGATAATATTCTCAACAAAGCAAAAGATATAGCCCAAGATTCCCAGATAAATAATCAATTCAAAACGCTGAATATGAAATACCATGATTTAGTTACTAATGATATGCGGGTCAAGGTTCGAGAGCTATTATCTGCCACTCCAACAGATTTTGATTGTTTACATACTGAAACTCAGTTACCTCTACAAACTATATATATGATAATACTAGAATTAGAGTTAGCGGAAAAAGTCATAAGATATCCAGGTAATAAAATTGTTTTAATTTATAATTAACATGAAATTAGTCATAGTAGAATCGCCTGCCAAGGCAAAAACAATCAATAAATATTTAGGTGATGATTTTCAAGTTATTGCTTCAGTAGGTCATATTAGAGATTTACCCTCTAAAAATGGGTCGGTGCTACCTAACAAAAATTTTGAAATGAAATATGTCATTTCTGACAAAGCCAAGAAATATGTAGAGATAATCACCAAAGAAGCTCGCAAGGCAGAAGCCATTTATTTAGCAACTGATCCGGATCGGGAAGGAGAGTCGATTTCATGGCATGTAGCAGAAGTAATAAAGGAGCAAAACTTAGTACAATCTCAAGAATTTTTCAAAAGAATAGCATTTAATGAGATTACTAAAAAATCTATTTTATATGCCATTGAGCACCCCCGGGACATAGATATTAATTTGGTTAATGCGCAGCAAGCGAGAAGAGCATTAGATTATTTAGTAGGCTTCACTTTATCTCCTTTATTGTGGCGAAAACTGCCTGGTTGTAAATCTGCAGGTCGCGTACAATCGGTAGCCCTTAAACTTATTTGTGAACGTGAAGATGAAATAGAACGTTTTCAAATACAGGAATATTGGAATATCATCCTTAACATGCTTAACAAAAACAAAGAACCATTTTTAGCGACCTTAACTCATATTAATGGCCAAAAACTAGAAAAATTTACTATTACTAATAAATCAGCTGCTCACAATTTGGTAAAACAAATTAGAACAAAAAATTTTTATGTGGCATCTTTAGACAAGAAGCAGCAAAAACGCCAACCTCAACCACCTTTTATTACCTCTTCATTACAACAAGAAGCCGCTAGGAAATTAGGTTTTACTGCTAAGAAAACTATGCAAATTGCTCAAAAACTTTATGAAGGTTTAGATATTGGCAAAGATACTATCGGTCTGATAACTTATATGAGAACGGATGGGATCACTTTGGCAAGTGAGGCAGTGGATCAGGTCCGAGCATTAATCCATAAGAATTTTGGTGATAAATATCTCCCTCCTAGCCCAAGAATTTACAAATCTAGGGCTAAAAATGCTCAAGAAGCTCACGAAGCAATAAGACCTACAAATATTAATTTAACTCCTGAAAGATTAAAAGATAAACTAGAGAAAGATTATTATAGACTCTATGATTTAATTTGGAAAAGAACCGTCGCCTGTCAAATGGAAAATGTGGTGATGGATTTAGTGGTAGCGCAAATTGAAACTGAGGATAAACAATTCTTAGCTAGGGCAACTGGCTCCGTTATTGCCTTTGAAGGTTTTTATAAAATTTATCGTGAAGGATTAGACGATGCATTAGAAGAAGAAAACAAGCTTCTGCCAGCATTAGAACCAGGAGAAAAAATAGCTGTAGAATCCATTAATCCTAAACAACATTTCACCGAACCTCCCCCTAGATATTCTGAATCTAGTTTAGTAAAAAAACTTGAGGAATTAGGCATTGGCCGCCCTTCTACTTATGCAACAATTATCTCAGTGTTGCAAGAGAGAAAATATGTGGTTGTCCAAAAAAAACGTTTTGTACCTGAAGAGTTAGGCCGGTTAGTCACTGCGTTTTTAATTGGATTCTTTAAAAAATATGTAGAATATGATTTCACCGCAGAACTGGAAAATGACTTAGATGAAGTAGCAGAAGGCAAGATCGAGTGGAAGACTTTACTAGAAAATTTTTGGGGTGATTTTAATCAAAATGTCGAATCAGTCAGCGAAAAAAAAATAACTGATATCATTATTTATGTTGAAAGCGCTTTAGACTATCATTTGTTTGGAGAAAATAAGACAGATAATCTAGCTCGAAACTGCTCATCTTGTGCTACCGGCAAATTAGGACTCAAGCTTGGTAAATTTGGGGCATTTTTAGCCTGTAGTAACTATCCTGAATGTAATTTTAAGAAACAGATTACTGCCGCCACTAGAGAAGGAAATGGAGACCAAGTCGCTGAAGAAAATAAGTTATTGGGAGTCAACAAAGAAGGCTTAAATGTGTTCCTCAAAAAAGGCCCTTATGGGTTTTATGTCCAATTTGGAGAACAAATCTCTAAAGCAGAAAAACCAAAAAGAGCTCCTGTACCAGCAGCAATGCCGCATCAGGACATTAACCTTGATATGGCACTGCAACTGATGAGTTTACCCAGGAAATTATTTGACTATCCTGGAAGTAATAACGAAATTATACTAGGTATTGGGCGATTTGGACCTTATCTTAAATATCTTGATAGATTTATTTCAATACCTAAAAGGTATAATCCTTTTGCACTGAGCCTAGATATGGTATTGGAAATAATTGAGGCTAATAATAACAAATTAAAGAATAAGCAAGAAAAAGATGTTGGGCCTATTAAGACCAAAAAAGCTAAACGTAATAGAAAGTAGAGCATTTAGCTCATTAGGCATACCCACTAAAATCACCACATTGATCCATGATGTCTCCTCCTAATGGTGGGATATATACATCTTCTGTAGGACAAGACGAAATATACTTTTGTAAGTTTTCTACACCCTGTTTAATCTGTTCATAATTAGTACGATATTCAGGTTTTGGGGAATTATTAAATTTTTCAACTAGTTTATTAATATCAGGTATATTTTTGACAGCTTCTATTTTAGAATAACCATCTTTTAACTCTTCTTGGCGTAAATAATCAGTATAACCACTTCGCTCTACAGGAAGACCCAATACAAATTCCGAAAATTTTTGTAACTGCACATTAGTAATTGCCGTCAATACCCGCATAATAGTATGATCTTCAATTACTTGAATCTTGTTTGCCGGTGCTTCACTCGTTTTAATTATTTTAATGACGTCATTGGATGTTATCACTATTTTATCATCTTTATCAATTTCAGCTAATTTCTCTTGTATAGATGATATACCCTTAGCTAAATCTTCCTCTGTAAAAAAATTTTTATACTGAGTAAGCCAAGGGCCAAAAGCGGTTACCGCAAGTTTTGTAAAATAACTCTTTAATTGCATAAAACCTCCTAAATGTTATTTCAGTATACACCTTATTGATTAAGTGTTCAAAATATCGTAGTGTGACTATATATCATTTATTATAATGATATAGTATTAGAAAAAATCAAGTATAATATAAAACTTAATATTTCTTAAGTAATTAATTATATTAAAAGTATTGTTAATAGATAACATTTAGTATAATATATGCAGTGCATTATTAACTAATATGCGTATTTTTAACTAACAAGAATATTGAATATGATTAATTGGGAAGCTGACGCAAGACCAGAAAGCAAAAAAATAGTTTCCCCTTCTAATAATACAAGTGGTGTTTTCACTCCTATAGTTGCCATACTACACTATATTGCTGTTATTTTTAGTTTTACAAATGAGCAAAAGAATACTACAAATGGTACAAATCCCAACCCATTAGCAAGTGATTTAGCAGGAGTGGATTCCAATCCAAACGATATAAGTAATGCGGAAGGAGGGGTCATTTAATCTGAATCTCCTACCGCCAATAAAAAGGAATATAGAAGGTGGGTAATTTATAGCAGATTTATCTATCTCTTGCTATAGTTAAGAGAACAAGAGTCAAAAGAATTATAGGAATATTCTGGGTACACAAACCTAAAGGAGCTAGCCATAAAGAAGGGAATAATAAGGTGGTCAAACCTGTAGAAGTTAACATTAACAAAATCTGTGCTATACATATTCCTGTGATTCTTTGTCTAATGATCACTAAAATCCCCAGAATTATATTAGCTAGACAACTCGAATATAATATCACGTGTGCAGTATGATTATTAAAGCCTAGCCTAGTGATGGCCTTCAGCGCAAGTTCGGGTGCAAAAACACTACTGATAACACCAGTGGTAATCCACAATAACCCTAAAACAACTTTTAATAATGGTTTTAATAAAAAGAGTCTAGCGTGCCATAATGATTGAGCAGTAAGAGGCTCCGTTGCTAATCCTTCTTCAAAGTTTCTTGGAGTAATAGAAGTAAAATTAATAAATTCATCCTTACTGGCAGTATTTGGCTGTAGCATCATACTATATAATATGCTATTTAGATGTCCTATCTTAAAAACATCTCCTAATCTAGCTCCAATTCTAATAAATATTAAAGGAATTTTTATTAATCTAGCAGGGCCTAGACCAAGCCACCTTCTAAAATTAATTAATATTTCTTTTATTGTCACTATTTCTGGACCCACTATTTTTAATATTTTACAAATCGTTCCTTCTCTTTTAAGGCAATGAATAACCACTTTAGTTAAGTCATCTATATGTATGGGTTGAAATTGTTGGGACCCATCTCCTATGACAGGAATAAACCAAGGTAAGGTTGCTAGAGCGCGGAATAAGGAGGTACCTCCATAACAACCAGCCGCATATACAAGTGATGGTTGTAAAATTACCCAATCAATATTGGTTAAGGCTTGCAAATAATTATCAGCCTGTTTCTTAGTGAGAGCATAACCAGTAGTTTTTTCGTGATCTATACCAAGAGCTGAAATATGGATAATTCTTTTTACTTTAGCAAGAATACATGCTTCAAATAATGCTTTTGGCCCCAAAAAATGGACATTTTCTATTTTATTATTGTTTGTCGAAGTTAATACTCCAGCTACATTAATAACTACCTCGATATTTTGTAAGTGACTCAGCCACTTGTGAGGATCAGTATCATCATTAAAATCACAAGCTACAATTTTTACATTAGGAAATTTCCTTTGCGTAGCTTTTACGTCTCTAACTGCACAAGTGACCTTGTGATGATCTTTTAATAACGCAGCAGTAATATATGATCCAATAAAGCCATTAGCTCCTACTATTAAAATTCTCAAACTTTCTCTCTATGATTTAGTTTCTTATTCCATATTAACGCCATCATCTGCAATATAAGTCAAGGAAAAGTTACATTTTATTCCTATATACTTCTCGGAACTTCAAGAATTGAGCTCTATTATACCTAAAAGGTCGAGGATGCTCACATAACGTAATGTACTCTGCGCTTCTTCTAGCTTTGCTACTACCCTCTTCTTGAAGTTGATTCTATCGTCTACCAACTCGTCATTTACCAATAGTACATAGCCTGCGTTATTGAGCTGACATACCAGTTATGGCAATCCCAATTATACTAATTCTATCATTTTTTTTACCCCTGCCACTGATTGGTTAAATAAGGCTTGCTCTTCAGCATTTAATTTTATTTCTACTATTTTTTCTACACCATTTTTCCCGATTACCACTGGTACCCCAACATAACAATCTTTTACTCCATACTCACCTTGAAGATAAGCAGCACAACCTAATATTTTACGTCTGTCCTTTAAGTAACTTTCTAGCATTTCCACTGCAGAAGTTGCAGGTGCAAAATAAGCAGAACCAGTTTTAAGTAGAGACACAATTTCCCCTCCTCCATTTCTAGTGCGTCCTACTATAGCATCAATACGCTGCCTAGTTGACCACCCCATCTCTACTAAATCTAAAATTGGAATTCCATTAATAGTAGAATATCTAATTAATGGCACCATTAAATCTCCATGCCCCCCCAGCACAAAGCTACTCACATTCTCTACCGAGACATTAAATTCCTGAGCTAAAAATAAATTGAATCTTGCAGAATCAAGTACTCCTGCCATCCCAACTACCATATTGTGAGGTAATCCGCTTTCCTTTAACATGACATATACCATAACATCTAGAGGATTAGTAATAACAATTACAAAAGCGTTGGGAGCATATTGTTTAATATTGGTAGCGACCTTTTTGATAATATCAGAATTCACATTAATTAAATCATCCCGGCTCATTCCTGGTTTACGTGGCACGCCTGCAGTAACAATTATTACATCTGAATTTGCTATATCTTGATAATCATTAGTGCCTCTTACATTTCTATCTGATCCAGTTATAGCTCCTGCTTGGGATATATCAAGAGTTTTCCCTTGGGGCAACCCTGGAGTTATGTCAAACATTACTACATCCCCTAATTCCTTGAAGCTAATTAGATGCGCTAACACCCCTCCTATATTACCACCACCTATTAATGAAATTTTTACTCTTTTAGCCATTTGTCCTCTCACCATTTAGTTTGTTAGAATTCATTTTATTAGAATTCATTGAATCAAAAAATTCAGTATTTGTCTTGGTATTTTTTAGCTTATCTATTAAAAATTCTATAGCATCTATAGTACCCATTGGATTAATAATTCTACGCAGTACCCACATTTTTGGTAAAATTGTTTCATTAACCAACAATTCTTCCTTACGTGTACCTGATTTTGTTATATCAATAGCAGGATAGATGCGCTTATCGGCTATTTTACGATCTAATACTATTTCAGAATTACCGGTACCTTTAAATTCTTCAAAAATCACTTCATCCATACGAGACCCTGTATCAATTAGGGCCGTTCCTATTATGGTTAATGAGCCACCATTTTCAATATTTCTAGCAGCACCAAAGAATCGTTTAGGTCTTTGTAATGCATTAGCATCAACACCTCCTGTGAGCACTTTACCTGACGAAGGCACTACCGTGTTATAAGCCCTTGCAAGTCTAGTGATAGCATCCACTAATATTACCACATCCCTTTTATGTTCTACTAACCTTTTGGCTTTTTCTATCACCATTTCAGCAAGCTGCACATGCCTAGAAGCTGGTTCATCAAAAGTTGAACTAACAACTTCTCCTTTCACTGAACGTTGCATATCAGTTACTTCTTCTGGCCGCTCATCGATTAATAATACAATCAAAAATACTTCTGGATTATTAGTAGTAATTGCATGAGCTATATTTTGTAATAAGACAGTTTTGCCTGTCCTTGGGGGAGCTACAATTAATGCCCGTTGTCCTTTACCCATAGGAGCAACCAACTCAATTATTCTAGTACTAAAATCCTTACTATTATTCTCTATTTCTAATGATAACTTCTCTTCAGGGTAAAGCGGAGTTAAATTATCAAAATGTACTCTATGATATGCTTTAGCGGGTTCTTCAAAATTTACCTTATTAACTTTTAATAACGCAAAGTATCGCTCGCCCGGCTTTGGAGCTCTAATTTGTCCTTCCACTGTATCACCAGTACGTAAGCCAAAACGTCGTATTTGACTAGGAGAAATATAAATATCATCAGGACCCGCTAAATAATTTACTTCTGGAGACCTCAGAAAACCAAACCCATCTGGTAAAATCTCTAACACCCCTTCCCCTAGAATTAACCCTCCTTGCTCCACAGATTTTTTTAATATAGCAAAAACTAATTCTTGCTTTAACAAATAACTAGCATTCTCTATATTCAGGTTCTCGGCTTGTAATTGTAATTCTTCCGGTAGTTTACGTTTTAATTGTTTTAGGTTTATGGTCACAGCATCTTCTTTGATAACACTAGTATGCTTTGCACTATTATCCGGGTATATAGTAGGTAATTCTTTATTGTCAGTAACTGTATTTTTAGTCATACATATCTTTTTATTAGATTATTTACGATAAGTCTTAATTTGTAATAAAAATCATTAGTTTTATTACAAACTAACTAAGTTATGTTTAACTAATGCATTAGGCAAGCCCTGCATTAATTTATATAATATTATTGGAAAACCAAGGACATATGACACCTCAGAAACACAAGTTACTTAGAGATATTTAGGTTGTGTTGACAAAATTTTTTAGTAGACTTTTTGAACAGGTTTTTACCAAAAATATAGGTGAATGTTGCAAGTCAATAGTCCACCTATTTCAAAAAATTTACCTATATTTGCAGGCAAAACATGCCAAAAAAGGCCCTAAAAAAATTTTGTCAACAGAACCTAGGATACCCAGTTGCTTTCAAGAATTATTTTGTCATTTTAGCGAAGATTTAGCTGCTCATGGACCAGTATATTACTTCCGCGCGCTCACACACACCCTAACAAACAAAATGAGGATTCTTGAGATCAAATGAGTACATAGCCTGCGGTATTTAGCTTAGGAATACCTAATATTGCAGGATTTTTGTTGTGCTCACATATACTAGACTTCCTTCGAAACTCTACTCAAGATGGTAATTTGGATAATGAATCTAGGCTCTAAGCCTCACATACACCCTAATCACACTACTGGACAAAAATAGAAGATGGTTGAAAAAGTACAAAAATTGTTATCTGCTAAAGCTCGTTTTTAGCAATTATTATCTCAAAAATAACATTTTGTACTTAAAATAATATGTTTTTTTAACCATTTTCTATTTTTGTCCAGTAGTGTGACACCCTAATACGCTACGGTTCTACGAACAACAATACCTATAAATCTACTCATTAGATAGAAATTTCGCAGCACCTAAAGAAAAGGCTATAAAGCAATTTTTCCGCCTTTGGTAAAGCTTAAAGAGCTACAATTGAAGCCAATTCTTTAATTTACCATAAAACAATATAAAGATTAAATTTATACAAAAGATGAAAGCTACTTTAAACCTTTTGCATTAACCATAATTCTTCTATTTCAAGAGTAATATTACCACTTATAAAGAGAAAAAATATCTACAGGCTTCCATAAAAATTCTTTATATATTCCTCTTCTACCGATTATTTATCTACCAACGGTAGGCAAATAATCTCCTAAGGTGAAGGTATAAAAATGAGGTGAACACGCAGAGCTACCGAGAATTTGCGACAACTAATTTGCATGAGCAAAAGAATATACTTATATTTTAAGGGGACAGTATTAATTGTTATAATGAATTATATGACACTTTAATATCAAAAAAGTGGTGTTTAAAGATTGATATTTATCCTTTCTAAAGATTTCTTATCTCCTCTTTATCTACCAAATTATCTTAAATTTGTCAAATGAATTCAGATAAATTTCTATTTATTATTAATTTTCTCCTACGAAGTATTTACTCTAACGTACTATTACTATTATGCAGCTTTATAATTTATAGAGTAGACAAAACCTATCTACTCCAACTCAAAAATTATATAATAAACAACGCTATTGTTTATTTTGATTCCTAATCTCAGCAATCACTCTCTGCAATTGTTCTAAATCCATCATCCCTGGTATTAATCTGCCATTAATAATATAAGCAGGTACTCCTTGTATTTTTAAATTCCTTGCTAGTTGTGTATTTTGTTCTAATATAGTTTTTACTTCTTCTTGATTTGCTGCGTCTATTATTGAGGCTGGGTCTAAAGTATTGTCTATTAACAACTTTTCTACTGCTGCATTTGAGATAGGCTTCATTTCTATTAAACTATCATGTACATTTTTAAACTTTAATGGAGCAGTTTTATATACAGCTAATGCAATAGATGCGGCAAAATAAGAATTATCACCAAGAATTGGGAAAGGTTTTAAAAACACTTTAACATTTGAATCTAATTTAATTAATTGGTTAATAAACTTATCTCCTTTCTTACAATAAGTACAATTATAATCATAAAAAGCTGCTATCATAATATTGCCACTACTATTTCCAAGTATTGGAGAAGTAGTAGGGTTATTAACTTCAGATTGGTGATCCTGTATATATTGGCTTGCCTTAATCTCCATTTCGTGTTTTTTGCGTTGTTGTAATACTTCCATCGCTTGCACAATTACTTCAGGATTATTAAGCAAATATTCATGGATAATTTTTTCGGTCTTTTTTACCTCGTTTAACTGATCAGAGGATTGCTGGCTTACGTTATTAGGGGAAATTTTTGCAACCGCAATACTGGGTACTTTAAGAGTTTTATAAGCAAATAATGCTATAAGCAAAATTACAATGATCAATAATACTTTACTAACAACGTTATTCATACATTTCTTTTTTAAAATTATCTTCTAAGTTATAAATAACTTATTTATTAAAGTAAAGGCTATAACCTACTTTACCTACCAAAAACTTTTTAACCACATCTTTCATTAGCCCGAAATCCCATAAATATACTCAATGGATTTCAAGAGTTGGATTTCATTTTGAGGGATGAGCGCGCGGAGCGTACACTTAAGTCACACTACTGGACAAAAATAGAAAATGGTTAAAAAAGTACAAAAATTGTTATCTGCTAAAGCTCGTTTTTAGCAATTATTATCTCAAAAATAACATTTTGTACTTAAAATAATATGTTTTTTTAACCATTTTCTATTTTTGTCCAGTAGTGTGACTTAAGTGTACGCTCCGCGCGCTCATCCCTCAAAATGAAATCCAACTCTTGAAATCCATTGAGTATACTTATCCGGATTTACGGTAAATATTCTCCAGCTGTTTATAGTTCACCTTACCTTTAGAAATTCTAGGGATTTCTTGAACATTGATAATCTCAGGTAAATACGCCAATGGCAATAGATTATTATGTAATATTTCAATGAACTTAGCATTATTAATAGCCACGCTGGTGGTAAAAAGAATAATTTTCTTTTCCCTATTAACATTCTCAAGATGAATAACCGCATTAGCACTATCCTTATCTATTATATTTGCCAGTTGTTCTATCAATAGTAAGGGTATCTTCTTCTCTTCTATCATAATGAACTGCTCTAGCTTACCCAAAACCATAATATAACCATCTTGATCACACTTTACCACTTCTTGGGTATCTAACCAGCCTAGACCTAATTCAGAAGCAGTATAATGCAGCACTCCTGGATTATTATTAAACATATAGCCAAGCATAATATTGGGCCCTTTGACAAATAATTGCCCTGCTCCTTCTATGCCTTCCACCTGTTTTATATAATACTCTACCTGGGGCACTAACCTACCGACACTTCCTGACCGATAATGCATAGGAGTATTGCAAGCTATGACCGATGACATTTCGGCAGTCCCATACATTTCAAAAATTCTTATACCAAATTTATTAAGCCATACTTGCCGAGTTTGTTCACGTAATGTGCCCCCATACGCCAATACATATCTTATAGAATAAAAATCATAAGGGTGAGCATATAATGCATAATTATCCAAAAATATATCCACGCTAAATATAATGGTAGCACCAATATCATATATCACCTCAGGAATATTACGGTAATGCTGAGCAGAAAGATAAAGAAACGTGGGTACCCCATTTAATATCATCATTATAGTACTAGTCAACCCAAAACAATCAGAAAATGGCAGAGCAATAAAAGCAAGATCCTCCGGACTAAACTGCAATTTGGCGCCAAGTTGAAATCTATTGGCTTGCAAGTTTCTATGAGATAAAACTATTGCTTTTTGTGCCGCTAAGCAGTCAGAAGTAAATACTACCACTGCCGCGCCTTGATCTCTATGGTTAGTACAAATGCTATTATAATAGCTTTGTGGAAATAAGTTATAAAGCAGTAATTTAATTCTTATGCCCCAACTAATTCGTTGCTGCAAATCTTCTAGATAAATAATGTTTATATTAGCCGCTAAAATTTTTATAATAGTTTCTTGTAACCTAGCTTTCTCGATAAATTCTTTAGAAGTATAGATGATATTGACCGATGTTGTTTGACAAGCAGTAATGATATGACCTACTTCGCTTGTATAATCAAGCATCACTACCGTACTACCAAGAGCCTGCATTGCATAAAAAGTACTCACTACTTTAATCATATTAGGTAACATGAGGCCTAAATAATTAGCACTTTTGGCCTCCCGTTTCATTAAATACGCTAAAGTAAAAGAGTCTAATAATAATTGCTGGTAAGTAATACCCTGATAATCCACATCTTGGATTATCTGTTTTTTAAAGCCATGCACTTTAGCAGATTCAATGAGCGACTGGAAGAGAGTATTTTTGTAATTAGAACTTTCAAACATCATATCGACCATAATATCATAAAGTGCCTGCCCCATATATTTACGCTTTGCCCTATTATCCATATTCTGGATATCCTGCCTTGAAGCAAATTGGACTGGTGGTAAAATCGTGACAGTAATTTTAGGAAAAATCCGAGTTTTTAATATGTTTTTCAGTTTTGAAAAATGAGTAAATTGCGTTCCATCTATTCTCACTGGTAAAATTGTGGCCCCTGCTTTTTCTGCAATCATTCCAGGTCCTTCATAAACCTTCATGAGAGAGCCAGTGATGCTGATTCTTCCTTCAGGAAAAATAGCAATTTTTTTATCTTTTTGTACTTCTTTAATTAAAGTTTTAATAGCCATTGCACTAGTAGGATCTACCGGTAAAGTTCTATTCACTTTTAAAAATGGCCTTACCCACCATGCTTTAGCTATAGTAGTATTAATAGCAAAAGTCATTTCTTCAGGTAGATAAGTTGCAAGCACTGCAGGATCAAGATATGAAATATGATTAGCGATAATTACTGACCGTTTACCAGCCTTATAAAAATTTTCGATCCCTTTCACCTCAACATTATACATAAAATCAAAAATAACTTTTAAAATACCTCGCACCACAGGAAAAGGAATGATTTTTACTTCCGGAATCAGCTCATAGATATAATAAGCAACTACTATATTCAATATGCTAATAAATAATATGACAAATGGGATTGAATACCCCCAATAAAATAATAGAGATAGAATCAGAGTAGAGCCGGCCATAAAAATAGAATTGATAAAATGATTAATCGCAATGATTCTACTACGGTGAGCAAAAGAACTAAAATATTGTAATACCGCATAAAGGGGTACTATATATACTCCCCCTATGGCTGAAATAAAAAATAAATCTATAATTATACGCCAATTATGTTTTTTAGATAAAAAGACTAATATGCTTCTTAACTGTTCTGGCTCATATTGGATCATGCCGATTCGGCTGGCAAAAAACAAATCAATACCAAATATGCTTATTCCTATTGCGGCAAGAAAAATATATTTAGTAGTAATTTCATTTTCCAAAATCTTACTACACAAAAAAGATCCAACACCTACGCCAATAGAAAATGTGGCAAGGAATAGGTTAGCTACATTTTCATCGGCTCCTAAAGTTTCTTTCGCTAGAGCGGGAATTTGCGAAAATATTGCCGCACTAATGAACCAAAACCACGAAATTCCTAGTATGGCTAAATATATCTGTTTCTTAGTTTTGGCATATTTAAGCATTTCCATGCTTTCTTGGTACAAATTAAAATTAATTTTTATTTTAGGATTGGAATTACCAGACCTTGGCATAAATAAGCTACTGATCAAGCCTATCGTTGCAATGATGATCAGCACCATTATAATTAAATTACCATTTATTGTATAATAACCGCCAATAATAGTACCAACTAAAATCGAAAAAAACGTTCCGGCTTCTACAAAACCATTGGCTCCTAATAATTCATCTTTATGAAGATGGTCTGGTAAAACACTATACTTAATTGGGCCAAAGAACGTTGAATGTATGCCCATCAAAAAAATAGACACAAACAATATTCCTAAATTATTACCCCTAAAGCCATAGGCAGCAAAGATTGCGATAAACAGCTCCAATAGCTTAATGACTTTCACTAACATAGATCGCTCATATCGATCTGCTAGTTGTCCGGCTAAACTAGCAAATAGTACAAAAGGCAAGACAAAAATAGTATTAGCAGCTAGTACCATTAAGGAAGCTGATAATACTAATTGGCTAGATAATTGATAAGTAATTAACATGATTAAAGCATTTTTCATTACGTTATCATTTACACACCCGCAAAACTGTACCACAAAAATAGGCAAAAACCGCACATCTCTAAATAGATATAGCAAATTTGGTCCCATACTTTCTCCCAAAAGTTATCATAGTAGAAGAATTATACACTGATTTTAGGCTATCCTTGCATTTGATTAATATCACTTAGATTTATCGATCCCTTATTTCTAAAATAAACTAATAATATTGCTAGGCCTATAGCTGTCTCCGCTGCTGCTATTGTCAAAATTATTATACTAAAAATCTGACCAGTAATATCACTAGCATAAGCAGAAAATGCAACAAAGTTGATATTTACCGCTAGAAGCATTAATTCTATTGACATAAGAATAGTAATAACATTCTTACGATATAAAAATAATCCTAACATCCCTAGGCTAAAAACACAGGCAGATAAAATTAGATAGTGTTCCAAAGTAATATTATTATTCATATTGAATTCCTTCGACCCCCTTATTGATCTCTGGATCAACAATTAATATAGAATTCTCTTTACTTTTACTATTTTGATTGCAAATATTTTGTCTTTTCACTCCCGGCCGATGTTTTATAGTTAAACTAATACATGCTATCATCGCAACAAACAAAATAATACCAGACATTTGGAATGGTAAAATAAAATCAGTATATAATATTACCCCTATTGCCTTAGTATTACTTATATCTGAGAGGTTCTCTAACTTATTATCTGGCACAGTAATCTTTTGAGTCCCTAACAAAATAATTATGATAAAATCAAGCAACATAATGAACGCAACCACGCTACTAATCAGCCAATTTTTTTTTAATTGTTCCATAGCGTATGCTGCGTGTATATCTAACATCATAATAACAAATAAAAATAATACTGCAACCGCCCCAACATATATGACAATTAACATCATGGCTAAAAATTCTGCCCCTAATAAAATCATCAAACCAGAAGCATTACAAAAACTAAAAATTAACCAGAGAACAGAATAAATAGGATTGTTGCTAATAACTACTAAACCGCTACTTATCACTATGAGACTAGCAAATAAATAAAAAAATATCTCCATCATTCACCTCACTTATATTGATAATCCTTATGCAATTTTATTGCTAATTCTTGTTCCCACATATCTCCATTCGTCAATAATTTGTCTTTGTTATATATCAATTCTCTATGAGTAAAAGTCGAAAATTCAAAATTTGGCCCTTCAACTATAGCATCAACTGGACAGGCTTCTTGACATAAACCACAATAAATACATTTTGTCATATCAATATCATACCTAGTAGTTCTTCTACTACCGTCTTCTCTTTCTTGTGCCTCAATAATAATTGCTTGAGCAGGGCAAATTGCTTCACATAATTTACAGGCAATACACCGCTCCTCACCATTCGCATAACGCCTTAATGCGTGTTCTCCTTTAAATCGGGGGCTAATTGGCCCTTTTTCATGAGGATAATTCAACGTCACTTTGGGTTTGAAGAAATATCTCAGCGTCAATGCCAACCCAAATATTATTTCAAATAGAAAAAAAGATCTTAGATAATTGATTGTTTTTATCATATAAAATGCTCTATTCCTTCTGTTGTTCATTAGACCTCTTGCATAACCTAATCTAATTGGTAATTTTGTTGTCAAAACTCATCTCCGTTCCTCACATACAATTTAAGTACGCAGCTCGGCTCGACTTCGTTTTTCCTAAAAATTCCTCAATTATCTTTAGATTATGCAAGAAGCCTATTGCAATTAATAGGAGTGTATGATCTCACTAAAGATACTAATATTTCCTTAATTAACCTCAATTCGATATAAGGAAAAATGCATACTCGAAGCGGTTTTTCTTATGCATTTTCAATTCTTTCATCATTCAATAGATGATTTTAATTATTAAAATCATCTATTGAATGTAATGTTATATTTTAACAATCAGGTGTAAAACCTCTTTAAACCTGATTGTTTCTATATATTTCTCTGAAATTCGATGTACCAGGTTACATCGAATTCAGGTCAATTAGGTAAATTATCAGTAAACATTAATATAGCAGATAGTAATACTACCCAAAATAAAGTAAACGGTAAAAATACTTTCCACCCTAAACGCATCAGCTGATCATACCGATATCTAGGTAGCGTAGCTCTTATCCATAAAAAACAAAATAACAAAAAACCAACTTTTAAAATAAACCAAATAAAACCTGGAATACAACTCAATAATTTGATACCAAAGGGAGGCAAATATCCACCTAAAAAGAAAGTGGTGGTTATCGCGCTAACTAACATCATATTAGCATATTCCCCTAGGAAAAATAACGCGAACCCCATAGAAGAGTATTCCACATTATATCCTGCTACTAGCTCCGATTCAGCTTCAGCTAAATCAAAGGGTAATCTATTAGTTTCGGCAAGTACCGAAATAAAAAACACTACCCCCATTGGCAGTAACATTAAATCTATCCACCAAGGCAATAATCGCTGTTTTTCAACAATCTCTGAAAGGTTAAGAGTACCTGTAGTTAACAGCACTGTAACAATCACCAACCCTATAGAAACCTCGTAAGAAATCATTTGGGCTGAAGCGCGGATCGTCCCAAAAAAAGCATATTTTGAATTACTTGCCCAACCCGCTATTATGATCCCATAAATACCTAATGAAGAAATCGCCATAACGTATAATACCCCAACATTGATATTAGACAGCACCATTCCTTGATCAAAAGGTATAACTGCCCAACCTATTAGGCTCAGAATAAAAGTAATCATCGGTGCTAAAATAAATAATATTTTATCTGCTGAATTTGGGATGATTGCTTCTTTAAATAATAATTTAAAAGCATCAGCTATTGGCTGCAATAAACCAAAAGGCCCGGCCATATTTGGACCTTTTCTTAGCTGTATTAATCCTATGACTTTGCGTTCAGCATAGGTAAGGTAAGCAACACAAAGCAGCAGAGGTATAGTAATAGCAAGAATTTTTAAGGATATAAGCGCTACTGGTAATATATATTGCTCTAAAAACTTAATCATGCTACTTGGTCTCGCTGCTGTTTTGATGCTACACATTTGGCCATAGTCACCGAAGCTCTACTAATAGAATCAGTCATATAATAATTTATTGGGCTAGTTACTATATCATGACCAAGCAATGGATCAGTAGAGACAAACTTGCTGAATCCGCCTCTGACTACATTAGAGATATTAGCAAATACTGGAAATTCTGCGGCTAAATTGCTCCTAATATCTGACAAATTTTTGATGCCCATATCTATTCCTAAATTATCTGCTAACTCTTTAATGATTACCCAATCTACTTTAGCTTGACCTAAAGGATAGGTAGCCGCTTTGGTATATTGAGCTCTTCCTTCAAAGTTAACATAAATTGCATCTTTTTCTATATAGCTAGTAGCAGGCAAAATTACATCTGCAACATTTGCACCTCTATCACCATGATGGCCTTGATATACTACAAAAGAAGATTTTAATCTATCCATATCAATTTCGTCACTACCTAATAGATAAACGAACTGGATCTTCCCTTCTTCTGCCTTACGCACAATCTCAACAGCACTACTACCACCATTTTGAGGGCTAAACCCAATATCTAAACTCCCCACCATCGCAGCATGATTATGCAATATATTAAAACCGTTCCAATCCTCTCTTACTATTTTATATCTCTCCACCATTTGGTGAATAAGGCCTAAAAGGGCATATCCATCATCACGCCCATATACTCCGTCTCCAATAATAATCATTGGTTTTTGTGCCTTGATCAATGCCTGAGCCAACTTATGATCTCCTGTTACTATTTGGCTAATTATAGCAGGATCAGCTCCTAATTCATTGATAGGATAAGTTTGGTTAGTCACATTACCAATTCGATACACATTTAACTTACCCTCTCTTTGTAATACCCCAAGTCGTGCATTAAGGACAGGTGCTATCTGCCTAATGTTGGCTCCTATTATTAAACATAAGTCGGCTTCTTGCAATTTAACAATAGTAGTATTAAACAAATAATTACCTCTATTTGTCCTATCAATTTTATAATTAAATTGATTACTATCAAAATTATTACATCCCAACGCTTGCAGCATAGTTTTTAATAGAAACATTGATTCCACGCAAGCCATCTGTCCGGCAATTGCCCCTATCTGCTCTCCCTCTAATGTTCTTAATTTTTCTGCTACTAAATTAAGCGCATCATGCCACGAAGCTTCAACTAACCTCCCATTCAATTTGATATAAGGAGTATCTAATCGTTGATATTTTAATCCGTCATAAGAAAATCGCGCTTTATCGGATATCCATTCCTCATTGATATCATCATTCACTCTAGGCATTATTCTCATCACTTCGCTTCCCCGTGTATCGATAGCTATATTGCAACCTTGCGCATCCAGTACATCAATAGATGGAGTTCTGGTCAATTCCCAGCTTCGAGCTTTAAAAGCGTAAGGCTTAGAATTCAAGGCCCCCACAGGACAGATATCTATCATATTACCCGACAGTTCCGAATCAAGAGTCTGTTCTAAATACGAGGTTACTTCCATATGTTCTCCGCGGTAAATAGCTCCTATTTCTTCAATACCCGCTATATCAGTAGCAAATCTAATACATCTTGTACATTGGATGCATCTAGTCATATGAGTTTTAATTAAGGGACCCATATCTTTATCTTTGACTGTCCTTTTATTTTCTAGAAATCTATTAGTACCTTTACCATATTTGAAAGCTTGATCTTGTAAATCACATTCTCCTCCTTGATCACAAATAGGACAATCTAAAGGGTGGTTAATCAATAAAAACTCCATTACCCCTTCACGAGCTTGTTGCACCACCAGACTATTAGTATGAATTACCATAGAAGGGGACACAGGCATGGAGCAAGACGCAACTGGCTTAGGAAACTTTTCCATCTCCACTAAACACATCCTACAATTACCGGCAATCTTTAAACGTTTATGGTAGCAAAAATGCGGGATTTCTATTCCTAGCTTAGTACAAGCTTGCAATATTGTGGTACCTTCTTCTACTTCAACTTCAGTATTATCTATAGAGAGTTTTATCATGTATTATAATTCAATATTATAGGATTCATGCTGTTATTATACTTAATTTTATTCTAAGCGCTAATATAAATTTTGTATCAAAGCAATATATTAGCCCTCTATTCTAAATTTCTTCTCGGCCTCCTCTAGTCATTTGGAGTACTAATTGTTTTACTTTTTCTACTTTTGATTTTTTTACTATTAATAACGCATCATTAGTATTAATAATTATCAGGTTATCTACCCCTACCACAACAGTTAATTTATCCTTAGAATGAAGATATGAATTAGTAGTATCAACCTGTATTATATCACCTTCATAATAATTATTTAAGGTATCTTTATGCTGCATTTGCCATAATCTATACCAATTTCCTAAATCACACCAACTAAAATCCCCTCTTACCATAACCATTTGATTAATATTTTGAATTATAGCATAATCTAGAGAGATTGGTTTAATTCGTAAATAAGGTTTTAAGGCAAGCATTATGTTATTATTTGTTCTGGTAGCCTTATTTAGAGCATTATAAGAGTGGGTAAAAAGCTTCTTTTGCCATAATTTTGCTTGCTCTAGTATAAAATCTACACTAAAAATAAAAATTCCTGAATTCCAAAAATATTGCTCATCCTGTAGATAAGTTTGCGCTTGCAGTAGATTAGGTTTTTCTATAAAATTATTAGCTTGATAGACTCCCTCCTCCATCCACTGATTAGTTTTTATATATCCATATTCAGTATCAGGACGATCCGGCTGAATACCAATAGTACAAACTCCAAATTTTGATACATATTTCAAACATTTGCTAATAGTCTGTAAATATTTATCTATATTATCTATGTAATGATCACAAGGTAGCAATATAATAATTTCATAATTAGCTTGTTTGGCGGCGATAGCGGATATAATTGCACAAGCAGCAGTATTTCTTCCTAGTGGTTCGATAATCAAATCTGCTTCTACCCCGAGCTCTGTTAACTGAGTCTTTACTATTTCCTCATATTCTTTAATAATCATTAAAGTCGGCTGTCCAAAGGAAATATTATTAATAATGGTTCTTTGCATTAAACTAAAATTATCCAATAATTTAACAAATTGTTTAGGATAATTTTGTCTGGATAATGGCCATAATCTGGAACCCACCCCTCCAGCCATAATTACTGACTTGATCTTCATTGACTATTAATTTATTTTATTATGAATAAAGCAATTTATAGTTGATAAATAAGATAAAGTATAGTAAATTTATTCCTAATATTTCTGGTGTTTAACAAATTAGGTTCTTAACAGAATCTAAATCGTAAGTTCAAATGGTCAACTGTAAGAATGTTATATACCACCAGCAGATGCTATATTTTTACAAATAACAATTCTTGACATACTATGAGCACATGATAAAATAGCTGTTTTTATAAATACTTCTGTTCTTATGTATTTCCTACCCAAAGCTATTAATAAATTGCTATATAGACTTGCGGGAATTCTCATAATAAGCTGGGGGTTATACCAAATGTATCTAGAGTTTTATAACCATAAATGGAGAATAATCACTCCTACAAGATGCACAAATACAAGAATATTCCATTAAGCCAACACAAGCTTTAGCATTATACCAGTTAATGAAAGATACACATGAGATATTAACTCAGCACAACATAGATTATTGGATTGAAGGCGGCACACTTTTAGGAGCAGTAAGACATCAGGGTACATACCCTTTGATGACGATTTAGATATTGGAGTGCAACACAAAGATGAAACTAAATTACAAGAAACTTTTGACAGTTTTAGAAAATTACACTACAAGGTACGCCAAAATAGAATATATACTATATGCAGCAAATTATGCCTAGATATTTTTATCTATCATCAAATAGATGATAGATTGACCTATACTAATTTAGCACTACGTAATAGGTTTCCTAATCATTCTTTTTATTCTAATGAATTATTTCCTCTCAAAAAATATAAGTTTGGTGAACTTGAAGTATATGGCCCTAATGAATATAAGCCATATCTTGATAGACAGTATCCTGAGTGGGATCAATATGCCATAATTCAGCAACCTCACAATTATCATTATAGACTGTCAGGAATAGAAAAAAAGACTAAATTTATTTTAACTCCTACCCTACTAAAGGCTGCTATGCCGACTTCCCCTTTACAAGATCGTACTTCCAGACTAGGATTTTTTTAATTAAGTTTTTCGGCTCCACAACTCTATTCTTAAAAGGGTTACTACAGGTGAAACCTAGGATTGTTTTATTACCCCTTGATAAGAAAAAATAACAGTGATATCTATAGTTAATTAACCTTGAAATGAAGCTTTACAGTGATGATATTTTTAGTATTATAGGGTATCTTTAAATATTTAAAAAATAATTATAAACAATGAATATCCATGAATATCAAGCGAAGATGATTTTAAGGCAATATGGTATACCTACTTCTACAGGTGTAGTCATATTGCGCAAAGACGATATTGATCGGTTAATTGATGAATTACATACGGAGCTATATGTAGTAAAAGCTCAGATTCATGCAGGTGGTAGAGGTAAAGCAGGAGGAGTACAGGTTGTGAAGGATAAGGAGGCAACCAAAAAAGCTGCCCATGCAATGTTTGGAATTAATTTAGTAACCCCTCAAACTTCTAAAGAAGGACAAAAAGTAAATCGTATTTACGTGGAAGCTGGCTGTGATATTTTAAAGGAATATTATTTTAGTGCCGTCTTTAATCGCAGCAAGAGCACGATAACTTTTATAGCCTCTACTGAAGGCGGGATAGATATTGAGGAAGTAGCGCAGGCGAATCCAGAAAAGATTATTTCAGTATCAGTTGATCCAGCGACTGGCATACAACCCTTTCATTGTCGCGAGATAGCTTATAAGCTTGGGTTTAAAGGCGAACAAATTAAACAGATGATGCAAATTGTTGAGTCAACTTACAAGGCTTTTATTGAAACTGATGCGAGTCAGATTGAGATTAATCCCTTAATAACTAAACTTGATGGTACTTTACTTGCTTTAGATGCCAAAATTAATTTTGATGATAATGCTTTATTTAAACACCCTAATATTACCATCTTAAGAGATGAAGAAGAAGAGAATGCTCTAGAGACTAGAGCTGCCAACGCAGGCATTAGCTATGTTAAAATGGAGGGCAATATTGGTTGCATGGTCAACGGCGCAGGTCTAGCCATGGCCACGATGGATATTATCAAATTATACGGAGCAGAACCTGCAAATTTTTTAGATGTTGGGGGAGGAGCCGATCGTGAGAGAGTGACGGAAGCATTTAAAATTATTTTATCAGATCAAGGAGTCCGTGGTGTCTTAGTCAATATTTTTGGGGGCATAATGCGCTGTGATATCATTGCTGAAGGCATAATCGCTGCGGTAAAAGAAATTGACATTACTGTGCCTCTTGTGGTCCGTTTATCTGGCACTAATTTTGAATTAGGACGCAATATTTTAGCCAATTCAGGGTTAAAAATAATAGCTGCCAATGATTTAAATGACGCGGCTGAGCAAATTGTTGCTGCAGTAAAATAAACTCCAGGTTGTGTGAAAGAAATTTTTATAGAAGTGATTTATAGAGCATTTTAATCGAAAGATAGTGGGAGTTTTGCAAGTCAATAATCTACCTATTTCAAAAAATCTCCGCTATTTTGCAGATAAAATACGCATAAATCAAGTGATCAAAGATTCCTGCACACAGTCTGTATAACAGACTAAAAGAATAAAGGTATAATTACTTTAAAATACAGGAAATAAATATATGGCAATATTAGTTGATAGAAATACCAGAGTAATCTGTCAGGGTTTTACTGGCTCACAAGGAACTTTTCACTCTGAACAAGCCATCAGCTATGGAACTAAAATGGTGGGGGGAGTCACTCCTGGCAAAGGGGGACAAACTCATTTAGATCTCCCAATATATAATAGTGTACGTGAGGCAGTGGCCAAAACCAATGCAAATGCTAGTGTGATTTATGTACCTCCAGCATTTGCTGCTGACTCAATTTTAGAAGCAATAGATGCAGAAATTGAACTAGTAGTATGTATCACTGAAGGTATACCAATACTTGACATGGTAAAAGTTAAAAGAGCGCTAGTAGGAGCAAAAACTAGGTTAATTGGTCCCAATTGCCCAGGAATCATTACTCCGGATGAATGCAAGATCGGAATAATGCCGGGTTATATTCATACAAGAGGCACCGTAGGTATTGTCTCTAGATCTGGTACTCTAACTTATGAAGCAGTAGCACAAACTACTGCGGTAGGGCTTGGACAAACTACTTGTATTGGCATTGGAGGAGATCCAGTAAATGGTACAGATTTTTGTGATATCATAGAATTGTTTTTGCAAGATAATGACACTAAATCCATTATTATGATTGGCGAAATAGGAGGAGATGCGGAAGAAAGAGCTGCTGAATTAATTAAAGCTTCAAAAATAAAAAAACCAATCGTGAGCTTTATTGCTGGCATAACAGCACCTGAAGGAAAAAGAATGGGCCATGCAGGGGCAATTATTTCTAAAGGGCAAGGTTCAGCTGAACATAAATTAGAAGCATTACAAAGCTCTGGGGTTACCATCACTATGTCTCCAGCTAATATTGGTAAAACTATGCTAGAATTATTGCAAAATAAGATTTAAATGCTTACCCTACTACATACCAATCTCATTTCAGAGCTCAAAGATAATAAGTATGATTTTTTAAAGTTTGGTTTAATCAAGCAAGAGCAAATAAAGGCGTTTGCTGTCTCTAATAATAATATGTATGATAATATTATTATTATTGGTTTTGGAGCATCATCCTTAAATATCAGAGCTTTGCTTAGTATTGCTGTTAGACCTGCTAAAAAAGTAGTATATCTGGATAGTTTAGATCAAACAGAAATTAATGACCAATTATCATCACTCAATTTCAATAGGTCAGCATTTTTTGCATTGAGTAAATCTGGGAATACTAACGAAACATATTTATTAACTAAATATGTTTTAGAAGACTTACAAGTTCCTCCTCAGAATATATATATTATTGCACCTTTTACGGATAACTTGCTAAGCCAGTTAGCACGATCTTACAAAACCCATTTTTTTGAACATGATGAGATATGTAGCGGAAGGTTTGGGATAATTTCTAACGCTTCTTTATTACCACTCGCTGTAGTTGGCCTTAATGTAAGTAAAGTGGTTGCTGCAGCTACCACAAAGATTTTACAAGTTATTTCAGGTAGCACTGTTATTTACCAAACAGCTGAATATTATCTAAAACAATATTTTTTAGGTAGGCGAATATTAGTTATGTTTAATTATAGTTATCAATTAGATGGCGTATGTAGATGGCAACAACAAATGATAGCCGAGACACTTAGCAAAAATGGTTTCGGTATTACTCCTGTAATAGCCAGAGGTACATTTGATCAACATAGTCAATTACAGCTTTATTTAGAAGGGCCAGATGATAAATTTTACCAAATTATTACTAACACCAAGCCAGATGACTCTCATATTGCTACCAACTTAACTGTTCATGCAAATAATATATATCACGCATTAACTCAAGCAGAACGGCCCGTGAAGCTCATAAATTTTGACATTACTGAAGAAATAATAATAGGGGAAATTATTGATACAATGTTATCTATTATCTTAATAGCAAAATATTTAGCAATCAATCCGTTTAATCAACCTGCTGTTGATAAATATAAACTATTGTAATTTAATAATAGGTTTTGTGAACATTGCTATCTAATGGTCGATATCATTGTTATTTTCGCTCTTGAATCCCCATATATATTTGTATGCTGCAACTCTGCGAGTAAAAATGCAATGCCTATAAATCTACTAATTATATAGAAATATTCACAAAACCTAGGATACTGAATATTCTTTAACTTTAGCGACAATATCAGCAAAACCTTGAGGATTCTTAACTGCTAACTCAGCTAGCACCTTA
Organism: Candidatus Tisiphia endosymbiont of Nemotelus uliginosus; assembly: GCF_964264835.1. Taxonomy (GTDB): domain Bacteria; phylum Pseudomonadota; class Alphaproteobacteria; order Rickettsiales; family Rickettsiaceae; genus Tisiphia. The sequence continues at coordinate 770,106 of NZ_OZ183485.1, read as the reverse complement.
CGATCGATCTCAATAGCAGCTTTTTTAAGCCCGCCCATAAATTGCGAATATACCAAACCATATTGGCGGACTGCGGCATTAATACGCTGGATCCAGAGACCTCTAAAATCACGTTTACGATTTCTCCGATCTCTATAAGCATAACTTAAAGCTTTTTCGACTTTTTCAATTGCTATACTAAAACAATTATTCGCCCTACCCCTATATCCTTTAGCTAATTTAAGGATTTTTTTGTGACGATTTTTTGAAACTTTTCCTGATTTTACACGTGACATAGCTCATTTCACTCCTGTTCAATTATTAAATACCATAAGGCAGAAAGAATTTTTTAAGATTCTTTGCATCCTGCTCACACAAAATTGTGGTTCCTCGCAGATTACGAAGTTGAGCTTTTGTACGACGTCTCATGAAATGTTTTTTGCCAGATTGCGTCCCTATCACTTTGCCAGTCGAGGTAAGCTTAAAACGCTTTTTTACCGCAGATTTTGTTTTTAATTTAGGCATAATATTCCTTTGTTTGGTATTTTAAGATGATAAATAGCAAGATTTTTAGGCATACCAAAGCCACATTGCTAGCTAGCACAATATAAAGAATTCATAGAATAAATGCAAGTTAATTTTATTCATTTCTCTTTAAAACAATCCAGATAGAGTCATTATCAGATGACAAGATAAATTAATGCAATTATAACGAAAAAGAGCTGCCACAACCGCATTTTATCTTAGCCTTTGGATTCCAAATTTTAAAATCGGAGCTTCCTAATTCTTCTATAAAATCTATAATACAGTCAGACATAAGCTGTTGCGACTCTTCATCAATAACCACTTTAGTAATACCATTGTCAAAAATAATATCTTCTTCTGTGATATCGTTATTGGGAACAACTTCATACTTATACTGATAACCTGAGCACCCCCCTCCTCCAATACTTATTCGCAGTACTGCATCTAGAGTATTGGCAGCTCTTATTACTTGTTCTACTTTTTTAAAAACATTCTCAGTAACTGTTATATTATTACGCATCACTTTTGCTGGAATGTCATTAGCTTGTAGTGCCATATATTTGTTTTATATTGAGAATGGATTATTGATAAAATAATACTAAAAGCTCACTTTTGCAAGTACCAGATTTTAAAAAGCTTGAAAAGTTCCATAGTCACTTTATACTAGTGAGGTTACAAGTATAAATAAATTATTAGACTTCCTCCATAAAGTCGAGCTAGTTGGTGATTTTGTTGTCAAAACGCAGCCTTCCATCGAGTTACAATCGTCCATGTTACGTCTGCTCGGCTCAGCTTCGTTTTTTTCTTCAAAATCCTAAAGGGCTTTTTTGAACTCTATGCAGGAAGTCTATTGACAACTTCGCATAACATGGTTATTTAATTTTAAACAATTTAAATTTGGAGTTGATATAGTGCTTGCCTCCTACGCTTGCGATCCTTCCACTAACCAAGGAAGATTATATAAAGAACAGCCTACTAGTTATAGGAATGAATTTGAACGAGACCGTGATCGAATAATACATTCGAAAGCCTTTAGGCGCTTACAATACAAAACGCAAGTTTTTATTAACCACGAAGGGGATCATTATCGCAATAGGTTGACTCATTCCATTGAAGTGGCGACCGTTGCACGCTCCATTTCAAATACCCTTAATTTATCGAGCGATTTAGCAGAAGCTGTAGCACTAGCACATGATTTAGGGCATACCCCATTTGGCCATGCAGGAGAGATAGCACTAAATGAATGTATGAAAGATTTTGGAGGCTTTTCCCATAACACTCATTCATTAAAAATCCTTACTAAATTAGAAAAAAGATATGCCTCATATGATGGATTAAATTTAACTTGGGAAGTATTAGAAGGAATAGTTAAACATAATGGCCCTTTAACTCACGATGTTTCTGAATATATCAAGCAATATAATGCCCAAAATGACCTTGATCTCACTACTTATGCTTCCGCTGAAGCACAAATAGCAGCCCTAGCCGATGATATAAGTTATATTTCCCATGATTTAGAAGATAGTATTGGAGCCAAGATTATTGATTTTAATCATTTATCTGAAATTACCTTTATTGACCGTTATATTAATACTATTAAATCTCAATTTAGAGATATTACCTCTTCTAAGCTGATTTATGAGGTGGTCCGTAAATTAATGAGTGATTTAATTAACGATTTATTATTACAAACACATAATAATTTAAAGAAAGAAAAAATTACTACTGCTATGGATATTCGGCATCTTAATTATCAGATCATCGATTTTACCGAGGACACAAAGGAGTATATCAAGGAATTAAGGCAATTTTTATATAATAAGGTATATAAAAATAATAAATTAACCGCCATGACTTTAAAGTGCCAAAAAATCATTCAAGGACTATTTAAATTATATATGAATAATATTGATTTGTTACCATTTAATTGGAAAGAGTTAATTTTAGAAGATGAGCAATCCAAAGCTACTATCGTAGCTGATTATATAGCAGGCATGACAGATAGGTTTGCTATCCAAGAATACAACGCCTTCTACTCCTGTAATTTTAACAATATTTAATTATATGAATATATTTAATAGATTACGAAATGATATAATGGTTGCGGGAAAACAAATCTGCAATAATGAGGAGATATTACAATTAGCTGCCATCGAGATCCCCAAAGACAATCTAAACGGTGACCTGGCCAGTAATATCGCAATGATTATCGCCTCAAAACAAGGTGGTAAGCCACGGGAACTAGCTATTAAATTTAAAGAAATATTATCTCCCCTTTCTTATATTGCCTCTATTGAAGTGGCAGGACCGGGATTTATTAATTTTACTCTTAAAGCAGATTATTGGCATCAATCTATTCAAGATATATTACTAGACAATGAAGATTTTTTTAAGATTAATATTGGTAATCACCAGAAGATCAATATCGAATATGTATCCGCCAATCCCACGGGGCCCCTACATATTGGGCATGCTAGAGGAGCCGTGTACGGGGATGCTTTAGCCAGGATTTTAGAAACCACCGGCTACCAAGTAACTAAAGAATATTATATTAACGATGCAGGATCACAAGTAGATAATTTAGCTCAAGCTGTGATGTATCGCTACCAAGAAGTTTTAACAGGAACAACACTCACATTGCCAGCTGGGCTTTATCCTGGAGAATATTTAATAGAGGTTGCTAAGAAGTTAGTAGAGCAATTTGGGAATAAATTATTATCATTAGCAGATAATGAACGTCATGAAATAATTAGAAAATTCAGTGTAGACCAGATGCTAGATTTAATCCGACGAGATCTAAAAGATCTTGAGATTGAGCACCAGGTGTTTTTCTCTGAAAAATCATTACATGATAAAGGTAAAATCGCTGAAGTAGTGAAACTGCTGACTACCATGGGCTTAATATATGAAGGGCAATTACCTATCCCAAAAGGGCAAACTGAGGAAGAATGGAATCCACAGGTCCATAGGTTGTTTAAATCTACCAATTTTGGAGATACTCAAGATAGATCTATAGAGAAATCTGATGGCAGTTGGACTTATTTTGCAGCAGATTTAGCCTATGCTAAGGATAAAATAGATCGAGGAGCACAGCGTTTAGTCTATATTTTAGGTGCAGACCACTCTGGTTATGTTAAAAGAATTGAGGCAATAGTAGGAGCCCTAACTCATAACAAAGTTAAAGTAGATGTAAAAATTTGTCAGTTAGTAAATTTTGTGCATAATGGTGAATCAATCAAAATGTCAAAACGAAAAGGAAATTTTACTAGCGTTCGTGATGTTACCTCGGAAGTTGGTAAAGATATAATACGATTTATGATGTTAACACGGAAAAACGATGCCCCTTTGGATTTTGATTTAGCTAAAGTAAGAGAGCAATCCAAAGACAATCCTATATTCTATGTACAATATGCTTATGTTCGGACAAGATCTATACTGATGAAGGCTAAAGACACTATGTACACTGCATACGATAAGTTTAAAATCAATCAATATAATTTGTCGTTACTTTCTACTGAAGAAGAAATAGAAATGATCAAGCTGCTGGCGTCCTGGCCCAAAGTTATAGAAGCATCAGCAAAATATTTTGAGCCACACAGAGTAGCTTTCTATTTAGTTAATTTAGCTTCCAAATTTCATTCCTTATGGAATTTTGGCAAAGAAAATAATGATTACCGATTTTTAATTGAAGAAGATCTAGAACTAACCACAGCACGACTTGCTTTGGCAAGCGCTATACAAAAGATTATTAAGGTGGGTTTTAATATTATCGGCATAACGCCTATGAATAAGATGTAATGGCCCTTAGTAGGTTCTGTGAACATTTCTATCTAATGGTCGATTTTTGTGGTTATTTTCGTTCTCGAATCCTTACATACATTTAGTACGCTGCGGTTTCTGTGAGCGAAAATGCCTATAAATCTACTCATTACATAGAAATAGACTTCTTTTAGAAATGCGCTTCTGGTAGGGAATTTGCAGAAGGCTCGCAGCACAAAACCGCAACGTACGGCAGTAATAGTGAAGCTTTGAGCCTAGATTCATTGTCCAAATTATCATCTCGAGTAGAGTTTCGGAAGAAGCCTAATGAAAAAAAACAACTCTTGAAAGCCAAAGGAATATACTGATACAAGTTGCTTTCAAGACAATAGTAGGAGTATGAGTGGTGAGGCGCGCGGAACCTAGTAGATCTAGGTGAGCACGACGAATCCCGAAATACGACAACCTAATGTGAAGAAAGCAATTTGGTATGAAAATTCTTTAGTCCTATATATTATAGCTCAATTATACAACATCTTCTGCTATATTTCCCGTAACAGAAACTGGTAAAGGAAAATGATTACTACACCATGACAAGATTCCAAAACATGAGGGCTCCACTACAGAAGTGTCATTCATCGGCACCCTAAAGATGGTAGGCGTAAGACCATCATTAAAAATACTAAGTTCTATTTTATCAGGCTCATTATTAATTTTAGAAATTTTAAACATCATGGGAGAGGTTTGCAGTGTATTTAAACTAAAAGTAGATGCTGCGGCCTTAAGACGCTTTATTAATGAGGGATTATTCTCTTCATTCTCATGACCCTCACTAATAGATACATTATAATCCTTAATCATACAATAACCTTTAAGAGTATTATAGTCTTTGATCATATCGTTATCATAAACTTTGATTGTAAATACCAGCCTTGAAGGGTCAGATAAGCTAGCGATCATTTTCAGTACTTCATTTTTCATTACTAGCTGGAAGTTCTGAGAATTAAAATGCTGCATATCTCCCCCCTTGCCATTATCTTGTAATTCTTTTACTGCGTGCAGTATTACTGAAGCTGTTTTATAGTGTTTACATTCTATTGCTTTTTTAAAAGCTGCATCCCCATTCGCATGTAACATCCATTTTAAGTTTGCAGATTTTTCAGCAATCTCTAAAAGAATTTTTATTATTGGCGAATCTTCTAAGAGTAAGTCAGTATATTCTGCTACTTTTATGAATAATATATAGTTACTATGGGAAATTATCTGCGTTTGTATACTGTCTTGATGGAGATGTAATTGCATAAAGCTCTTACTACAATCACGTAAGTTTAGAGTGGCAAGATTTGCGCAAAGTTTTTCTACAATAGCATAGGGTTTACAATGTTCTTTTATACAATCATGTCGTATCTCATGTTTCATAATTACTAATACCTTTTATCTATTATTAACATAAACCAAGGTATAATATTCTATTTTAAATAGCAATTAAAAAATGTTATACTTCATTTAGACTTAAGTAAAGTTTAACAACATTTTTGTAGTAAATGAATTTTAAACCCATTTATTACTATTTTTGTTACTTTCAGTTTTAATATTGAGATAAACCGTAATATAATCTATTTGCTTTTTCATTTCATATATTTGATTAGTTAACAAATTAAAATAGTGTTGGGTTTTATTATGCTTAGATACTACCATAAATCTAAGCGCTAAAATATTGCTGGATAAACCTAATAATTTATTCTCTATTTCCTTAAATCCAAGTGGATTTACAGGATGTTTATTAAGCGGTACATTCTTTTGATTCAACATATGATCCCTTGAGTTTAAGATTGCGACTTAGACTTCCTTGTATAATTTTGAAAGTACATGAATATACTGTTCACCTTTCAAGAGTTGTTTTTCAAATAAAATCCAACTCGTGAAATCCATTGAGTATATATCTTGCCTGATACCCCAAAATAAAGAGCAGGATAGTACATATTTTACCAAACTGCTGCTATTGATCCAGAGAGGGAATCTATTTTTTATAATCTGCCAACTGAATGACATTAGTTTTATTAAAATTAGTAATATGAGGAGTCAAGCTATTTTGAGGAACCAAGTGAGGGATTTTGATAGAAGTAGAATTGATACCTTTTTTTTGGGAAACACTGATAATTATCCCTAATTGTCGCGATATTTTCTTGACACCTTCATCCTCTAACAAAAATAAATTACCCTTTTTCCTATATAAAGGGATTACCCCATATCCCTCATCTATTATCAAGAACTTTACCCAACCTTGTCTTTTAAGAATATGAATGGTTAGGAAATTATTACTACATAGTCTACTTATCGCATTCTCTATTACATGAAATAAAATGAGCGATAATAAAAGCTTATCAGTTTCTACCCACAAATCTTTATCCTCTTCAGGGAAAAAAGCTATTTCTTTTTCTAAGATTTCATAATTAAATATTGTCATCAACTCTTTTATTATAGAGCCGATATTTACCTCGGAAATATTTAAACCGCTTAGAAAATGCCCTTCTAAGCTTGTTAAAATATTTAGATTTTGTTTGATTAGAAGCTTACTATGGCTAGTATTGCCACTATTAAGTATTAGTTCTTCATTTACTTGTACTTCTTTTAAAGCATTTTGTATCCTGGTCCAAATCTCTAAAAGAAAATCAAGGTATAATTGATATGATTCTTTTTTGGCTTTTAATAGCGTATTTAAGTAATTATTTTTTTTATTAAGGCTTTCAACTTGCTGCCTATACGCTTCTGCTTTTTTTATTTTATTTTCTAACCTAATCTTTAAATCTTTAAATTTAAAATTAGTATATTTTCGTAAATAGAGATACATAAATATTATGCAAAATAATAGACTAGTTCCTCCTATTACATATTGATTAATATAGTGGGGTAATTTATTTTTAATGGTTTGTTGTCGTACAGTAATTAAATTATCTGCCTCTTGAGTTAAATATTGTTTATATAAATCAATAACTATATCTGGATTTTTTATCTCTGCTTGCGTAATATTTTCATATTGATTAGCATTAGAACTGGGCCCTATTCCTAAAATTATCAACTCAGGAGCAGTAGAGATTTGATAGGCGATAAAAAAAGAATCTTTATTTTTTTTTATTAATTGAGGAGTAGTAAGAGATATGTTATTCAGTAACTTATAATATTTAGAGTGGTTACGTAAGCCTTTTTTGCTAAAAGTTTTTTTATTATATAAGATTACTATAGATTTAAATATTAAATATTTTGCTTTAAACTTAAGCAAATGATGCATATCTTTTATAACCGAAACTATTTCCTGGGGATTCGGAACACTTAGCTTTTCTTCAGTTAAACGTAATATTAAATATGCCTGCGAAAAAAATTCTTTATACTTCTTCTCTAATATTAAGGCGTTTTGTTTTGCCTCTATTTGAAAATCAAAATAAAAATAACCGGTTATACTACTGGTATAAACAGCAAAAATTAACAAAAATATTTTTGATATAATGCGCAAATCGGTATTAATCCCAAAACCACACCAACTAATAATATTACTAACGTTTTTCATTGAGGTAACACTTTAGAGAATTCTAATTATTAGGAGTAAAATATTGATTAGAACAAACTTAATAATTTATCAATTTAACCTTATTAGTCAATTTTAATCTCTATTTTAACATCTGTTGGTTGTGTTATAAACTACTGCTTATAAACTTTTGTAAAGAACAATATTACAGAGAGTGTGTTAAATAAAACGCAATTTTTAATCATTATCCCTTAAAACTGTATTCGGTGAATGTACACCTGTCAAGAAAAATGTTGGCTCCCTTAAATATTTCCTTACTCTAAAACCAGAGGCTCAAGAAATTCCTGACTATCAAAGATCTACCCTACTAGCGCAGGATTTATATTTGAATCCACCCTTCTTCATTATCTCTATCATCTCCCTCGTCAACTCCCATATCTAAGTAGCTGCGTAAATAATCTAAATCCTTTTTCATCTCATATATTTGCTTACTTAATATATTAAAATAACTTTCCAGCTTTTTATGACTGACTCCAATTTCACTCCTCAAAGCTAAAACATTACCTGATAAGCCTAATAATTTACCTTCTATCTCTTGAACCCTTTGCTGGTCTAAGATTTGTTCTTCACTCTGAAAGCTCTTAATTTTGTTAAACATATATACCTTGCTAATTAAATCTAACCCCTCACATAAATATTAAGAGGTATTAATAACAAAGCATATATAAAATGATTCGGTAAGACCAAAAATATCAGGCGAAAATAGGAGGGGATTTTAGGAGGGGGTTATCAGAAGAAAATTAGGTATTGTTTTGCAACCGGCTGAGTAGTTAATATATAGAGTTCGGTATTTAGTGAGGGATTCCATAAATTTTGTAGGATTCGGTTGGATTCATATATGCCTATATGCCCCAGGCAAACAACTATCAAATTCAAGTATCCTTCGCTAAACTCCTGTAACTATAGCATGCATGCCAAAGGAGACGGTTAAATAACTGTTGTTCACTATACTAATTAGCTGTATGAGTATAGAGCTGTTGTTTATATTCAGTTACTCTATTTACAGTGGTAGGAGCAAAACCATATTCAATTAAATAATTAAATTTACTTATGAATAAAGAGCTGGATTTGAATCTTAAAGAAGTCGCATGGGGTGATATTAGAGATGAGATATACAAAATAAATCGGGAATTAGCAGAAAAGTGTGACCAATCTAATACATATAACCAACATACTCTATTTAAAATTAGCTATCCTTACGGCACTTCTATTGTAAATGAAGGAGTCTTTCACCTGCCTACTAGAGATGGAAGATTAGTGTCTATCAAGGATCCAAAAGTTCCAGAATCTATCAGGACTAAATTATCATACAGCCCTATTCCTCTTAGCTTTATTCTTCATAATTCTAGTGAAGTATTTGTTAAGGACAAAGATAGAGTAATTCCTCTAAATATTTTTGGAGTTGGAAAATTGTTTGGGCTATTTGAACTACTCAATATATTAACGCATCCCCCTATCACACATGCACCTATTTGGAACGTGAATGCTGGAGCACGTTCCGTTTTTATGCTCCCAAGTATTTCTGACATGATAGGACATAATAGAATTCAAAAAAAATTGGGCTCTAATATTCATCTCCCTTATCATCTGGTAGATCACTGGCAAACCTTTGTCGAGATTAATCAATATTCTACCGCCAAAGATCGCTGGCATAATACAATTATAGTGTTTACTAATAAATGGTTTGAAGAAACCAATAATATTAGCTATGCAAAATTTGTTAACTATCTGGCTATACAAGGCTGGCAACAGTTGCAATTTGGCCTATTAGGAGATTTTACTGAATTTAGTCTATTATGGTCCTTGTTTACTCATGAAATTAACAACCGTAATTTAAAACCAAGACCATATCTAATTGACACTATTAAACATTTAATTTCTATTACTAAACAATTTGGCATAGCATTTCAGCCTTCTATCGATGATCAAGCTTTACCAAGACAGTTAATACAACAAGTCTATGTTGAAGATTACCAACTCAAGGAGTATATCCCCACTATTATGCAGCCTGCAACACTTGTAAATAAGAAAAATAAATTATATTATTCTTTGAGCCTCCCTACTCTCCCTAACAGTTCTCCATATTTTAAAAACCCTCCTAGCCTAATTGAAGATCAAAGAGAAATTAACAAACTATTAACTATATTGATGAGCATAGCTCATAAAATCAAGCATCCTACTGCTATTGTCATGAAAGATATCAAGTTCAGGATGTTTCACTCAGGACATGATCCATTTGGTCAAATAATCGCAAGTAAATATATAGCAGACCATGATAGTAGATTCTTAGTGTATAACAATGAACACAACAGGACATTCTGCTGGTCCTCTACTTTTTTTAATGGTTGTATAAGCATTGAATATAAAGAATAAAGCTTTATAAGCCCTGTGAACAAAATCAATATCTTATAACACTAGTTAATAATAATTAAAAATTTTAATAGAGTTCTAGGAAAAATATGTTATAATCCTGTTGCTCATTAACTCTAATTATGTACCCATTGTAGAGTAATATTGACTAAGGTAACTTCATACTGTTCTACTACTTACCCAAAAACTAGCTAGTCCTATTTATAATATATAATTTATTATTAATGCTTATTGTTTAATTCAACACATCTATTTTTTAACCTTTTATTTTAATCAAGTAAAACTGAATGTTACCCATTTTACAATCTATTGTAGATCGAGTGCAAACTACTTCCCCTTTCAATTTAGCAAAAATTACCTTTATCTGTGTACAACACCTTCTCTTTACTACCGTCGATATCATAAAGTCTTTAATATTGCTGCAGGCTAAACCACACAATATCCATATTATGGGCAAAATATATTCCTCTTGCCCGGCAGTAGTTGACCAGCTAATGACGATAGGAGTCAATTACCACCCCAGCTCTTATCCGTCACAACTCGGCCATTTCAATGATTATTTCAATTCTGATATCATCAATATGTGGGATAAAATAAGTGATACAATAATTAATACTAACTCTAACACTATTATTGTTCTTGATGATGGCGGCAAAGCTATTGCGAATGTCCCTAAGGAGTTACTGCAAAAATATAAGACCTTTGTGGTAGAACAAACTTCTTCTGGTATGTCTTATGTCACAAAAAATAATATCGCTTTACCAATGATTAATGTTGCATATTCTGCAGCAAAACAATTACTAGAATCTCCTATGATTGCTAAAGCGGTAATCACTAAACTAATCCCATCCTTACCCGTGCATACCAATAAGGCAGTATGTGGGGTCGTAGGTTTAGGAGTAATAGGACGAGCTGTTGTAGAGTTGCTTTTATCTTTGGGCCATAGAGTAATAGTATATGACAAGCTAAATGCTCAATATGACTTATTAAATTCTGTTCAGTTTATGGCAGATGAGCAATTACTATTTCAAGAAGCAGACTATATTTTCGGCTGTACAGGAGAAGATATTACAACCTCCATAGACCTCACTAAACTCCAAGGCACTAAGAATTTCATTAGTTGTTCCTCACAGGATATAGAATTTTGTTCTTTATTAAAAATGATTCAAAATAGTTCTTATAAGGCTACAGATGTGATGGATAACATAGAATATCCATTAAATACCGAATACCCGATAAGGGGCGGCATAATTAGAATTTTGAAAGGAGGATATCCCATAAATTTCGATAATACTGGTGAATCTGTGCCCGCTAAAGATATCCAGTTAACACGCGCTCTATTATTTGGTGGAGTTATTCAAGCAATGTTACAATCCCTGCAAAATCCGGAACCTAAACAATACATGTTAAATCCTGCTCTACAAAAATTCATTGTACAAGAGTTGATAAATAGCCAGAGTCCCGAAGAGCGCTTGTATAACAGCCCCTTAATAATACATTTCCTGAATGAACAATGGATTCAAAATAACTCTAGCGGCGAATATGTGGACAATAATATTATCACAAATTTGTGTAAAAAGCCTATAAGATCTTCTCCATTAATCAGACAAATTTAGTTAGGGGGCTAGGCCTAGAGAAACAAAGCCCCTAATCTATAAGTCTGTCAATTATAAAGACGTGACTAGTTCATAGGAGACTTCTATATCGCTACTATCTATTCCTAACATCGTCAATTCTTCGAGCTGATTTAGGGCAGTAGAAGTATTAGCTTGCCTGCTTGAAAATTCTGCTGGAACTGTCGCAGGAGAGATACAAGTTAACTCACTAGAGGAGTGGGGTAATTTAGCTTCTACTTTCGAGCGAGCAGCTACTATACTATTGTCAACCGTTGCTGCTAATGCTCTTGCGACTCCTGCTAACTCTTCAGCAACATTATACGACTTATTAATCCTACCTTCAGCTAATAGCATATTTTCTTCATTATTAATATTTTCTTGTGCTATATTCTCCTGTTCCTCGGAAACATGTTTAAAACAGAATAGCTTTTTCATTTTCGCTATACCCGTAATCACCGTAATCAAGGCAGGAGGCACCGCTATTACTAGTCCTAGTATAACTGACCTTAAATCAGGGTGGAGGCTATCCCAACCTGTAGGTGGTGGTGTGTCTATATTGTCTTGAGGAGTCTTTAATTTGGTTATCATAATATCTTGAATCAGCTTATTAACTTCCCTGGTAATTTGCTCCTCACTAACATTCGACATTTGTTTATTGAGCTGAATCATAGACTGGCGATACCCAGGGCTTATTTCTTTACCAGCGCCTGCTAATTCCTCACTTTTTATAATATAAGGCATAATATTTTTTAACTGATGATAATAGGCAGAAGAGGCATCATTATTTAATAAGATTGCAGTAATATTAGTGCCTGATGTTGCACACTGCTTAGCCAGGTTAAATTTTTCCTTATTAATAACAGCATAGCCCCGAGCATTCACGTTGAATACCCCCGAACTACTGCCATTTTCATCACCACCTAGGCATGTACCTATCACATCATTCTTATCAATATCCCCTTTTGTGCTACTAATTCGTATATACTGCAATTTAAACCACTTACTGAGTAAATCAATATCACTTAAGCTCTTAGTCAATTTAATATCATTCATAGAAATTTCTCCATTATCTACAGCTCATTGTGCTAGCTTTTTCGGCTTATAAGAACTAAAAGTTATGATACTATCATCAGCATCCTTCAGAATAGTAATCTTCACGTCATCTTTAATATTCTCTATACACTTTTTTACCACCGCTGCCATACTTTTATCCACACGAAACATTAAAGAACCAGTTGGATTATCTGCTAATAATTTCATTAATTGAGCACGCACTTCAGTATTTTGAAGAGGACGGTTCTGTTGAAGCAGATTTAACAGTTTTAGCATATCTCTTTCAAAATGGTCCACACTATACCCTCCTCCTTCGCCGCCTATTGTCTCTACTGCTGTAGTATTTGCTTTCACAAAACGTTTTACATTATTTTGCTGCTTTGTAAACTCTTGAGCCCTACCTTCTGAATCGTCATCCAATACAAAATAATCAACATCCTCCGCGCGCGCCGCCCCGCCTACTGTCTCTTCTTGTATATTATAGTCAATTGATGAGAAGTTGGTGACGTCGTTACTCGTCGCTCGCCTATTATCTATAGGCTTCGCTCCATCGCGCCTAGCACCAAATTCTCCTGAATTGACTATATTTGCTTCCACAAAACCTGTACCATCATTTTGCTGCTCTATAAACCCAGTCACCCTACCTTCTGAACCGTCAGCTAACACAAAATTTTTAATGTTAGCTAATCGATTAGCAATTAATTCTGTCCAGCTTTTCATTATACATTCAGGAATTTTAACAAGTGTTTCCTGTACTTGCAGACAAAACACTTTGATCATTTTACTACAGTAAATCTTTTCTCTAGAGGCAATCATTTGTACCGCAGGACAGGTCTTATTGAAAATAGTGTTCTCAAAATCCTCCATTGTTAAAATATCATTATACCTTTCATGATCCTCCAATTCTTTAAGATCAGTATAATTTATCATACTTACCTCACAATAATGAGTAACTTGGGTATGAGTATAAGAATATTTAGTAATAAGCTGATGATAATGCTCTTGCTCATTACCCATACCTTGCTCTCTGCCATAAAAGGCATTAGCGTACCTAGCGAAGAAGCTCATAAGTAAGAACAATGGTTTTTTATATTCATCTTAACCTCCTATTTTGTTATGTTGATTTATAGTAACTTCAATTAAGATAGAGGACTAGCGCAGAGGAGAGCAGCCAAACAGTCATTAGGAAGAGCCAGAAACGGCTTTACAGCTAGTTCAGATTAATTCACTATAATTACTACTCCCCCCAGCTATAGGGGTTGCTCTTTCGTCGTCTAGAAACACAAGACTATTTTGCTCTCCTACATAGGATATTGGTGTTTCCTTTGGGAGAATACCTACCATTATTTTACTAGAGGATATTAAAGGATCGCTCTCTCTTGCGGTAGGGCATTCCACTGGCTGAACAGGATTAATATTGTCTAAAACTATTAGTACATTATCCCTTGCTTCTAGGCTAGGTTGTATATTTGGTAGGCTTGTTTCCTGTAGGTTATTGTCATTGTTATTCTCCCCTACCCTGTCATCGCCTTGGCATGTCTTAACAATTTTAATCCATATTATTGGTCCTTTTTTTATTCCCAACCAACACACTCCTAGTAAAGAAATAATTCCTAAAATTGTACCTATAATAGTGTGAACCAAATTCAATGATTCTTTCCATTCGCCACTATTTTCTTTATCACTATTATCCTTTACCTCATTAGATTTATCCAAAGGAGCGAGCATATTACTTAATAACGTTTGCCGGAGCTTAGTCACTCTCTCTTCATTTGCTTCCTCACTGTCATTATGCATCAGTTTCATTGCTTGAGCTGAAATATTCAGAGCTTTAGGACTAAGAATAGAATTATTTGCTTCTTCCACATCGTGCTCTACCAGAAATTTTACCTTAATGTCTAACTTTAATTGACCCTTCTTGCCAACATGGGCGCCCATCAAAAGCACAGTAACTGACATCCGGTGTGGAATAATACAATTATGAGCAGTTTTAATACCTTCTGGCGATGCAGTACTATACCCCTGACTACCTAAATTATTAAATGTCATTTCGTTATTTGTTAAACCTTTAAGACACTGGCCTATAATATTATTCGCTTCCATATTCTCGTCCACACTATTAATTTTAATATAAATGGGCTTAAATGTTTTGGAAAGTAAGGTATTTAGGGGACCAATTTGTTGCTGAAATATTGCATTATGGATATAAACATCTCCCTCAGTTGTAATACATTCCGCGAGCTTAAGATGACCTTTACGGTCATGTGATATAAACACCGTAATATCTGGCTGCTTTCGCATCGTTACTTCCTGCCTTAGGTGATGATGAGCGAAACAATTAATCACCTCTACCTCGCTTGCCCGCGGCACACGTAATACCATGCTTGCTATTGAAACAGTATGATCTATTAATTTTTTAAAACTATTTCGTGCCTCGTTATCAATGACTATTTCTCTTGATGACCTTATTGGAGGTGGAGAGGAAAAATTTAGGGTATTACCTAACAATCCAAGGTTTTCTACTGGATTATGATTTAAAGAATTTTCTTCTTTAAACAACCATTCGGGCAGCACTGGATCATCATGCAATTCACTGCTAGAGACCCTAATAAATTGATTAACCGCATCAATTATACAATTGGTCATGGGATAGACAGTATGAGAAATAAAAGTACATATTGCTTGAGTGAGATTAGTACATTGAGGCCTTACTTCAGCATAAATACTTTTGCTCATACAGTTTTTAGCAAACATAATATCGTATTGATCAAGGGGCAGTGCTTCTTTTAGAAACGGTAATTGCTGAGAATAGTCATAAATTTCAATTAAATTAGGTGTCACCAACTCGCTCTTATAATATTTAGTAACACCTACATAATTATTATCATCCGAAGAAAAGCCAGTGATAAAATGGCATGAATTACCAGCTGCTCGCAGAAGCAATATAGTAGGTTTAACGATTAATTTGTATAAATTCATAATAACCTCCCAATTTTATTATTTAATCTAATTTCTAGGTTGTGTTGACAAAATTTTTCAGGTCCTTTCTTGGCAGATTTGTCCTGCAAATATAGGCAAATTTTTTGACATAGCTGGACTATTTAGTTGCAAAATTCACCTATATTTTCGGTAAAAATCTGCTCAAAAAGTCTACTAAAAAATTTTGTCAACACAACCTCGACAGGAAGGAACAAAGCCTAGTAAGTTTACTGAGGAAGAGAAGATCAACTCTAGCACCCTGCACATCAATTCACTATAATCTGTGATATAATATAAGAGCTAATACTTTTAATGGGATAATAAGTATCTAATACAACTTAAAGGTACTATTCTTTAATAATGAAGTCAAACTATTTTAATTATTAAATACTTATTAAATAGATAATGTTTGAAAATTTATATTAGACTTCTTTTAGAACTCGCTTCTGGTAGGGAATTTGAAGAAGACTCGGAGCGTAGGGCCGCAGCGTACGGCAGTAGTAGTGAGGCCTTGAGCCTAGATTCACTGTCCAAATTACCATCGCCAGTAGAGTTTCGAAAGAAGTCTATTGAATATGAAAAGAACAAATTATAGGCATCCTATAAAATTGTTTAAGGAATCGAGATGGCAAAACTAGCAACTTCCCATGAGTTTTCCGTGCCTAGTAACGAAGAAGAGAAAGAAAAATTATCTATTTCCTCATCTATCTGAGGGTTGACAACTTCTATATTACTATTAATACTTAGTGATCTTCTAGCAGAGGGTATACTACCAGAGGCGATGTTGCCCTGAAATAACTCTCTTACTGCTCCTACATTCCCACAATAACCTATTAGTTGTGTTTCTTGTGTAGAGTAGGAAGGACCGCCATCCTCTAATATCTCTGGGCTATGAGCATTCACTATATTACACTCCTTAACTGAATATTTATTATATAATGTTTTGAGCACAATACCCCCAAGGACAACGCTACCAATAATACTTCCTGCCATAATACTTATCTCTAGCCCCGAATAGCCATAAGGAGATTGGTCCTGAATACTTCGCCTATCAGTACTATCACCAATTAAGACATCTTGGTCTAAATTCTTATTTAAACAATTTCGATAAAGTGGGCTTAAAATATTATCTTCAATAAGGCTAGTTATATTAGCAGTATAAGACGAACTGGAGTAGTAATTTGGATAAATATAATTATTCACAACATAAGATATTGTATCAGTAATCCAACTGGTCCACTCCGGTGAACAGTGATCTTGATACTCAATGTGATTATTTAACCAGGAAGATTTCAGGCTATAAACTCTATTATCATCATCTTCAAGATTTTCACAAGTAAGGGTAGTCACTAATCCACTTTTTAATGAAATTATTAGCTTATTGTATAAAGGTTCAGTAACATTATTACAGGTCATTTTAATAGGTTCCTTTACTAAGTCACAATTTTTTTTCCATATCAAGTGAGATGACTTAAAAAGGTTATAAATACTATTTTCTAACTTAGCGCTACACAGATAACTGAAATATTTATTAACATCTGAGTTATATATAATAGTCAGGATTTTGGATACAACAGAGGGTGCCATATTATTGATTATTTATTATTTAAAAATTAATTTAACATTTTTAACGTAATTTTTAAATTTAGCAAGGTTTTTTTATAATATATCTTAACACTTAAATTCAATAGAACCAATTCTGAGTCAGAATAGTGATGCTGATCCAGAATTGGTTAGTAAAATAATAGACTTCTTTTAGAGCTCGCTTTAAGTCAGGAATTTAAAGGAGATGAGGCACACAAAACTAAAGGATTTAATCGCTATCTACACCTAACAGCGGTTGCATATTAGCTGCGGGAGTCAGAGAAGCAATATATTGATGTCCAGAATGGATTGGAGCATAGAGCAATGGATGATTTATTGGCTCATACTGATTCTCACTCAATGTTGAAGAAGACACTAGCATAGAGTCTTGTAATTCTATATCAGATGATAAAAGAGATTTGCTAGCTTTCTCTAACAAGGATGCTGGTATCTTTGGCTTAGGGGGAACAGTAGGCCGAGCCTTCGCTTGCTCGGGAATATGATTATACTCCACCTTAATGATTGGATATTGATCAAGAGATGGGTTAGTGGAACTACCAAACTTAGGATTTGAAATTTCGGGCTTAGGGATTGCTTGCTCTAGATCTGCTGGGCTTTTCTTGTGTGCAAGAAAGTATTTTTTATATAACAATATGCCGGCTATTGCTCCTAGCGTTGTAACTGTTAAGCCCCCTGTAATACCTACTATTCGCAGCACAATAC
This sequence comes from Candidatus Tisiphia endosymbiont of Nemotelus uliginosus, assembly GCF_964264835.1. GTDB lineage: Bacteria > Pseudomonadota > Alphaproteobacteria > Rickettsiales > Rickettsiaceae > Tisiphia. Next base: position 751,935 of record NZ_OZ183485.1, on the reverse strand, counting down.
TAGCAGTATCTGTATCATTGCCACCCAGCTCCGGTTGATTAGCGGATGGTCCTGAATAGGTAGGTATAGTACTACTACAACCAAGCGGTATATGTTTAGTAGCAATCTGAATATTTACTTTATCCTGCTCCGTTTCCTTTATCACCCACTCCGCCCATCCGTCAGTACACTGAAAGAGCACGCCAGGCTTATTATCTGTAAAGATAGTAACGTCAACATGTTTACCATCCTTATTATTATGATTAATTGATTGTGATTGGCGTTGACATTGTGCTCTAGCGTTATAATCCTTAGGGGCATTACAGTCTACAACTATACAATGTGCCTTAACAGTATCGCATTGCAATAGCAACGTATTTATATGGGATGAACTTGTAATAGGTGCAGTAGGATTATCAGAAGTTATTATATCACCTTGAGTACAAGCTTGGCGCATACTATCGATAATATATTGACTTGTACTTTGGATAGAATGGCAATCCGCAGCATTATTGATACTATCATGTATCGACTGTATATTGGTTAAAAGCCATGATGACCAAGAGGAAGGACAATTATATGTTGTGCTCTTACCTGTACTGTGAAACTCAGTAAAAGATGCACCTCCGGCAGGATGGTATGAGAGCTTGTAGGAGCCATCATATAATATAGTACTACTATCAGCTGGAACATAGTGGCTCAGCCAAGGGAACCCCCCGGTAATTGTATCATACATTTCTTTAGGATTAGCAATATCTTGCTCAGCTTGCGATATTAGCCAGGGGCTACAAGCAAAGATTTTATATTGGGATTTATTCGCATCGCATATAAAAACCAAAGGCGATTCTTCCACTGCATCTGAAGTTTTGCCATTATTATTTAACCATTGTTTAAACCGAGTTAAATCAAAGGCAGGTTTAAAATGTTGATTTATACATGCTTCTTCTGGTTGAGTGCGTATACAATCTAAAGTGTTCCTTATGGCAGCTGGTGATACTTCATACACTTGCTTTATTATAGCTGGCCCCATCTGATAACGCGCCCGAACATTTTCCAACACTTGATCTTTATTATAAAGTTGCAGGGCCTTATTACTCTTAAATAAATTAGAAGTTGAGTCGATATAATAAGGCTGAGAATTATCATAGTCTTCAATAAATACCGCTATCCCTTCACACAATAATGTTCTCATACCCTTACCATTCGTATTAAAAAATTGCAGCGAATGAGCTATCTCATGCCTAATGGTACTACCCTCATATTCTGTGGCACTGCCTATTACCGCCTCCATCTTACATCTCATAATTTTGGAGTTTGTGGGATCAATGCCCTGGGGATGGTATCGTCCTAACACATGTCCTTGAGGTTGATCCCATTTTTGCAGAGTACAGTGATATTCCATTTCGGAATGAAATATGCCAATTGTGCGGTCAAATACCTCAATAGCTTTGTCAATATCAGGCGTGACTTTTCTTATCTCATCTTGAGTAAAACCTTCAAACTTTATATTCATTTTTAAAACTGAGTGCGTTACTTTGTAAGTATAAAAGCTAGAAGGTGAAGGTGCCCCTGCTCGCATAGATGCTATCTTTTGCGCGGAATAATCTTCTCCTATTACTACACTATTTATGCCTTCCTCAAACAATCCTGGCTCAAAATATTTCTCTATATCTATTTTTGCTTCTGCCTTTTGAGTCCTGATAATATTCCACCATTCTGGTGTAGTATGCGCCGTTCCTTGCTTTAACTGACTACCCACTTCATCCAAATCCAGAAAAACAGGGTATGCCATATTTCCCTTGCCCAGCTGGATATTATCGGGTTCAGCTAGTCTCAAGCTATTGGTAGTGTTTTGACTTTCCGCATAAGCCCCCTTATTCCAGGCAAAGGCTAACTGCGAAAGATAAGATAAAGAGATAATAGATTTGATGTTAAATATCCGCATAAATAAGATTCCTAAATAATAAGTTAATAATGTTGATATACTCTTTTGTTACGACAAAGCTTACTCATTTAAAGAATTGTTAAACTAGTACCGTTAAGAACGGACTACAAATATTGTAATGTGAGACAAGATTGTTTTGTTAAGGTCATTTTGGTGATTTATATTTAAGGAAATGGTTAGTCAGCTATTCCAAAGTTCTAGCTTGTACTTATGAAATTTCTGTAAAGGACAACACATTTATAAAAATCCACGCACAAAGTCAAGTATTATTATTAATTTAAATTATTAATATGCATGTAATATTAACATATAGTGGTAAAAAAACTCAGTATCAAGTATAAAACTATTTGACTTATATATCAAAATCATGATAATGCACATAATGATATATTCGTTTCAAACGATTCTTCTATGGTAATATTATTTAGACCAATATAAGCTAAGGTATTACCTCCTAATTGCCCTAAAAGTAAAATTGCCAGCGTGCTGTTAATTATCTTATTCATTGATAATATTTAATATCTCAATTGCACTTACAAATTACTAATATTTTAAGGAGACATAAGAATATGAGCAAAAATTTTGCGCCCCTCAACAAAGCGATACTTGTTCAGGGAAATACATTGCCAAAAAAACAATTCAGTGGTAAACAATCCTCAAATCAATTAACCACGTTACAAAAGCAACAAAAAGCAGAACTTATCATTAGTGAAATGGAGCCAGAGCTACCTAATATTAAAAGTTTTATAGCTATCCAACTTTCAGGAATAGCCTATAAAAATAATGGGGTAATTTCCCTAAAGGACCAAGAATGTGCGCAAATGTGCTATACTTTATTAAATGCTGACCCTAAAAAGCAAAGTAGTAATAAAGATGTCAAAAGTATAACAAACACTATAAGCTCTCTAACTGCCACAATGGAACAAGCAAAAGTAAAATATAATATAAATCCAAAATATTTTAATAATTTTAAAAAGCAAATAGAACGTTTTGAAGCAGATATAAGAAGCCAACTATCCACTGATCAAGGGATAAAAGAAATGGTTGTAGGGACTTTAAAAACAAGATTACTTGAGCAAGTGCCCCTCCTGGATATTAAGAAGCAAGTTATTTGTACTGAAATTGCCCCCTATATCACAATTCCTGCTGACTTACAAATACCTATGCTACAAAAAGATTATCAAGCTTCCCCGGCAGTACAAAAATTAATTAATAGCATAGTGCTGGACAAGTTTGCAATCAAAATACCAGGGGGCCAGAATCAGTCTCAAAACTTTGGTATTTTTAATGCAGAAAAGTACCCAGATAAAGCTAGTAGAAGCGAGAGCAATAAAATAATCGCTAGCACTATCAATAACATTTTAGAGGCTAGGTCAATAGTTTTATCGGCAACTGCAAAATTAACTAAAGGTACAAAATTCAATAAAAAACAAAGTGAGCACCTGCAAAAACAAGTGGAGAAAATTACAAGTATTTTATGCCCCAAAATAGCTGAATTTAATGGGGAATATTTAGAGAATAATAAACTCCAAATTATAGACCAGCTCAGTAAAAAGCTGCAGGATAATAGCAGCCATTATATTAAAAATCGTTTTACCATTTCTACTAAAAAGTTAATTAACATCTCTGAACAATTAACTGAATACCATAGCCAGACAAATGAGATAAACCCTCAAGAACAAAATATAGAGATGCTTAGTACAGTTAGTAAAACCAACTCTACTGCCAGTGAGCTGCTCCACTCTCCTGATACAACTTTAGAATTACAAGATATAGCTCAGGACGAAATAGTGAGGGACGAAAACCAATCGCTCACAACACAACAACCTCCAGCTATAGCCGCACTACATGTTAGTAATAAAAAGTTATCAAGTGACGAAATAATACAATATTATACAGAACTACAAGCTATTGGTAAAAACACCCATGCTTTACAGAAATATTTTGATGATTATCTTCCTACAATCTGCTCAAAGGACAATCAACTAATGCTAATCAATAAGTGGTTAGAGATTGAAGAAGTGAGTCGAGAGAATATTAAATTAATATGGATAATGCGTGACACGAGAGAAAAGCTACAAAATACCTCTTCTCCTCTGCCCAAACACAAATGTCATAATATGAGTATAGAGACCGATAATTCTCAAAAAATTGTTGTACAACAAGCACCTTTATCTCCTAAGTCTGAACATTCAGATCTAACTAAGGATGCAAGTCCTATTATGCCTATAAACCCATTACCAGAAGTAGAAGTAGACTGCTCCTCAACCCACTCCAGCGTGACTACAGAAAAGACGCAGACAGAAGTAGTACAAAATAAGCAAACTACCAGTGCAGAATCTTGGTTTGCTAAAACGCCCTTAAGCTACCTCTCCTTCCTCGCCGATAAAGCGACTGGGTTTTTTAGTAGTTTATCATCTTTGGTACAGCAGGAGCTAGACCTCCCATCAACTTGCGAGAATAATCATTATTATTTAGAGGGAAACCCATCCTTACCCGACGATAATCTCTATCTACTAGGAACAGGTTTCCTAAAATATTTCTTATAACTAACCGCAATTTGTTATAATACCATTTTCCAAAACTAAATTAGCACTAGGAGTACGAGTGGTGGCTACCGCCGCGTACCTCTACTAGTACGTGAGGAGCAGAAGATCATGAAGTACGACGAACGTAGATGATTAGTTTTCGGAAATGCTATAAGAAAGTTATATTAATTGCTTATAGGAGGTGGTACTGGCGAATAATTTTCATCATGCTTAGTTAATAATTCCTTAGCAATAAACATATTATTTGCTAGTTTGCCTACCGCCACTATACCTTGCTTTTCACGAAATAAAGGAGGTAGCACTCCTTGATAAGATATTTTTAAATCTTTAATATTATCTGTAATAACAAAAATTATTTTATCAGGGGCATTTTTTTCTATTGATCCTGCCTTGACTATTCCCCCCACTCTAAATTCCTGACCCATTTTTGTTTCATTAATTTTTGAAGGAGGATAAAAAAATGTTATATTCTCTTCAAGATTATATAATATTATATATACTCCTAGGCTACTACATACTAAAAAACATAGTATAATTTTTAACCTATCTTTTACCCTTTTTTGCATTAGTAGATCTGATCTTATTATAATCTAACACACTTTTTATTAGCATAGTGGCAAGCAGCCCAAGAGCAAAGAGGTATGATACTATTATATGCTTTTCCATATTTCCTTAGTAAATTTAATTTCATCTGCTAATAGGATAATCACCCCAAACCGTTACTGTTGAAATCATGCAATACTGCGCATTATAGGTATAGTACTCCCTGCTATACACAACAGCCACTTTCATCTTTATCGCGCCGGACTGGGCCTACCACTATTATTCTGTGAAGTTGCTGGCGGAGTCGGAGCTGGAGAGACACGTCCTGTGGAAGTCACATCCGACGCCCCTGCTATCGAGCCCTGCCCTATCCTATTAATAGGTTTTATTGATGATCGGTATTGTACAGCTTCCTCGTAAGAAGGTAAGCCAGCTACACTCGATGCTATGTCATAAGAGGGCAGCAAATCCACTAAAGAAGCGTGTGCAGGACGATATTGAGAAGTACTGGGAACAGCGTCTTGAACAGGGGGTGGAGAACCATATTGAGAAGTGCTGGGAGTAGCTTCTTGGGAAGAATGCAAAGGACCGTCCAGCGAAACGAGCAGTAGATTTTGACAGATATGTTTTATCTGATAGCACCCCTCCTCTAATCTGTTGCTTCTCTCATCTCTATCCTTGGCGTGTCCTAGCTTATCCTTCATTTCTTTCAACGCCTTTGCTACCATTTTGAACTCTCGAGTTTCTATCTTACTCGCAAATAATAGGTCTACTTTACCGCAATCCCCAATACGCCCTACATACTCCTGAAAATCGTCAAATATGTTTTTCACATCTTCCTTACTTTCCCTTACCTTCCTGTCATCTATCCTTTCTCCAATATCTTTCAATTGTGCCCTTTAACCATATCTGTAGTTTTTGTTCTTTAATTCTTCCTTCTATAGCCTGATTCATGATCGCTAACTGTCCACTCATGTTTCCCCTACCCGGCGCTATTTGCTTAACAAAATTTTTCACATCAGAATATAAACCCAACCCGTTCACTGGGTACCATTTCATTGTTTGTTTTATACTCCAAACTGCACCCTTTGCGCCTTCTGTATCTACATCTCTGTTCAAAGCTAGGACAAATTGTTCCCTTAAACTCTGTAAAGTCTCTGCAGCCTCAGGATTATAGCATTGTTCATCTATATAGCATAGCTGAGTTTCGTTGTTAATACATTCTTTCCAACTTTCTATCACTTCATTTGTCTGACCTACTAATAATGGATTCACCATAAAACCCCTTTTTAGTTTATTAGGAATTAAATTCTTAATATTAGTTTACTACAATAGCCTAACATATTCTATAATTTCTTGAGAAGAAGAATTTAAATAAAAATGCTTTAAATATTTTCCTTCCGGACTCATCAGATAAAGAAAAGACGAATGATCCAGCATATAATCGTCTCCCTCTCCTGGTACTTTTGCATAATATACTTTAAATATATCTGCTGCTGCCTTGATTTGCTGCTCATCACCCGTTAAACCAATAAATTGCGGATTAAAATGAGCTAAATATTCCTTAAGGACGTGCGGAGTATCACGTTTAGGGTCGATAGTAATAAAAGCAAATTGAATATTAATTTGATATTTTTGTAAAGTGGTATAAACTTCAACTATCTTTTGTAAAGAGGTAGGACAAATATCAGGGCAATAAGTAAAACCGAAATAAATTAAGCTAAATTTACCTTTTAATTTATCACTATGAAATACCTTACCATTTTGATCTATTAACTCAAAATCGCCCCCTATCTGTACTTCATTTTTATGCATATCCCCTTCTCCGGCGATAGGCTTTTGGGGCACTTCACTAGTAAATAATAGATATAGGGAGGTTACAGTAATTAACAACCCTATTATTATCACTATTTTTATCATCATGCTTGAGCGCGGCAGGTCTTGCTTCATGTCATTACCACAAATTATTATTTTCTATTTTATAAGTGTCAGCTTAGGTCCTGTTGACAAAATTTTTGCTACTTCAAGGGCGGCATAAGTAAAAATTACACTAGCCCCAGCGCGTTTAAAACATATTAAGGACTCTATTAAAGCCGCATGCCAATTTAATGCCTTTGCTTCTGCAGCAAATTTTAGCATAGCATATTCACCACTTACCTGGTAAGCAAATATTGTAGTGTTAAAATTCATGGCTGCATCACGAATAATGTCTAAAAACATCATACCAGGTTTTATTATAATCATATCTGCTCCCTCAGCCAAATCATGTTCTATTTCTAACATAGCTTCTCTACTATTACGTATATCTAGCTGATAGGTCGCTTTATCTAGATAATTAATGTTATTATTATTTAAAGCATCTCTAAAAGGAGAATAAAAACTTGATGCATATTTAGCAGCATAAGCTAATATGTTAACATTATAAAACCCTTCAGCATCCAGCATCTGGCGTATTCCTATAATTCTACCATCCATCATATCGGAAGGAGCGACAATATCTGCTCCAGCTTGCGCTAGAATTAATGCTTGTTTACATAAAGCTTTTACTGTTTTATCATTATCTACATCCCCATTATATATAACTCCATCATGTCCATGCTTGGTGTAAGGATCCAATGCAACATCACATATTATCCCAATATCTATATTAGCATTTTTTATACTTCTGATAGTTCTACATATTAAATTATCTATATTATATGCTTCATCAGCATCATTATTCTTTAATTGTGGCTCAACGCAAGGAAAAAGAGCTATTGCCTTAATATTATTTTCATATGCCTCTTTAGCAGTTAAAATGACTTGATCAATTGATAATCTATATATTCCTGGCATTGATTCAATTTCTTGCCGTTGATTCTCTCCTTCTACTACAAATAAGGCTAATACTAAATCTTGTGCACTTAAAGTAGCTTCTGCAATCAATTCTCGAAGCCAGAATGATTTTCTATTACGTCTTAACCTTACGATGGGGTACATATAATATATCCTTTTATTACTAACAATATATTCTAAAAGCAAGCTATACCATTTCCCAAAACTAAATTAGCACTAGGAGTACGAGTGTCGGCTACCTCCGCATACAGACGTATACGTGAGGAGCAGCGATCATGAAGTACGACAAACGTAGATGATTAGTTTTCGCAAATGGTATTATAGATTGCATTGTTTATATACTTGATTATATATATCAAATCCTGCTGGGTTAAGCTTATAATCTACTTCCGCCTGCTGTAAACATTTTAAAATTCTGGTACATTCTACTATATCAATCTTGTTTATCACTTGTTTCAAACTTGGGATATTTTGATAAAAAATAGGAGGGGATAAGAACTTGATAGCCTCTTCTATATTCATTTTATCGGCGATTTTATTTAATAAAGTATATAAGGTGACATAATACCTTATTAGGGCTCTAATCATTAATACTTCATTAATATTTTGTTGCTTTAACTTTATAAATTCTTGCAAAAAAGCGGCCAGGTTATTTAACGCAAAGTAGATACATAAGGTATCGCCATTTCCTACCAAACCAGTGGTAATAACAGAGCGTGCATCCTCTAGGGTCACTTGCTCTTTCTCAATAGTAAAATATATTAATTTATCAATTTCATTCAATATGAGCTGATGATCTCCCGTTAATATTCCAGTTAAATATCTAACCGCCTCTTCTTCTATATTTTTACCTGCTTTAGCAAATTTTTGTAAAATGATTTTAGCAATTTTTTGTTCCCCATCATGATAACACGCTAAACAGGCTAAATGATTTTCTGTTTCAAAAAATTTCCTAATAGGAGCGTGAGCAGATAATTCATCAGCTATGAACACTACAAAATGTCCTAATTCACTCGTAAGAGCAAGCTTTACCAATTTATCGATAGATTCCCCAACAGATCTTACTTTAATTAATTGCTTTTGCATGAAAAAATTTTGGGTATTTGCTAATATCTTAAGGGAAGAGTTTTTAAGCTCTGAATATTCAATAGAAGTTTTAAGTAAATTAAATTTTTTAATCAACGTGTTAGTGATTTTGTCTATATAACCCTTATCCGGTCCATAAAGTAGTAGCGCTTTAATGTGTTGACTCTCAATTTGCTTAAATAGAGCAATAATTTGCAATAGATAAAACTTCATATTGATAATTTGATCTTTATCCTATACTTTCGAAATATAAAATTAATCGACTGATAATTTCTTCTGCTGCTCGTTTAGTAAGCTCCTCTACTCCTAATTCACCTAATGTATAGCTACTATAAACTGCAGAATCTACCCTATAAGTTGTGATATGATTAAATTTTCCCTCTGTTACTGTTCTATTGGTTTGTATATCAATTAGTTTATAGCGTACAACTTGATCGACTATTTCTCTTAAAGAGTCAGAATTTTTTTGTAATATAGAAGGGGATTTATTATTAGAAAATTCTATGTTTAATATATATTTAACTTTAACTCCATGCTTCCTAGGCAGTAGAGAAGATAAATGATAGACAAGCTCTGTTCCCGCCACCGAATTAATATCCTGGATTGTAATAGCATTTAATTGATTAATAGCTGGAGAACTAGATTGATTATATACTGCCCTTAAATTACAAGATGACAATAACAATAAACACTGTAGTACGAATAAGAGATTTTTTAGACTTCCTGCACTAGTCAATCTAATTGGTGATTTGGTTGTCAACCCTTGCTTTCCGCCGAGTAACAATCGTTTAGGTACACAGCTTGGCTCGGCTTCGTTGTTTTCTTCAAAATCCCGAGAACTTTTTTGAACTATATGCAGGACGTCTTGTAAACAGGAAAGATAATTCACTCTAACTTCCTCCTATTATTTCCTGATTTGAAATTGGGGTATCATTTTTTCTATCGAGTTTATGCTTATTACGCGCTCTTGGACGAGAATATGTTTTCTTAGCATTTTTCGGGGGGGATGAGGATTCCGAATTATTAGCATTATCTTTTAGTGGCGCAGCCGGTTGCAGCTCATTTTCTTTCTCAGCAGTTTTTTGTTGCTTCACCATATCTTTCTTACTTACTAGCTGCTCATTAATCCCAGTAGCCATTTGGCTTGGATTTATGGGGCTATCTAAAGGTAACTCTATTATCGTCTTTGGTGGCTGCAAAATAACATTAGGATGTAAGGCTTCTCGACTGGGTAGCTTATCATCGCTCCCCCCTGCCTTATTGCCTTGCACAATACCCCCATTGCCCGTTTCCTTTACGGACCCAATTTTCCCCTTTCCTGGTTTAGAATTGCCAGTTTCTTCATGATCTTTTACTATTATCTCCTGATTTATCTCTCCCCCTATTTCCGCTTTATTACCTGATACTTTCCATTTTTGTTTATTGTGATTAGCTCCCACTTTACTATTTTTTTCTTCTTGGTAATTCGCCGAAGGATTTTGAATTAACGGTTTATTATTCACTACTACATTACTAACTTTTTTCGGTAATTTTATTTTTTCAATTGAATAATTATCGGAAGTAGCAGTAGGATCAACCTGAAAGTTTAGTTTTAAACTATATTTCTGTTCAATGAAAGATATTTCTGACCGCTTATTATTGAGTAAATAAATTACTGAGCTTACATTAGCAAAAACGTTGATTACATCCACTGCTTCATTAAAGATTTCATTTTCTACTGTCCGTAAAATTAACATTGCATTGGATTCATCAGCTCTTACCAGCCCTTTACCATTACAATATGAACAAATTGAAGAATTGGACTCTAGAAAGGAAGGTCTAAGCCTTTGACGCGACATTTCCAGCAACCCAAACTGACTAATATTAGCAGTTTGAATTCGTGCCCGATCACGACTTAAAAATTCCCGGAAAGATCTCTCGATAATTCTCCGATTTCTAGTATCGTACATATCGATAAAATCAATTACTAATAGGCCAGATAAATCTCTTAATTTTACTTGACGAGCAATTTCTCGTGCTGCTTCTAAATTAGTCTTTAGTGCTGTTTCTTCAATATTTTTTTCTGAGGTAGCCTTACCAGAGTTCACATCTATTGAAATTAGCGCTTCGGTAGGATTGATTACTATATATCCCCCAGAAGGTAACGCAAAAACTGGTTGGTATAAGTTAGCTAATTGTTCCTCAATAGCAAATTTTGTAAAAATTGGTACCTTACTTTTATATTCTTTAAGCTTGCTAAGTTCTGTTGGTAAAATATCTTTCATAAACTTCACAGCATTTTGATATGCGGTGCTACCTTGTATTATCATCTCCTTGACCGTATGATCAAACATATCTCTAATTATTTTTTGAATCAACCCATCTTCCTCATGTATAAAGCACGGCGCTACTGATTTAAGAGTAATCTCACGAATTTTATTCCACAATTTCACTAAATAATCATAGTCTCGTTTAATATCTAAGGTAGTACAACCAGCACCTGCAGTACGTACTATAATGCTTGAAGTATTGCTATTATTTGCCGTTACTTTACTAATAATATTTTTTAGCCTTTTTCGTTCGTCAACGTTAGATATTTTACGGGACACCCCATTTTGCAAGGGAGTATTAGGCATTAAAACACAATATTTTCCAGCCAAAGATATAAAAGTAGTAAATGAGGCTCCTTTATTTCCTCTTTCTTCCTTAGTAACCTGAACAAGTATAACCTGCCCCTTTTTTATTACTTCTTGAATTTTATATTGTTTTTGCTTATTTTCTGCTTCTTTATTATTGCTCCATGAGCTTATTGTTTCAATATCATTATCCAAGACCTCTAGATTAAATTCACTTTGGATTTTTTCATCTACTAATTTCTCTATGGCGTTTAAATCAATTTCTTCACTATCTATAAGGGGGTTATATGACCTTTCTCTAACATTGTCCTCAAGGTCCTCAGCAGGAAGATTAGAAAAAGCAATTGCTTGTAAGTTCTCTATAGGCAATAATATTTTCGCATCAAAATTAGGTATATTATAATAATCTGGGTGAATTTCTACAAAAGACAAAAAGCCACTTTTATCTGCTCCATATTCTATAAAAGCAGCTTGCAAAGAAGGTTCTACCCTGGTAACTTTAGCAAGATATATATTACTTTTATTTTGTTGTTTAGTAGCTGTTTCATATTCAATATCTTCGATATTGTTATTTTGACTCAATAATACCGCTCTTGTTTCGTTAGGAAAATTAGCGTCAATTATAATTTTTTTATTCATTAATTTTTTACTCGTAAATTTCTACTAATATACTTTATATTCTTACTTAATATCGAAAAGGTTGCATTTATCGCCATAGGTTTTAAAATGTAATATTAACTAATGAATTTTTTATTCAAATATACTCATTTGATCTCAAGAATTGGATTTTATTTTAAGCATTAGACGTGCGGAAGTAACACTAATACATAAGCAGCACTCATTCTCCGCTAAAATGAAAAAACAATGCTTGAAAGCAAAGAAGCATACTCCACTATCTCTCTTAAACAACTGCAGTCTTATGCTTTACCATACCAACACCAGAACCTTACTATTGGTGCCAAGATTATTGTGGTTTTCAAACACTATATTAATCCCCTTACTATCCTGTCCCATATAATTCAACGCAATAGGCTGAGAATTCGCGCTAAATACATTATGTATAATAAATTTATTTAATTTATCCTGCTCCCCTTTAATAATTGTTTTACAATGATTGGGAGAGAAAATAAATACGGTAAGTACCAAAGATTTAAGGCAATTACTAACTTATAGTAACATTTGAAGTTCTGTTACCATATTTCCCCTAAAACTTTATTAAAATATGAAAATTACGTTCCTAATTCTTCAGTTTTGTGCAGTATAACTTGTTACATAGAATTCAGGTTAGTATAATAGAAACATTAATATCCTTACCAATACTTATAACTTAAAATTTATATACCATGTAATTTAGTTTAGCAAATAATTATTTATGAGCCAAAATCATCCGTTCCCAAGAGTGTTATTATTATTTCTCGGCGTGCTCTTTTTTGCCTGCACCACACATATTAACGCGCATATAATACCACGAGTACTCAGCAGTAAAGGCGTAACGAGTACGATATTGGCTAAGTTTGAATTAAACGAAATGCTAGGCTACATCATAGCTGGCTTAGGCATTACTACTTTAATTAACAAAATCAAATATAGAAGCCTAGCCATTAGCAGCTTAATAATCATCATAATTGGCATGACTAATATGATGCTAGTACAGGATTATACAATACTTAAATTCCACGGTATCATAATATCGATAGCATATTATACTTACGTCACTATTACTATAATACATATTTTAGAGGAGTCAGAGAATAAACACCTTGCTCTTATCATTTTTTCCCTATTGTGGATAGCGGGATATTTTTTAGTTTATTTATTAAGGCCCTTCTTAACAACCCATATAAATGCCTTATTAATATGTGTGACATTTTATATGTTAATTATTATAACTTGTTTGCCCAAAAGCAATATTATTCATAAAACACATATGATTTCAAAATTTTCCTTTTTAATGGAAAATATAGAACTACAGATCTTAACAGGCTTTATGGTAACTTACATTGTCTTTGCCATATTATGGTATTATGAAGGGTTTGCTAAACTTAATCAATTTCCTATCTCAAATATATGGTCTATTATCTACTACATATTTCTCACTATCTTACTCTTTATTGCCCCTATCATTCTCACTTTTAAGTTTATTAATAAATACTTAATGAATTTTATATTAATTAGCATATTAATAGCTAGTTTTATTCTGTTACCAAGCTATGGCACAAATTTAGTATGGAATATAATATTACTTTCACTTATTGGCCTGTGCCTCTGGTCTATCTTCCTGGGTAATATATTAATATTATCCGACAAATTTAGTAATCAGGACTATCGCATTGTCTTAATGATATATTTTACTATGTGCGCTCTTGGGATGTATTCAGGAGCTTTGTCTTCCTATATATCTTATGATCCTACTAACCCACAAAACTTTTTATTTTCCATCTTTACTGCCTCTACTATCTTTATTCTATATTATGCTTGGTGTTTATTTACCCAAAAATTATATAGAGGCTGAGAGTATTTTGTGATAATTTCAGCCCATACCAATATTATAGGCAATGTTAGTTAGCTCTCATATATTTGCAATACAGAAGGAGTAACTCAATTATTAATTAATCATTAATAAATTACTTTTTTATTAATGATTTTGTTGGACAATAGCGTATAATTACTGTATTATTCTGCATTACATCAATATTAATTAAAGGTAATTACTGACATGCTTGAATTTATTAAAAAATTTTTTAGATCTGACCCAACTACTCAATATAATCAAGATATACAAGATTTTACAGATATGATGCTACTAAAGGGTATAATACAGCGCGAAGATGAAGGCACTCTAACTAACAGGCTTAGCCAGGAAGGCGCAAATCCTAATTGTACGATTACTGAACAAAATACTCCTTTTACTAAAGAAACTGTGTTAAGTCAATATTATACTACTTTCGGTTTTACCCCTATGCATGTAGCAGTACTTTGGAACAATTCTCCAGCCATTCAAGTACTAGCAAAATATGGCGCTAATATTGATAGTATGAAGGAATATTATAACTTGTACTACAACATTTTTCTATACCGCAATTGGGATCTGATGAAAGAAGTGGGAAATATAGGAGCAAAATATTTCGTGGACCTTCTTATTCTACAGAAGAACACATCAACTACTCCTCTAGGATTAGCGGCACGTGTAGAGAATAATAAAGAGCTAATAAAATTACTCCTTGAAAATGGAGCGCAGCAAGATCTGGTAGACCCTATATTATTACAATCCCATGCCACCGAAACTACTAAGCACCACTTAAAGATAGCTAAACAAATAGCACTTATTACTGACTTATTATCTGATAACAAAAATGCTACTAATATTATATTTCAACGTTATCTTCACCATAACAATTTAGTGGAAGAGAATAAAGATTTTGCTCAAAAAGTATTCGCAAATTACACATCAGAACCCTATAATACAGAAAAATTCCAAGATACTGAGGTAATAGGCGAGCATTTTACTATAAAGTCAGAAGTGCAAATTTAGCTCTAGATAGGTTGTTTTCCTAGCTTGTGTTAACAAAATTTTTTGCTAGACAACAACTTGTGGTTACTTTACTATATTATCAATAAAGTAAAAACTATTAGATGTATGTGGGGTTATTTAAAACATTATTGGTGCAACCTAAGAGCGAAAAAAAAGTTAGAGGCCAAGCTGCTACAATCCATTATTAACAAAGATGATGTAACAGATATGGTCTCACATATCGTAAACG
The DNA here is from genome assembly GCF_964264835.1 of Candidatus Tisiphia endosymbiont of Nemotelus uliginosus. Lineage (GTDB taxonomy): Bacteria > Pseudomonadota > Alphaproteobacteria > Rickettsiales > Rickettsiaceae > Tisiphia. The sequence goes on along the minus strand of NZ_OZ183485.1, from coordinate 736,622 downwards.
GGGCTGATCCTAATCAAATTATCACCGATCACAGTATTACCATCCCTCCTGGCACTCAGTTTCTTCGTGGGGTTACTCCTCTACAACTCGCAATAGCACAGCAAAGCCCTCTCTATATTCAAGCATTGCTAGATAATGGGGCTATCGCCAATAAAGCAAACAGCCCTTCACTAACATCGGCGCTTCAGAACATTACCCAACTATATGTCGCCATCATTGCATTGTATGATATTGCCGTAATAACACATTATATAGGTGGTGATAGTAATATAAAATCTCTGATTACTATTAACAATATTATATTACTTAATGCCTCAGCAGTGATTAGTACTGTGATGTTGCTACTCGACTTAATACCTAATATCACACTACCTATCATTTGTAAGGCGAACGTAATAATGCCTATAGAATTGGCCCTACAAACCGTAGAACACAAAGAAACAATAGTTCGAATACTTTTAGAATATGGAGCAGACCAAAACCTTGTCCGCGACCAAGCTTTATTACATTCCAATCTCAGCAATGCAACCAAAAAACACTTGCAAATAGCTAAAGAAATAAAATATATTATGGATTTAACTAATAACCATAATGTTCTTGCAACGGCCACTGCTATCACTCAATTTAAAGATTTCTATACTCTGCTAAAGGACCGTGATAAAGAGTTTGCCAATAAACTCTTCGCCTATTATAAAGATATAAAATGTCATGATAACGTAGAACAGTATGAGATAAATCCCTATATGGCAGGATTTTTGTCTGTAGGTAATATTATAGATATGACAGGGACTACACTTAACATAAGTTAACTATTGGCATTTAAAACAAAATATTATACTCTATATTCATATCATACCATTTTCCAAAACTAAATTAGCACTAGGAGTACGAGCGGCGTCTGCCTCCGCGTACATATACTGCTCGCAGATGAAAAGTTGGTAGACGAAGGTCAACTTCAAGAAGAGCAAGGAGTGTTCAAGTCTCAGAGCGCAGCGTACTTATGTACGTGAGCATCTGAGAACTTGAACAACGACGATGCCAATTCTTGAAGTTCACCGAGTATACTAGTACGTGAGGAGCAGAAGATCATGAGAAAGTACGACAAACATAAATAATTAGTATTCGGAAATGGTATCATTTCTTATTTAATGCTATTAAATATTCCTCTGTCGACTCTTTACGACTAGCAGCAGGCTTAAAATGTTTTACTATCTGAAAATTCAGCTTTATTTTAGTAAGAAGAGTATTTTCAAGACCACCCCGAAAAATTTTAGCAATAAAATGGCCCTGTGGTTTTAAAACTTTCAACGCAAATTCTAAAGCATGCTCACATAGATTCAAGGTTCTAATATGATCAGTAGCAGCATGCCCTATGGTATTAGCTGCCATATCACTCATAACAATATCAGCTTTATGCCTATTATTGCTCCTCTGGGATTGACCGTGGTTAAATAATGGGCGAGTTGCTACATGGGCATTATCTTCGCGTGCTAAGACCTCAATAAAATTAGGAGCATCATTAAGCAGCTCCATAATCATGCTTTCTGTGTCGTGGGCATAAAAATCTTGTTGCAAACATTGAACCCCGGCAATTGGCTCAATTTCTAGTAAATCCACCGCTATTATAAGGCTATTATTTGTATTTAATTTGTTAGGAATCACAATTTTTGCTGCTACTTGACTCCAGCCTCCTGGAGCAGCACCTAAATCTACAATTTTCATTCCTGGTTTTAATAATTTAAATTTGTCATTAATTTCCAGCAATTTATACGCCGCTCTTGATCTATATCCGTTGATTTGAGCCTTAGCAACATATGGGTCATTTAATTGACGCAAAAGCCACTGCCTTGAAGATGATTTACGCTTTTTAGCGCTTTTCACCGGGACAAACTTACCTCTAAACCCTAAAGTTCTATCAACTTTCATACTGTTCACTACTTGTTGCAATATTATCTAATATCGAATTAATAAAAGCTACTTCGTGATCATTTACCATATCACTGCCAATATCTGTGAACTCATTAATTATTACCTTCCTAGGAACATGAGGAAAATATAGCAATTCGCAAACTGCTACCCGTAAAAGTGCAACAAGCAAAATAGGTAAATTCGTTATTGCCCATTCACTTGCCAAATATTTAATTATTATATTATCAATTTGAGCTAATTTCAGCACTACGCACTTTACTAATGCTTCAAAATAACTTATGCTAAATTTTACTTTTATTGAGTTATTTGAATTATTGCGAGCTCGCTCATCTTGGTAGAATTGAATCATTTGCTGCATGAGAAGATTAATGTTTGGGGCTGGCACTTCCAACTGATATTGATACATTAGTTGCACGGCAGCAATTCGCGCTATTGTTTTGCTACTAATCTTATTTTGGCAAGTCATATACAAGTAGGAGCTATTTCATTAAAATAATAGAGTCATGTTAACAAAGTTTACAATGTTTTGTTATTACAATATAAGCCTTAATACCATATAACCCTAATTTAGTAAATAATATTTAAAAATTTGTTCTGCATGTTGTCGCTATTTGGGTATATTATTACTATCAGTATATTAGTATTTATTCATGAATTTGGTCATTATTATGTGGCCAGGTTGTGTGGTATGAAAATTGAAGTATTCGCTATAGGTTTTGGGAAAGAACTATTCTCTAGGGTAGATCAACAAGGGGTTAAATGGAAAATTTGCAGTTTACCATTTGGAGGTTATGTCAAAATACATGGTTTTGACTCCACCGCCTATCCGCCAGAACAAAAAATTGATAGACAACCTGGAGCTTTTCGCAGTAAACCTCTTTATGCGCAATTTTTAACGGTTATTGCCGGCCCTATCGCTAATTATGTATTAGCTATCTTGATCTTCACTACTCTTTATTGTTACTACGGTCAACTTACATTCCCACCAGTAGTAGATAAAATAGAAGTGGGCTCCCCTGCGGAAAAAGCAAACCTTCAAGAGAATGACCGCATTATCATGATGGATAATAAAAAAATCAAAGACTTTGCTACGTTACAACGGAATCTTCTGCTGAATAATAAACCAACCTTAAACCTATCAATAGTCAGAGAAGGAAAGATCATTAATATTTCTGTGGCCCCTGAAAAAATGAAAAAACCGAGTAAAGATAATAATACATTAATAGAAATCCCTTATATAGGGGTAATTGCTAAAAATGAACCAGTTTTGAACAAACTTAATATCTTGCAAGGTATATATAAAGCTTCCATTGATGCTATTAATATTTCCCATCTTATTTTAAAAACGCTAGGGCAAATGATAATTGGTACAAGGCCGTTAGAACTTGCTGGCCCTATTACCATTGCCCAAGAATCAGGTAAATCATTAAGTTATGGGATAGTAGATTTTGCATTATTTATAGCCATGATATCAATTAATTTAGGACTACTTAATCTTTTACCTATTCCAGTATTTGATGGTGGGCATTTAATGTTTATAATATACGAAGGAATATTTGGTAAAGCACTAAATCAACATGTAAAAACTGTTATGTTGAAAACAGGCATGCTAATAATTATTTTTCTTATTGTATTTTCTATCTCAAATGATATAAAAAATTTAATACACTAAAATACATCCAAAAGAAGGGTCTTGTGAAAAACAACGTGAAGTCAACTATTAAGCTAGCTATTTTTACAACAACTATTTTATATCATGCTTCTTCCTTATCAGCTGAGTATATAAAAAAAATAACTATTCAAAATAATGAGAGGGTTGAGGCTTCTACTATTATCAATTATCTCAAGCTTCACGTAGGAGAAGAATATACTTTAGCCAAAGAAGATGCAGCCCTAAAAAGCCTATATTCTACTTCTTTATTTGAAAATATTAATATTAAATTCTTAAATAATGGTAATTTGGTAGTTAAAGTCACAGAAACGCCTTTTATCACTAAAGTAATATTGCAAGGTAATTCAAAAATTAAAACGGCTCAACTATCCAAAGAATTATTAACTATGGCTGGCGACTCAGTAAGTCATAGTAAAATTCAGTTAGATGTTAAAAAAATTAAAGAAATTTATAAGCGTTCTGGACGTTTTTCTACAATTGTAGTGCCTAAGATAGAAACACTGCAAAATAGTAGAGTCAAAGTTATATTTGATATCACCGAAGGCCCCAAAACTACTATTAGACAAATTTATTTTAATGGTAACAATAATTATAGTGATAATGAACTGCAATCAATTATCATGACAAAAAGAACAAGGTGGTTTAGCTTTTTTGAAACCAATGACACCTATGATCCTGATAGATTAGAATATGACAAAGAATTACTCAAGGAATTTTACCAATCTGTAGGGTTTGCGGATTTTCGGGTTATTTCAGCCACCGCCGAATTAGGCACCACTAAAGAATATTTCTCAATTACTTATTCAGTAGAAGAAGGACAAAAATATAAAATTGGCCATATATCTATTGATAATAAATTATTAGATACTGAGGTCACTGCCTTACAAAAATATATTACCGTAAAACCCGGTAGCATTTTTAATATTAAAACCTTAAATCAAATAGCTGATAAGATGTCTTTATATTTTGCGGTTTCAGGTTATCCAGGAGTGAATATCTACCCTGATGTTAGTAGTCGAAATCCTGATCACACTATTGACATTAAATTTGTTATAGAAAAAGCGGATAAAGCCTTTATTAATCAAATAAATATTAATAATAATTTAAAAACTGAAGATAAAGTTATTAGACGTGAATTCAAAATTGCTGAAGGAGATATTTTTAATCGTAGTTATATTGAAAATGGCGAGAAAAATCTACGGAATTTAGATTATTTTGAACAAGTATTGGTTAATCTTACTCCCACAGATAAAAAAGATAAATATGATCTTAACATTGAGGTTGAAGAAAAATCTACTTCCTCAATCGGCTTTGATATCGGATATAATACGGCTGGCGGTTTATTTGGACGCCTTTCATTTTTGGAACGCAATTTAATTGGTACAGGTAAAATTTTAAACGCTGGCGTGCAAACTGGTAAGAAAAGTATTAGTTATTATGGCGGAATAACCGAGCCCCATTTCCTAGACAAAGATTTATCACTAGGAATTAACGTGTTTAAAAACCATGTCGGTCGTGGAACTTCATTTTTATCTCAAGGCGATCAAAATTATACTTTAAAATCAGTAGGATTGAAAACTTCTCTTGGTTATGAAATAGCCGAAGATTTAAGCCATGAAATTGAATATACTATCAAAAAGGAGGAATTAAAGTCACCAACCGAATCAAATTCTATATTCTTAAAGGAGCAGATGGGAAAATTTACTACTTCTGCTATTGGACATACTATCACTTATGAGCAACTTGATAGCCGCATTATTCCTAAAAATGGTTATATTATAAGCGGTACTCAAGAATTTGCCGGGGTGGGAGGGAACAATAAATATCTTAAACATGAACTAGATGGTAAATATTTCAAATCATTTGTTAATAACAAAGTTACTTTAAAATTAGCAGCCAGTATAGGTAATATCAAAGGTATAGGTAGCAAAAACGTCAGAATTTCTGATCGCTTTAACCTAGGTGATTACAGTCTGAGAGGATTTTCTTCAGGAGGCGTAGGACCGCGAGAGAAAAAAACCTCGGAAGAACTTGGAGGAGAAAAATTCTATACCTTTTCCACAGAGTTAAATTTTCCTACTGGTTTACCGGAAGAATTTAACTTAACTGGAGCGGTTTTTATGGACGTTGGAAGTCTCTGGGGTGTAGGGCGCAAAACAAAAACTTATCCGCCAGATAGTTTCTATAATGATAAATCTTTACGTGCTTCTGTTGGAGCAGGTTTTATATGGATTACTAGGCTTGCCCCTATCAGGATGGACTGGGCGTTCCCTATTAAGAAAAAACCTTATGATGATAAACAAACTTTTCACATAAAATTTTCTACCCATTTTTAGTGATTTCCTTAACTAGTCGCAAGAGAATATTAGACTTCTTGCGACACGCACTTTGAGACAGGAATGTAAAGTAGATAGGGAGGACAAAACCGCAACGTACTTACACATATAGATCAGGATTTGAGCCTTGATTTGTCCCACGCGATCCTTATGCCGCAGGCAGTAAATAACATAAGGGACAGTTAATGAAGTAGCCCTAGATTCGTGTAGGTTGGCAACCATAATTTAGCTTTGAACATATTAAATATGACGCATTATCGCTGGTTGATTACAATAATTTATATAATATTATCATACTATACTCCAGTTTATGCTGCTCATTCTAATAATGAAACTAAATTTTTAGGGCAAATCGCTATAGTAGATATTCCTGCTGTTTTAGAATCTTCAGTGGCAATTCACTCTATAAGAAAATCTGTTGAGAATATCAGCAAAAAAATACAACAAACTCTATTAGAAAAAGACGCAGAATTTAAAGCATTAGAGAGCAAACTACTAGCAAAACGAAATAATATAAGCGAAGCTGCTTTTAATGAGGAAGTGCATCATTTTAACCAAAATGTCAATGTAGCACGCAAGCACCTACAAGAAAAAAAAATAATGCTCACACATTCACATAGCGAAGCGGTAGGCAAGGTACAACAGGCTATACTGAACATTATCAGTACATTAGCAGAAAAATATAATATCGATATAGTCATTTCTAATACTCAAATTTTGTTTGCTAAAAATACTCTTAATATTACTTCAGAAGTGATAGAAGAATTAAATAATAGTTTAAAACAGGTGGAAATTACCTATGAGTAATAATTGTGACAGTAATAGATTTCTTAGAAATTATATTAAACGATACTTTATGAGGTAATAATGACAGACTTTACTCCTATCACAGTAGCATATGGGGATGGAATAGGCCCCGAAATAATGACTGCAGTACTGCACATTTTAAAGGAAGCGAAAGCAAGAATACGCATAGAGGTGGTAGAAGTAGGAGAAAAATTGTATAACAAACATTATACTTCAGGGATTGCTGAGGATACTTGGGAGTCATTAACTAGAACTAGAGTTCTTTTAAAAGCTCCTATTACTACTCCCCTAGGTGGCGGCTATAAAAGTTTAAATGTCACACTTAGGAAAGCTCTCTCTCTATACGCAAATGTGCGGCCTGCTGTTTCTTATGCGCCTTTTATTAAAACATTGCATCCAAATCTTAATATAGCAATTATTCGGGAAAATGTCGAAGATTTATATGCAGGCATTGAATATAGACAAACCCACAACGTCTATGAGTCTCTTAAATTAATTAGCAGGGTGGGTAGTGAGAAAATTATTAGATACGCATTTGAATATGCTATAAAAAATAATCGTAAAAAAGTTACTTGCTTTAGTAAAGATAATATTATGAAGCTTTCAGATGGGATTTTTCATCAAGTGTTTAAAGAAGTAGCAGTTGAATACCCACAAATTCAAAGTGACTATTATCTGATGGATATAGGAACCGCTCGCCTAGCTACTACCCCAGAAATATTTGATGTAGTGGTTACCTCCAATCTCTATGGAGATATAATATCTGATGTCACATCTGAAATTTCTGGTTCAGTTGGCTTAAGTGGTTCCGCCAATATAGGAGAAGGATACGCTTTATTCGAAGCAGTCCATGGATCTGCACCCACCATTGCTGACCAAAATATCGCTAACCCTTCTGGGTTACTTAATGCGGCAATTATGATGTTAATCCATATTCGGCAGGGGGATATTGCCACCTTAATAGAAAATGCCTGGAAAAAAACCCTTGAAGAAGGAATCCACACCCAAGACATTTATCACGCTAATATATCCAGCAAAAAAGTTGGTACTAAAGAATTTGCACAAGAAGTTATTAAAAGACTTGGTGCAACCCCTTCTATGCTGCAAGTTGCTAGGTATTCTACCGTACCTACTCACGAAAATGATGATAGGACCTATTCTATTAACCTTACTGAAATCAAAAGTTTAATAGGAGTAGATGTATTCCTTCAGATGAATGTCCTATCGGCCCATGATGTAGCTACTAAAATTCAAGATATAAATTTGGGAGAGCTAGAATTAAAAACTATTTCTTCTATGGGACTTAAACTCTGGCCTCATAATGATCGGTTTGAACTTATTTCTGATCACTGGTGCTGTCGTTTTATGGCCAAAACAACAGGAGACGCAATCCAGCACCTAGCAATAGCCGATTTACTTAAAATATTAAGTAATAATCATATAGATTTTATTAAAATTGAAAATCTCTTTTTATTTGATCAAAAACCAGGCTTCTCTTTAGCGCAAGGGGAATAAGTGAAAGGAATGATGTTATTATGATGCTATTTATTGGTTATATATTCATATTTTTAGGTATTAGCGCTATATTTTCTGGTATTATAGGGTTGGTTCGATTTGTAGATTTTTATACTAAGATTCACGCTGCGAGTTTGATTGAATGTTGTGGGGTCCCTTTAACCCTTATTGGCCTTGCTTTCTTACAACAGGATTCTTCTAGTACTTACAAACTAATTTTTGCGGTAATATTAATTTTAATATTAAATCCTGTTTCAACTTATGCCATTGGCAAAGCCTCTTTATTGAGTTCGACTCAAAGCCATTCTAAAGCTAACATACAATCCGAATAAAGGATAAGAGTAATATAGGGCTTTTATGATACCAGAAATAATAAATTTTTATCTTGCTACTTGGTTCTTGATAAGTATCCTCATTTTATTAACTTTAGTAATAATCAAACTTAACTTTTGCAACACTCTCTTAGAAACAATAATCAATAGTTCTATCGTTAGTTTATTAATCAGCCTAGCTTATTTATTAATGGATGCTCCAGACGTGGCGATGACAGAAATAGCTCTAGGCAGCTGTTTATCTAGCTGTGTTTTATTAAGTTTTTTAAGCAAGTTGCCCAAAACACAAAAATATCATTTAACTCAAACGCGCTTAATAAGCTCTTCGATTATTTGTTTAGTGTTTATAATAGTTTTTACGCTATTAGGCACAGAATTACCGGAATATGGTGCTAATAATTCTCCTCTACAAAACCACCTCACTAAATACTACATCCAGAATACTAAAGCAGATATTGGTATCTCATCTTTTGTTGCCGCCATCCTTGCTAGCTATAGAGGCTATGATACTTTTGGAGAAACTATAGTAATTTTAACAGCAGGCATATCAGTATTACTATTATTGTCAAAAAAAGTTCAACATGTTTAAAAATTTTATCATTATCAAACAGCTGACGCTTTTTATATTACCTTATATATTCCTCTATGCCTTATATATTCAAATTAATGGAGAATCCTCACCAGGCGGAGGCTTTCAATCTGGGGTGATATTTGCCTCTATTCTAATTGGTTTAGATTTAGTGTATGGACCGTTAAAGTTCAAACATTATTTTTCTACTGACACCCTAATGGTTATCGCTACTATAGGGGTGCTAATCTATGCTGTGGTTGGTATAATACCCTTACTATATAATGATAATTATTTAAATTATTACTCCCTTACTCATAATAAATTATTATCTCAACATATTGGTATTTTTATTATTGAGTTAGGGGTAGGGTTATGTGTAGCAGCAGTAATGTATTTAATATATTCTACTATAACTAATAGCCCAGAATAAGCACCCTTTTACTACCTAGGTATATTATGAGTAGATTAATACAGCTAATCAAATGGGAGTATTTAATTCAAAATCGTATTAATAATCTTACCCAATATCTAGTAATATTTTTTTCATTTTGTACTTTTAGCCTTACCTTAATTAATGAACAAGAAAATATTACCAAATTTAGCATGACTTTTTCTATAATTTTGTTACCTTTAGCTTTAATGAATTTACCACATATTATATTTAAGCAAGACTTAGAAGATGGCAACCTAGAATTGTTATTAACTAACTTCACTGCCAATGAAATTATTATCTCTAAATTTCTTACTATTTGTTTAACCTCTATCAGCAGTACTGTGCTTAATCTACCAATAATTTATTTCTTTTTTAATATCTCATTGGCAACCCTAACCTATATTTTGCTAGTCTTAATTTTATTACTAATTTTAGCTAGTGCTTTATTAATCTTAATTGCTGCTATTCAAAGCTATTTTAGGGCAAATACTTATTTATTGCCCGTATTAATCATGCCATTATTAATGCCTAATATTATACTTGGGGGAATAATTATTCATAATCCTAATAATCTTAGTTTAACTTTCTGTATGTTGGGAATTAATATAATACTTTTACCAATTATATTGTTTCTAGCAGCATATTTAATTAGTAACATTTACAACATTTAATATTAATTATCAGTTTTCCCCATGTTTAAACTAATAAAAAATTTGTCATTTTTTTATAATTCCTGTACCATACCATCTAAGAATTTTTAATCGTTGTATCAATTTATGGAAATATATTTATGTGGCTAGCATTAAGAAGGTTGATCACAGCCAATCCTATCGGAATATTTTTATGGGGACTGATAGCCAAATGGTACGTGATGATAGCGGTAGCATCTTTAGTAGTGCTATTTTGGGTAGTAAAAGGTCTGGAGAAAACCAAATTTCTTGATGCTATGGAAACAGCTACAAAGGAAATATTTACCATTACTAAAGGAGCCGCCCAAAACTGTATCCCAAAATTAGGACCAACCTTTACGGATTTAACTAATTTTTGGAATTGTTTAGGTGATCCGCCAGCATATGATAAAGATAAACCGGCATATGATAAAGATCAGGGAGAGATCAAGACTCACGAAGAAGAGTTAGAAAAAGATTTTAACAAAATATTACCTAAAGATAAAACAGTGCCAGAAATGGTACCATATAGCAATCCTTATGATATACCTGACACGCCCAGCCCTAATAACCCACCGCCTAATAATCCCCAATCACAATAAGGGATATGACAATTCAGGGTCTGGTTGTGTGGACAAAAATTATCTCCTCACTTCTCCTTGATTGGTTACCCTTGATTTTTTATGCTAGTTTGGTATTATAGGCGAGAAAATAACAGCCTCACCAATAGACTTCTTTTAGAGCTTGCTTCTGGTAGGAAATTTGAAGAAGGCTCCTCGCTTCAAACCGCAGCGTACGGCAGTAGTAGTGAGGATTTGAGCCTAGATTCATTAGACCTCTTGCATAACCTAAAGATAGTTGAGGAATTTTTAGGAAAAACGTAGCCCAGCACCACATCGTACATAGAAGTACGTGAGGAGCGGAGACAAGTTTTGACAACAAAATTACCAACTAGATTAGGTTATGCAAGGGGGCTATTGTCCAAATTACCATCGCCAGTAGAGTTTCGAAAGAAGCCTAATAATACCAACATAATAGCTGAATATATAATAATATTTTATGTCTGACCCACAGGATGATAACAAAACAACCCGCAGAGATTTTATAACTCTCTCCGCTACTAGCATGGTTGCTGTTGGCGCAATGTGCAGCGCTTGGCCCCTTATTGATTCATTTAATCCTTCTGCTGACGTTTTAGCTATATCTTCAATCGAAGTAGATTTATCGAAAATATCACCTGGACAAACGCTAACTGTGAAATGGCAAGGAAAACCAGTTTTTATTACCAATAGAACCCAGAATCAAATTAACGAAGCAAGAAACACCAAACTCTCGGAATTAGTAGATCCTGAACCTGATCAAAATAGGGTAAAAGCAGGCCATGATAACTGGCTAGTTACCATAGGGATTTGCACCCATTTAGGATGTGTGCCTCTTGCAAATCAAGGAGATTATGATGGCTGGTTTTGCCCTTGCCATGGTTCCCACTATGATTCGTCAGGACGAATCCGTAAGGGCCCAGCCCCTCTAAATTTAGCTGTTCCTCCTTATGAATTTATTTCCAATACTAAAATCAAAATTGGGTAATTATTTATGACTCAAGACGATTATCCCAAGAAAGCTAATTCTATAATAGAGTGGCTAGAGTATAGGCTTCCTATTTTTTCCTTTTTTAAACATTTAGGTGAATACCGCACTCCCAAAAATTTGAGTTATTTATGGAATTTGGGGTCAATTGCTGGCATTGCTTTAGTCATTCAAATCATCACTGGTATTATTTTAGCTATGCATTATACTCCGCATGTTGACCATGCATTTGATAGTGTAGAAAAAATTATGCGTGATGTCAATTATGGGTGGTTATTGCGTTATATCCATTCCGTAGGCGCCTCTATGTTCTTTGTTGCAGTCTACCTTCATATTGCTAGAAGCCTCTATTATGGTTCATATAAAACACCTCGAGAATTATTATGGCATATAGGTATAATAATTTTGCTTATGATGATGGCCACCGCCTTTATGGGCTATGTGCTACCTTGGGGTCAAATGAGTTACTGGGGAGCAACCGTAATAACCAATTTATTTTCGGCTATACCTATTATAGGAAAAAATATCGTGACCTGGCTTTGGGGCGGATTTTCCGTTGATAATCCTACACTGAATAGATTTTTTGCCTTACATTATTTATTGCCTTTTATTATAGTCGCGTTAGTCATGTTACATTTAGTCGCATTGCACATTCATGGCTCTAATAATCCTAAAGGTATTGATGTTAAAACTGATAATGATACCATTCCTTTCCATCCTTACTATACGATCAAAGATTTTGTTGGATTTGGGTTTTATTTTGTAATATTTGCCTTTTTTATATTTTATCAACCAAATTATTTAGGACATCCTGATAATTATATTCCAGCTAATCCTTTAGTCACCCCTGCTCATATAGTGCCGGAATGGTATTTTTTACCGTTTTATGCAATCCTGCGAGCTGTTCCATCCAAACTTGGCGGAGTTGTATTAATGCTCTCCAGTATATTGATATTATTTATTCTTCCTTGGCTTGATACCTCAAAAGTAAGAAGCGCAAATTACCGCCCCATTTTTCGGGTTTCTTTCTGGGTGTTTATATTCAATTGCTTACTACTTGGATATCTTGGAGGTATGCCAGCAGAAGAACCTTATCTTACATTAAGTAGGTTAGCGTCTACCTATTACTTTTTTCATTTTTTAATCTTGGTACCATTAATTGGCAAATATGAAAAACCGCTCCCCCTACCGTATCACTTATGAACTTATGACAGATTTTTTAAAAACATTTATTTATTTTTTGATTTTACTTACTCCCTACATTACTCAGGCTAATGAAGCTCTACCTCCAAAAAAAGTTAACTGGCCATTTGATGGAACTTTTGGTACAGTAGACCGAAAAGCTGCACAGAGAGGATTTCAAGTGTACAAAGAAGTTTGTGGTGCTTGTCATGGCCTATATAATTTATACTACCGCAATCTTAAAGAGTTAGGTTTTTCTGAAGCAGAAATTAAAGAAATAGCCAAAAGCTATACCTTGCAAGATGGCCCAAATGATCTTGGTGAAATGTTTGAAAGACCAGCCCTGCCATCTGACCGTTTTAGCCGCCCCTATCCTAATGAGCAAGGCGCCCGCGCTGCTAATAATGGAGCTTACCCTCCGGATCTATCGTTGATAATTAAAGCCCGACCTAATGGTGCTAATTATCTATACTCTCTGCTCACCGGCTATACTAACCCTCCTGAGCATTTTAAATTAATGCCAGGGCTACACTATAACCCCTATTTTCCTGGCGCGCAACTGGCAATGCCAGCTCCTTTGACGAATGGCCAAGTAACCTATATAGATGGAACGGAATCTTCAATAGAACAAATGGCTATGGATGTCACCATTTTCCTACAATGGGCTGCTGAACCAGAAATGGAACACCGTAAATCACTGGGATTAAAAGTCATGTTATTTTTAGTAATCTTGACTATTTTCTTGGCAATTTCTAAAAATCGAATTTGGCAGAATGTTAAATAACACTGGCTATATGAAATAATTTTATCTATATTTATATGATAATTATATACTCAATGGATTTCAAGCGTTGAGTTTCATTGTGGGGATGAGCACGGGAGCGTAGCTAAGCCATAATAAAATAAACTTCTTTTAGAACTCACTTCTGTAGGGAATGTGAAGGAAGGCTCTTCGATTCAAACCGCAGTGCATGTGCGGCTTTGAGCCTAGATTCATTGTCCAGATTACCATCGCCAGTAGAGTTTCGAAAGAAGTCTAATGAAAAAAACAACTCTTGAAAGGCGAAGAGTATACTCACTTTATATATGTAAGGGCTAAAAGTAATGAGAACATTTATTTGTATATTTACTAAATTTTTGCTACCCCTATCACGACATAATAGCCTAACTCAACTTTATCTTAAACATTCATTTGTGATAATTTTTATCACTGTTTTCTGTATGAAAGCTATTGCAGCCACCCCACAAGTACCACAATGGCAGGAGACTGAAGCACAGTTCCAAATTATCGCTCACGATATATCAGATTTAAAGACTGAAAATACACTCTTAGGATCCCTCCTTCAACAAAATAATAAAACTTTAAAAGCCGTATTAGAAAAAGATCAAAAAACTGTATTATCTTTCACAATTCACTACGAAGCGCCAGTAAAGTTAAACAATACTAAAGAAAGAAAACAACAAACTATTACTCAATATGGGTTATACCAAACTCTTAATCCTAAGGTGCAAGCTGTTTTAGATCCTCATAACCCTTCGTCTACTATCAAAATTCGATTTGCTTTAAATGATCCTATACTAATACAATTTAGGGTAAACCAAGACTTTATAGCTGCCCCTCCTCTACTCACCAATACTATAGATGATGATTGGACAGCAGCCTCTAAATAACTAACTTAAGTTATATTTTGAAGTGAATTATACGAGGAATAAATAAGCTAAAGTTAAGAAGGTAAAAAATCCAAATGAATCAGTGATGGTGGTAAGAAATACACCTGAGCCAGTAGCGGGGTCAAGATTTAAATAATGTAGTATAATTGGAATTAGCGAGCCGAAAAGTCCAGCGATTAGAAAATTGAGTATAACCGCAATTGCAAAAATAAGGCTCAGATTAGGATCAGAAAGCATTACTAGACTGAGCAAAGCCCCCACTAAAGCTAATACCAAACCATTAAATCCACATACCATTACCTCTTTACAAATTACCTTTAACATATTACTTGGGTGAATATCTTTATTTGCCAGGGCTCTTACTGTCACGGTCATCGCCTGTGTACCAGCATTGCCTCCCATAGACGCCACTATCGGCATTATGGAGGCAAGAGCTATCAGCTTAGAAATGGTCACACTAAATTGGTTAATGATTATAGACGTTAGGCAAGCAGTAATTAAATTGACAAACAACCAAGGAAATCGATGCTTTACTGTATAGAATAGATTATAAAATGTATCTTGTGTATGTACTCCCCCAAGAGACATTATATCTTTTTCAGTTTGCTGTTCAATAATATAAATCATATTATCTATTGAGACGGTTCCTACTAATTTACCGCTCTTATTGATTACCGGCACAATAGTTAGAGCATATTGCTTAAAAATAAAACTTAATTCACTTAATTCAGTAAAGATATCGGTAATTTTAAATTCATGAATCATAATCTTTTTTATTGATTCATCAGCCTCATGTTTTAGTAAAGTACTTAATAATATAATACCTATAGGACGATATTTGTGATCTGTTATAATCGCTGCATGAAAATCTTGTCTTATATGCTTATGCCTAATAACTTCTATAGCTTTCCCTACCGTCCAGTCTTCATAAAAAGAGATAAAATTTCGTTCAATAACTCTACCTACCGTATTTTCTGGGTAAGTACAAGCTTCAAGAATTTGCTGCCTTTTTTCAGATTTTAAACTACTTAATATTAGTTCTTTCGTAATATCATCTAAATCTACTATTACCTCCACCGCCTCTTCTATTGCTAGTTGATTAATTAGTTGGGCACTTTTTTGAACTCCTAAGATTTGGATTATTACAGCTTTACTGCTAACACTAAGTTGTACTAAAATCTCAGGTCGCAAGGAGGGAGCAAGAAGAGGTAAAATTATTTTATAAGTTTTGTGATTAAGGTTATCGAGGAAATCTGCAAGATCAGCATAGTGAAGCTTGCTCATAATCTCTACTGCTTCCTTGATCTGCTCATTATTAATAAGATTATTAATTTGTTCAAAAATTTCTTCAAATTGATCTTGATGAACACATAATACACTTTTGGGTTGGTTCTGCATAATTCCTCAGTGGGATTATTGAATTTTAAAATTATCCCTAAATAACCACGAAGAATTAGACTCTACTATTCTTCTTTGGTAAAAATTATACGATATTGGTGCGGCCGAGAAGATTTGAACTTCCACTCCAAAGAACAGCACCCTCAATGCTGCGCGTCTACCAATTCCGCCACGACCGCATTAGCAATTTTTATTAATAGTCTAAATTCGATATAAAATAAATAGCATCAATGATTAAGCCGACTATATTGTGATAAACCTATCCTAACCTTACCAATGATCTTGACAGCAGCTATCAATTAGGGGCTCAATATTTTCTCCTGACAATTGTATTGAACGCGCTAAGGCATTTTTATACTGTGCTGCTATTATTACATGTAACTTAAAATTTTTATCATTAAATGCTTCTTCTACTAACTGCTCTACTAGTATTAAGCCATTATTTTGCAGCAGCAGATCTTTTTGTATGATTTCCAGCGCTTCTTCGCGCTTAGCGGCATCTACCAGTTTTGCTACTTTCTCATATATCTCTTTTATCGTTTGCTTGTTAGTCACTCACATTCCACATATATCTATCATTTATATCATACCTCCTCCTAAATAGCGAACTAAGTCCTTGTAAAATGTTATTGCTTAACTATTAACAAATTATTATCTTTATTTCAATAGCATTTATGGAATAGCTTTATTTTTTTAAGAAATTCAGTTATTGCGAGCTAAGAAATTCCTGCTTATTTCCTAAGGCAATAATAAAATTAGGCATTACTTCTTCCTCGGTAGCTGCAATTTTTATATGTTCTAATTTCTCCTCTAAAATATGATATTGCCTATGAAATTTAGCAGCATTCCCTGTTAATACTAATGCAGAGTCGATACCTATTTTATTAGCACCTAATATATCGGTATAAAAAGTATCACCGATCATCAGAATACGTTTTTTAGGTATATTTGGTAATTTATTTAAGGCCCAGTTATATATTTCATTATATGGTTTACCCGTATAAATTACCCTACCTCCGAATTGCTTTATTTTAGCAGCAAAATATCCAGCACAATATCTATATA
The DNA here is from genome assembly GCF_964264835.1 of Candidatus Tisiphia endosymbiont of Nemotelus uliginosus. Classification (GTDB taxonomy): domain Bacteria; phylum Pseudomonadota; class Alphaproteobacteria; order Rickettsiales; family Rickettsiaceae; genus Tisiphia. Next base: position 719,456 of record NZ_OZ183485.1, on the reverse strand, counting down.
CCCCTTGTTGCATGATCCCTAGATCGGGATTAGCACATATAGTAACTATTTTTCTATTAACCGCCTTTTGCAGTAAGCTATCAAATTCATCTAAATTGAAGTTAGTGCTTTCATCATAATGTAGGGTTAAGAGTAAAATATCTGCGTTATGTATGCTAGTAGTAGTAGAGATTGGGAGATTGTCTATGAGGTCACTTTGATGACTACCAAGGTGATATACTAATGGTCTATTAATATCAAAAATTTCCTCACTATTCAGGATCATATTCACTGCTAACTCTCCTGAGCTAATAATCATTTCCTTGCTAGCGTTAATTCCCCAATCAGTGAGCTTCGTTAACAAATGGGTGATATTACGAGGAGCATTGGTAACAAAAATAACTTTTTTGCCGCTGTTAATGACATGATTAACATTATCCACCACTCCAGGATAATTGTAACTGCCTTCAACTACTACCCCCCAGAGATCAAATAAAAAAGCATCATAATCATCAAGTATGGCAGTAATATGTTTATAAGTTAAGCTAGTCATTTTTGTTTCCACTAATATATCAAGTTAAAAATACTTTCACTATAGTTAATTAGAAATGATAATAATCAAGAAATATTTTTAGTAAAATTATTTATTATCTATATGCCAGAATATTTTAATAGAGGGCAGGAAAAGTCATAGTACCCCACACTTATTGTTGAAGTTGAAAGGCATGCATAATGTGTTTTCGTAGTAATGAAAACAACATAGCAGGGGTATCACTTAACGAGTTATAAAAATAATCTTTTATCCAATCAAATCCGTAAGTAAATAATGAGTATAATTTACGACCATGTTTTTTGATCTTTATAGGATAAATTTTGTTCTTAATGTCACCAGCAAGCACGCAAATAGCTAAGGATAAAGATACTATTGCAAATAGTTTTTCCAGCTTTTTTTGATCTGTAATGTGGGTATCTTCAATATTAAATCCAGATGACTTGAGAGACAGAAAAGGTCGCTCAATGCTCCACCTCTGCTTATATGCTAGCAAAGCACATTCACCAATAAGCACATTACTAGCAATAAATAGTTGCTCTCTTTCTAATTGCAAACAAGTTATTTTAATTGCCATACCATTGTAAATTTTGCTTTCTATAGTTTTAGTGTCACCCATTTGCATATCGGCAAAACATTTATTCAACTTCATCTTGCCACCGTTGAAATGCTTGACCTTCTCACTTTTTCTTAGCCTGATAGCAAAAGGTAATTTTTGGATTCCACCCATATATTGCAACCATTCCTCACCAACAAATTCCCGATCGGCAAGGATAAGCTCTATCATTTCCTTAGGTATAATTGTTAAAATTTGCTCAATCAATTTCTTTCTTTCATTAGTAGAAGAGTTGCCTTTTTTATCAAGTAACAACCATGCTATAGGAATTGAAATATTACCATAAACGATAGTTGCAACAAAAAAATTCAAATTTTTAATACCAAATTGCCAGCTGGTTCTATCTATGGCAAGGCTAATTTTACCTGTTAGACAGAGCAATTTAACAATAATTTTCCCTAAACTTATAAAGCACATATTTTGTTCTAAAAGCAAACGCTCAACTTTAACAATCTTGGCATGCAAATTGCCTTTAGAAGCGACATACAGTGCTAATTCTTTGATTCTCACAGTTTTAGCTTTTACTACTGCACAAATTAATTCTGCAAATGTTTTAATTCGTGCTGGGTGCCAATCTAAAAATATGTATAATATTTGGTATAGTGATTGAGAGTCCATTAATACCTCCTGTTGCTTGTTTCTCAGCGGAGATTAGTGACTCTCAGTCACTTATTCAATTTATTATTTTAACCCTCCTGTAAAATCTGTGGGGTACTATGGGTAAGTCATACAAATTTAATCTTTAATTAAGAAATCATAATAACAATGCGTGTATAGTAGATTAAGCTTATCAATATATTTATTTTTCCTGTTTCCAATGTCTTCATATGCGACTCTCGATCAAGAAATTGCAGAGTCACATAAATGCTCAAGGCTATTTTCTTACTTTGAAGCAAAACATACTATTCCTCGCAATACCCTGCATTCAATTGCTTTAAAAGAGTCGGGGAAAAAACATAGTATACATAATATAGTGATTGTCTGGCCCTGGACAGTGAATGTTGCAGGACAAGGGTATCATTTTAATACTAAAAGGGAAGCTATATTATTTGTAAAAAAGCAAATAATTAGAGGCAAAGAAAATATTAATGTCGGGTGCATGCAAATTAATTTAAAACATCATTTAGATGCGTTTAATTCTTTAAGTCAAGCCTTTGAACCTAAATATAATATTGCGTATTCAGCTAAATTTCTTAAAGCTAAATATGACCAATTAGGTAATTGGCATAAAGCCATAGCCCATTACCACTCTAGCACCCATGAGCGTGGTGCAAGATATAAACAAGATGTTATTAAGATTGCAAATAATATGCACCTGTATCAAAATGCTATTAGCTTACATAATAATAATTATTATAATAAGGCAGTTACCTATCCTGCTACAATATCTAAGGTTACTCTTATTGACAATTCTTCCTTTAAAAGGAATATTAAAAAATACCGCAGTAATATGATGGTAGCAATCCCCAGCAAATATAACTAAACTCAATGCACGACAATTCTTATAGATTTCCTTCGCATCATGGTAGATAATAGTTTACTATAATAGAAGATATCCTTGATCGCTATGAGCATACTTAGAAACAAATATAATGCAAAATGAATATTATATTTGACCGAGCAAAATTAAAGTCTAACCGCAATAAAAATGTCAACACTATCAAGCAATGTTCATATTTCCAGCAGGCAGCAGAGGACATTATTGCTCGCTTAAATTATATTGATCAAGATTTTTCTAATATCCTAGATGTAGGATGTCGAACTGGACAACTCACTACTCTATTAGCACAGCATTATAAAAATGCGATCATTACCGCCACTGATTCATCTCCTAATATGCTGGAGGCTGTGACCCATGATAACAAATTATTAGTTGACGAAGAAAATTTATCTCTTACCCCGGCCAGTTTTGATCTCATCACCTTTTCTTTAGGTTTACACTGGATTAATGACGTCCAAAAATTTTTATTACAAATCAGATGGCTGTTAAAAGATAATGGGATATTTATCGGTAATTTTGTCGGCGGAAATAGCTTAAAGATGCTTAAAAGAAAGTTTGTTGCCGCAGAAATAGCTGCCAAGAGCCCTAGCTATTCCCATATTTCTCCTTTTATCCATTTTGATCATGTTACTCCCCTACTCTCTTATGCTGGTTTTCAAGAAATCATCGTTGATTACGAGAATATTCCGCTAGAATATTCAAGCCCCTTAGAATTTATTAGAGAATTAAAGGATATTGGAGAATCGACAGCATTTAATAATAAAGTGCCTTATAATACCATATCAAAACAAATATTTGCTATATTGCAAGATGATACTTGTCCTTTTTATGAACAAATTAATATCATTAATTTTATTGCGGCTCCTAATAAAAATACTATTCAATTAACTCATAAATAGGATAAGCCTATTGACGTGCTCCATATTTTCTGTCTTTATATACTCATTTGATCTCAAGAATTGGATTTTATTTGCCAGGGGGTGAGCGCGCGGAGCGTACACTTAAGTCACACTACTGGACAAAAATAGAAAATGGTTAAAAAAACATATTATTTTAAGTACAAAATGTTATTTTTGAGATAATAATTGCTAAAAACGAGCTTTAGCAGATAACAATTTTTGTACTTTTTCAACCATCTTCTATTTTTGTCCAGTAGTGTGACACTTAAGTACGTAAGCATAGCTAAATCCTTGATAAAATAAAAAAACAATTCTTGAAAGCAACTGAGTATATCACTTTATAATTTTAATGGTACCTAATATGCAACAATTTGATTTAATAGTAATTGGCAGCGGACCAGCTGGCTATACTGGCGCAATAAGGGCAGCTCAACTTGGTATGAAAGTTGCCTGTATAGAAAAAAGTGCCACTCTGGGCGGTACTTGCCTAAATGTAGGATGTATTCCGTCAAAAGCCTTGCTGAATTTCTCAGAAAAATATTATGAAGCTATACACAAATTCTCTGAGATCGGTATTATCGCAGCTGCTAAACTTGATTTACAAAAAATGATGAGGAAAAAAAACCAGGTGGTAGAGGAATTATGTAAAGGAATAGGAAGTTTATTTGTTAAAAATAAAATTACTCAAATTAATGGCACTGCAACAATTCTCTCTAACAATGTTGTAGAAATTAATAATGAGAATATCAAGACCCAAATTTCAGCTAAAAATATTTTAATTGCCACTGGCTCAGAGATTATTGAAATTCCCAATGTTGTAGTTGATGAAGAATTGATCGTATCATCAACTGGTGCGTTAAATCTCACTAAAGTACCAGAAACGATGGTAGTAATTGGTGGCGGTTATATCGGTTTAGAGCTAGGATCAGTATGGAGCCGGCTTGGAGCTAAAGTCACAGTAGTAGAATATGCGGATACAATTGTACCAGCTTTAGATAAAGAAATTATTAAACAATTCTCTAAAATATTACAAAAACAATCTATTGAATTACGACTCAACACTAAAGTAGTATCAGCTGAAAAGAAAGCAGGAAAAGTTGTGTTAAAGCTAGAAGACATTAAGAATAGTACAAACCAACAAATCACCGCTGATATAGTATTATTGGCAGTTGGGCGAAAAGCTAACGCCATAAATTTAGGGTTAGATAAATTAGCAATCGAATTAGATACACATAATAGGATTATAGTAAATAACCATTTCCAAACAACAATCAATAATATTTATGCGGTAGGGGATGTGATTGCCGGACCAATGCTAGCCCATAAAGCGGAAGAAGAAGCCATAGCTGCAGTGGAAATAATGGCTGGTTTAGCAGGTCATGTAAACTATAATCTGATCCCCAGTGTAATCTATACGTGGCCAGAAGTAGCAAGTGTAGGATTTACAGAAGAGCAATTACAAGAAGCAAAGCGAGAATCATAGTACCCCACACTTATTGTTGAAGTTGAAAAGCATGCATAATGTGTTTTCGTAGTAATGAAAACAACATAGCAGGGGTATCACTTAACGAGTTATAAAAATAATCTTTTATCCAATCAAATCCGTAAGTAAATAATGAGTATAATTTACGACCATGTTTTTTGATCTTTATAGGATAAATTTTGTTCTTAATGTCACCAGCAAGCACGCAAATAGCTAAGGATAAAGATACTATTGCAAATAGTTTTTCCAGCTTTTTTTGATCTGTAATGTGGGTATCTTCAATATTAAATCCAGATGACTTGAGAGACAGAAAAGGTCGCTCAATGCTCCACCTCTGCTTATATGCTAGCAAAGCACATTCACCAATAAGCACATTACTAGCAATAAATAGTTGCTCTCTTTCTAATTGCAAACAAGTTATTTTAATTGCCATACCATTGTAAATTTTGCTTTCTATAGTTTTAGTGTCACCCATTTGCATATCGGCAAAACATTTATTCAACTTCATCTTGCCACCGTTGAAATGCTTGACCTTCTCACTTTTTCTTAGCCTGATAGCAAAAGGTAATTTTTGGATTCCACCCATATATTGCAACCATTCCTCACCAACAAATTCCCGATCGGCAAGGATAAGCTCTATCATTTCCTTAGGTATAATTGTTAAAATTTGCTCAATCAATTTCTTTCTTTCATTAGTAGAAGAGTTGCCTTTTTTATCAAGTAACAACCATGCTATAGGAATTGAAATATTACCATAAACGATAGTTGCAACAAAAAAATTCAAATTTTTAATACCAAATTGCCAGCTGGTTCTATCTATGGCAAGGCTAATTTTACCTGTTAGACAGAGCAATTTAACAATAATTTTCCCTAAACTTATAAAGCACATATTTTGTTCTAAAAGCAAACGCTCAACTTTAACAATCTTGGCATGCAAATTGCCTTTAGAAGCGACATACAGTGCTAATTCTTTGATTCTCACAGTTTTAGCTTTTACTACTGCACAAATTAATTCTGCAAATGTTTTAATTCGTGCTGGGTGCCAATCTAAAAATATGTATAATATTTGGTATAGTGATTGAGAGTCCATTAATACCTCCTGTTGCTTGTTTCTCAGCGGAGATTAGTGACTCTCAGTCACTTATTCAATTTATTATTTTAACCCTCCTGTAAAATCTGTGGGGTACTATGAACAAATCTATTATGCTAACCTTTTTTCTGGTTGACTTCTAGGGTAGTTGGTAAAGTTTTAGGCATACCAGGTATCAAGTCAGGGGTAGATTGAAAATATTGTACCTGATCAGGCACGTTTAAAAAAGCTGCTATGGTTCGAAATAAACCTATATGATGTTCCGGGCTAACTAAAGTAGCTAGATCTTCATAAATCTTTGCAGGGGGGAGGGAAGTAAATTGCTGATATAATGCTGCAATCTCCAAGGTCGGATTTGCTGTAAATGCATTTTCAAGGATTTTAATATCAAGATTTTGCTTAATAGAATAATTTACAGTACAATAAAGACTTAATGCTTCGTAATGAGAGGGCACCAGTTGTAAAGCTATTTCTAAATAATATATGGCTTTTTTAGTATCGTCACTTGCTAGCATATCCTTTGCGGCAACCGTATAATAATTAGCTAATTTATTTTTTAGCGGTCCGAATTTGTTGGGATTAATTCTATTAAATTTACTGATAATGAAGGTAAGCTTTTCCCATTCAAAAAGCTTAAAATAGCAATCAATCAACATTTCTAGAGTATCTGTATCATACTCATTTAAATAAAAAGAGCGAATTGCATAGTTTTCAGCTTCTTTATACATCTTCTTTTGATAAAAAATTTGCCCCAATCTTTTAGTAGCAAAAGCTGTAGTGAGTTTAAACTGTTCTAATTCTTGAAAATACTTTATTTGTTGATGCTGATCTTCAGAAGTTTCCGCTAGCAGTAAAGTATAGAAAATTTGATTATCACTTTTGATCGGCGCTTTTATTCGTTTAATAGCATTTTGAGTAGCGGCTTTATCACCCATAATCAATGTTCCTAGAGCTTTTATGAGCTGGCCATTAATATTGTGAACTTGACGTGCTAGGAATAGTCTTTTGATATAGAATGGTAGGTCTAGGAGTAAAAATGTTATCTTAAGTCCAATGAAACCAATGATTGCTGATAATATATATATAATAATAAAAGTAAAAAAAGTACTTTCTATGTGATAGTCATAGAGGGTGATCGTTAATACAGAATCAAGTTGACTTAATAGAGTAAAACTCAAATATAATAATAGAAATATAATGCAAATTATTAACAACCTAATCATTGCTTTGCTCTATAAAATTTTGTTGGAATGTTTGGGAATAAAAGAAATTAATTATAAAATCTAGCTGTGACGTTATTTTCTGTTTTAAAATTTCTTGCTCCTGAGTAGAGATATGTTTTTTTTCTACCTTAATAAATTTTTCTAGCCAGGAAGGAGAAGAAGGAAAAATTTTTTCTGTTTTGGCGCTATTATTAAATAAGTAATTTTTATGATAATTTACTAAATCTGCTAGAACATTTTTTATGTCTTGAGGTAATGCCACCTCTGCGATTTTATCTATTTGTGCAGTATAATGTTTACCCTGTAAAAAGTTTGCTATTAAAAGATTTATATTAAGTAAATAATTACGGTAGTTATTTTGCACGATAGGAGATGGGTATGCTATATTCTTTTGAGGTAAGTTATTAGCAGGTTTGTCTGATAAATCAGAGGAGGGTAGCAGTTCAGATAGCGGGGCATTATTTTGAGATTCATTAAAATTGTCTACTGCTCCTAACGAAGTAGAGCTGACTTCTTTTAAGTTGTTATTGCCTAATATTGTATTAGTATAACTTGTGGCTAGTAGAGATACAGGATCACTGGGCACAATATTTTTATAAGCTATTTCGTTTGTAGCACTAGCTTTTTGGCGGTTTTTAAATAAATCTAGCTGATAAAAAGCCATATAGCTTATAGATAGCACAAATACCATAATAAGAATTATGGTGAAAATAATGGGATGGCTGCTCTGCACTTTTAATCCTTTATTCTCGATCTTTTCCATATATTCCTCTTAGCTATAAAAGATATTCAGTGGTTTTGGTCTAATGCCATTTCCGAAAACTAATCATCACGTCGTCGTACTTCATGATCTCCGCTCCTCACGTACTAGTATATGTACGCTCCGGTCCTCGACACTCGTACTCCTAGTGCTAATTTAGTTCCCGGAAATGGTTTAAGTTGTGTGAACATTGCTATCTAATGGTCGATTTTGTTGGTATTTTCGTTCTCGACTCCTCACATACACCCTAGGGTGCTGCAGTGTTGCGAGTGACAATGGCTATAAATCTACTCATTCCCTAGAAATGTTTACAAAACCTAATTCCATTCTACAATAAGTTTCTTATCTTTGAGGCAGCCGCAGTAGAGATTAACAATTTTAACATTTCCTCGGGTTTACCTTCTTTACAAGAAACCACATTTTTTGTAAAAAATCTAATAATAGATGCAACTTTTTCACTAATAGTGAGAACTTGAGTAGAAAAAAATAATTTTAATAAATTATTTGCTCTTAGTAAGGTAATGAGAGTTTTAGCACTGTTCTGTGAATATAATAAAATATAATCCACTCCTTTTTTAATTTCTTCTAGGTGCTGCAGAGTATTAGCATATTGGACTTCATAAATAATTTGTCTTTTAATGGGGCTGGGTAACTCTTGAGTGATTTCATTAGATGATAAATAGATACTATGGTTATAAAGCTGGGGGGGGATGTTGTATATCAGCTCTTGGATATTTTTAGCAATATAGTGCACCGTAAAATTATGTTGTCTCAGAATGATATTGGAAGAATCGCCCACTACCCAAATATTTTTTGTAATATTGGGTTGCAGTTGTAAGTTTGGATAATTATTAAACCAGGAAACAAAAAGTTTAGTTGCTACTTTGCTGGTAATAATTACGTTATTATAATTATGTAAAATAGTAGGGTCAAAATCTAGAGCATGATATTTTACTAAGGGAGAACAAATATATTTAAATTGTTTTTCCGATATACCATTTTTCCTGACAATACTTGCATTAGGGTAAGCAAAATTATTATTTTCTAGTGTTTGAATAATGTCATAATTGTCTTCTGTGCTTCTAGTTAATAATACAGATTTCATAGTTTTATATCAAAACGTTTAGATAGAGGAAAAGTTTGATACAAGGGGCAATTATCCTTATATCAAACTAGTTTATTAAAATAAAGCAAAATATATACTCTGTAGTTTGTCCTAATTTGTTCACAGAGATTAACTGTTTTACTGGTAAAATTCTACTAAAAAATTTTATTAACAGAATCTAAGTTGAGATAGACATTGAATAAAAGAAGATATAGCATACTGTTTAATAAAGTTTAACAAATAGGATATATCATGAATATGTTAAGCAAGTTTAGAAAGTTTTTTATATTCTTCTTGTTGTGGATCCCTCCGGTCATTTTAGCTAATGAAATAGAAGTCAGAAAAATTACTCCTCCAAATTTAGGGAGTAAGTATTTAGGGAAGAAAATACTTTGTCATCGTCCTGTTAGGCATGGGGCCCCTAAGATGGCCATAGAGCAAAAATATGGGAAGATAATAGCTCATAATTATGGCCATGGTGGTAGCGGTTGGACTTTGGGGCCTGGTTCTGCCGAATATGTTAATAATTTATTAATAAAATATAAAGACAATTTACAATCTTCATTTAGGTTAACTAAAAATACCCCAATAACAATTATTGGAGCAGGAGCTTTAGGGCTATTTACCGCTTATGATTTACAGAAACAAGGCTTTAATAATCTAACAATTATTGCGGCGCAATTTGAACACTTGGCTTCTCATAATGCTGGAGGGTTGCTGGCACCAGTATCTATGGATAATGACCCAGCAATACAACAAACCATTGATCAGATAGGAGTGGATGCTTATAAGTTTTATGCTGCTATTGCTAAAAAAGTGCATCCAGATTTTAGTGAAGGAGCTATTATTGTTCCAACATATTTTGAGAATCGAGAAGATTCAGGATTGGAACCTTATGTTGGTAAAGTAATGCAACCAGCAAAAGATGTGATACTTGATTTCGGTAATGGTACTACTAGGAACATGGTAGTATATGATGATGGTATTTTTATAGATACTGCTCGTATGATGTCAGATCTTACCAATTACTTAAAAAAGAAAAAAATTAAGTTTATCAAAAAAGAAATTAAATCATTTACTGAAATAAAAGGGCCAGTAATCATTAATTGTACTGGCCTTGGTTCAGCCGCACTTAATGAAGATACAGAGATGGTGTCAATACAAGGACATTTGATTATGCTGAAGAATCAAGTGCCTAAAGATTTGCAATATATGATTTTGATTTATTTGAAGGATGGTGTTACTGAATCTGGGCAAAAAATAAAACGTTCATTCTATATTTTCCCTAAACATTTAACTAATACTCAGGCAACCGATATAGGGGTATTAGGAGGTACTTTTATTGAAGGGGCAAGTAAAGCTACCCCTAATAATAAGGAATTTGATATTTTACTACAAGGCGCTAAAGATTTTTATGGCATTAAATAGTTCTAGAGCCAATTCGATATAAGAATTAATAATTCTTATATCGAATTGAGGTTCATCTTAAATATTAATAGTTCTTTTCTCAATAGCTAAGGCCGCTTCTTTGATAGCTTCACTTAAAGTAGGGTGAGCATGGCATGTTCTAGCAATATCCTCTGCAGCAGCACCAAACTCCATAAACGCGACTATTTCGGCAATGAGTGTCCCAGCATCGGGGCCAATAATATGTGCTCCAAGTATTTGATCAGTAATACTATCTGCCAATATTTTTACCATTCCCTCAGCAGTGCCTGTAGTCCTTGCTCGACTATTAGCTATAAATGGAAATTTACCAACTTTATATTCTCGCTTTGCTTCTTGTAATTGCTCTTCTGTAAATCCTACACTTGCTACTTCTGGCCACGTATAGATTACACTGGGGATCAGATTATAGTTTACATGACCTGCTAAACCAGCCATTATTTCCACTGCAGCTATGGCTTCTTCTTCCGCTTTATGGGCTAGCATTGGTCCGGCAATCACATCCCCTACCGCATAAATATTATTGATTGTTGTTTGGAAATGGTTATTTACTATAATCCTATTATGTGTATCTAATTCGATTGCTAATTTATCTAACCCTAAATTTATGGCGTTAGCTTTTCGCCCAACTGCCAATAATACTATATCAGCGGTGATTTGTTGGTTTGTACTATTCTTAATGTCTTCTAGCTTTAACACAACTTTTCCTGCTTTCTTTTCAGCTGATACTACTTTAGTGTTGAGTCGTAATTCAATAGATTGTTTTTGTAATATTTTAGAGAATTGTTTAATAATTTCTTTATCTAAAGCTGGTACAATTGTATCCGCATATTCTACTACTGTGACTTTAGCTCCAAGCCGGCTCCATACTGATCCTAGCTCTAAACCGATATAACCGCCACCAATTACTACCATCGTTTCTGGTACTTTAGTGAGATTTAACGCACCAGTTGATGATACGATCAATTCTTCATCAACTACAACATTGGGAATTTCAATAATCTCTGAGCCAGTGGCAATTAAAATATTTTTAGCTGAAATTTGGGTCTTGATATTCTCATTATTAATTTCTACAACATTGTTAGAGAGAATTGTTGCAGTGCCATTAATTTGAGTAATTTTATTTTTAACAAATAAACTTCCTATTCCTTTACATAATTCCTCTACCACCTGGTTTTTTTTCCTCATCATTTTTTGTAAATCAAGTTTAGCAGCTGCGATAATACCGATCTCAGAGAATTTGTGTATAGCTTCATAATATTTTTCTGAGAAATTCAGCAAGGCTTTTGACGGAATACATCCTACATTTAGGCAAGTACCGCCCAGAGTGGCACTTTTTTCTATACAGGCAACTTTCATACCAAGTTGAGCTGCCCTTATTGCGCCAGTATAGCCAGCTGGTCCGCTGCCAATTACTATTAAATCAAATTGTTGCATATTAGGTACCATTAAAATTATAAAGTGATATACTCAGTTGCTTTCAAGAATTGTTTTTTTATTTTATCAAGGATTTAGCTATGCTTACGTACTTAAGTGTCACACTACTGGACAAAAATAGAAGATGGTTGAAAAAGTACAAAAATTGTTATCTGCTAAAGCTCGTTTTTAGCAATTATTATCTCAAAAATAACATTTTGTACTTAAAATAATATGTTTTTTTAACCATTTTCTATTTTTGTCCAGTAGTGTGACTTAAGTGTACGCTCCGCGCGCTCACCCCCTGGCAAATAAAATCCAATTCTTGAGATCAAATGAGTATATAAAGACAGAAAATATGGAGCACGTCAATAGGCTTATCCTATTTATGAGTTAATTGAATAGTATTTTTATTAGGAGCCGCAATAAAATTAATGATATTAATTTGTTCATAAAAAGGACAAGTATCATCTTGCAATATAGCAAATATTTGTTTTGATATGGTATTATAAGGCACTTTATTATTAAATGCTGTCGATTCTCCAATATCCTTTAATTCTCTAATAAATTCTAAGGGGCTTGAATATTCTAGCGGAATATTCTCGTAATCAACGATGATTTCTTGAAAACCAGCATAAGAGAGTAGGGGAGTAACATGATCAAAATGGATAAAAGGAGAAATATGGGAATAGCTAGGGCTCTTGGCAGCTATTTCTGCGGCAACAAACTTTCTTTTAAGCATCTTTAAGCTATTTCCGCCGACAAAATTACCGATAAATATCCCATTATCTTTTAACAGCCATCTGATTTGTAATAAAAATTTTTGGACGTCATTAATCCAGTGTAAACCTAAAGAAAAGGTGATGAGATCAAAACTGGCCGGGGTAAGAGATAAATTTTCTTCGTCAACTAATAATTTGTTATCATGGGTCACAGCCTCCAGCATATTAGGAGATGAATCAGTGGCGGTAATGATCGCATTTTTATAATGCTGTGCTAATAGAGTAGTGAGTTGTCCAGTTCGACATCCTACATCTAGGATATTAGAAAAATCTTGATCAATATAATTTAAGCGAGCAATAATGTCCTCTGCTGCCTGCTGGAAATATGAACATTGCTTGATAGTGTTGACATTTTTATTGCGGTTAGACTTTAATTTTGCTCGGTCAAATATAATATTCATTTTGCATTATATTTGTTTCTAAGTATGCTCATAGCGATCAAGGATATCTTCTATTATAGTAAACTATTATCTACCATGATGCGAAGGAAATCTATAAGAATTGTCGTGCATTGAGTTTAGTTATATTTGCTGGGGATTGCTACCATCATATTACTGCGGTATTTTTTAATATTCCTTTTAAAGGAAGAATTGTCAATAAGAGTAACCTTAGATATTGTAGCAGGATAGGTAACTGCCTTATTATAATAATTATTATTATGTAAGCTAATAGCATTTTGATACAGGTGCATATTATTTGCAATCTTAATAACATCTTGTTTATATCTTGCACCACGCTCATGGGTGCTAGAGTGGTAATGGGCTATGGCTTTATGCCAATTACCTAATTGGTCATATTTAGCTTTAAGAAATTTAGCTGAATACGCAATATTATATTTAGGTTCAAAGGCTTGACTTAAAGAATTAAACGCATCTAAATGATGTTTTAAATTAATTTGCATGCACCCGACATTAATATTTTCTTTGCCTCTAATTATTTGCTTTTTTACAAATAATATAGCTTCCCTTTTAGTATTAAAATGATACCCTTGTCCTGCAACATTCACTGTCCAGGGCCAGACAATCACTATATTATGTATACTATGTTTTTTCCCCGACTCTTTTAAAGCAATTGAATGCAGGGTATTGCGAGGAATAGTATGTTTTGCTTCAAAGTAAGAAAATAGCCTTGAGCATTTATGTGACTCTGCAATTTCTTGATCGAGAGTCGCATATGAAGACATTGGAAACAGGAAAAATAAATATATTGATAAGCTTAATCTACTATACACGCATTGTTATTATGATTTCTTAATTAAAGATTAAATTTGTATGACTTACCCATAGTACCCCACAGATTTTACAGGAGGGTTAAAATAATAAATTGAATAAGTGACTGAGAGTCACTAATCTCCGCTGAGAAACAAGCAACAGGAGGTATTAATGGACTCTCAATCACTATACCAAATATTATACATATTTTTAGATTGGCACCCAGCACGAATTAAAACATTTGCAGAATTAATTTGTGCAGTAGTAAAAGCTAAAACTGTGAGAATCAAAGAATTAGCACTGTATGTCGCTTCTAAAGGCAATTTGCATGCCAAGATTGTTAAAGTTGAGCGTTTGCTTTTAGAACAAAATATGTGCTTTATAAGTTTAGGGAAAATTATTGTTAAATTGCTCTGTCTAACAGGTAAAATTAGCCTTGCCATAGATAGAACCAGCTGGCAATTTGGTATTAAAAATTTGAATTTTTTTGTTGCAACTATCGTTTATGGTAATATTTCAATTCCTATAGCATGGTTGTTACTTGATAAAAAAGGCAACTCTTCTACTAATGAAAGAAAGAAATTGATTGAGCAAATTTTAACAATTATACCTAAGGAAATGATAGAGCTTATCCTTGCCGATCGGGAATTTGTTGGTGAGGAATGGTTGCAATATATGGGTGGAATCCAAAAATTACCTTTTGCTATCAGGCTAAGAAAAAGTGAGAAGGTCAAGCATTTCAACGGTGGCAAGATGAAGTTGAATAAATGTTTTGCCGATATGCAAATGGGTGACACTAAAACTATAGAAAGCAAAATTTACAATGGTATGGCAATTAAAATAACTTGTTTGCAATTAGAAAGAGAGCAACTATTTATTGCTAGTAATGTGCTTATTGGTGAATGTGCTTTGCTAGCATATAAGCAGAGGTGGAGCATTGAGCGACCTTTTCTGTCTCTCAAGTCATCTGGATTTAATATTGAAGATACCCACATTACAGATCAAAAAAAGCTGGAAAAACTATTTGCAATAGTATCTTTATCCTTAGCTATTTGCGTGCTTGCTGGTGACATTAAGAACAAAATTTATCCTATAAAGATCAAAAAACATGGTCGTAAATTATACTCATTATTTACTTACGGATTTGATTGGATAAAAGATTATTTTTATAACTCGTTAAGTGATACCCCTGCTATGTTGTTTTCATTACTACGAAAACACATTATGCATGCCTTTCAACTTCAACAATAAGTGTGGGGTACTATAATTAATTTTATATAAAATATAAATAGCTAAAACTTCCTCCATACGTTATTTATAATATAGCTTCTCCTATTACCAATGCTTCAAGACCTCCTACAGGAAGGTGATGGCCATTTTGATTAATATTTTGGTTTAAATGGTCTAGCTCTACTTCTTCTCCATTATTATCTTGCGCTTTAGAGTACTCCCGAAATATTGCTACACCAACTATTATTAATAAAAATCCAGTGAATCCTAAAGCTAGAATAACAAACATATTATATAAAGGATCTTTATTTTCTTGAACTCCTCCATACATATGGGTTATAACTGGCAAGATAGAAATATCCACGTTTCCCGAAGAGTTTAATAAGCTTACTATAGCTGCTGGCATATATTACCTCTTATTATTAATTTGTTTCATTAGACCTCTTGCATAACCTAATCTAATTGGTAATTTTGTTGTCAAAACTCATCTCCGTTCCTCACGTACAATTTAAGTACGCAGCTCGGCTCGACTTCGTTTTTCCTAAAAATTCCTCAATTATCTTTAGGTTATGCAAGAGGTCTATTATACTAGGTTCTGTAAACATTTTTCTATGTAATGAGTAGATTTATAGGCATTTTCGCTCGCAGAATTGTAGAGCACTAAAGTGTATGTGGAGATTTGAAAACAAAAATAACGAGGAAATCTATCATTAGATAGAAATGTTCACAGAACCTACTTTAAAGATATCTTTTATCTTTTGATTTGATGACCCTAAATTATACTTCTCCAACTCCAATCACTGCCACTTCAGCATCTAGAAGTATAGGATTGTCATTTTGAGGCACATCCTCTAGTTCTATTTCCTGTTGCTCCGCTCTTTGCTCGGCATTTTTAATACATAACCAAAGGGGTAGTATTATCATAAATATTAGGGCAGATGTACCAATTACTAAACCTAATAGCAACGATATGGCGGAAGAGTGATTTTTAATTACAAATACATTATAATCGGAGGTAGTAAAATTATCTGTAAAAATTGGTAAAGCAGGAGTAGTTATTGCCCTATACGGTGGATGCATACTTTCCCTTCAATTATGTTCTATGAACATTTCTATCTAATGGTTGATTTCCTCGTTATTTTTATTTTCGAATCTCCACTACGCTGTGGTTCTGTAAGCGAAAATACCTATAAATCTATACCATTACATATAATTATTTTACTGAGTTCAATAGATTTCTTTCGAAACTCTACTCCAGATGGTAATTTAGACAATGAATCTAGGTTCAAATCCTCACATACATTTAAGTACATTGCGGTTTGAAGCGAAGAGTCTTCTTCAAATTCCCTACCAGAAGCGAGCTATAAAAGAAGTCTAATAGACCTCTTGCATAACCTAATCTAATTGGTAATTTTGTTGTCAAAACTCATCTCCGTTCCTCACGTACAATTTAAGTACGCAGCTCGGCTCGACTTCGTTTTTCCTAAAAATTCCTCAATTATCTTTAGGTTATGCAAGAGGTCTAATATAAAATAGGAATTTTTATATAGAGCTCAGGTTAATTTATTAAAATAATTTAACTTTAGAAATATACAAAATTAATAATACCTTATTTTTTTAATAAAAGAAACATTTAAATTAATTCAGTTTAAAATTGTGATAAAAATTCAACTTTTGAAAGAAATAACTATAGATTATTAGACAATTTTCTTATATTCAAAATATATTTTTCTTACAGAATAAATCCACATAATACAAACAATTGTAAATATACTCATTAAAAGAGAAGAAATAGAGGTAAAAGTTGCCGTTGGTACTAACGTAAAAATGATTGATTGTATTAAACCGCTTGAGGATTTACCCACTTTAGAACTAATTACATCCACAGCTGCTTTTCCCTTGGTTTTTAGTTCTTGATCCAAAGGTATATAGAGCATTTCCCTTGAAGTATCCCAAATAGAATATTTGGTGCCTTTTGCTAGAATATTTTGTAAAGCGCCAACTGACACTGAAAGTGCTAAAGGCGTCATTAATATAGTGCTATCAAATAATGATAATATCTGTTGATCAAATACAATTAAAATAAAAAATAATATACCAGTAATCATTATTATAACTGGCGAAATGACTGCTGCAACAAACCAATTATGACTGCGCATTATATTATTACCAACTATAGTCATGATCATGATAGCTACTCCTGTCCAAAGTATATAAAGACTATTAAACTCAGCATAGCTATTGACAGTAGGATATAGTTCTTTAATTTTTGCTTTCCAAACAGCTTCTACCAAATTCATAGACAAACCAAAAGCAGCAGAACAAATTAACATTAACCACAAATATTTGGATTTAGTTATATATTTAAAGCTTTCAATTAAACCCATACTTTCTTTAGTTGACCTACCACGTTTAGCATGAATATAAAATGTAGGGTTGGTAAAAACATTTTTCGTAATAAATTTGACAAATAAACATGATATAACCGCAGAAATTATCACCATACTTATGGATATTTTTACCAAAATTATTTTATCATCTACTATATTAAAAAAATGTTTAGCAATAGTGCTTTCAGATGACAGATTCATCATTAAAAAGCCTACAAAAATTAAAGAAGAATTACCGAATAATGAAAAAAGAGTATAAAATCTTTTTGCTTCTTCAGTTGTAGTAAGCTCGTTTGCAAACTGCCAAAACAGTAAGACATAAAATATATTGGGCCAGAGTTCAGATAAGGTATAGAAAATGACATAACTCCAATTGTTAATTAAAGCTATATACCATTTAAAATGAGGGTAATTTAGTGCTATCTGATTAAGAAAGGTGCTTTTAACATGAAAAATTTGAACATTGGGGTAAAGAACAAAAGCAAAAAGAACAAAGAATCCTACAAAAAAGCTGATTAGATAATAATAAATCTTTTCAAAGCTAAAATGATTAAGCATTTTAGCATATATTATCACAAATAAGGCAGCAGCAGGAGTGACACAATAGACTTTAGTAAAACTAACTACTTCCGCGCTAATTTCTGAAATTAATATACTATCTTTTAGAATTCTTAATATGTTTTGGTTGAATAGCACGCTAAACATTAAACCACACATCGGTAAAAACTTTCCAAGTTCATAATTATGGATAGGCCAGAATATAGTCCTGAATTTACCTTTAAATGAGCTTGACTGCGAACTAGTCATATCAATATTTCCTAAGGCAAAAAAAAAATTTAAGGTTGATATTAGCTTAAATAATTTTTAATTTTTAGGGTTGAGAATATTCTCGAATTCTTTACAATAATTTAAGACTTAATTACGAACAGAATAGAAGAGTTTTGCACTTATATATTATTGCCTTAATTCTGTCAAGGTATTTATAGCCTTGGTTGATTAATTGTTGTCCACAAAGCTTAATATTTTTCTGTATCGAATTCAAATTAACGAGCGTAAAGTTTGTGGTATAAGATAACTATGTTACAAGATCAATGTCAGAAATTTTTTGACGAATATAATAATTATTCCTCCCTACATTTACTAGGTAATAATTATTTAGAATTAGGGACAATAATATCAAAAACTCCATATTATCAAATTTTATCCTACAAAAGCTTTAAAAGTAATATCAATAAGACATTTTTAGTTATTCCTTCAATTTTTAACTCACCAGAAATTCTTTTTTTATCCAATTCAATAAATTTTATTGATAATTTAAGACAATACGGAAATGTTTTGTTAGTGGACTGGATGGAACTGAATGAAAATAATTATTTATTAGAAGATTATGCAAAAAAAGTAGTGGATATTATTATAAAACTAAGAGAAAAAAATATTCAAGTACTAGACTTAATAGGTCATTGTATAGGGGGTAATTTAGCTATTGCAGCTGCTATAATATTACCCGATTCAGTTAAAACATTAACTTTATTATCTACGCCGTGGGATTTTTCTCATTTTTCTCTATCTCGTAGTCTGTATCAATATTTTGCTTTAGGATCACATATACAAAATTTAACCATAATTCCGAAACTATATATTCAAATTCTTTTGTTCTTATTGTTGCCAAACCAGTTTAGTAGAAAACTTAATAAATTCTTCGATATAAGGTCTTTAAAAGAGAAAGACTTAACGTTTAGAATAGAAAATTGGTTATTATCTGGTACTGCCTTGCCTAAAGGAACATACATGCAAATTATGGATGAAATAATAGGCAATAATATTCTCATGAAGTTACAATGGCAAGTTAATAATGTCATTATTAATCCATCCTTAATAACGAAGCCAGTATATCAAGTAGTGGCAGACAATGATAAAATAGCTCCCAGCTCTTCTATTTTACCTTTGCATAAATTATTTAAAAAATCTACACTATTTGAGGTAAAAGGGGGGCATATTAGTTATTTAATTAATAATAAATTATCACCCTTACTAAATGAATATAACAATTAACCTTCAAGTGTATGTATAGTTTTAAAATTATTTTCTGTGGGAGGAAACAATGAATAATAAAGTAGTATATATAGCGTATGCTAAGAGAACCGCAGTAGGTTCATTACTAAGAAGTTTAGGGAAAATTCCAGCCGCCAAGCTTGGAGCATTACTTATAGAAGCAATTGTAAAAGAGAGTAAATTGGACCCTGTTCTTATTGATGAAGTAATAATGGGGCAAGTAATTACTGGTGGAGTTGGACAAAATCCTGCTAGACAAGCTTTATTGCAGGCTGGTTTGCCTTAAGAAGTTAAAGGTTTTACGATTAATAAAGTATGTGGTTCTGGCCTAAAAGCAGTATGTTTGGCAGCTAGCTCTATCATGGGTGGGGAGAATGAGATAGTTATAGCAGGAGGACAAGAAAATATGTCTTTAGGATTGCATGGCGCTTATATTAGAGGGGGGCAAAAGCTTGGAAATACTGTGATGGTTGATTTAATGCAGCATGATGGTTTAGTAGATGCATTTTCTAATAATTCAATGGGAATTACTGCTGAGAACATAGCCAGGAAATTTAACATTACGAGAGAAATGCAAGATGAGTATGCAGTAAAGTCTCATCAAAAAGCAAGTAGAGCGCAAATAGAAGGGTATTTTAAAGATGAAATATTACCAGTGGAAATTAAGTTAAAAAAAGGTATCTTAATGTTTGATCAAGATGAAGGGATTCGGTCTAATGCTAGCTTAGACGCTTTAGCTCAACTTCATCCTGTTTTCGAAAAGGAAGGCACTGTTACCGCTGGTAACGCTTCTTCCATTAATGATAGTGCGGCTTGTGTAATGGTAGTATCGGAAGAATCATTAAAGAAATATAACCTGAAGCCTCTGGTTAGAATTGTATCTTATGCTAGCGCTGGCGTAGATCCTAATATTATGGGCACTGCTCCTGTACCCGCCTCTCTTAAAGCCTTAGAAAAAGCTGGGTGGAAAGTAGAAGATTTAGATGTAATAGAAGCAAATGAAGCTTTTGCTGTTCAAACCATTTATGTTAATCAACATATGAAATGGGATGATAATAAAGTGAATATGAATGGTGGAGCCATAGCTATAGGCCATCCTATAGGAGCAAGTGGAGCAAGAATTTTTGTGAGCTTAATCCATCAAATGCAAAGAGTAAATGCTAAAAAAGGATTGGCTACACTTTGTATAGGAGGTGGTCTGGGTATTGCCATGTGTGTAGAAGCAGTTTAAGTGGTTTATTTTTAAAAGCAGTTATTTACAATAATAATTTTTCTCCATATAATTCAAACATAATAGTAGAATAATATGAGAAATATATGGTAAGCGATATCACAGATGACACATTTGAAAAAGAGGTCTTAGAGGCAAGTATGCCTGTAATGGTTGATTTTTGGGCTGATTGGTGTGGGCCGTGTAAAATGTTAACTCCTATACTTGAAGAACTAAGTAAAGACAAGGAATTAGTAGGTAAAATAAAGATTGTCAAAATAAATATAGATGAGAATCCTAATATCCCTTCAAAATTTGGTATTCGTAGTATCCCGACAATAATATTATTTGAAAATGGCAAAAATGTTGCTACTAAAATGGGGGCCTTGCCTAAAGATATTATTAAAGAATGGATTTATTCTGTATTAAAGATATAATACCATTTCCGGGAACTAAATTAGCACTAGGAGTACGAGTGCCCGCTACCTGCGCGTACAGACGTATACGTGAGAAGCAGAAATCATGAAGTACGACGAACGTAGATAATTAGTTTCCGGAAATGGTATTACGTATGAAACTTGCTTTTGGGTTAGATTTTACTGACTTAAATAACCTAGAAGGCCTTAAAAAGTTAGATCAAATTTTCCTTCAATTTCTATGTGACCATAGTTTCCCTCTTTATGAAAAACTTTTATCCTGGAGAAATGATTCTGATCAAGTTGATCACAATTATTATTCAGAGTTCTTATTAGACATCTCCCCTATTTTCGATGATTTTTTAGCACAACTTTTTGGTATTGAAAAAGAAATAGACAAATTACGATTGAGCCATAAAGAATTTGATATAATTTATGAATGTAAAAGAA
Source organism: Candidatus Tisiphia endosymbiont of Nemotelus uliginosus (assembly GCF_964264835.1). Lineage (GTDB taxonomy): Bacteria > Pseudomonadota > Alphaproteobacteria > Rickettsiales > Rickettsiaceae > Tisiphia. The sequence continues at coordinate 697,647 of NZ_OZ183485.1, read as the reverse complement.
AGTTCGTACACCGTGTTGCGTTAAAAAAATATCCATATGAAAAATTAGAAGAGTTGAATTTTAATAAACTATTAAGCTTTATAGAACAATTTTTAGGAGTAGGTTTTACTGATGATAAATTTGCGCATCAGATATTAGCATGGCAATTAAATAAAGAAAAATACTCGCATGAGCTAAATGAAGCGGCAAAATATGCAGCCTTTATGGTTTATAATAATACGAATAGTATATTGTTTTCAACGCCTAGTAAAATTGAGCACGACGATTTAATTGATCTTAATAAGATAGCTAGGTATAAGCAACGGGTAAGAGTAGGGTTTGATTTTTTTGATCCTGAATTTAACTTAAATAGAGCTTTAAACGAAGCTCATTATTGTATTTATTGTCATAAAACGGGTAAAGATTCATGTTCTAATGGTTTGTTTCCTGCTAGATCTACTAATGAGAGTAACGCTTTAAAATTAGGGTGTCCTCTTAAACAGAAAATTTCTGAAATGAATTATGTGAAAGCAAAAGGCTTTAATTTAGCCGCTCTTGCTATTATTATTATTGATAACCCTATGGTAGCTGCTACTGGTCATAGGATTTGCAATGACTGCGCTAGTGCGTGTATCTATCAAAAACAAGAACCTGTAGATATCCCTCTGATAGAATCTAATATTTTGCAGGAAACATTATTATTGCCTTACGGGGTAGAAATATATTTGTTACTGACTAATTGGAATCCTCTTAATATTTTTTATCCATTACCTTCTATCCTCTCTAATTATAAAATTTTAGTAGTGGGGCTTGGCCCTGCTGGCTTTAGCTTATGCTATTATTTATTACGAGCTGGCCATAATGTAGCGGCAATAGATGGCTTAAAAATTAACCCACTACCTTTGGATATTAATAAACCAATTAAATATTGGATTGATTATAAAAAAAACCTATCGGAGAAAGTACCATCTGGTTTTGGAGGGGTTGCAGAATATGGCATTACTCCAAGATGGGATAAAAATAATTTAATTATATTACAATTGCTATTACAACGAAATAGACATTTTAGGTTGTTTAGTGGGGTAAGCTTGAGTAGTAATATAATGGTTGAACAAATTATAGAACTAGGTTTTGATCATTTAGCCATATGCACCGGAGCGGATAAGCCTAAAATGGTAAAGATGAAAAATTTTCTTGCCAAGGGAGTAAGAACTGCTTCTGATATTTTAATGACGATTCAATCCGGCGGAGCATTTTTAGAAGAATCTATTACTAATTTACTTATTAGAATGCCTGTTATTATTATAGGAGGTGGTCTTACTGCTGTGGACGTAGCAGTTGAAACATTATTTTATTATAAGTTACAAGTAGAAAAGTTTTATAATAAATATCGAGCCCTAGTTAAGCAGCACGGAATAAGCTATACTGAAAGAAACTGGACCGAAGAAGACAGATTAATAGCATGCGAGTTTATTTCCCATGCTAAGTTGTTTAAGGCGGCTCAAGATAAGGAAAGTGTTTTGACTATCCTAAATGAGCTAGGAGGAGCGACAATTTTTTATAGAGGTAAACTAAAAGATTCTCCTGCTTATAAATTAAACCCGGATGAAATAATGTATGCTATGGCTACGGGAATTAAGTTTGTAGAAAATATGGAACCTCTAGCAATTAATGTAGATAAATATGAATATGCTGAATCGATAGAATTTAATAATTTAGGTAGTAAGAAGAAAATTCTCGCTCGAACAGTAATTATGGCTATAGGAACCGACAATCACCGGGATATTTTTAAAAATAGTTATAATAAACAAATGATTGCTAATAGGTCTCTGGAAGAGAAAATAACTTATTTTGGTGATAGTAATCCTTTATTTGCAGGGAGCGTGGTTAAAGCTATAGCAAGCAGTAAAGAAGGGTATAGGTTTATTAGTAAAAAGCTTTTGAAGAATCCACCTAATTTCCCTGGTAATTATTTTAAATTTTTTGCTAAGCTTGATTGGTTACTAATCAGTTATATTAAGGAAATTACTCTTTTGTCTACTGATATAATAGAACTAGTAATCCATTCACCTTTAGCTGCTCGAAATTTTCAGCCAGGTCAATTTTTTCGTCTGCAGAATTATAGCAATGAGATATCAAAAATTATGGAGCCTTTAGCTCTTACCGGTGCTTATGTCAATCCTGAAAAAGGCTTAATTAATTTAATAATTTGGGAAAAAGGAAACTCAAGTAAATTATGCAGAACTTTATCAAAAAATGAGCAGGTAGTTTTGATGGGGCCAAGTGGTAAACCAACTGAAATAGTGAAAGATACTACATTAGTTCTTATCGCTACTGGTATTGGGAATGCTCTTTTACTTTCCGTTGCACAGGCCCTTAAAAATAATAATTGTACAATAATTTATTTTGCGGGTTATAAAAAATTACAAGATAGGTTTTATCAAGAAAGAATAGAAAACTCAGCAGATATAGTGATATGGTGCTGTGAGGAAGAAATTTTACCAAAAAATAGAGCCAGAGATATGAGTATTAAGGGAAATGTTTTGGATGGTATAAAGCTAGCATATTTGAGTAAATTTCAAGAATTAACCAAGTCTCTAGCTCAGACTAGTAGAGTAATAGTGGCAAGTAGTCCAAAAATGATGGAAGCTATTAAAGATATAAGAGAAGAGGTTTTTGGTAATGATATTCCAATGATAGTCAGTATAAATTCTCCTATGCAATGTATGATGAAAGGTATCTGCGGGCAATGTATTCAAAAAGTTACCAATAAACAACAATATATTTTTGCTTGTGCCTGCCAAGAACAAGATGCTAAAATAATTGACTTTAAAGGATTAAAAAATCGTTTAGAACAAAATTCTTTACAAGAAAAATTATGGTTAGTTTGAGCGGGGCTTTGCTGAATATATAGTAGTTTTTAATTGATGGATAGCCTTAAAGCCTAAGTAAACAGAGATACGTTCTATTATTATATGTTGATGAAACGAAAGTTCTAGCGCAATACTTGAGTTTTCTACCTGTACATGTAAAATATTTAATACTTGTCCTTTTTCTCTAATAGTTCCTATTTTTAGTGGAGTAGTTTGAGAGCTAAACTTAGGGCCAACAATTTTATCCCAATTAATCATGATTTCAGCAAGTAAAGGGTGACGTTTTCCGAAAATTCTTTTGATAATTATATTTATATCATGACTGAGCAGTTTCATAGGGTAAAATTAATTATTGTAATCATTACTACTAATATAGCAAAAATAATGGATATTAAAGGGAGATAAAGGGAAATGATAGAAAGTAGCATAAGCAATATGTTGCACAATATTATTCTACTTACTATTTGTCTATGGGTTTTTCCATTTCTTACAGCCTTTTGAAAAAAATGCTGTAAATGAGGTTGCCAAATCTTTTCTTTATTTAGCAGCCTAGTTAAAATAGTCAGCCCTCCATCTGCAAGGTAATATAAGCTTGCAATAGAGGAAGCAATAAATAAATGCGACCCGGAAGCAGATACTAATAATAAACTTAAACCTAGCATAAAACCTAAACTTATACTTCCTATATCACCTAAAAAGATTTTAGCAGGGCTCCAGTTAAACATTAAAAAGCTTAAAGAGCATGCTAAAATCAGTATATTGAGTACTACTATTAAATGTAAGTTTATTATAGTGTCAGTTTTTAAATAACATAATATCAACAGGGTAATAGACAAATGAGTAGCTTCCGCACAACTAATACCATCTATCCCATCAAGAAAATTATAAATATTCAAAAAAGTAGTTAAAGTAATTACTACCAATAGAAAATCAATAGTTGCAGGTAATTCATGATGAAATAATGAATGAGGAGATAAAAATAACTTAGCGGCTATTGCTGCACAAATGATGTGAATAATTAATCTGGTAAATATGGATATAGAAGTAAGATCATCCCAGAACGAAATTATCGCAATGATACCTAGTACAGGTAAAAATTTAATAGAGTTGGTTAGAGAAGAAGTTGAAAAATACTCATAGTTACTAAAGCCAATTATTATAACTATAACTATTGCAAGTCCCCCACCTCTAGGAGTAATTTTGCTGTGAGCTCTGCGATTATTTGGGATATCTACTAGCCCTAAACTCGGAAGAATAGGAATTAAAACCAGAGTCAGGAGGCTAGTAGCTATAAAAGCTAGTAAAAATAAAATACTATAATGAAAAAAAATCTCCATAAGACCTAATTGTCAACCCGTGAGAAAATTATACTTTTACTTGCCCAGAGTCTAATATGTATACTGCAGCCGCTCCTATATCAAAATAAAATTAGGGTTTTTGATATAGTAGTAATATACAAGTTTGAGATAATTAGCCAATATTAACATATAAAAAATAAATAATAATTCAATTATTTTAATAAAATTTCTTCTCGTGATAGAAAATTAATCAAGCTTTAATACAAAGAGCAAGATGAGAATAATATCATTTCCGAAAACTAATCATCTACGTTCGTCGTACTTCATGATCTTCTGCTCCTCACGTATACGTCTGTCACACTACTGGACAAAAATAGAAGATGGTTGAAAAAACATATTATTTTAAGTACAAAATGTTATTTTTGAGATAATAATTGCTAAAAACGAGCTTTAGCAGATAACAATTTTTGTATTTTTTCAACCATCTTCTATTTTTGTCCAGTAGTGTGATACGTCTGTACGCGCAGGTAGCGGGCACTCATACTCCTAGTGCTAATTTAGTTTTAGGTAAATGGTATAATTGCCTTGCCCCAACTTCTTGACCAATTTATTCTCCATTAATGCTTGGTTTTCCTGGTAACTTAGAGTTAATATAATCAAGAAGCGGATAAGGAAGGAGACTGATAATTTTAAGAATAAAATACATGATTTTTGGAAATACTATAAGCCCTTTCTTATTACTAATACCTTTAATTATAATTTTTGCTGCTTGCTCAGCAGAAATTTTAAAGGGCATAGGAAATTTATTAACCTGTGTCATTGGTGTATCAATATAGCCGGGGACTACTACACATATTTGCACATGAAAGCGCTTAAGATAAGATCTCATAGCTTCTCCAAAAGTTTTAATAGCCGCCTTACTTGCTGAATAAGAAGGCGCACTAGCAAGAGGAAGCAAACCTGCCATCGAACTTATAAGCACTATAGTTCCGTATTTGCGTTTGATCATCATTGGTAAAGCTGGCAAAATAATATTTAAGGAACCGTTTAAATTGGTAGAAAAGATTTCTTTTATTTGCATAGTTGATTCTGGATGATTTAAAGTACCGGCTGATACTCCTGCTGAAGTAATTATAATATCAATATTATAATTATTACAAAATTTTTCCATATAGGTAGCTGTTAGAATAGTGTCCTTAACGTCACAAATCACTTCTACTATCTCAGCTTGACGTTTCTTACAAATATCTGCTACTTCTCTAATCCTCAATTCTGATCTAGCAAATAAAATTAAACATACTCCCTTATTAGCATATTGTATCGCTAGAGCCCTGCCAAGTCCGCTAGAGGCCCCTGTTATTAGAATTGTTTTAGACTTCTGGCATAAGTCGTATCGAGATGGTAATTGGGGCAATAGACCTCTTGCATAACCTAATCTAATTGGTAATTTTGTTGTCAAAACTCGTCTCCGTTCCTCACGTACAATTTAAGTACGCAGCTCGGCTCGACTTCGTTTTTCCTAAAAATTCCTCAATTATCTTTAGGTTATGCAAGAGGTCTAATGAGCCTAGATTCGAATCCTCACATACCATCCCGTACGCTGTGGGTTGAGGTTCGGTGTCTCCGGCAAATTCCTGAGCTAGAGAGTAGTCTGTAAGAAGTTTATTGTGAATCATGCGCAAATGTTTTTAAAAATGCTACTACATCTGCTATATCTTGAGGTTTATTTAACCCCGCAAACGTCATTTTTGTGCCAGGGATATATTGATTAGGCTTATGTAAAAAATGGAATAAACTTTCCTCATCCCAAATTCCTCCTATATTAGTTAAAGCAGTTGAATATTTGTAATTTTCTACTTTTGCCTTTTTGGACCCTACAACATTCCATAAATTTGGGCCAACTTTATTTGCCCCATCCTTATCAAATGTGTGACACATTAAGCATTTTTTGATTATATTGCTGCCAGCTTGCGCATTGGCATTTTTCATTAATTCTGCTACATTAATCGGTTCGCTTGCCCCAGTTTTGCTGATATCATCTATGGAGTTGTCTGTTACTGCTATAGTATAGCCTCGGGATTCAGGATGTAAGAGAGGTTTATATAGAATGTTTGCTATGAATCCGACCATCATTGCAATTAAGCTGGCTAATAAAATAGAAGCAACAATTTTGTTTAACTCTATCCCAGACATGTTCTTATCTCACAAGGATTATATGACATACTTTATCTGCTTTGAAAGATCTTATGGACAACTTTGGGGTCGTTTAGCACTGTGATAATATTTACGCTTGTTTATTGCAATTTGTGTTAATGAAGAATAGTCGGTAAGATAAAAATATAATAACTTTATTAATCTAGTTATTTTTGTATTGGAGCGGGTGAAGGGATTCGAACCCTCGACTTCGACCTTGGCAAGGTAGCGCTCTACCCCTGAGCTACACCCGCTGAACTCCAATTTATGGTAAGATTATTCACTCATAAATTAGTTTTGATACAGAAATTAAGTTCTGGATCCTTATAATAGACTTCTTTTGAAACTCTACTCGAGCTGGTAATTTTGATAATGAATCTAGGCTCAAATCCTCACCTACACTTACGTACGCTGCAGTTTGAAGCGAGGAGCCTTCTTCAAATCCCCTACCAGAAGCAAGCTCTAAAAGAAGTCTAATGTATTTTCTATATTAAGTAGCTAAACAAATCTAATAGTGAATTAGCTATAAAGTTGCTTGTTGCTTTCAACCTACCGTAATTCAACTAAATTCACTCCCTATAAAAAATAATAAAATATAGATTACTCTTACCTCAAATTAGCTAAATAACCTGAACTCGACGTAACAAGTTACATCGAATTTCAGAGGAATATATAGAAACAATCAGGTTTAAAGCGGTTTTACACCTGATTGTTAAAATCATCTTGAATGATAAAAAAGTTAAAATGCATACAAAAAACCGCTGCGAGTATGCGTTTTGCTTTCTAACAAAGCCAATTCGATATAAGAATTATTAATTCTTACATCGAATTGAGGTTAAATAGGTTTTCTATATTATACAACTATTAATGTCAGGATAAATATAAGGAAATACTATAAAAAGATCAAGAAGAAAAATATACTTAACTATAAAATTCTATATCCCTTGCCTTTCTATTATTTGTCTCTTGATTGCCGCAATAGCTTTAGCTGGATTTAAACCTTTTGGACAAGTTTTAGTACAATTCATAATTGTATGACAACGATATAATTTAAAAGGATCTTCTAAGCTACTCAGTCTTTCTCCATTGTACTCATCTCTAGAATCCATAATCCATCTATAGGCTTGTAGTAAAATTGCAGGTCCTAAATATTTGTCTCCATTCCACCAATAACTTGGGCAAGCAGTAGAACAACACGCACATAAAATACATTCATATAAACCATCTAATTTTTCTCTATCTTTCAAAGACTGCAATCTTTCGCTATTTGAAGGAGCTGGACTATCAGTTTTTAGCCATGGTTCTATTGATTCATATTGAGCATAAAAATCAGACATATCTGGTACTAAATCCTTTATGACCCCCATATGAGGAAGAGGATATACTTTAACATCTCCCGCAATCTCTTTAATAGGTTTAATACATGCCAAAGTGTTAGTGCCGTCTATGTTCATAGCACAGCTACCACAAATTCCTTCACGACAAGAACGCCTGAAAGTTAAGGTAGAATCTATTTCGTTTTTTATTTTAATTAAGGCATCCAAGACCATAGGCCCAGTTTTTTCTAAATCTAATTCGTAGGTATCCATTCTAGGATTGTCTCCAGAATCAGGATCATATCGGTAAATTTTGATATTACGTAGACTTGCTGTAGGAGCGGAAGATTTATGTACTACACCTTGATGAATCCTGGAATTTGGTGGCAACCTAAATTCTGCCATAATCTATTTCTCATTTTATTTAGTTTAATCACATCTAAGTATAACTAGCGTTAGTTGGTTAAGGAATAATTAAATTCTCTACTACTTAGGCAGCCGGCACTTTATTGCTCAGCAGAGCCTTAAGCATTACTTTGAGTAGGAAATAAATTTTCCGCTTCGGAATTCAAAGACCTGTCACTTAATAAATTTTTAATCTGCTGTCCTGATAGGGTTTCATGTTCGATTAACATTTTAGCTAATAAATGTAGTTGTTCAATATGTTGCGTTAATATTTCTTTAGCAAAATCATATCCTTTCTCAATAATTTTCTTTACCTCTTTATCAATTATTTCTGCAGTATGGGGGGAACTATGACTATTGCCTGCTCTTCCATGACTATATAAATCTTCATTAGCTGACCCATAATATATTGGTCCTATTATCTCACTTAATCCCCAATCTGTTACCATAGCTCTAGCCATTTGGGTTGCCATTTTAATATCTGAAGAAGCGCCAGAAGTAACTTTAGATGAGCCAAAGATCAGTTCTTCTGCAACTCTACCTGCCATAGCTACTGCTATATCAGCTTCCATTTTATCACGAGGCATAGAAAAACGATCATTTTCTGGTAATCTCATTACTAGACCAAGGGAGCTACCTCTTGGGATGATTGTTGCTTTATGAATGGGATCAGAGGCAGGACAGTAAAGGCCAACTAAAGCGTGTCCACCTTCATGATAAGCAGTTAATTTTTTTTGTTCCTCAGACATTACCATAGAGCGCCTTTCTACACCCATCAGCACCTTATCTTTAGCTTCTTCTAAATCGCCCATATTAACTTCTTTTTTGCCTTTACGTGCAGCGATTAATGCAGATTCATTAACTAGATTTGCAAGTTCTGCCCCAGAAAATCCAGGTGTTCCCCTGGCAATAATTCTGGGGAGTATATTTTTAGCACATTTTATTTTTTTTAGATGTACTTGCAAAATTTGTTCTCTGCCATCTATGTCTGGATTAGGTACAGTAATCTGGCGGTCAAATCTTCCTGGTCTTAACAAGGCAGTATCTAATACATCAGGCCTATTAGTGGCAGCAATAATTATCACCCCTTCATTATCTTCAAACCCATCCATTTCAACCAACATTTGATTTAAGGTTTGTTCTCGCTCATCATTACCGCCGCCCATACCAATTCCTCTATGGCGGCCTACTGCATCTATTTCATCAATAAAAATTATACACGGTGCATTACGCTTACCTTGCTCAAACATATCCCGTACACGACTTGCTCCTACCCCAACAAACATTTCTACAAAATCAGAACCAGAAATACTGAAGAAAGGTACATTAGCTTCTCCTGCTATTGCTTTAGCTAATAAAGTCTTACCAGTACCTGGGGGTCCGATAAGTAAACATCCTTTTGGGATTTTACCTCCAAGCTTTTGAAATTTGCTTGGATCTCTAAGAAAATCAACAATTTCAGTTAATTCTTCCTTCGCTTCATTAATTCCCGCTACATCTTTAAAAGTAACTTTAGGGCCTTTATCTGAAATTAATTTTGCTTTAGATTTACCAAAGCCCATGGCTTTACCTCCGCCTTGCATTTGGCGCATAAAAAACACCCACACACAAATCAATAAGATCATGGGGAACCATGATACAAATATACTAAATAAGGAATTCATTTTGGTATCCGGAGGGGTTACTTCAATATGAACCCCATTATTATTTAGCCGATTGATAAGGTCTGCGTAATCAGGTGCATAAGTAGAAAAGACAGAACCGTCATTTAGAGTACCATTAATTGTTCTACCTTGAATTTTGACAGAGTTAACAGATTTTTCATCAATTTTTGCTAAGAAATCTGAAAAAGCAATATGACTTTTTGCTCCCATGAAGCTGTCATTTTGAAAAGCATGGAAAGTAAGTATCACTAAAACAAAAACTGATACCCAAATTAGAATATTTTTACCTTGATTGTTCATCTATATTAACCTAATAGAAATGTGTAAAACGTGATACAAAGCTAGGATAAAAACAAACCGAAATTTCCTTCCCTAAGCTTTCATCATTATAGTATGATAGATGGGGCATGGCTATAACTTTTTCAAGTATTTTGATAGCAGGTAGAGTAAATAAAATTGCGATATGGTTATTAAAACTGAGATTTTTTAAAGTTGCTAAACCTAAATTGTCTCTTATCTCAGAATAATTTTTTATTGTTAAATTATCAATAAAATATTTTTTGTTTTCTAATTTTAGAATATGGCTATTAAGGTTAAAAAGAAATCTGTGATCCCAAATACAGTTGTTATTGAGTATTATAGAAGGAGGCTTTTCTCTTCCAAACTCTCGGTATATTATAAGGTTATCGTTAATCTTTTTAATTATACATCCATGAAACGTTTTAGTAAAATTAGAGAGTTGGTATGTTAGTTCAATTATTTGGATAATAGTTGCGGTTCTACTAAGGTAATTTTTGCCGCTAATAGTTATCAAGGTAAAGTTAATGGCTTGTTTTTGAACCTCATTAGCAAATTCTGTAAGTTTTAATAAATTTATTACAGCAAAACCTAAATCATAAATTTGCACTGCTTCTGCAATACAAGCAATAAGTTCGAGACGTAACTTGCCTTCTACTTGTTGATTAACTGCTAATTGTTCTTTCATTACTTGATTTTTTTTGTTTTCACCTTCTAGGTTTAATTTTTTTCTAATGACGTTTCGTAGATATTTATCAGATAAGTTAGTTTCGTCTTCAAACCATTGAATATTATTGGTAACCAAATATTTAGTTAGTTGTTGTTTTGGAATATTGAATAATGGCCGGACTATTCTAATATTATTATGCCACATAATGTAATTACTACTTAGGCCAAATATACTACTTTTCTTTTCTAACCTTATACAATAATTTTCAATATAATCATCTGCATGATGGCCAGTAAAGATGGTCAGAATATCTAATTTTATACATAGCGCTGTCATTAATTTATAACGAGCTTCTCTTGTTCTTACTTGTAAATTAGACAAATTATTTTTAGCATAAAAATGCAGTTGATAATGGGGATAGCCTAATTTATGGCTTAAATCGCGTACATATTCATTTTCTAGTTTAGAATTACTACGTAAATGATGATCTATAGAGAGCACGATTAGGTTGATATTACTGCTTTGGGCCCATCTATGTGCAAGCATTAAAAGTGCTATTGAATCAGAACCACCAGAAACAGCTAAGGCAATAGTTGGGGTAGAGCCAATATCTAATGCATTAATGCTATCTCCAATTAAATTATTAATATTATTTGTGAATTGTTCATATAGCATTATAAACTCTGGGCTTTAAGAGTGCAGCTGCTGTCTTGCTGAGTTAGGTTATAGAACCTAATTCTTTTGATTAAAATTATTTTAAACAAAAGAATTAAGGTTTAGCTAGTTTATTTGGTAGATAAGCTGTTACTATTAGTTTTATGATCTGCCTCATTGTTTTTAGGGGTGTTGATAGTTTCTTGACTATTCGCCTGGTCCTTTTTTAACGCTAATATTCTTTTTTTATACTTCTGCTCCTCAGCTAGATAACTCTGTGCTTCCTGACTAATTCTTTTAAATAATTCACGTTTCTCTTTATTTACATTAACTATTTTAATTCTATATTCTTTGACTTCTTCCCTGACTTTTTGGGGAATGCCTGCAACATATGAATCAAATTCATTAATAATTTTTTGTAATTCATCATTAGTATTATTCTTATTAAGATGTTTAGGGGTAGAGGTAGCAGTAAGCTGGGCAGCCAAGCTATGAGAATTGAATAATAATAGTCCTAGTATAGTGGTTATTAATCTAATTTTTTTGGTCATGAAAATCTCCTAAATATTTATTAAACAAAAGTTTGTATTAGTTCTTGCTAAATATCAAAACTATTGTTATCTTTTAATTAAACACAATATACACTATAATATCCCCCCTTAGTCAATTAAAAGATCCATAATATTGCGAATTTATAATTGCTGCATGCGAATCATTTAGTTTGACTTTTTCTTAGCTTTCTATATCATGCGTTGATATTAATTATTAAGTAAAATAAGTATGAGTAAGGCACAAAATAATAGTTACTTTTCAGAAATGAGAAAAGTCATTTGGCCCATTGAATGGTATGAAAATAAAAAGTTTCTACCTATGGCAGCTATGATGTTTTGTATTTTATTAAATTACTCTACTCTTAGGTCAATAAAAGATGGATTTGTTGTAACTGCGATAGGGCCTGAAGCTATTAGTTTCCTAAAAACTTATATAGTTTTACCTATAGCTGTAATGGCTATGGTAGCTTATGTGAAGCTTTGTGATGTATTAAAACAAGAAAATGTTTTCTATGTAGTGACAGGTTTTTTTATTGCATATTTTGCACTATTTACTTTAATTTTATATCCTTATCCCGATTTAGTTCATCCTGATCCTAAAACAATAAGCGCATTGAGCCAAGAATATCCTAATTTTAAGTGGTTTATTAGAATAATTGGTAAATGGAGTTTTGCAACTTTTTATGCTATGGCCGAACTTTGGGGTAGTATGATGCTAAGTTTGTTGTTTTGGCAATTTGCTAATCAGATTACTAAAACTGAGGAAGCAAAACGTTTTTATTCTATGTTTGGTATGTTGGCAAATTTATCTTTGATAGCTACAGCATATATTGGTGATTACTTTTTAAGGGAAAATACTCAAATAGTAGCAGAACATTTAAAATTTATACCTTTACTACTTATTATGATAATTAGTGGTCTGGTTATTATATTATTATATAGATGGATTAACCAGAATGTGCTAACAGACCCTAGATTCTATGACCCAGGCAATAAAACGACTAAGAAAAGTAAAGTGAAATTATCGCTTGCAGAAAGTTTTAAGATGATTTTGACTTCAAGATACTTAGCTCTTATTGCTTTATTAGTACTAGCTTATGGTGTGTCAGTAAATCTTGTGGAAGGTGTATGGAAAGCAAAAATTCTTCAATTATATCCAAATACAGAAGAATATACTAGATATATGACTCATTTCCAAGGGTGGCAAGGGTTTACTGCTATATTATTTATGATTATTGGTAGTAATATTTTAAGAAAAGTATCATGGTTAACTGCTGCTATGGTGACTCCGATAATGATGCTAGTTACTGGTATTGCTTTCTTTATATTTATTTTTTTTGATAGCGAGATTGCAATGTATGCCACAGGCATACTTACTTCTGGCCCTCTAGCAGCAGCCGTTATGATTGGTACGGTGCAAAATATTTTAAGTAAGGCTACTAAATATTCATTATTTGATGCTACTAAAAATATGGCATATATTCCTCTGGATAAAGATTTGAGAATAAAAGGTCAAGCAGCGGTAGAGGTTATAGGAGGTAGATTTGGTAAATCTGGTGGCGGTATAATCCAATCAACATTTTTTATTTTACTTCCTTCCTTTACTTTTGCTGAAGCTACCCCCTATTTTGGCGGGATATTTTTTGTTATTGTAATTTTATGGGTATATGCTGTTAAAGCTTTGAATAAAGAATATCAAGAGAAAGTAAGTTAGTTATTAGACTTCCTGCAAATAGTGCAAAAAAGCCCTTGAGATTTTTAGCAGCAATTCCCGCTAGTAATCTTCTAAAAACAGCAGAGGGACAAGGTTTTACTGATAAAACAGTAGATTTCTTTTAGAGCTCGCTTCTGATAGGGGATTTGAAGAAGGTTCGTAGCACGAAACCGCAGCATACTTAAATGTAGGTGAGGATTTGAGCCTAGATTCATTGTCCAAATTACCATCGCCAGTAGAGTTTCGAAATAAGTCTAGTGTAAAAATTAAATCTGAATTAGACTTAGATATCAGGCTTGTCAGACCTAGCGGGAATTGTGGGATTTTGAAGAAAAAAACGAATCCGAACCGAGCAGTCGTAACATAGACGATTGTTACTAGGCGGGAGGCCATGTTTTGACGACAAAATCACCAACTAGGCCGATTTATGCAGGAAATCTATTGTAAAGAGCAACGCAAAATATCAGATTATATTTGACTCACGCATTGTTTATTGTTATAAGGTTTTATCGATGAAATAGATGGGGCGTAGCCAAGTGGTAAGGCAACGGTTTTTGATATCGTCATTCGGTGGTTCGAATCCATCCGCCCCAGCCAATAATTCCTTGTTCTCACCTTTTTGTTGATTATATTAAATAACTTAAAGAACATCTCAAGATTAATATTAAAAGTTAATTTTTTATATTCAACTATTTAATTTTATCTACTCTAAAATTATTAATAGACTTTTTGCAGAATTCGCTTTTGCTAGGGAATTTGGAGGAGACACGAAACTTCGACCCGCAGCGTACTTGAGTAGCAGTTAGGATTGGCAATCTAGGCTCAACGCACAAATTGCCATCTCGAGTGGCATTACGCAAGAAGCCTAATATAGACAAGGGAATTATGGGAAATAAATCTACCAGCAAAAGACCTGCTCATGTAAAAAAATATAATAGTTGGCGTATTAGAATTTTATATTCAATAATTATTGGCTACTCAACTTTTTATTTGTGTCGACAAAACTTTAATATTGCAATGCCTGCTTTAATGGAGCATTTTGAAGTAACTAAAACCCAACTTGGCTGGATTTTAACTGCCGCTTCTATAGTATACGGTATAGGAAAATTGTTAAACGGTTTTCTTAGTGATCGATCGAATGGACGTATATTTATGGTGGTTGGGCTTGGAATTGTAGGCATAATAACTCTTGCTGCCGCTTTTGTACCTAGTATTTTAATATTAGGGCTTCTATGGATATTGAATAATTGGTTTCAGTCTATGGGCTGGCCTCCTGCCACAAGAATGTTAACCCATTGGTACGCGCCTAAAGAGTTAGGAATGAAATGGTCGTTAGGGGCTACTTCTAATCAGTTAGGAGGAGCGATGTCTATGATAATATGTGGATATTTAGTTGAGACTTATGGTTGGGAGTCAGCCTTTATAGTTCCTGGAATAGTGGCTTTAATAATTTCTTTATTTTTGTATAATAGGCTGCGTAATTCTCCAGCTGATGTGGGACTGCCGATAGTAGAAGAGTATAAAGAGTGTGAGTTACCTACTAAGGAGGAGTATAAACATTTATCAATATCTGCTTTACTAAAACTAATATTTCATAATAAATTAATGTGGTATGTTTGTATAGCTAATATGTTTGTTTATATGGTGCGATTAGGAATCGTTTTTTGGGCTCCGCTCTTTTTGTATCAGTTAAAAAATATCTCTATTTCAGACATTGGGTGGCAGTTGGCCTCATATGAAATGGTAGGTTTAATTGGAGGAATTGGAGCAGGATGGATGTCAGATAAAATATTTCATGGTAGGAGAGGCCCGGTAGGTTCAGTTTTTATGCTGGCTTTATCTGTTACTTTGATTTTATTTTGGCAACTTCCGTCAGAATATGAAGGGTTAAGCTTAATTATTATTACTTTAGCAGGGTTTTTTGTATCAGGCCCCCAAGTGTTAATCGGAATTGCTACCGCAGACTTTACTAATAAACAGGTAGTAGGTACTGCAAACGGTCTTTCTGGATTATTTGGTTATCTTGGTTCTGCTATCGCTGGTATATGTGTGGGCTGGATTTCTGATGGTTTTGGCTGGGACGGGGTGTTTATCTTCTTTAGCTTAGCTGCTTTTTTAGGAGCAGCATTTTTTGCTTTAACCTGGAATTACAATTCTAGGATAGGTTATGGTAGTCAATTGATATAATACCATTTCCGAAAACTATCTACGTTCGTCGTACTTCATGATCTTCTGCTCCTCACGTACTAGTATGTATGGGCAGGTAGCCGATAAAATCTAACTCTTGAAACCCATTGAGTATA
This sequence comes from Candidatus Tisiphia endosymbiont of Nemotelus uliginosus, assembly GCF_964264835.1. GTDB lineage: Bacteria > Pseudomonadota > Alphaproteobacteria > Rickettsiales > Rickettsiaceae > Tisiphia. Next base: position 681,730 of record NZ_OZ183485.1, on the reverse strand, counting down.
AGGGTGCTCTTCCTGCTAGTTTTAAATTTAAATTTTTAGGAAATCAGTTGAATTTTCTTAACTTGAAGTTATATAATTATGATACAATGTACGCGTAAAATTGAATTTGATGCAGGACATAGAATTATTGGGCATGAAAATAAATGTCAATTTCTGCACGGGCACCGTTATGCTTTAGAGGTAACAGCGCAGTCTACTGTTACAGATTCTCTGGGTATGGTGGTAGATTTCGGATACATGAAATTAGTGATCAAAAAATGGATAGACGCTCATTTTGATCATAACCTTATTCTACATCAAAATGATAAAGAAATGGGTGATCATGTAGCACGATGGACTGGCCAAAAAATCTACTACCTGCCCCAAAACCCAACAGCTGAAAATTTAGCATTGCATTTAAAAACAGATATATTACCAAATTTATTTACTAATACTGATTTTATGATCACAAAAGTAAAATTATTTGAAACACCTAATTGCTTTGTTGAGGTATAAGTGGTACAAAGTTGTTGTATGATTTTAACTACTTCTAATGATCAACAGGTAGTAAATCAAATAGCTAATAAGTTGTTAGAAACAGGGTTAGCTGCTTGTATACAAGTGGATAATATTACCAGCTATTTTTAAGTGGGAAGGTAAGATTTCTACGCAATTAGAATATCGTGTTGTGGTAAAGGCTAAATCTACGGATTACCGCAAGATAGAAAAATTAATTACTACCCTCCACAACTATGACCTGCCACAAATAATAAAGTTAGAGATTCAAGATGGATTACCTGAATATTTAAATTGGATAATGCAAGGGATCTAAGTTTAAAAGAGTGTTTATTAGAGCCCCCGTTATTTTTAAAAGCAATTCAGAGTTATGAAGGAGTTTATATGACCTTCGGAAAGATTTTGTTTCTGTAAAGCAGCTTCAACATATCTAATTAACTTAATTAGTTAATCTAGTTTTGAGGTAAGAAATACTATTGCAATCAGGGCGGTAAATAGGCTCAACCACTAACAAAGTAGTCTAAATTTATAACACTGCTGCAATTAAGTATTGTTATTATCTTAGTAAGTCAATTCGAGATAAGGATGTTTATGTTTAGCTCGAACTTAACGCTAAATTTGCGTATTCATCAATAGACTTCTTGCATAATTAACTTCTGCTGGTAATTGGTGCAATGATCCGGTACTGCCAATCCTCGCGTACACCTAAGTACGCTGCGGCTTCAGGTTCGGTGTCTTCTACAAATTCCCTAGCATAAGTTAATTATGCAAGAAGTCTAATAAAAACACTCTATAATTTTTAATTAAGGATAAGTATGAAATTATGGATGAAAGTTACCCTAGGTTTAATATTGGGTATAATGGTAGGTAGATGTTTTCCTCAATATGTATCTTATATCAAGCCTATAGGGGACATTTTTTTGCGTTTAATTAAAATGATTATTGCTCCTTTAATATTTTTTAGTTTAGTAGCAGGCATAACTAGCATGAGTGATCCTTCAACCCTTGGGCGCGTAGGCATGAAATCGGTTACAGCATTTTTAGGGACCACTTTGTGTGCGGTAGTATTTGGTATCTCAGTAGCCCTTATATTAAAACCAGGGCATGGGGTGCATGTAAATTTTGATTCAGCAGTAACTATTGCTCCTGCAAAAACCTTCAATTTAATTAATTTTTTTGTAGAAATTATACCTGATAATGCAGTAGCAGCTTTTGCACATTCTAACGTATTACAAATAGTGTTTTTTGCAATATTTTGTGGAATTGTCATAAATAAAATGGGAGCTACTACCGCTCCAATTAAAGATTTATTTCATTTATTTTCAAAAATAATTTTAAAAATGATATCAGTTATTATTCAATTCTCCCCCTATGGAGCATTTGCTTTAACTGCCTGGGTAGTTGGTACCCAGGGGCTAGATATAATGATTAGTTTATCAAAGCTAGTAATTTCAATAGTGATTGCCATGTTATGCCAATACGGGATTTTTGGCATTCTAATTTATGTATTTGGTCGTATATCTCCATTACCTTTTTATAAAAAAAGCCTAGAATATCAGCTATTAGCTCTTTCTACTGGTAGTAGTAAAGCAAGTTTAGGTACTACCATGAAAGTGTGTCAAGAAAAGCTTGGCGTCTCAGAATCTAGTACTTCTTTTATACTGCCACTTGGGGCCTCCATTAATATGGATGGATTTGCTATTAATCTAGGGCTTACTACTATATTTTTTGCTCAAATGATGGGGATAGATTTAGCTTTGCATGATTATTTAGTTATTATTTTAACCTCTACTCTTGGCTCAATAGGAGGAGCTGGAATTCCTGGAGCTTCTTTGATAATGTTGCCAATGGTATTATCATCAGTAAATATGCCAATAGAGGGAGTAGCTATGATAGCCGGCATCGATAGAGTGTTAGACTTATTGCGAACTGCAATTAACATTACCGGCGATGCGACAATTACCTTGATTATCGATAGCAGCGAAGGAACATTAGATAGAGAAAAATATTTTTCATAAGTTTGTGAAAGAAGATTGAATTTAGTGGTATTTATTTGAATTTAAGTAGTCAACTTTAACTAGCTTGCAAGAATAGTTGTTCTTGTATTGAACTTAAGTTATATTAAGATCAAATTAGTTGATATAAATTTAATCGTGCCAATTTATTGTTGAGAGGTGTTTATGTTTCAAAATATAATAATACCAGTCGATCTATCAGAAAAACAATCCATTAAAATTATCTTGTCTAAAGCTTTAGAAATTGCCGATAAATTTAAAGCAAAATTACATTTTATTTATATTATTTCAGATTTCGGTATAAAAATGGTCGAAGATTATCTACCAAAAAATTGGGCAAAGGTGCAAAAGGAAAAATATCAAATGCAGATGCAAGAATTAGTAAGCCAATATGTGCCAAAGGAGAGAGCGGTTGAATTTTATGTGGGTCGAGGCGCAATCTATGATAAAGTAATTCAATATACTAATGATGCAAAAGGTGATTTAATCATTATTTCAGCAGTAAGGCCACAATTCAGCGGGTATATGTTAGGGCCCAATGCCTCTAAAATTGTTCGTCACGCTAGTGTATCTGTATTAGTGATCAGAGAATAGTGATACCAATTTGTCTAAGATTTTGATATCTGATAAGCCTTGAATTTTAGATAAGCATAAATATTACTTACCTTAGACTTGATTAATAGCAAAACAATTAACACAATATTCTTATGTATATAAATTTTCTTAAGGAGCTAATTGCTTTTCAATCTATCACTCCTAATAGCGCAGGATGTATAGAGTATATTAATAATATACTAGCAAAAAATGGTTTTAAAACAGAAATGAGGATATTTGGGGTAGAAGATTATCAGGTAACTAATCTTTACGCGGTGTATGGTAACTCAAAACCTAACATTTGTTTTGCTGGCCATGTTGACGTCGTATCGGAAGTCGATAAAACTTTATGGTTTAAGGATCCTTTTATTGCCAATATTATAGATGATAAAATCTATGGTAGAGGAGCAGTAGATATGAAAGGCGCAATAGCATGCTTTTTAGCGGCTAGTTTAGATTTGATTACATTGCATCCTAAGCTCAATGGCTCAATTAGCTTTTTAATTACCAGTGATGAAGAAGGAAAAGCGGAACATGGCACTAAAGAAATGCTTAAATACTTACATTTAGACGCTCATAACTTAATTGATCTGGCTATTGTGGGAGAACCAACAAGTGAGCAGCAAGTAGGGGATACTGTAAAAATTGGTAGACGAGGAAGTATTAATTTTGACCTGGTTTTATATGGAACAGCTGGCCACGTAGCATACCCCAACCAAGCAAATAATCCAATTCCTTGCTTAATATATACATTAAATAATTTAATTAATTATCGTTTAGATGAAGGCAGTAAATTTTTTCAAGAATCTAATTTAGAAATCACTTCTATTGATGTAAGTAACAACACTACTAATGTCATTCCTAGCAAAATTACCACAAAATTCAATATTCGTTTTAATGATAATCATTCATCTGATAGTATACTAAAATTAATAGAACAAATTATCCAGCGTCACTGCTTAGAATATCAAGTAGAATATAAATTAAGTAATGTGGTTTCAGCTGATTGCTTTATTCAGGAACCAAAAGGGTTAATTACAGATTTTATGCAAGTAGTAGCTAATACTACTCAAATAGATACCAAATTCTCTACTAGTGGGGGAACCTCTGATGCAAGATTTATTAAAAATTACTGTCCTGTGGTAGAATTTGGATTACTGTATAGTACAGCTCATAAGATTAATGAGTATACTAAAATTATTGATTTACAAAGACTATATCATGTGTATTATAACTTTTTAGCGAAATGTTTAGTTTTTTAATTTTTACCTAACTACGTTAGAATAACTTAATGGTGATTGTTCCGGCTGTAAAATATCAAATTTTTTTGAAATATTAACTAGTTATCATTTAATAAATTTAAGTAATATTTGTTAATCAATAAAATAAATATAACTTAAATAATTCTTCAGAGGCTAGGTTATTCTGGAATAAATTAAATAACCTAATATATTTTTTCTAATTGACCATGCGGGTGTGACGAAATTGGGAGACGTACTAGATTTAGGTTCTAGCGCTGCAGAGCGTGGGGGTTCAAGTCCCTCCACCCGCACCATACCAACCATAATTCATTATAAGAACTTAAGTGGAAAAATAACTTGATTAGTCTTTAGGTAGGAGCATTTTGCGTAATGTTTTTACAAAATTTGATCATCCTGCAGATAATCTGTGAATTATTCTAGTCTAATTTTTCTGTAGGTTTTATATATATACTATTTTAATATTGCTAATGAGAGTTTCAGTATGCAAGTTACAGAACTTAAAAATGATGAGCTGAATTTTGAAGCCAAACTGTTGATCCCTTGGGTTAAAATTGCCAGCGAAATACAGGAAGAATTAACAATTTTAGCAAAACAAGTTAAAGTTGATGGGTTCCGTGTTGGCAAAGTGCCAATTCAAATTATTGAAAAAAAACATAAAAGTTCTGTGCAATTTAAGGTCATACAACGTGCCGTCTCTCAAGCTCTAAAGGATATTATTAAAAGTTATAATCTAAAGATAATAGGAGATCCTCAATTAGAACCTTCACTCGAGAATCTTTATAATAAAGAAGACGAGGATGTGGAATTTACTGTAAAATTTGAATTATTACCCAATATTGTTTTACCAGAATTTAAGCAAATTATTATTACTCGTCCAAAGCTCATAGTTCAAGAAGAAGAAATTAATAATCAGCTTGCTAGGTTAGCTGCTAGTTCAAGAACCTACCCTATCGAAAGTCAAAATCAAGCAGAAAATGGACAGCAAGTGACTATTGATGCTACGGGGTACATTGATGGAGAAGCTTTTGCCGGAGGAGAAGTTACTGATTATAAATTAGTGTTAGGTAGTAATACCTTTACCGATAATTTTGAAGAGCAGCTTATCGGCGCTAAAGTTGGAGAAGAAATAGAAGTGAATATTACTTTCCCGGCAGATTATCATTCAAAGGAACTTGCTGGGAAAGCCGCTAAATTTGTGGTGCAAATAAAAGCTATTCATTCACCAGAAGAAGTAGTTATGGATGATGAGTTTGCCAAAAAATTTAATTGTGATACCCTAGAAGTGCTACGTAATAAAATTGCTAAAAAAATTGAGGAAGAAGTAAGTGAATCTATCCTTACTATAATGAAAATGAGTTTATTTGATCAACTAGAAACAATGTTAACCTTTCATATACCTAAAACATTGATAACGCAAGAAATTAATATACTAAGAAGTCAAATAGCAAAGAATAGTGATTCTAATGTAGTGCTGAGAAACAAGACAGAAGAAGAAATTAACGAATATTATCATAAATTAGCTTTACGCCGGGTTAAGATAGGTTTAACATTAGCTGAATATATGAAAGTTAAAGATCTACATATTAATCAAGAGGATGTCAATAAAGCAATTATAGCCCAAGCAAGAAATTTTCCTGGTCAGGAGCAGTTAATAGTTGATTTTTATCAAAAAAATCCTAAAGCAATAGGGAATTTAACAGGCCCTGTATTAGAAGAAAAAACAGTCCAACATATTTTTGAGAATGAAGTAACCTTAAATGAGAAAGGGTATACCAGGGTAGAACTAGAAGAATTTTTAGCCCAACAGGAAGATCGGGTAATATAAAATTCTTACTTCTTTAGGTAGGGATTATTTTTTCTATTATTTAAAGCTGAATAGGAAAACTTATGAAAAATATTGATTTGATAATAGGAGGTTTATTTCTAGCTATTGTTACTATATTTATTTACCTTTTTTATAAACGAAGAAAGAGAATAGCTAATAGGGATAGAGCGCAAGAAGCTCCGCCAACTAATGAGGTAGTTTATAATAGAGAAGGATATATAAAGCATCTTTCTTTACAAGAGAAAATTGAATTGTCTTGGAAGTTTTTGTATGAAATTACAGAATTAATAGTTATGAAATTTTCTATAGAGGACAAAAATGCTGTAAACCAATATGGCCATAAATTATTAGGTAATGGAATGCGATATGAACATGTACCAGATTTAGGAATTAAACATAATGTAGTAAATGTCTCAACAAATATTGAACAAACCCCCTCCCAATCTCAAGGATTTAATCCTAATATATAGCTTGCTGTGAATCTCCTATATTTAGGAAAGTAAGGTAAGAAAAGTAATATACTAAAAGTTTTTTTGTAGGCACAGAATAGCCAAGAACCATAAAGTAATTAAACAAATCCGGATTTCTCTCTTGATATCGTCAGTTTGTTTAACTAATAGCTTTAAAGTATCCTCAGTTTTTTTAGTCTCTTTTATATTTTCAGACCTCATAGCAATTATATAACCGGACATAGTTATAATTTTATTATTGAGCAATTTTAGCTCTTTAGGATAATTTATATTATGTGTTTTTTCATTAAGATCATTTTGCATGATAAGCTCTTCTTTCCATTATAGTTAACATTATATAAAAATTTCCTTTACACAACCTAGGCACTATTTAAAAAAATTCTTATCTAAATCACAATAATATTTGCTTCTAACTTAAATTTTGGATATATTTACAGAATATTTTATATAATAAAATAAAGTTTTTTTTAAATAACTCCTTTATTAAACTTAACTAATAAATTATAAAAAAGTTGAGCTTTATAATAGGGGTTATGTTTTTATTATCAGTATAAAATACTATAAAGTTTTTGTATAATTGAGAATCGCAAAGTTATTAATTAAAGAGCAAGTAGTCTTATAATTGTTAATAGATGTTAAACTGTACTTTAGTAATTTTCTCATCGGCTGTCAAGGAAAAAAACCGTTTTTAACGGATTAATTTTAAAAACATTTATTTATAATGGATTGGTTTAGTAACTTAAGAAATTTCCTCCATCAAAAAATGGAAGAGCAACAACTCACTATTCGTCAGCTTTCTAACAAATCTGCTATTCCTCTAACTACTATGCGAAAGTTATATGATGGGGAAAGGTATCCAAGATTAGAAACGATAGTTAAACTTGCAGATTTTTTTGAGTGTTCTATTGATGAAATGTTGGGTATAAACTCCTCTTCTTCCATGAAAGGACAGAAATATACTAAATTAACTTCAGAAGAATTAAGGGTCAACTTGATAAATTTTATCAATAATCTATTAGAAAAGCAAAATATCACTTTGTATCAGCTAGGAGTTAAAATTGGTTGTAGTGAAGATGCATTTCGTAGTTTTTTAAAAAAAAGGTAATAATTCTCAATGTTGAGTATCAAAACGTTGGAAAAGCTTAGCAAATATCTCTCCAAGTTTAGCGTGGACGAGGCCTTAGGTAGGGTAGCTCCCGTGACAAAGGAGCAAAAACTTGAAAAAACTCTTTTCAGACAAGTAATAGCTGAGGGCATTAAGCAACAAAATCCAAGTTCATCTCACAATACTTTACTAGAAGCTGCTAAAAAGCTAGCGGAACCGGCAAGGAGTTATTTGCAACCTTTGAGTGAAAAAGAAGAGAGTAAAAGTCATGTAAAGACTTTATCGGAAAGGGCGATTAAAAAAAGAATTAGAGGAAAAGGGTTATAATAATTTCATAAAATCTTTATGCACGCTCCTATCGGTAATATCATAGCTCTTTTTGATCACTATCAAATAAGTGCATATATAGTTCCTTCTAATGATCAATATTTTAGTGAATACCCCCCAGCGGGCGGCCAAAGGCTAAAATATCTCACTAATTTTAGCGGTTCAAACGGTATAGCTATAATCTGTCAAGATAAGGGATTGTTTTTTACAGATGGTCGTTATTTAGAACAAAGCAAGCTAGAATTAGATCAAAGTTTTTTCTACATTTTTGATATTAACAACTTACTAGCTTTTCCTTGGGATAATTACTTAGATAAGAAGGCGATATTGGGTTATGATCCTAGGCTTTTTACAAATAGTAAATTAACAATATTTGCTAAAATAGTGCCGTGTTTGTTGAAAATAACAGATAATCTAGTAGATAAAATTTGGATTGATAAGCCTGCCCCCCCTATTTCCTCAATATATGCTCATGATATAGAATTTGCTGGCCAGGCTTATAGTGATAAAATTGCTGAAGCAAGGAACTTATTAATCCAACATTATGCTATTGCTCTTATAATTACTACACTAGATTCAATATGCTGGCTATTAAACCTTCGAGCAAATGATATTTCTTATTCTCCTCTGCTACTTGGGAAAGTTATAATAACGGTAGATAGTTTATTTGTATTTACTAATTTAACAAAGGTTAGTAAAGATATTATGTTGGCTAGGCCTGATATAACCTTTTGCGCAGAAGAAAATTTTGAAATTATATTGCATAATCAAGATGGTAAAATCTTATTTGATGAATCTACTACCTCTATTTATGTTAAGGAATTGTTAAATAATAAAATAACAGAAAAAGTTAGTGATCCTTGTCAATTATTAAAAGCCTGTAAGAACAATGTTGAAATTACTCATGCTGTTAATTGTCATATTCAAGATGCGGTAGCGTTATGTGAATTTTTTGCTTATTTATTTACATTACCCTCTGACTTACTAGGCAAGCAAACTGAATATAGCCTTGGTGAGATACTAACAGGTTTTAGAGCTAAACAAACTCATTATATTATGGATAGTTTTCCAACTATTTGCGGCTTTAAAGAGCATGGGGCTATAATTCACTACCGTGCATCTTTATCACAGGCAAAACAAATCGTAGGTAATGGTTTATTATTAATTGACTCAGGGGGGCAATATAAAGGAGGGACAACTGATGTAACCAGAACTTTTGCCATAGGCAAACCGACAATAGAACAAAAATTACGTTATACACAAGTTCTAAAAGGGCATATTGCTTTATCGAAGATTAAGTTTCCAAACAATAATGTTACGGGATCAAATTTAGATGTGTTAGCTAGACAGTTTTTATGGCAAGATTTTCAAGATTATCCGCACGGTACAGGTCATGGTGTAGGTAGTTTTTTAAATGTACATGAAGGTCCGCACGGTATTAGCTTGCGAAATAACATTTTCTTAAAGCCTGGGATGATTGTGTCTAATGAGCCAGGATATTACAAAGTAGGAGATTTTGGCATTAGAATAGAAAATTTAATGTATATTAAAGAATATTTTCCCTATTCTAGAGATATCAGTGGTTCCGCAAACGCTTTAGAGATTGTGGGTAGCAATTTACCGGCGCAGGGTAAGGAGTCAGCTAATTATTTAGAATTTGATACACTGACTTTAGTTCCATATGCTAAAGAATTAATTGAGCTAAAAATGTTAAGTAACGATGAAAAAGATTATATAAAGCAATATTATAATAAAATCAAACAACAAGTGTATCCTTTACTCTCAATTAAAGGGAAAAAATGGCTAGATAGCCAGTTATTCTTATAAAAAACCTGTCTTTAATTTTTAGGGGAGGTAGTTCTTATACCAAGTCGCTTTCAAGACAGTAGTAGGAGTATGAGTGGTGAGGCGCGCGGAACCTAACAGAAGGATTATTGGCAATAATGTAAAGGTTCGAAATATAGTTAAATGCGAGGATAGTTTAAGGGCAAAGCTGCCTTGTTACAAAACGGGCAGCTAATGTAGTAGTGGGTATTTCGGTGAGCTTCAAGAATTGGCGTCGTTGAGTTATAGTCGTCGTGTTATAAAGTTCGAGGGTGCTTACATACTTAATATGTAAGCTACGCTCCGAGGGCTTTGACACTTCTGCTCTTCTTGGAGTTAATTCTCTCGTCTACCAACTCTTCACTTATAGGAGTATTTCTAAAAAAGCACTTAGGATTTTCTCAAGTAATAATTTATAAAAATACTTATGAGAAAAATCTTTCCTACTGCTCCTTTAAGCTCCTTTCTCCGCTTTGTCTTTGGTGCTTTCATTTGTGGCCGGAGCTTTTGGTAGCAATATCTTTATCTCTGCTTTATTTTCAAGTTCAGTAACATATTGCTGTATAGCGTCTCTTCCAAGTTTATTAGTGATATTAGGAGTCGCTTCTTCTTTGGAAGGTATACGAGCAGGTCTTTTGTCAAGCACATTAATAATATGCCAGCCAAATTGAGTTTTAACAGGAGCGGATATTTCATTAACTTTCATAGAAAGGGCTTTATTTTCAAATTCAGGTACTAGCTGGCCAGAAGTGATATAACCTATTTCTCCGCCATTTGCTTTTGTTGCTTCATCTGTTGAAAATTCTGTAGCAAGTTTAGCAAATTTTTCACCTTTATTAAGTTTATTTTTTACATTAATTGCTTCTTTCTCACTAGCTACCAAAATATGGCTTACTTTTACTTCTTCCTTACCTTTTAAACTAGCAGCTAATTTATCATATTCAGCATTAATCATTTTGTCAGTAACATTAGATTTTACATAACGCTCATAAAATTCTTGAGTCACTAACTGTCTTTTGATGTTATTTAGTTTATCTTGAAATTCTTTAGAGGTTTCAATGCCTAACTTTGAGGCTTCTTGCTCGATTAGTTTTGCATCGATATAACCGTAAACTAAGTCTTTCTGGATACGTGCATCAAAATCACTAAACTTTTTATCTTTCCCTCCTGGCTGAGCAGCCAAAAATGGTTGAATTTCTTTCATTACTTGGGATTCCTTGACTTCTCCTCCCTTATAAGTAGCGATAATTTTGTCTTCATCTGCAAAAGCTATACTAGCAAGTAAGGTAGCAGATAAAAAAACTATAGATGTTCTTTTCATTTGTGTTCCATTAATATATTGTATTACTTATAAATAGTATGTTTTAGAAGGATAATAGGTTTACGTCAACTTCTATTTACAATATTATTTGATAAATTTGTAAAATACCATATAAATATGGTATTTGTATTCACACTAGGATTTAAATGTTCTCTCTACTTACAAGACTATTCGGTACAGCAAATGATAGATCTGTTAAAAAACTATCATTAGAAATTAAACAAATTAATTTATTAGAACCAGAAATCCAGAGCCTTTCTAACGAAGAATTACAGGGTAAGACTGCCTTATTTAGAGAGAGATTAAAAAAGGGAGAACCATTAGATAATATAACTTATGAGGCTTTTGCTGTTGTTCGTGAAGTTACAAAAAGGATATATGGAATAAGACATTTTGATGTTCAGCTAATTGGAGGGTTAATACTACATCGGGGTATGATTACAGAAATGCGTACTGGTGAAGGTAAAACCTTGGTTGCCACCCTGCCCGCTTACCTTAACGCTCTTACAGCTAAAGGGGTTCATGTGGTGACTGTAAATGATTATCTGGCTAAACGTGATTCTGAAGGTATGGGGAAAATTTATAATTTCCTTGGCCTATCTGTAGGTTGTGTTGTGGCAAATATTAGTGATGAGGAAAGACGGGATGCTTATATGGCAGATATTACTTATGCTACTAACAATGAATTAGGGTTTGATTTTCTAAGAGATAATATGAAATATAGTGAAGATTCAAAGGTGCTACGTCCTTTTAATTTTGCTATTATTGATGAAGCGGATTCAATTTTAATTGATGAAGCAAGAACACCGTTAGTGATATCAGGGCCAGTAGATGATACATCAGATTTATATACTAAAATTGATAAATTAGTGCGCAAATTTAAAGATGAAGATTATGAAAAAGATGAAAAATTACGTACAGTTAATTTGACTGAACATGGTATCACGCATGTGGAATCAATGCTAATTGACAACAAGCTTATTAAAAATGGTTCAAGTTTATATGACTTGGATAATTTAAAGTTAGTTCATTATATTAATCAGTCGCTGCGAGCTCACCATCTTTTTAATCGTGATGTTGAGTATTTAGTACGTGATGGTAAAGTAATGATTATTGATGAATTTACTGGTCGTGTTATGGGGGGGCGAAGATATTCGGAAGGATTACATCAAGCATTAGAAGCAAAAGAATATGTCTCAATACAGAATGAAAATCAGACTTTGGCTTCTATTACTTTTCAAAATTATTTTAGGAATTATCCTAAATTATCTGGTATGACTGGCACGGCTGTTACTGAAGCGGCTGAGTTGAAAGATATCTATAATCTTGATGTACTGGCTGTTCCTACTCATCAACCTATAACTAGAATTGATCATGATGATGAAGTATATGGTAGCAAACAAGAAAAATATGAAGCAATAATTAAGCTAATAAAAGATTGTTATGATCGTGGGCAGCCTGTATTAGTAGGAACAGTGAGCATAGAAAAATCTGAAGAAATTTCTACCTTACTTAATAAAAATAAAATATTACATAATGTTTTAAATGCAAAATTTCATCAACAAGAGGCTTTCATTATAGCCCAAGCTGGGCGATTTAAAGCAGTAACTATTGCTACCAATATGGCAGGGCGTGGTACTGATATTATGCTTGGTGGTAATCCGGCAATGTTAATAGAACAGCTTTCATTCAAGAAATTATCCGAAGAGGAGTATCAATTAGAAGTAAAAAAAATACAAGAGGAAACTGCAGAGGAAAAGAAGCGTGTAATAGAAGCAGGGGGATTATTTGTTATAGGTACCGAACGACATGAGAGCCGTAGGATAGATAATCAACTAAGAGGAAGATCCGGTAGGCAAGGAGATCCAGGTAATACAAAATTTTTCCTATCTTTGGAGGATGATTTAATGCGTATTTTTGCTTCGGATCGTATTTCGGGAGTGTTACGAACTTTAGGATTAAAGGATGGAGAAGCGATTCATCATCCTATGATTAGTCGTTCTCTTGAAAAAGCTCAACAAAAAGTTGAGGCCCATAATTATGAAATACGTAAAAATTTATTGCGTTTTGACGATGTTATGAGCGATCAACGCAAAATAATTTATGAACAACGTACAGATATTATTGCAGCAAACGATACCCAAGTTTTCTTAAGCGATATGACAAAAGAAATGGTAGAAAAAATAGTAATAACCTGTTTGCCCCCGGGATCTTATAAAGAGGATTGGAATTTGGATAATTTAGTGGGAGAATTACAGCGAATTTTTGCTATAACTCTACCTCCTGAAACAATGACAAAAACCGATATTACTGAGGTAGAAGTGACATCTAATGCTGAAAAAATGGTGCAAGAGTTATATCGGGTCAAAAGGGAAACATATGGTGTTGATTTAATGAATGATGTTGTTAAGTATATTTTATTGACTACTTTAGATCAAGTATGGAAAGATCATTTACATAACTTAGACCATTTACGTCAAGGTATTTCATTAAGAGCTTATGCTCAGAAAGATCCGCTTAATGAATATAAGAGGGAAGCATTTTATTTATTTGAACAAATGTTAGATAACTTAAAAGAGCTATTTATACAGCGAGTGTGTCATCTGCATATAGATGATACTCATCCCTATAAAGACACGCTGTTCTTAGAGAATAAAAAGCTGCAAGTTATGCGTGAAACTAGAGAAGACCCTGCTTTTAGTAAATATAATGCCGGCGTTAATGTTGATGCTCAAGTGAAAACTATTAAAACACACGTACATCCTGAAAATAGAATTCACTCTGATCCAACAAGTTGGGGAAAGGTAGCTAGAAATGAATTATGTCCTTGTGGATCTAATAAAAAATATAAATATTGCCATGGAAATAATGAATAAATTTTTTATAATAATTTTAATAGACTTCCTGTATAAGACGAAAAAGACCTGGGAATTTTTAGAAAAAACGAAGCCGAGCCGAGCTGCGTACAGAGATGTACCTGAAGAGCGGCGGCAAGTTTGGACGACAAAATCACCAACTAGATCAATTTATGCAGAAAGTCTAATAAAAGGTTGGTGAGTTAGACGGATGAACGAAATTTTTTCTAGCACATTACCTATTTTTTTGATTACTCTTCTTGGAAGTATTATAAAAAGGAAATGGTTAACTTCTGAAGAATTTTGGAGAGGATTAGAAAAATTATCATATTTTTTTCTCTTCCCCATTATGCTATTTAATTATATTTCTGTAGCTGACCTGAGTGCTGCAGCAATTATTCGGCTTGTTTTTGCATTAATTATTTCAACTGGTATTGTTTCATTAGGGTTAATTATTTATCAAAAAAAAACTAACTTTGATAAAATTCAATTTACTTCAATATTTCAAGGAGCGGTGCGTTATAATAGTTATATTTTTTTTGCTATTAGTAGTCCTCTTTTAGGAGCAAATGGGCTTGCTATAGTGTCAGTAATTTCATCCTATATGATTATCTTTACTAACATTATTTCCGTAATGATCTTTGCCCGCTATATCCCTGATAGTTCGATATCTCAAAGTCCGCGCGCTAGTTTTATATTAATGCTGAAGTTAATATTACAAAATCCTTTAATTATAGCTAGTATAGTTGGTTTTCTGTTTAATTACTCTAACTTAGAATTATATCTAGGGATCAAGAAGACTTTATCTACTCTATCTGATTCAGCTTTGGCTATAGGTATGTTGAATGTTGGGGCGGGACTTAAATTTGCCATGCGAGGAGCGCTTTTACATAATGTCTTATTTACTAGTTTTGTTAAATTAGTAGTTTTCCCTATTGTTACCGTAATTGTTTTGTCATTAATGTCGATTACTGGCCCAGCCAGATCAATTGGAGTATTGTATAGTTGTTTACCCTGTGCTAGTACAGCTTATGTCCTATCCCGTCAGCTTGGAGGGGACCCAGAATCTATGGCATCTATTATTACTTTTACAACACTTTTTTCCGTAATTTCATTATCAGTCCTTATGTATTTATGGGGTTAACTGTTAATTTGGACAGACTACTTGATATTTAGGAGGTGGTTTGTTAAATTAACTTAAAAATTTGTAAAGGATTAAATATTTGTTATAGAATGAGATACTGTATACTCTAGGAACTTCAAGAATTGGCGAAGGTACATGCCATAAAGATTTGCAGGTAGCCCCGTACTAGTCTGTACTGCTTTCGCTCCTTCAGGCTTTGCTACTGCCTCGCTCTTCTTGAAGTTGATTCTATCGTATAGTCAATTAATATAAACTATGGACGTCGTCGCTCGTTGCTCACCTAGTATCTCTAGGCTTCGCGCCTCGCTCCTAGTCCCTAATTCATCTTAATTGACTATATCCAACTCTGTGGGTACGAGTAGTATACACATGTAATGAATTAATAAGAGAAATTTTAACTTATGGATGAAATGAATAAAATAAATTATAATAGAGCGTTAGAATATCATCAAAAAGATAGACCGGGTAAAATTGCTATTGTGCCAACTAAATCTTTAATTACACAACAAGACTTAGCTTTAGCTTATTCGCCAGGAGTAGCTGCCCCATGCTTAGAAATTGCAAAAAATATAGATAATATCTATAAATATACCGCCAGGGGTAATTTAGTGGCAGTAATAACCAATGGTAGTGCGGTTCTTGGTCTGGGTAATTTGGGAGCTGCTGCTTCTAAACCGGTAATGGAAGGGAAAGCAGTTTTATTCAAAAATTTTGCTGATATTGATGCTATCGATCTCGAGGTTAACACTAGTGACCCTGAAGAATTTATTAATGTAGTAAAATATCTTAATTATAGCTTTGGAGGTATTAATTTAGAGGATATTAAAGCCCCAGAATGCTTTATAATTGAAGAAAAATTAAAGAATAGCATGCAGATCCCAGTTTTTCACGATGATCAACATGGGACAGCTATTATTACTGCAGCTGGCCTTATTAACGCTGCTTATTTGACTAATCGTTCTTTGAATAATATGAAAATTGTAGTAAATGGGGCGGGGGCTGCTGCAATTGCATGTATTGAATTGTTAATTTCTATTGGGGTAAATGGTCACAATATTATTTTATGTGATACTAAAGGAGTAGTATACAAAGGTCGGCAAGAAGGGATGAATAAATGGAAGGAACGATATGCGGCCGAGACTAATTTACGTACTTTAAGTGAGGCAATGAAATCTGCAGATATATTGCTAGGTTTATCAAGTAAAGGGGCAGTAACCAAAGAAATGGTTGCTTCTATGGCAGCAAATCCTATTATTTTTGCTATGGCAAATCCTGATCCAGAAATTACTCCAGAAGAAGTAAAAACAGTAAGAGATGATGCAATTATTGCTACCGGACGTTCTGATTATAATAATCAGGTTAATAATGTTATGGGATTCCCGTACATTTTTCGTGGGGCTTTGGATATTAGAGCTACGACTATCAATCAAGAAATGAAAATTGCTGCGGCAATGGCGTTAGCTGAATTAGCAAGGCAACCTGTGCCTGATGAAGTCTATAAAGCATATGCTGGTAGAAAAATGAGCTTTGGCCCAGAATATATTATTCCTGTCCCATTTGATCCAAGATTAATTACTACCATTCCAATAGCAGTAGCTAAAGCTGCTATAGATAGCGGAGTTGCAAAAATTACTACTTTTAATGCTACGAAATATAAAAAAGAATTAGAAAATAGGTTAAATCCTACCTCCCACTATATGAATTTATTGCTAGAGAAAATTCATGCTTCCTCACTCCAAAAAATAGTGTTTGCGGAAGGGGAAGAGGAAGAAGTGATTATGGCTGCTATTATGATGCGTGATGCTTGTTATGCGACTCCTATACTGGTTGGTAGAGCTGCTAAGATATTTGTTACTTTAGATAAAATGGGTCTGAAGGATAATTTAGCAGGTATTACTATAATGAATGCTGCTGTTACTCCTAACCTTGATAAATATATAGATAAGCTTTATACTAGATTACAACGCACTGGCTATTTGTATCGTGATTGTGCTAGGTTAGTGAAAAGTAATAGAAATGTTTTTTCAGCCTGCATGATAGCTTGTGAAGATGCAGATTGTATGGTTACAGGAGTAACTCAAAGCTATTATAATAATTTAGAAGATGTTATGAAAATAATGGGGGCTAAAGAGAATAATAGAATTTTAGGCTACTCAATTATGATTTCTAAAGAACATAATATAATTATTGCGGATAATAGTATTGCTGAAATTCCAGATGAGCAAGATCTAGTAGAAATCACTTTGCAAACTGCTATCATAGCAAAAAATATGGGGATGAATCCAAGGGCAGCTCTACTTTCATTTTCTACCTTTGGTAATCCTATGCGAGAAAATACTACTCGAATAAGAGATGCTATTAAAATTTTAGATAGTATGCAATTGGATTTTGAATATGATGGCGAGATGTCTGCGGAAGCAGCATTAAACCCTACTTTACGTAATTTATATCCATTTTGTAAGTTATCTGGCCCTGCCAATGTTTTAATTATGCCGGGAATGCATTCAGCCAGGATTTCCACTCAACTACTACAACAATTAGCTGGAGGTATTTTTATAGGTCCAATAATTAGTGGGTTACAATATCCAGTTCAAATATTACAAATGGGAATGTCAGCTAGCGAAATAATAAAATTTGCAACATTTGCATGTATGGATTCAATAAATAATAAAATTATTTAATTTATAATCTCTAACTACTTTATAGCACTTAATCTCATTTAGTATGGAATTAACAGAATTTACTTGCTAAATATTCAAAAATTATATAAACATTGACGATAAAATATAATAAGGTTTATTGTGTCTCAAGAATATACATTTTCAATGATTAAGCCTGATGCTACAAAAAGAAATTTAATTGGTAAAATTAATTCTTACTTGGAGCAGGAAGGCTTAAAAATAGTTGCGCAAAAAATGGTGGTTTTGTCTAGAGAACAAGCGGAAGCCTTTTATCACGAGCATAGATCTAAAGGCTTTTTTAATAGCTTGATCCAATATATTATATCTGGTCCTGTGGTACTACAGGTACTTAGAGGGGAAAATGCTATTTTAAAAAACCGTGAAGTAATGGGCGCCACTAACCCACAAGATGCCCAGCCGGGAACAATTAGAAAAGACTTTGCGGAAAGCATTGAAGCGAATAGCATTCATGGGTCTGATAATCTCAATAGTGCTCAAAGAGAGATAAGCTTGTTTTTTAGTCCTGCTGAAATCGTAGGGTAGTTTTTTATAATAATCTAAACTCAAGATGTTAAGTAAGCACCTATGTTATAATGCATAACTTAAATTTCTGTAGTATAGGTTTTTTTATTTGATAAGTTAATGTTACTGTTGTTTAAATAATTAAAATACGATACAGCTTTTGTAACTATTTACTGGGATTAATTCATGCAATATAGTGTTATAGTGATTGGAGGGGGTCATGCTGGTTGTGAAGCATCGTCAGCGTCAGCACGATTAGGGATAGATACTCTTTTAATCACTTTAAAACCTGATAATCTTGGAGAAATGTCTTGTAATCCTGCCATAGGAGGGGTGGCAAAAGGCACTTTAGTAAAAGAGATTGATGCGCTAGGAGGTCTTATGGGTATAGTAATAGATCAAGCTGGCATTCATTATAAAATGTTAAATGCAAGTAAAGGACCAGCAGTTTGGGGCCCAAGAGCGCAGGCTGATAGAAAGCTTTATAAAAAAGCTATGTACGAGGTTTTAAATAGTCAACAAAATTTAACTATTATGTATGCTTCTGTAGGAGATATAGAAGTTGATCAATATGAAATAAAAGCAGTAATTCTACAGGACGGTACTAGAATCAAGTGCCAGAAAGTTGTGTTAACCACAGGCACTTTCTTGTCAGGGCTGATACATATTGGGTCTCACAAAATACCAGCAGGGAGAGCAGGGGAAGAACCATCGTATGGCTTGTCCAATACATTAAGGAAATTAGGATTTGCTCTAGGTAGGCTAAAAACGGGCACGCCTCCCAGGTTAGATGGTAGAACCATTAATTATGATGAAATAGAAGTGCAGCCAGGAGATAAAAACCCTATCCCTTTTTCGCAGCTTACAGAAATCGTAAAAGTAAAACAAATCAATTGTTTTATTACTAGAACCACTGAACAAACTCATGAGATTATTAAAAATAATCTAGAGAAATCAGCTATGTATTCTGGCCAAATAGAAGGAAGGGGCCCAAGATATTGTCCGTCTATTGAGGATAAAGTGATTAGGTTTAGTTCTAAATTAAGTCATCAAATATTTTTAGAGCCAGAAGGTCTAAATGATTATACTATATATCCAAATGGTATATCTACCTCATTACCTGAAGATGTACAGCTACAATTACTTAAAACCATTCCTGGTCTTAAGAAGGCAATTATGCTAAGACCAGGTTATGCCATAGAATATGACTATGTCGATCCTAGAGAATTAAGAGCAACTCTTGAAACAAAAAAAGTTAAAGGTTTATATTTTGCCGGCCAGATTAATGGTACTACTGGCTATGAAGAGGCAGCAGGACAAGGCATAGTGGCAGGCATTAATGCCGCTTTGTCGGTAAAGAATCAAACTTGTTTCATTTTAACCAGAGCAGATTCGTATATCGGGGTTATGATTGATGATTTGATTACTCTTGGTACACTAGAACCTTATAGAATGTTTACTTCTAGATCAGAGTATAGACTTTCATTGAGAGCGGATAATGCAGATTTAAGGCTCACGCCAAAGGCTATAGAGTTAGGAATGGTATGCGCATTACGTAAAGAAATTTTTATTAAGAAATATGAACAACTTCAAATAGCTAGAGAAATTACCCGAAAACTTTCTATCACTACTGCTAAATTAATGAATTTTGGAGTACCAGTATCTCAAGATGGAACGTATAAAACTGCCTTTGATTTATTAGGATTTCCAGCGTTAAAATTAAGTACAGTTCTTGAAATTTTTCCGACACTTTCCTCAATAGATAAAATAATACTTAATTATATTTCTGTAGAATCCAAATATTCTGCTTACTTAATACGTCAAAGTATAGATATTAAATTATTTAAGGAAGAAGAAAAAGAAATAATAGATGAGGATATAGATTATTCATTGATTCCTAATTTATCTACCGAAGTAAAAGAGAAGCTATATTGTTATAGGCCTACTACTATAGGAGCAGCTAGAAGAATTTCAGGTATTACTCCAGCTGCCTTAACCGCTCTAATAATTTATATTAAAACAAAATATAAAAATTAATGTATGAGGTTAAGAATGTTTCACGTGAAACTATGATTGCGCTAAAAAGATATCAGTCACTAATACTAAAATGGAATAAAACTATTAATTTGGTTTCTTATAAGTCTGCAGGTGAGCTATGGTCAAGACATATCTTGGATTCCTTACAATTAATGCAATATATTGATGAGTTAAATATACATTTAGTCGATGTTGGTTCAGGAGGAGGGTTTCCTGGGGTGGTCTTGTCTATTGCAGGGGTACAAAATGTTACTTTGGTTGAATCAGATACAAGAAAATCAATTTTTTTAGCCCAAGCTGCTAAAATTTGTGATAATAAAATCAATATAATAAATCAAAGAATAGAGACGCTAGACTTAAATTGTGATATCCTAACTTCTAGAGCCTGTTCGCCGCTCAAAAAGTTTTTTAGTTATACCCAAAATATTAAAGTAAAAGCTAAATATCTATTGCTTAAAGGTCAAGAATATCAGAAGGAAATTGATGAAGCGCAGAAAAAATGGTCTTTTTATTATTTGACATATGATAGTATAAGTTCTAAGAATAGTAAAATACTAGAAATTAATAATGTAAAAAATATTGCATGACTAAAATAATTGCTATAGTAAACCAAAAAGGAGGAGTGGCTAAAACTACTACTAGCGTTAATTTATCGACGGCTTTATCTGTAATGGATAAAAAAATTTTAGTAATAGACCTTGACCCGCAAGGGAATAGCAGTACAGGGTTTGGAATTAAACATAGTGATAGAAAAATTACTATTTATCAGGTATTAATTGGTACAAAATGTGTCAAAGAAGCGATCATGGATACTAATATACCAAACTTACATTTAATTACATCTAATACTAATTTATCAGGGGCCGAAGTAGATTTGTTGCCTATGCAAAATCGGGAATATTCTTTATTAATTTCATTAAAGAAATTAGAAAAAAAATATGATTATATTATTATAGATTGTCCTCCGTCTCTTAATTTACTGACAGTTAACGCCTTAGTCGCATGTAATGAAGTATTAATCCCTATGCAATGCGACTTCTATTCATTAGAAGGGTTAAGCCATTTACTAAAAACAATCGAGGTTATAGAAAAAAAACTAAACCCTAAAATAAAAATAATTGGTATTTTGTTTACCATGTATGATAAACGTAATCGTCTTACTGAACAAGTGGAAAAAGATGTAAGAACACATTTAGGAAAATTAGTTTTTAAGACGGTGATTCCTAGAAATATCAAACTCTCTGAAGCGCCATCGTATGGCCAGCCGGCAATCATTTATGATCATAAATGCTTAGGATCTATTGCCTATATGGAATTAACAAAAGAAATATTAGATAGAAGCTTATGAAAAACAAAGGGTTAGGGAAAGGGTTGTCTGCGTTGTTAGGAGAAGACGTCTTTTCTCTAGAAAAAGAAGAGCTGGTAAAAATTATAGATATAGTTAAAATTGAAGCGAATAACCAACAACCTAGGAAAAAATTTGAATATGATAAAATAAAAGAGTTAGCAGATTCTATAAGCAATAACGGCTTATTGCAACCTATTATTGTTAGCCCAACTAATGACGGAAAATATAAAATTGTAGCGGGGGAAAGACGTTGGCGTGCTTGTAAATTAGCAAAAATTCATAACATTCCTGTGATAATAAAGGAATTAGAAGAAAAAGAAATTATAGAAGTAGCTTTAATTGAAAATATCCAACGAGAAGGTCTATCAGTTATAGAAGAAGCAGAAGGGTTTATGCGATTAATTAAAGAATTTAATTATACGCAAGAACAATTGGCGGAGAAACTTAGTAAAAGCCGTAGCCATATAGCTAATTTATTAAGATTAAATCAGCTGCCTAATTTTGTAAAAGCTAAGGTTGATGAGGGTCTTTTAACTATGGGACACGCTAGGTGCTTAATAAATCATGATCAAGCCGAGTTAATTGCTGCGCATATTATTGAAAAGGAGTTAAGTGTTAGGCAAACTGAAGAAATAGTAAGAAATTGGGCTAAAAATGAATATACTCAATCACCTGAGAATGACAAACGAGTAGGTCAAAAATTCTTAAAAGAAGCAAATAAAGGTAATGACTTGCAATTGCTAGCGAGATCATTATCAGAAAAATTTAATGTAAAAATAACTATAGAGACTTACCCCGTCGGTGGCAGATTAATATTTCATTATGGCAACTTAGAAGAATTGGATTTAATTTTATCAAGGTTAGGTTAAAAATGAAAATTTTTTTAGATAGTGTTGACGTTGAGGAAATTAGAGAAATTAATCAATTAGGTATAATTGATGGCATTACTACTAATCCGTCTTTATTTTCTAAGATAAAATATGATTTTAGGAGCACAATTATCCAAATATGTAAAATTATTCAGACAGATATTAGTATTGAGGTGGTCGCGAATGATTTTGATGGTATGGTTAAACAAGGTAATAAAATTTTAGAAATAGCCAATAATATCGTGCTAAAACTACCTATGACATGGGATGGTATTAAAGCATGTAGATATTTTGCTGATCGAGAAAAGAAAGTAAACATGACTTTATGTTTTTCCGTGAATCAAGCACTTATTGCAGCTAAAGCAGGCGCTACCTATATATCGCCTTTTATAGGAAGATTAGATGATATAGGTGAAGAGGGAATGAATTTGATAAATAATATACGTCAGATATATGATAATTATCAAGAAAAAAGCCAGTGGCAAACAAAAATTCTCGCTGCTTCCATACGTAACTTTACCCATGTAGCTCAATGTGCTATGTCAGGTGTAGATATAGCTACAATGTCAGGAAAAATTATCAAACAATTAATCACTCATCCATTAACCATAAAAGGGCTAGAAGTTTTTAATAATGATTGGAATAACTCTGGCTTAGAAATATAAGTTTTGGGTAGGGAATTAGAGCTTGTCTGCAAACTAAAATTAAGGCGACCGTTCAGGTTTATTAAAATCGTATTTTACTTTGTATTTTGAACAGAGAGGGTACCAAGATATAATTGCTCTTGTGACCAATCAACTCAACGATATCATCACCCTTCTTCCACTTTGACTCTTTTTAGCGATATTTTTAAGATATAATCAGGTGATTTATATGAGTACAGGTGATTATACAACTACTCCATCTACGATCACTTATGTTGAATGGGCAAATTTTTTCCAGAAACTTCAACAACGAAATGTGACTGATAAAGAAGATTTAGACTTCATGCATAAAGCATTGATTATAGGTGAAAGCTCAGGAATATCTGGTAGTCTGAGTCGTTCTACCTCTGAAATATTATTAAATTTATATCATGACGATAAAGCATTATTTGACAGAGTTTAATGAGGCCAAGTCTTGATGGTCTCCCTAGTTAAACTAGGGGCTTACCTATCGTTGAGTTATCAATGAGTTCGATTTTTGATAAGGCAATGCGTAGGTATAATCATAATATTATTTGAGTTAGTAGAGTGCTCCTGACAATTACCACGACCTATAACCCTGCGACTGATATAGGATATTTGCTACACAAAAATCCTCACAATTTGCACACTATTAAACTATCATTTGGTGATGTTCATGTGTTTTATCCTGAAGTGACAGTTGAGCGTTGTACTGCTGCTCTGATCCTTGATGTCGACCCTGTTGCACTGGTGCGTAACAAAACCTTTACTAGTAAAGGTTTTGCGCTTGAGCAATATGTAAATGATCGGCCTTATGTGTCTTCTTCGTTTATGAGTGTTGCTCTCAATAAGGGGTTTGGTACGCTGTTTTCAGGTAAGAGTAAACAGCGGCAAGAACTGGTAGATCAACCGATGCCATTGGAAATTAAATTATTTATGTTGCCATGTCGTGGTGATGAAAAACTGCTACACTCTCTATTTAAGCCACTGGGATACGAGGTGGAAGTTATACGGCATATCTTGGATAATAAGTTTCCTGAATGGGGCTATAGCCCATATTTTACTGTGATACTAAAGCGAACATGTCCTTTACGTGAATTTTTAATACATCTTTATGTGCTGATACCAGTGTTGGATAATGACAAACACTATTGGATTGGTGATGATGAAGTCAAGAAGTTACTGAAGTTTGGTGAAGGTTGGCTTGCAGTACATCCTGAAAAAGATTTGATTGTTCGCCGCTATCTTAAGAATTTAAAATCACTGGCAAATGAAGCTTTAGAATGTTTATCTGAAGGGCAAGTAACAGAAGAAATCAATGAATCTGGTGAAGTAATTACTACCCAAGAAGAATCGCTAGAAAACAAAATCAATCTTAACCAACAACGTATAGAATGGGTAATAGCAAAGCTTAAAGCTCATAACGTCAAGCGTGTCATTGATCTTGGATGTGGAGAAGGCAAGTTGTTGCAGCACTTGTTATCTGACAATTCATTTGAGCAAATTGTAGGGACCGATGTTTCATCACGTGTATTGAGAATTGCTAGTGAATATTTAGATATAGAGCGATTGCCAAGTTTTCAGCGGAAGCGTATCAGCTTGATGCAAACTGCACTTACCTACCGTGATAAACGGCTAGCAGGATATGATGCTGCTACATTGCTTGAAGTTATTGAGCATATGGATTTACCACGACTTGATGCTTTTAAACGGGTAGTGTTTGAATTTGCTAAACCATCTATTGTAATTATTACTACGCCAAACATCGAATATAATGTGTTGTTTGAGAATCTCACTGTAGGACAATTTCGGCACCCAGACCATCGTTTTGAATGGACACGACAAGAATTTCAACACTGGGCAAATGAAATTGCCCAACAATTTGGATATAATGTTACTTTTGACAATATTGGCAATGAACATGACACATTAGGAGCGCCAACCCAAGTAGGAGTTTTTGTAAAAAATGACTAATATAGATAAGATCATAAAAATTCCTGAGCTTGCTGTTGTGATGCTAGTCGGCCCTTCTGGGTGTGGTAAGTCATCTTTTGCCCAGAAACATTTTAAATCAACGGAAATTCTGTCTTCAGATTATTGTCGTACATTGGTGTCAGATAATGAAAACGATCAGGCAGCAACGAAAGACGCATTTGAGATTTTACATTTTATTGCCTCCAAGCGGTTGATTGCTGGTAGATTGGTAGTGGTAGATGCAACAAACGTTCAGCCGGACGCTCGTAAATCTTTGGTAGATTTAGCAAGAAAGCATCACGTCATACCAGTAGCAATAGTACTTGATATCCCCAAAGAAATTTGTCATGAACGTAATCAAAATCGTCCTGATAGACAATTTGGCAAGCATGTAGTCCGAAATCAAAGCGATCAGCTACATCGTTCCCTTAAAAACCTACATAAAGAAGGAGTAAGCAAAGTTTATCTTCTGAACTCTGTTGAAGAGGTGGATAACGTTGTAATTAAACGAACCCAACTTTGGAACAATTTAAAACATGAAAGGGGACCGTTCGATCTAATTGGGGATATTCATGGCTGCTTTGATGAGTTGTATGCACTGCTAATTAAACTTGGTTATCAGATACAAAAAGATCAGCAATATATTGTCACACATCCTGAAGATCGTAAGGTAATCTTAGTGGGTGATTTAGTTGATCGTGGCCCAAACACTCCAGAAGTATTACGAATTGTCATGGATATGGTAGAATCTGGCGTAGCCTTCTGTGTTAATGGTAACCATGATGATAAACTTAAGCGTAAGCTACAAGGACACAATGTGAAGATAGCTCATGGTTTAGCAGAATCGTTGGTACAGTTAGAGTCGGAATCACAGGAATTTAAAGATAAGGTGATAAAATTTTTAGATGGGCTGATTAGTCATTATGTGCTAGACGATGCTAAATTAGCAGTGGCACATGCAGGATTAAAATTGCAATATATTGGAAGAGGCTCACCACGTATTCGAGAGTTTTGTATGTATGGAGAAACCACAGGTGAAATTAATGAATTTGGCTTACCAGTGCGTTATTCATGGGCACAAGATTATCGTGGTAATACCATGATTGTTTACGGTCATACGCCGATTCCGGAGGTAGAATGGCTAAACAATACTATTAACATTGATACAGGTTGTGTATTTGGCCACAAACTGACCGCGTTACGCTATCCTGAGAAGGAATTAGTTGATGTACAAGCTAAACAGGTTTATTCAAAACCAGCACAACCATTTAATCATAAAGCAGAGACTAATTCACGTAACGATATGCTGGATATTGATGATGTTACCGGCAAGCGAATCGTTACCACTAGCCTACACAATAATATTACTCTCCGTGAGGAAAATACAATTGCAGCATTGGAAGTTATGAGCAGATTTACTATTGATCCACGTTGGCTAATTTATTTACCACCTACAATGTCGCCTACTGAAACTAGTAAAGAAATTGAGCTGCTTGAACATCCAAACGAGGCTTTTACTTTCTACCGTAACCATGGTGTAGAAAAACTCATTTGCGAAGAAAAGCATATGGGATCTCGTGCTATTATCGTTGTTTGTAAGAATAATGGCGCTGCACGAAAACGCTTTGGGACTAACGGCAATGAGATTGGTGTTTGCTATACCCGTACAGGACGCAGCTTCTTTAATACACCAGATGTTGAGCAAGAATTTCTAGTCCGTGTATCACAGGCCATTAGCAAGGCTAGATTGTGGGAAATATTTAATACAGACTGGTTTTGTTTTAATTGTGAATTGATGCCGTGGTCTGCTAAGGCAAATACACTACTTGAACAACAATATGCACCTGTAGGTGCATCAGCATCTGCCGTGTTACCAAATGCTGTAGCATTACTAGAAAAAATCGCTGGCAAGATGGAAGGCTCAGAAGTATTACTTCAGAAATTTCAAGCACGAGCAAAAATGATTACACTCTACCAAGATGCTTATCGTCGCTACTGCTGGCCAGTTAATAGTATTGTAGATTACAAACTTGCGCCATTCCACATTTTAGCATCGGAGGATAATTTTAACATGGACAAAGACCATCTGTGGCATCTAGAAATCATTGACCGTTTATGCGATATTGATCCTGAGTTATTCCAGGAGGTAGATTATAGACTAGTAGATACTAATAATTTGAATAGTTGTGCTGAAGCTACAGCATGGTGGCAAAAGATGACAGCAGATGGTGGAGAAGGAATGGTAGTAAAGCCACTAAATTTTACTGTCAAAGGAAAGAAAGGCCTGATTCAACCTGGTATAAAATGCCGTGGACGCGAATATCTACGCATAATCTATGGTCCAGAATATACTGCACCTGAACACCTAAAACGCTTGCGTTCACGTGCGCTGGGGGCAAAACGTTCATTGGCACTGCGTGAATATGCACTTGGCTATGAAGCCTTACAACGTTTTGTAAATAAAGAGCCACTTTATCGTGTCCACGAATTAGTATTTGGGGTGCTGGCATTAGAAAGTGAACCAGTTGATCCAAGATTATAAGAGAGTAATTAAACATAATAGACTTCTTTCAACACTCTACTGGCGATGGTAATTTGGACAATGAATCTAGGCGCAAATCCTGGCGTACATTTAAGTACGCTGCGGCCCTACGCTCCGAGCCTTCTTCAAATTTCCTACCAGAAGCGAGCTCTAAAAGGAGTCTAATATTTAATCTTAACACTGTACATCTCTTTGGTTTTTAAACTAATATTTTTGAATTTATAATTCTGGTAGAACCCCAACAGCCTTCCAATAGTTAGATTTTTATTTGAGGCAGTACGACGGGAAATTATAGTTATTGCTACACATTAAGCTTGCTTTATAAGTAAATATAAGTTATATATACATTAATATTTTAACAGAAGGTTAATTTTTATATTTCTAAAATATATAATTAGCCTAAAGATTCAGCTGCAGGGGTTAGAGTCTATAGGTCCCAATATTTGGGAGTGATATATCACTTGTTCCATAACGCTAAGGCGACTAGACACAATAATTTATCCTATCTAATTAGAATGGAGCTATTATATCGCTCCATTCTCTGTATTTGATAAGTATAGGTTATTTTGTTCTAGTCTCCCTCCTAGTCTAAAAACTGAAATACCTTTAATTTAAAAGGATATCACTATTAGATAAAAAACTATGTGCAGCCAAGCTATCCAGGCTTTTAATGAATTTAGGATAAATAGAGAATAATCAGTAACCACGAAATTGTCAAAAGGAGATAAGATATGGTAAAATACACTATTAGCAATAAGGGGGTAAAACTTAAGGATTTATATAATGATGAAAGTAAATGGCTAGCCAGAGGAAAAACATTACAAATATATGAAGACGAACAAGTTGATATTAATGAGGATTTTTTAACTAAGTTTGCAGCTGAAATGCCAATGGTTTGCAATGCTTATATATTGCGGGTAGAATAACCCTCAATAACTTGAGATCAATAATAAATACTCCCAACTCTGAAATTTCATCTGAATTATCATAGTACCCCACACTTATTGTTGAAGTTGAAAGGCATGCATAATGTGTTTTCGTAGTAATGAAAACAACATAGCAGGGGTATCACTTAACGAGTTATAAAAATAATCTTTTATCCAATCAAATCCGTAAGTAAATAATGAGTATAATTTACGACCATGTTTTTTGATCTTTATAGGATAAATTTTGTTCTTAATGTCACCAGCAAGCACGCAAATAGCTAAGGATAAAGATACTATTGCAAATAGTTTTTCCAGCTTTTTTTGATCTGTAATGTGGGTATCTTCAATATTAAATCCAGATGACTTGAGAGACAGAAAAGGTCGCTCAATGCTCCACCTCTGCTTATATGCTAGCAAAGCACATTCACCAATAAGCACATTACTAGCAATAAATAGTTGCTCTCTTTCTAATTGCAAACAAGTTATTTTAATTGCCATACCATTGTAAATTTTGCTTTCTATAGTTTTAGTGTCACCCATTTGCATATCGGCAAAACATTTATTCAACTTCATCTTGCCACCGTTGAAATGCTTGACCTTCTCACTTTTTCTTAGCCTGATAGCAAAAGGTAATTTTTGGATTCCACCCATATATTGCAACCATTCCTCACCAACAAATTCCCGATCGGCAAGGATAAGCTCTATCATTTCCTTAGGTATAATTGTTAAAATTTGCTCAATCAATTTCTTTCTTTCATTAGTAGAAGAGTTGCCTTTTTTATCAAGTAACAACCATGCTATAGGAATTGAAATATTACCATAAACGATAGTTGCAACAAAAAAATTCAAATTTTTAATACCAAATTGCCAGCTGGTTCTATCTATGGCAAGGCTAATTTTACCTGTTAGACAGAGCAATTTAACAATAATTTTCCCTAAACTTATAAAGCACATATTTTGTTCTAAAAGCAAACGCTCAACTTTAACAATCTTGGCATGCAAATTGCCTTTAGAAGCGACATACAGTGCTAATTCTTTGATTCTCACAGTTTTAGCTTTTACTACTGCACAAATTAATTCTGCAAATGTTTTAATTCGTGCTGGGTGCCAATCTAAAAATATGTATAATATTTGGTATAGTGATTGAGAGTCCATTAATACCTCCTGTTGCTTGTTTCTCAGCGGAGATTAGTGACTCTCAGTCACTTATTCAATTTATTATTTTAACCCTCCTGTAAAATCTGTGGGGTACTATGAACAAATCTATTATGCTAACCTTTTTTCTGGTTGACTTCTAGGGTAGTTGGTAAAGTTTTAGGCATACCAGGTATCAAGTCAGGGGTAGATTGAAAATATTGTACCTGATCAGGCACGTTTAAAAAAGCTGCTATGGTTCGAAATAAACCTATATGATGTTCCGGGCTAACTAAAGTAGCTAGATCTTCATAAATCTTTGCAGGGGGGAGGGAAGTAAATTGCTGATATAATGCTGCAATCTCCAAGGTCGGATTTGCTGTAAATGCATTTTCAAGGATTTTAATATCAAGATTTTGCTTAATAGAATAATTTACAGTACAATAAAGACTTAATGCTTCGTAATGAGAGGGCACCAGTTGTAAAGCTATTTCTAAATAATATATGGCTTTTTTAGTATCGTCACTTGCTAGCATATCCTTTGCGGCAACCGTATAATAATTAGCTAATTTATTTTTTAGCGGTCCGAATTTGTTGGGATTAATTCTATTAAATTTACTGATAATGAAGGTAAGCTTTTCCCATTCAAAAAGCTTAAAATAGCAATCAATCAACATTTCTAGAGTATCTGTATCATACTCATTTAAATAAAAAGAGCGAATTGCATAGTTTTCAGCTTCTTTATACATCTTCTTTTGATAAAAAATTTGCCCCAATCTTTTAGTAGCAAAAGCTGTAGTGAGTTTAAACTGTTCTAATTCTTGAAAATACTTTATTTGTTGATGCTGATCTTCAGAAGTTTCCGCTAGCAGTAAAGTATAGAAAATTTGATTATCACTTTTGATCGGCGCTTTTATTCGTTTAATAGCATTTTGAGTAGCGGCTTTATCACCCATAATCAATGTTCCTAGAGCTTTTATGAGCTGGCCATTAATATTGTGAACTTGACGTGCTAGGAATAGTCTTTTGATATAGAATGGTAGGTCTAGGAGTAAAAATGTTATCTTAAGTCCAATGAAACCAATGATTGCTGATAATATATATATAATAATAAAAGTAAAAAAAGTACTTTCTATGTGATAGTCATAGAGGGTGATCGTTAATACAGAATCAAGTTGACTTAATAGAGTAAAACTCAAATATAATAATAGAAATATAATGCAAATTATTAACAACCTAATCATTGCTTTGCTCTATAAAATTTTGTTGGAATGTTTGGGAATAAAAGAAATTAATTATAAAATCTAGCTGTGACGTTATTTTCTGTTTTAAAATTTCTTGCTCCTGAGTAGAGATATGTTTTTTTTCTACCTTAATAAATTTTTCTAGCCAGGAAGGAGAAGAAGGAAAAATTTTTTCTGTTTTGGCGCTATTATTAAATAAGTAATTTTTATGATAATTTACTAAATCTGCTAGAACATTTTTTATGTCTTGAGGTAATGCCACCTCTGCGATTTTATCTATTTGTGCAGTATAATGTTTACCCTGTAAAAAGTTTGCTATTAAAAGATTTATATTAAGTAAATAATTACGGTAGTTATTTTGCACGATAGGAGATGGGTATGCTATATTCTTTTGAGGTAAGTTATTAGCAGGTTTGTCTGATAAATCAGAGGAGGGTAGCAGTTCAGATAGCGGGGCATTATTTTGAGATTCATTAAAATTGTCTACTGCTCCTAACGAAGTAGAGCTGACTTCTTTTAAGTTGTTATTGCCTAATATTGTATTAGTATAACTTGTGGCTAGTAGAGATACAGGATCACTGGGCACAATATTTTTATAAGCTATTTCGTTTGTAGCACTAGCTTTTTGGCGGTTTTTAAATAAATCTAGCTGATAAAAAGCCATATAGCTTATAGATAGCACAAATACCATAATAAGAATTATGGTGAAAATAATGGGATGGCTGCTCTGCACTTTTAATCCTTTATTCTCGATCTTTTCCATATATTCCTCTTAGCTATAAAAGATATTCAGTGGTTTTGGTCTAATGCCATTTCCGAAAACTAATCATCACGTCGTCGTACTTCATGATCTCCGCTCCTCACGTACTAGTATATGTACGCTCCGGTCCTCGACACTCGTACTCCTAGTGCTAATTTAGTTCCCGGAAATGGTTTAAGTTGTGTGAACATTGCTATCTAATGGTCGATTTTGTTGGTATTTTCGTTCTCGACTCCTCACATACACCCTAGGGTGCTGCAGTGTTGCGAGTGACAATGGCTATAAATCTACTCATTCCCTAGAAATGTTTACAAAACCTAATTCCATTCTACAATAAGTTTCTTATCTTTGAGGCAGCCGCAGT
This sequence comes from Candidatus Tisiphia endosymbiont of Nemotelus uliginosus, assembly GCF_964264835.1. Classification (GTDB taxonomy): domain Bacteria; phylum Pseudomonadota; class Alphaproteobacteria; order Rickettsiales; family Rickettsiaceae; genus Tisiphia. The sequence continues at coordinate 649,427 of NZ_OZ183485.1, read as the reverse complement.
AGAGATTAACAATTTTAACATTTCCTCGGGTTTACCTTCTTTACAAGAAACCACATTTTTTGTAAAAAATCTAATAATAGATGCAACTTTTTCACTAATAGTGAGAACTTGAGTAGAAAAAAATAATTTTAATAAATTATTTGCTCTTAGTAAGGTAATGAGAGTTTTAGCACTGTTCTGTGAATATAATAAAATATAATCCACTCCTTTTTTAATTTCTTCTAGGTGCTGCAGAGTATTAGCATATTGGACTTCATAAATAATTTGTCTTTTAATGGGGCTGGGTAACTCTTGAGTGATTTCATTAGATGATAAATAGATACTATGGTTATAAAGCTGGGGGGGGATGTTGTATATCAGCTCTTGGATATTTTTAGCAATATAGTGCACCGTAAAATTATGTTGTCTCAGAATGATATTGGAAGAATCGCCCACTACCCAAATATTTTTTGTAATATTGGGTTGCAGTTGTAAGTTTGGATAATTATTAAACCAGGAAACAAAAAGTTTAGTTGCTACTTTGCTGGTAATAATTACGTTATTATAATTATGTAAAATAGTAGGGTCAAAATCTAGAGCATGATATTTTACTAAGGGAGAACAAATATATTTAAATTGTTTTTCCGATATACCATTTTTCCTGACAATACTTGCATTAGGGTAAGCAAAATTATTATTTTCTAGTGTTTGAATAATGTCATAATTGTCTTCTGTGCTTCTAGTTAATAATACAGATTTCATAGTTTTATATCAAAACGTTTAGATAGAGGAAAAGTTTGATACAAGGGGCAATTATCCTTATATCAAACTAGTTTATTAAAATAAAGCAAAATATATACTCTGTAGTTTGTCCTAATTTGTTCACAGAGATTAACTGTTTTACTGGTAAAATTCTACTAAAAAATTTTATTAACAGAATCTAAGTTGAGATAGACATTGAATAAAAGAAGATATAGCATACTGTTTAATAAAGTTTAACAAATAGGATATATCATGAATATGTTAAGCAAGTTTAGAAAGTTTTTTATATTCTTCTTGTTGTGGATCCCTCCGGTCATTTTAGCTAATGAAATAGAAGTCAGAAAAATTACTCCTCCAAATTTAGGGAGTAAGTATTTAGGGAAGAAAATACTTTGTCATCGTCCTGTTAGGCATGGGGCCCCTAAGATGGCCATAGAGCAAAAATATGGGAAGATAATAGCTCATAATTATGGCCATGGTGGTAGCGGTTGGACTTTGGGGCCTGGTTCTGCCGAATATGTTAATAATTTATTAATAAAATATAAAGACAATTTACAATCTTCATTTAGGTTAACTAAAAATACCCCAATAACAATTATTGGAGCAGGAGCTTTAGGGCTATTTACCGCTTATGATTTACAGAAACAAGGCTTTAATAATCTAACAATTATTGCGGCGCAATTTGAACACTTGGCTTCTCATAATGCTGGAGGGTTGCTGGCACCAGTATCTATGGATAATGACCCAGCAATACAACAAACCATTGATCAGATAGGAGTGGATGCTTATAAGTTTTATGCTGCTATTGCTAAAAAAGTGCATCCAGATTTTAGTGAAGGAGCTATTATTGTTCCAACATATTTTGAGAATCGAGAAGATTCAGGATTGGAACCTTATGTTGGTAAAGTAATGCAACCAGCAAAAGATGTGATACTTGATTTCGGTAATGGTACTACTAGGAACATGGTAGTATATGATGATGGTATTTTTATAGATACTGCTCGTATGATGTCAGATCTTACCAATTACTTAAAAAAGAAAAAAATTAAGTTTATCAAAAAAGAAATTAAATCATTTACTGAAATAAAAGGGCCAGTAATCATTAATTGTACTGGCCTTGGTTCAGCCGCACTTAATGAAGATACAGAGATGGTGTCAATACAAGGACATTTGATTATGCTGAAGAATCAAGTGCCTAAAGATTTGCAATATATGATTTTGATTTATTTGAAGGATGGTGTTACTGAATCTGGGCAAAAAATAAAACGTTCATTCTATATTTTCCCTAAACATTTAACTAATACTCAGGCAACCGATATAGGGGTATTAGGAGGTACTTTTATTGAAGGGGCAAGTAAAGCTACCCCTAATAATAAGGAATTTGATATTTTACTACAAGGCGCTAAAGATTTTTATGGCATTAAATAGTTCTAGAGCCAATTCGATATAAGAATTAATAATTCTTATATCGAATTGAGGTTCATCTTAAATATTAATAGTTCTTTTCTCAATAGCTAAGGCCGCTTCTTTGATAGCTTCACTTAAAGTAGGGTGAGCATGGCATGTTCTAGCAATATCCTCTGCAGCAGCACCAAACTCCATAAACGCGACTATTTCGGCAATGAGTGTCCCAGCATCGGGGCCAATAATATGTGCTCCAAGTATTTGATCAGTAATACTATCTGCCAATATTTTTACCATTCCCTCAGCAGTGCCTGTAGTCCTTGCTCGACTATTAGCTATAAATGGAAATTTACCAACTTTATATTCTCGCTTTGCTTCTTGTAATTGCTCTTCTGTAAATCCTACACTTGCTACTTCTGGCCACGTATAGATTACACTGGGGATCAGATTATAGTTTACATGACCTGCTAAACCAGCCATTATTTCCACTGCAGCTATGGCTTCTTCTTCCGCTTTATGGGCTAGCATTGGTCCGGCAATCACATCCCCTACCGCATAAATATTATTGATTGTTGTTTGGAAATGGTTATTTACTATAATCCTATTATGTGTATCTAATTCGATTGCTAATTTATCTAACCCTAAATTTATGGCGTTAGCTTTTCGCCCAACTGCCAATAATACTATATCAGCGGTGATTTGTTGGTTTGTACTATTCTTAATGTCTTCTAGCTTTAACACAACTTTTCCTGCTTTCTTTTCAGCTGATACTACTTTAGTGTTGAGTCGTAATTCAATAGATTGTTTTTGTAATATTTTAGAGAATTGTTTAATAATTTCTTTATCTAAAGCTGGTACAATTGTATCCGCATATTCTACTACTGTGACTTTAGCTCCAAGCCGGCTCCATACTGATCCTAGCTCTAAACCGATATAACCGCCACCAATTACTACCATCGTTTCTGGTACTTTAGTGAGATTTAACGCACCAGTTGATGATACGATCAATTCTTCATCAACTACAACATTGGGAATTTCAATAATCTCTGAGCCAGTGGCAATTAAAATATTTTTAGCTGAAATTTGGGTCTTGATATTCTCATTATTAATTTCTACAACATTGTTAGAGAGAATTGTTGCAGTGCCATTAATTTGAGTAATTTTATTTTTAACAAATAAACTTCCTATTCCTTTACATAATTCCTCTACCACCTGGTTTTTTTTCCTCATCATTTTTTGTAAATCAAGTTTAGCAGCTGCGATAATACCGATCTCAGAGAATTTGTGTATAGCTTCATAATATTTTTCTGAGAAATTCAGCAAGGCTTTTGACGGAATACATCCTACATTTAGGCAAGTACCGCCCAGAGTGGCACTTTTTTCTATACAGGCAACTTTCATACCAAGTTGAGCTGCCCTTATTGCGCCAGTATAGCCAGCTGGTCCGCTGCCAATTACTATTAAATCAAATTGTTGCATATTAGGTACCATTAAAATTATAAAGTGATATACTCAGTTGCTTTCAAGAATTGTTTTTTTATTTTATCAAGGATTTAGCTATGCTTACGTACTTAAGTGTCACACTACTGGACAAAAATAGAAGATGGTTGAAAAAGTACAAAAATTGTTATCTGCTAAAGCTCGTTTTTAGCAATTATTATCTCAAAAATAACATTTTGTACTTAAAATAATATGTTTTTTTAACCATTTTCTATTTTTGTCCAGTAGTGTGACTTAAGTGTACGCTCCGCGCGCTCACCCCCTGGCAAATAAAATCCAATTCTTGAGATCAAATGAGTATATAAAGACAGAAAATATGGAGCACGTCAATAGGCTTATCCTATTTATGAGTTAATTGAATAGTATTTTTATTAGGAGCCGCAATAAAATTAATGATATTAATTTGTTCATAAAAAGGACAAGTATCATCTTGCAATATAGCAAATATTTGTTTTGATATGGTATTATAAGGCACTTTATTATTAAATGCTGTCGATTCTCCAATATCCTTTAATTCTCTAATAAATTCTAAGGGGCTTGAATATTCTAGCGGAATATTCTCGTAATCAACGATGATTTCTTGAAAACCAGCATAAGAGAGTAGGGGAGTAACATGATCAAAATGGATAAAAGGAGAAATATGGGAATAGCTAGGGCTCTTGGCAGCTATTTCTGCGGCAACAAACTTTCTTTTAAGCATCTTTAAGCTATTTCCGCCGACAAAATTACCGATAAATATCCCATTATCTTTTAACAGCCATCTGATTTGTAATAAAAATTTTTGGACGTCATTAATCCAGTGTAAACCTAAAGAAAAGGTGATGAGATCAAAACTGGCCGGGGTAAGAGATAAATTTTCTTCGTCAACTAATAATTTGTTATCATGGGTCACAGCCTCCAGCATATTAGGAGATGAATCAGTGGCGGTAATGATCGCATTTTTATAATGCTGTGCTAATAGAGTAGTGAGTTGTCCAGTTCGACATCCTACATCTAGGATATTAGAAAAATCTTGATCAATATAATTTAAGCGAGCAATAATGTCCTCTGCTGCCTGCTGGAAATATGAACATTGCTTGATAGTGTTGACATTTTTATTGCGGTTAGACTTTAATTTTGCTCGGTCAAATATAATATTCATTTTGCATTATATTTGTTTCTAAGTATGCTCATAGCGATCAAGGATATCTTCTATTATAGTAAACTATTATCTACCATGATGCGAAGGAAATCTATAAGAATTGTCGTGCATTGAGTTTAGTTATATTTGCTGGGGATTGCTACCATCATATTACTGCGGTATTTTTTAATATTCCTTTTAAAGGAAGAATTGTCAATAAGAGTAACCTTAGATATTGTAGCAGGATAGGTAACTGCCTTATTATAATAATTATTATTATGTAAGCTAATAGCATTTTGATACAGGTGCATATTATTTGCAATCTTAATAACATCTTGTTTATATCTTGCACCACGCTCATGGGTGCTAGAGTGGTAATGGGCTATGGCTTTATGCCAATTACCTAATTGGTCATATTTAGCTTTAAGAAATTTAGCTGAATACGCAATATTATATTTAGGTTCAAAGGCTTGACTTAAAGAATTAAACGCATCTAAATGATGTTTTAAATTAATTTGCATGCACCCGACATTAATATTTTCTTTGCCTCTAATTATTTGCTTTTTTACAAATAATATAGCTTCCCTTTTAGTATTAAAATGATACCCTTGTCCTGCAACATTCACTGTCCAGGGCCAGACAATCACTATATTATGTATACTATGTTTTTTCCCCGACTCTTTTAAAGCAATTGAATGCAGGGTATTGCGAGGAATAGTATGTTTTGCTTCAAAGTAAGAAAATAGCCTTGAGCATTTATGTGACTCTGCAATTTCTTGATCGAGAGTCGCATATGAAGACATTGGAAACAGGAAAAATAAATATATTGATAAGCTTAATCTACTATACACGCATTGTTATTATGATTTCTTAATTAAAGATTAAATTTGTATGACTTACCCATAGTACCCCACAGATTTTACAGGAGGGTTAAAATAATAAATTGAATAAGTGACTGAGAGTCACTAATCTCCGCTGAGAAACAAGCAACAGGAGGTATTAATGGACTCTCAATCACTATACCAAATATTATACATATTTTTAGATTGGCACCCAGCACGAATTAAAACATTTGCAGAATTAATTTGTGCAGTAGTAAAAGCTAAAACTGTGAGAATCAAAGAATTAGCACTGTATGTCGCTTCTAAAGGCAATTTGCATGCCAAGATTGTTAAAGTTGAGCGTTTGCTTTTAGAACAAAATATGTGCTTTATAAGTTTAGGGAAAATTATTGTTAAATTGCTCTGTCTAACAGGTAAAATTAGCCTTGCCATAGATAGAACCAGCTGGCAATTTGGTATTAAAAATTTGAATTTTTTTGTTGCAACTATCGTTTATGGTAATATTTCAATTCCTATAGCATGGTTGTTACTTGATAAAAAAGGCAACTCTTCTACTAATGAAAGAAAGAAATTGATTGAGCAAATTTTAACAATTATACCTAAGGAAATGATAGAGCTTATCCTTGCCGATCGGGAATTTGTTGGTGAGGAATGGTTGCAATATATGGGTGGAATCCAAAAATTACCTTTTGCTATCAGGCTAAGAAAAAGTGAGAAGGTCAAGCATTTCAACGGTGGCAAGATGAAGTTGAATAAATGTTTTGCCGATATGCAAATGGGTGACACTAAAACTATAGAAAGCAAAATTTACAATGGTATGGCAATTAAAATAACTTGTTTGCAATTAGAAAGAGAGCAACTATTTATTGCTAGTAATGTGCTTATTGGTGAATGTGCTTTGCTAGCATATAAGCAGAGGTGGAGCATTGAGCGACCTTTTCTGTCTCTCAAGTCATCTGGATTTAATATTGAAGATACCCACATTACAGATCAAAAAAAGCTGGAAAAACTATTTGCAATAGTATCTTTATCCTTAGCTATTTGCGTGCTTGCTGGTGACATTAAGAACAAAATTTATCCTATAAAGATCAAAAAACATGGTCGTAAATTATACTCATTATTTACTTACGGATTTGATTGGATAAAAGATTATTTTTATAACTCGTTAAGTGATACCCCTGCTATGTTGTTTTCATTACTACGAAAACACATTATGCATGCCTTTCAACTTCAACAATAAGTGTGGGGTACTATGAATTTCTTGATATTTATCGCTAATTTTTTTGAGGTTATTAATTATTTGGTCAATAGGTGTATTGTTTAACATGCGAAGCCAATTTTAAGTTATAAGTAATACCATGTCCGAACACTAATTATCTACGTTCGTCGTACTTCATGATCTTCTGCTCCTCACATACTAGTATGTATGCACAGGTAGCCGACATTCGTACTCCTAGTGCTAATTTAGTTTTGGGAAATGGTAGAATATCAACAAGTAGTTCATATTCTAAGAGATTCCCATATTTTATCAATTTTCTTAATCACATCATCAGTCATTTCTATTTTTTGACCCCAATTTCTGCTAGTCTCTGGGGAGAGTTTATTAGTTGCATCGATTCCTATTTTACTACCTAACCCTGAGACAGGAGAAGCGAAATCAAGATAATCTATTGGGGAATTCTCGATAATCATACTATCTCTTGCAGGGTCACTCCTAGTAGAAAGAGCCCAAATTACTTCTGGCCAATCACGAATATTTATATCTTCATCCACTATTATAATAAATTTTGTATACATAAACTGCCGTAAAAATGACCAAATACCCATCATAATCCTTTTAGCTTGCCCAGGATAAGCTTTACGAATAGATACTACTGCAACTCTATAGGAACAACCTTCAGGTGGTAACCAAAAATCTATAATTTCAGGAAATTGTTGTTGAAGTATAGGAATAAATATTTCATTTAGTGCTTCCCCCAGTATAGAAGGCTCATCTGGTGGTTTGCCAGTATACGTACTAAGATATATTGGTTGTTTTTTCATAGTAATAGTTTTAATGTGAAAAACCGGAAAATATTCTATATCATTGTAATAACCGGTATGGTCTCCAAATGGCCCTTCGGGGAGATATTCATCTAGGCTGACATATCCTTCAATCACAATTTCGCTGTAAGCCGGAACTTTCATATTGATATTAATACAATCGACTAATTCAATAGACTTGCCACGTAACAAACCGGCAAAATTATATTCAGAAATATTATCAGGTATAGGCATAACAGCAGCCATAGTTACAAAGGGGCTGGTACCAATAACAATTGCTGCTGGGAAGGCGTCCTTTTTTGCGGCTTGCCAGCGCTGGTGTTGCTGAGCTCCACCTCGCATTTTAAGCCAGCGCATAATAAGTTTATTGGGGGCTACTACTTGCAGCCTGTAGATCCCAAGATTATAATTATCTATTTTTTCTTTGGTAGGTCCTTTTGTCACTACTATGCCCCAGGTAATTAGTGGAGCAACATCCAGAGGCCAGCATGTTTGGATTGGCAATATATTAATATCAGGATTATGTAGTACAACTTCTTGGCAAGGAGCTTTGGAAACCATTTTAGGGGACATAGAAAATATTCTTTTGGCTATAGGCAGCATGGCAAATATTTCTTTAAAGGAAGATGGTAATTCGGGTGTTTTAAGAAAGGCTAACAATTCGCCAAATTGCCTTAAATCTTCTTTGCCTCCTAAATTCAGCCCTAATGCAATACGTTGAGTACTAGCATATAAATTAGTGAGTACTGGTATATTGGATTTAGTACCATCATTTTTAATAACGTTTTCAAATAGTAGTGCCGGGCCATTCTGCAGTAAAGCTCTTTTGCTGATTTCTGTGATTTCTAGATTCGTGGAGACAGGATAAGAGATACGTTTAAGATGCCCATTTTTTTCTAAAAGTTTTAGAAATTGAGGTAAATCTTGGAAGTTCATATAGCTCTACGAAAATATAAATATATGCTCAATATAATAGCAGCAATAACATTGGCATAACAAGCAAAGATAAAAATTAAATTTTTAGTGGTAAAATTTTGAAATACGAAGTGTAAAAATGTGATGATTATCGTAACAAATGTTGTAATGAGTACTTGCCTTAAATGGTATTTTTTATTATATTGCTGCCGTAGAAATACAGATAAAGTTAAGAATGCCAATACAAAATTATACATTGGCCAAATAAGTCGTTGATGCCCTTCAGCAATTAATTTTGTTCGTCTTTGGGGCGGAAGATTGGCAGGAGGATTTAGTAGCTCATGAATATAATATTCATTAATCTCTCGATTACTTTCCCGAGACATTAGATTGTCCTCGTTCTCGTTATTTAGCTCTATAATTAAAGAATCAAATTTTAAATTAGTTAAATTACCATTATAGTCATGGATTTGTCTGGTGCCTTTATACAATCGAAAAACAGAAATATTATTATCAGTTTTGAAGTTACCAGATTGAGCAAATAAAATAGCTTGATTATTGACTTTACGATTATCAAAAATAATTAAACCTTTCATGGTGCCATCTGCTAATTTGGTATCGAAATAGGCTGTTATATCTTTAGTAACTGCAGTGAATATTTTTTCTTCTAATATACTAGTAGTATAGTTATGTTTCATAGCTCTAAGATCTGCTTTAAGCTTTGTATAAGATAATGGTAATAGACTCGCAGAAATATAATAAGCAACACCCATTACGATCAAAGAGATTAATAAGGCTGGGCTAGCAATTTGGAGATTATTAAGCCCCAAATTTTGTAGGATAATTAGCTGGCGGCGTTCATTTAAGTAAATATAGGTATAGATGATAGAGATAATAGTAGCAAAAGGTAAAAGAATAAATAATAAGGAAGGGATAATAAGGATGATTACGTGAAAAAAAAAGCTGACTTTGATTCCTTTATCAATTAAGTATAAAAATTTTAGTATCTGGGTAATCCATACTAGCGTAGTTAATGACAAAGTAATTGTTATTAAAGACGGTAAAATATTCTTTATAATATACTGCTTATATATTAACATTTGTTAAGTAATTTTTGTTTATGCTATTTAAGCATTAAATTGTTCTTTGATAATTCTGTTTTCAAGCGTATTTTTCTTATCAAACAGTAATTTTATGGCTTTATTTTTTACTGATTCTATTAATACAGTTTTAATATCGTTAAATTCTTGAAAATCTGCCGCAACATTTACTGGCCTTTTATCGCTTTCTAAAATTTCAAATTTTATCTTAGTGGAAAATGGTAATAAAGCTCCATGCCAACGTCGTGGTCTAAATGGACATATAGGCGTTAAGCATAATACATTTGACTCGAGAGGTAATATAGGCCCACCGGCTGATAAATTATAAGCGCTACTACCTGCAGGAGTGGCAACCATTGCTCCATCCGCTACTAAATTTATACGCTCAATTTGATCTATAGCAATCCTAAATTTAGCTGCTTGGTTAGTTTTGCGAAATATTGATATTTCATTAATAGCTAAAGCGTGATATATTTCCCCTTCTATAGTTTCTGTTTGCATTTGCAAAGGATGCACATAGGATATTTTTGCATCTTGTAAATTATGTATCAAATTCTTTGCGGTAACTGAATTCATTAAAAAGCCAATATTTCCGGAATTAACCCCAAAAAAAGGGATATCTAGATCCATGTGACGGTGTATAGCATGCAGTAACTCCCCATCTCCCCCTACTACCGCTATAACTTCTGCTTCATTTACTGGGCAAAAATTATATAGTTGTGTTAATTGTTTCACTAATTCTAGTGTCTTAGTAGAATTGTTATGAGTAATTGCTACTTTATCTAAATTGATCTTAGTTTTTGCCAACATAAATATAATAAATGATTAATAATGAGTATTACAAAACAAGAGGTTAGCACATCGCTTAAAAAATGCCCCCCCATTAATATACGGCTTACTCCTACCAGAGAGCCTAAAATTAAAGCAGTGCTATAAATTCTAGTAAAAAATATAGGAGAGCAAATATACGCTAGGCACGTAAAGCTATAGCCCATAGCAGCATGTCCTGACGAGAATGAGCAATTATGCTCACACTCATTGCTTATCCAAAAAGCCTTAGTGAAATTCTTGCTGCCATTAAAATTGGTGATTTGTGCAGGTCTGGCTCTACCAAAATTTTCTTTAAATATATGGTTTACTAATAAACCAGGTCCTATGGCAATAGAGAGAATTATATACAAACTTCCAGAACGAAGGATGTTGTTAAAAGTTTTATACTTAATTAGGAGGTAAAGTAAATATAATGACGTTACTATACCTAAAGTAATAGTAAGGGCAGGAATCATGATAAAACATAGTCTTACTAGCCAATTATTGCGGTAAGAAAACCCTTCTACATTATTATAAAAGAATGTAGAAAAATCTATATCAATACGAGGGAAGAATAAAACTACCAGTAAAATAGTACCAGAGATAAATATACTAGCATGCACTAATCGTGTATTAATCATAGACTGAAGACCCAGAATAAGTTATAAGAGATAAGTGGCTTTATTTTTTAGGGTAATATGATAACAGTTCACTATATATAACCTGAAATGCGATGTGATGTAACAAGTTACATCACATTTTAAGAGAAATATATAGAAACAATTAGGTTTAAAGGGTTTTACACCTGATTATTAAAATCATCTATTGAATAATGAAAAAAGTTAAAATGCATACGAAGAACCGCTTCAAGTATGCATTTTGCCTTATAACAAAGCCAACTCGATATAAGAATTAATAATTATTATATCGAATTGAGGTTATATTTATATGATCATACAAACAATTTGAAAACAATATTTAGAATAATAATATAGAAGTTAATATGTCATTCAACATTAAAAACTACAAAAATGATCTGCTATTTTTAGCTCTTGGGGGAGCAAATGAAATAGGGATAAATGTTAATCTATATCATTATAGAGGAAAATGGCTAATGGTTGATTGTGGTAGCGGATTTGCAGATGATTATTTACCAGGTGTTGATATGGTAGTTGCTGATATTAGCTTTATTGAAAAATATAAAAATGATTTAGTAGGTTTAGTGCTAACTCATGCTCATGAAGACCATTTAGGGGCAGTGCAGTATTTATGGAGTAATCTAAGATGTCCAATATATGCTACAACTTTTACTGCAAATTTCCTAAAATTAAGATTAGCAGAATATGATTTTACTAAAGATATTAAGATTCATACGGTAAATCCTGCTGCCAAAATAGATTTGGCTCCTTTCCAACTAGAAATGGTACCATTAACTCATTCAGCTCCAGAAATGCAAGCAATTATGATCCGGACAGAAGCAGGAAATATTCTGCATACTGGAGATTGGAAATTTGATGACGACCCAGTACTTGGCAAAAAAGTGGATGAAGAATTATTAAAGTCCTATGGGGATGAGGGGGTATTAGCGCTGGTTTGTGATTCGACGAATGTATTTAATGAAGGTGTCTCTGGTTCTGAAGGATCAGTACGCAAAAATTTAGTAGATATTATAGCTGGCTGTCCTAAAATGGTAGTAGTGACAACTTTTGCATCAAATTTAGCACGGCTTGATACCTTAATTCATGCAGGGCAACTTGCTAGAAGGAAAGTGGTCTTAACCGGCAGAAGTTTACATAGAATTTTACAAGCTGCTCAGGAAAGTGGTTATATGCAAGATATTTTGCCATTAGTCGATGAGCGTGATATCGCTAGATTTAAAAGAGAAGAGTTGTTAATTATAGCTACTGGTTGTCAGGGAGAGCCATTAGCGGCAACTGCTAAAATGGCAAATAATAGTCATCCTAATGTCAAGCTAGCTCCCAAAGATACTATTATATTTTCTTCAAAAATTATCCCGGGTAATGAAAAGAAAATTTTCCGCTTATTTAATATTTTTGTCAGGTTAGGGGTTGAAGTCATCACAGAACGAGATCATTTTGTGCATGTTTCGGGTCATCCATCTATAGAGGAGCTGAAGCGTATGTATCTACTAGTCAGACCACAAATTTGTGTACCAGTACACGGGGAACCGGTGCATATTCACGAACATGTAAAATTAGCGCGTAAAAATGGGATCAAACAGGCAGTTGAGGTAGAAAATGGTAGCTTATTATTACTTGATCCTTTTAATCCACGTATTTTAACGAAAGTAGAATCAGGCTATTTAGCTGTAGATGGTAACTATCTTTTACCGACCGAATCACCAATTTTCAAGATGCGCCGTCGCATGCGGGAATCTGGGGTAGTAGTAATTTCATTATTAATTAATAGAAGAGAGAGGCTAAGTTGTAGACCGATTGTTGCAATGCCGGGGCTTCTCGATCTTAATGATGATGCTCAGCTAATTAACATTATAAAAGATGGTATAGCTAATGTTATCGAAGTGCAAGTTCAATCAATAAAAGACAAAATATTTAATGAACAAATTGAAAATGCTGTCAGATCTTTTATCAGGAGAACATTAAAGCAGGAGATAAATAAATCTCCAATTATCATAATCAATATAGAACAAGTTAGAGAGACGACGCTATAATTTGCGGTATTTAAGTTTAGGATACATAAATTTCCTTCACACAACCTAGAATATACTGGGATATTGTAGCTGATAAAATGCTATGGCTTGGTTTAAATCTTCTTCAGTATCAACTGAAATAGGAACGTTATTAACATAACATACTCCTATTGACATATTATTTTCTAATGCTCTGAGTTGTTCCAGGTTTTCACTTTGTTCTAAAGAAGAAGGAGGTAATTTGACAAATTTATGTAATGCTTTTTTACGGAATCCATAAACACCTATATGGTATAAAAATTCACTAGCACCATGAGGAATTACACTGCGAGAGAAGTATAGCGCTCTGTTATTACTATCCGCAATGACTTTTACATTACTACTATGATTGGCTAATGATAAGCTTACTTTTGTCACTGGCGTTATTATATCATAATTACTATTTTTTAGATTTTCAATAACAGTAGTAATGGTTTCGGATTCTATAAAAGGCATGTCGCCTTGAACATTAATGATATAATGAATATTATGATTATCTGGAATTAGTTGGAATGCCTCATATACCCGCTCAGTGCCAGAACTGCAGCTAGGGCTGGTGAAAATAAATTGCCCTCCACGGTCCTTAACTTTTTCGGCAATTTCTTCTGAATCTGTAGCAACAAAAATATTTTTTAAACCGCTCGCTAATACCTGACTTACCACATGTTCAATCATGGTAATATTGCCAATAAGTTGCAGAGGTTTTTTATTAAGCCTGAATGAACTTAGCCTTGATGGAATAATAATTGCTACATCTGAATGCATAATGTACTTCTTGTGTAAATTGGCATATTCTATCTCTGTAGCTAACTATAGAATGTATTATAGTCAATTAATATAAACTATGGACGTGCTCGCTCGTTGCTCTACCAACGTATCTTCTCAGCTTCGCGTCTTGCTGCTAGTCCCTAATTCATCTTAATTGCCTATATATACTCTTTGAAATATTCATAGCAAATAGGAAAATAATAGTTGACATATTAGCCTTTTTACACGATAAAGTAAAGCATATTCAACACGGTTCTTAGAAGTCTTAAGAGCCATATTATTGGGTTCGTAGCTCAGCTGGTAGAGCACTTGACTTTTAATCAGGGGGTCCCGGGTTCGAGTCCCGGCGAACCCACCATTTCAGCATATTTACTTATACTTAATCTGGTATGCTGGGAAGCATGTGATTTCGTGGGTAGTCTAATGGGTTTGTAGCTCAGCTGGTTAGAGCACACGCCTGATAAGCGTGAGGTCGGAAGTTCAAGTCTTCTCAAACCCACCAATTATAAGTATACTCTAGGAACTTTTAAAATATTTTGTTTGTTCATTTAGATTGTAATAAATTAGCTACTTATTGGCTTAAAAATGGTATTTTTGCTCTTGCCGTTTCCAGTATTTATTTAATCCTGATAATATTTTTCCTCCTTTACCCAGGATGCAGTGTATTTTTATCTACAGACATCTTTAGATCAGCATTGATAATTCACGTTAATTTGTCGATTCTGGTATGGTTTGTGTCGAATATTGCTGCTGTTTGGAGTTATAAGCTACAACTTTCCTATTTTACTATCACTTGTGTAATATTAGCATTTATTGCTACTGTCCTAATTGCTTTATCCTTAATTTGTGGACCGAGTTTTTCGGTAATGAATAAATATATTCCGATGCTGGAAAATATTTTGTTTATATTAGGCTTTAGTTTATTTGGGGTGACGATATTACTATTAGCATTCTATACACTATATCATACTATTTTCTATTTCCAAGTTAGCGATAATAGTTCGCGGTTAATTAAAAGCACGATTTTGTCTACCTCAATATTATTTATTTTAATGTGGGTATGCTTTACTCTATCATATTTACAGTTAAAAACAGTGATTAAGATAACGGAGGTTACTCTAGAATTTTACTATGAATTACTATTTTGGAGTGGAAGCTATTTATTACAATTTATTTATACTCAAACCCTCATTTTCGTATGGGTAATTTTATTTTATAGCGGGGTAGGGAGAGAAGTAAGATATAGCAAACTCTACCTGACATTATTAGTTTTAAATTTTGTTATAGCGCTCGCTGCTCCTATGGGGCATTTATTATATAATATTTTAGATGATGGGTTTAAAGAATATTATATAGTGCTAGAGAGATATGGTAACGGTATTATTCCAGTGCTAGTTTTGGTTTTGCTGCTATATGATTTAATGATCTACTCAGCAAAAACCAAGCCTGTAAAAAAGAATAAGGCGCGAGCAGTTGCTAGTTTTTCTTTAATATGCTCAGGCATATTATTTGTACTTGGAAGATTGGTGGAATTATCAATTACTAATACGGCCCCCTTAACCCTTGCATATTATCAAGCTCCCGTAGCAGGTATTACTATAGCATTTATAGGTTTTAGTTTTCTTATAATATGTCGATATTGAGTTACTATTAGCCTGTGTGATAAGTTTGTCATGCCTTAAATATTTTATTAGATCCTAATTCTGTAGCTCAATATGTTCTTTCTTGCTCCCTAACAGGATTTGGCAAATTTTATCTCCTAGTTATTAAAATAAATTCATAGAATTATAATTTTATTTATGGAATACTTATTAAATATCGTTAATCAAATATAGAGTTAACAATATAAGGTAATAAATAAAATTAAAAAAACAGGAGTATAATATGTCTAAAGATAAAAATCAGCCAATGCAAAGAGTTATGTTAAAACAATTTTCTGATGCTATCTTCAGTACAGGAGCAGGTCTTGTTGAACTAAAGGGGGACGGCAATGACGGATTTCCTTTTGTGTCAGGTTCAGCTCTAATGATAGAAACTGAAAAGTCCGACTCGAATGAGACGGTTAAAATTATAACTATCAATAAGAATACTGACATTAAATGCATCAGTACAAGATCCTCGCACAGTAAGAAAGATGTTGATGCCATACGCTTGGTGGTCACCGAAGAAGTAGACAATCTAACTATAGGTAGCATCAGTCATATAGATTATTCGTTCAGTGGTTCGTCGAGTTTTAAACCGTTTCAAGAAAAAAAAGTGCCGGTAAAAATAGAGATCCAGAATAGTAGTAAGAAACTAGCGCTTACTTTTACAGGTAAAGGTGATATGACGGTTCCACGTCTTACTGACACCCCTCCTGAGGTAAAAGAAAATACCTATAATAGTTTGGAAGAGATAATTGATCCTGTAGAGAGATGTGGTGGTCCCAATGGGATAAAATGGGCACCTTATAATGAACCTGGAGCATGGGCAGCGACAATACAAGTAGCCGGTATTAAGTATAATAATGAGGATCTGCATGGGGTGGCACTAGGGGATCATGCTCTTGATGTAGCCTAATGTGTCGCGATATATTCATAGTCCAGTAAAGTAATAATTGCTCCTCCTGTTAAAATAAAGCAGGAGGTTTGATCATACTAAGTTTACCAATTTTAATAAAAGATACAATTAATAATAATAGGTAATCAAGTGAAATAAAATAACAAATACGGAGCATAATATGTCTAAAGATAAAATGTCTAAAGATCTTAAAAAGCAACCAATGAATAGAGATATGTGGGCTCAATACTCTAGCTCTACCTTATCTACAGGAGAGGGGCTTGTTGGCGTTATGGGACCAGGAGCTCATCCTGATGGATTCCCCTTCATTTCCGGTTCCGGCATAAAAGTATTGAACCAAGGAAGTGGTGTTAAAACTGTAAATATTGATCTAGATAATGTTGACATTCGATACCTAGGTACATGGTACACTAATCATAACGTTGTTAACGTACAGGTTATGATATCGCCAGTGGTTAAAACACTATCTATAGGTAGCATGTGTGACATGCTGTGGAAGAGTTCGTGGGTTCCGAAAATGTCAACAGAAATATATATTGATGGTGATAGTAAGGAAAAGTTAACCCTTACTTTCACTGGTACAGGTAGTAAGACAGTCCCAGCGCCTTATGGTGCAGGTGATGTCTTTCCAGAAAATAACTATAAGAACCTGACTAAGATAATTGATCCTGCAAAGAGATGTGAGGTAGTAGTGAAACCTTGTAATGGAGGTACCATAGTACTAGACTATGAGTATAATGGCCAGCCAGTACATACGTCAGTAACAGGGGAAGCTCAGGTGCTTGATTTTGTAGCATAATATGGTAAGCTATTAATAGCCTAATAATTTTTATCTCCTACTAAAATAAAGTAGGAGGTTTTTTTATATTAAGCTTTCCAGCGTTAAATCCTTTAATCTTCACGCCGCCTTAATTGTGAGTTTATAATTACTATTGCCGAAGTCTCTAGTTGATAGCTTGATGTTTACTGTTATTTATGGTAAAAAGGCCCTTTGTAGTTTTAATTCCCACTAATTCTGTTTCCTTAAGTAATTAATAGAAAATATGACGTTTATAAAGCCCTCTCTTGAAGAAGCAAAAGAAGCGGTAAAAACCTTATTGAGGTTTATTGGTGAAGATCCCAATAGAGAAGGTTTACTTAAAACACCTGAGAGAGTAATAAAAAGTTATCAAGAAATATTTTCTGGTTATAATCAAGATGTGGAAGACATATTAACCACTAAATTTTATGATACTTGTAATTTTCAAGATTTTATTTTATTAAAAGACATAAACTTTAATTCTTTTTGTGAGCATCATTTATTGCCAATATCTGGCAGCGTAGATATCGCTTATATACCTGATAAT
This sequence comes from Candidatus Tisiphia endosymbiont of Nemotelus uliginosus, assembly GCF_964264835.1. Lineage (GTDB taxonomy): Bacteria > Pseudomonadota > Alphaproteobacteria > Rickettsiales > Rickettsiaceae > Tisiphia. Next base: position 631,569 of record NZ_OZ183485.1, on the reverse strand, counting down.
TGTATTATAGGTATTAGTAAATTAGCAAGAGTAGTGGAAGTGTTTGCTAGAAGACTACAAATCCAAGAAAAACTGACAGTACAAATCGCTGAAACTGTGCAACAATATGTTAAGCCTTTAGGTGTGGCAGTCAAGATTTCAGCACTACATAGCTGTATGACCCTTAGGGGAGTGAGGCAAAATAATACAGTAATGAATACTATGCATTATACGGGTATCTTTGTTGAGCAGCAAAAATACCGCCATGAATTCTTAAATATAGTCTCTAAAAAATAATTAACAGCCCTTATGTTATTATCTAAATATTTTTTACCTGTTTTAAAAGAAGTGCCTTCAGAAGCGCAAGTAGTATCTCATCGTTTGATGTTAAGGAGTGGGATGATTAGGCAACAAGCGTCTGGGCTTTATAGTTGGCTACCTTTAGGGTTAAAGGTTTTACAAAATATTATGCATATTGTTAATCATAATATGCAGCAAGTAGGTAGCCTGGAGATATTAATGCCCTGTATTCAACCAGCTTCTTTATGGATAGCATCAGGCAGGTTTGAAAATTATGGCAAAGAAATGTTAAAATTTCAGGATCGCCATGATAATACCTTGTTATTTGGTCCTACTAACGAAGATATGATTACCGATATTTTTAAGCATAATATCAAGTCTTATAAAGACCTGCCCAAAAATCTGTATCATATTCAGTGGAAATTTCGTGATGAAATTAGGCCACGGTTTGGAGTGATGCGTGCTAGAGAATTTCTGATGAAAGATGCTTATTCTTTTGATATAGATCAAGCTAGTGCTGTGCTGCACTATAATAAAATGTATCTTGCTTATCTAAACACCTTCCGTGATATAGGACTTGATGTTATTCCCGTATTGGCTGATAATGGCCCTATAGGGGGAAATTTAAGTCATGAATTTCACATTCAAGCAGTAAATGGTGAGAGTAATATTTTTTATGATAAACAAATCTTAAATTTAATTAATTCCAAAAATGTAGATATTGAAAGATTACAAGCTTTATATGCAGTAGCAGAAGAAAAACATGATCCTCACAATTGTCCTTTGGCGCCCGAGGAGATATCGAGTAGTAAGAGCATTGAAGTTGGACATATTTTTTATCTTGGCAATCGATATTCAAAAGTAATGAATGCAGTAGTGAATGATCAACACGGTAATCTAGTGTCCATCGAGATGAGTTCTTATGGGATCGGCATTTCCAGATTAGTAGCTGCTATCATTGAAGCTAGCCACGATGATAGGGGAATTATATGGCCTAAAAATATTGCTCCTTTCTTTGTTTCCATATTGAATTTGAATATAATGGATAATAAATGTAATGAGTTGTCACAAAACTTATATGATAGGCTAAGAGATAATAATATTGCAGTATTATATGATGATACTGAAGAGAGAGCTGGTAGTAAATTTGCAACTCACGACCTGATAGGTTCACCATATCAAGTAATCATTGGCCCTAAAAAAGCGATAAATAACATTGTAGAGCTAAAGGACCGTAGAACTGGTCAAATAGAAGAGCTGGACATGGAAGGGGTGTATGAGAAAATTATAAGTCTCCTATAATAATTATTAACACTTGTCTATATTACAATTTACAAACAATGTTACAACAAAAATTATCAATCAAAAGCTGGTTAATTGCATGTTGCTTAATGGTATTATTAATGATTTTATTAGGAGGGATCACTAGGCTTAGTGATGCGGGGTTAGCAATTGTTGAATGGAAACCAGTAGTAGGAGTGATTCCTCCACTTAATGATGCGCAATGGCAGGATGAATTTATCAAATATCAACAATTTCCTGAATATCAGCAGCGCAATATTCAGATGCAACTTGCAGAATTTAAGTTTATTTTTTGGCTTGAATTTATTCACCGCTTGGCTGCTAGACTGATGGGCTTATTATATGCATTACCCTTATTATATTTGTGGCTAAATAAGAAAATCGATCAAAAAGCCATGCTGATATATTTTATAATATTGATATTATTTTTTATGCAAGGATTTATGGGGTGGTATATGGTCAAAAGCGGCCTTATTGTATCGCCTCATGTAAGCCACTTCCGCTTAAGTGCGCATTTAGTGATTGCGGTGCTCATCTATAATTTATTATTCTATCAGCTGATGCAAAATAATTTTGATATACTGCTTATTTCCTGTAAAACTAGGATAAGCAATCAAAAATTTTGGTGCTTATTATCTCTTACGGTAGTGTATCTCCAAATTATTGTAGGAGGATTAGTGGCAGGGTTGGGTGCAGGTTTAATATATAATAGTTTTCCCTTAATGGGTAATAGTTTTATACCTGAAGAAGTCACTTTTACCGTGTTTAATATACAAAGCTTTAGCCAACCGGTGTTTATTCAATTTATCCATAGAATTGGGGCGTATATTGTGTGCATTAGCACAATGTGTTTAGCAATTAGCCTGTTCAAAACAGCCCATCTTAAACTAAAGAAAGTGGCATATAGTATATTAAGCATATTAACGTTACAAATGGCAGCTGGCATCATACTAATTCTATATTCAAGGCCGATCTTAATAGCTTTAGTACACCAAATTTTTGCTGTTATATTATTATCTTATATATCTTGGTGCTATTTTTTGTTGAAGAGTACTGAAGAGAGTAAGGGAATAAAACAAATATGTTAAGATTGGAGGTCAATGCTGCATCACCCTGTCGGTTAGATCGTTACTTAAAAAGATTATATCCTGGTCTTACACAAGGAATAATTGAGCGTAGTTTACGCCACAAAAAGATTATGGTTAATGCATGTAAGGTAGAAGCAAGTGTAAGAATAACAGTAGGTGATAAGATTTTTCTAGATGCTGCTCTACATCTTAACCCCCAAAAAGCTACTAGCAAAAATTTCTCTGACTCAGCTATTATATTAGCGGGTAAGTTATTAAAAGATTATCTAATTTATCAAGATAATTATTTGATAGCTATTAATAAACCAGAGGGGATTGCAACTCAAGGCGGCAGCAAAATTAGCTTATCTATTGATGATGCTCTCCAATACTTAAATAGTAGGGGAGGGGAATTTAAGTTAGTGCATAGATTAGATAAAGATACTTCTGGTATATTATTAATAGCAAAAAATTATTCTAGTAGTATAAAGTTAGTAAAATCTTTCCAAGAAAAAATTATCCAGAAAACTTACATTGCTGTAGTTTTAGGTAATCTTACCAAAAATGAAGGGCAAATTGTAGGTATGATAGGCAAAAATAGGGATGGGGTATATGAAACTGTGCAAGATGACCCGGCTAATGGTAAGTTAGCTATAACTTCCTATAGATTATTGGAAGTGTTAGGCCTGTCTTCTATAAGTAATTTAAAAATATCATTAATAGAATTTGTCCCACTTACCGGCAGAATGCATCAGTTGAGGTTTCATGCTAAAATGCTAAATTGCCCAATAATAGGAGATAAAAAATATGGTAGTCTGGAAGCAATAGCTCTATCCAAAGAAATGCTGTTACATGCAAAAAAAGTAGTTTTACCAGAACAAATATTTGGTAAAGAGATAATAATGGAAGCTGAGCTTCCACATTATTTCAATAATGTTAATAAAATACCAAAAAAATAATAGAAATTTTTATATATAATCTATAATTTATCCACTTTTTTGAATAGAACCACTGGATTTATGATAGAATTCAACAATAATCTAATTTAAAGTATCTAAAAATACTGAAGCAAATGCTTGCACCAATTCAGCATCAAACCAATAACATTTACAACTAGCAGAGCTTAAAAGTATCTAGGGCAGTTATATTGTTAATTAGATAGTGATTTAGCATTACTTGTTTTTCGATCATTATGAAACAATTAAATTATGTAACCAACTAAAAAATTGGCACTTTTATGAAATGGATTTTAGAAATGAAACAAGTGATCTGTTTTATAAAACAAGCCGTAGGGGATACGGTAAATTTTTTTATTTTTTAAGATATTTGCTATTTCCCAACAGATTCCTAGGGCTTATAGCTACCTAAACTTAAATTATGAACTATCAAGATATTATTGCAGCATTAAGAAATGACCCTAATTTTGATAAAGTAAAAGTTAAGGAGGCACTTAATTTTGCCATAAAGCATCACAGAGATAATAATCACCAATTCATAGCAATAGCAAGAACTATCACCTCAGTATACCCTGATACCAGTGCTACTGTTGCAGCATTATTGTTCTTTAGTTTTGCAACAGCTAACTTAAAGGCCTCTAAAATTCAACGTTTTAATACGGAAATATCTAAGATATTTAATGCATTAACTAAGCTTTTTCAAATTCACAACACATATCGCCGTGATACAATACGGGAGACTCTCAAGTTATTATTATCATTAGAACCTGATATAGGAATAAGGATCTTATTAATCAGATTTGCATATTTACTGAATCAAATAATATTTGACTCAAAAGTATCAGATATTGAATGTTATTTAACTATCGATGAAATAAGTAAGATATATGTACCATTATTTCAAGAAGTAACAATAGAGAACATTAAAACTGCATTGCAAGATGTTTGTTTAACAATATTACAGCCACAGTTACGAGAATTGATAGTCACTCGTTTAACAGAACAATATCCTAATCAACAGCAGTTAGTTATTAGCACCATTAATACATTGCATGATATTTTATCTGTTGTGGACATAGCATATACCATATCTGGGAGAGTTAAATCTTGCTATTCTATTGCTAAGAAGATAGTACAGAAGTCTAGTAAAGTAACAGAATTATTTGATATTATTGGCATTAGAGTAATAGTAGAGGAAGAAGATCAATGTTATAAAATCTTGGATACTATTTATAATAATTATAAACATATTCCAAAACGATATAAAGATTTTATTAAGTTTCCTAAGAAAAGTGGTTATCAATCACTACATACGGTAATAGTTAACGATTCCCAGAAGATAGAAATACAAATACGTACTAAAAGGATGCATTACATTGCATTATTTGGTAGTGCATCACATTTGCAATATAAAATGCCGTCAATAAGAACTAACACTACTCTACATAGTGTTTATGATCTATTAAATAAATATATATTAGATATATTAAATCCATTTATTATCAACATCAGACTGCAGGCTGTTAGAATGGCTAATGAGTCAGTTGCTCTAAGATCAGAGGTGACATGGTTAATAACACAAGATATTGAGGCAACACAGTTGCATTACCGATTTGCCTACCAAGAACATGCTGCATATTATGCTGCTGAAGTTATAACAGTTAATATCATTGAAGTAAATCAACTATCTCGACCGTTAGTTAATATTAATGACAGGATATATATAGATGCTGTTAGGGCGTTACAGATTCAAGAGCAATATTTAGCAAATATACGAACTAACTATCAAGATCATAATCAACAATATGCTGAAATCTTACTCATCGATCTACCACTTGATAATATGGATAATAATTACAGGGGTAATCAGAGTGTCCAAAACGCTAAAAAATCAAATATTTTAGAAGTAATAAAGAATAATGCAACAATAATACCCGGGTCCCCAATCGAACTATTAGAAAAGCTATTGCACCCAGATATATTTCAAGAGGCAGTAACAGTAACCACCCACTATCAAGATATTGACTGGTATTCAGATAAATCAGATAACACATCGAACTACATTGACACAGCTGTATTGGTTGATGAAAAACTAGAAGAGTACCAAATTAATTTTGGTGATCAAAATATTCATGATCTTAATAGTAGTGATCTTGATAGTTGCCCTAAAGCACAAAATACTACATATCAATTTCAAGAAGGAGCAGAAGACAATACATCATTGCAAATAGCTGATACATTAAATGATAATGATCATAGGAGTAAAGATAGTAGTAATGATATATCTAAATCTAAACAAAAAATATCATCGTGGGGGCAAGATATTAAACTAAATGAAGAACATATCCACCAATTGAATATGCAAGTTAATAATAGCGATAAAGACTCATGGAGAATTCCAATTAAAACAGCTAATTCTATACAACGAAACGAACCCATTACTATTGATCTTCAAGACGAAAAAATAAAAGATTCAGACATTGAAACACTTATTTCTATACTAAAAGAACATAATATTACACACTTAACTCTTAATACTAATGAGGAATCTTATAAGATATTTATTTCTTTACTAAAAGATACTAATATTATACACCTTAGTCTTAAACGTAACTACATAAGCGAGAAAGAGATTGAGATATTGGCTCTTGCACTTAGAGACACTAAAATTACCCACCTTAATCTAGAAGGCAACCAAATAGCAGAGGATTGTGTTAAAACACTTATTGCTATATTAAAAGATACTCAAATTATAGATCTTAATCTATCAGGTAATGATATAGGAGATACTAGTATACCAAGTGTTGAAAATAATACACTTACTTTCCCACAAGATACTAAAATTACATACCTTGACCTTGGATATAACAGTATGGGCGATGCAGAAATTAAGTCACTTGCTTCTATACTACAAAACACTCAAATTATAGATCTTAATCTTGAATACAACCATATAGGAAATTCAGGAGCGATAGCACTGGCTTCTGTATTAAAAGACACTCAAATTACAAAGCTTAATCTGGCATACAACCAGATAAGAAATTCAGGAGCGATAGAGCTAGCTTTGATATTGAAAGATACTAAAATTACACAGCTTATTCTGGACGGTAACATTATAGATAATACAGGAATTAAGACACTTATTTCTATACAAGCAAACACTAAAATTATCATTAATTTTAAAGATCAGCATAAGGAGATAGATAATAATATGATTCCTTATGATGAGGCTAATACTCAACTAGTAGATATAGAAGAATCTTTATACCCAGATAGTAATGATGAGAGGAGTAGTGAAAGTGGATATGGTGGTAGTGTATGTGGTATGTATGAAGAATCGGATCTACAGGATGAAGAGCCGTATAGCATTCCAATTAAGACATTTGTTTCTATATTACAAAAAGATTCCAACATGACACATCTTGATCTTCAAAACCAGGGAATAAAAGGTTCAGATATAGAAATGCTTATATATTTACTAAACAATACCAGTATTACACACTTAAATCTTAGCAGTAACGACATATATTATAAAGAATTTAATACACTTATTTCTCTACTAAAAGATACTAGCATTACCCACCTAGATCTTAAACACAACTACATCAATACATTCGTCCAACAGGAGCTTCATTTTATTGAGGAATGTGAGTCTACATTCAAAAGTGCTAGAATTAAATATCTTGATCTAGAAAATAATGCGGGAGATAGTTTTGATATTACAGCTCTTACTTTTATATTCAAGTATATTGAAGTTGAATATCTTAATCTAGCATGTAACCGTATAGGAGAGGAGGATGATGATATGAAGCAACTTGCTAATATATTAAAGGATACTGAGATTAAACATCTTGACCTTCAAAACAATCACATAAATGATTTAGATATTGAGGCACTTGTTGCTGTACTACCAAGAACTAATATTACACACTTAAATCTTAATGATAATGAAATAACAACTAAAGGAGCAAAAAGGCTTATTAATATATTAAATAATACTAGGCTTATAAAGCTTGATCTTAAGCATAACTATATAGAAGATAAAGATATAGTGACTGATCAAAAGCCAGTAGGTTGTCAAATTGATTTTGATGATCAAAAGACTATTTATCCTGGGGATTTTTATCCTGGAAATTTTCCTAAACTACAAAATATTACTTATTCGTTGCAAGACAGAATAGAAGATAATAGTTCCCCTGTATCTCAAATAGTGGATAAAATTTACTATTCACCGAATTATGATTATCAAAAAAGGTTAGTGAATGAAAAGAGTGAATTATTAGGAGAGAAATTTATGGACTGAAAATTAACATGAGTTTACCAGCCTAGGACGTGTCCTTAATTAAGCTAATTTGTAGAAGTCAAGATTTGATCTTACAGACCCCATAAATTAACTTATTAGATTGTCAGATAAATTTTGACTGTCAGATAAGTGTTCAAGATACAAGATCTCATTATTTTTTTCAAACGCTAATTTTTTACTATCTTTAAAGGTTTGCATAGGCGTTTTACCATAACAATACTTACCAGAATGAGGACGTTCGTTATTATAATAACGTAACCAGGTATCAAGATCTTTTTGCAATTCAAAAAGTGAATTGTAAATCTTTTTACGCATTGCAGTATCATAAAACTCATTTTTCATGGTTTTATGAAACCTCTCACATATCCCGTTAGTTTGAGGGGAATATGCTTTTGTAACGGTGTGTTCTATTCCTTCAATACTTAAAAACAATTCAAAGGCATGATGTTCTATATTTCCTTTATATTCAGTACCACGATCAGTTAATATACGTAGTATAGGAATACCTTGTTCTTCGTACCAAGGTAGAACTCTATCATTTAACATATCAGCAGAGGTTATAGCTGTTTTGTCTGTGTATAATTTGGCATCCGTCACCCTGGAATAGCTATCGATAAAAGTTTGACCATAAACCTTACCTATTCCTTTAAAGTTGCCAACATAGTAAACATCTTGACAACCAAGATAGCCTGGATGTTCTGTCTCTATTTCCCCATGTGCCTCTTTAAGATTCTTACGATTCTCCAAGACACGTAATTGAGCTTCCGTAAGTATAATGCCATCCTGAGCCATTTTAGTTTCTAAAGCTACTAGCCGTTTCTTAAGATTATTGAGATCGTTCCTAAGCCAGATAGATCTAATGCCGCCGGGAGATACTAAAATCCCATCTTTTTTTAATTCGTTCGATACACGAAGTTGACCATAAGCGGGGTACTCTATTGCCATGTCTAATACCGCTTTCTCTACAATAGGATCAACTCTATTAGCCAATATGGGTTTCTTACGGCTTATTTCATACAAGGCTTCATCGCCACCATTCTCATATAATTCCTTGAATCTATAATAACTATCTCTGCTATACCCCATTGTCTTACATGCACTAGATACATTTCCTAAGCTTTTTGCTAGTTCAAGTAATCCTATTTTTGGTCTTATTATTTTCTGATTTAAATTCATTTTAATCTCCATTTAATAATTTGTTTATTTTACTAAATGTAAGATTAAATCTCAACTACTTCAGCTAATTATTAGATACTGATTTATACTACTGCGTAACATCAGTTATTAAAATTAATAGTAGTAAAATAAACATGACTACTATATAGTGAATTGATTTGAATTAGCGACAATATCTCTTCCTGTTCTCGAGTTAGGCTTTACTCCTCGTTACTTAGTCTCTTAATTCAAGGGAACTTATTATATAACTTACTATATAATGCGCAATTAATTGTTACCTAACTTGATAGGCAACAAAATTCTATTCTATCAAGTGAGTTATTTTATACTATCAATATATTTGATTTTTGATAAAATAGGTTAATAATTACTATTGATTTAGCTCTTTTTTGCTGCGAACTATAAGTTTGGTTTGAAAGAGAATAAGCTAGTTTCCCACTCTTTCTCATTATACTCAGTTGGCTTGCAAGAATTGGTGTTCTACAACTGTAAAATATTCGCATTCTAATGCAAACTGTTTATTTATGCGTATTAACCTAGTGTTTTACTTACCAATTCGTCAATTATGCTAGTATATTGAGTTGCTGGTTAGTGTTAAAATTTTTACTAAATTATCTTAAGGAAAATTTATGCAGATATCAATATCAGGTCAGCATATTTCTGTAGGCAATTCTTTACAGGATTATGTTAAAAACCGTACTTCACAAATAACTGGCAAGTATTTTATTAATGCAATTAGCGCAAATATTCACTTTTCTAAAGATGGATTTCAATTTATTTGTGATATCATAGTTAATGATGGCACTAGTAGGCATATGCTACTAAAGAGCAATGCCACTTCTGATGAAATATATTCTTCATTTGATATAGCAATTTCCAAGTTGGAAAAACAATTGAGGAAATATAAATCTAAGCTTAAAGATCGCCATGAAAAAATTAAAATATCGGAGCTAGCGCCTAAAGCAGTGAAGTATGTCATTACCCCTCATAGTCAGTACGAAGAAGAGGTATCTATAGCAGATAATCCGGTAATTATAGCAGAAAAATCTATAGAAATATTGAATTTATCAGTAAGTGAAGCAGTAATGAAAATGGATCTTGAAAATCTTCCAGCTTTAATGTTTCAAAATATCAATACTAATCGGATTAATGTTATTTATTATCGGCGAGATGGTAATATATCATGGATAGATTCTAAGTAATTTAAACTTTTATTAGTAAGAAACAGATAGAGTATTGCCAATTTTTGCGCTCTATAAATAAGTTCAGCTCGATATAATAAGTAAATATTTTTATATCGAATTTTAACTCTGCTAATGTGGAATATACTATTCGTACCCGAAGTTGGATACGATAGAATCAACTTCAAGAAGAACTAGAAATGCCAAAGGCAAGGAGCGCAGCATACATAATATAAGTACGTGGCTGCCCTCTTAATCTTTATGGCACGAGACGATGCCAATTCTTGAAGTTCATCGAGTATATATCATCAACCAAGTATTCTTAACTAGGTTCTGTGAACATTTCTATCTAATGGTCGATTTTTGTTGTTATTTTCGTTCTCGAACCCTCACATGCACCCTAATGCACTGCCGTTTTGCGAGCGAAAATGCCTGTAAATCTACTCATTATATAGAAATATTCACAGAAGTTAAATTACTTTGGCTAAATAATAAAATTTGTATGCTGCTCGGGTAATTATCATGTCATTTAAAATAATTTCTTATAATAATATTTTTCCCAGCATTGATAAAGAAGCGTATATTGCTGCTAATACATGCATAATAGGAGATGTAATTATAGGAAATAAATCAAGCGTCTGGTATAATTGTGTACTAAGAGGGGATGTAGCGCCTATTAGAGTAGGGTGTAATACTAATATCCAGGATGGCACTGTTATTCATACTTCGAGATTTAATGGGCCAGTAATAATTGGAGACAATATTACTATAGGACATTGTTGCCTTATTCATGCCGCTACTATCGAGAATAATGCTTTCATCGGAATGAGAGCTACTATTATGGATTATTCTGTCATCGAACCATATGGGTTTGTTGCTGCCGGCAGTTTAGTGCCGCCCAACAAGATTGTAAAATCAAAAGAATTGTGGATGGGGGCTCCTGCTAAATTCACTAGATATTTAACAGACAAAGAACTAAATGCAATGTTAGATAATACTCTAAACTATATTAATTTGACTAAGAATTATTTAAGTAATCCCTTAGCGTAAGATATAATATTCTTACCTCAAACTAAAAGTGATCTTAGTTCTAAATTTTGGCTTTTATATTATTATATAGCCTAATTATATTACAATTAGGCTATTATTGTATTTCTAAGAAATTGAGGTAGCAATATTTATGATCATGTTCCTACGTCTTGACATTTTGTGCTAGCATCTTTATCTTGCTCTATCAGATCTATAATATCAGGTGCTTTAAATAATATTATTATTCCTGTGACAATTACTAAAGCTACTTCCCATTTTAGTTGTCCTCTTAAAGTTTGAATACCTAAGACCACTACTCCCACTATCGCTATTCCTCTAGCTGTTTTACCACGAAATATGTGAATCATCTTACAAAACGCTTGACCGACTGGATCATCCGTAGCAGCAGCAGCAAAAGCATCGGACGCTGTAATTATTAGAGCAATACTACATAACATAAAAAATAGACGCCATATAAAAGCATTATCTAATTGTTGAGTATAAGAGCTACCATTCATAAATTTACCTCTGTTTAAACTAACTTCTTCCATGAAGCAGATTCTATCCATTACTTACGTCTCATTCAAGAGTTAATATGTATTTAATCTTCCCTAACGAAGTAATTAACTTAGAATCTCCACTTACGTGCTGTTTTAGCAACATAGGCTTTTTTTGTTTTAAGAAATTGAGTAACAATAGTTATGGTGTTGGTGCTGCTGCTGATGTACATTTGTCGGCGTCATCTGACGCAACCAAGTTGATAATATCAGGTGCTTTAAATAATATTATTATTCCTGTGACAATTACTAAAGCTACTTCCCATTTTAGTTGTCCTCTTAAGGTTTGAATACCTAAGACTACTACTCCCACTATCGCTATCCCTCTAGCTGTTTTACCACGAAATATGTTGATCAGTTTGCAAAACGCTGCACCGACTGGATCATCCGTAGCATCAGCAGCAAAAGCATCGGACGCTGTAATTATTAGAGCAATACTACATAACATAAAAAATAGACGCCATATAAAAACATTATCAAATTGTTGAGTATAAGAGCTACCATTCATAAATTTACCTCTGTTTAAACTAACTTCTTCCATGAAGCAGATTCTATCCATTACTTACGTCTCATTCAAGAGTTAACATGTATTTAAACTTCCCTAATGAAGTAATTAACTTAAACTATCCACTTACGTGCTGTTTTAGCAACAAATTAAATAATATTATTTAACAAACTTAAGCCCAGCTTTAATAGGAAAATCTATCCTTGCTTATCTTCCGAGAATATATAGAAAAATAAATAAAAAGAGCCATATTACATCAACAAAATGCCAGTACCAAGCGGCAAATTCAAAACCTAAATGATTATTGCCTTGAGCAAAATCCCCTCTTTTGGTTCGTAGATAACAAATGCTTAAAAATATAGTCCCTATTATTACATGCGCTCCATGGAAACCAGTGGCCATATAGAAATTAGAAGGGTATATCCCATCTTTAAAGCTAAAAGCTGCATGATGATACTCATACGCTTGCATCACACTAAACAAGATTCCTAATATTATAGTATACTTAAGAGCTTGCAAAAAATCTTTTTGATTGTTGTCTTCAAGAGCATAATGCGCCCAGGTAACAGTTGTGCCTGATAACAAAAGAATTAGGGTATTAATGAAAGGAATATCAAATGGATCAAAGGTTTGAATAGATGCAGGGGGCCATATGCCAGGTTTGATTACCCACACTCCCTCTAATATTCCTGCTGGAAAAACACTTGTTTTTAGGAAGGAACTAAAAAATACAGCAAAAAATGCTATTTCCGTGAGAATAAATAAAGCCATACCTATCCGGAGACCTGTTTGTACTTCACGAGTATGACATTTTGCTACTAAACCTTCTCTAATAACTTCTTTCCACCAGGAATATAAACAATAAATTACTGACAAAGCTCCAGCGCTAAGAATATATTTAGCAAATTTATAATTATGCATAAACATTATTATCCCAGCCGACAAAAGTAATAACGCAAAGGAAGTTAAAATTGGTAATGGGCTAGGATCAACAATGTGGAAAGGGTGAGGCTTGTTTGGTAAAATAGTAACATTATTATTGTCAATCGACTTATTGAACATATATATACTCCTATGATTTGAAGAGTTGGTAAACGATAGAATCAACTTCAAGAAGAGCTATCAGTAGAAAGCCTTAAGTAGCGCAAGCAGTACATATAAGTACGTGGCTATCTTTTCGACCTTTAGGGCGCGTACCTCCGTTAGTTCTTGAAGTTGATCGAGTATAACTCATTAAAAAATTAAACTTGCACATCATAATTGCCAACATTACGAATCTAGCTATTGTAGAAAAGTAATTTTCAGTTGAGCAGCTATGGGATCATAACCTAGAAATCTGAAATATTTATACTAGTAGATACCTGTCCTCTAAAATTGAGTAACATATTATTATGGGTAGCACTAAAATTATTAGCCTTAAGGCTAGAAGCTTTAAAGAATAATACTACTCCTGCTTCACTATATATTTCCTTATTTAGTAAATTTAATTGAGCTTTTGGAGTGGCTAAAATCCCATCCCCTAAAAGAAATTGTACATTATTATTTAATTCTAATACCTGGGTAGCCTCATTTAATATTCCATCTTTTGCACTCACCATTAATTCTTCTGCATTGTTCATTTGATATTTAGCAGCAATTTTTTCTAATAAATAATTATTATCTGTAGTTCGCACAGCCGTAGTAGTATTAATCTCATATGGATTTAGATTTTTGTTGACTCCACTAAAAGTAGAGCCGCCAATTTTTATTGGATAATGTGATTGCTTATCACCTGCAATAACGTTTTCCTCTATATTGTCATTTTGTGGAACTGCAATAATATTAATAGGCCATTTTAAACTTATATATATAAAATATAAAATTAATAAAACCCCTAATAAGGTTAAAATTTTCGATAAGCCATTTAAACGTTTGTAACGGATATATTTACGTAAAATTACAGTATTAGTAATATTATTTTTCATCAATTAATCCCTACGCGCAATAGATCATGCATATGTATAATACCAATCACCTTTTCTTCCTTAACCACCGGTAAGCTAGTAATTGATTTGTTATTCATCATAGCTAATGCTTCAACTGCCAGTTTAGCAGGAGAAATATATAAAGGATTAGCAGTCATTACATCACAAGCATATTTCATATTTATTTTATCATTAATATGTCTACGTAAATCCCCATCTGTTATAATACCAATTAGTTGTAAATCATTGTCTACTACTACCGCACATCCCAAAGCTTTTTGATTCATAATTAATATTGTATCAGTAAAAGAGGTGTTGTTATATACTAAAGGGATTTGCTCATCTATCCTCATTAAACTTTCGACCTTTATAAGATTTGTACCAATCTTGCCTCCTGGGTGATATACATAAAAATCTTCTGCCGAAAAACCTTTTGCTTCATGTACAGCTGTAGTAAGCGCATCTCCAAGAGATAACATCATTAAAGCAGAAGTAGTAGGAGCAGCAATTACAGAAGCTTCCTTGATTTTGGGTATCAATAATAAAAAATCACTATTGAGGGCTATAGTTGAATTTGCATTCATCGTCATAGCAACTATTTTAATAGAAAACCTCTTGCAATATTTCATTATATCAAATAATTCTTTTGTTTCACCTGAATTAGATAACATAAATATCAAATCACCGTCTGTTACCATTCCCAGATCTCCATGACTGGCTTCAGCGGGGTGTAAATAGAAAGATACAGTACCAGTAGAAGCAAAGCTTGCAGCTATTTTATGTGCTATATAACCACTTTTTCCTATGCCTGTTAAAATAATTCGCCCGTTAAAATCAATAATGTGATTTACTACTGTACTAAAATCATTCGGTAAATTATTCAATAATTCAATTAATGCTTCAGATTCTTTTAGGATAACTCTTTTAGCAACATCGAAATGGTAGGACATTTTAATCCAAAATTAAGTTTTTTACTTAGGAAGGCAAAAGCCAAATTTACAGAAGTATACCTAATCTCATTCCCCAATTGCAAGTTAATTAACCTCAATTCGACGTAAGAGAGATTAAAATGGTTTAATTTTAAAAAGGTACGGAAATTTTATTGGGTTTAAAAACGTAGATCCTGAAAATAGGGATCCACGAAACAGCAGAAGAATTAGCCGTTACTGCCCATAACATTAACAATAAGTTTGATTTACTCCTTATTAAACTGATCCAAAAAAGCACACAAATAACTTCAGAAGACAATGATTTTGAATCAATTCAACAGTTAATAGAACAACGTCCAGAGCTAGAATGTTATGCTATTAATAATATCTTAGAGGAATTTAAGAAAAAATATTAATAATCAAATTTAATAGGGCAGTGTGACACTGAATCTAAACAGTAACCTACTTATAAGTGGTTCTGTAGAAATTTTTAAGTTTTTTTAGCATTTTGTTCTTGTAAATACAGGCAAATAGTTTAAAATATTATGGTATTTTTGTAAAACTCACCTATATTGTTAGTGTTATAATCAAAACAATAGCGAGCAAGGAGATGCTTTTGCATTAGCCAAATTAAGTGTGAATGAAGCTATCAAAAGGTCTTTTGCTTTTTGAAACCTCAAAATATCCCTACTCTATAGTACTTCACTTGTTGGAGTTCTAAGTTCTGGTAATAAAAATTTTTAGTAGACTTTTTTTAAGCAGATTTGTACCGAAAATATAGGGAAATTTTGTAAGTAAATAACCCGCCTATTTCAAAAAGTTTGCCTATATTCGTAAGAAAAGCATATTAAAAAGAATCAAAAAAATTTTGTCAACACAACCTAGCACCACAAAATTTATATAAATTAGCCGCTTGCGTGTAACATTATTAAAATATTTTATGGAAGATATTAACAGTTGGCACACCAAACTTGAGCCATGCTACTACTCAGATAGGCTGCTTAATAAGCTGATTCAATTATTATGGAGCCAAAAAAAATATAATGTTTTATTAATTAAGCTATTTGATAGATTTCATAATATGCAAACTTTAGATTTCCAATCTGCTGAGCAAATACGCAAAGTAGTCAAAGAGTATTTTGCCAGTTTTATCACTCTTAGTATGTATTTTAGAAACAAAATACCTAAAATGTT
Source organism: Candidatus Tisiphia endosymbiont of Nemotelus uliginosus (assembly GCF_964264835.1). Classification (GTDB taxonomy): domain Bacteria; phylum Pseudomonadota; class Alphaproteobacteria; order Rickettsiales; family Rickettsiaceae; genus Tisiphia. Next base: position 615,127 of record NZ_OZ183485.1, on the reverse strand, counting down.
ACAAATAGAAGAAGAGATGTATAGGCTCTGCTATCAGAATTTGTCCCTCTAAACAATCTTTGCTACAAAATTGACGACCATATTAGATTTTCTGCATAAGACCTAAAAAGCCCTTTAGAATTTTGAAGAAAAAACAAAGCTGTGCCAAGCTAGGGTATGTCCAAATAAATGTGTCAATTTCTCAAAGGTTATATAAAAGGAAATATCACAACAAAAGATATAATCAAGGATTCTATTAGAAAAGACTTGGTTTAAAGGAGTAATTGATTTGGTTGCGGGGGTTGGATTTGAACCAACGACCTTCAGGTTATGAGCCTGACGAGCTACCAAACTGCTCCACCCCACGACGATAAACTTAGTATTTTTGAAATATAAGGTGACACTATTTAAATAGCATCACTTATCTGTAGTTCAAATAAAAATTGAAGAATTATTACCTTGAGTACTGATATATGCTCTTTAGCTTTCAAGAGTTGTTTGTTCATTTTATCAGAAATTTGGCTATGCTCACATACTTAAGTGTATGTTGCGCGCGCTCACCCCCTGCCAAATAAAATCTAGCTCTTGGAAGCCATTAAGTTAAGAATATCTTTTCCAGAAATAAAAACAAGATTCTCTTAGTAAGCTATTAACTTTCTGATTTTTTACCAAAATTAAGGCCAGCAAATTTCTTATTAAAATCACTAATATTTTTATTAGATTGATTAACAACATTGCCTGCTTCTTTGGTCCACGCGGGGTGTTTTCTATAATCAACATCCATTAAAATCTCATCTGCCTCTCCCGCAGAATTAGTTTCAAAAAAATCACTACCAATGATTATTTTTAATATTTTATATTGTGGATGAATTGCAAAGTTCATATTTATATAGTACCAACTTTTTTCTCGATTACTCTTTTCTTAATAATTTGCGCTTTATCGGAAAGTAGTTCACTTGATACCTTTAGCATATATGCATCAAAACCCCCGACTTTCTCAACTGTACGCATACATTTTGCATTCACCAGAAGCTTATATTCCTGACCAGTAAGCTCACTTTGATAACGCACAACTCGTAGGTTAGGCTCAAAGCGTCTTCTAGTTTTTCTTTGAGAGTGAGATACTTTATTACCATATAAAACCCCAACTCCACTAAGCTCACATTTCCAAGACATTACGGCTTCCCCTAACTATATCCTAAATCACATTTTACACTGTACCATTAATAAGAAATAATGTCAATAGCACTTGTATGATCTGTTCAACATTTTTCTGGACAGTGTTTTTTAAAGCGATTTTGCATTGCTTCGTATTTAATTGGTGATAAATAATTATTTAGTGGGTGGTCTACATAATGCTACAATAGTTACAGCAAGGACAATTTTCTCCGGTTGTGGCCACTTCTGGCTGTATTTCTGGAACGTAAGATACCAGAACAATGCTTCTTGTTTGAGGAATTAGGCCTTCTCTATCCTGGGGAAGGAAAGCAGCTTCGCTATGTTCAGTTGACAGATAGCCAGAAGAAGTATCAGGAGTTACATATAAAGTATTACCTTTAGGAACTTGCAGCAGCCCGGCACTTGCTCCTTCAGTAGTGTTTGCGTTAGTGCTAGTAGGCATGCTGGTGTCAGGTATATGTTGCTCAAATCCTTTAAAAATTTTAATAGCATGGGATGGGTCGCATTTGAAAAAATTAATAACAGCATTGGCATGATCAGTAGTTAATAATGGATTTATTCCATATTTGTTTCGATTTTCTTTAACAGCTTGGGCATATTTTTCAGCTTTGCTAAATATGTCTTGAGAATATGATTTACTACTAGGATTCTTTTCTAAAAAATCTGCCATATTATATATTTCATGATTCTTGCCATTCATGAAATCAGTACATATTTTATTTTCTAATATATGTCCTATGATTATATATAATTTTACCATCTCATCATCTTGTGCTAACCCTAGATAAGAATACCTGTAATTATGTATATAGGCTAGAGCAGTAGCAGCAGCAGGTACCCCAAATATTAATGCTTCCTTGAATTCGAATTCTGCTACTGCAAAACCATTTTTAGCTTCTGGAAATTTCTCGAAGTCTAATAAGGTTTCTGCCATACCTAATGCCATTAGAGCATGATTATATGCTTTAATAGGGGTACGAGGCACTAAATTCCCTTCCTTATCCTGAATATATAATTGTCTTGTTTCTACTAATTCAGCGTTAACCATAATTGTACTCTATTTTATTCCTTTATTACCTTTGGATTCGCCTCCTACTTTATATCTCAAAGCAGACAGGGTTATATTGTGATGACCGTTAGAGCGCAATAAGTTAGTTTTAATATTATTACCTAATTGCCGTAACTCTGCTTGACTAAAAGATTTTGCTTGATCTGTACTAATAGGCAGTGTTTTATTGCTGATTTCAGCGTTAGACTCTTCTGCTATTAACTGCGCAAATTGTACCAACTTGGTTTTTCTAGGATCAGACTTTGGTAGGTTATTAATACTTTGGGTTAACACATGGCTATTCTGTACCACATCATGCTGAATATCATCAAAAGAGTTTTGTGCCTTACTTACTACTTTTAACAGGGGTACAAACCGCCCGTGTTGTTTTTCAATATTAACCAATTCTTGGTTTGCAGCCTCTTTTTTATATGCCGCTACATTTGGATCATCTATAACATTTTTCAGGGTTGTTGTTTGTACTACAAATACCTGCTCACGTATCTGCACTTTCTGGTAACAATAATGCCATGCTTGTTGTTTTGCTTGCCTTATCTTTCTGTGATTACAGAATTGATCTAATTCTTTTTGTGAGATATCCTCGCCTTTTGCTATACGGGTTGATATATCACGCAAAAGATTTCGTTCTGTTGTGATAGCTTCGGTAAATTCTCTGGATAACTTTACTATTTCTGCCGCTTCTTTTAACAATAGTTTCTCTTCTTCTGCAGCAGCTTTGTCTTGTGCTGTATTATAGATTTCTATTCTTGGTTTATTTTCATAATTTTTGACCTGTGTTTCTACGGCCTGTAATAATTCTGATATCTGAAGATCCAAACCTAATCTACTAGCCTCTAAAATTACACTAGCAACGCGTGCTAACATGGTAATTAATTTAGATCTTGAAGTAGGGCTATTAAATGCAGCTTTTAATTCAGTAAGTTCTTTTTTGATTTTTAACGTTGTGTTGTTATCTGCTTCTGCCATTTGTGCTACCCAATCTTTTTCGTTTATAGATTGCAATTTGATTAGAACAGATCTAGATTATCAGTGTCAACATTTTTAGTTGAATTATTGTAAAAATTTTCGCTTACCAAAAAGGAAATTCTTAAGTTCTACTACATGTGATATTGTCTCTATAGTTAATACTTCCTTAATTTCTTGAGGAATTTTTAATAGATCTTTGTGATTACCTGCAGGGATAAATACTGTGGTAATATTGTCTCTCACTGCTGCAGAAAGTTTCTCCTTTAATCCTCCTACAGCTAGCACTTTGCCTTTTAAAGTTAATTCACCAGTCATTGCTATATCTTGCTGGACTTTCTTGTTAGTGAGCAGGGATATCAAGGCTACATAAATTGTAATCCCAGCAGAAGGACCATCTTTCGCAACTGCCCCTTCTGGAATATGAATATGCAAGTCGTTATTTTGAAAAACTTGTGGCCTAATTTCTAATTCTTTAGCATTAGCCTTAAGATAGGCAATGGCCGCATCTATTGATTCCTTCAATACTTCCCCGAGTTTACCAGTTGCCTTAACTTTCCCATCCCCGGGAAATTTCTCTACTTCAATGGTTATGGTACTACCGCCGCTTGCAGTATAGGCTAGTCCTATCGCTGTGCCAATTTTTGCTGTTTGATCTATAGGAGTATTGCTGTATTGCCTACTACCAAAATATTTTTCTATCAATTGTTCATTAATTACTGGTTTATTTCCTTTAATTTCATCTAATAAATATTTTTGTATCAAGATTCTTAAGATTTTTTCAATATCCCGAACCCCGGATTCTTTGGTATAATGATTAATCAAATATTTAATAAGTTTATTATCAAATTCCATTTGGGATTCAATAAGATTGGCTTCCTTTAATATCTTAGGAATTAAATATTGATTCGTTATGTGTATTTTTTCTGAAATAGTGTAACCACTAAGTTCTATAATCTCCATTCTATTAATGAGTGGAAAAGAAATTTCCTCTAATGAATTAGCAGTCGCAATGAAGAAGATCTTGGATAAATCAAAGGAGAAATCAAAATAATCATCAGTAAATCTACTATTATGGTCAGGATCTAGTAGCTGAAGTAGTGCTGATTCTAAACCGTTTCCCCTACTTCTATATTTATTAACCTTATCAATTTCATCCAGAAGCATCACTGGGTTACTCGTACCTATTTCAGTTATTGAAGATAAGATTTTGCCAGGATGAGAATCGGCATAGGAGTGCATAAAGCCTCGAATTAACGAGCTATCATCACTGCCAGCAAGTGAAAGGCTAATAAATTTACGGTTTAAAGCATTAGCAATAGATCTAGCGATAGAAGTTTTGCCTACCCCTGGAGGGCCTACTAAACAAATGATAGGAGTTTTAGCCAAATCAGAGCGGGGGAGAAATGCTAAACATTCTAAGATACGACTCTTTACTTCCTCCATACCATAATGTTCTTGATCTAAAATTGTGCTTGCTTGTTTAAGATCAATATGAACATTATCATACTTACCCCAGGGTAGTTTAAGTATATTATGTAAATATTTACGATGTTTAGCTTTGTCCTCACTATTGACGCCCAGGGATTTAATGATATTAAATTCTTTAATAGCTATATTGTTTGCTTCTGTGGAAAGCGGCAGATAGGTTATTAGATCTTCTATATCTTGCATGTCTTCGGGCAGAGACAATTTACATGTTTCACATAAAGCAGAGCGCTTTAGCTCTAAAAAATCAGCATCTTGTAACCATTGGTCACTCGTAGTAAAAGCACTAGTATTAACAGGAGAGGTGTGGTTGTTTGGAGAGGATTCTATATATTTAATAAGATATAAGATTTTTTCTATTGTGTTCTTACTACAAAATTCTTTTCTTATATTATCTGTTTCAGCAGAACAATAATGATATCCCAGGATTGAGTTGGCTATATAAAAACTAACATTAATAGCATAACTCTCTAAATTAGTAAAAATGCCATTAAAGACAGGAATAGTTCTATTGTCTTGATAGGCTGCTAGTGAGTTGATAATATAGGGTGATTAGCTTATCTAGTAATGGCTTTAATTGTGCAGTATTATCTAAAGTTGATTCTATAATTGCTTTAGATTTGCCATAAAATATACCATCTTTTAATATTATTTCTACTATTCTTACTCTTTGTTTAGGGGTTATATATATATGGGTACCGTTATCTTTGCGAATACTGATATTATTAACTTCAGTTAATATAGAAGGTACCTTATTTGCGTTAGAAGAGTAAATAGGGGGCGTTCCTTCGACTAGTAGTAAACTTTTATTACCACTATAATAAAGCCTTTCAATTTGTTCGGCTATTAATATACTGTAGTAAGTAAGATATATCTTTTTGGAGATCAATAATGATAAATGTTCAGTGATAATATCTTCAAATAATATAATAGAGAAACCCTTTGGAACTTCTTGCATCTCTTGAATATGTTTATTTGTTTTTTTGTTAACATTTTCTAAAACTTGTTTTTTCTTAAGATCAAGAAGCTCTAATAATTTAGATTCAATATTTTCAAATCTTTTTTCAAGTTGGTTAATTTTCAGTAAATCTGTACATTCTATTAACTTAATTAATTTATTACTGATATTTATTACATAATCCACATTATTGCCTATAGTATCATTAAAGACAATTGACTCAGAACTATTATTTAATTTGTGTATTTCATTGAAAATTTTTGAACAATTAATTATTAAATTTCTTAAATTTTCCTGATTATTGACTATATATTCAACCGCATCAATTATACAAAAACATACTTCAACTAAGTCATCCTGTTTATTTTTATGTTTTATTATTGATGAAATTGTTACCATTTTTTTTGGCACAATATTCAAATAATAAGATATAGCAGGATATTCTGCCGTAAACATTTTGAAAGAAGCAAAGATGCCAATTTGTTTTTGGCTGCTAAGTAATGCCTGTTGAGAATTATCAACTAAAATCACATATCCTATTTGTTCTTTTAAGATTTTTCTATATTCCATTAATTGGATTTGCGCCTCTTCTGGTATATGAATATTATTATTTGCTATATCGCAGTGAATTAACGGAATAATTTTGTGGATGGTGGAGCATTCTCCTAATGCAATTAACGGAAAGATTTGACCAGATAATAGCTTGTCTTGAAAGGTTATATCTTCTGTAGTTATCAGCTTATTAGAAGCAGCTTCTATAATAGACTTCTTTTGAAACTCTACTCGAGGTGGTAATTTATGCGCCTTCCCTCCTGCCAATTCCTGCGCTAGAGTGAATTCTGCCAGAAGTCTATTATCTTTAATCTTTTTGACCATTTTTTTCTCTTACTTTAATTTGCCACATATAGGCAAGAATGCAGAAGATGAGCTCAAGTTTTGAGGATATACTTTTTGCCTTTCAAGAGCTGGATTCCGGTGATAGCTAGATTTTATAAAAACCCATCCTATGTTCATTAATTATTCATTAATTTTATAAGCATTCTTTAACCATTTTTAGTGGCTTGCAGAAATATTATATACAGGTTGATTTTTTGCAATGAATTTTTACTTAGAGAGGAAAAATACTGATAAGAATTTTTTTAGAAGAGGAACAGTTCGGGCGTTTGAGTATAATTCTTTCGCAACTGATATTGAAGCTGTAAATTATAAATGACAGCAATTAGCTGAAATCTCGCTTTGTTCCAAATATTTATTAATTTAAATAATTAATAAATATTAATTATTTTACTAATTATTAGTTGCTTAGTAAGGCTAATGCCTATATATTGCCTTCTTGTTTTATCCCCTTATACCATTTCCTAAAACTAATTATCTACGTTCGTCGTACTTCATGATCTTCTGCTCCTCACGTACTAATATGTACGCGCAGGTAGCGGGCACTCGTACTCCTAGTGTTAATTAGTTTTCGGAAATGGTATTACTCACCTACATAAAGTATGAATATTAATTCAGAATAAAATTACTAAAATGCCTACTAATAATACTGTTAATAATGCTAATGTCTCTGTGATGGCTTATTTCCACTCCGTTGGAGGAGTAAGTAGCAGTAATCACTCAATTCCTACATCCTCTAACTACCAAAACAAGGCCGCCTTTAGTACGGCACAACATAAAGAGAATACAACTTTTTCTTATACCTTTAAATCTCAAATACAGCATTACCATAATGGGACTCACCACCCCCCTATACAGCATTTACCAGCCCATAATGGTGCTAAGGCTCAGCCTCGATCGCAGGGAAATACCACTATCGTTAAGGCGGCGAGTACCTCTGCTATTCATAAAAATTTAACCCCTAAAATGACTACCAAAGATCAAGAAATTCCAGTCCGGGCAAAGCTTATATCTGCTTCTTATAATATTTCAAAACATGACCATGACTCAAAAGTTAATATATCTAATATTAACCCTTTACACTATAAACTTAAACCTTCTATAAAATATAAAAATATCTCAGAAGCTCAATCTAATAATACGATAGTTAACTCACATCAACCTATTAATGCTACTAAACATCAAAAAACCAAAGGCCAAAAATTAAATAAGGATTCTGAATTGCGGTTATACTTAAAACATGAGTATGATCATGACAATAATCACTCAAAATTATTTAACACCACATATGTAGAGCCAATTAGAGTAAAAAAAATATTGCTAGACTAGATCAGAACCAATTTAATGATTTTAAAAAACCCTCAATTGCTAATGGATATTTAGCTAATACAAACCAGCTAGAGATAATTTCGTTAACAAATTCAGCGAATATCACGAATGTAGCAAATAATTATAATCGTTATAATATAGATCCCGACCCAAATATTCCATGTATTAATGAGGAAAACTTTATCGGGTACTGCAAAAACTTTGCTTCTCATAGTGACGAAAGAAGGATGGCCGTATATTATCGAGAAGCTCAAAAGATATTTTCTGAAAAAATTGCCCCCTCTATATCGTCAACATTTACACAAGTTTGTACCATTCATATTGTACCACTAGATCACATTTCCAATCGCCTGGGTTTTTACTCTCCTGCCCATATAAATAGAGATATTAATAGCTTTAATTGTAGCTTAAAAATTGCGGATATTGTTTCAGGTCCACTAACACCAATGCATGAATTTGGGCATGCCATTCACCTGCAATTTCTTCAGAATACTATACCTAGCAATATATTTAGGGAAGGTATTGCCGAGTTTGTAGCAATTTATGAGCAGCCGAAGAAAATAGCCGATTATTGTCAACAAGCTCAAGAATTTTTTAGGAATCACCCAAATTTATATTCTAAGTTTAATGAGATATTGGACTTATCTTATAGATATGATCAGCATTTAAATGGTGAACCTATTTATATTATCGGGGCTCTTTTAACATATTATTTTGTCACTATTAAGCCGGTAATGCAAAATTACTTGATATGTGTTAGGGATAATAAGGTAGAAGCAAATTATCTACAATGTGATACTCAGTTCCGAGAATGTAATAATCATATAAGACGGTTAGGGGAATTAAAGTGTCAAAATGTCTATAGTGAATGCGTAAGGGATAATAAAATTAGTAGTATCCATTCTAATGCGCAGATATGCAATACACGGTACCAGCAATGCTGGGAAGAGTATCATAATAGACACTGTGTTAATGAGGATATAAAATGTAAAAGCAATATACCCACCGCAGCAGAACAATTAAGAGCAAGAAAAAATAAGGAATGTGAGCAACACTTAACAGCAGCCTATAACAAAGACGAATTTAAGGATTTCATAAATAATAAATGTCAAAATCCTAGTCCTGCTGCAGCTTTTGCTGAGCCCTTGCAAATAATAGCAAATTGTGTAGCACAGAAGTGTAAACTGTTGAAAGCTCACTTTACAAACAGTATGGATGCTGAGAAACAATGATACTTGCCAGTTATAATAGTAGAAGATAATATTATAACTAACAAACGCGGGTGTTTAGGGCCGCTATGGAAATCTCTGCTTATAGAAAAGTTAGAGCGAGGAGAATCTATAATGATAGACCACTTCACTCCGTGTCCGGAAGTAACTTATATGCCAATTGATGAAAAGCTCATTTATGCTGCGGTTAGTAACAAAACTGTTACAATAAGTTTCGTAGCCCAACCTAGGCCAATGAAGAGCAATGCTAGTATAACGAAAATCTCTCCCCCTTATTATCAAGAATGAAGGGTTCCATATCTTTATTGCCACCCCCTCTTATTCCCACTCCTCTAGTGGGTTACAAGTTCCTACCCCTAAGGCCCATCTTAACACCCCTTCTACCACTACCTCTTCTACTTCTATTAAACCAGCTACTATTGACGCAACATCTTTTAAAGAGGTAGAAGCGGTATGTAATCAAGAAATTTGTAAGCTTTCTCATACTAACTATCAAAACACTAATATAGATATTGTAGTGAGCATAAGGGGAGAGACTGATAATATACAATATAATTGCCCAGCTAGCTGGAATAACTGGTTTCGCGCTATATACGTTCCACAAGAAGCATTTGTCAAGGGCCTTAATAGAGGATGTCAGCCAATAGATATTACGTCAGCAAGTAATATTGACGCTTCTGATTTGGCTAATATTCATAATATTAATACGCTATTGCACTCCCAAATCACTAACAGCACCCCTGTTGAAGAGGTAGCTTTTATCTCAAATAATAACAAGACAACCCCGACCTCGAATGTTATTATTGTAGTGTCGGCTGTAGGCGGTGTAATGATATTCTCCATTGCAGTTGGAATAGGAGGGTGCATTAATTCGTATAAAAACAAACAGGAGCGAGATGATATTGATTTAGAAAAAGGCGATAATACCAATTCAGACAATTACTCTGCAGAAACAACAACTAAAAAAGATGCCAAAATATATCATGCTATGAATTTCATTCAGAAGTTTGCAGAGCAAGCGGAAGATTCTCCAGGTCTTTCATGTGTAGAGGATATTGCTGCCCCTAATGATTTTAATGATATGCTCAATTATCATGGCTATGAGGTGTGTACGAATGGAATGGACAGCTTGATGAATCCCCATAATAATTAGTGGTGATATTTAGTGGTATATACTCCTATGACTTAAAGAGTTGGTAGAGGATAGAATCAACTTCAAGAATTAGCGTTATCAATCTACTTCGAGAGATCAAATGAGTATACTACTTCCCAGCAGGTCTATTTTTTACTGCAGTAGTGATCCGAATAAATTCCTTGAGTAGCGCTTCTATTTCTTGAATTTTTTGTGCATCATTAAGCAAGCCTTTTTCATTAAATTTAGCATATGCTTCTGCAATATTAACCTTTTTAGGTAGTACAATCACACCAATATTAGTTAACATCATTTGTAAGGGAATAAGCCCTCGTTGTCCTCCTAAGTGACCCGGAGAAGCAGAGCACAAGGCTACTACCTTATTATTGTATACTTTGTTAGGCATTTCACCTGCTTCATGGCTTCTTGATATCCAATCTAATGTGTTTTTTAATAGGGGAGTTATTGAACTGTTATATTCAGGAGACGCAATGAAAATTCCATCATGTTCTGCAAATATTTTTTTTAACTCAATAGCTTTGCTAGGCAGCCCCTGACTTGATTCTAAATCACCATCATATATAGGTAGCGGAAAGTCTGCTAAATCAATAAAAGTGGCATTAGCACCCAGAGTTTTGGCGATTTCAAAAGCATTATAGGCAAGTTTCTTATTTACAGACTCTGTGCGGCTACTGCCCGCCATAAAAAGCAGTTTAGGCTTATTTTGATTATTGTTTAATACAATTTGAGGTGGTTCTGCAGCTAAAGATAAATTAGAAATAGTCATAATTATTAATATTAAGATTAAATGTAAAAATCGCATAAGGTTTAATAGTTCCATAGGTTTTACTTTGTATTGCAAGTATCCTCACGCACACTGCGGTTTGAAGCGAAGAGCCTTCTTCAAATTCCCTACCAGAAGCGAGCTCTAAAAGAAATCTATTAATTACCCCCAATTGCTCCAAGCACATCCATTGTTGAGTCATCATATAATTGTACTATCCCATTATCATATAACTTCTCAAACACCAGCCTATTATGCTCAAATTTGTAGCTATTCGTTATATGTCGGCCACCGATTTTTTCTAGTATTTTTTGAGATCCAGGATTATCATCTCTGACAGTTGCTTCTAACTTGGTAAAAACAGTACCCCCAGTAAATTTTTCATTGTCTTGATTATACACCTGATTTACTAATCTTTTTTCATTAAATAAAGTTTGTCCATATTCTAAGCATAAGGCACCCACATTCTCGTAACCTACATCTTTGATAGTTTCACTTCTATGATAAGCTTTATTAAATAAATAAGCTAGTTCGCCAGTATGAACATTCTCACTATTGCCAATAACCTCGTATCCTACTACATCGTGATCTTTATCGTTATCAGTTATGATAAATGCAGCAAAAGGGTAGCCATGTGCCCAGCGCACGGATTGTAAATTCACCATACTTTCAAATTGTTCCTGAGTTTTGGTGTTACCTGTAGCAAATTTTTGCATTACTATAGGGTCATTAAAAGTCACTTTATAAAGTTGTTGAATATCAGTACTATATTCATCATAAGTCGTTTTTTCAGAATATAGGGACCTAGCAGTAAATCTATCGGTGTCAATGTACGCTATCCTTCCTGTTGGTAAATCACTGATATCTTCGTACGTTAATTTTGGTCTAGAAAACTTATCTAAATATGCGTCTATTGGAGATAATGAATCTTTATTGTTAGCTGCTTTTGACATATCAACCCTTTCAAATAATTGCCAATAATCAGAATATTATAGAGAAAATCTATTAGAATACTAGTAATAAATTTGGACCTTCCGATAAAATTCCTTTAGGTGGGGAATAAGGTAGCGTCACATTCTTGCTGTCAATTCAATGTTATAGCTAATCACTAAATAATGCATGAATTGGTAATTATTTAGTGATATCTTGTTTAATAGTTTACGTTACAACTCCGTTGAGTGGTAGGGGTACTTTGCCAGTACCTCAACATCGTAGTAGTCAGTATAATCGTCCTTCGTCGGAACACTTGAAAAATGGGCCCCCGGATAATCATCGGGGTGATACACTGGTTTGTATGGCTTATAGTCTTTAAGAGGCAGAAGCGGCGGAACCTTTTCAAATTTCGCATCGGGGTGTTGAGCCGTCATTATTTTGGTAGCATCGAGTTTCGAAGACTTGTATAGTGGCAGAAGAGCTTGTTTCGGGGGGGTGTTGGCGGAAACAGGTTTTACATGATGAGAACTGGCCACGGCATGCGTTGTATGGACAGAGTCATCTTCATCCTCACTCTCACTATTTTCTTCCAACTTTATTATAGTATGCTTACTTTTTAGGGACCTCTTGACATGATCAGACTTTTGATTGCCCCCATGCTGCCCATCCTCAGGTGGTGGGTAGTTCAGAGCTGGTGGTTTTGGATGAATCTTCTTATAGCATGTCATTATACACCATGCAAAGCCCGCGCCTGTCAGCAGAGCTCCTACCACCCCCACACCTATCGCTACCTTTAGCTCTATACTAATAGACGACTTGTTACTACTGTCTGTACCTATAAATCCTTCTGCGAAATTGCGCATTAACTGCGGCGGAGGTAGCTGTACTAACTTCTGAGGGTCAGGTAGTTTTTCCAAATGATCAACCGAACCTTTTGGTAGTATCCTACCCATGTGCTGAACCACTGAACATGAAGAAATGTACTCTTTGAATACTTCCTCAGTTATAGGTGGTAATTCCGCAATAAATGTGTCGGAATAATACTCCGATAGTTTTTTTGGACAAAGATAATGAGTCGTATCACTGCTATTATCTAGATTTACTTTTATTTGTATTGCTTTTATTCCATAAATAAGATACTCCTGAGATACCGTCGCAACAGAAGGAGAAAATATAGGCTTATCTGGATTTTTGTTCAGTGCTTGAGTTTGTACATATATCATCGCATTGTTTTCTACTTTACGCACTGGCCCAGCAGTTTGTGTTTCTGATGGACTGCGTTGAGTAGATGGGGTATGTTCAGGAGGTAGATCTTCTAGCTCAATATCTCCTTCTACTTCGGGATCTAGCTCAATCTCTCCTCCTGTTCTAGGATCATGCCCAGCTTGCTGGGTGCTGACAGGATTATAATCATATGGTTTATTAGTGCTAGGGGCGGCAGGACGATGCCCAGACGATTGAACCTCACCTTGATTATTACAATATTGCTTAATAACCTTTACTAAAAACTCGTTGGCTGCTAGTTTTACTGCAGCAGGGGTACGATTGGTTATTGATGAATAGTAAAAATTTCCAAGGGGGCAGTGCGGCCAGTACTTAGCATGTAATATATTACACATATATTGTATAATACTTCCTGAATCAGACTCTAAGAACATACTGAGAAGATCGTTTTGAAAATCATATTTAATCACACTAGCTTTATCTTCACTACCCTCTTTACTCTTAACAATAATAATATCCTGCTTAATACTAATTTTCCTATTAGCTAATCGGTGTGCTCCTATGTTAGAAGGTGAACAATGCGGATTACCTCTAATGATATTAAAATCAACGTTAAGTACGGGAGGATCTAGCTTTACTGTACCTTGAGGACATTCATATTCTTTATATTTATCAGAAGAAGGATCATGCAGGAGAATAACCTCTGTGTTACCACCATTAGGGGATTGATGCTGAGATGGAGACTTAGTATTAGATTGATGCTGCTGCTTTTGACATGGAGGCTGGTTAGATTGATATTGCTGATTCGGACATGGAGGTTGGTTAGATTGATGTTGAGATTGACCCTGATTTTTAGTATTATACACATTAGCGCCAGAATCTTGCGAGTAACCCCCTGCTCCCCCGCTCAAATATTGCCCGCTTTGCCATAATTTTTTTACACGTCCTGCAACCCAGTTAGCATTTTGCTCCGTTGCCTCTCTCCCGTTGCTAGCATCATATGCATGGGTGTTTTCATGTGCTGCTACCGCAATGTCCTGAATATTGCCATTAAACCTTGCAAGTCTTAATCGGCATGCATTAGGGTGTCCGGTAGGACCATAGTATGGGAGCATGTCTCCTAGCCGATCTATATATATTAACGTAGGATCTATTGTAACACTACATGTGATTGGATTTCCAACGCTATACTGGCTACTATAAACATCTCCTGTCAGATCAAGCACTTGCTTCATAAGTTCTCTTTGACTTGGAGATACAGTATGATCACAAAACAACTTTAAGTTATGCTTATTCCCACATTCTATGCCGCCCCTCTGATATTGATGCTGAGACTGATCCTGATTTTGAGTATTATATGAATTAGTGCTAGAAGCCTGCGGGTAACCCCCTCCTCTCCCACTCGCATATTGCACACTTGGCCATAATTCTATTACACGTTTTTCAACCCATGTAGCACTTTTCTCCCCTTCAGCGTCAGAACCCCCACATCTCCCGTTGCCAGCATCATATCCATGGGTGTTTTCATGCGCTAATATCTTAATTCCCTGAATATTTCCATTAACATATGCGAGTTCTATAAAGCATTTAGTAACGTGTCCAGCGCTATTACAGGCTGTGCTCGTTAATCCTGGCGTATTTTTTCTATATATTAACGTAGGATCTATTGTAACACTACATGTGGTTGGATTTCCAACGCCATACTGGCCACTATAAACATCTCCTGTTAGATCAAGCACTTGCTTTATAAGTTCTCTTTGACTCGGAGACACAGTATCATCACAAATCAACTTTAAGTGATGCTTCACCCCACATTCTATGCCGCCCCTCTGATATTGATGCTGAGACTGATCCTGATTTTGAGTATTATACGAATTAGCGCCAGGACTCTGTGAGTTGCTTCCTGCTCTTCCGCTCGCATATTGCTTGTTCCATGATTGTTGTATCTCCTTCTCAACCGGATCAGCTCTTGCATCGAGTTCCTCCTCGGTCAGGGCACAATGGCCATTGGCAAAATCAAGCACATGAAATGATTCATGTCCCACTGTCTCAATATTAAAAGGACTCTTATCAACATATTTAAAATCATAGTA
Organism: Candidatus Tisiphia endosymbiont of Nemotelus uliginosus; assembly: GCF_964264835.1. Taxonomy (GTDB): domain Bacteria; phylum Pseudomonadota; class Alphaproteobacteria; order Rickettsiales; family Rickettsiaceae; genus Tisiphia. The sequence continues at coordinate 599,873 of NZ_OZ183485.1, read as the reverse complement.
CCCCACAGATTTTACAGGAGGGTTAAAATAATAAATTGAATAAGTGACTGAGAGTCACTAATCTCCGCTGAGAAACAAGCAACAGGAGGTATTAATGGACTCTCAATCACTATACCAAATATTATACATATTTTTAGATTGGCACCCAGCACGAATTAAAACATTTGCAGAATTAATTTGTGCAGTAGTAAAAGCTAAAACTGTGAGAATCAAAGAATTAGCACTGTATGTCGCTTCTAAAGGCAATTTGCATGCCAAGATTGTTAAAGTTGAGCGTTTGCTTTTAGAACAAAATATGTGCTTTATAAGTTTAGGGAAAATTATTGTTAAATTGCTCTGTCTAACAGGTAAAATTAGCCTTGCCATAGATAGAACCAGCTGGCAATTTGGTATTAAAAATTTGAATTTTTTTGTTGCAACTATCGTTTATGGTAATATTTCAATTCCTATAGCATGGTTGTTACTTGATAAAAAAGGCAACTCTTCTACTAATGAAAGAAAGAAATTGATTGAGCAAATTTTAACAATTATACCTAAGGAAATGATAGAGCTTATCCTTGCCGATCGGGAATTTGTTGGTGAGGAATGGTTGCAATATATGGGTGGAATCCAAAAATTACCTTTTGCTATCAGGCTAAGAAAAAGTGAGAAGGTCAAGCATTTCAACGGTGGCAAGATGAAGTTGAATAAATGTTTTGCCGATATGCAAATGGGTGACACTAAAACTATAGAAAGCAAAATTTACAATGGTATGGCAATTAAAATAACTTGTTTGCAATTAGAAAGAGAGCAACTATTTATTGCTAGTAATGTGCTTATTGGTGAATGTGCTTTGCTAGCATATAAGCAGAGGTGGAGCATTGAGCGACCTTTTCTGTCTCTCAAGTCATCTGGATTTAATATTGAAGATACCCACATTACAGATCAAAAAAAGCTGGAAAAACTATTTGCAATAGTATCTTTATCCTTAGCTATTTGCGTGCTTGCTGGTGACATTAAGAACAAAATTTATCCTATAAAGATCAAAAAACATGGTCGTAAATTATACTCATTATTTACTTACGGATTTGATTGGATAAAAGATTATTTTTATAACTCGTTAAGTGATACCCCTGCTATGTTGTTTTCATTACTACGAAAACACATTATGCATGCCTTTCAACTTCAACAATAAGTGTGGGGTACTATGATAATTATTATATTAATAATAAAGGGGTGGCATTAGAAGGTGTTAAAGAACTATTAGTAATATGCAATGATGATAATATCATCCAGGCAATAATTCTTACGTTTAATAATAAAAAATTTGAGGAAGTTTATGAATTACTTGCTGAAAAATATCAGCCTATAAGCAATCATTTCCTCAATGTAACTAATAAAGAGGCCAAATTTGCAAGTAATGACTGTACCATCATATTAGATGCGCCTCACGTGAATTTCGATGTAAGTCTGATATATATCACTAATGAATTTTTAACGCGATTTCAAGCTAAACAAAAAGTAGAAAAACTTGTGACTAAAATTAAAGATAAAGAATTATTATAGTATCAGCATAAAACCATCGACAAAATGAAATAATTCTACGATAATCTGACTTGTTTTACTATGTACCACTTTATAATATATGATAGAAAATAATTTAATTCCTGCGGTCATTGATAAAGTAGAGCAAGAATTTTCAGTAAGTGAAATTTCGATTAGAATCAAGGAATTATTAGAAAATAATTTTAATTATATTAGGATCAAGGGAGAAATTTCTGGTTTAAAAATAGCCACGTCAGGGCATGGATATTTTAATCTAAAAGAGAATACTGCTATTTTAGCTTGTACTTGTTGGCGCCCTGCGCTTGCAAAGCTTAATTTTATCCCAATAGATGGCATGGAAGTAATAGCCAGAGGTAAACTTTCGGGATATGCTGGAAATTCCAGGTACCAGCTATCGGTAGAAGTCTTGCAGCAAGCAGGTTTGGGCGCTTTTATGCAAATTTTAAAAGAGCGACAAGCAAAATTAGCAAAAGAAGGGATTTTTGATAAGCCTAAAAAGCCATTGCCTTTCCTCCCTAATAAGATAGGTGTCATTACTTCATTAACAGGAGCGGTAATAAAGGACATTATCCATCGAATAAAAGATCGCTACCCTTCTCACCTGATTATATGGCCAGTTGCAGTTCAAGGTGAGAATGCGGCATCTGACATTGCTAAGGCCATTGAAGGATTTAATCAGTTAAATCCTGATATGCGTCCATGCGTTATTATTATAGCAAGAGGCGGCGGGTCTATCGAAGATTTATGGGCCTTTAATGAAGAAATAGTAATAAGAAGTGCATTTAACTCAACCATTCCTCTTATTTCAGCAGTAGGGCATGAAATAGATCATACTTTAATAGATTTAATAGCTGATAAGCGGGCACCTACCCCCAGTGCTGCAGCAGAATTTGCTGTACCTGTACTAGCTAATTTAATACATGCAGTAAGTTCTTATTATGAGGCATTAATAAGTCGTACAAGTCAATTGATTAGGTATGCTCAGCAGAATATTAATTATAATACTGATGTTACAAAAAGCTTCAATCATTACATTGAGTACAATCAACAACTCCTGGATGAGCTAAGTTTTCGCCTGCTGGACTCTTTGCCCAATCTTCTCAAATTTAAAAGTGCTACCCTTAATGCATTGGATGTTGAGAGGATAAGTCCTATAAAAATAATTGAATATCAGAACCTTGAGTTACGGCATCAAGTTCATTATATGCTTCAGTCTATTAAACGGCAGATCCAAAATTATGGCTATCAATTAAATTTAAATAGCTCTCTACTTACCAGTTTAGACTACAAAAATGTATTGAAGCGTGGTTTTGCTGTTATTAAATCAGAAGAGGGACATTTTATTACTTCACAAGCTCAGGCAAATAAAATACAAGAATTTAATATTCACTTCTTTGATGGGAATATAGCGGTAAGATGTAATAACTAACAATAATTAGGGGGTGCTTCTCTAATTTAACTGAATTCAATAGACTTCTTTTAGAGCTCGCTTCTGGTAGGAAATTTGAAGGAGGCTCCTCGCTTCAAACCGCAGCGTACTTAAATATACGTGAGGATTTGGGCCTAGATTCATTGTCCAAATTACCATCGCCAGTAGAGTTTGGAAAGAAGTATAATATAAATTAACTTGAATTTCTGTACTATACTCGCATGCTCCCCAGAATTGGATTTGAAAATGAATTGTGAAGGAGCGCACGCAGTATATTAATACGTGAATATCTGAGTCCATGATATTGTCAAAAAACAATTCTGGGGAGCAAAAGGGTATATAATACCATTGCCGGGAACTAAATTAGCACTAGGAGTACAAGCGTCGGCTACCTGCGCGTACAGACGTATCACACTACTGGACAAAAATAGAAAATGGTTAAAAAAACATATTATTTTAAGTACAAAATGTTATTTTTGAGATAATAATTGCTAAAAACGAGCTTTAGCAGATAACAATTTTTGTACTTTTTCAACCATCTTCTATTTTTGTCCAGTAGTGTGACAGACGTATACGTGAGGAGCAGAAGATCATGCAGTACGACGAACGGAGATAATTTAGTTCTCGGAAATGGTACAATAAATTAGAAGATCAGAATAAGTAAGGAACAATATAAAATGCAGCTTCTTAAAATCGCCATCGCAATTTTTATTATTTTACGCTGTTTTCTTACTTTGGCTTCCCCCAACATAAGGAACAATGATTTAGTTGATATTCAAGAACAATATTCTGTATGTCGAGAAGAAATATTTGATAAAAATAAATTAATTGTAAACTGGTATATGGCTGATCCTTATCAGTTCGCTTATATAAATAAGCATGGTAATTATGGAATTGCTGGATTAGATATAGAATTAATTAATACCATTAGTAATAGGGTAGGAGTTAATATACAATATATTAACTCTAGCGGCATAAAATCAATCTCTAATATCCAAAACGGTAAAAGTGACATAGTAGCAGGAGCAACCTATACTGATGAAAGGGCTGAATTTGCTAATTTTTCTACTCCTTATCGTGTTGAAGAAATTTCATTATTTGTCCTCAGCTCCAGCAAAAAACAAGTTAATTTTACTACTGTTCCTGAACTTTTAGCTCAAATCCGTGCTCTAAATTTTCGCCTTGGTATAATGACAGGCTTTGTTTATGGAGATATTAAAATAACAAATTATTTAAATGATGCTAATAATAGTGATATTATCATCAAATATGAAAGTAATTCCGAGTTATTTAATGCGCTAATACGTAAGGAAATTGATGGTTTTATTACCGATAAACTTACAGGCCTGGCACTGATTCTAAGTTATACTAACGAACAAATAGAAGAAGTACCTACGGGTATTAAAGTGCCGTTACATTTAATGTTTAGTCAAAAAACTGTTTCTAAAGATTTAGTAGAAAGATTTAATAAGGCCATTAAAGAATCTATCAATAACGATGATTATAAAGCATTAATTAAACGTAACTTATATAGCGTATTACTAACTAAATCTATTGGATCTACTTGGGGTTATATAGTAGGTTGCATAGCTAGTATTGCCTTTGCTATTTCGGGCATTATTCTAGCAACTCAGAAAAATGCTACGTTTTTTTTGACTTTTATATTAGCAACTTTACCTTCTATATTTGGCAGTGTTTTACTTGATTTTACAATAAATCATGTATATAATGCTCCCCTTACTTTCACGCCAACTTATTTTTATCCTATATTTATTACAGTCCTGGCTGGTTTTTCTACTCTTAAGTTGCTAAATTACTATAACACTACTTTATATGAAGATAATTTTGGTAATAAAATATTAACTAATACTCTCATTATTTGCGATACTGTAGGGCAAGCATATTTTATGGTTGTTGGGGCAATTATAGTCATTATAGAAAAAATTGAACCATTAGAATTCTGGGCGCCATGTTTTGCTTTTATTATTTCCACTACCGGCATAGCAATACGAAATTTAGTAAATAGTTATGGCCAAAATAACCAAGGTTACATTTCCCACAAGATTAATTTTGAAATTTCAATATTGTGGAGCTTAATCTTTATTATGTTATTAGATATTTACGCTTATCACACTAGCTATGATACTATCAAATATTCTATGATTACAGTCATGGCAGGAGCTATTGTTAGTAGACTGCTAATTTTATTATAATCTACCCAACTTAACTTTTCAGGTAGAGAAGCCAGAAGACTCGTCAAGTATAGTAAGAGATCAAGATTAATATTTGGCAATATTGAAATAGGTAATTCATAAAAATTGAGAATGAAAGTAGTAACGTGGAATATTAATTCTGTAAGGATAAGGTTACAACATTTGCGGGACTTGCTGCTAGAGATAGATCCCGATATAGTGTTACTGCAGGAAATTAAATGTGAAACTGAGCATTTTCCTTTCGATGAATTATCAGATCTACCTTATAATTTTTATGTATATGGTCAGAAGGCTTATAATGGGGTAGCCATTTTATCAAAATTGCCTGCCAATGAAGTAATAAAAGACTTGCCTCCTTATACAAATATTGGGCAGGCAAGAACTCTACAGATTTCATTACAAACCCCCATAGGTCTTTGTACTTTTATGTCGCTATATGCTCCGAATGGTTCTTTTGTAGGTAGTGATAAATTTACCGCAAAATTAAAATTTTATGATGATTTAATCCATTACTTGGAACGGCAAAAATCTTTTGAATCTAAGTTAATAATAGGCGGAGATTTTAACATCGCACCTTTTGATATAGACGTATATTCAGCTACAAATTTACAAGATAGTACCTGTTTTACTATCCCAGAAAAACGACAATTAAGAAAAATATTAAATTCTGGTTTCGAGGATTTATATAGGTTATCTCATCCTGATAAGCAAGAATTTTCTTGGTGGGACTACCGAGCGGGAAGCTTTGAACGAAACCTGGGAATGCGTATTGATATGATACTTGCATCTAGTAATGCTGCGGATTACCTAGATAGTTGCGAGATGCATAATAGTTGGCGTAGTAAAATTAAACCTTCTGACCATATACCAGTGATCGCTAAAATGATTGAATTTCGACCAAGGTCGTGAATGGAGGCTGAAACAAATTGGTCGGTTATTGAGTTGAGTTATAGTATTCTTCACCATCTTTTATCTGAGTGGCACCTCATCGCTTCTTCCATAACACTTGCTTAAAAAGCACAGGACTATAAAAAAGAGGCAGTCAATTTGATACTGCATGGCCACTTCCTTACCACAAAAAGCCATAGAGATCTTTATGATCTTTTTAACAATCCGATAAATCAGAGTCTGGTAAAGTAGAACTACCGGATTGCTCCAATAGACTTCTTTTAGAGCTCGCTTCTGGTAGGGAATTTGAAGGAGGCTCCTCGCTTCAAACCGCAGCGTACTTAAATGTATGTGAGGATTTGAGCCTAGATTCATTGTCTAAATTACCATCGCCAGTAGAGTTTCGAAAGAAGTCTAATCGAACTCATATCCACTTTTACAGGAGGTCCAGACATGACGGTCCCATATCAGTTCCTTGTATCAATCCACTCAAAAATTCAGATAAATCTAAAGATACAGAAGAGCCTAATATTTCAGATAAACCTGAAAGCGCTGATAAATCACCTCCAGCGCAACTAGTACTTGGATTATTATTGACAGTTATCTTTTTTGTTTCCTTATTAATTAACCATTTAATTCCTGTTTGATTTAATATACTGAAGAGCTTAAATAAATCCACCTGCGCGGGTGTAATATATTGATTATTTACTGGCCTATTATTATCAAAATAAACATATCCTGTATTAATAGGTATATATGGATTATACGATGGGTTAGATATAAATAACACATTGAATAATTCATCAAATATTTGGGCAGCCTTAACGCCAGTATCACGTAACATACTAAATACATTATTCATTATTGATATATCAGCTTGGATAGTAATTAATTTTACTGATTTGATATAGTGTCCATCTGATTGCTGGATAAATAATTGCTCAAATAATCCCTCAAAAGCCTCAAGAGCTTTAGCACCTGATCCGCTTAAAATACTAGAGATACTGGATAATGATACTTGTTCATGTGCTAATGCCAGTAATTTGGCTGATTTGATATAGTCTCCAGCTGGCTGCTGAGTAAAGAATTGCTCAAATAATTCCTTAAACACCTCTACCACTTTAGCACCTGCCCCGTTTAAAATACTAAAGATACTGGATAATGATACTTGTTCATGTGCTAATGCCAGTAATTTGGCTGATTTGATATAGTCTCCATCTGGCTGCTGGATAAATAATTGCTCAAATAATCTCTCAAAAACCTCGGCAGCTTTAGCACCTACCTTGCTTAAAATACTAAAGATACTGGATAATGATACTTGTTCATGTGTTAATGCCAGTAATTTGGTTGATTTGATATAGTCTCCATCTGGTTGCTGGATAAAGAATTGTGCAAATAACCTCTCAAAAGCCTCGGCAGCTTTAGCACCTGTCCCCTTTAAAATACTAGAAATATTAGATAATGATACTTGTTCATGTGCTAATGCTAGTAATTTGGCTGATTTGATATAGTGTCCATCTGCTTGCTGAGTAAAGAATTGCTTAAATAATCCCTTAAATACCTTTACCGCTTTAACACCTGCTCCGCTTAAAATACTAGAGATACTAGATAATGATACTTGTTCATGTGCTAATGCCAGTAATTTGGTTGATTTGATATAGCGTCCATCTGCTTGCTGAGTAAAGAATTGTTCAAATAATCCCTTAAACACCTCTACCGCTTTAGCACCTGATCCGTTTAAAATACTAGAGATATTAGATAATGATACTTGTGCATGTTCTAATGCCAGTAATTTGGCTGATTTGATATAGTCTCCATCTGGTTGCTGGATAAAGAATTGCTCAAATAATCCCTCAAAAGCCTCAGCAGCTTTAACATTTGATCCACCTAAAATGCTAGAGATACTGGATAATGATACTTGTTCATATGCTAATGCCAGTAATTTGGTTGATTTGATATAGTGTCCATCTGGTTGCTGGATAAAGAATTGTGCAAATAATCTCTCAAAAGCCTCAAGAGCTTTAGCACCTGATCCGCTTAAAATATTAGAGATATTAGATAATGATACTTGTTCATGTGCTAATGCCAGTAATTTGGTTGATTTGATATAGCGTCCATCTGCTTGCTGAGTAAAGAATTGTTCAAATAATCCCTTAAACACCTCTACCGCTTTAGCACCTGATCCGTTTAAAATACTAGAGATATTAGATAATGATACTTGTGCATGTTCTAATGCCAGTAATTTGGCTGATTTGATATAGTCTCCATCTGGTTGCTGGATAAAGAATTGCTCAAATAATCCCTCAAAAGCCTCGACAGCTTTAGCACCTGATCCGCTTAAAATACTAGAGATATTAGGTAATTTTCATAGTACCCCACAGATTTTACAGGAGGGTTAAAATAATAAATTGAATAAGTGACTGAGAGTCACTAATCTCCGCTGAGAAACAAGCAACAGGAGGTATTAATGGACTCTCAATCACTATACCAAATATTATACATATTTTTAGATTGGCACCCAGCACGAATTAAAACATTTGCAGAATTAATTTGTGCAGTAGTAAAAGCTAAAACTGTGAGAATCAAAGAATTAGCACTGTATGTCGCTTCTAAAGGCAATTTGCATGCCAAGATTGTTAAAGTTGAGCGTTTGCTTTTAGAACAAAATATGTGCTTTATAAGTTTAGGGAAAATTATTGTTAAATTGCTCTGTCTAACAGGTAAAATTAGCCTTGCCATAGATAGAACCAGCTGGCAATTTGGTATTAAAAATTTGAATTTTTTTGTTGCAACTATCGTTTATGGTAATATTTCAATTCCTATAGCATGGTTGTTACTTGATAAAAAAGGCAACTCTTCTACTAATGAAAGAAAGAAATTGATTGAGCAAATTTTAACAATTATACCTAAGGAAATGATAGAGCTTATCCTTGCCGATCGGGAATTTGTTGGTGAGGAATGGTTGCAATATATGGGTGGAATCCAAAAATTACCTTTTGCTATCAGGCTAAGAAAAAGTGAGAAGGTCAAGCATTTCAACGGTGGCAAGATGAAGTTGAATAAATGTTTTGCCGATATGCAAATGGGTGACACTAAAACTATAGAAAGCAAAATTTACAATGGTATGGCAATTAAAATAACTTGTTTGCAATTAGAAAGAGAGCAACTATTTATTGCTAGTAATGTGCTTATTGGTGAATGTGCTTTGCTAGCATATAAGCAGAGGTGGAGCATTGAGCGACCTTTTCTGTCTCTCAAGTCATCTGGATTTAATATTGAAGATACCCACATTACAGATCAAAAAAAGCTGGAAAAACTATTTGCAATAGTATCTTTATCCTTAGCTATTTGCGTGCTTGCTGGTGACATTAAGAACAAAATTTATCCTATAAAGATCAAAAAACATGGTCGTAAATTATACTCATTATTTACTTACGGATTTGATTGGATAAAAGATTATTTTTATAACTCGTTAAGTGATACCCCTGCTATGTTGTTTTCATTACTACGAAAACACATTATGCATGCTTTTCAACTTCAACAATAAGTGTGGGGTACTATGAATAATTTTGCTTACCAAATTATTTACTACTTCTCCAATATTATCCTTGTGAATAGCTAAATTGTTGGAGGGTGTTACCCCGCAGGTCCATAACTCATATTGATTACCAATTGATGGTTCTAATTCATCCGCTATGCACAAAGCAATTCTTCCTATAAATCCTGGCAAACAAGAAGGAGTGCTTCCATAACTTATTTCGGCACTACATATAGCTGTACATAACTTAAACAACTGTTCTAATTGAAACGCGTAATTTATATCATTACCGCTTACAGTTTCAAATAATACATCAACCATATTTTCTGGTAATGCTCCTAAAATGTTATAAAATTTGCTTCTATTAGATAATATTGCAGCCGTTACATCATCGCTTCCCAATATTTTGATAATTTTGTCTATATTATCACTAACCAAACTATAATTGTTATTATATAACGTTACTAATAGTTCTTTCTTTTCATTAAAACTGGCTGATCTTTGGATAAAATATTTTTTAATTATAGCTAGAAGTACAGGGGTAGAGATAGACTGCATCACATTATCACCTGGGGGCCAGTATGCCAATGTGCTAGCAGCATGACCTTTATATTGACCTGTACCTAAATCTTTTTCTAAATAAGTTTTATTTAAAGAATTAATTGCAGTTTCAACTATATATTTAATATAGTGATTGGGAGAGCCGGTAATTAATTCTTGAAATTTCTTTAAAGTTGCTCCTGAAGATTTGTGTATAGCTTCTGTAAAGAACTCTTTTCTTATACCAAGGCTAGTACTAATTAAGGTTTTAAGTAAAATTTGATTATTTAATAATAATTTCTCAGATATCTCCTCACTAAAATTTCCTATTAAATCTTGGATTTCATGATGGGGGATTCTTACTAATTGCTCCAGTACCCAATCTCTTTTTTTTATAATATTTTTATCATGTGAATTTTGCGCATCATTAGCAATTTGTTGTAAAACTGTCTGTTGATCAGAAATAGGTATAGGAGTATATCCCTTACGAAACAAATACAGCATCATTTCTAGGTCATTATTATAGTACTTCATTAATGTATAGGGAGATCCTAGATATGTATAGCTCAGTATAACCGGGAATTCCACTGGACGCTCTAATATATATTTAACAACTTTAACATTTTGCTGAGTTCCCATAAGGTCCAAATATTGAGATATGCGGAATGCAATCATTTCTTGAGAGTCTCCTTTATTTTTTGCGTCTTCAATTTCTTTGTACATTCTTGACACCCCTTCATGGGTATAATTACTAGAATATGTTCTTAAAGGATCTAGATTCAGTAATTTCAAAGCTACTGTGTCGCTATCTGTACCATTACTTACATTTAAGTAATCTATGGCAAGTGAATTATTGGTAATCGCTTCTATAATTCTTAATTGGGTGGGTTCCGTAATATCAAGGCTATATAACTTTAATATCTTTAAATTTGGTAACGCTTTTACTTCAATAGCATATGATATAGCATTGATTATATAATCAGTTGGGGAATAAGCAGATAAATCTATTTCTTGTAGACCACATAGGTTACTATTATCAGCATTTTTAAATATAACATTCAGATTTGTCTCAATATTTTTTCTCCACTGTTCTGTATTAGGGCCGGTAATAGCAATTTTTTTTAAACTTGAAAGTTTTCCTTCTATTACCGCCTTTTCTAGCGCTCTACTTTCTTCCATGTTAAAATTACTAGAAATAAGAAATTCAGATTTTATGCCATGGGCAATTGAGTCTAAAGCTTGTTCTACTCTATTTTGCATAAATATTTAAATATTTAATATTAACGAAAACTAATTATTTTGTTATGTACTAATGATTGATTTTAAATTAAAGTCAATCATTACTTAAAAAAAAGTTAGTCTTATAACCTCTCTCGTGTTAGCTACATATTGAAAAAGAGGAATGTGTAATATACACTATAAATATTAACATTTTTTAAGTAATTTGTCATGCTATTTTATGTTTAATAGATATGCATCAAAATAAAATGACGGTTCTTGAAATACGAGAAGTATATTCTCAATGTTGAATTTGAATTTGATCATTTTGACCTAGTACTCCTGAATGGCTCTGTGCCATCTCCAAGGATATCTAGATACTTACGATATACGTAAACTTTGTCACGTTTTTTGCCGCTCATTTCCTCTATAACCCCAATGGACGCCATGTGATTCAGTGCGCTTCTGGCAGTCGGCGCTGTCATTCTTAATTCTCTTGCAAGCAAAGGAGCCGTTACTTGCGGTAGACGCTTTATATATTCTAAGACTACCTCACAAGAAAATCTTGCACGTCCTAATTGAGCGATTTTTTGTAAATCTTGCTCAAAAAGATTGTTAATCTTCCCAGCAGCATTAATCGCTTGTTTCGCAGATGCATAAACTCCTTCAAGAAAAAATTCCAACCAGGTTTCCCAAGTCCCGCGAGTGCGGACCTCTTGGAGTAGTTCATAATAGGTATGGCGATTTTGTTTAAGGTAAAGGCTTAAATATAAAATAGGCGCATCAAGTATGCCTCCCAAGCACAAAAGCAAGATTATCAATAATCTACCAAGTCTGCCGTTACCATCCAAAAAAGGGTGAATCGTTTCAAATTGGACATGCGCAAGTCCTGCTTTAATTAAAATTGGTAAACTTTCCTCATGCAAGAAAGTTTCAAAATCACTAAGGCATTGGTTTAAGTGCTCTACTGGCGGTGGTACAAACAAAGCGTTACCAGGCCGTGTCCCGCCAAGCCAATTTTGTGAGCGCCTAAATTCACCGGGTAGTTTTCCTGAGCCCCGACCACCCGACAGTAATACGCCATGGATCTCTCGAAGAAGCCTAAGAGATAAAGGAAAATCTTCTTTTAACCGCTGCAACCCATAACTAATTGCTTTAACATAATTAGACACTTCTTCGACATCTTCCAGAGATACTTCTGGCTTTTGATGGTGTTCAAAAAGCATAAGATCCGCAAACGAGCTTTGCGTTCCTTCAATTTGACTTGAGAGCAATGCCTCTTTACGCACGTACATATAAATAAACAAAGACGTGTTAGGGATGACCTTATGAATGCTATTTAATTCCGCCACGGCTAAAGTGGCTTTTTCAAGGTATGGATATAGTCGTGCTAGATCCACTGGAGGTGCTGGCGGCAATTTAGGTGGAACATAGGCCTTATAGGATTCCCCAGTCACTTTTTGAGTAATGTATGTTCCGATTCTTTGATTCATATGCTATCTTTTCTTAAGTTGGTCATACTAAAAAAAGATAGTTTATTATTTTTTCTTAGTCAAGAGTACAAAGAAAAGGAGAACTGTCAAAACCAGGGACAAAATTTCCCTTTATTGGCGAAAGAGCTTAGTAAGTATTTAAGTTGTCCGTACAATTGTAACGCCCATCTTCCATATATTGTGTGACTTCCTTAACAGAATTTTTATGGTATGAGTTTACTTATGTTGCATTCCCTGTTAAAGGTACGAATCTGACAGGCATAAGTTTTTCTTGTCTAAAGTTATTGGCTTCATCAGTTTTAATTAATAATATAAGAGTCTGATTAAAATCATCTTCTGCTAAAGGCATGACCATGCGGCCACCAACCTTTAATTGGTTAAGTAAGCTGCGCGGAATATACTTCGCAGCAGCTGTAATAATAATTACATCAAAAGGTGCGGCTGAGGGCCACCCTATATTACCATCTCCTATCTTTAGATAAATGTTATCGTATCCAAGTTTATGTAGTAATGTTTTAGTTATTTCAGCTAATTCCTCTATTATTTCAATGCTATATACTGTCTGACATATTTTGCTTAGCACTGCTGCTTGATATCCTGAACCTGTGCCAATTTCTAATACCTTTGATTCTGCATTTAATTGCATTACTTCAGTCATAAAAGCTACTATGTAGGGCTGAGAGATAGTTTGACCATATCCAATATCTAAAGGTCCATCTAGGTAAGCATAATCTTGCATATTTGCAGGAACAAAAAGATGCCTGGGAACAATTTGCATTGCATTTAACACTGCTTTATTTTTAATCCCTCTGGTTTTTATTTGAGTTTCAACCATTTGTAATCTTGCAAGATGAAAATTATACTTATTCATTACGGTGCTATCATTTGTTTTAGGGATTAACAACACTATACACAAGCTTATAACCATCAGTTTCTTTGTCAACCTCATAATATTAATTAAGTGCGGTAATTTAGATAGTTAATATAGTTCATATCCTCTACTTTTTCTTCGGTGTAGAATGGCTTTTAAAGTATGGTCTATTCTTCAGTAGAATCACAGTAATAATTTTGAAATTGCCTAAATTATTATGACAAGCTCCCCAAGAGCACAGGATATTAGTATTACCAAATAAAGTTTGTTGAGTATATAAATGATAATGTGTATGTGTCGAGCGCCAACGGTATTGCATTTTAGTAATGAATTATCAGCTTGAGTAATAGGTATACAGAAGGCCAGGTTACTAGTATTACAATTCAAGTGCCTTGTTTTAAAAGTGATATTTAAATATGGCAATATACGCTGCTTTACATTAGTTTTATATTCAATAGCAGCTAGAACAATATCAATATTTAGATATTGATAGATTATAACTGTTAAAAGTAATACCGTAAAATAACTAAATTTAATTTTTGTAGTATAATATATACAGCTCATATAACTTAAAAATTTAATTTAAAAGTTATTGACCCTTGATGATTGTAATAATGTTTATATAAATGATAATAATATTCTAAAGAAATTTGGATATTTTGTAGATCGGTAACAAGGCTCACCCCGATATTATAGGCTGTTTTAGGGGGCTTTGGTATAATATAGTGTTTGGTCTGCTCTTGATTTGCGATATTGATAGTTTTTAGTATATACTGCACTTTTGGGTTGAAATTATACTCTACTGCACCTTGCAGTGCTAAACTAATCAGAGGTGAGCTAGCAGTTTTTCTGAAGGGTAATAAAAGATTAGCCCCTATAATTCCAGTAGTCATATTACGAGACCTAGAATTATTTAATAAATTATGTGGATTATTATGCATAGCATAATGTGCAAATCCATATCTCAACCCAATATTGGGGATGAGAATTAAGTTATGTTTAGTAAGATAGTGATAATTGAGCAATGTTTCTACACTATAATGACTCACCCGGTATTTTTCGGTCAAATGGTATTGAGAATTATTCAATAGATAGGAAGTATTATTTTTAACATAATTACGGGCAATTAATGCTAGACCTTGTAAAGTGAAATTATGAGATAAATTTGTCTGCCCATATATAGAGAATATATGACTTATTGCCCTTTCCCGCGCTTTATCCGTATTATTTTTAAATTTAAACATAGAATGGATATTACTATATGCTAGACCAATAAGGTTATTGTTGTTAATCTCGACATCAAAACCAATACTTCCACCACGGTTATGGCCGGTATAACCAGCAATATTATTGCTTAATCCTTGGTTAATATAGCCATATAAAACACTTATCCATAACCCCCTTTGGGTATTTAAATTGTTATCTCCCGCTGAAAGGGCTATTTTAGGAATCCCAATATTATATAGATTAAACCTGCGCTTAATAACATCTCTATTCGATATTTCTAGATTAGTATAATTTTGTAAGATTTGAGGTTTATCTGACAGTAGTGATCCGCTACTTCCTACAGTTGCTCCTTCATTATTGCATATAGGTGTTACTCTTTGGCGCCACTCATCCCCACTGCTTCCTAAGGCCTCAGTGCTTAGGGGGATTTCTGTGCCTGGATGCGCTGATTCTAAAGGGATTGTTTCTACCCTTCTCTCTTCTACTGGGCTGTCTGATATAAAAGACGAGGCAGAAGGTAGTGTTCCTTCAGTGGTAGAGGGGAGAGATATACTAGCTAGTGGATCTGCTAAAGATTGCGCGGATATTTCTTCATCTAATGGAGGTTCATTACCGACTAAAATTACCTCTCGCTTGCTTCTCTTAACATTGTCTGGGGATTCTATATCGTGAGTATTAATGGGTTGTCTTATCGTGATAGCTGTATATCCAAGATTATTTAATTGTTTTGATCTTAAAATTTCAGCATTTTCTATATTTACTCCGGGGGGTATGGAATTCTCTTCGGGTAAATCTTCTAAATCTGATATGGAGGTAGTGACACTACTTGCTGATAAATTCATGCTGGACATATGGTAACTATTATCTGTCTCTAAGTCTGCTAAAGTTTGATTATTAGAAAAAGGTAATATGGGGCTAGTTAATAACTCTGTACTGATTGAGATATTTTCTGTCCTTCTTGCAATAGCATTGTTATCTATACCTTGAGGTGATCTTTCGTGTGATATTGTTAACTTGTCTTTTTGTTTTATATCCTGCAATGCATAAGGTTCCTGTTCTGGATTGGGCGTACTGATCCTTATTAATGTGCCATCTGCAACCTCCAAGAAAGAATTATCTAATGTTACTGTTTCCCCTGTAACGTGGTATAAGCTTGCTGATATTGCTGCAGGTGGTAAGTTTTTAAGTAATTTTGAGTCTGGCAACAAAAGAGCTTCACTCGCAGAGAGAGTTCTACTTTTATCCTTTGTTAGTATTTGAGCATCTGATAACAGGGATGATTTGTCATCTACGAATGAACAAATATTTGAAGATGATTCTCCTTCTCTATGTGTTTCAATGCTTTCTGTTGTCTCATCCTTCTGCATTAGCGTTGATTCGGTACTTAAAGACGGTACTACATCTCTGAACCTACTGTCAAAACTTGCAGGTATAAGGGGAGAGTATGCATAGAGCGCTTTCTTCTGCTGGCACCTATCAGAACATCCTGGCTTGAAGGGGTTGAAGTCGTAAGTAAAAGAGATGAACATGCTATAGGGCTAGAAGAAGAGAGCACTTCTTTCGATGATTCTTGTTCCGTAGGTTTGCCGGTATTGTCAGCTGACTTATCCTGTTGAATTAAGTTTGTAATATTTGCTACTGTTGATGGAGCTTCAAATTCTCGCTCTTGATACCGTACATCATTTTGAACAATGTTTTTGTTATCTGTTACTCTTGGGCTGTCTAATCTTTGACTATTAAATCCACCTTCCCAATAATTCATTAGACTATCCTGAGAAAGAGTAGGAGAAGGTCATAGTACCCCACACTTATTGTTGAAGTTGAAAGGCATGCATAATGTGTTTTCGTAGTAATGAAAACAACATAGCAGGGGTATCACTTAACGAGTTATAAAAATAATCTTTTATCCAATCAAATCCGTAAGTAAATAATGAGTATAATTTACGACCATGTTTTTTGATCTTTATAGGATAAATTTTGTTCTTAATGTCACCAGCAAGCACGCAAATAGCTAAGGATAAAGATACTATTGCAAATAGTTTTTCCAGCTTTTTTTGATCTGTAATGTGGGTATCTTCAATATTAAATCCAGATGACTTGAGAGACAGAAAAGGTCGCTCAATGCTCCACCTCTGCTTATATGCTAGCAAAGCACATTCACCAATAAGCACATTACTAGCAATAAATAGTTGCTCTCTTTCTAATTGCAAACAAGTTATTTTAATTGCCATACCATTGTAAATTTTGCTTTCTATAGTTTTAGTGTCACCCATTTGCATATCGGCAAAACATTTATTCAACTTCATCTTGCCACCGTTGAAATGCTTGACCTTCTCACTTTTTCTTAGCCTGATAGCAAAAGGTAATTTTTGGATTCCACCCATATATTGCAACCATTCCTCACCAACAAATTCCCGATCGGCAAGGATAAGCTCTATCATTTCCTTAGGTATAATTGTTAAAATTTGCTCAATCAATTTCTTTCTTTCATTAGTAGAAGAGTTGCCTTTTTTATCAAGTAACAACCATGCTATAGGAATTGAAATATTACCATAAACGATAGTTGCAACAAAAAAATTCAAATTTTTAATACCAAATTGCCAGCTGGTTCTATCTATGGCAAGGCTAATTTTACCTGTTAGACAGAGCAATTTAACAATAATTTTCCCTAAACTTATAAAGCACATATTTTGTTCTAAAAGCAAACGCTCAACTTTAACAATCTTGGCATGCAAATTGCCTTTAGAAGCGACATACAGTGCTAATTCTTTGATTCTCACAGTTTTAGCTTTTACTACTGCACAAATTAATTCTGCAAATGTTTTAATTCGTGCTGGGTGCCAATCTAAAAATATGTATAATATTTGGTATAGTGATTGAGAGTCCATTAATACCTCCTGTTGCTTGTTTCTCAGCGGAGATTAGTGACTCTCAGTCACTTATTCAATTTATTATTTTAACCCTCCTGTAAAATCTGTGGGGTACTATGGATATTTATATACAATTTGCCAGAAGTGAATTAGGACTAGGGAAGAGGGATAAAGTATTGGAGTATCTTAATAAAGCTAGAAGAATATTTCTAAGTGATAATAGTAGCAATCCAAAAGATGCCAATTATTCGGAAGATCTAGGTTTAGCAGTGAGTTATGTAGTAGAAGGTGATCTTTTGTGTGCTAAGAATAACCGTAAAAAAGCAATAGAATCTTATCATAAGGCTTACCTGATCTATTTGTCCCTATATGGTGAAAGGTTAAAAAATGTAGCACAGGTGAGCTATCTATATTTACAAGGAGCTACAGCTGCCTGTAAAACCAAGGATTTATATAATTATAAATTTTTTAGTGATCAGCAAATTAAGGAATTTGGGGCAAATCATCCCAATACTATTACTATGTTACAATATTGTCAAAAGTATCAGGAGCGTATCAGTAATAAAAATTAGAGTTTTTATTACGCCTCCTTTAACACAACAGAGTATATGTCAATTAAGATAAAATTTTTATCAGATAGCACAATAAATCGTATCGCTGCAGGTGAAGTAATAGAAAAACCTGCGTCTGTAGTCAAAGAATTGATAGAAAATGCGATAGATGCTTTGAGTACTAAAATAGATATAGTACTTGAACAAGCAGGCAAGAATTTGATTATCATTTCTGATAATGGTATAGGTATGTCCGAGGAAGAGCTGAAAATTGCTATAGAACGTCATACTACTTCTAAGCTAGATGAAACGGATTTACTGAATATTAACAGTTTTGGCTTTCGAGGTGAAGCTTTGCCTTCTATAGGCGCAGTTAGTAAAATGCAAATTACTTCCAAAGCCCGTGGTAATGATAGATCTTATCAAATACAAGTCGGTGGAGGAATAAAAGAAACTAAACCGGCAATTCATAATGAAGGTACTAAAATTGAAATAAGAGATTTATTTTTTACCACACCTGCTCGATTAAAATTTTTAAGATCAGATAAGTCTGAATTGGCTGCCTGCCTTGATATAGTGAAGAAAATTGCTTTAGCGCATCCACAGATCTCTATTAGTTTAATGCATGATGGTAAAACTATACTAAAAGTAAGAGGTCGCCAGGGGGAGCATGAAGATATTTTCCCAGAGAGAGTCACAGAGCTATTAGGAGTTGAGTTTATAGAAAATACCGCAAAGATTCACTTACAAAGAGCAGAATTGTTAATATATGGTTTTACCAGTCTTCCTACTTTTAACAGAGCTTCTACTGGCGATCAATTTCTATTTGTTAATAACAGGCCAGTAAAAGACAAGCTATTACAAGTCGCATTAAGAGTAGCTTACCAAGATTATTTAGCTAAAGATCGGCACCCTGCTGCAGTGTTATTTCTACAAATCGACCCACAGTTGGTTGATGTTAATGTTCATCCAGCCAAAACAGAAGTAAGATTTCATGACCCAAATACTATACGTGGGTTGCTAATAGGGTCAATAAAAGACGCTTTAGCGACTAAAAGTCATAGGGTTTCCACGCATATTGCCACTACTGCTCTTGGGCTTTTTAGAAATATTCAGCCTAAGAGCAACCCTATTGTTGCTCAACATGCATCTAAAATTGAGGATAATATTATAGTAAATAGTGTTGCTGATAGTAGTGAAAGAAGTAATTATAAAATACAGGCTTTGCGTGATAGAAAGTTTCAACCACAATTAGTCAGCACCAAACCGTATGCCAAAGTAGAGATAGTCGAGGAGAATATTGCCAGCTCTGATACTTCAGTAAGCGAAAATATAAATACTCAAGATGAATTTAGAAGAATTAATCCTGTAAACAATCTCTATCCTCTTGGGGCTGCTAGAGCACAACTTCACGGCACTTATATAATTTCTCAAACCAATGATAGTATTATTATTATCGATCAACACGCTGCTCATGAACGTTTAGGGTATGAGAAAATTAAAAAAATGATTAGTAATAACGGGTTAGTTAAACAACGCTTACTAATTCCGGAAATAATAGAATTACCGGATGAAAATAGAGCAAATTTACTATATAACAATAAAGATAATTTATCTAAATTAGGTTTAAGTGTAGAAAAATTTAGTGATCGATCAATTATAGTATCAGAGGTTCCAAGCTTATTAGAAGATATAAATATAGGGCAATTAATCCAAGATTTGGCAGATAATTTATCTGATCTTGGAGAAAATATTTCCTTGATTCAATTGATTGAACATGTTACAGAAACATATGCATGTCATTATTCGATTCGAGCTGGTAGAAAATTATCTGCGGATGAGATGAATGAATTATTACGCCAAATGGAAACAACTCCTTTTTCTGGTCAGTGTAACCACGGAAGGCCTACTTACATTGAACTTAAACTTAAAGATATAGAACGGTTGTTTGGACGTACGTAAAGCTTAGACCTTACAAAGTTTGCTAAATAATTAACAATTCTCAAAGTATAATTATTTGGTCAGCTGCGCATTAGAACCATAATTAAAAAAAATAATAAGATGTTTCATTACAATAAAATATTTGATAATCATATAGATCAAATTAAAAGAGAAGGAAGATACCGTGATTTTGTTCCTGTTCAAAGACAAGCTGATAATTTTCCTTCGGCTTGGCACAATGGGAAAAACATAGTAATGTGGTGCATTAACGATTATCTTGGGATGAGTAAACATCCCAGCGTTACTGAGGCTGCGTTGAGGACAATAGCTGAATATGGGATTGGATCAGGGGGCACTAGAAATATAGGCGGTAATAATAGCTGTATAATACAATTAGAAAAAGAACTAGCCGATCTGCATCACAAGGAGATGGCGTTGGTGTTTACTTCTGGTTATGTTGCCAATGATACTACCCTTGCCACCCTTGCTAAAATAATGCCTGATATAGTTTTTTTCTCAGATGAGCTTAACCATGCTTCTATTATTTCTGGGATTCGTAACTCAAAAGCTGAGAAATATATATATCGTCATCTTGATATGGAACATTTGGAAACATTATTAAGAAAAATTGATATTAATAGGCCCAAAATTATTGTTTTTGAATCTGCTTACTCGATGGATGGTTTATTTTCCCCTATAAAAATAATTATAGATTTAGCTAAAAAATATAATGCTCTTACTTTTATCGATGAAGTACATACGGTCGGATTATATGGCCAAAGTGGAGCGGGAATTGCGGAACTGCAAGGATGCGCTGACCAAATTGATATTATTCAAGGCACGTTAGGTAAAGCCTATGGCACTATCGGGGGATATATAGCTGCGAAACAGCAGATTGTTGATTCCATTAGATTAAGCGCTCCTGGTTTTATATTCACCACTTCATTACCTCCAGCTATTTCTGCTGCCGCTACTACTAGTATTCGCCACTTAAAAAAATCTAGTGTTGAAAGAGAAATGTATCAAAAAGTAATAGGCAAAGTTAAGAAATCATTTAATGATGCTAGCGTACCATATTTTAAAAATGATAGCCATATTATTCCAATAATTATTGGGGACCCTGTAAAAGCTAAGTATATTTCTAAGGTTTTATTAGATAAATATAATATTTATGTGCAGCACATTAATTTTCCTACTGTTCCACGAGGTACGGAACGTTTGCGGATCATACCCACCCCCAATCATACTGACGCAATGATAGAGGAACTTACTAAAGCTTTAGTAGAAATTTTTAGTACACTAGCTATATCCCAAACAATTAATTCGCATTTTATAATAAAAACTCCCCTGATCCCGGCAGCATAAAGTGGTATTGAGTAATAAGTTTTGCGGACAAGGTATAAGTAATTTGATATAGTTAATTATCCTTTAATCTATCAAACAGAAATAAATAATATGAAATTAATATTTACAGTATTAGCTTTGCTAAGCATCAATATACCTTTAGTTTATTATTCTTCTCTTCTGAATTCAGAGGAATTTAATGTTGCGCATAGTAAACAAACTGGTAAGAACATTAGCACATTATCAAAAGATAAAGTCCTTAAATTTACTACCCCTGACTATAATAAGTTTGATCTATACCTTCGAGGATATATACAAAGCATTTTCATTAATAGTTATGGCTTACCAAGCAACGCTGTTACTGTAAGAGAAGGTATTATCCTGATTGATAACGACAAATTACAAGGTAATAATCCACAGCAGATTTTAGAAAAAGTCAAACAAGCCACAGCATCAATTAAAGGAGTAAAAGATGTACAATTGATTAGTTACAGTACAACTAATAGTAATCTAAGTAAATTAAATATTATTGATCCCAGTAATATAGAAGAGAATGGCACCAGAGATATTGCGATGCCAACTCACAGCTTGTTCCAAGCGTTAATTGCGGACAATAGATGGCCACGTTTTACTTTATCTTATCAATATTTTTTAAAAGGTAAATTACTAAAACATGCCTTTGCTCCTAACTTTGGAGCCAGCTTTCCTTTATATAAGGTGGTAAATCAAGTAACAAACAGAGAATGGGAAGTTGGTATTCAAGCCGGGTTATTCGGGTTATTAGATATTGGTACTAATCCGACTGCCTTGATTAATGCTGATTATTATATCGCTGTACCTGTTACTTATCGTAGCGGTCCTTGGTCTGGTTTGGTTCGGCTGTATCATCAAAGTTCTCATTTGGGAGATGAATTTATGTTAACAGAGGAGGGCAAGAAGACCAAGCGTATTAACCTGAGTTATGAAGGGATAGATGTGTTATTGTCGTATAATTTTGATATATTACGCATATATGGAGGAGGAGGATATATTGTCCATCGAGATCCTAGTTATATAAAGCGGGGGAAAATTCAGGTAGGGGTAGAATATTATTCTCAATCTACTTTTATGAATGGTCAACTTCGACCGCTAATAGGTGTTGATATGAAAGCGGAAGCTCTGAGTTCATGGACCCCTGGCATATCTTGTAAAGCAGGGGTGCAACTGGAAAATTCTGCCCTTATCAGTAATAAAGTACAATTTATGCTTGAATACTATTCCGGTAAGTCTATGCATGGACAATTTTATAAAAATAAAATAAAATACATTGGTGTAGGAGTGCAGGCTTTCTTATAAACCCGTTATATCCCTATGGCGCTATTAACAAAATAAATTATAAGCTTTAAATAAGAGCAAGAGCGATAAAACTGAAGGCAAGGGCAGTCAAAGTTGTCAGATCGCATAGTAATGCGTTTATTTTCTTTAAACCTAGTAAAAAGTCTTTCAATAATATGCCATTTTCGGTAAAGTTTAGTATCATAAAAATCTTCTGGAGTTAAGCTAGGTTCTGTTGACAAAATTTTTTAGTAGACTTTTTGAACAGGTTTTTACCTAAAAATATAGGTGAATTTTGCAAGTCAATAGTCCAGCTATTTCAAAAAATTTGCCTATATTTGTAAACAAAACATGCCAAAAAAGGTCCTAAAAAATTTTGTCAACAGAATCTAGAATAAGAAAACCATATCGTGTACGGCAGCCCCGTTATTAGTACAGCTACCTAACGGTAATATATCATTTTCTAAATAACTATCTTGTAATAAACGATCTATATATTTTCTCTTATCCGCCTCACTGTAAAGCTGATCCCAAACAAAATAAGATATTCTTTGGACTTTATAACCTAAATTTTCTAATAATTTAGTATTAAGCTTAGTAGAACTATTTTGCTCATATTTATTAAAATGAGTAGGACCATCTACCTGAATTATTAAGTTAGTGTCGGAAATGAAGTTATCAACATATGATGCAATTTCTGGTATCCATTTTTCACTTATTATTTCTTTAGGTGATATTTGTGATAGTATCTCAGACACTTCTTGTTGCAGCCTAGTCATGTAAGATGGAGCTAGACCATTATTTTCTATATATTGCCATAAATATTCCAGCACTTCATTTGAAAATAAAGATTGTTGATATTTTTGAAAAAAATCAGCATTAGCAACCCAAAGTTGGTGACAATCCCTAAGATCAAGTATTTTATATTTTTCTTCAATAGAGCGCAATATAGGAATAGGTATTTTAATGTGACAATTAGTTAGGTTATTAATCGTATATATTGCATAAACAGAAAAAACTAAATATTTAGGATTAAACTCTTCAATTTTATCACAAGTTTCGCGTTCCCAAGCTTCAATAAACTGGATAGACGGTTTTATTTCTAGGCCTTTAAAAGCCTCAATAGAGTTTACCAACTCTTGAGTCTTAAAAGACTTAATTTTGGTACAAGCTTCGCGTTCCCAAGCTTGAATAAAAGTAGCAGAAGGCCTTAACGCGAAATGCCCAAAAGCATGTATGGACAAAGCTAATTCTCGAGGCGTAAAATCTTGAATCTGCTTGCAAGCTTCACGTTCCCAAGCGTCAATAAAATACTGCTCTACAGGAATATCGTGTATGCTAAATTGATACAAAATAGTTGCTAAACCTCGAGCGTTAAACCATAAATAGCTGTTCTCTTCTTCGCTCAGCAACTGCAGAGCTCTATGATATATAGCAACTTTCAAAGAAGCATTAATAGGGTTATACTTGAATATTTGGCATAGCTTGATACTACCCATTCGCATTATATTATGGGGAGTGATCTGAGTATTATGATGCATCTATTTTCCTTTTCTTTAACATCTGAAAGTTTTGTTAGATATTGTGTAACTATTCCACTAATTTTTCTAAATTAATGGTAGCAAAGGCTGGAGATTTGAGCAAGCAATAAATGTAAATTTTGTTATAATTATTTTAATTGAATGTCATATCCAACTTTTCCAGTGATAATAGATAATAAATATTAAATGATCGTAAATATTACTTGACTTTGTAAACATGTTTTCATATAATGCTTGCATTATATAGGATCTGCCTTGCAAAGGTGGCCTTATAGTAGCTGTTATTACAAGTTTTTGGTTTCTTTTGAGTAATAAATTAACTTATAAGGAGTTATATATGACTATCTATTTGTCTAATAATCCAAAACATCAAGTTAGTTACAATACACTTACGGCCGCTAAAACTAAACGAGGTACAAACTCTGCTAACAATCAGATTGAACAGTATTTTACTAAATCGCATGATTTGAAAATAGCAGATAATAAATTAACAGTAGCAATTAAATATAATACGCCTAAAATTAAAGCCCATAATGCTGATCTCCAATTACGTCAAATAAAAGACGATATCACCAAAACTCTTCAAGCATTTACAACACTGCATCCGTTAAGTCTACAAACCGATAAGGTCTTGGAAGTATATATATTTAATAATAAGAAGGACTATAAACAATATGGTACTAAGAGCCAATATCGTTTTGGAAACCATGATAGTGGGATATATTTTTACCATGATGGAATTGATGGTACTACTTCTAAAATCTTTACATATTACGAATATAACAAACCTCAAAATTTAAAGCATGAGATTACACATGGTTTAGTAGGTCTTATCACTAATGGTAAGGTGCTACCTCCAATATTACGAGAAGGATTAGCTGAGTATTTCCAATATTTATCAGATCCACAACGTATTGTTCAAGATTTTCATATTACTAAAATTATACAAAAGATTCAAACAGGAGCACTCAATCTAGACTTGCAGACTCTACTTAATACTAAAGATAATACTGATCATCAAGATATCATCTATGGTTTAGGTCACGCTTTAGTAGAATATTTTTATAAAAAAGATTCTGGGAAGTTTGTCCAATTATTAGATTCAGTAAAAAACGCGAATCCAAGCGCAATAAATAAGATGCTACAATCAGGACTAGAGTCAATATATTCGCCAAAAGAATTTCAAGGTTATTTAGAGCAAAATAGTATCGATTCTTATATGAAAGAAATCAATGCTTTAAAAGTTGAAAAATCGACACTCGCAGGAATTATCTATGACGCAAATAATAACAAAACTGAATTTCATCAAGCGGTGATTAAAGATAGTATGGGAAATACTGTGGCAAGCTTTTCTCCAGTTGTACATTACTATCAATTTGGGGTGGTAAGGGTAGAACATACTGCTAGTGGAAGTCGTTATAGTAGTGAGCAGCATTACTTAGATATATCTAAAGAATATACTTTCTTAAAACTAGTTTCTTTTAAAGGCCAGTTAAAATTAATTTATTGTGATAAAGAAGGTACACCTTATTTTGAATCAGCAGAATTTTTACAACAAATACAAAAGTTACAAGCTCATTATCAAAATCATCCTGCAATATTAGCACAAATTCAAGATGGCCTAACCTATTTTGATCCAGAAAGCGTAGTGAACATTTCCCAAAAAGGGCAAAAAGGTTTTATGTCTTATATTAAAGGGTTACCATCACCTGAAAACCTGATATTCAAAATTAAGGATAATGATATAAACCCTGCTAAGAAATCTCATATTTTAACCATCATACATAATGATCAGCCTGTAGGGGAATTAAGTTACACTAGTGGTTTTTTCCAAGATAAACGTTTTATCTATAATGATGAAGCGCAACAATTATATAGCTCATATACCAGCCAGGCTTATGTTGCTTTAGACAAAACACCTAATGGACAAGTTAGAGCCTCTTTATTAGAAGGACGTCAGGTTGATAGTGATGCATATTATCAAACACCTCATATTCACAGAAATGAAGCCATGGAAAATATACATATACATCTTAACAATCCAAATCAAAATGTAGATGCTCTACTATTGAAACCAGATGTCAAAATCCATGATCATGCTAATTCAGATTTGGCTAATAGTGCAAGGCAAAACACTTCAAACAGCACAGGATTCACAATAAGCAAAGGAGAATTATTAGATGATAGAGGAACCAGTGCTAAAAAAGATGATGTGCATAAAGCGCATGTAATGCATAACAATCAGAAAGTATATAGTTTTGATCATATGGGATATTATGTCACTGAAAATGGGGCGTTTTTTATCGATGATTATGGAAAGAACAACCGTTACCAGTTAGCAAAAGGCACTACTCACTTAAAATTAGTGCATAAAAGGCAAGGATCTTTCCTTATCCCAACAGATCAATATGGTAGAGAAGACCCTGAATCTGTAGCTAAGATTCCTGATGAGTATAGAAATATTCCTACTAGGTTTGCTTATGATTCTCTAGAAAAAACACAAGATAACTCTGTAGAACAAGGTAACTCTATTCCTCACTACTTGGTGCGTTTTGCTGACTTCAATAAATATCAGTCTGGTTCTCTATTTACTATAACAGCTGATGCAACTACTGCGGACTCACAATATAAACAGGTCATATTACGTGACGCCCAAGGTAAATCAGTAGCAACATTATGTGATGAATACCATTATCAGAAAGGTAAGTTTTTTATCTCAGCAGACTTACCAATGTATGCACAAAATAAAGGTTTCTTAATGTCTACTGATTCTAAAATCAAACCTTGCCACGACAAAACTAATGTTGTGTTAACATTTGATAACGGTGCCGGTGATGTAGAGGGTATAGATAGAGAATATACTGCAGAAAAAATGATTCCGATCAGCAAGGATAGTGGAACTTTATACAGCAGGGTCATAGCGGAAGAAGAGTATGATGTATACTTAGCAGGATAAAATCATGTTAGAAAAATTTACCATAAGTAATAGACCAAGAAATGTATCAACTGCTAGAGACTATATCCTGGTAGGCTTTGGTGCACCTCTGTAAGATACTGAAAATGACTTAAAGAACCTGAATTCGGTGTAGCTTGCTACACCGAATTCAGCAATTATCGTATAGCCTTCGTTCTTTAGTTGGTGACACTTAATTTTGCAAAATTTTCAAAAGTAGCAAAGTTATCGTTAGCCTTAGGTTCTGTTAGCAAAATTTTTTAGGTCTTTTTTTGGCATATTTTGCCTGCAAATATAGGCAAATTTTTTAAAATAGGGGTCTATTTACTTGCAAAATTCCCCTATATTTTCAGTAAAAACCTGTTCAAAAAGTCTACTAAAAAATTTTGTCAACAGACTCTAGTAATTTGTCTAATACCATTTCCCAAGACTAAATTAGCACTAGGAGTACGAGTGCCCGCTACCTGCGCGTACAGACGTATCACACTACTGGACAAAAATAGAAAATGGTTAAAAAAACATATTATTTTAAGTACAAAATGTTATTTTTGAGATAATAATTGCTAAAAACGAGCTTTAGCAGATAACAATTTTTGTACTTTTTCAACCATCTTCTATTTTTGTCCAGTAGTGTGACAGACGTATACGTGAGGAGCAGAAGATCATGAAGTACGACGAACGTAGATGATTAGTGTTCGGAAGTGATATAACATATTAGACCTATTGCATAACCTAATCTAATTAGTAATTTTGTTGTCAAAACTCGTCTTCGTTCCTCACGTACAATTTAAGTACGCTGCGGTACTCGACTTCGTTTTTCCTAAAAATTCCTCAATTATCTTTAGGTTATGCAAGAGGTCTATTACTTTTTCTCCCATTTTTAATCAGGATCGAGAGGTATTGTAGTTATAGCCCTAAGAAGTTCAATGATTTTTTGGCGAATTATTGGGTTTGGTACTTCTATGAATACTTTAACTAAAGCTAATACTTCTTGGCGTACGGCATGGCACATTTCCGCCTTCATGACTTCCTCTATTTCTGCAGTTAATTGGGGTACTGAATCTAGACCCAAATCTTCTTTTACATTTACGGGATCTAACTGGGAAGATGGTGGATGTGTTTCAGGCTCTTTGCACGAACAGGGGAATCAGCAATAAATTGACAATCCGCCTTCGGTGGAGCTATATACTCCTCTGAATCTTCGGCAATAATATGCTCAAAGAATTTATAATCATCTTCTGCAGTAAAGAAATATTCATTAGGTGGTTTGATATGTGGTATATCGATAAAGTACTTAAGGGGTACCTTTAATTCTCTAGCCAAAAAATATAGCGCACTTCCTGCTATTGGAATGGTAGCATTCTCATATTTTTGTACTTGTTTCACATTGATATTAGCCGATTTGCTTAACTCTTGGTGACTCATGCCAAGCATTTCACGGCGCTCTTTTAAACGTTTGGCTATAATTAAATTTATATCTGTGAGAGTTGGGTGTTCATACATGCACTTAATAATATCAATTTTATTTTCAACTAAAAATAGAATATTATTATAGGACAATCAAGTGATTATTTTAATTTAATTACTAACTGATGTTACGCAGAATATAATTAAGCGAACA
This sequence comes from Candidatus Tisiphia endosymbiont of Nemotelus uliginosus, assembly GCF_964264835.1. Lineage (GTDB taxonomy): Bacteria > Pseudomonadota > Alphaproteobacteria > Rickettsiales > Rickettsiaceae > Tisiphia. Next base: position 570,776 of record NZ_OZ183485.1, on the reverse strand, counting down.
AATCTTTTAATTCATTGAAGGCAAATAGCAAAAAGTCATGTCTATTAAATCTCTTATTCAACCAAAAGGAATATGGAATCAATGTTGAAAGATGATTAACCAAAAAGGCTTAAGCGACCTCTTTGCGAGTAGTGAACATTATTCAATAGCTGTACCCACCCCAGATTATTAAAACAGTTTTAAATATTATATATTTTTTAGTAGGAAACTATTAGTAGTCAAATAAAAATCCTTATACTTCTTAGTTTAATATTAATATAAATTAGGTAAAAAAGTATGATTAATAGAGATAATATTGCTAACGTTATTAAATTTCAGGCGCCCTTTGAACGTCTTAAATCATATACTGCGTCTCCTGATATTGCCTTACGTAAAGCAATCATTACCCAAGCAATTATTGATGCAACCAATATATCCGAAGTGCCAATAGCAAAAAAATTTGAACAAGAAGCAAAAGCTTGGATCTTCGGAGGAGGGGAATCATTTAAATCGACCTGCCTCGAAGGAGGGATTGAGCCTACTTTTGTGGTAAAAGTTACTAAGGAAATTATCAAACTACATAAACGTCAGTCTAAGTTTAGGAATGCATTAAAAAACAAGATTCCTTCACTAACCCCCCTTATCAAGTTTGCTTCTGCTAGACAATTGGAAAACACACAAAACATAAGGCGCAGGCATAGCTAAATATTACTATTATTTTTTACTGATAACGCAAGGCAAGTAACACTAAATCAAAATTGAGCTTTTCTTCTCGCTTAGTATTAACAATAGTTATAGCTCTTCAAGGCGCATCTTGCAGAATGTTTTTTATCATATTGTAACAATCTAAGAGCTTGTTATTCTTTTTGTCAATACAACCTAAAGGACTAAGGGGAAAAGATGTGCATAAAAACATTCTATAAAATTTTAAGACCAATCACCTTGATCATAATACCGTACATTTGTTATGGAAGGCGCATTACTTTTGTCATTGCGGGTCATCTATAAGTCAACGAAGCAATCCAGGACAAATCACTTAAATCATCGTATTTTGTAGGTTTTGCCTGGATGCCTTGCTCGCTCACAATAGACTTCCTGCGTAAGGCCCTATCTCCATGAAGTATACTCATCAGCAATGCCCGCTAGTCATCTTTTAGAAACAGCAGGGAGACAAGGCTTTACTGAGAAAACAGTGCGAAAATTAAATGCTGAAATAGGCTTATATATCATGTTTGTCAGACCTAGCGGGAATTGCTGCATGCAAATTGATTTTATGTACTAGTAGTTGAAATAAAATAATTGTGCCAAAAGCAGTACACACCCACCATGTTTGCCAAATATTCCAGGAAATCATACCAATGATATAATAATTTATAAAAATGGCATAAGAAATAGCAGTATGATTTAATATTGTAGCGCTTATTTTTGAGTATCTATACTTCTCTGATATGAATTTGCATGCGTCATTACTCGTCGTTCGCCCATTATCTATAGGCTTTGCTCCACCGCGTCTAGCAGCAAAATCACCTGAGAACAGTATATCATTTGCTGGACTTGCTAATAAGGCTAAATTGGCCATTTGTTTAATATATTTTCGAACTAATAATAAAAATAATAAGAATCCTATTAAACCTGTTTCAAACAGAATCTGCATTATATTATTGTGTGGATGTAGAGGAAATAGTGGCAATGACCACTGATTATAAGTAATTATCTTCTCGTTATTAGCTTGATAATACTGTGAATAATACCTTGACGCAGAAAATCCATGGCCAAACATTGGTTTTTCTACAATTTTCTTAGCAATAAAATGCCAAATAAAAAGACGATGTTTTGCAGAATGTGGGAGAAAATTAGCGTAGTGATCTGAAGCTTCATATGGATCAATCTTATAGGAAATGATAGGCATTAATATTGAGCCAGTTAGCACAGCTATAATAAATAATTTGAGAAAAATTGATTGTAATGATCTAGTGATTGATAACCTACTAATTAAAAACACTAATCCACCTACCATAAAAGCTAAAAAGCTGGCAAGGCTATCTGAAATAAATAATAAATAGATAATTAATAGATAATATATTAGTGCTAGAAGATATTTATGGTATTGCATCAATATAGCAATTACTATCCATGAAAAAACTGATAATAAAGCACATCCCCGATCAAGGGTAAATAAAAAGAAATGTCCAGAAGTTTTTGGCTGAAAAATAGCACGAAATCCTCGGGTTATAATGCCATAAGAAAAATATTCTATAAAAAATAGACTAATTGCAATGCTCATCCCAATTATAAAATATCGCGTGACAACCGTTACATTTATAGGTAGCTGCTCAATATTATTATTTACTATCAATCCTATTAATATAATTAAAGAAATTTGGATATATACAAATAAGGACCCAAGGTAATTTGGTGAATAACAAATTGTTATAAAACACCAGAGGCCAAAGATTAATTCTAATTTCCACTTTGATAATAAATGATTTTGAATGGTTGCATATTTCAAGTTAACAAAGAGCTTATCTCGCAGTCCAATCAATATTAGTAGTAAGAAAATAGGGATAGTTACTGCAACAGAAAAGCCAGACACTAAACCAATTACTGGAATTATTGCTACTAATATGGAAATTAACTTGTATAACATTGAAGTTACCCTATAAAAATATAATCAAAATTATTTGTCATTACTTGCCAAGTATTTTTGATAAAGATTTGATCAACTGACGTAACCATCATGGCACGACGACCTCATGAACGTTATATAATACAAGTTAATAATGTTCAATAATTATTGTTATACTGAATTTTATATAAGACTCTCTATCGTTCCCTCCCCGAAAATTATTGCTAAAAGTAGAGGATCAATGACAAAAACTCTTAATAGTGGTATAGTATGCGTAAGAATAGCTATAGTTTGGGATATTTAGCTATATTATGTTTCTTTAGTAGATGCTAATTCACATGCTCAAGCCAACCTAACGGGCAGCAAGAGAGTCAATAAAATTAATAGGGTAAATTAATGAGCCTACCTCCTGACATTAGAGAGAGATTTAATCTTATAAATATTACAATATGCGAAAAAGCGTTTAGACAAGCTTTACGTAACCATATACCCAAACAATTATGTTCAACACTTGCGTGCATAATTAGTATTGATCATGAAATTAGAGTCCATCCTACTCCTAACATAAAAGAACATATAAGTAATTGTTTACATAAATTAACGGCTTTTATTGGAAAAAAAGTAATAACAGATGAGAGCTTTAACATGGTGCTAATGTTATTTGCAGTTGCTATTTCTATTGATATAGGTGATTTATTAGATGGAGAGAATATTATTAATAAGTCAGAAGATATAATAATTAATACTTTAATAAATATATATTTTAGTACACTGACTTTCGACAAAATCAATATTATTAAGTTAGTTCTTAAAACTTTATTAAGAGAAAAAAATAATTATGAAAAAATAAATTTTATTCAAGTTGATCCTACCACATTTAGGGGAATAGTAATGGGAGCTCTTAAAAAATCTCAAAGTGTGATAGAAATAAGTAAGCAAATTAATTTAGAACTTAATAAAATAGCCAATGCTACCTCTCAGTGCTCGAAAAAAATCGAAACATTTAAACAAGCAAGTAGTAAAATGGTCACAGCAGTCTGTGGTATAGTGGTTGGGGCAGTAACTGTAGCTACCGCAGGGATGCCATTGGCCCTCATGGTAGTACCAACTACTATTTTAGCAGTAAAATATGCTCCTAAAGTTGGTGAGATAATTGGAGAGATAATTTTAAAATATGATAAATTCATTATTAGGGAGCAAGAAAAAATCATAGAGTTAAAAGTTAATTTGAATAAAAATGATAACGAATTTTTAGCAGACCAACAATTATTAGCAGGAGCCAAGTTCTATAAAATAAATCAGCCGCATCCTCAAATAAATGAGGGAATTGATAAATTAAACATACCATCAAACCCTGATAAAATACAGGTTGCGCCTAATGTTAATAATGCTAATCTAAGATTTTTGAAAGAAGGTAAAATTAAAGAATCGGATAGAAAAAGGTAGAATAATTTTAATTTCAATAAAAAATCTACCAAAATATGTAGTAGCATTGCATAACTTCAATTCATTAACTCTCTGCCACATTCCAGTCCTACTACTTTTATATTGTAATAATTGAATGATAATATTATAATTGTTATTGTATTAGAACAAATGCTCTTTTGTGTAAATTTTATATTAAAGGTAAATTAATGCGTCTTTCATTTATTACTATGTTATTATTAACTACTGCGCTAACTTCTTGTAATACTATGCAAGGGGTAGGTAAAGATTTGCAAGCGGGCGGTAAAAAATTAGAACATTCGGCAGAAACAAATAAGCCAAATGGTTATAAAAAATAGAATTTTCTTCCCCAAAGAGACGCAAAAAAAGATAAGTGTATACATTTTAACCTGGCTTCACTATGTAGTGGATTCAGGTTAATTAGCTTAGCTCTAATGCCGCCTCTTCTAACACATTAATTTGGTCCCGCAACTTCGCTGCTTCTTCAAATTCCAAATTACTAGCCGCTCTAAGCATTGCTTTTTTTAATTTATTAATATGCGCTTTTAATTTTGTCGGATTATCTAATAGAGAATGAATTTGTTTCTTATTCTCTAATTTACCATCTAACTTTTCTAACTCTACTAAGGCATGAATTTTATGGTTAATAGTGGTGGGGATGATAGAATGTTTTTGATTATATTCTTGTTGCACCTTTCTCCTTCTATGCGTTTCCCCCACTGCTTTTTCAATAGATTTAGTAATAATATCAGCATATAATACCACTCTTCCTTGGCTATTTCGTGCTGCCCTGCCAATAGTTTGGATTAGGGACACTTCTGAGCGTAAGAATCCTTCTTTATCAGCATCTAATATAGCGACAAGCCCGCATTCGGGAATATCTAAGCCTTCCCGTAATAGATTAATACCCACTAGAATATCAATATTACCTTGGCGTAAATCTCTTATAATCTCTATTCTCTCTAGAGTATGCACATTAGAATGTAAATATGATACTTTATATCCTAATTCTTGTAGGTAATTTGTTAAATCTTCTGCCATTTTTTTAGTAAGAGTAGTGACTAAAATACGCAGGCCTTTAGCTATAGTAGCCTGGAGCTCGCTTAATAAATCCTCCACTTGTTTAGTAACTGGTTTTATAATACATTCAGGGTCAAGTAAGCCTGTAGGCCTGATAATTTGTTCTACTACTATACCTGCAGTTTCTGCTAATTCAAAAGGTGCTGGAGTCGCTGAAACAAAAATTGTTTGAGGCCGAAACTCTTGCCATTCTTCAAATTTTAATGGTCTATTATCTAGTGCTGAAGGCAAACGGAAACCATGCTCTACCAATGCTTCTTTTCGTGCTCTATCGCCATTATACATAGCCCTAATTTGAGGGACAGATACATGGCTTTCATCAACAAATAATAATGCGTCTTTAGGTAAATATTCAAATAAAGTAGGAGGAGGCTCCCCAGAAGCTTTACCTGTCAAAAATCTGGAGTAATTCTCAATCCCTTTACAACTTCCAAGCTCCATCAACATTTCTATATCATATTGAGTACGCTGATTTAGCCTTTGAGCTTCCAGTAATTTATCCTGTTTATTCAAAAATTCTAAACGTTGTTGTAATTCTGCCTCTATTTGTGAAATAGCCTTTTGCACTACTTCTTTTGGGGTGACAAAGTGAGAACTACCATAAATCACCGCCTGATCTAAATGAACTAATTTTTCACCGGTTAATGGATCAAATTCTCTGATATATTCAAGTTCATCACCAAAAAACGATAATCGCCAAGCTTTATCATTATAATGCACGGGAAATATATCAATATTATCTCCGCTTACTCTAAAAGTTCCTCGTTCAAAACCTATATCATTACGCTCATATTGTAAATTTACCAAATCATTCAGCAATTTCTCTCTAATATAAGTCTGGCCTGCTTTAAGTGTGATAGTCATTTGATAATAAAGATCTGGCGAGCCAAGACCATAGATGCAAGAGACTGATGATACTACTATTACATCACGGCGCTCTAATAATGATCTAGTGGCAGAATGTCTTAATAAGTCTATTTGTTCATTAATTGAAGAATCTTTTTCTATATAAGTATCAGTTCTGGCAATATATGCTTCTGGCTGATAATAATCATAATATGAGACAAAATATTCCACAGCATTATTAGGAAAAATTGCCTTCATTTCTGAGTAGATTTGAGCCGCTAATGTTTTATTATGCACCATGACAAGGGCAGGACGCTGCAAATAAGCAATTATATTGGCCATAGTAAAAGTTTTACCTGAGCCAGTAATACCAAGTAACATTTGAGAACGCTTTCCTGCTTCAATCCCTTTAATAATTTCTTTAATTGCCTTTGGCTGATCCCCAGCTGGAGAATAGGGGGATTTAATAGAAAACTTATTGATCATTTATTTGTCACTTGCTAAAAATTATTGGTCTCGATAATATACTATCCTATTACTAACTATAACTATAAAATTGAAGAATTTTTAATAAATTATAATAAGTACGATATAACTAGTTCTGCAAAATTAAGAAACCAAACTTAAATATTATAGGTAAAATATGAATAAAACCTTCTTACATGTAGTAATCATTTATACATTATCAACTTGCCCCTGGTGTGCAAAAGCTAAAGCTCTATTAAATCAAAAAAACGTAACTTATCAGGAAATAGTGGTAGATGACTTTACCATCGAAGAAAAAGCGAAAGTAGGTAATACATCTGAGGGAAAAGTAACATTCCCGCATATATTAATTGATGGTCAATCAGTTGGGGGCTATACTGACCTGGAAAAGCTGGAGACGCAAGGTAAACTAGACGAATTGCTAAAAAATTCAAAATAGTTACCTTATCAGTAATTCGATATAACTTCATTATATCGAATTACCACTATTTGTAATCATTAGTTTAATTGTTCTTCCAGGATATTCCAGATGTATTGTCTTCCACCCCTTCGTAAAAAGAATTTCTTTTGCTTGCTCCTACCTTATTTGTGGTCTAAGGACTTGGAGATTCGCTCTCGTGTTATTTGGTCCCTATTATGCCTAATAATAGCTAAAATCATTAGTTTAGCGATTCCGATTACTTATAAATACGCTATAGATAATTTAACGCACAACTTAACGACAATAATATTTTCAGGAATGTTATTAGCATATGGAGGAACGCGAATATTTTCAGTAATCTTTGCTGAACTTAGGGATGGAATTTTTGCCAGAGTCGGACAACGGGCAGCCAGGCAGGTAGCGCTCAAAGTATTTGATCATATGCATACACTAAGCTTAAGCTTTCACATTAATAGAAAAACTGGAGGAATCAGTAGGTCGATTGAAAGAGGCGTGAAAGGAATAGAGACTATCTTACGTTTTTCCATTTTTAATATTATTCCTACTAGTTTTGAGATCGTACTAGTTTGTGGGATCCTATGGTTTAGTTATGGTTTTTGGTTTTCTATAATCACCTTAACTACTATGATATTCTATGTAATATTTACTTTATGGGTAAGTAAGTGGCGTATTGCGTTTGTCAGACAAATGAATGAAAATGAGAATCAGTCTAATACTAAAGCGCTTGATAGTTTATTAAACTTTGAAACGGTAAAATATTTTGGTAATGAAAATTATGAAAGTGACAGGTTTAATCAATCCTTAATAAAATATGAAGACGCCGCAGTCAAAAACTATGCTACCTTATCTGTGTTGAATATTGGGCAAGGGGTTATTATAGCATTAGGATTAGTTAGAGTTATGCTTTTAGCTGGGTTTGAGGTTCAAGACGGTAATATGACCATTGGAGATTTTGTTTTAGTAAATACTTATATAATTCAATTATCTATCCCTCTCAATATGTTAGGATTTGCTTACCGGGAGATTAAAAGCGCCATAATTAATATGGAAGATATGTTTAATTTATTAAATATCCCTTCCGAAATATCCGAAAACCCTCACAGCCAACCTTTAAAAATTTCAAACGCAAAAATTGTTTTTGATAATGTCAATTTTGCATATAATCCTAACAGGAACATTTTAAAAGGAATCAACTTCACCATTGAAGGTGGAAATACCTTGGCGATTGTAGGGCATAGTGGATCAGGAAAATCCACAATTTCTAGACTTATATTCAGATTTTATGATGTAACAACTGGTCAAATTACCATTGATGGACAAGATATAAGAGAGGTCACCCAAAATTCTTTACGTCAAGCAATAGGAATTGTTCCACAAGATACGGTATTATTTAATGATACCATCTACTATAATATAGCATATGGTAATATCAAAGCTACCCAAGAAGAAATAATAAATGCCTCAAAAAAAGCACATATACATGACTTTATTATCTCTCTACCAGATGGGTATAACACTACAGTAGGAGAGAGAGGGCTCAAACTTTCGGGAGGAGAAAAACAACGAATTGCTATAGCTCGCACTATCTTAAAAAATCCTTATATTTATATTTTTGATGAAGCAACTTCATCCCTTGATACGAATACTGAGAAATCTATTCAAGCAAGCCTCAAAGAATTATCATCTAACCATACCACTCTTATAATCGCACACCGTTTATCAACTATTATCGATGCTAATGAAATTATAGTAATAGATAATGGATATATTATTGAACGTGGTTCTCACTCCGAGCTTTTAGCATTAAAAGGGCATTATGCAGGATTATGGTATAAGCAACAGAGTGAGCTTTCATCAATTAGGTCGATCATAAAAAGAAATGATTAACATTGCCCTTTATTCTCATTAAAATTTAGTTAATTAATTAAATTATTATTGACTTAAATTAATACATGTGATATATATAATGCCTCATTAACAACATGGTGATATATAATATGTCGGTGCCACTTCCCCCCTTAGCAATTTTGAGCCCTAGTTTTAAAGATGAATTAGAAAAGGTATTGGAGATTATATCAAAGTGGAACTTTGACGATGTAGGTCCTGATACTGAAGAATTACTTCAAAAATTCCGTGCACTAGTGCTTACTATTGCAACAATTATGGAGAAAGATGCAAAAAGAAATATTAACCCAGAAATAAATATTACTGGCAGCACCGATTTAGCTTTACTAGAACCCCACTTTCACGAAGAAGGGGTTGAGACTACCGGTACCTTGTCATCAGAAATTCATGAAGAAATATAGCATAGAAAAGTTCACAGAGCCTAGAATAGACTTCTTCAAATTCCCTACCAGAAGCGAGTTCTAAAAGAAGTCTAATAGCTCAAGGAACATATTTTATAGCCTCAAATGCTTTTTTAAGCACTTGATTTAGCCCTTTCTTAGAATAAGAAGAAATAGTAAAAATTTCCCCTTGTATCACGTTCTGTAACTGGTTAAGCTTATCTTGGACTTCTTGTTCGAGTAAAGCATCAGTCTTATTCAAACAAACTATTTCTATTTTTTTTTCTAATAACGGTGAATAAGAGCTAAGTTCATTTCTAATAGTTAAGTAATCAGCCCTGATATTGTTGCTTGTTGCATCTAACAAATGAATAAGTACGTTACATCTTTCAATATGTTTTAAGAACTTGTCACCAAGGCCGTGTCCTAAATGGGCACCTTCAATTAAACCTGGAATATCCGCTATTACAAATTCTTCACTGTCTAAATAAACTACCCCCAGATTTGGGCTTAAGGTGGTAAAAGGATAATCAGCAATTTTTGGTTTTGCCGAAGTGGTGGCAGCTAAGAAAGTAGATTTGCCAGCATTAGGCAAACCAATAAGGCCCACATCGGAAATGAGCTTTAAGCGTAGATGCACCCATATCTCCTCTCCTATTTCACCTTCTGTGCTACGTCTAGGAGCTTGATTAATAGATGACTTAAAATGACTATTACCTAAGCCTCCTTTTCCACCTTTAAGTATTTCAAAACTTTGCTGATCTGCTGTAAAATCATAGAGTAAGAAATCAGTATTTTCGGAAAATATTTGGGTTCCTACGGGGACTTGTAAAATTACTGGCGCTTTAGATTTGCCGCTTCTGTTTGCTCCTTTTCCATTGTCACCATTTTCCGCTTTAAAATGCTGCTTATATCTAAAATTTACTAAAGTATTGAGGTGAGTATTACTTTCAAATATTATGCTACCACCGCGGCCGCCATCTCCACCATCTGGTCCTCCATTATCAATATATTTTTCCCGGCGGAAGCTAACTGCCCCATGTCCTCCATTCCCTGCTTTTAAATATATTTTAGCTTCATCAATAAAATTCATCGCACCTTATATATATCATAGTTAATTTTGTTATCTACTGATTCTACTAAATTAGTAGATAACTCATAAGCAAAATTTTGTCTTGCCATACCTAAATTCTTCTTAAGCCAGGATTGTTTGACGGTAATATGTTTGATAGTAGCATTCTCATATTTTTGTTTGATAAAATTATACATGTCATCTATACCATCAATTAATCCAAAATCAACCGCTGTTTGACCGCACCAAAATTCGCCATTAAACAAAATACTATCTTCTTGGGTTAATTTACCAATACGGCGCTCTTTTACGTAATCTATAAAATGCTCATGGATTTGTTTTTGTAAATTCTTAATAATTTTGACATCTATTTCTTGGACTGGTTGGAATGGGTCAAGGATAGCTTTATTTTTGCCTTCCGTATATACTCTCCTTTCTATACCTAGCTTATCTATAGCACCCGGAAAACCAAAACCCGCTAAAATTACTCCTATACTACCAATAATTGAGCTCCTAGAAGCATATATTTTATCACCAATACAGGCCAACCAATACCCCCCCGATGCTGCGACGTCCTCTACAAAGCTATAAACTGGTACTGCTTTCTCGGTAGCCAATGTTCTAATACGTTTGGCAATTAAATCTGACTGCACTGGCGAGCCCCCAGGAGAATTAATAGTTAAACAAATAGCCACAAGGTTTTTGATATCAAATGCTCTTTCTATTAACTCATTTAAAGTTTCAATATTTAATCCTAGCTTGACTGCATTAACTTTACCTATGACTCCGTTAAGGTGGAGGACAGCTACTGTTTGGGTATTTTTAGAACCTATTATAGGTAACATAGAAAATAATTGAGTAAGCTTTCCGGCCTGACGTTTAGAAATTGCACCATCAAATCCGGTACCAGCAATTGTATTATTGTGCGCCTTATTATTACTCATTTATCCAGCTCCTTATATGTATATGGTTATTTGTCTTTAGGATTATTATCTAACTTATCGTCGAGCTTTTCCGCTTTTGGTCCTTTATGGTTTAGATTTTCTGTTTGTTCTTCTACTGCAGAACTTTCTTTTTGGGCCGGAGTGTCATTCACTTTAGGGTTCTTGTTCACTGGCTGATTCAGTGATTGTTCTTGATAGCTATTTTTAGGCTCTGGGTGATTTCCTGGAATATTAGACAAAATAATTTGGCGAATTTTGGCCTCATACCAGTTTATAGAACCTACAAAACTTACTAATTTTTTACCATCAGGATTAATCAGGATAGCAGTTGGCAATCCTACTATTTCAAACGCTTTAAATAGTTGATTCTTAAAGTCATGATATAGTGGTAAATATCTTATATCATAATTTTTGTAATATTTTTGTACCACTTCTATTGCTTGATAATCTTGTGAGACAGGAATTATTTCAAATGGTAATTTTCTAAAATCTTTTTGTAATATATCTAAATCTGGCATTTCTTTTACACAAGCCGAGCACCAAGTAGCCCAAAACACTAATAGTATCGTTTTACCTTCAAACTGGTCCAGGGAATGTTTTTCTTCTTTTTCATCAAAGAAAAATACGGAATCAGGCACACTAACCTGCTCCAGCATCCTAACACCAGTTTTAATATTGTCACCTGCAATACTATTAGATATTATAAAGAAAAACACTATAATTAAAATTAAAAGTTTATTGTATTTCTTATTATTCATCTAGATAATGTAAATATATAAATATGATTCCAATATTAAAGTTTGTAATATAATGAAAAAGAATGTTTTGCTCTTCATCTTCTTAGCACTCTTCACCTTACTCGCTTCTTGCGGCCTAAAAAAACCTTTAGAACTTCCTAATAAAGTTGCAGTTAAAGAAGTCTATTAACGTCAGTACGATAAAATTAGTACCTACGTAAAGTGCTACCCGGCATTACAATATCAAAATCATAAACGGTTAGTTCTTGTGAAACGTTAAATAAAGCATGATGAATTTCCCCACAATTTTGAGCATGTGCAAATTTGCTACTTAAAAAGAGCTGAGTTTGTAAAGATCCAAGGTCACGATGTTCTACTCGTATATTAACATATGCCTTATTAGGATTTTGTCCAGGATAGAGAGTGATAAAATAGAATTCCCCTTTATTATTGGTAGTAGCGATGCCAGAACCAGTAAAAGTAGAGCTATTAGTTAATTTAAATATATTTTTATTAACCTTCGTTCGCAAAGGCTTATACGGGTATTTTCCATCCCTGCCAGTTTGCCATAAATATATTTTCGCATCAGATATAGGCACACAATGTTGATCTAACAATTTACCTTTTATTATAATTTTTGCTCCGCTATATGTTGCTTCTTGCCCCGTTTGCCTCAATAAATTATTAGTTGGTTGAAACTCTTCCGGTTCGTAGTTATTCAGTACACTTTTACTAATCTTACAGCGATTGAGTTTATTAGAGAATATAGCGCCGCTTGCTATAGCGGTGCTCGAATATATACATATTATAAATAATAAAAATTTTTTCACGTTATTTCAACTTGTTAATAAATTTATAGCTAGTAGCTTCTATTAGTTGGCTCGAAAGCTTCTATATTATCAATTGATTGCCGTACTGCCCGCGCGACACACCGCCTATCCGTATTAATATAAATAGTATGATGTAAAAAATTATTATCATTCCTACGGGGATAGTCATTGCGCCAATGAGCACCTCTACTTTCACAGCGCCAGAGCGCAGAACATATAGTTGCTTCTGCAGAAATAATCATATTTCCTACTTCTAAATATTCCTGTAATTCTAAATTCCACAATAGTGAACTATCTTGCACTCCACTATTATTATAAACTTGTTTAATATTATCAAAAGTTTTAATTGCTTCAATCAAATTATTTTTTGACCTAAATACTCCAACGTTTTTTTGCATTAATAACTTCAGCTCTCGTTTTAACATATGCGCTTTTTCTTGTTTTTTTTGCAAAATGTTCGAAAAATCTATTAACTATTGCTTCTACCAATTCTCTACTATCAACACTTGTACTACAAGCAGGAGGGTGGGGATCATTAACAATCTTTTCAACAGTTACTCTAGCAAACACTATTAAATCAAGCAATGAATTACAACCAAGCCTACCAGCCCCATGCACCGAAGTAGAGGCAGCCTCCCCTATAGCATATAATCCTTCAACTCGCTTCTCCTCTTGATCAAATTTTACTACTTGACAAAATTTATTAGTAGGAATGCCCCCCATAGTATAATGAGCAGCAGGAGCAATTGGAATAGGGAATTTACTTGGATCTCTTTTTAAGAAAAGCTGACAATTCTCAAAAACAGTAGGTAAATTATTTTTAATATACTCAGCTGTTAAATGGGTTAAATCTAATAATACATGATCTTTATTAGCACCGCACCCTTCCCCTACCGCTATTTCAGTGGCAATAGCTCTTGCTACTACGTTTCGTGATGCGAGCTCCATGAATTTGGGGGCATATTTTGCCATAAAACGCTGATTATGCCTGTTCCGTAAAGTACCTCCTGCGGAACGAGCAGCCTCCGTGATCAATACTCCAAGCTGATTAATAGCGGTCGGATGAAATTGAACAAATTCCATATCTTGTAAGTTAATACCCGCTTTTACTGCTAAGCCATTTCCATCTCCGCTACAAATTGCTGAGGACGTTGTGGTAACATAAATTTGACTGTAACCCCCGGTGGCAATAATAGTATTCGTCCCGTATATTATATTTAGTAAACCGTTTTCGATATCCCAACTTACCACCCCATAACATTTATCCTGGTGCATTATTAATTCTAGGGCAAAATTATAATTAAAAAAAGTTATATTATCTAAATTTACTGCTGTATTATATAGTTGTTTCATAATAGAAGGACCAGTCCTATCATCTGAATAACAAGCTCGGTATGCTAATTCTCCGGAGCCATAATGAGTGCTCTGACCACCATAAATTTTTTGGTCAATAAGCCCATCAGATGTTCGGTTGAATTGCACACCAATCTCATCTAGCATCTTAATAGCATTAACGGCTTGTCGGCACATTATTTCGACGGAATCTTGATCTGCTAGCCAATCACCAGCTTTAATGGTGTCATAAGCGTGCCAACGCCAATCATCTTTGATAATATTGCCAAGGGCCGCATTAATACCGCCTTGCGCAGCAACAGTATGGCTACGCATTGGATGTACTTTGCTAATTACTACTACTTTACAGCCATTTCTTGCAGCATAAATAGCAGCAGCCAGTCCTGAGCCTCCGGCTCCAATAATTATTAGATCATAGTTATGGTATTTTTTTAATGGTATCATACTGTTATCTGGACGACCTTTGGTTAATATTAAATGACAATTTGCTGCTGTTTATTTTGTTGCTTATTAACAATTTTGTCAACACAACCTAGTATACTCGATGTACTTCAAGAATTGCGCTCTATCGTGTCCCAAGATCTCAGGTACTCACGTACTTATATGTACTGCTTGCGCTCCTTCAGGCTTTGTTACTGCTAGCTCTGTGCAGGGAGATGGTGAAATGTTTTATACAATATTTAACAAAATTTATGAAAAATCATATTGTATTTTAGTCATAAAGTATTATAATGTGCTGTTTTGCTCAATTAATAAGAGGATAGAAAAAGGTGATAATAGATTTAAAAATACCGGCTTATATTATAATAGATGAGTAGCAAAGTAAATAATGCCTCGACCATAGTAGTAGCAATGTCAGGAGGAGTGGATAGCTCAACTGTTGCTGCTATGCTGCAATCGCAAGGCCATAAAGTGATAGGGGTCACTTTGCAATTATATGATCACGGGATGGCAGCCATGAAAAAAAATGCTTGCTGTGCTGGGCAAGATATTTACGATGCAAAAATGGTGGCGGCTAAACTTAACATACCACACTACGTGCTAGATTATGAAAGTAAGTTTAAAGAGTCAGTAATTGATGATTTTGCGGATAGCTATCTTAGAGGTGAGACTCCCCTACCGTGCGTTAGATGTAATCAATCAGTGAAATTTACAGATCTGTTAAAAGTAGCAAAAGATTTAGGCGCGGATCATCTAGCAACTGGGCATTATGTGCGTAAAATAAATGGCGCGGAAGGAGCAGAACTACATACAGGCATTGATCCGTTGAAAGATCAAAGCTACTTTCTATTTTCTACTACTATGGAGCAGTTAAATTATCTTTATTTTCCTTTAGGTGAATTAAACAAACACCAAACTCGCAATATGGCAACTCAGTTTGGGTTAGCTATTTCCGATAAACCAGATAGCCAAGATATTTGTTTTGTGCCGGATGGAAATTATAGAGCAGTGATTAATAAAATACGTAAAGGTGCTAATGAAGAAGGCAAGATTCTACACGTAGATGGCTTTGAGCTAGGGACTCATAGTGGCATAATAAATTACACTATAGGGCAACGTCGTGGCCTAAGGATTTCGTTCCATGAGCCTCTATATGTAGTCAAAATAGATCCAAGTACAAAGATAGTATATGTAGGGCCAAGTACAGCACTAGAATCGCTAGAGTTTACTATTAAGGACGTTAATTGGCTTGGCAGACAAATGCTTGAACAAGAAGAACTGGAGGTACAAGTGAAAATTAGGTCTACTAGGCCTGCTACCTTTGCTAAGGTAACAAAATTGAGTGATAAGGAAATTAGAGTAAAATTATTGACTGCCGAAAAATCTGTGACGCCTGGTCAAGCATGCGTAATATACGATAATAATAGAGTACTTGGCGGCGGGTGGATTACTAGAGAGATTATATAACAC
The DNA here is from genome assembly GCF_964264835.1 of Candidatus Tisiphia endosymbiont of Nemotelus uliginosus. Classification (GTDB taxonomy): domain Bacteria; phylum Pseudomonadota; class Alphaproteobacteria; order Rickettsiales; family Rickettsiaceae; genus Tisiphia. Next base: position 554,739 of record NZ_OZ183485.1, on the reverse strand, counting down.
GCAAATTTTGGATCACAGCTGCTCAGGTTGATTCAGAATTAAGGTATAACAAGTATTTAAAAGAATATTAAATTTCATTTACCCTTATAAATTGGAGCACTAATGAGTTTTTTTACAAAAAAAAGTTTTAATTCAATCAAAGAGCTAGGGGCTACTAGAGGACTTAGTAAGACTTTAGGAGCTTTTGACCTAGTATTGCTGGGGCTGGGAGCTATAATTGGTACTGGCGTGTTTGTCACGACTGGGATAGTTGCTGCTAAATATTCAGGGCCAGCGGTGATGTTATCTTATCTAATTGCGGGCGTCACCTGCATTTTTGTAGCGCTTGCTTATACTGAGCTTGCTACTATGTTACCTGATTCAGGTAGCATCTATACCTATTCTTACGTAGCCTTTGGGGAAGTATTTGCTTGGCTAATGGGCAGTGTCATTATATTGGAATTAGCTTTTGCGGCTGGCGTAGTTGCTGTTGGCTGGTCAGGTTATGTGCAGGCAATATTAGCAGCAGGGGGAATATATTTACCTAAATTTCTCACTACTGTGCCTATGAATGGAGGGATCATAAATTTATCAGCTTTTCTAATTGTAGTATTCGTCTTTTTTATTCTCTATTTAGGCACAAAAGATAGTAAAAGATTAAATGCAATTTTAGTATTGGTAAAAATGGCAGCTATTTTTGCTTTTATAGTATCTGCTACTCCTCATTTTGATATTACTAACTGGCAAAACTTTCAGCCATTTGGAGTAAATAATATGTTAATAGGCTCCTCTATCTTATTTTTTGCCTTTACAGGTTTTGGTACGATAGCGTCTACTGCCGAGGAGTGTAAAAATCCCAATAAAGATTTAATGATTGGTATTATTGGCTCTTTAGTAATCTCAACGATAGTATATGTAGCAATTGCCGGCTTAGTTACAGGGATTGCGCCTTTTTCTGAGCTTAATAATGATCAACCTTTAGCCCATGCTCTTAACCTAAATAATAGTAAGATAGGATCGGCAATTGTAGCTACTGGCGCCGTCTGTGGTATGACTACCGTATTGATGATGAATATCTATGCGACCTCACGTATTTTTTATGTAATTGCTAGAGATGGATTACTACCAAAAAGTTTTGCAAAAATTCATCCTAAATATGATAGCCCTTATATTACTCTATTAATATTCTCTGCCCTTGCAGCTATTTTAGGGGGATTCTGTCCAACGTCACTGCTTATTCAATTATCTTCCATGGGCTCACTAATAGATTATTCAGTAGTTGCATTAATTGTAATATTATTTAGAATAAAAATGCCTGATGCTGTTAGGCCGTTTAAGTGTCCTGCAGTATTTGTGGTGGTTCCTATTGTTTTAATAGCTTGCACTTACTTACTAGTCATTCAAATATTTGATACAGATTTTAGACTTATGGCGGCCGGTAAAGCGCTAATAATCTGGTTTATTGCGATGTTTGTTTTATATATCTTAAGATATTACTTCATGTTAAGGAATAAAATAGCATGAATGACCCATTAGGTTCTAGTCATCTTCATCACATTCAGCCGCTGCGGGGTACTAAAGATTTACTTCCTAATGAGTTTATAACTCAGGAATATATTATCAACACAGCAAAAGATATAGGGAGGCTTTATGGGTATAAACCCATGAGTACTCCTATAATTGAATATACTAAAACTTTTGATCGTACTCTTGGTGAAACATCAGATATTATCAGTAAAGAAATATATAGTTTTAGCGATAAAAGTGGTAATAATATAGCACTAAGACCGGAATTTACTGCTGGAATTATTAGGGCGGTCATCTCTAATAAATTGTATCAATCATTGCCTTTAAAATTTTTTTCAGCAGGCCCAATATTTCGATATGATAGACCACAAGCTGGACGACAAAGACAATTCCATCAGATAAATTGTGAGTATATTGGAGGAGAGGGACCATTAGCCGATGCTGAAACAATTAACTTGGCTTTTGATATTCTGAACGCTTTAGAGCTAAATCTAGATATAATTTTAGAGATAAATTCCCTTGGTTGTATTGAAACACGAGCTGTTTACGAAACCAAGCTAGTAGAATATTTTAATGACTATAAATTTGAATTATCAGAGGATAGTCAAAGGCGCTTAATTAAGAACCCCATGCGCATATTGGATTCTAAAGATGAAAATGATAAAAAAATAATTAAAAACAGCCCTATTATTACACAATATTATAGTAATGAGGCTGCTAACTATTTCGATAAGCTCGTGAAATATTTAGACTTATTAAATATACCATATATTATTAATCCAAGGCTGGTTCGTGGCCTTGATTATTATTGTCACACAGCTTTTGAATTTACTGCTCCTAACCTTGGAGCGCAGTCTACCATCTTAGCTGGAGGGCGTTATGATAATTTAAGTAAAATTATGGGAGGACCAGATGTGAAAGCTGTTGGTTTTGCTGCAGGAATTGAAAGGCTAGCTTTATTAAGACAATATAATATTCTGCAAGGTAGACCAGTCGTTATTTGTCCTATTAGCGATAACAATGTAGACTATTGTTTCACTTTAAGCCAGCGTTTACGTCAAGAAAATATTTCTATAATTTTAGATATTACTGGGAAAATTGGCAAAAGGATTCAAAAAGCTAATTTTCAAAATGCTAGATATATGATTTTTATAGGGGACGATGAGCAAACAACTAATAGCTTAAAAATCAAAGATCTTGATATGCAACAAGAATATATACTGCAATTTAATCAGCTTATTGAATTTTTGCATAATAATCAATAGATGGAAATTTAATTGTTAATTTCAATAAACTTTAGAGAGAGTTAAGTGTTATATATATTGATTGCTTTAAGTTTAACTAGCTTGGTCTTAGTAATAGGGCTTATTGGCATGATAGTTGGAGGCAAATTTGAGAAAAAATTTAGCTCAAAATTAATGTCTCTAAGAGTGCTATTGCAGGCAATTACTGTATGTTTACTTGCTTTTCTCTACCTTTCAAAATAAGATAATCAGCAAATTTAAAGATTTTAATTGATAATATGTCTGATTTATTTAATTTTACCAATCAAAAAAAATCAAAAATAAATAATAGCTCCTATAGCGCTAAGGACATAGAAGTCTTAGAAGGCTTAGAACCTGTTCGTAAAAGACCTGGTATGTATATCGGTGGCACAGATGAAAATTCTATGCATCATTTAGTATCCGAGGTGTTAGATAACGCTATGGATGAAGCAGTGGCTGGTTTTGCTGATATAATAACTATCAAAATGCATGCTAATAATACTATTACTATTGCGGATAATGGTAGAGGAATTCCGGTAGATAACCATCCAAAATTTCCAGGTAAATCTGCCCTGGAGGTAATTTTAACTCAACTACATTCTGGTGGTAAATTCACCAACAAAGTATATCAAACAGCAGGAGGATTGCATGGAGTTGGTATTTCAGTGGTTAATGCGTTATCCGACCACCTAGAAGTGAAAGTTTATAAGGAAGGAAAATTATATAAGCAATCTTATTCTAAAGGCCAAAAGTTAAATGATTTGACTAGTGAAGAGGTAGCAAAAAAATTTAAAGGTACATCAATAAATTTTCATCCTGACCCTGAGATATTTGGTGCAAATAATTACTTTATCCCACAAAAAGTATATGAGTTAGCCAAGTCAAAAGCTTATTTATATAGAGGAGTAACGATAATATGGGAATGTGAGGTGATCACTAAAGACGATGTCCCTACAAAATCTTTAATACATTTCCCAAATGGCTTGACAGATTATCTGCTGTCCAAAATAAATCCTCATACTTTGGTGCGGGAGGACATTTTTTGGGGTAATATTCACTGGCAACAAGACCATGTAAAAGTAGAATGGGCAATTGCTTGGCATACAAACGAAGAGCGAAATTTTATGCAATCATATTGTAATACTATTCCTACTCCGCTGGGAGGAACGCATGAACAAGGACTGCGGCTAGCGTTATTAAGGGGGATAAAGGATTATGGGGAAATGACCGGCAATAAGAAAACTGCAGCTTTAATTATTGAAGATATACTTGAAACTTCTTCCATAGTACTGTCAGTTTTTATTCAAGATCCAATATTTCAAGGTCAAACTAAAGAAAAATTAGTGTCCTTGGGAGTGAATAAAATAGTAGAAAACATTATTAAAGATCATTTTGATCATTGGTTAAGTAGCAATAAATCAGCTACCAATATTCTAATAGAACATCTAATCAATATTGCAGAATTTAGAGTTAACAAGCGCAATGAAAAAAATATATCCCGCAAAACCGCTACCCAAAAATTAAGGTTACCTGGTAAGTTGGCAGATTGTACTAGGTCTACTCCTCAAGGTACTGAATTATTTTTAGTTGAAGGTGATTCAGCTGGTGGATCTGCTAAACAGGCAAGAGATAGAGAAACTCAAGCAATATTACCTCTTCGAGGTAAGATCTTGAACGTAGCGAATGCTACTTTAGACAAAATTACTCACAATCAAGAAATTCAAGATCTAGAAATTGCTTTAGCATGTGGTAGTCTTAAAAATTATAAAGGAGAAAATTTAAGATATGAAAAGATCATAATCATGACAGATGCCGATGTAGACGGGGCACATATAGCCTCCTTATTAATGACATTTTTTTATCTACGTATGCCGAAATTAATTGCTTCAGGACATTTATATATTGCTAAACCCCCACTTTATCGTATAACTCAAGCTAACAAAACTTACTACGCAATAAATGAGCAGCAAAAATCGTCCTTAATTAATAAATTAACTACTACTAATAGAGCCAAAATAGAAATTGGCAGATTTAAAGGTTTAGGAGAAATGATGCCAGCTCAATTAAAAGAAACCACAATGAGCCCTAAAAATAGATCACTGCTACAAGTTACTATAGATGATTTTGAGAATGTTGGTAATATAGTAGAAGATCTGATGGGTAAAAGACCGGAGAAGCGCTTTCAGTTTATTCATGAGCAGGCTTTAACTAAGATGGATAAAATTATAAACAATCTTGATATTTAGGAGCATTATGGGACGCGGTTTACAGACAATATTATTAACATATGTTTTGATTTTTTGTAATGTAGCATGGGCACAAGAGGAACAAATCCGTCATCTAGAGCTACCAAACTCTGTTTATTTTAAGCAATTTCAAGAAGTTTTTGAGCGTGTTAACAAGGATTATGTCCAAGAACCCGACAAACAAAAAATGACTGATGCTGCGATAGAAGGAATGTTAAGTTCTTTGGACCCGCATTCCAGCTATTTTACCGATGCGGATCTAGAGGATTTCCTTAATCAAACTAAAGGAGTATTTGGCGGTATTGGGGTGGAAATAATGTATGATAAAGGGGATATAAAGGTCATCTCCCCTATTGATGATCTCCCTGCCTATAGAGCAGGTATTAAGACTGGCGATTATATAGTCAAAGTTAATGATGATTTTGTCTCAACTTTAGGTTTTAACAAGTCTGTTAAAGAAATAAGAGGGGCACCTGGTACCAAAGTCAAATTATTAGTAATCAAAGAAAATGAAACGAAACCCCAGGAAATTGAGCTGACACGTGAAATAGTTACTATCAAGCCAGTTAAAGTACATTTAGAAAAAAATAATATTGCTTATATAAGAATAGCAACCTTTAACAAGCATACAATTGCCGAATTGAAGAAATCTATGAAAGGGTTACATAATGAAAGCAAAACTGGTATCAAGGGTATTATTCTAGATTTACGTTTCAACCCAGGGGGTTTATTAGAGCAATCTATTGCTGTGAGCGAATATTTTATTGATTCCGGAGTAATTGTTTCTACTAAAGGACGCACAAAAAACAGCAATATAGTATTTACCAGTAATAAATTGGCCGAAAAAGCTCCGCATGTTCCTATGGTAGTGCTGATTAATGGTGGTTCTGCCTCCGCGTCAGAAATTGTGGCGGGAGCTTTAAAAGATCACAAAAGAGCTATAATTCTTGGGACTAAATCATTTGGTAAAGGTTCAGTACAAAGTTTCACTCAAATCAATCCGAGAGCTGCAGTAAAACTTACTACTGCTAAATATTATACTCCTAATGATCGCTCAATCCAAGCAGAAGGTATAGAGCCAGATATAGTTGTTGAAAGAGCAAAAGTTGAATATCTAAATGTTCCAGAACCGGAAAAAAGATTTTCTGAAGCGTCATTAAAAAATTATTTAAAAAATGATAATAAAAAAATAGAAAAAGTAAATACCGGTAAAGAAATTCCTAGCAAGTTAGATAATATTAAAGATAGTAAAGATAGTAAAAATAATACTAAAGAGATAGAATTAAAATCTATTAATAATTCAGGGGAGGAGCTTTATAAAAATGACTATCAGTTTGCTAGAGCCTATGATTTGATTATGGGTTTAATTCTAATAAATAACCAGAATGCACAAATTAGTACTCAAAACCATTAACTAGCTGCCTTTTTGCTCATAAATAGTAATGAATATTAGGTTTGTGCAAAAGATGCAAGGCACTTTGAATCTTTTAAACAAGATAATATAAGAACCTAAAACTTTTAGAGAAATCTAATGATTCAAAATAAACATATTGTTAGGTTGGCATTCGTTGGGTTGTTTGTTAACATTATAGTAAATATGATTTATTATCGTTACTTTATTATTGAAGAAATGATTTTAAAGCAAGTAGGAGCAGCTAATATAAAAATAGCTGATATATATACCCAAAATGTTTGGAATCTCAATAGAAAAGCGATAGATAAGATACATGCTATCGGCTATATCAATTTGTTGCAAGATCAAGATTTTATTAATTTTGCTGTTACTTCAACTAATACGTTTGTTAATCTCAATGCTAATATTTCTTTATACGACCTTCAAGGCAATAAAGTGATTACTAGCTCTCCTACCAGGATAACAAGTTATAAATATTTTCCTGATGATAATATATATCAAAGAATTATTCACCAGATTGATAGGTATTTTTTAAAAGAATTAATTGTAGAAAAGGCTTTTAATAAAGCGTTTGCTGGTATCACTACACATGTATTAATACCTAACGCTATAGTGCAAAAAACTGATTCTAATAAAGGGGAGAAACGATCTATCATTACTAGTTATATCCCGATCATAGATCTGCGAATAGATAATCCTCCTGTTGATGGGGTATTAGAAATTAATACTGATATTACTACTCTTTGGGCTAATATCGCTCATCTAGAAAAAAAGGTAGTGCTAACTTTTGCTATTATATTAATTATTTTGCTGACAATAGTGATGAGTAATATTCAATATGCTCAAAAAATTATAGATCAGCAATTTGAAGTAAACAGAACATTAGAGGAGGCGGTAACTAAAGTCAGAAACGAAAGCTCCGCTCATACTAAATTTTTTGCGAATGTAAGCCATGAACTACGCACCCCTTTAAATGCTATTATAGGTTTTTCGGAAATCATGTTGTCTGAAGAGTGTAATAAAGAACACCCCAACTATATCAAAGATATTCATAATGCAGGTAAACATTTACTAGGCATAATAAACGATATATTGGATTTATCCAAAGCCTCAGCTAATAAATTAACAGTAGAATATATAGAACTAGACTTAAATAAGTTAATATCTTCAACTTTGCGATTGATTAGCCCCAGGGCAATACAAGCAAAAGTAGAGTTAATTGAACAATTACCAAAAACTCATATAATTATCAACGCAGACCCTAAAAGGCTTAAGCAGGTATTATTAAACCTATTATCTAATGCGGTTAAATTTACCAAAGAAGGAGGGCGCGTTACAGTGATAGCGAAGAAAAATGAATTTGAGAGATTAATATATTTACAAGTTCAAGATACAGGCATAGGAATTGATGAGAAAGATATTCCGAAAGTATTGTCGACATTTGGGCAGATTGATAATATCGACTCTAGAAAATATGAAGGTACAGGTCTTGGTTTACCTTTAACTAGGAAGTTGGTAGAATTAATGAATGGAAACTTTGCTATAGAAAGTAAATTGGGCCAAGGGACCACTGTCACTCTAAATTTTCCTTTGATTACTTAGCCAGAGCTTGATTAAGCTGCGGGAAGAACTTTTGACAAAGTTCAAACATGTTATAATATTAGATAAAGGATATATTGACCTCAAGTCCTTTTTGTGGTGTAATGACTCCAAATTACCTGATGCAACTAATCTGAAATGGTTTTAATCATCACTATTACCTATACTGAATTACATGATAAAAATTGATCAAATAGTACCAGTAATACAAAATCTTAAGAAAGAGTACTCACAACTCTTTAATAATGCTGTTGGTAGTTTTATCAGTGAGATAATTGATCCTGATAATTTTGACGAAATATTAACAGATATTAATAGTAACGAAATACTTAATCAAATTGATAGCGAGCTTGCCAATTCTCTTTTTTGCTGTGCAACGGAGTTTTTTCTAAGTAACGAATATCCACATCGTATAACTAAAAAACATTGGAATTGTATTGATCACTTGTTAAAAACGCAAGAAGGTTCCTTCAATGATCTTGAGAGAAAGTATTTACTAGGTCTACGAGACTCGTATATGAATCTTTACCAAGTAAAAGCTATCCAAAATGGCAAGATTATTACGGTAAGCAATATGATTGAGAGTAAACAGCAGCCTATTATCGTACAAGATGTATTAGGCAGTCAAAATATGGATATAGGTAATATTATCGGATGTCGTATAGTGAAGGTAGATCAGGATTACTTACTATCTTCAGTTTGTCTCACATTAACTGATGAAGCAGCAGCAGGCGCTGTCAAGATGATTAAACAAATATCTAAAATGGCCTTAACTAAAGATAATCTCAGGTTATACTCAAAACACTATAAAGATCCTGAATTAATGTTAAAAAAAATGTGGGCTAAAGAAATAACAGAACAATGGTTTTTGTGCAATAACAAGACTTATATGTTGAATTGATTGAGTAATTCACCCCTATTATAACTTCTCTCAGATGATTTTGCTGCTAGGCGCGATGGAGCGAAGCCTATAGATAATAGGCGAGCAACTAGACACTACTTTGTCTTACATTCTTGTTGTAATAAGGTATATAAATCACACACTTGGATTTAAAGGTGAGGTTGCGAAAGCAGTATAGAGAATACGTGAGCACAACAAAAATCCTGCAAAATCAAGTGTCACCAGCTAAATACCGCAGGCTATATGTTTAGCAACACGTTGCATACTTAGGGGATGCGATTCCCCACTATAGCCCACCTGTTCCTACATACTTTCATGCATATTCGGAGTTATATTAAAATCCCCTTTATTTTTATTTATTTATTTGTTAGCATTTAGCTATATTTTTTTGTAGTACTTTTATGAGCATGAAGTGTTAACACTTTATCAAGTAAGCAAATAAGTTGTTAATAAATTGTTTAATTAATAATAGCTAAAGGAGATAATTTTATGACAGGACGTCAATACAACCATACAGATTTTATTAATAGCATTAGGAAAAATAACTATTATTCACCAAAACACAATGAGATAGAGAAGATGCTAAATGCTAAACCTGTCGTGCTAAAAGGAGATGTAGCTCATAATCCTCCTGCAGCTGCTCTATTATCTTTAGCAACAGTGCTATCGGTAGTAAATAATAGTGCACTAGGTGTGGAGGATAATACTTTTAGATCAAAGCGTTCTATAGATTCAGATCTTAGTATGACAAATACGGTAGAACCAAAAAATGTTCACAATTTAATAAGATTAGAACGTTCTATCGAGTCTGAAACTATTCAACAATTTACTTTAAAAAATGGTAACTGTCTAAAGTTCGAAGAAAGTTTTGACCCTAATCAACGAGAATTTCGAATTGCCTATCAGTGTTTTAATCAACCATGTAATGCAGCGCAAAAAGTGGGTTTTGTTGATGCAAAACTCCATGAATGGACTCCTGACCCTCAAGAACTAACTATTACTCAAACTAATCAAGATGACACAGTAGCAATAATTAAACATAATAATCCTGCTTATGCCAAAAGAATTCAATGTAATTTAAAAGCACCAATAGGTGATAGCCCATCGTCAGCTAATACAATAAAGCCAGCAATAATTGAATTGTTAGGAACAGTTTGATTAGGTTTAGGCGCCATAAATTTTCTAGGGTTTGATAGTTTTGTAGATGAAAAGGAAGGTAAATCAAACAAGGTATTGTTGAAGTCAGATCTCGGAGAAGGTACGCCAGGTTATGTACTAGATGCAGGTGCAGAACTTGATATACGAAGAGACAATATTGATGCAAATTTAGTTGGTGATTTAAATAATGACGTATAGATGGCTTTGCTTATTAATAGAGAAAGTGTTACCATTATTTTAATGTAGATATTACTAAATTTATATAATTTATCATATGAAAATAAATTTGATAAAGAAGATTTATTTTCTTTGATATTGGTAGTGAGAGCCCGCCCCATGCTGAATATACTCACACATGCTGGGAGCTCGTATTTGAATTTCTATATTTTTTTGCTCTGGCCCTGCAACTACAGTATGTAAGGATTGATAGCCATTAGGTTTTGGAAAGCGTATATAATCTTGTAATTGTTCTATAACCACTGGATATTGATGATATATAATCTCAACTGCCTTATAACATTGTTCTAAATCATTAACTATTATCCTAAAGGCCAGAATATCGTATAATTGTTTTATATCGATATTTTTCTGTAGCATTTTTAACCAGATCGAGTAGGAAATTTTAATTTTACCGAATATTTTAGCTTTAATACCTCCTACCCTTAAATTATTATGTAATACATAAATAGTTTTATATACCGAAGCTTTTACATCTTTACCAAAGATTGTATATAGGCGTCTTAAAATATATTCTTTACTTCCGGGTTGTACCAGTATTAAACAAATTTCCTGCAACTCATCGGCAATTTCTTTTAACTGAATTTTTTCCATTAATGGTATATATATTTCCATGATTTCTAAAATCGCGGTAATATGTCGCTTAGGTGAGGGGGTTAAGTTAAAGACACTAATGTTATGTAATAAATAGCTTAGCTTAATAAATAATACTTCTACTCCCCTTTTTTCGACCATCGACAATAGTAAGGTACAAAATTTTTGTGTGTGAGTGTTATTATAAGGTAAATAATTAATTGTGGATAATTTAATAACCACTTCTACAATATTGGCTATTTCTTGCCCAAAATTATTGGAAATTTCTTGTATCTGGAAGGTAGTATTAGACAAATTTTCTGTCATTAAAGTAGTAGATAATAAGCCTGCAATAAGGGTACTAGTATTTGGATGAATTTCTAGCAGAATTTCAGCTATTTCAAGTAGATAAACGCTATAGTTACCACGAGCAATAATATAATCTAGCGCTTCTTGAAATTTTTTTGCATTAAGCTTAACAATAGTTGTAGTAAGCATAAATGTAATATTTTTAATATTGAATTATGCAACTTTTTGCTAAGTTTAGGGCATTGATCTTACTCAGAAGCAAGTAGACAGATAGCATTAGGATAAAAAATACTCACAGAGAATACCAAGAATAATAATGATATTATTATTCTTGGTTTCTACAGTCGAATTTTGTCAACAACACCTAGAATATGTAGTTTTCACTGTGAATATATTGGTGCCGGGAGCTAAAAACCATGCAAACAATCATGCCCTATCACCTTTACGCAGAAAAGCGCTATTATATAGTGATAAGACTCCCAGCATCAGCTCAGGAGTCCGATATTACAGTTCGGAAAAACTGTTGTTTGTATGGTGTTTTTAGTACCGGGATTGTTAACGATAATAGAAATTGTAAAGCTCGTCAATAGTTAAATTAAAATTAATTAAAGGAACAGCTAACATAGAGAGTTAATTATAATTAATTTAATTTTAAATTAATTATAATTAACTCTATGAGTTCTATTAGAGTTACAAACTCTGGTGCTAAAAAACCATACAAACAACAGTTTTTCCGAACTGTAATATCGGACTCCTGAGCTGATGCTGGGAGTCTTATCACTATATAATAGCGCTTTTCTGCGTAAAGGTGATAGGGCATGATTGTTTGCATGTTTTTAGCTCCCAGCTCCACTGTCATCCCCCATATTATCAAAATGAAAGCTAACAGGCTAGCTTTGGGAGGACAAAAAACTTTCACAAAAATCTATGAAAGATATCAGTAGACTTGCTACTATACTCCATACTTTTTTGAATTTTTGTCTAATTAATATAGCCGCATTTTTATGCTCTACTGATATTACCACACTGTTAACAACGCTGTTTTTTTTAGATAATTTTTTGAATTAAAGTCAACTACTACAACAAAAATTGCTCTAATTTGTGCTACAAGACCCCTTAGCTTGCCAATTTCAAAGCTTTGCTAACAGTGAGCTAGTAAATTTAGTTGCATTAGACATGGGGTAAGGTGAACAGTAAAGCAAATATGTTAATAAGGTAAGAAAATAAAGTGTTAGTAAAGTCATATAAGTTAGGTTTAAGGGCAAGAGTATTGTTATGGGTAAGTATGATGATGTCATTAACTTATGCCTCAGAAGCTAGAGCTATGGATTCTTTCTCTTCGGGTACAGATGTATCAATCACGGTAAATAACAAAGAAGAAAAAATTTCCCAAACCCAAACAACGCTAAAAAAATTAGAGGATAAATTGAAGGCATTATCAGTGCAGCAACATCCCTTGCAGTATGTAAAAGAATACACAGCAAGCCTCTATAATGATTTGGAACAGCTGAATAAGAAACTAGGCATCGCAAAATACCAATCTCAACATAGCGCCCCCTACAGAGAGATATATTTGTCACCCCAGCAGCAGGTTGAACAAACTTTGGCTAACTTACATCAAGAATTTGAATCTATTATGACGCAGCAAACTATATGTCAAAAAAAGTTATCAATAATACACTCTATTAAGGAGGGTAATGTCCCTGCTGTTATGACTGTAGAAGAGCAGCAATATTACGAGCAATATAAACACGATCCCTCGCAATTTGATATAGAATTATTAGAGCAACAAGTTCAGCAATACGAGCACCAGAAGGAAGAATTAATACGCACAGAACAATTGATAACCAATGATGAGTATTTACCTCAAGAAGAACAACAAGCCGTTAATAATGCGCCAATTTATGGTGATCTTAGTATAGTAGATAATAGTATAATAAAAAATATTCAAGCCGAATATGAGGCTGTAACAAAAGAATTAAAAGAGAAAGAGTCCCTTCTAAGCCAGTATGAAGCTCTGGACAAAGAACAACAGCAAACTGTAAGAAAAATAAAGAAAAAACAAAAAATAATACGAAAACTTTATAATATCAGTGATCCTAGATTAGCTGATAGAGAAAAATTGGCTCGTCCTACTATTCCTACTATTAGCATAACTCATGACCCAGAATCACCAGATTTGTCTTTTGATGAGTTGCCACAAAAGCTCGAATTTAATGACACTTCTAGTATTAGTAAACCACCGTCGGATCTTGCTGCTAGTGAATCTAGTAAGGAATTGGAAGGGGACTTCTCGCTCAAGGCCCCATCATACTTAAGTGTAGGTGAAAACTTGAATCTAGATTCAAGTTTTAATGGGAACAAATTAGATGTACATCAAGGTTCTAGTTTAGATTCACAAGACTCATCTGCCCAAACTTCTTTATTATCTTCTGCGCCATTATCTTCTACTCCTAACAAGAATAAAGATACTCTCCACCCCTTCCAAAATAGTGGGCTAGCAGAACCAATATTATCACCAATAAAAGGCATAACTCTTGCTCAAGAACTAAAAGAAACAGGAAATATTTTTTCCGCTACCCTTCAATCTATTGTGCAGACCAATGCGGATATGGACCTGGGGGGGCATATATCAGAACAAGCAAAAAAAATTACTGATATTGAGGAGGAAGTAAATGAGCCTCTACAGCGAGACGATCCCTTGCGAGAGAGTAATTTAAATGATGTAGTTACTAATGTAAATAATGTGACTAGCCCATCTGCTACCTTACTTCCACCGTCTATGCAAGGAGAAAGCGAACCATCACACGTACAGATTATTGCCAATAATACTACAGATCCCATAAGAGCCCCACAATTAACAGCCAGCGCTTTCCCTATGAGGCAGTCTACTGATATTATTGACTCAAATGAACTATCTCACCGGATAATCAATGCTAGTAATACGTTATTGCTAGGGCGTATAACTCAGCTAGTAAATAATATGTTGATTAATAATATAGTTGATCACCGAATAAATTTAGTAAATATTGTCGCAGCGGGAGATAACGAAAACGCTAATATACAGAAAGGTTTATGGATTAGCAGCTTATACGGGGCTAATAGATTTAGTACACTACAAACTATGCATAGCTATCAGGGGAGTAATTATGGTGCTATTATTGGTTTTGATGCTGAACTAACTGATAGGAAAGAATTTTTTGGTATTGCGTATCATACTATGCATTTTCGTTTTAAATTGAACGATAGGAATAACAAGAAGATTTTAATGCGAAATCATGGTGTAACATTATATCATCATAAAGAGTGCAGCAATGCTTGGAGTATACACAGCATTCTTACCGCCGTACGTAACTATATTATCAACAAATCTGTATGTAATATTGCACATGTTCAATCTGATTGTCGTTCTAAGTATAATAATACTCTCTATAATGCTGGAACAAAGATAAATTATAAAATATTTACTCCTACTATAGTTATTATGCCCTATATCGGGATGAGATATGGCTATTATCAAACTGGCCCCTATATTGAGAGTAATATAAGAACATATCGCTTCTCTATTGCTGCTAATAAAGATAGTGGTTTAACAGGAATTATTGGCACCAAGGTAATAACCCCTTCCTTATATAGCACTAATTCTGGACTTTTAAAACTAATATTGCATGGCTCTATCGAGCAAAATTTCTTCAATAAGAATAAGACAGTACATAGTAAAGTTACTTATATTAATAATAATACCCACCAAGTGATTAACGTACCAAAATTACCCAAAGTTAGCTATAATATAGGGGCAAGTATATTATATGAAAAAAACAATATTAAATTATTTACCCAATATAATTATTATGTGGGGAAAAAATATTATAGTCATCAAGGAGCTATAATCTTTAAGTTTATGTTCTAGGTTTTGTAGGGTAAATTTTAGATTAGGTGAATATCAATTATGATATTCACCCTATAGCTTAAATAGTTAGAGACAATATTACCACAGTTCTGAATATAAGAAGAATGCTCTATAAACTCCTTAAAATCCCAGAGAGAAGCTAAATAAATATTAACTATTATACTGTTCTCATATTAATATAGAATCTAAAATTATCCTTATAAACCGAAAAATCTTTATCATAATTACTTTTAAAGGGGTTGACTATTATAGTTAAACTATGCTCTAATTTTAACTATATAGCTCAAACCTAAAGTGATAAATAAAATATTAAGTATAGAATAATGGCAACGATAGAATCTGAAAAAACAGCAGAATTAGAAAAAAGGCTTAAACAAGAGCTGAAAGAGATCCTAAGTCAAATGAATTATAGGTCAGGTGATGTAAGCAGCGTTATAGACAAGGTGTGGGCTTTATTGATTGAAGCGAATCAACAGGGAATTACTCTTGCTAATTCTATAGATGACTTATTAATGACGGCAGATGAGAAAGTTAAAGAGGCTGTGAGGAAAGAAATTGCAGATAGAGAAATAGTAGCCCAAAAACAAGCTGAAGAAGAACGCCGCCTAGAAGAAGAATTGGAGAAAGCAAAACTTGTGACTGAAGCTTTACTTGCCGAAAGTATTAGATTACAAAACAATCATGAAATTTTCAAACAAGAGATTGACACTTATATGCACGCTAAAGTGAAAGAGCATGATAAATTGGACAAAATATTCGAAGATTATAAGCAAGGGAAGGTAGACTACAATCATCCAGATGAAATACGCAAGCTAGCTGAGCTACTCAAGACTGATGAACAAATTAAGGAAGACCACGAAAAAAAACAGCGATCCTATCAACACTTAGTTGCCGCAAATACACATCATAGTAAGGCGCAGTTAAATTTGAAAGGCAAGGAGGCTTCCCTCCGTCAACTAGAGGAGGGAATTGCCCTAGAACAACGTACCTCACCAAATACTACATCACCAGCTTTATTAAACAAAATAGCACAAGCAAAACGTTTGAAAGAAGAGATTGATAACGTTGATAGGCCTACTGTTAGTAAAGCTGCACAGATCAAACAAGAGGCGAATGAGAAAATTGAGAAAATTAAACAAAATGATTTGGAAATCGCAGAAAAGCTAGCTCAGTTTAAAGAGAGTTTGAATAGTGCTAGAGATAAAGGGCAGCCACCAGGTCCCCCTGGTGTTTTGGCGGATATATATGAACAGCAAAACAAAGCTTTACGGGATGGTAATATTAGTGGTATAAATCCACAACAAACCTTTCTAGATATGTTTTTATTGCAAGAAGGTAGATCGCCTAAAAACTTCCCTCATGTACCAAATGACGTTACTAAAGAGTGTGGGGATAGGCAATCTCAAAATACCTCTACCCATCCTCAAGATACTGCAAATCAGATAAGACGCAATCTAAATGTTGGCGTGCATGTAAAACGTCATGAAGTATCATCAGTGAGTAAAGTGGCAACACCTACCCCTAGAAGTGGTGAGCAAAAAGGACGTGATATCAATATATAATCAATAGATACATTATGAGCGGAGATGAAAAACGTTATATAGAGTCAGAGGAAAGAACAGCTAATAGCTTGTTTAAGTATTGTGCACGCATGTTGAAGGACGCAATAACAACAGATCGTTTCAGCAAATCAAAGGAAGAGAGCATAGAGTTTCATAGAATGATGTATTCTCTCTTACAAGAATCATTATTATTCGGTAAGGCAGAAGCCGCGCTTGGAATGTCTGTGGCATGGACCGAATTCGCAACGCTAGAAGGGCATGTAACGCCAGACGAGAGAGAAAAGAAGAGGCGCTTGTTAATGGCTGTGGCCATCGAGTTATGTGACGAAACAGAGGTTGAAGAAAAAGCACGATTCAAGGACAGCATCTCTGCAAAAGCCCTTGAGGATGCTGAAAAGGAAGCAAAAAAGTGGGTTAAAGGTATACACAAGAATACCAAGCATTATAAGGATAGCAAGAATATTGTGATTACTGCTAATAAACTCCATACAGCACACACAAAATTCAACAAAATAGTACCAGGACAGTTAATGTTAGATCCCCTAGTTGCTACTAGGGTTGACCACAAAGTAGATAATGCTACTGCAGCTACTCTTAGGAACCATTTGTCAGCTGCTTCAGGATCGGGATCGGGGTTAGGATTTTCTAACCCTCCTACGTCACATGCGAAACCACCACATACCCCAGTATCGAGTAAAAGTGTCAGTAAAAGTATTGGGAGGAAGGTATGAGTAAGGAGGCAATGCTAATGAAAACGGATCAACAAACAACAGCTCGATATATCGACCTAGAAGGTAAAATATTAATAACAGCTAATAACTTATACATGCATTCTTTGGACTTGGTGAATGCCTCATTTACTGCTAACCTACCAGTGTCAGATTTATTACAGTTTTATACAATAATGTATTCTCACTTACAAGAATCATTATTATTCGGTAAGGCAGAAGCAGCGGTTGGGATGGCGGTGGTGTGGAAAGAATGGGCACAGCGACAAGGAATAATGCCAGAAGAAGAGATAGAAAAGAAGAGGAGCTTGTTAGTTGCTGTGGGCAGTATGCTTGGGGATAAAGCTTGTGATGAGATAATCCCTAATATCAAAACTAAAGCAAATTATAATCAGATTGAAGAGGAAGCAGCTAAGTGGGTTAAGATTATCCAAAAAATTAGTGCGCATTATCCCGACAAGGATGCTATGATTACTGCTGTTATGAAATTTGAAGCACAAAGAGAATTCAATGACGAATTACCAGGACGGTTAATGCTAAATCCTATAATCGATAAGCCAATTTCTCCTGATGATGTGAACCAACCTACTACTTCTGGGGCGTGTGCCAGCAATTTTGTAGTTAATAAACCAACCAGTATATTAACAAAAATAGGCGAAAAACATACGGCTCAAAAATATCAAGAGCAAGGAGAAAAAGATTTAATATTAGTGGCGCAGCTAGAAAACACTAATATTTCATCTGAAGAAGTGGATATTTGCTTGGAGCACGCCTATAAATCATTTTGGTACGCATTGGCATTAGGGAGTGAAAAAGCTCCTTTGAGTTTGTTTAAATGCACTATGAAAGCTATGCAAGTTAAACAAGATGCAGAAGGTAGAGCTGTGCTAGAAAGTATGGCTACTTTAATGTATGGAGCCGCATTAAAGTTAACACCTAAAGAATGTACTCAAATTCCCTATAATGAAAGACCAATAGTTTCTAAAAATATACAGCCTAAAATCAAGTCTTTAATCAACACAATCAAAGAAGTTAAAAAGTGCGTTCCGAAAGAGGGCGTCGATGATAAGGCCTTTGATAGTATATCACGAGAATTTGATGATTACGTAAAAGGTATTACTGGCACGCAGCTGGTACATTGGTATTTTGAACATAGTTCGGTTCTTGCTAACTATCATGAACAAGCCGCTAGTTCGAGTGGAAGCGATGTTGGTACAAGTATTGTGACTGCTGCTCATGGGGGCGAGAAAAAAGTGCATAAGAGAGAGGCAAGTATCTTGCCTCACAAACTTTCCTATAGCGCTAGCATATTTGCTGAAGCAAAGAGTTTCTTTGAAGAAACACATTCCTTATTCAATACCCAAACAACAGTAGAGACCTTTATAGCTCGTAATAAATTACAAAAAGCAACAACGCTATTCATAGAAGCTCTGGCACTTGGAGAGAAAGATGCAACTGAGTATTTAGCATGTATATGTTATAATTACCATGATTATGGTATAGAGAAAAACGAACAGTTGACACAACTATTCATAGCAATAGGTGAGATATTGGGTAGCACAGTAAAAATGCCTTTTATTAATTCAGAAAACTATATTACTACCGAAGTAGTAGAGAATTTAAAGACTCGTGCTAATTTTAACACAGTTCTTAAGGTAGCTCAAAAATATGCTGAAGTTATTACAAATAATCAGAAGAAATATAGTAATAAGCCAGAGTTAACAACTAATAACATAACAGAGGCTGTTAAACGGTTGGAAGAAGCTGAGCCTTTAAAAATTATTAAACAATTTAGACATCGCTCTCTAGACACAGGGTCGACTAATAGTACTATAACTGATTTAGATGATAATATCACTCTGCTAGACCCGGCTGTATTTAATCGCTTATTAACTGCAGGAGAGCCGCAGGAAAATGTTGAGCCCATAGGTGCAGATAGTACCAGTTGCGGTTGTTGCAGTTGTGTGATTATGTAGGTTTATTTTACTCTTAAACTATAGTTAGTTGCTATTAAGTAATAGTAGTGCTATTTATTAGTATGACTCCAGAACAAGTACACAATAAGTTATGTCCAAATTGATATCCCTTGAGGGAAAATATACAATCTCTAAATATCCTCTTACCAGAGAACAAAAAGAAGCTATAGGTTTACTCTCCATAGGAACATTCTTAGAATATTTTGACTTAATGTTATATATTCATATGGCTGTTTTACTAAATGACTTATTTTTTCCTGAGTCAGCTCCATATATGAAAAAGTTACTTGCAGCTTTTACTTTTTGTATTACTTATTTATTAAGACCTATTGGAGCATTAATTTTAGGTTGGGTAGGTGATACTATTGGGCGTAAAACCACTGTTGTTATCACAACTTTTATGATGGCAATTTCTTGTATGACTATTGCTACCTTACCAACTTATAACGAAATCGGTATTACTGCCTCGTGCGTTATGGTAGCTTGCCGTATAATTCAAGGTATGACTTCAATGGGAGAAATAATAGGAGCGGAATTATATTTAACCGAAACTATAAAACGCCCCCAACAATATTCAGTAGTATCACTACTGAGCCTGTTTGCTGCCTTAGGGGGTACTGCTGCTTTAGGCATTGCCTCTCTTACCACTACTTATCAATTTAATTGGCGTACTGCTTTTTGGATTGGGGCATTGGTAGCATTAATAGGTTCCGTCGCTAGGACTGCTTTACGAGAAACTCCGGAATTTGTTGATGCCAAACGGCGAAAAAAAGTTTCGGTAGGTACTCCTGACGAACCCAACATGCGGCAAGAAAACGCGACTCAAATAGAAGAAGTGAATAATGCTACTGCTCTGGCGTTATTTTTAATAAGATGTGCTTGGCCGGTCTGCTTTTATTTAGCTTTTATTCATTGCCAGGATATCCTAATAGAAAATTTTCACTATACAGCTGCGCAAGTAATTCATCAAAATTTCTTTGTGGCATTGATAGAAATGCTAGGGTTTTCCCCTTAGTCTATTTAGGCTATTATATCTATCCTATATTCATTTTAAAGGTTAGGTTGATAATTTTTTGGGTTTTGATCTTATTGTACCCATATTTATTGAACAATGTTACGACACCTTTTGATGTGTTGATCATTCAAGGATTGATTATGTTTTTTGTACCTGATTTAACCCCAGGTCAATCAATTTTGTATACATATTTTCCGGTCTTTAAGCGTTTTACTTATGTAGGTTTTATGTACGCTATATCAAGGACTATTATGTATACTATTACATCTTTTGGTCTTATTCATGTAACAAAGTATTTAGGTAATTACGGGGTGTTAATTGTGATGATACCCGTCATGATAGGCTATAGTTGGGGTATATTTTACTTTGAAAAATTAGAGAAGGCAGCGGGACGCTATCCAACAAGGAAGAAATGGTTTTTAGCAATGAATTAAATTCTGGATCAGAATACTCATCTTGTTACAGAGAGAGTGAATTGTGGGCTTATTGCCTTATCAATCTCTTATTACTGGGAATTAAAAAATTATGATCGGAAGATCGATAAGGAGAAATATCTATCCCGCCTCTTCTGGTATATCTTGCATATATTGCGAGATATTCAGGTCGTGTTATACTGTAAATATCCATAAAAATACGTTCCACGCATTGTTCATGAAATTCATTATGATTTCTGAATGAAATTATATATTTTAACAAACTAGCATGGTCTATCTTTTTGCCACTATATTTAATGCTAATAGAGCCCCAATCTGGCTGGTTTGTTATAGGGCAATTTGTTCTTAGTAAATCTGAATAAATTTCTTCTACAATATGAGTATTATAATATTTAATTAGGCTTTTATCAGCTGCCGGATAATTCTCACACTGAATTTCTAAATGGTCAATATTTTTTCCAGGTAGTACCTCAAATCTATAAGGAATATTCAAAGGCAGTAAAGTAATATTTATTTTAGCTTGCACTAAGTGAGATAAATCTTGCAACAATAAATGTTTTATCTTATCAATGGACTCAAATTTACTATTATTAAAAGAATTTAAGTATAGCTTCAAAGATTTAGATTCTATAATATATTGAGAATTTGCTGGTATATAGAATTCCCCTATCATAACCTGGGGCTTTCCCTGTAAATTTAACCAAGATATTTCATAAGCATTCCAAATATCTACTCCAAAGAATGGAAGATTATCTTGATTACAGGTTAATTCTTGTCTCTGTGAAGCTCGAGCAATAGGAAATAGTAAAGTAGGATCGTAGGTGGTCACATATTCTGTTTTTTTCCCTAATAAAGAATCAGTTAAGTTCATACACATAATTTATTTTAATAGCTTGGATTTATTACTGACATTAAAGCTATAAATAATCAAATATCTTAGGCTCTGTGAACTTGTCTATTTAAAGTGACATTTTTGATTATTTTTTAGCGAAAATTAACAGGATTGTTGCAAGAATATTGGCCATATTTCAAAAAAATTCTGTTAATTTACAGCAAAAAAGAAGCGAAATTAAATTAAGTAGAAAAGTTCACAGAGCCTAGTTGATTAATAATTCTTTTGCTGCTTTTAGGGTAGTATCAGTAATTAATTTACCTGATAACATACGGGCAATTTCATATTCTCGCTCAAGAATATCTAAATTTTTTATAGTAATTTTAGTATGTTGATCATATTGGGTTTTAGTAACTAAAATATGCTGATTAGCTTTGCCTGCCACTTGAGGTTGATGCGTAATTACAATGACTTGCGATAATAAGCTAAGCTTTTTTAACCTATCCCCTATTTTATCGGCTACGATGCCGCCAATACCTGTATCTATTTCATCAAAAATTATAGTATCAGTTAATAGCTTATTAAAAAGGCAAGTTTTAATGGCTAACATGAATCGTGATAATTCGCCGCCAGATGCAATTTTATCAATAGGGGCAAGTTTCATACCAGGGTTAGTGGAAGCAGTAAAGCGTACATCGTCTATACCTCTGGGGGATATATTTAGGAGGTCTGGGTGTATGTTCTGATTCATCTCATTTAAACATATTGTATCTTTGCGGCCAATTTCAACTTTAAAAGTTGCGTTTTCCATTTTAAGTTGTTCCAGTTCTTTTTGAATCGCTATTTCGAGCTTTTTTGCACTAGTGACACGTTTGTTGGATAATAGACTCGCTAATTCTAAATATTCTTTATATTTTTCTATCCTATTAGTATCTAAATTTTCTACATTCTTAATTTTATTTTGCAAAATTGCTAATTGTTGTTTAGATGCTTCAAGAAACTGGGGTATTGTATCGCAAGTAATATTATATTTTCGCGCTTTAGCACGTAGTAAGAATAGTCGTTCTTCTATTTCCTCAATATTATATTCATTTTCTTCAAATGTATTAATAATATTTTGTAACTTGATCTGCGCTTCTTCTAAGCTGTTATAGCAATCTTCTAAATCTGCTGAAATTGATAAAAATTTTTCATTTTGTGATAAATTGCGACTTATTAAACGCCTGGCATTACTGATTAGATTGGACAATTCAGGGTTTTCTAGATACCCTAAAATAGTGTGGGTAGTAGTTAGTTCTTTCTCCTGGTTTTGCAGATCATGCCTGATACTAATAAGTTTTTCTTCTTCTCCTTCTTGCATATTAAGGTTGGTTAGTTCCTCAATAGTAAAAGCTAAACAATCTATTTCTTGATTGATAGTTTCTTTATCTTGATTAATTTTATTTGCTTCTGTTATATTTTCTTGTAATACATGATAACATTTGGTTAACTCAGCTCTTAACTCTAAGAGCTCTCCGTACTCATCTAAAATATTTAGATGAGTAATAGGGGATAGAAGAGAAGTATGATTATTTTGCCCATGTAACTCAAATAAATAAACAGCTATTTGTTGAACAGAATTTTGAGTTACTATTTGATCATTGATGAGGAATTTCTTACGATTACCCAATTTTTGGATACGCTTTATAAATAATTCTCCATCATGTTCGATGTTAAATTGTTCTAAAAATTTTTTTAAGTGATCATTTAAGGTAAAAGTAGCGGTAACTGAGCAAGAATCATAGCCTTCTTTTATTACGTTATCTGAAAATTTATTACCTAATGAGAATAAAATAGCATCAAGCAGAATAGATTTTCCGGCCCCTGTTTCTCCAGTAATTACGCATAATCCTTTCTCAAATTCAACTTCTAGTGCGTCTATCAGAATAAAATTTCTCACTGAAAGACTTTGTAACATCTGAATTATCTTACAGAGTGATTAAATAATATGTGCCCATATCTATACCAAGTACTATTTGGATAATTATAGCCAAGTACAGAAGCATATTTTTGTGCTTCTTCAGATAGACCTAGCATCAAATATCCTTCTACTAAACGATAAAGTGCTTCGGATATGTGAGAGGTAGTCTGATAATTATCCACTACTAATTGAAATCTATTAATTGCTGCTATTGGGTTTTTTTTCTGCAGATAATAGCGCCCTAAATCCATTTCCTTACCGGCTAAGTGATCATTTACTAAATCTATTTTTAAGGAAGAGTCAATAGAGTAGCGAGTATTAGGAAATAGTGTGATCACTTCCTCAAAACTTTCTTTAGCCAGTAATGTCCTTGACTGATCAAGTTGCGTATCTGATATTTGCATATAATACGATAGAGCTTTTAAATAATAAGCGTAAGATATATCGGAATGTAGTGGGTGCAATTTAATAAAAGTAGTTAATACATCAACTGCTTCCTCATATTGGCCTGCTAAAAATAAAGAATATGATTGCATTAATTCAGCTTGAGGAGCCGCTATATTACCTGGGTCTTGATAAAAAATTCTTGAGAATTGCTCTGCAGCCTTTAAATATTTTTGTTTTTCTAGTAAAACAATACCTTCATCATATAATTCATTAACTGGGACTATTAAATCCTCATCTACTTTTTTGGTTTTACAGCTAGATAAAACTAAGCTAGCAGTGATTATATAGAATAATAATGTTATTAATTTCATAAGGCTTAATTGTTATAAAATCTACTTTATACACCAAATATTAGAAGCTATACAAGATTATTTTACAAAATGATATTTTGCCAGTTCTTAATCTTACATTTACATAGTTTTGTTTATCTTAAGCTTTAGCAGTTTGGTACCTCTGACTGGACTTGAACCAGCACGCTTTTGGGCTATAGATTTTGAGTCTATCGTGTCTACCATTCCACCACAGAGGCGCGTAAGTGCATCAAGCTTTGGATTATTTGCTCCAATAATAGCGGTATAGTTTTTTGCTATGTTAAACAATTTACTGAAACTTTCCTAAAAATACAACGAATATCAGTAAGAATTGTTGAATATAAAAATATTTTAAAAATATACTCTTGAAAAGTGTTAGCTTGAAGCTTATACTATAACCTAATAAAATAAAAATGGTTCATGGGGTTTGCTTATGATTGATTACACAAAGACAAGAGTCTTTACAGATACACAGAATAAAACATATGATACTGGGTTAAGAGAATATATGTTAAAGATGTATAATTACATGGCCTTAGCGCTTGCCCTTACAGGGGTTTTAGCCTTTGCTACAAATTTTGAGCCTTTAAGAAGTTTAATGTTTAGCGTGGCACCTAATGGATACGTTGGTAATACAGGCTTTGGCACATTGGTAATGCTTGCGCCAGTGGGGATAGCGATATATTTCTTTATGGGCTTTGGCACGATGAAATTGGAAACTACTAGGGTGTTATTTTGGGCTTATGCAGCTTTAACCGGTATGTCACTAGGATCGCTAGGCCTAATTTATACAGGGGAATCAATTGCCCGTACATTCTTTATTTGTGCCTCGGTTTTTGGGGGAATGAGCCTTTATGGTTATAGTACTAATCGCGATTTAACCTCATTAGGTTCTTTCTTTATTATGGGTCTATTTGGCCTTATTATTGCTTCTTTAGTAAATTTATTCTTACAAAGCTCAGCCTTATACTTTGCGGTATCTATAATTGGGATTGGGGTATTTATGGGACTTATTGCCTGGGATACACAAAAAATAAAATCTATGTATTTTATATATGGTGGCGGTGAGTTAGGACAAAAGATGTCAATTATGGCAGCTTTTACCCTATACTTAGATTTTATTAATTTATTCTTACATCTTATAAGATTCTTAGGTAATAGAAGAAACTAATATAACTAGAATTCGGGGTAACAACAAATTACACCGAATTTCCAGCTATACTCCTCTGATATGAATTTGCATGCGTCGTTACTCGTCGCTCGCCTATTCTGCTTTGCTCCATCGCGCCTAGCAGCACAATCATTTGAGAGGAGTATATCCCTATATTCCCACCATATCCTAGTTGAAGGCATAACGTACTAATCTATAAGGGCCTGCGAGCCTTCAGGCTTTGCTACTGCCTAGCGCTTCTTGAAGTTGATTCGATCGTATCCAACCCTTCGGGTACGAATAGTATACGTAAATAAGCACGTGAATATACTCAATTGATTTCAGGGTGTTATTTGCTAAGTTCTAGTATTTTAAATTTTAATATAGCTAGTTTTAATAGTATAATTTTTATCGGGTCCTAGTACATCGTAATGTAATTCAAAGGCCCTTGGACTATAAAAGATATAGCGCGCTGTATAAATGTCTAAGTTACATTTATGAATTCCTTCAGCTTGCAAAGGGTCAGTAGCATTAAAATGTATTTGATAAAATAAAGTATTATCATTGTCATCGCAAAAGTATTTTGTTATCGTATTATCCCTCAGAATATACCAATATTTTCTAAGCCCCTTGGTTTTACCTTTATTATTATAATAATTAAGGATTAATTCTTCTCTATATAATATCCTACTTTCTGTAGAATTATATAAGGTAAGATCTTGTTTGTTTGTAGGGTTATATTGGGCACAATGCGCAGTTCCTTCCCCTGTTCCTCTATTGCCTAAAATTCTTCTTATTGAATATGTGCCTATTAAGCTATAGAATATATTTTTTATAAGTTTGTTTGTCATTTACACTCTGCTGATTGGATATTAAAATAACCATAATATACTACTCATATCTGAAGGCTATATATAAGGATTTAAGTACCGAATCGATACACAAACTACCATCTCAAGCAGAATTATGCAAGAAGTCAGCGATATTTCTTTGACATCCCTCAAACCTTGTGTGTTTTCATTAAATGCTGACCTTTTCTTAGCTAATTCTAAGGCATTTTCTTAGCGAATTCCACCTAAACTCTGCGAAAAATAATGCCTACAATCCTTGTCTTATTACCTCTTTAACCCTTACTGGGAATTGCTGATGAATAAAAAGTTAGAAATCATAAGGATATTATGATATGATTAATCTGATTTGGGAAATGGTATAGTCAATTCAGGAGAATTTGGTGCTAGGCGCGATGGAGCGAAGCCTATAGATAATAGGCGAGCGACGAGTAACGACGTCACCAACTTCTCATCAATTGACTATATAACAGCTATCTCCAATTTGCATACTACTATGCAAAATAATATAAGTTAAAAGTTGGATTGTATGCGACTCACTTTACGTATGCCCTATTCGTTGATTTATTAAAGTTATGTCTGTATTACCTCTTGTGACTGCTCCAGATCCACGATTGAAACAAAAATCAATGCTAGTAGGAGAAGTAACTAATGATATAAGAAAGTTAATGGATGATATGTTAGAGACTATGTATCATGATCAGGGTGTAGGTCTTGCTGCAGTACAAGTCGGTGTTCCGAAATGTATCTTAACAATTGATTTGCAAGATAATGATGAAGTCGTCAGAGAGGCTGGTTTTTACCCCTTATTTATGGCAGATCCAGAAATAATTGCCCAATCAAAAGAATTAATAGTGGCAACAGAAGGATGCCTATCTTTACCGCATCAACGGGTAGAAGTAGCAAGATCTGAGTGTATCAGTATTCAGTTTTTAGATTATCATAATAATAGACAAGAATTAAACGTTAAGGGTTGGTTAGCTAGAGTTATTCAACATGAAATGGACCATTTAGTAGGCAAGCTGCTAATTGACTATTTAAGTGTACTTAAAAAAGATGTAGTCCTACGGAAGTTAAAAAAGCTTAAAAATAATATTTTGTGAAAGTAATTTTTATGGGTACTCCAGAATTTGCGGTACCATCCCTTCAGGCACTAATTGATTCTGCAGCGCATCAAGTAGCTGCGGTATTTACTCAACCTCCTAAATCAAAAGGAAGAGGGCTGCAGGAAATTGCCTCACCTGTCCATCAGCTAGCGTTACAGTATCATATTCCTGTATATACTCCCACCACTTTAAGAAATCAGGAAGCAGTCGATTTAATCAATTCCATTAAGTCAGAGATAATCATAGTGGTGGCTTATGGTTTTTTAATTCCTCCATTAATCCTTCAAGCTAAGAAATATGGTTGCCTTAACATTCATCCTTCAAGTTTACCAAGGCATAGGGGGGCTGCTCCGTTACAACGTACTATTATTGCAGGTGATACCACTACATCAGTATGTATAATGCAAATGGATGAAGGGTTTGATACTGGTGATATTATATTACAACATTCTTTTATATTGCCTCCTAGAATAACCTTAACACTGTTACATGATCAATGTGCAGTAATAGGATCTAATTTACTACTAAATGTTTTGGATAATATCGAGAATTTGCCAAGAATTGCTCAAAGCCCAGAAAATATTACATATGCCCCCAAGCTCAAGAAAGAAGAAGGAAAAATTGATTGGCGTGATAGTGCCTATAAGATAGATTGTAAAATTCGCGGAATGAATCCCTGGCCTGGGGTATATTTTGAATATAATGGTAAAATAATAAAAATTTTGAAGGCAGAGTACAATAACATAGATAGTCAGATGCTGCCTGGTACTATAATAAATGATAAGTTATTTGTTGCATGCGGCCAAGGGATCTTGATGATTACTGAACTACAACAACAAGGGAGAAAAATATTAGGGGTTGATGAGTTTCTCCGTGGAGAGACTATCTTACCAGGTAGTACACTCAATGGATTTCAAGAGGTGGATTTTATTTTAAAGGGTGAGGCGCGGAGCGTACAAATAGTACGTGAGCATAGCGAAAACCCCGCAAAATAGACTTCTTTAGAAGTCTATTACAGTACGAAAATTCAATTTAACAAATAATCATGAATTTTAGTCAGAGCTAGGAGCTATTGTGATATTTTTATTCTTTAGTAATAATATTAAATCGCCGTTTTCATACATGGTTCGTACTATATCGCAACCCCCAACAAACTCACCTTTAATATAGAGCTGAGGGATAGTAGGCCAATCACTAAAAATTTTTATCTCTTCTCGTATATTTGGTTGCTCTAAAACATTAATATCTTTGAATTTTACTCCAAGTTTTCTCAGAATTGTTACCACCGTAGAAGAGAAACCACATTGGGGAAACTGAGCAGTCCCTTTCATAAATAATACAACCTCATTATTTTCAATTTCATTTTTTATAAAATCAAAATTTCTATTTTCTAACATCTTTAAACCTGCTACAAATTATAACTTCCTTTTATACTTTAATACTACCA
Source organism: Candidatus Tisiphia endosymbiont of Nemotelus uliginosus (assembly GCF_964264835.1). Lineage (GTDB taxonomy): Bacteria > Pseudomonadota > Alphaproteobacteria > Rickettsiales > Rickettsiaceae > Tisiphia. The sequence continues at coordinate 525,805 of NZ_OZ183485.1, read as the reverse complement.
TATGCAAGCCGAAATAATTGATAAAATTTTTAGCACCTTAAGCAAAGCTAACCCTACTCCTAGGACAGAACTGCAATATGTTAATAACTTTACACTGCTGATAGCAGTTATATTATCGGCTCAAGCAACTGATGCTTCAGTTAACAAAGCTACCAGTGTATTATTTACAAATTATAATACTCCACAACAAATATTAGAGCTAGGAGAAATCAAATTAAGGGATTATATCAAATCAATAGGTTTATTTATAACAAAAGCAAAAAATATTATTGCACTTTGTCAAATTTTAATAGATAAGTATGATAGCAAGGTGCCTGATAATTTAGAAGATTTAATAAAACTACCAGGGGTGGGCAGGAAAACAGCAAATGTAATATTAAACTGTCTGTTTGATAAGGCTACTATGGCAGTAGATACTCATGTATTTCGAGTGGCGCGCCGATTAGGGCTAGCTCACGGCCACACTACTGCTAAGGTAGAACAGGAACTACTTAACTCTATTGATATAAAGTGGATGAAATATGCGCATCATTGGTTAATATTGCTGGGTAGGTATATTTGCAAGGCTAGGTCCCCCAGCTGTCCTAGTTGTCCTGTTAAAGATTACTGTGAATATTACGCTAATATAAATTCTATAGTTAAGTAGAGATTAGGTTAAATTACTATAATGCATTTACCTATTAGGCTGTGTTTTATAAATCAAAATGTTTATTTACGAAGCACATTTTTTCTTATTTATAATAAGACCATTTGTAATAAGACCATTCTCAGTAAGAATAATTACTGTTATTTAGAATGGAAAAAGTTTAAGCAATAATCACTGGAGAGGTGGCCGAGTGGTTTAAGGCGCACGCCTGGAAAGCGTGTTCACGGCAACGTGTCAGGGGTTCAAATCCCCTTCTCTCCGCCAATACCTATTAGGCTTAGGTTTGCTCTAGCTCTTAAACACAAATTCATATGTTGCTTTAAAATATAGCTGTTAGCTATGATAACTGTGCTAGGGGTAAATTGTTACCTTTTTGTAAAATTACTGTTCTAAAAGTTAAAGATAATCGTCTTTTTCTAGATATGTTACTACCACAATATTTATCGTTCTTTCTTCCAACGATACCATGTTTCCATAAATTTCAAACATACAAAGTGGGTTCATATTCTAAATTCCCAAGTAGCAAATTTATTATAATTCTCTATTCCGCTTTCACCTTGGTGTGTCATAGTGTGTTCATATTCAGGATAATCTCTTGGATCAAATTTATATTTGGTGGGTTTTGGTATATTTAATTGCTCTGATAGTTTTTCAAATTGAAATACACCGTTGTAAAAATCGTTATCTACAATTGTAATTAATATCATAGTACCCCACACTTATTGTTGAAGTTGAAAAGCATGCATAATGTGTTTTCGTAGTAATGAAAACAACATAGCAGGGGTATCACTTAACGAGTTATAAAAATAATCTTTTATCCAATCAAATCCGTAAGTAAATAATGAGTATAATTTACGACCATGTTTTTTGATCTTTATAGGATAAATTTTGTTCTTAATGTCACCAGCAAGCACGCAAATAGCTAAGGATAAAGATACTATTGCAAATAGTTTTTCCAGCTTTTTTTGATCTGTAATGTGGGTATCTTCAATATTAAATCCAGATGACTTGAGAGACAGAAAAGGTCGCTCAATGCTCCACCTCTGCTTATATGCTAGCAAAGCACATTCACCAATAAGCACATTACTAGCAATAAATAGTTGCTCTCTTTCTAATTGCAAACAAGTTATTTTAATTGCCATACCATTGTAAATTTTGCTTTCTATAGTTTTAGTGTCACCCATTTGCATATCGGCAAAACATTTATTCAACTTCATCTTGCCACCGTTGAAATGCTTGACCTTCTCACTTTTTCTTAGCCTGATAGCAAAAGGTAATTTTTGGATTCCACCCATATATTGCAACCATTCCTCACCAACAAATTCCCGATCGGCAAGGATAAGCTCTATCATTTCCTTAGGTATAATTGTTAAAATTTGCTCAATCAATTTCTTTCTTTCATTAGTAGAAGAGTTGCCTTTTTTATCAAGTAACAACCATGCTATAGGAATTGAAATATTACCATAAACGATAGTTGCAACAAAAAAATTCAAATTTTTAATACCAAATTGCCAGCTGGTTCTATCTATGGCAAGGCTAATTTTACCTGTTAGACAGAGCAATTTAACAATAATTTTCCCTAAACTTATAAAGCACATATTTTGTTCTAAAAGCAAACGCTCAACTTTAACAATCTTGGCATGCAAATTGCCTTTAGAAGCGACATACAGTGCTAATTCTTTGATTCTCACAGTTTTAGCTTTTACTACTGCACAAATTAATTCTGCAAATGTTTTAATTCGTGCTGGGTGCCAATCTAAAAATATGTATAATATTTGGTATAGTGATTGAGAGTCCATTAATACCTCCTGTTGCTTGTTTCTCAGCGGAGATTAGTGACTCTCAGTCACTTATTCAATTTATTATTTTAACCCTCCTGTAAAATCTGTGGGGTACTATGACTCATTTGTTGTTAACAATTGTTTTTACATGTTTTCTAGGATTTAGCTTTGCTCATATATTAGTATGTTACTGCCACGCTACGCCCCTACTGCTGGCAAAGAAAATCCGGTTTTTTAGATTAACTGAGTATATTTAGTAACGCATTGTGTAAGCAGTTTAGACGCACGAAGTTTATTTACGCTCTAGCCAATATCCTGCAGCTGGAGCTAAATCACTTGCGACAGCTCTCCTATCATCAAATACAAAGCATTCTCCATACCATACATTATTATTATTGTTGGTCTCTGCCAAATATTGTAAAATGCCTCCCTTGAGATGATATACCTCCTTCAAACCTATCGTTCTGGAAAAAGCGGTTGATTTTTCACACCTAATGCCTCCAGTACAAAACATGGCAATTTTTTTTCCTGAAAATAATTCTTTGTTTTCTATTAACCAATTGGGAAATTGCTTAAATGTATCTGTATTTGGCACTAGAGACCCTTTAAAACTACCAATAGTAGTTTCGTACCTATTTCTAGTATCTATCGCTACTACATCATCTTGACTAATAAATTTGTCCCAATCTTTTGGTTCAATATATTCACCTTTAAGGCTGGAAGTATCAAGATTCTCTATCGCCATGGAAATTATTTCTTTTTTAAGCTTTACTTTTAATTTATGAAAAGGGTGTTTATCACAATAATTGACCTTACTATTCACAGTAGGGGCTGCAGTAAGTTTTATAATTTCTTGTAATAGTAGCTTTACTTCTGTTTCTATACCAGATACCGAACCATTAAAACCTTCGTAAGCTAAGAGGATAGTACCTCTAACCCGTAGTTTTTTACCAATATATAAAATCTTCGGTAATATCAATTCTAAATCTTTAATATTAACAAAACTATAAAAACTTAATATTACTATTTTAACGTTATGATCCATAATAAAACAATCTCTATATAGACATAGAAACCTATAATACCACATTGCTTTCTTCACATTAGGTCATCGTATTTCGGGATTCGTCATGCTCCCCTAGATCTACTAGGTTCCGCGTGCCTCACCACTCATACTCCTACTACTGTCTTGAAAGCAACTTGGTATAACTTAGGCATTTAAATTTAACAATTAGTTTTAGGCCTGTGTGAAGGAAATTTTTATAGTTTGATTTATGCGTATTTTATCTGCAAAATTTCCACTATTTTTCGATTAAGATGCTCTATAAATCACTTCTAAAAAAATTTCTTTCACACAGGCCTAATCTATTACTGGCAAAGGGACAAAAATAGAATTATTACGTCGTTTAATTAACAAAATTATATTTTGTTTGTTAGCATTTTTTGCATTTTCATATAATAAACTTAATTGGGCAATAGATTCTATTGGTTGCTGTTTACTGGCAACTATTAAGTCCCCAATTTTAAAATCATAATTTTTTTCATTTTTTATTACATCGGTAACGATCACACCTTTAGCCGGGCCCTTAATAGCAAATTTTTGCTTAATATCCTCCGTGAGATTATGAAAAGTGACATTACCTTTGATCATTGAAGAATTAGTATCGTCATTCTTGAGTATGACGTTTTCGTTTACTGCTTTGTGCTGCTCTAGATCGGTATCATTGATTTTACCGCTTAACTCTTGATTATTTCCATCGCGCACTACTATAATTTTTATTTCTTGATCTACAGGTGTTTCAGCAACCAATATTTGTAATTTTCTTGAATTTTTTACCGGTTGTCCAGCAAATTCTGTTATAACATCACCAGGCTTGATACCAAAATTATCCGCTGCACCTCCTTTCTTTACTTCTACTACCAATGCTCCTATCGCTTCTTTTAAGTCTAATCCTTCAGCAATTTCATGCGTTACTTCTTGAATGATTACTCCAAATCTGCCACGATTAATTTTACCATTTTTCTTTAACTGATCTATAACGAACTTAGTAGTATTGGATGGGATAGCAAATCCTATACCAATATTCACTCCTGAAGGAGAAAAAATAGATGTATTGACTCCTATCACTTGACCTTCTACATCAAACATAGGACCTCCAGAATTACCATTATTAATGGCTGCATCCGTCTGTATAAAATCTACTATAACATTAGTATTGTCATCAATATCACGCCCTTTTGAAGATATAATACCAGCTGTAACAGTGCCTCCAAGCTTACCAAAGGGGTTACCAATCGCTATTACCCAATCTCCTACTCTTGCTTTCCCTGAATCCCCAAATTTTACAAATGGCAACGTCCCATCACTATCAATTTTTATAAGAGCTAAATCAGTTTTCTTATCACTTCCTATTAAGGTAGCCGAGAATTCTCTATTATCCATTAATTTAATGTAGATCTTATCTGCATTTTCGATGACATGGTGATTAGTAACTATATAGCCAGCAGGGTCTATAATAAAGCCAGAGCCTAAAGGAATAGATTTAGGGTTAGAATATATTTCATCAAAATTAAAAGGGATATTAAATTTTTCTAAAAGCTCATTAAAATGTTCGAGAGGAAATTTTGCAAAAGGTTTTGTTTGTGTATTGTCTAATTTGGAGTGGTATTGTACAGTATATATATTGACTACTGCTGGAGCTAATGGTTCTACAATATCTGCGAAACTATTATAATGAGATGTTGCTGGCACTTTTACTGGCGGTATCTCTAATTCTTTGCGTTCCAAAGGCAGTATATTTGGAGGTGGAGTAATATCTTCAGCAAAAATGCAAGATAGAAAAGATAGATTAATAATTAAAAATAAAATTTTTAACAAATTATCAAACTTAAAAATACTTATAATCATATACCAAATAATAATTATTATTTACCTAAATTGAGATATTTTAATAACTCGGCCTCCGGTGAAAGCACCAAAGAAGTATCCTCCTTTTTAAATGCATTTTTATACACTTCTAATGATCTATAAAATTTATAAAATTCAGGATCAATAGAATAAACCTGATTATATATTCTGCCTGCTTCTCCCTCTCCTTCACCTTTGATTATTTGCGCTTGCATATAAGCTTCAGCTAATAATATTTTACTTTCCTTATCAGCTTTAGACCTGATACGGGCGCCTTCTTCCTGTCCTTCTGCTCTTATTTGGGTAGCCTCTTTTTCACGAGCAGTTTGCATACGACGATAAATTGCTGCGCTGTTTTCCTTAGGAAGATCGGTTCGTAAAATTCTAACGTCTATTACCGCAAGGCCAAAATTTTGCGCTTCCTTATTGACCTGTGTTAAAATATTCAACATTATCTCAGATCTTTCACTAGTAAGGAGGCTAGTTAAAGGTACTCTACCGATCACTTTTCTCATGGAGGATTCTAAGATTTTATTAATCCGAATTTTTACTCCTTGATAATTATGAACAGTTTTATAAAACATCACAGGATCGGTAATCTTAAATTTAGCAAAAGCATCTACCATTACCCTTTTGCCATCCGAAGCAGTCAATTCTTTCGCCTCTGCCTCCACATTTAAAATTCGTTTGTCAAAAAATTCAACATTTTGAATAAAAGGGAATTTGATATTTAATCCAGGATTATCAATAGTTCTTAGAGCTTCCCCAAATTGGAATACTACTGCAGAATAGCGCTGATCAACAGTAAATAAAGCATTAGTAGTGAGTAACAATAACCCCAGAACTACAAAACTTACGTAATAAATTATTTTCATATAGCACTATTCCTTAATTTTACTTTGTTGAATTGCCATATGCGGCAACACCCCATTAGTGCTCATAATAACTTTATTAGTGCCTTCTAGAACTTTTTCTATAGATTCCAAATAAAGTCGATCTTTAGTGAGCAATTTGTTAGCCAGATATTGTTTATAAATAGCGGCAAACCTTTTAGTGTCACCCTCCGCTTTTGAGATTACTGCTTGTCTATACCCTTCTGCTTCTTGAACAATTTTAGCTGCTTCCCCGCGGGCTTTAGGCAGAATGTCATTATTATATGATTGAGCTTGATTTATTTCACGTTCTTTATCAGCCTTAGAAGTTTGTACATCTCGGTAAGCATCTATTACCTCGGCCGGAGGTTCTGCCTTAAGTAATTGCACTTTTTCTATGTTAACGCCTGCTTTATACTGATCTAGAATTTTTTGGGTTAATAATTCAATCTTATTAGTAATTTCTTGCTTCTGATCAGATAATATAGAAGAGATAGGGGTATTACCCACTACTTCTCTTATAGCACTTTCAGCTGCAGTTTTGACTGACTCTTCTGGGTTTACTATATTGAAAATAAATTTCTCTAAATCACTAATGTGCCACATAACGTCACAATTTAACGCTACAATATTTTCATCTCCTGTGAGCATAGTGCTTTCTGCTACTATAGTTTTAGTATTATCTATACCAATATTAGGCCTAAAACTACTGCTAGATCTATATCCTATCTCGATTCGACGTGATTGATTCACTTTTTCGATTATTACTTGTTCGAAAGGAAGGGGTAGGTGGTAATTTAAGCCAGGAGATCCTTTACGGACAAATTTGCCAAACCTCATGACTGCTGCTTCTTCTCCTTCTTTTACTTCATAAATTCCGGAGGCAAACCAAATAGCAGCTAATGATAATAAAATTAATATCACTACATTATTATTAAAACTAAATTTACTATAGAAGTCATTAAAATGAAAATTATTTTTTTTCCTAGGTTTAGTAAATATGTTATATTCAGTTTTTTCATTATCCTGATCAAAATCTTCCCAAGGAGATTTTTTCATAATTTGCGCATATATTTGTTTAAACATATGTTATTATTGCCTTTTGATTAATTGATACATTATAGAGATATCGACAAGAATCCATTAATAGAGTACTATATCCTGTATCTATCTTTACGTCAAGCTGTTACTATCTAGCTAAGTTAAGGCAATTTTTATATAACAAAACAATGATTAATATAAATAAGCAAGAGATCTTAAGGAAGATTTCAGATATTACCTTTAATGATAATACAAAATTGATAAATGTTATCTCTAACATCATAATTAAAGATAACAATATTGGTTTTGCCATTGATACACTTAATCAAGATCTTCAGGTAGTGAATCATATTAGAAATCAAGCGATCAATAAGCTTATGGAAATACCTAATATTGGTAAAATAACTATCGCTTTAACTAACAACCGGGAAATAGTAAAAAAGCCCCATAATAGTAAAGTGAAACATCTGATCGCCGGGGTAAAAAAGATAATATTAATTGCCTCTGGTAAGGGCGGTGTCGGTAAATCCACTGTTGCAGCATTAATTGCCGAGCAATTAAATATGCAAGGGTATAAAGTAGGGATAATGGATGCAGATATTTATGGCCCTTCAATCCCTCATATATTTGGTGTTAGTGGGGTACCAGAGATGGTGAATAATAAGATGATTCCTTTAGAATCAAGGAATATTAAAATTATTTCTATAGGACTGCTTATTCAGAATCACTCAGCTGCTATTTGGCGGGGCCCAATAGCAAGTAAAACAATTTATCAACTTTTATCTTTAACTGATTGGAGCGAGTTAGATTACCTAATTATTGATATGCCCCCAGGTACTGGCGATATTCATTTAAGTATTTTAGAAAATTATCAATTAGATGGAGTAATAATAGTCACCACCCCTCACAAAATGTCTCAAATAGATGTAGTAAGATCAATTGACTTATATAAAAAATTTAATTTACCAATTCTAGGAATTATAGAAAATATGAGTTATTTAGTTGAACCCGGATCGCAAAAAATCATTCAAACTTTTAGCCAAAATTCGGGTAAAAATTTTGCTGCAGAACATAATATTCCCTTTGTCGGTAAAATTCCTCTGGACCCAAGATTATCATATAATTGTGATAACAGTATTACTCTAGCTGGTATCATTAATTTACCACTTAAAGGCTTTATTTAAACTTTCTTATACCATTTCCGGGAACTAAATTATCTATGTTCGTCGTACTTCATGATCTTCTGCTCCTCACATACACTGCAGTTTGAAGCGAAGAGTTAACTTCAAATTCCCTACCAGAGCCGAGCTCTAAAAGAAGTCTATTATATCTCTCTTACTGGCCTTGCTCTTTGTTTGCGTCTAAAGATATTAAACCTATGCCACAAATTAATAAGGGATTGTGATTTTGATAGGTCACGTTTATATCGTTCTTTAGTCATCAATTCATAGTTAGTAATTAAAGAAGGAATGACTTCATTATAATATACTCTATATAATCCTTGCATTGTTGCCATAGTTGTTAAATAACCCCATTTCATAACTTGCTGCGGCACCCTTGCTAACGCTTCAATACAAGCTATTGTTTCTTCAACCTCAGGATTACTGTCTTTATAGACGTCGGCGATCGGTGCTAAATTGAATTGCATATCTTTAATCATAGCTCTAATCATTAAACCCATATATTGATCAGTGGCAAATCTTTTGACAAACAATAATTTTCTTGCATGAATATTTAATAAAAATCTATATTTATTTATTAGAGACAATAACTTTGCTTGATAAAACCGCACACCCCTTAAGTTATTTTTATCATAAAATTTTATCTTTTCTTCGTAATGAATCATTTTCTCCATTCCTAAGTTGAGAAGTGTAGATAATAATTTATCGCAATTAATAAGGTCATTTCTTCGTGCTTGTTTAACATGAGGGGCTGCCCTGGTGCCAGCAAAATTGGCGGAATGACGGCTAATTTGTCTACCTTTTTCATCTCTTTTAATATCAGCGAAATGCCCTAACTCTTGACCTGCGATGATTTGCAACCGCGCTATCGCTGCCCACCCATCGCCAAAAGTTGGGTGTTCTATATTGTTTTGCGCAAACGGATCCCCTCCACATGAGACAAAAACCGCAACATTTTTGCCATCAGTGCTTTGCATACCACTATTACCCCCAGAACGTTGCCAGTCAACTATATTCATCATATCGCCAATATTATGAGAATAGGTAATAAATACTTGCACTTTATCATGTAGTAGCCACCTGATTACTATTGGATGAGCAGCTTGCACAAAAATTCTGGCTAATTTCTCGGTAATTTCTTTTTTAACCGGTTGTAATTTCTGAATTTGTTTATGCAAATCTTTATAAATAGATGCTAATTTTTGAGTGGATATATTGGATTTATATAAAGACTGAAATAATTGATTAGTTTGAGGTATTAATGCAGGATCTGTGATCTCTTCTTTGCTTACCATCCTGCTGATATTAAATTTCGGATCAGAAAATCTGGCAAAATTACTACTAGTATCAGTATCGATCCTAAGATTACCTGATTTAATTAATTGCTGCGCTAATTGTTCATACTCTAACTGCATATCTTCAGGAAAAAACGCCGGTACTTTATCAAGTATATGATAAATGGAACTCATCACATTATAAATTAATGATTACTATTAGAGCCTCTATTGCCCAGCTCTTATATGACTTTTTAAATAATAAGCATAATTAAAGTGATTTGTCAATGAATAGAGATCGCCTCCTTACCACCCGACTGAATATTTATAGAGCCATAATTTAGGTATTTCAGGTAGGTTGAGAGCGGCATGTAATAAGAATCTTAAGCCCTGTTTAAATAGTGATATTGTGGATCTATAAAGTTTTTTTTGAAGATATAGCCCCAGTAGAGATAGCCCAAAATAAAGCAACAGTCAGTACTAAAATAAGACGTTCAATCCTATCTTCATGCTGTAAATGTGTTTTGGTTATAGAAAATCCTCGTGATTTAAAATCAGAAAACATACATTCTATGCCCCATCTCATCCCATAATCAAGTACTCTGTATTTTGATGGTAGGCAATCCATAGCAATAATCCACGGCTCTTTGCAACCAGCTTCTTGTAAAATACCTATATTAGTTGTAACATTGGTATTGTGAAAAGTTTGATTTTCTAAAGATGTCAGCTTCATATTGACTGCATCACCTGTAGTGATTTCCCCTCCTTCTTGCATCAGTATAAGATTAGATTTAAGTCTTACTCGATAGCTCCATCCAAGAGATTGACATAAATTAATTAACGAGTGTGTACCATAAAACCGATTGGCTGCAAGCAAGATCTTAACACCTTCAGGTATCATTTTAGCTACATCCTTGATTAATGATTCTTGCACCTCAAAGCCAATGGCTCCTTGAGTTTTTTCAACCTTCCATGCAATTGGCATGGCTCTTTCACCAACTCTCAACGAAATCATCAAACATTCAAAATTAGTGGATATTTTACTTTGGTCCAATATCAATATAGCAGTCTTTTCTTTGCTAGCGGCCATCGTAATTATTTCCGGAACAAAACCATGCATAACCGGCTTAGGTTCTATCAAACAGTTAGATAACAATCTACTAATATACCTTTCTTTCGATTTAACATCTCCTGTCTTACGGGGCAATACCGCAATCCACTCTCCACTATTGACGCTGCTACAGCTTAATGCAGATGCTGCCAAATCAGCAATCCCACTTATATGCGACTTATGCAAACCAGTAACTCGACTACCTAAATCCTCTTCAATTACCTTTGCTATATGAGCTACTCCTCCAGTAAATATTCGCATCTTATTCTCCAATGATTATTATATTTGGAGATCATATTATCACGCTTTTTTACTTCTAGCAATTTAAGTCGGGTGGTAAGGCAGCAAGGAATAACAAAAGTTAAGAATGATCTGAAGTCTAACAGTCTCTATAGCAGCACCAATCCTCCTACTTTGGCTGATAATTCCTATTCCCATAAGCAATATCTTATTAACTCGTAGCGCCAACAAGAAATGACTGACTTAAAACGACAACTATCCTATCGAGCGGAAAAAGTAGCTTACTCTCTTTTGGGTTCACCAAATAAATATTTATCTAATAACCACACGCTGCGCTTGGGAGAGAATGGCAAAATAGTGATGAAAATCATAGGTAGTAAAGCCGGTATCTGGCATGACTTTAGCAATGACCTAGGTGGAGATTTATTTACTTTAGTGCAAAGAGAAAAGAACTGCAATTTTATGCAAGCTAAAGAATATCTGCAAGATATGGTTGGCATGGCTAATAACTATCAAAATAAAGCAACCTGGCTAAAAGATCTGGCGGCAGACGCATTTTACCAAAAAACCAAAACTCAGGATCAAAAGGAACAACATGTTGCAGAAGCTAAAATCAAATACGCCCAAGTTTTATACGAAAAATCAGATTCCATTAAATATTCCACCTCTCAAAATGTCGCAAGAAAATATTTATCAGAACATCGGGGAATTGAAATAATTCTAACCAAATATCAGCTAAGCCAAGATCTCCGCACTAGTATGATGTGGGATAATACCAGCAAACAACATTACCCGGCCCTAATTGCTTTTGCCAGGGACAAAGAAGGTCAAATCACCGGCGGACAAACTATTTATTTAAATAAAGAAACCGGCTCCAAAGCTGATATTACGGCTAATAAACGTTCTTTTGGTAAAATTAGTAGTTCTTTTGTAGAAATTCAACGAGATAGTGACCAAAAACACAATATCACTATTATCGCAGAAGGAGTGGAAACTGCTTTAAGCCTTCAAGAAGCAGGACTAAAAGGTAAAATCCTATGCAGCCTTGGAGTTAGTAATATCAAAAACTACCAACCACAAACAAACGAAAGGATTATAATCGCTGCCGATAATGATGGTCAAAATGCTCCCTCTCTGAAAGTTATAACAAACGCCAAGGAAACATTAGAACAAAAAGGTGCTATAGTTTTAATCACAATGCCTAAAGAGCCTGGAGATTTCAATGATCTACTTAAAACTCAAGGAATAGACTCTATCCGTAACCTACTAGTACCAAAGATTGAGAAATTAGCAACAGGCCATCAGAATAATCAGCTCAAGTCTATAGAACTAGAATTTTCCAAGGTAGCAACTGCTAATAATGTTCAGACACTACAAAATTTCCGGAATGCGATAAAATCATTAGAGAGATTTGGCTCAGCAGAAAATATCACCACTGCTCTACAAATATATAAACAACAAGGACTAGAAACTTTCATTACCTATAGCCGTAAAACCTGCTCTACAGCAATTGAGCAAAAAATAACCACAGATTTACAAACCATGAAAAACAAATTTGATCCAAATTATAACTTAGGTGATACCAGATTTTGCGATATAGTCATACACGACTTTAAAGGCAAAAGCCACGTAGTGCCAGAAGATTACCTTAGAGCCATAGGTAAAGATAAACAAGTAATGCAGTATATTAAGCCAGAATCAACGGTGGGTAAAGAAATAAAGCTGGAGTTAAAGAATGGAGCAGAGATACAGAAAAATAAAGGAATATTAGTGAGAGGAATTTAAAATTACCCTAAATATGTGAGGGTAACTTTTTAACTCATTACTAAATAAAATAGTTAACAGTAAATTAATTATCTATTAGTGGTCCACTTAATTTGTGATACAATTAGTTAACTTTTTCAATAGATAGGAATGGGAAATGCACTGAAAATTCTTAATTAATGTCAACTAAACCAAATAGCAAATTAAAATGTAAATAATAAAAAATAAAATGGGTAGATAAAATGGCAAAAAGTGAGAGAGGGGATCGGAAGGAGCTCATTGTTAAAAACATAAAAAGTATAATTGAAGGCCATCCAGAAGTTAGTAAAAAAGTAAAATTTAATGATAATTCAGATAGGCACGTAACTGGTATTCTGCCGCAAGACCTACAAGAAGCAGTACAACGTGTGCAGTTATTTGTTAATAAAAGTGAACCTTTTCCAATAAATTCAACAGAGCCAAAAGATATAAGAGATATAAAAATTCTCGAAACTGGGTTAAGGCAATTTGTGAGGATATTAGACGACCATCCTGGATTAAAGCCGGTACAGCAAGAGATAATCAAGGAGTTCTATAAATTTGCCAAAGAAGGAAATCGAGAAGATAGAGCTAATTTTTGCACACAACAATTGGATGAGTTGCTCGGTAAAAAGCCTCTCTATGAAAAACCGATACTGTACGGAATTCAAGAAGGAGAGGGTAAGACTGCTCTGCACCTGGCAGCAGAACGTGGAGATTTAAAGGCAGTAAAGCAGTTAATATCTCACTCTGATGTTAAAGCTAAAGACAATAGGGGCAATACTCCTCTGCATCTGGCAGCAGGATTTGGGGGGTCAGTAGACGTAGTAAAAGAGTTAATACCTTACTCTAATGTTAAAGCTAAGAACAGGGAAGGTCAAACTGCTCTACATGCGGCAGCATACTATGGACATTTAGATATAGTAAAGAAGTTAATATCTCACTCTGATGTTAACGCTTATGACAATTTTGATACGACTGCTTTGGATGTTGCCGGAATGCATAACCGCTTAGACGTAATGAAGGAATTAGTACCTTATATTGATGCTAAAGCTAAGGCCCGTAATGGTAGAACTGCTCTACATACGCTAGTACGCCGTGGAGACTTAGGTTTAGTAAAAGAGTTAATACCTCTCTCTGATGTTAATGCTAAGGAAAATAATGGCGACACTATTCTGCTTGTGGCAGCAAGTAAGGGACACCTAGACGCAGTAAAGAAGTTAATACAAGCTAAAGTTCCTATAAATGCTAAAAATTTGCCTAATTATGACACTCCTCTACATCTGGTAACCCAAAATGGAAACTTAGAGGTAATAAAAGCAATAATAGAGGGTGGGGGCAATATTAACGCCCAAAATAAAGGTAATAATCCTAGACGTGATATAGCTCTACCAGTAAAAATAATACAACAAAATCCTGAGATGATGTTTCAGGCAGTAATAAATAATATGCGTCAATATCTTCCAGTAGATCCCCTAGAACGACCTGCAATTCTAGCCACTAAATTAACTGATATAATAAAGGGATTAAACCAAAGAACAGACGTTAATAACCCTATTATGCGTTCTTTCATAAAAATGTTTGAGAAAGAACATGATAAGAGTGTTAACGTAAATCAAGAAAATACAGCTTCCGAAGCCAAAGAAATAGCAGGTGGCGTATTTCACTCTGCCCCTTCAGAAGTTGGAACATCCGAAGTAAAACCTTCAAATACTCCTAGTAAGAAAAGCTCTTTAAATAAAGAGACAAAATGCTCATTAATGTAATAAAAAAGCATGCACGCTATTACATCCATTACCAAATAGCTTACAAATTGGTAAAATGAGAAACTCTACCTTCGTGAGTTTGCAGCCTCATCTGTAACTTAGTAATGGGAAAATTACCAGCAAGTTTTACGTAGCAGGCCAGGTCTGGTAAGGTCATGATTTCGGATGGCATGACTAATAGTTTTTTGCGTTCGATATTATTAATATTTACTCCATCGCGCATGGTGTTGGAGCCGTAGGATAGGCTTTCTTGAGTTTCTAAAGTTTCTTGCTCACCGAGCATAAGTGCGGATCTGTGGGCGGTTTGTTGATCACTGACCCGAAAGATGAATTTGCTGTTAAACAAGTCTAACATTGAAGCAGAGCCAGATAGACCGTAAATTTCTTCTAGCTGGTAGATGTTTTGCATGCCCGCAACAAAGCAGCCACCATATTTTCGGCTCTCAGCCAAAGCGGTTGGCAGAGACGGTATTTTCTGCAAAGCTGGTAGTTCGTCGATAATAAACCACATGTTGTTATTATTTGTGTGAGTAGGCCGATCCATTAGAGCTTTAATAGCAATGCTGAGCCAAGCTGAAATTAGAGGACGCAGGGTAACTCTTTGATTGGGTAGCTGTTATAAATAACCAGCCAGTCTCGAGCTGATTGGTGAACCATCGCCTAATGCTGAAATCACCATCTGGTTGCAGGTGTTTTAAAGCTGCAATATTTTTCCCAACAGTAGCCTGAATGCCAGCTGAAGTTTCAGGGGCACTGCTACTAACAATACCAGCCACTGCGGTATTTTTAAATATTTTAGAGAATGCTTTATTATCTGAATAAATGATCATATTAACCAGTTTTTCAATATCTTTGCTATCCTGATATAGCTGCAAACTTTCAGATAATACTAACTCAGCATTTTTTGCAAAGAAATCATCTACTTTAAAGTTATAGCTGCTAAAACTACTAGCGATATCATCATAATCAGAAATTGCCTGGCAATCATTCCATGGAAGCCAATGTTGACTGTTTTCTGCAAAAGGATTAAGTAATTTATCTATTTTCGGATCAAAAAACCTATTAACAAAACTACCAGTTAAATCCACAATAATGGCACGCTCTTTCTGTCGTCTAATCTGAGGCAACAGCTCGTTCAACATATTAGTTTTACCAGTGCCAGTAGTGCCGGTAAGAAGAAGATGCTGTCTTTCACTGCCCTTTACTAGAGGCAGTCCAGCAAACTTGATATTTGAAGCTTTTTTAGCTTTTTGCAACATTTTAGCAAGCACCTTAGATTCTACAAAATCCATACCCCTAATTTTACTTGCCACCATTGATTTTTTCCCACGAGCAGAACAAAATATTACTGCTACTACTGTCCCTAAGGCAAAAACTATAAGTGTTTCCAACCAAGCTGTATGCAGTAAAAATTGGCCAAACTTATAAATCCTTACCCCATGATTTGTGTCATACCAAAATTTATAGATAAATTCTTCGGCATGCCGGTAAACCCAATCTTGTTGCTCAAGATAATAAAACCTGATACCTATCTGCTTAATAGAGTAAAAATGCTCACCTATAATTAGTTTTAATTGTACGTAGCGTTCAATGATAAAATAATATAAACTAGCTAAATATAATTTCTGCAATATTCGCCATATTAACCACAGTAAAGCTACCAACAACCCAACCACAAAGACATTGCTGCTCCCCTGCCCAAACATTCGAAACTGATGCGCTACAACCTGAGATCCACGTGTGAAGCTGTTTTGGGTTTGCTGGTTCACAAGAATTTATTATTTACCTTGGTTATCTTCATCATCACTAAAATCTTTTGCCAATTCTGCTTCCAATTCTTCAATCGTTGGTAGAGCGGTCTTGATATTCTCTGGCAGATTTTCTGTTAATCTATATTCAGCAAGCCCAATTGGCTTAGTCATGTCACGCAAAGCATATTCAGCCAGCACATTGTTTTTAGATTTACATAAAATAAGTCCTATGGAAGGTTGATCACTTTCATGTTTTATAAGATCATCCACAGCAGAAAGATAAAAGTTCATTTTACCGGCATGTTCAGGCTTAAAATCTTTGTCTTTTAGCTCCAAAACTATAAAACAACGTAACTTTAAATGATAAAATAGAAGATCTATATAAAAATCCTGATCCCCTACTACTAAATGATATTGTCTACCTACAAAAGCAAAGCCAGCACCCAATTCAAGGAGAAATTTCTCCATATGATAAACTAGTGCCCTCTCAACTTCTCTCTCATGCGCCTCTTCACCTATGCTGAGAAAATCAAAAATATATGGATCTTTTATAGTATAATGAGCCAAATCTGAATGCGGAGATGGTAGCTTATTTTTAAAATTGGTTACAGCCTGCCCTTGACGCTTATGCAAAGCTAGTTCAATTTGCATATCTGAAGTAGTTGAGATTTAATCTTACATTTAGTAAAATAAACAAATTATTAAATGGAGATTAAAATGAATTTAAATCAGAAAATAATAAGACCAAAAATAGGATTACTTGAACTAGCAAAAAGCTTAGGAAATGTATCTAGTGCATGTAAGACAATGGGGTATAGCAGAGATAGTTATTATAGATTCAAGGAATTATATGAGAATGGTGGCGATGAAGCCTTGTATGAAATAAGCCGTAAGAAACCCATATTGGCTAATAGAGTTGATCCTATTGTAGAGAAAGCGGTATTAGACATGGCAATAGAGTACCCCGCTTATGGTCAACTTCGTGTATCGAACGAATTAAAAAAAGATGGGATTTTAGTATCTCCCGGCGGCATTAGATCTATCTGGCTTAGGAACGATCTCAATAATCTTAAGAAACGGCTAGTAGCTTTAGAAACTAAAATGGCTCAGGATGGCATTATACTTACGGAAGCTCAATTACGTGTCTTGGAGAATCGTAAGAATCTTAAAGAGGCACATGGGGAAATAGAGACAGAACATCCAGGCTATCTTGGTTGTCAAGATGTTTACTATGTTGGCAACTTTAAAGGAATAGGTAAGGTTTATGGTCAAACTTTTATCGATAGCTATTCCAGGGTGACGGATGCCAAATTATACACAGACAAAACAGCTATAACCTCTGCTGATATGTTAAATGATAGAGTTCTACCTTGGTACGAAGAACAAGGTATTCCTATACTACGTATATTAACTGATCGTGGTACTGAATATAAAGGAAATATAGAACATCATGCCTTTGAATTGTTTTTAAGTATTGAAGGAATAGAACACACCGTTACAAAAGCATATTCCCCTCAAACTAACGGGATATGTGAGAGGTTTCATAAAACCATGAAAAATGAGTTTTATGATACTGCAATGCGTAAAAAGATTTACAATTCACTTTTTGAATTGCAAAAAGATCTTGATACCTGGTTACGTTATTATAATAACGAACGTCCTCATTCTGGTAAGTATTGTTATGGTAAAACGCCTATGCAAACCTTTAAAGATAGTAAAAAATTAGCGTTTGAAAAAAATAATGAGATCTTGTATCTTGAACACTTATCTGACAGTCAAAATTTATCTGACAATCTAATAAGTTAATTTATGGGGTCTGTAAGATCAAATCTTGACTTCTACACATAATCATTATATTCCTTGACCACCCATATGTAATAGAGTGTTTTACATAAAAAAAACGAATTTCTTTATCTGTTAGCTTATCTAGTAGGGTAATATTATGGTACCACGTTAATTGTGCAAGCACCTCTTGCACAAATGCAGAATCTGGATATTCCTCAGCAAATTGTCTCATATATTTAAGATTCCGAGTGCTAAATCCTTTCATCTCAGGAAAGGCAGATCTTAGGTCACGGCTCAGTTTATCAATGACTTTAGCACCCCAGCCATGTTGTTGTTGGCGCTTTAGAATTTCGCTACCGATATAGTGATATAAAATTATTAGCTCTTTATTAACAGACCGTGCTGCTTGATAACGGCTTGTAGATACCAGTTCTTTCAATTGTTCTAAAAATTCTTTATATTCTAGGCTAATGATATTTTTATCCATGATACTTTAACTATAGGTTCATAAAACTAATAAACTTTAACCAAGGCAATAGAGCAACAAATTATCATTTTTGTAATAATTTAGCTTTATTGAGTAATTCTGTAGCTTCTGCTACTTTTCCCAGTTTTTGCAATACTTTACCTTTTTCCTGATAGCTTTCAGCAAGATCAGGTTTATATTTAATTGCTAGATTAAAATTTTCTATAGCTTCATTGTATTTTTTTAATTTTGCAAAAACTGTCCCTTTGTCATAATATTCTTTTGCTGAATGCATCTTAAAGTTACTAGTTACATCATCATCCTTAAGATCTTCGTGCCATACTTCAGGTTTATTGTTAACCTTTTTATCTAAGAACTCTTCTGCATTTGCAATAGCGGTATTAAATAATAACAATGATAGAATAGTGGCAACTAACTTTGTTATGGTACTCATATAAATGAATCTTTATCTGTTTTTTTGTATTGATTTAAGTATTAATTTTCATTATCTTGTTTGTTGCTTGATGGTAAAGTAATATTTCTCCGTTTTATAGCATCTGTACTTAAACCAATATTATCTGCTATTTGTCCTGCAGTTCTAATAATTGTTGAGCTACTGGTTTGATCAAATTGCTCTTTTAATTCGCTACCCCCATCCTTTATATCCAAAGTCATACCTCCAAGACCTACAGTTCTTGCTCTTTCTTCTCCGGATAATTGAATATCAAGTATTTCATCTACATTTTGACTATACAATTTTTTGCCTTTATTTAAATCAGATTTTACTGATTCTGTTAATAGTTTTTGTGCACCTGTGCTATCTGTAACCATAGCTTGTTCTTGTAATCTATTATTTGATTCTAGATAGTTAGTTTTTAAGTCATTTTGTGTTTCTATTGGTGTATTGTTAATAGTAGAGTCAATGGTTTGTAGTGCCTTAGCTTGAGTCTGACTATCCCCCCAATTAGTTTGAGGCAATGGATTAGCGACTTCTATTACTTCTTGGGCTGTTTGCATAGCTTCATGGCTGTGAGCACGTGCCCATCTAGCAGCTTGTTCTTTAGTAACTATTCCAGGGATATTTTTAGCAATAATTGCCTGTAATACCGGTTCATTCATGTTGTGATCAATAGTAGCAGAGTTACTCTCCACATAGTTTCTTTGGTTGGATAATTGCTGCATGGTTTGTTGTGTTTTAGATATTTCTCTGCCGACTGTTTGTTGTTCATGCCAGGTACTGCTTAAATCTTGACCCACTGATCTAACCTCATCACTACTATTACTGATCCTGCCATCTTTTTGGGCCGATTTTACTTTTTCTAAAGCATCATTATAGGCTTTTTGTTGAGTTACTAATTTATCATGACGCACGCCTTCACTATTATTAGCATTTACTCCAATATTACCACCAAAAACCCCTGTTTTTAGCCCTAAACTTGCGTTTGTATTAGTAGTGGTTTCTTTCCTCTCACTACTACCATAATTTTCATTAAGAGATTGTCCTTGTAAAATAGATTCTTTGATTGCTTGATTTTCACTAAATGAAAAACCTTGAATCATTGAGTCGCTTTGGGCCCATTTTAAGGCTAGACTCTCTGAGTGTCTTTGTTCTTGGGAATTAAGTATACTTGATCTATTAGTCAAGGATCCCATTTTACTTTGGGCCGTCATAAATTGATTCTGCAGGCTATCTGACCAAAGTTGTGAAGATCGAAAATTAGTAACTAAAGAATCAACAGACTCAGTGATAAATTGTTTGCCGCTATCAGTATTAGTAACTCTCATACCTCCATCGTCAATTATTCCAGCTCCCATTTGCAGCGATGGGGTTAGATTTTGCTGCGCGATGGTACGATTGCCGATATTATAGTTGTCAAGGCTTAGGTTATTATCTGCAATATTTGTTCCTAAGTTACTTGCCACTGCAATTGGTGAGAATTGGCTGGCCAGCGTTGTAGTAGCATGAGCACACGCCTTTAATACTGCCCAAGACAGCATTGGTACCGAGGCGGCTAGCATTTGGAAGGTAGAGTAAGTGTGTAGTAACATTTCAGAGAAACTACCGTGTGATAGGATATTGAGGCCTACTGCTCCAAGAGAAATAGATTTTCCAGCCAAGCTTATCATCCCTAAACAATGGATTGTATCTTGGAGAAGAGGAAGGAAAGTGCCTCAATAAGGTTAGGAGTGATACTGAACAATGGATTGGTTTATAAAAACCGTGCTTATCTTAAGTACACTCCTAATTTATATAAACAAAGTGAAATACGAACGGTAGCCTGATCAATCAAAGATCGAATTACAATCCTGTAGCAATCACTTCATAAATTCAAGGTAAACTATATGAGCACCAAGCACAATATTTTTATGGGAATAGATGTTTCAAAAGATACTTTGGACATTTATTATAATTCCACCCATTACAAAATTAAAAATAATATAAGAGCAATATCAAATTTTATACAATTAAATCTTGTACAAGCCAATATTACTATTAAACTTTGTGTTTTAGAATCTACTGGCGGTTATGAAAAGCTTGTCATGAAACTTTTACAAAACGCCGAAGTCAAAGTTCATAGAGCGCATCCAAATAAGGTATATGCCTTTGCTAAAGCTAAAGGACATTTTGCTAAGACTGACAAATTAGATGCAGTGTTACTTGAACAATATGCAGTTTTTATATCAGATACTCAGCAAGGAGATGAGATATTATCAGATTTACAAGAAGAATTAAAAGCACTCAAAGCCGTGGAGTTTGATTTACAAGCTAGTGTACAAGCTAACAAAAATCGTTTACACCAACTTCAAGGCAAAGCTTTATCCTATTTAAAGAAACAGATAAATTTTGTGGATAAGCAGCTAGAACAGATTAGCAAGGATATTGAGGCTCTGATTACTCAAGATGACAATTTAAGTAAGAAGCAGGAAATTATTACTAGTTATAAAGGGGTAGGCAAGAAAATAGCCAGAGTGCTATTAATTGAGCTTCCAGAATTAGGCAAACTTAGTAATAAAGAGATTTCCTCTCTTGTAGGTCTTGCTCCTAAAACAGTCGAAAGTGGTAAGAAAGTCTATAAAGCTCACATTACCGGGGGTAGATTTGTTGTACGTCAAGCTCTTTATATGGCAGCTTTGGTTGCAACTCGCTATAATAAAATTATGCAAGTTTTTTATAATAAATTACTTAACGCTGGTAAAGCTCCTAAAATTGCTCTTGTTGCTGTTATGAGGAAGATTATTGTCTGTTTAAATTCTATGCTTAAACATAATACTTTTTTTCTTGACTCCTAAGACGGTAGATGAGAAAAAAATTGATAATATCTTTGATAATAAGAACGATGAACATCAGCTTTGTAACTCTGATGATCAGTGGACACGAAAGGAATTTCATAAAATATTTAAAGTTTGTAAATTCATAGCAGATCATATAGAAAAAAATAATACCCCCGAGGATAATTTAGCTTACGATCATGCTTACAAAATGGTAGTTGCTTTTGCTGATTCACCAAATAAAAAATACGTAGACACCCTCAAAAACTATAGAGATTTCTTACAGTAGATAAAATCACAGCTTTAACTTTATCTAATTTTTCATTATCTGTATTAACCTTAAAACCAGCATTATAAATAGTACGGTAATATATATTATCTTCTTTTGAATATTTTATAATATTAGCGTGACTACTTTCCTGGTCTAACGTATTTGTATACCTTATATAAGTAGTATTGCTCTTGTTAGGATCTTCTATATCTTGTACCAATATACTTGCTTGCTTATTAAAATCTCTATCTCTGTATAATACATTATCTTGGTCAGCCATCATCGCAATAGGATATAACATATCAGCTAACTTAGGATCTAGCGCTTCAGGAGTACTAGCGATATATCCTTCAATCAAAGCTTTATAACCTAGCAAAGCTGTACTATGAGATTCTCCTAAATCTTTATCGCTTGTTCTATACTCATCACCACGATCGGCTTTTTCTCTTTCAATTACCGCCTCTACATTTGACTTATATGCTTTTAAATTGTGATAAGCTGCCTTGGCCTGATTATACTCTTCTATAGTAATGTTTGATTCTGAATTTGACATATAATTAATTATAGTAAGTTACATTACACCAAATGATGTTAATTGAATAAAAGGCAAGTCCGTAGTTTAATTGGCCAGATTATTAACGCTTAACCGATATAACCGCTATATTAAAGTTTAAATTATTTTAATTATTATCTCATTGGCTAATCTTCTACTGGTGACATATAAACATTAGCTTCATGACTGCTAATAATTCTCACTGCTTTAATCTATGTTAACATAACATCAATTATCTAATTATGTTTTGTGAAAACCTTTATATTTATTAATATATAATACCCTATATTTCTAAAAAATGTTAAGATTTCTTTAGGGATAGCAAAATTATGTAATTGAGATCATGAAAATACAGGAGCAACCAGCTGCCAACAATTTAGCAGGCATATTAGAGCAGTTCGCGAACTTACCTTCCAGCTTCCCGAATTATGTTCAACAAATGACTGCTTTAGCACCTCCTTTAACGGAAGAAGAGCAAAGAAAATATCAACAAGCAAAACAGTGGTGTTGGCATGGGAAGGAATTACTAAAGGACGGTAATTATCAACAGGCTTTAGAATCATTTTCAAACGCCAAGGAAAATATTCCTGCTTCTTGGCAAGATGGTTATTTAGCCGTTTGGGCAGAGATGCAAAGTGCAGACTGTTATCAACATTTAGGTGAGTTTCTTATAGCGGTAAGTAAATTAGAAAAAACTATTGAAAAAGCTTCTGATAGGACAAAATGTGACTATGCACTGGAAAATTGTTATAAAGACCTCATTAAAATATTGGGGCACTTAGATTCTTTAGAAGATACACCAAAACAACCTAAAAATTTATTAGAGATATATGAAAAAGAACAAATAAATATCAGGATATTCGGCAACATCATTTCTTAATGTTTCCATATTTATTTTAGTCGCAGGGTTATTACGGGTTAGTTCAGGATCAAGTTTCTTTGTCCAACGAACTAATGTTGTTTTCCCTATGCTAAAACGTTTGGCCGTTTGCTCAAAGCTTAAACCTTCTTTTTGCTTAATCGAAAATATTTTTCGACGAAAATCTATTGAATATGTCATATCCCATTATTATAGCCGATTTATTAGTGATTAGCTGTATTGTTGTATATACATTATGAATATATGAATATTTAATTATAATTATTATAAAATAATTAATAAATCTTAGAGTTTTTTAAATTAAATGGTACAATTGATAATGTAAGCAATCTTTTAAGTAAAGTAAAATTTCTTAAAATATCCATAATTAAAGACCTGAACGAACGGAAGTTAAAGCGTTAGTAATTTAATAAAGGTTAAGTGGAAACAATAGGAAAATCTTTATGATACAAACATGTAAATCTCATAAAAATTTATTAACCCTTGCTTTCATTGCCGTGTTGTTGATAGACAATTATAATGCGCTCAGTGCTGTAAGGCTGAGATATACTGGTGATTGGGCAGATGAGTATATATATTTTTCGACTGGCAAAGGATTTGATCCTGGCGGGTCTTTTGAGAATGGGTCTATTATAAAGGTCAAACAGAATAAATATAGAACTTCTACTAATATGATTGTTGATAGGGATGATACCCAAATACAAGCTATGAGTATTGAGTGCGATAATACACAAATCCCGATGCTAGCTGTAGGATCTAGTATAAAAGTAGTAAGGCTTGGTTCGATCGTAACGCCACCTAAACCTGAGGCAGCAACTCTACGTCTATTAGGATCTCCTCCTGGATATGAAAAAGATGAGAGTACTGATATAACTTTTATACTGACAGGAACTCAGGGAACAGCTTTAGATGTCAATACTGGTTTAAATAATTACTCTGGATTAGGGGATATTTCACCTGATATTACCCTGAGGGTAGATTCTCTCAATAGAGGGGAAATTGAATGGAAAGGAAATTGTTATAGAGCTACAGAAGCAAAACGTATAAAAAAATTAGAAGTATTTACGGATTTCGTCAATGGCAAAGGAACTAATTTTAATGAAATAGACATTGGAAAACGTGACCAGCCAGCAATGCTTACCTTATTATATGAAATAGGTGATACCTATACATCCCCTACCTTAAACTTTAATCATGAATATTCAACATTAAGACTAAAAAATGATAATGGTAAGAATCGGATAATAAATTTATATTCTCGTATAATGCCTAACTATAATAATTATGGAGTTATTGAATTAAATGCTATTAATATAATACCTTATTAAAGTTACAAGCTCGGAAAGCACGTATAACTCTTGGAACACCAACCTATCGCTTTAAAGAATTGTGGATTACTGGTAATCAACCTGTATATCTTGAAGTACCAGTTTTTGCTAAAACTGTAAATATAACTAATAAAGCTGCTGGTGTTTACCTCGGTAAAAATATAAGTTGTGATCAATGGAACATACGGCCTGGTAGTAAAATAGAGTTAATAAACAACATTACTACCACAGGTAATCTATCTGCTGAGAATTTTGTTATAAATTTAAGCAATAAAAAGCTTAACTATGCAGGAGAAGCAAAATTTACTGGTACTTTGCAAATTAATAATGAATATAATGCCAATACCAATGAAGGCGGTAATATACAAATTACTTCTGGTAAATTTGATCTCAGTGGAGCAGAACTACTAATTAACACTTCCATTACATCGGATATTAATAATCTTCCACAAAAAATTGAATATAGCTTAGTGTCAGCGATAAATGATGCTGTTATTATTGCTCCAACACAGGATTATAAGCTAACAATAGAAGACAATAATCGTTTTATCAATTGGATAGGTTCAATGGTTTCGAATAATAAAAATCTCACTTTAACTGCTGCTAGTACAATACTTAAAGCACCAGCACCCGAGACGCCACCATCACCGCTTCTACCACCAGGACCTGCTGAGCCTTCTACACTACTTGGTGCTAATCATGGTAATAGTGCTGGTAGCTTTGTTGATGTTGGTGGTAAGGCAAGGTCTGACACTGGTGGTAGTGCTGACAGTTTTGTGGTTGTTGGTGATGTAAGACCTGATTCTCATGATAGTGCTGGTAGCTTTGTTGATGTTGGCAGTAATGCAAGAGGCTTTGCTGAAGGAGCTATCAGTTGGGGCAACGCCAGGGGTCAAGTAAGACGCTTAGCTCGGATTAACGATGACACTAATCATTTAAATGCTGGTAATATGCATGACGAGTTAAGTAGCACTGGTGACAATGCTAGCATTTCAGCTGATGCGCCTAGTAGTGAAGAAGGAGCAGGTGGTACTAATGCTGGTATAAGTCGCACAATAGGTGCAAGTTATTTTGGCGATATAGCAGCAAATTCTACTCACAAGAGTACTTTGATTCCCCAAAACAGCGCTAATGAGCTTATTAGCCAGGAATTGAATCAGAATGAAGAGCAACAAAAATTTGCTGTTCAGCTAACTCAAGTTACTAATAGAGTAAGTGATGCAGCTAGGTTTAAAAATAGCTTAGGCCTGTTTAATAAAGAGACTGCCACAGCGGATAGTAGGGAAGCAGCAGATAGGCTTATTACTCGTAATATCCCGCCTAGCACTGCAATGTGGGAATCATTGAAGGGTATGCATCAGCCAGCGGACCAACGAATGTTAGAACTTCAGACTATTGCGAATCATGCAGTAGTTAGTGCAGGTAATGATGATGAAACAAAGAAAACACCTGGTTTTTGGATTGCTCCTTTTGCCGCTAGAGCTACCCAAAAACAGCATCATGGAAGCAATGGCTATAAGTTAAACATGCAAGGTGGCACATTGGGAGGTGATTACTCCATAAATGATAATCTTGTGTTTGGTGTTGCTTATAGCCACCTTACTACTAACCTAAAATATCAAGGTATTAAAATAGGCGATAAAGCTAAGGTTCAAACTAATATAGTGTCATTATATGGTGTACAATTTTGGAGAACTAATTGTTTTTTAGAAGGAGTACTCTCTTATGGTTGGAGTAAGGTAAAAATTAATGAAAACCGTAAAACATTAAGTAATATGGAGCATGCTATTGGGAAATATACAGCAAGGGCTTATAGTGGACAATTAGTGGCGGGTTATAATTATTTTGACGATAAAAAAGTAATAATTACTCCTATTATCGGATTAAGTTATATCAAATTTAGAGATGCTATCTATCATGAAAGTGATACTAGTTATCAGAATTTGAAGATCAAGGTCAAGTCTGATTATAAGTTTGAAGGGTTAGTAGGAATAAGAGTGTCCACACTCATCCCTACTGACCAAATGCTAATAATTCCAGAATTACATGGCAATATTCACTATAATATTAAAGGTAAATCTCCAAATATTGAGGCAAGAATGGATGGTATAGATGAGTCGTTACCAACTAAAGCATTTAAGCAACCAAAGATATTTTACAATGTTGGAGCTGGCATCATGTTTAAGTGTCATAATCAACCCATAGAATATGGTATCAAATATAATACTACGCTTGCTAAGAGATATATTAGCCATCAGGGTAGTATGAAAATTAAAGTAAATTTTTAAGCTGTATACTCGTCTTGCAAGAATTACGAGAGTGTTCAAATAACTATGTCAAATTGAAAGAAGATAATCTTTTGTAAGATATAAAATTAAATATAGCCTTGTATCTTGAATATTGTCTTTAGTGAGAAACTATAAGATACTTAAGGGGACTTAAGTAAGAAGGCTAGATATACTGTGTATAGCCTTAGGACAAAGATCCTGTCGTTTAGATAAGTAACTAGCCTTCTCGTACTCAATGGAGATCGGACGGTGTCTTAGGTCTTGAAGTTTATATCAATGAACCTGTATTTACAAGGTTGATCTTTGAGTATTTCATTAATTATAAACATAATAGTATTTTATGGACAGCATAATTTTAGGTATAGATATTTCTAAACAAACATTTGATGTATGGCATAAATCGTTAAGGTGCTGACACTACATGTATCTCCAAGTGCGCATATCTATTATGCTTCTGTATGTTACCTTGTTTGTATCCTACTGATCTAAGCTATAGCATTGTCAATTAATAACAAAATTAAAACTAAAAAATTTGATAATAATCCAAAAGGCTTTAGTGGATTAATACAATGGCTAAAAACTAAAGAAATTAATACTGCTCATGCTTGTATGGAAGCTACTGGCTCTTACGGATTAAAGTTAGCTCAATATCTCTATGATAATAAAATTAAAGTTAGTATAGTAAACCCTGCTCGTATCAAAGGTTTTGCCATGAGCAAACTTTGCCGTGTTAAAACTGATAAAGTAGATAGTGAATTAATAGCCCAATTTTGTATAGCAATGAAGCCTGATCTCTGGCAACCACTACCTTCTCATATCCACGAATTACAACAATTGGTAAACCGTTTAGATGATTTAATCTCTATCAAAAATCAAGAAACTAATAGGTTAGAAGCATCATCTGATATAGTTACTGTAAATGTTCAAGCTCATATTAAATTTTTGAATGAACAGATCAAAGAAATAGAACAACTAGTTAGCCATCATATCAAAAACCATAAAGAGCTGGATGATAAGGGTGCTCTTCTTGCTTCAATCCCAGGAGTAGGAGAAAAAACAATAGCAGTAGTGCTTGCTTTCTTATCTAATATAGAGAATTTTGATTCTGTAAAACAAGTAGTAGCCTTTATTGGTCTCAACCCAAAACAGCGTCAATCTGGTACTTCAGTACGGGGAGCTAGTAGAATATCAAAAACAGGTTGCTCAGATTTGCGTAAAGCTTTTTATATGCCTGCTATAGTTTCTCTTAAATTTAATCCAATTGTTAAAGAATTTGCACAGCGCTTAAGTGGTTTAGGAAAACCCAAAATGGTTATAGTGATAGCTGCTATGCGTAAGTTGTTACATATTATTTACGGGGTACTTAAAAATAAAAATTCCTTTAATGAAAAAATTGTTTAAAATACAGATAATTTTATAAAAATTTAACAATAAATTTTTATAAAATTCTTAAAAATTTGTTGACACTCAAGACGGTATCTAAATGATTTGGGTAGTGACAAATAATAAATTTTACCATAATTTTGCTCAATTTTCAGAAGCTATAGATAGATTTTTTGGTAATATTGATAAGTACAAATATAAATTACGCATTCTTATAACTGACCAATTCCAAATCATAATTTTTAACCATTTTGCCAACTCTTCAGGTTAATTTCCCAGTGTCTGGTTCATATTTTTACCACCTAAGTTAATGTAGCATGTCCTGAAAATTCTCTAAAATTCACAGTAATTTTCTACTAAAAGTTTAGTTAACTCCTAAATAAGGAGTTAACTCTATAGCTTTTTATCCTCTAGTTCAACCAACTGGACACTAGAGAGGTTAATTGAGTATAACGTGGAAGAATTGTTGAATCTAAGGACTAGAGAGCAATAATTTTATCAAAGGTCATTTATATAGAGATCACAATCAGCGAATTAAGTTAATATTGGTATTTTTTAATTGTAGTTCTGCCCAAACCCTATCAGCAGTATATATAGGAGCTTGCAACTGAAGACCTAAAGCAATACATGAGCGATCTTCTAATGATAGACCTTTGTGTTTTGCATGATTTTGTAATTCAGCTGCAAGCTTAGCTTGTTCAAAATCAAAAGGAATAATATTTGTAATAATTTCGGCAATCAAAGTTGAAGCTTCTTCAGTTAAAATGCCAATACGCTGTAAAGCAGTTAAAGTTTCAGCAACATTTACTGCTGACATTACCGAATGGCTTAATAACGGTTTTATTATTTCAGTTCCAGGTTCTTCTTGAATAAGAGCGAGTAAAGCAGATGCATCAAGTACAATCTTATTGATCATAATCCATCGTATGCTTCCAGTAAATCTGTGTAACTTTTCTTTTTAAATATGGTATTGTAAAAAATTTGCTTTAGGTTTGGTGGTATATTAGGTTAACTGGTAATAATGTTATCCATTATTAGGTTTTAAAGTTTAAGAGTAAAATTTTACTTGATTACAGCATACATATTACTTAGTGTTATAATTAATTTACTAAAATAATTAAGTTACCAACATGCAAAAGTCAAAGGTAGTGACATTAACTTTGCAAGAAAAAGAAGCGCTTGTAGATCATATAAAGGAATCCTCCTTAAATGAAGATGATAAGCAAGTCATAATTGAGCTGTTAAATTTGTATGATGATTTAAAAGAGAAACTAAAATCGTCAAATATTAGCGTTAAGAAGCTCCAGGAAATGTTGCTAGGTTTTAAGTCTGATAAGATAAAAAAGCTTCTCCAGATTCAGTAAAAGAACCGCCAAATGAATCTGGTAATGCAGGCGGAGGTTATAGCAAGAAGAATAATCGTGATAATTGGCAAGGAAAATATTCCTTTGAAGATTATAAGGATGCTAACATTACTTATTTAGATCCTGAACATTTCTGTAGTGGAGACGAATGCCCTTACTATAATAAAGGTAAGTTATACAATAGCGAAGATAGGAAGCTATTACAATTTACAGGTAGTAGTCCTATAGAGGTAGATCGATATATCAAAAAAGTATACAGGTGTAATGGCTGTGGCCGCACAGTAATGAAGAAGAACAATATAGAGAAATGGACTAACAGTAGTAAGAGCTTGATAATATTGCAGAGAACTCATGGTGTACCATTTTACAGACTATCTCGGCTACAGACATTAAATGGTATACCGATATCGGATAGAACTTTATGGGAGCAATATTTATACGTTTGGCAAGAAGGTGGGGGCTTTGAGGTATTTGGAGCATTATTAGAGATGTTAGCAGAGTGTAAAGCATTTAATCTTGATGATACTAGAGCTAAAATTTTATCATAGTACCCCACACTTATTGTTGAAGTTGAAAGGCATGCATAATGTGTTTTCGTAGTAATGAAAACAACATAGCAGGGGTATCACTTAACGAGTTATAAAAATAATCTTTTATCCAATCAAATCCGTAAGTAAATAATGAGTATAATTTACGACCATGTTTTTTGATCTTTATAGGATAAATTTTGTTCTTAATGTCACCAGCAAGCACGCAAATAGCTAAGGATAAAGATACTATTGCAAATAGTTTTTCCAGCTTTTTTTGATCTGTAATGTGGGTATCTTCAATATTAAATCCAGATGACTTGAGAGACAGAAAAGGTCGCTCAATGCTCCACCTCTGCTTATATGCTAGCAAAGCACATTCACCAATAAGCACATTACTAGCAATAAATAGTTGCTCTCTTTCTAATTGCAAACAAGTTATTTTAATTGCCATACCATTGTAAATTTTGCTTTCTATAGTTTTAGTGTCACCCATTTGCATATCGGCAAAACATTTATTCAACTTCATCTTGCCACCGTTGAAATGCTTGACCTTCTCACTTTTTCTTAGCCTGATAGCAAAAGGTAATTTTTGGATTCCACCCATATATTGCAACCATTCCTCACCAACAAATTCCCGATCGGCAAGGATAAGCTCTATCATTTCCTTAGGTATAATTGTTAAAATTTGCTCAATCAATTTCTTTCTTTCATTAGTAGAAGAGTTGCCTTTTTTATCAAGTAACAACCATGCTATAGGAATTGAAATATTACCATAAACGATAGTTGCAACAAAAAAATTCAAATTTTTAATACCAAATTGCCAGCTGGTTCTATCTATGGCAAGGCTAATTTTACCTGTTAGACAGAGCAATTTAACAATAATTTTCCCTAAACTTATAAAGCACATATTTTGTTCTAAAAGCAAACGCTCAACTTTAACAATCTTGGCATGCAAATTGCCTTTAGAAGCGACATACAGTGCTAATTCTTTGATTCTCACAGTTTTAGCTTTTACTACTGCACAAATTAATTCTGCAAATGTTTTAATTCGTGCTGGGTGCCAATCTAAAAATATGTATAATATTTGGTATAGTGATTGAGAGTCCATTAATACCTCCTGTTGCTTGTTTCTCAGCGGAGATTAGTGACTCTCAGTCACTTATTCAATTTATTATTTTAACCCTCCTGTAAAATCTGTGGGGTACTATGAATTAATATAACTCCTTATTTTTTTAAAACATTTGATGCTGATACTATAAAATCATGGACTAATATATAAATCTTCAGGTTTGTGAAGATAGCTCAACTTACACTTGCAAATGTGATAAAACTAAGTTAACTATCAAAAGATAAATAAATATGAAAAATCAAATGATGTGGCATCCGGATATTCTTGGTCCTCTAACCTCATTAATGAAAGCAGAGGAAATTACTCTTAATCTGTTAAAAAACTCTATTGAAAATATGAGGGAACATGGTAGAAGTTGTACTGAGATAGCACAAGTATTGAAAGTAGCTAAGGTTAAGCTTAACAGCTTTGCTCCTAACCCTAAAGATGCATTGTTAATGCAAGCAATGTTAAAAGACTATACTAATGTAGTCAAAGTACTTTGCAAATTTTCTATTAATAATATTGACGACCTGAATAAAGCTTTTGAATATGCAAGTTTATATAAGCCAGCTATGTCTAGAGATGACATGAAAAAAATTATTAAGGAAACAGGATATCCTGTTTTAGATAGGGTAGGGTTATCAATCTCTGCTCAATATCTTCCACCTAATGCAACGATAAAAATGAATATTATAGGTAAAAAATCAGACAATTTAGGATTTTGTGAGCAAAATACAAGTAATAAAATGATAGACCTAGTTCTGGAAACAGGAGATACTCGGTTGCATGAGGCAGCAAGAAAGGGGGATTATATAAAACTACAAGAGTATATTGACCAGGGTGATAATATCAATACTCCAAATATAATTGGTGATACTGCCCTACATGTGGCATTACTTGTGCCAGATATTCAACTCGTAACTTCAGCACGTTGCCCGCAAGAAGCAAAAAGATAAATTAAGATGGTAGTTGACGGAGGCAGTAAAGCTAATGAAGCGGGTAAGGGTAATATTTTAATGTTCAGCAAGAATACTCCAGGAGAACAAAAGGAGAATAAGGTAAATCAGGATGAACAATGCAAGGTAGTAGAATTATTAATTAGGTATGGGAGTGATTTTGTCAAAAAAAATGAAGGGGGTTATACTCCGTTAGGTTTGATGCGGACACATCATTTTGAAGAATTGCTATCAGGCATTAATAAACGTATGGAAGCAAGTGATACACCACAAAGAATGACCGACATACATAAAGAAATAGTATGGCAATTGGAAACAGCAATAGAAAATTGTCTTTGTCCAGTGGATGATAGTAATAGAAAAGAGATTGCAGAAAAAACTTCTACTCTAGCAAGTATAATTGAGAGGTATAAGATGCAATATCAAGAAAAATTAGAAGAAAAATTTACGAACAAAGATTTAGATCAATTATCTATAGAAGAACCGATAGAGCAAGCTGAGAAACAAAAAGATACATTAGCGTCTTTGGCTTATAACCAAAAGGCTCCTTCTGTTATAGAATGTGGTAGTTCAAATATTTCCCAGTATGAGCCTACGATAGGGGGAGAGGTATCCTTTCACTCTAGTACTCATTCCGAATAATCAGATATCTCTTGAGACTCTTCAAAACCGAGAGTAAAATTCTTTTTGATTTATATTATTGCAAGATCCATTGGCCAATTATACAATGTCATTAGTTAGGAATTGACCAGACAGTTTAGTTGTAACTATGTCTATAATCACACAATTTTTCTAATATTATAAGTAATTTTGCCACTCATTTTTATAGAGCTAAATACTATAATAAAGTATTCATAGTACCCCACAGATTTTACAGGAGGGTTAAAATAATAAATTGAATAAGTGACTGAGAGTCACTAATCTCCGCTGAGAAACAAGCAACAGGAGGTATTAATGGACTCTCAATCACTATACCAAATATTATACATATTTTTAGATTGGCACCCAGCACGAATTAAAACATTTGCAGAATTAATTTGTGCAGTAGTAAAAGCTAAAACTGTGAGAATCAAAGAATTAGCACTGTATGTCGCTTCTAAAGGCAATTTGCATGCCAAGATTGTTAAAGTTGAGCGTTTGCTTTTAGAACAAAATATGTGCTTTATAAGTTTAGGGAAAATTATTGTTAAATTGCTCTGTCTAACAGGTAAAATTAGCCTTGCCATAGATAGAACCAGCTGGCAATTTGGTATTAAAAATTTGAATTTTTTTGTTGCAACTATCGTTTATGGTAATATTTCAATTCCTATAGCATGGTTGTTACTTGATAAAAAAGGCAACTCTTCTACTAATGAAAGAAAGAAATTGATTGAGCAAATTTTAACAATTATACCTAAGGAAATGATAGAGCTTATCCTTGCCGATCGGGAATTTGTTGGTGAGGAATGGTTGCAATATATGGGTGGAATCCAAAAATTACCTTTTGCTATCAGGCTAAGAAAAAGTGAGAAGGTCAAGCATTTCAACGGTGGCAAGATGAAGTTGAATAAATGTTTTGCCGATATGCAAATGGGTGACACTAAAACTATAGAAAGCAAAATTTACAATGGTATGGCAATTAAAATAACTTGTTTGCAATTAGAAAGAGAGCAACTATTTATTGCTAGTAATGTGCTTATTGGTGAATGTGCTTTGCTAGCATATAAGCAGAGGTGGAGCATTGAGCGACCTTTTCTGTCTCTCAAGTCATCTGGATTTAATATTGAAGATACCCACATTACAGATCAAAAAAAGCTGGAAAAACTATTTGCAATAGTATCTTTATCCTTAGCTATTTGCGTGCTTGCTGGTGACATTAAGAACAAAATTTATCCTATAAAGATCAAAAAACATGGTCGTAAATTATACTCATTATTTACTTACGGATTTGATTGGATAAAAGATTATTTTTATAACTCGTTAAGTGATACCCCTGCTATGTTGTTTTCATTACTACGAAAACACATTATGCATGCCTTTCAACTTCAACAATAAGTGTGGGGTACTATGAAAATTAATAAGTTTTTTTACATGGTTAATTAGCCCAATGCAAGAGTTCCTAATTAGTTAAAACAGCTTAATTTTCCTCCACCTCGTCTTTAGCTTAATCAAAAGGTTTAACAACAACCATAATGACTGCTAATATCATAAATACTGTTGGTACTTCATTCACAGTACGAAAAAACCTTTCTGTATGACGATTTTTTCCGTTAATAAAGTTTTTTCTCCATCTAGCTAGTAATCCATGAAAAACTGTAAGCCCTAGAACTGCCGTCATCTTTATATGAAACCATGTTCCTAAAGCGACTAGTCCATATATATAAGCATTTGTTAGACCTAATATATAAGTAATAATCATCGCCGGGTTCATAATGATCCTAAGCAATCTGCTTTCCATTAACTGAAAAGTTTTATCGCTTTCACTGCCTACTGTCGTTTTAGCGTGATAAGCATATAATCTTGGTAAATATAATAACCCTACCATCCAACAAATTACTGATATGACATGGAAGGCTTTAAACCATAAGTAGTAACTAGCCATATTGTACCTAATTTTTATAATTACATAAACACATAGTGAAACGAGAGGGACAGATTTTTTTATTAATTGAACTGACTATTAAATTATTTATATTTTTACTTGCTGGTTGTTTAACTAAGCCTAATATTATTTTAGTTAAACTATCAATAAATAATTTATTTATCCCAAGAGCAGGGACCCTAATATATTCAATTCCATATTTATTAGCAATATTAATATATTCTATATCTAATTCTACCAACGTTTCTACATGTTCTGATACAAACGCTATAGGTACTATTATTAATGCTTTATTTTCTTTTCCTGCCTTCTCTATTTCATCTTCTGTACTCGGTCCTAGCCACTTTACTGGACCGATTTTACTTTGATAAACTATTTTATAGTCTAAATTATCTATATTAACCTGAAATAATATTTTTTCCACTGTTTTTTCAACTTGCCATTGATAAGGGTCTCCTAATTCTATTATTTTCTCGGGAAGACTATGAGCTGAAAATAAAACTCGATAATTTTCTTTATTTTTTAGGCATTTTATTGATTGTTTTAATATTGAACAATGAGAAGCAATAAAATCATTATCTACCGGGTAACAACAAATAGTTTTTACTGGAATATGAGTAAGTTTAATTGTAGATAGGGAAGCCATAAAATCTTCAACTGAAGATTTAGTAGTAGTAGTAGAAAACTGAGGATATAAAGGTAGTAATATTATTTCTGAAGGATCATATTTATCTATATGCTTTACTACCTCCTTTGAGCCAGGAAAAGCATAGCGCATTGCTATAAAAACCTTAAAATCTTCATTTAATATTTGTTTTAATTGGGTAGTAATAGCAAGTTTTTGAAGCTCCGTTTCTTGTAAAATCGGGGATTTATTCCCTATTAAAGAATATAAGTGCTGTGACTTTTTTTCTCTAATGATTGAGAATAATTTCGCGATAATAAACCTTAATGGATTAGGAAGATTAATAATAGCTTTATCGTAAAATAAATTAAATAAAAACTGCTTAACTTCACTTAAACTACTAGGCCCCCCTAAATTTAGCAAGACAATTGCTATTTTCCTTTTAACTATTTTCGTATTTGAACTCTCTAACACAATTAACTAAAAACTCAACATTTTCAACTGGCGTATTTGGTAAAATACCATGCCCTAGATTAAAGATAAAATTCTTTTCTGGAAAATTGGTAATTAACTCTTTTACCTTTTTTTCAATAATTTCTTTATTAGTAAGTAATATTAAAGGATCTAAATTTCCTTGAACTACTATTTTGTTGCTCCAATTCTTCATTACACTAATTGGCACGAATTGATCCACTCCTATAGCAGTTATTCCAGTATTATTAATATAATTTTCGTATAGAAACCCTGACCCGCGTGGAAACCCTATAATAGGTAAAGTAGGAAATTTTTCTTTTAAGGTTCTGATAATTTTTTTAGTAGGTTGGATAACGAATTGATCATATTCTTTCTCTGCAAGGATCCCTGCCCAGGAATCAAATAATTGTACTATATCAACACCGGCCTCTATTTGCCCAATTAAATGAATAATAGTTTTTTTTGTAATAAAGTCTACAAGTTCTTGAGCTAATTTATTATTTTCATATATAAAGTTTTTGGTTGTTTGAAAATTTTGTTTACCTCTCCCTTCTAGCAAATAAGTCATTACAGTCCAAGGAGCTCCTGTAAAACCTATTAATGTTTTATCAGGGAGTAGTTGTCCTCTAACTTTTCTAATTATTTCATAAATTTTATTTAATTTTTCTTTATTTAACTCTTTAAAATATTTAAAATCATCTTCTTTTTTAAATTGTTGTAATACTGGCCCTTCTCCTTGTTCAAATGTTACTCTCCATCCTAAAGCATCAGGTAATATTAAAATATCAGAAAAAATTATAGCGGCATCCAAGTTATATCTTTTTACCGGTTGTAGGGTTACTTCTACTGCTTTTTCTACATCGTAGCATAGTTCTAAAAAGTTGGTGACGTTATCTCTTACTTTTCTGTATTCAGGTAAGTGCCTACCTGCTTGTCGCATTAACCAAATAGGAATCTTAATATTATTGTTTTTAAAGGTTTGTAATATTTGATTCATGGGGTTTCTATAATTGATAATATTATAATATTATTTTTTAGGTTGATGTAGAAGAACATAATATGTAGATTATTTGAATATACACATAATTATCAACATTTATATATCTTTTAAATCTCTTATTATTTAAGTGACTATAATTATTACTCACATAATTTTTTAAATTGTTTTGAAAGTGGATAACTAATCACTATTTATGTGAATAATATACCAAAACAGGAAAGATACGCGGCTATTCGTTATTTACACACAAAATTATCCACATAATTATATTATTGTTCGTGTCGCTTCGTAGCTGTATTAACTATAGGGCTTACAAGGCAATTATTAATTATTTGTAACATATAAAAATTAACAATAGTAAAAAATTATCCACAAAGGCTGCAAATAACCATGAAAAAGTTGATTATTCACCTAGTTTCTGAGTCTTCAATCCAAACAGTTAAATATGTAGCTAATACTGCCTTATTACAGTTTAATAAAGTTGAATCAAAATTGTACCATTGGCCAATGATAAGAAATAGTACCTTATTAAGAGAAGTTTTAAATAAGATCAAGGGTAAGCCAGGGTTGGTATTATACACTATTTCAAATAATGATCTAAGAAAAGAGCTAAGTAAATTTTGCTATAATTTAAAAATACCTTGTATTTCTGTGGTAGGAAAAATAGTAAAAGAAATCTCAGTGTTTCTAGGAGTAGAAATAGAAGGAAATTTTGGATATGATCAGGAATTCGATGAGAGTTATTTTGATAAAATTCATGCTATTGATTATACTTTTAGGCATGATGATGGGCAAATGCTTAATGAGTTAGAGGAAGCAGATATTGTTTTAATTGGCCCCTCCCGAACCTCTAAGACTCCTACATCAGTGTATTTAGCATATAATGGGTTTAAGACAGCAAACATACCATATATATATGGACATCCATTTTTAGAGCTGTTAGACAAAATAACGAGCCAGCTAGTAGTAGGGCTAATTATTAATCCCGCTAGGCTTATTGAAATAAGAGAAACGCGCTTAAATTCTTTGCAAGTAACTGATGCTACTAATTATACCAATTATCGAATAGTTCAAGAAGAATGTATGCAGGTAAGGTTAATTTGTGAACAAAAAGGGTGGCTAGTGGTCGATGTTTCCAGAAAGTCTATAGAAGAAACAGCTGCTTTAATTATGAAAAATTACTATGATCAGAAAAAGAATAATTCCAAAAATTAAAGATTTGGTTTCGGGAATAATGAAATATTTTGTAACATAATGTAACTTGCATATTAATATTGAAGGAATTAAAATTACCAAGGTTTTTATAAATTGGACAGAATGAGATTATGCAATTAACTATACTTAATTCAGTAAGTTGTTACGGTGTAGGGGTCCATTCTGGCAGAATTATTCA
The DNA here is from genome assembly GCF_964264835.1 of Candidatus Tisiphia endosymbiont of Nemotelus uliginosus. GTDB lineage: Bacteria > Pseudomonadota > Alphaproteobacteria > Rickettsiales > Rickettsiaceae > Tisiphia. Next base: position 487,194 of record NZ_OZ183485.1, on the reverse strand, counting down.
GTTAACATTAAAACCGGCGAAAAAAAATACAGGAATTATTTTTATTAGAAATGATATATCTCCAGAGATAAATTCTATCCAAACTGGTTATTTTAATGTTTCAGATACAACTTTATCTACTACTATACAAAACGAGCATAAAATATCTGTTTCTACCGTAGAACATTTATTGGCAGCCTTCTGGGGGTGTGGAATAGACAATTTAATAGTAGAAATTGATGGTCCTGAAGTACCAATAATGGATGGGAGCAGTAAGCCATTTATATTTATGATAGAATATGCTGGTAAATTATTACAAAACGCGCCAAAAAAATACTTGAAAATCTTGAAAGAAGTTAGAGTGAATCATAAGGATTGCGAGCTAATATGTAGTCCTTCTGATAGAATGATTGTTGATTTGACTATAGATTTTGCTAGTAAAGCTATTGGAAAACAAAATTTAGTTTTTTCTGAAAAAGAATCATTTAAAAATAACATTGCTGATGCTAGAACTTTTGGTTTTGTTCATGAACTTGAATATCTAAAGAGTAAGGGGTTAGCCCGTGGAGCTTCTCTTGATAATGCTGTAGGGATAGATCAAGATATTATAATGAACCACGAGGGATTACGATACCAAGATGAATTCGTGCGCCATAAACTTCTTGACCTTTTTGGAGATTTATATACTACAGGTGCCCATATGATCGCTAACATTCATGGTTATAAAACCAGCCATTCTTTAAATAATGAGCTATTGCGGCGAATATTTAGTGATAGCAGCTCTTACCAATGGGTTGGTGCTGTATAGCTTTCAGATTTGGCTGTTAATCTATAATTTAGAAAATATCTTTTTCATCTCTTGTAATAAGCTAGCAAATAAAAATTTTTCAAAACCTTTGCGAGGGATGATGATCATTCCCCAATTATGCTTCTCTATTATTTTCTGCAGAGGGTGGTTACTGCCATCTTGTTCTGGAGCATTCACTAGTAGTCTAACCAAATGTCTAATGCGTCTTTTGATTTTATTACGAGTGACTGCGGATTTGCTTAATTTCTTTCCTACTTTCATCCCCCAAAAAAAAATATTATTATTTTGTTCTGGTAATTTATTATGATAGGTAATTTTTGCAAAATCCTTTGTAATAATAGCAATAAAATAAGAACAGTGAAATTTCTTTCCTGCTTTATTAACTAAGTCAAATTCTTTTTGATTTTTTAGAGAAGTAATGAACAAGCTTGTTTACGCTGATAGCCTTTTTCTACCTTTAGCACGGCGTTTTCTTAATATTTCTCGGCCCCCAACAGTTGCCATTCTAGCTCTAAATCCGTGTCTTCTTTTTCTAACTAAATTACTCGGCTGAAATGTACGTTTCATAAATTTACTCTTGTGGATTGAAAAGCTTTGCTAAATAATAAAAAGATAAGAAAAATATACTTCTTATCTAATACTGTAAATAGCTCTCTTTATATTGAGATAACAGAAAATTGTCAATTTAAATGTATATTAACTAAGGGAATTCAAGTAAAATAATGATCGAGAAGACTCAGAGTTGTATTTTGAGAATTTTTGTGATAGAAATTCTTCTGCTCGTGATGCCTTTTGTTGAATTAAACTTAGTTCTATTCTGGATAAAAGTAATAATAATTTTAAAGTAAATATTGAAGTATAATGGCAAGACCTGATTTTACTGATTCCGCTAATATTATAAAAGAAATAATTAGAGTAAATCATGCTGGAGAATACGGAGCAAAAAGGATTTATCAAGGGCAGTTAAATTATATTAACAACCAAAGAGATTATACTACAATAAAACATATGTTAGAGCAGGAAGAAGCACATCTTCAATATTTTAATGATCTATTACTAAAACAAGATGTTAGACCCACTATTTTTATCCCATTTTGGCATGCTATTGGTTATACGCTAGGGAGTATTTCAGCTTTAATGGGAAATAAAACAGCTATGTTACTAACGCAAGGGATAGAGGAAGTTATTGAACAACATTATCAAAATCAGATAGATTATCTAGAAAGTAATGATATTGAACGAGACCTGCTAGCTAATATTAAACAATTTCAGCTAGAGGAAGTAGAGCATAAAGATATAGCATTAGAGCAGAAAAATGAGGAAATGTTAGCAGGTTCCTTAATAAAAAATATAATAAAAACAATGTGTAAATTGGCTATCATATTAAGTAAAAAGTTATAATAATTGCTTACAGTTTTAAATAAAAGTTTAAAGCAATTCACAGATCCTAATCTTATCCTCAATTAAGATATAAAAATATAAGGGAGTATTATGTCATATCAATATGTTTATGTTATGAATGGTTTAAGTAAAACTATTAATGGTAAACAAATTTTAAAAGAAACCCATTTATCATTCTTACCAGGAGCAAAAATTGGAATAATAGGGCCAAATGGAGCAGGAAAATCTACTCTTCTAAAAATTATGGCAGGCATTGATAAGGAATATGATGGAGAAGCTTTTGTAGCAAGCGGTATCAAGGTAGGGTATTTAGAACAGGAACCTCATCTAGATTCCAGCAAGAACGTATTTGAAAATATTATGGAAGGTTTAAAAGAGAAAAAGCTTTTAATTGATGAGTTTAATGCAATAAGTTATAAATTTGCTGAGGAGATGTCGGACAATGAAATGAACGAACTCTTAGAAAAACAAGCTGATCTTCAAGAAAAAATAGATAGTTGTGACGCATGGAGCTTGGAGCGAGAAATAGATATTGCTATGCTTGCTTTGAGATGTCCTGATAAGGATGCGGATGTTATAAAAATTTCTGGAGGGGAGAAAAGGAGAGTAGCTTTATGTAAGCTTTTATTAGAAAAGCCTGATATGTTATTACTTGATGAGCCTACTAACCACTTAGATGCTGAGTCAGTATCTTGGCTTGAAAATTATTTGAAAAATTATAAAGGTACGGTAGTAGTAATTACCCATGATCGTTATTTTTTGGATAATGTAACAGATTGGATATTAGAAGTCGATCGTGGTAGATGTGTTCCTTGGCATTCTAATTACACTGCTTGGTTAGAGCAAAAACAGGCTAAATTAGAGCTTGAAGATAAAGAAGAAGATGATAGGAATAAACAACTAAAACGAGAACTCGAATGGATACGCCAGTCGCCAAAAGCTAGGCAAACAAAAAGTAAAGCCAGAATTACTGCTTATCAAGAGTTGTTAACTAGACAAAAGGAACAAAATACCGGGACAGCGCAAATTATTATACCTAATGGTCCTCGTCTTGGCGATTTAGTGATAGAAGCAGAACATATAGGTAAAAGATTTGCTGATAAAGTTTTGTTATCAGATTTTAGCTTTAAAGTTCCTCCAGGTGCTATTGTAGGGATAATTGGGCCAAATGGGGCGGGCAAATCCACCTTATTTAATATTATTACTGGAAAGATACCGCCAGACCACGGCACAATTAAATTAGGACAAACAGTCAAACTTGGGTATGTGGATCAATCTAGAGATCATTTAGATGATAATAAAACAGTATGGGATGAAATTTCTGAAGGTCTTGAGGATTTACAGCTGGGACCTAAATCAATGAAAAGCCGGGCTTATTGCGCAGCATTTAACTTTAGAGGGGGAGATCAACAAAAAAAAGTAGGGCAACTATCAGGTGGAGAACGTAATAGAGTACATATCGCCAAGTTGCTAAAAGAAGGAGCCAATGTTATATTATTAGATGAACCATCAAATGATTTGGATGTGGATACTTTGCGAGCTCTAGAAGATGCAATTTTAGATTTCGCGGGTTGCGTTTTAGTGATAAGTCATGATCGTTGGTTTCTAGATAGAATCGCTACTCATATTATTGCTTATGATAAAGAGGGTAATGCTACCTGGTTTGAAGGAAATTATCAAGATTATCATGATTACATAGGGACTTTAACAGGTGAGAATGTTAGCAGTCCTAAATATCGTCATAAAAAATTGGTGTAATTAAAAAAGGGGAAAACCATGGAAGAAGCAATAAATACTATAGCACTATCTTTATCTAAAGAACAATTAATAAAACAGTGTGTTACCTTGGATTTAGCATTAGAGCGCATTAATTATCAGCAAGAATTAAGGGAACTTAGTCGGAATGACTGGAATTTACTTTTTTTAAAATGGTCCTTCTCTGGAAAAAAGGAATTATTAGATAAAATAGATAGGCATATTTTGGAAATAAAGACATTAGAAGGTGAGGAGCCGCTACAAGATCTTCAAGATCAGAATCTACTATCTAGTCTTAGTACTCAGAAAATTAAGCACTATGAATTAATACCAAGCGATGAGCTTTCTAATACTCATTCAAAACTTTGCGTAGATTATTTTTATATCCTACGTAGGCTCGTTCCTGCAAAACCTCCAACATCCTTTAATTATACTGATGACATTGAAAGAGATATGGATACATTTTATGATAAATTAGAGAGTTATAGAGATGGAAATGAGTTTAGAGAAGATCCTTATGTAAAATATGTAGCAGAGAATAAGATAAGTGATGATTTAAGCATGATAGATACGATTTTCAAAGTATGGGATGGAGATTTAGGAAAATATCTGGTAACTATTCCAGTGATTAAGTTTTATTTATGGGCAGCAGAGAAAATTCATAATTATTTTACCTCTAATTCTACAAACGATACTGATACACTGAATGAGAGTAATATACTTGCTGAAGTTGCAAATGAATTACTAGATCCTACTACTCTTATAGCTCTACACTCACACCAAGATTAAAAATGAATATGAAAATTAATTTATGAGTGAACTATTATTGGAACTTTTTAGCGAAGAAATACCTGCTTTAATGCAGAAAAATGCAGCTGAAGCTTATAAGAATATATTTATCAGCTTACTGCAAGAAAATGAGATATCTGCAGAAGTGCAAGTATATATTGGTCCGCGTAGGCTCACTGTCTATATCCCGAATTTACCAAATATTATCCCTTTAAAAACAGTAGAAATACGCGGTCCAAAAGTTTCTGCCCCAGAATCAGCTGTAGCGGGATTTTGCCGGTCTAATAATATTGATAAAAAAAATCTCTCTACGCTATTAGTGCAAGACCAATTATATTATATACTGAAAAAACAAACGCAGCCAATTGATATACGTATTTTGCTATCAGAGATAATTGTTAAAGCAATTAGTAAATATACTTGGCTCAAATCAATGAAGTGGGGAAATTATGATATAGATTGGGTTAGACCTCTTAGGAATATTTTATGTATATTTGATGGTAAGGTACTACCTATAAAATACGGGCATTTAATTGCTAATAATCTTACTTTTGGTCATAGGTTTATTCAACCAAGCGCCATAGAGGTGAATAATTTTGCTGATTATGAGTGCAAGTTAGTGCAAGCAAAAGTTATTTTAAATCAAGCAGAGCGTAAGGAGTCAATTGTAATGCAGTTAGATTCAATAGCTAGCGCGCTTAATTTAATAATAAAGAAAGATGAAAAGTTACTAGAAGAAGTAACAGGGTTAGTAGAATTGCCAGTGGTGATGGTTGGAAAAATACCAGAAAAATTTTTAAAATTACCCAGTGAAGTACTTATTAGTTCTATGAAAACTCATCAGAAATATTTTAGTACTTTTGATAAAGAGGGTAATTTTGCGCCTTATTTTCTGTTTGTGAGTAATATGCTTTCTGACGAATATACTATAGTTAGGGGCAATGAGAAAGTACTATCTGCTCGTTTGTCAGATGCTCTTTATTTTTATCAGCAAGATTTGGTGTATAGTTTAGAAACACGCTTACCGAAACTTGCCCAAATAACATTTCATGCGCAGCTTGGTACTATAAGACAAAAAATTGACAGAATTGTCAGTATTTGTCAGTTTATCAGCCCCAAGAATCAGAATTTACAAATAGCAGCTAGACTCTGTAAAAGCGACTTAACCAGTGAAATGGTTGGAGAATTTCCTGAGTTGCAAGGAATTATGGGACACTATTATGCTAAAGCAGAAGGGTTAAACGAGGATATTGCAATAGCAATAAGGGACCATTATAAGCCGCAAGGATCTAAGGATAATTTGCCCTTAACAGACGCAGCAATAATAGCTATTGCTGATAAATTAGATAGTTTAGTGGGCCTAATATTAATAGGAGAGGAACCAAGTGGCTCCAGAGATCCTTATTCTCTTAGACGGCAAGCTGGAGGTATTATTAGAATAATTTTAGGTAATGAATTAAAAATCAATATTAAGCAATTAGTTGCCCATACTATTTCTTTGTATCAATTTTTATCTAGAGAAGATTTCGAGAATACAAAAAGTCAATTAATTTTATCCTTCCTAGCAGAAAGAGCAAAATATTATTTTAAAGATCACTATAATATGCCGCTAATTAATGCTATAATCGACTTCAATATAGAAGAAGATCTAGTAATAAGTAAAAGGAAGATTGAGGCTCTACAAAAACTTTTGGAAGGAGAAAATGGTAATAATTTATTAACTATTTACAAAAGAGCTAACAATATATTAGAAGGCATAGATAGAGAAGGTGAAATTAATCAAGATGCTTTTATCTCTAATTATGAACAACAGCTATTTATTTCTTTAAAATATATTACTAAGCAAGTAGATTATTATATTGCCGAAAGGGATTTTTCAGCAGCATTTGGGATATTGCTAGAAATATTAAAACCTATCAATGAATTTTTTGATAATTTATTAGTAAAAGATTCTGATCCTATTATTTCTAATAATCGTTTGTTATTACTTCAAATAGTTAAGCAGTTATTTAATAAATTAGCAAACTTCGATATTTTATAAGGCTAGTGAAATATAGTAAGGGTAAAATTAATAATAAAGAATTGAATTGTGAAAGCTATTAACCGTGCCGCATTAGATCAAGCAGCCGATTTTATTAAATCTGGCAATTTAGTAGCTTTTCCTACAGAAACTGTATATGGGTTGGGGGCGGATGCTACCAATGAAGGAGCTTGCCAGAAGATTTTTAAAATCAAAGGTCGCCCTAGTATTAATCCATTGATTGTGCATGTTAAGAGCCTAGAACAAGCTCAAACTATTGGTGAATTTAGTGAAGATGCTCTAAAATTAGCTAATATGTTTTGGCCAGGACCTTTATCCATTGTGGTGCCAATAAAAAGTAGTGCTAAAATAGCCAGGAGTGTACTAGCCGGGCTTACTACAATTGCTTTGCGTTGCCCTGCACATTATATTGCGCTAGGATTAATCACAAGAGTTGGAGTGCCAATAGCAGCTCCTAGCGCTAATCCTTCTGGTTATATAAGTTCTACTACCTTGCCGCATGTGCAAGAACATTTCTTGCATGAAAAAGAGGTGTTTATTTTAATAGAGGATAGGTATCAATCTCAATATGGGCTTGAGTCCACTATAGTGTATACTACTGCTACCGATTTAGCTATTTTAAGAGAAGGTTCTATTACTAGAGAAGCGTTAGAAAAAGTTATTGATAGACAAATCACTAGCTGTGGATCTTTAATGCAAATTAAAGCTCCTGGTATGCTGCTCAAACATTATTCGCCCAAGGTAAAATTAAGGATGAACGCTGTTAGTTTACAAGATAAGGAAATAGGACTTAATTTTGCTGATAGCAAGCTTAATAGTAATTTTTCTGTTAATTTAAGTATAAATGGCGATTTAATTGAAGCAGCAGCAAATCTCTATTTAAAACTTAGATTATTAGATCACTATGCTATACAAAATAAAATATCAACAATTGCGGTAGCAAAAATACCAAAAATTGGTATAGGGGCTGCAATTAATGACCGACTTAAAAGAGCTGCTGAAATAACATGATTTCTTTATTTAGTAAATTAAAACAAGCACTAGTTAAAAGTTCAGATAAGATAGCTTCTGGTATTGACAAAATATTTTATAAAAAAAAGCTTGATGAACAAACTTTAGATGAACTAGAAGAGCTTTTAATATCTTCTGATATCACTCATTCAGTAGCTACTGCGATTGTAGGTAAGCTGCGATCCATAAAATTTGATCCTGAGACCAGCTCAGCTATAATTAAAGAAAAACTAGCGGAAATTATCGTTAATATGCTAGATCAACAACATGAATTTGAATTGTTGCCTACTAAGCTTAATGTAATTCTTGTTTGCGGAGTAAATGGTTCAGGCAAAACCACTACTATTGGTAAGCTAGCTACTAGTTATTCTCAGCAAGGGAAAAAAGTAGCCATTGCTGCTTGCGATACATTTAGAGCCGCTGCTGTTAGTCAATTAGCTAGTTGGGCCACGAAGAGTGGGGCGGTATTTATCACTGGTGAAGAATTAGCAGATCCTGCTAGCGTTGCTTATTTAGCAATACAATCTGCTCTCAAGAATGATATTGATGTATTATTTATTGATACTGCAGGAAGGTTACATAATCATAAAAATCTTATGGATGAACTTGGTAAAATTATAAGAGTAATTAAGAAAGTTGATCAAACTGCTCCTCATCATAATATTTTAATAATAGATGCTACTACTGGTCAAAATATATATAATCAAATAGAGCAATTTAAGGCTGTTGCTAATATAACTGGCTTAATTGTTACTAAATTGGATGGGACTGCTAAAGCGGGGGTAGTGGTGGGAGCGGTTCAAAAATTTGGCTTGCCGATATATTTTATAGGAATAGGAGAGGGAATAGAAGATTTAAAACCGTTTAACCCGGTTTTATTCGCTAATAGTTTAGTAGGCAATAATTAGTGAGAAGAAGGAAAAATGCATAATAGAAATTGCTTCTCATTAGGCATTTTCTTCAATCCTTCAACCTTTTTGCCGTTTATATATTTTGCCTTAAAATTATAATTCTTGGTGGTGATCATCATCACCTGCTAATTCAAGCTCCCATTGATTTTGACCTATATTTAATTGAGAGTCATTATATGATATTTTAGTAATATTTCCCCTGTTCAATATTTTACCCCCATGCTTGTCTTCTTCTATAATAGTACCATTTTTTTCAAACTTTGTTGTTTTTGATCCATCAGGATGGGTGATAATGGTTGTAATTGGCGCGGTTTTAGTCGTAGTTACCTTAGTCCCATTAGAATAAGTTGTTTGGGTTTTGTTAGAATCGGTCTCTATTATAGTGCCTTCATCATCGATTGAGCTTGTCGTACCATTCAAAAAATCTACTGAAAATGTATTATTAGCATGTAAGGTCTCTGTTCTATATACGCTACCCTTCTCATCTGCATATGTAACTTTTATATCATGACTACCTTTTTTTGTATACTTAGTTGCCTTACCAGCGCCATAAGGAGCTATAACCTCCTTCCTACCGTCATAATACTTATTGGTTTGCCCTAGAAACTTCCCATTAACCTCATGATTGATGTAAGTAGTATAATTATTTGTAACAATAGTTGTTAATAATTCTTCCCCATGTTGAGTGGTAGTAATCGCATGAGTATCATTTATTGTCGCATTTACAACTGAAAATTGCTGAGCATGAGTAGCAGCAACACTTACAACCAATACTGTGACTAATGTACTTTTTAACATATTATAGTTACTCTTATATATTAAATCCGGATAAGTGGGCTCCCATTGTTTAATGTGAGCTATTCCCCAATCTAATTCTCTAATCTTATCTGAACACCATTTTTCTACAAAATTAAAATTCAATATACGCATGTTAATACCTTCTTAATTAGTTATATTAAAAATTTATACATTTATATAGCTATTAATACTATTAATTAATTTACATAATATTAAATAAACTTTAAAGGGTGTGACATTTTTAATAATTTATTATTATCTTAAGTTTTCTTAAATCTTTTGAAAATAAAAAATAGAATATTGCTGTTACTCATCTCCTATTTTGAGGGCAGCAATAAAGGCAGATTGGGGAATTTCTACATTCCCTATATTACGCATACGTTTTTTACCAGCTTTTTGTTTTTCCAACAATTTACGTTTACGTGTGATATCACCACCATAACATTTGGATAGAACATCTTTGCGCATAGCTTTAACAGTTTCTCGAGCTATTATTCTGCTACCAATAGCCGCTTGAATAGCAATTTGGAATAATTGTCTTGGTATTAAGTTACTAAGACGTTTACATAATTCTCGTCCTCGATATTCCGCTCGCGTGCGATGTACTATAGTAGATAAAGCATCAACAGGTTCACTATTAACTAAGATAGATAATTTCACTAAATCTCCTACTAGATAACTATCCATTTCCCAATCAAAACTAGCATAGCCTTTGGTATAACTCTTCAACTTATCATAAAAATCAAATACAATTTCATTTAATGGCAATTTATAAATCACCATTGCTCTACCAGCTACGTAAGATAATTCTACTTGAACACCTCTTTTATCAGTACATAAAGCTAATACATTGCCCAAAAATTCATCCGGGACAAATATTGTGGCTTTAACCCACGGTTCTAACATTGAGTCTATATTTTGGACAGCAGGTAAATCAGCCGGGTTATGTATTTCTATTTGACTATTATCCCGCATATTAATTTTATATACTACGCTAGGGGCAGTAGTAATCATGTCAAGATCGAATTCTCGTTCTAATCTTTCTTGGATGATTTCTAAGTGTAATAATCCTAAAAAACCACAACGAAAACCAAAACCTAAAGCAGTGGAGCTCTCAAGCTCAAAGTCAAAGCTAGCATCATTAAGTTTTAATTTTGCTAACGAGTCTTTTAAATGTTCAAATTGAGAAGCTTCGGAAGGATATAAACCACAAAACACTACCGGTAAATGGGGTTTAAAGCCAGGCAAAGCTTCTAAGCAAGGCTTTTTTTCGTCAGTTATGGTATCCCCAACTTTACAATCAGCTACTTGCTTTATTGAAGCAGTAAAGAAACCTATTTCTCCAGCATATAATATATCGGTAATATGCCTTTTAGGGGTAAAATATCCAACATTTTCAACGTTATAGCTAGAATTGGTAGCCATCATCTTGATGCGCATATTTTTACGTAAGCTTCCATCAATTATTCTGACTAAAATCACTACGCCAAGATAAGGGTCATACCAACTATCTACTAACAATGCCTTTAAGATATCGGTTTGGCTATCTTTAGGAGAGGGTAACCTACCCACAATTGCTTCAAGTACGTCTTTAATACCTATTCCACTTTTTGCAGAGATTAATACGGCATCGCTGGCGTCTATACCAATTACATCTTCTATTTGAGCTTTAGTTTTGTCAGGGTCAGCGGCAGGCAAATCAATTTTATTTAATACTGGAATAATTTCATGATTATTGTCAATTGCTTGATAGACGTTGGCTAGAGTTTGAGCCTCCACCCCTTGGCTACTATCTACTACTAATAGAGAACCTTCACAAGCTGCTAGCGATCTGCTTACTTCATAGGAAAAATCTACATGCCCAGGGGTATCCATAAGATTTAGATAATATTTATTACCATCTTTTGCTTGGTAAATTAATCTGACCGTTTGAGCTTTAATAGTAATACCTCGCTCTTTTTCTATATCCATGGAGTCAAGAACTTGTTGACTCATTTCTCTGGCTGCTAGCCCCCCGCAATATTCAATTAGCCGGTCGGCTAAAGTAGACTTGCCATGATCTATGTGGGCGATGATAGAAAAATTTCTGATAAGCTTTTGATTATTCATTAGATTTTTAGTATAATGTTGAGTTTAATGAAGCTATTTATATAGATTTGTATAGAATTGAAGTTAATATATAGCAAAATACCATATTATAGTAGGAAAATTAATAGTGCGTGCTGAAATTGAAAATTATATAGAAAAAATAGAACAGTCACTAGAACTGCTCAGGAGGTCACTTTGATTTTGATAATGCAACGAAAAGACTTTCAGAGTTACAAGATATTTCAGAAGATCCCGGACTTTGGAATAATAAAGACAGGGCGCAAGATATTCTAAAAGAAAAACGAGTATTAGAGAGTAAGCTTGACTCCTTTAAACAACTCCAATCTTCTCTTAATGAATGTTTAGAACTAGAAGAACTAGCACTTATAGAGAATGATCAACAAATTTTAGAACAAAATCAGGAGGATTTAAAAAAACTGGCAATTATTGCAGAAAAGTTTGAAGTCGAGTGCTTATTCTCCGGAGAATTTGATAGTAATAGTTGTTTCTTAGAAATTAACGCAGGAGCTGGAGGTACAGAGAGCCATGATTGGGCTTCAATTATGATGCGCATGTATTTACGCTTTGCAGAAAGGCTAGGGTTCAAGCTAGAAATTATTCATCTGATTAATGGTGAGGAAGCAGGAATAAAATCATGTACTATTAAAATTAATGGTTATCAAGCATATGGTTGGTTTAGAACTGAATCAGGAGTTCATAGGCTAGTTAGGATTTCCCCGTTTAATGCAGCAGGCAAAAGGATGACTAGTTTCGCTAGCAGCTGGGTATACCCAGAAATTGATGATGATATATCGATTGTAATAGAGGATAAAGACCTAAGGATTGATACTTATAGATCTTCTGGGGCAGGAGGGCAGCATGTTAATACCACTGATTCAGCGGTAAGAATCACCCATTTACCTACTAATATAGTAACTCAATGTCAAAGTGATAGATCGCAGCATAAAAATAAAGCTCAAGCTATGAAAATGCTGAAAGCAAGACTATATGAGCGTGAATTGCAAAAACGTAACGAGGATCTTAATGAACAAAATGCCTCTAAAACAGATAATGGATGGGGGCACCAAATTAGGTCTTATGTGTTGCAACCTTATCAAATGGTAAAAGATTTACGCACTCACTATGAAACTTCGGATATTAAAGGAGTACTGGACGGGGATTTAGAGAAATTTGTTTCTGCTAGTCTTTCTAGAAATGTAGGAGGTTAATATATTTCTAAGATATAATACCATTTCCGAAAACTAATCATCTACGTTTGTCGTACTTCATGATCTTCTGCTCCTCACATATACGTCTGTACGCGCAGCTAGCAGGCACTCGTATTCCTAGTGCTAATTTAGTTTTGGGAAATGGTATAAGAACCTAACTACTCATTCTTTGACTTTTTCTTTACGACTGTACCAGCTGCGTAAATAAGTTGCTGCAATATCGCTGTTTTCGATTAATAGCACATTTTCAGCATTTCTAGTATCAGCAGCATTAGTGAAATTAAAGCTGCCAGTAATTACTTTAGTTTTATCAATAATCATGACCTTATTATGAGCAATACCCGGCACTCTATCTATAGATACCTCGATACCTGCACGCTTTAATTCGCTCATTTTAGAATATTTATCACTTAAGTTACTACGATCTAATAATACGTGTATTTGAACACCATTTTGTTTAGCTTGAATTAATTGCTCAACTATTTTTTGGGAAGTTAAACCAAATGCTTGAACATAAATGCTTTCTTTAGCCTTCGCTATTTCTTTAGCTATTAAGGAGCCACAACCAGATGGTGGTGTAAAACAGACATTGATAGTATCAGTTTCAGTGTGAGTGCTATGCCAAGCAGTAGGTGAAACTGGTGTATATAACTCGTTATATCCTACCCCAAGAGCTATGCCTCCTAAAAACGCTACTACTATAAGCGGTAACTTAAGTTTATACTTGCCAACTATTTTGGACATTTTTTAGGCTGAGAATTTATTATTTTTTAATTTCTGGAAATCGTCACCAGCATGATACGAAGATCTGATTAGTGGGCTTGCCGCAACCATCAGAAAGCCTTTAATTTTTGCAACTCTTTCGAAATATTTGAACTCTTCTGGTGAGATATATCGTGCAACTTCAGCATGATTTTTAGTAGGCTGTAAATATTGACCTATAGTTAAGAAATCAACTTTAGCCTCTCTTAAGTCATCCATTACTTGAATAATTTCATCATTTTTTTCACCAAGCCCCACCATCATACCGGATTTAGTAAAAATATTATCATCCAGCTTTTTTATATTATGCAATAAACTTAATGAGTTATAATACCTTGCTCCTGGCCGAACAGTTTTATATAACGAAGGAACAGTTTCCACATTATGATTATACACATCTGGCTTGGCTGCAGCAAGAATCTCGGCTGCCCCAGCTTTTTTAAGAAAGTCTGGGGTAAGAATCTCAATTGTAGTGTTAGGAGCAACCATTCTTATTTCCTTGATACAACTAGCAAAATGCTTAGCTCCTCCATCTTCCAAATCATCTCGATCAACTGATGTAATGACTACATGCTCTAGATTCAATCGTTGTACTGCTTGGGCTAATCTCTGAGGTTCATGTGGATCTAATAAATCTGGTCTCCCTGTTTTGACATTACAAAAAGTACAGCCACGGGTACATACAGAGCCAAGAATCATAACTGTGGCGTGCTTTTTAGACCAGCACTCACCTATATTAGGGCAAGCGGCTTCCTGACAGACAGTATTTAATTTTAAACTTTCAATTAACTTCTTAGTCTCATGATACTGGTAAGAATTTGGAGCTTTAACTTTTATCCAGCTTGGCCGCTTGTTTACTTTAATATCTTCTAGTTTAACTATAGTTGTCATATTAGTTTAAGATTATATTATAAAACAATATTGTTCTTTAACCTTAAATTCTGTGCAGGAAATTTTTACCGGCAGCTTTTAAATTCTAGACAGTTTTTACTTCTACTTTAACAATTTTTTGCACGTCATTATCAAAATATAAAAATAAATCAAATTTCTCACCGACCTTTAAGGTATTTTTTAGATCTAACAGCATAATATGTAAATCTCCTGGTTTAAGAATCACTTTCCCTTTAGCAGGAATTACTAACTTATCAAGTTTGATCATTTTGCTAATACCTTTTTCATCCACAAAACTCTTATGTAATTCGACTTTATTAGCAACGCTAGAGGTAGCCTTGACCAAATTATAGGCAATATCAGAGTTATTATGAAGCTCAAAATATATAGCCGAGTTATTATTACCGCTATTTTTACTGGTTATAGAGGGCCTTGCCCAAGCTTCTACTATTTCAATAAGGCTATCGGAGATTGAACAGTTTGGTGGAGTGAATGGCGGTTCTGTTACTTTACTTCCTTGCGTTTCTGGAACAATAACAGTTGCAGGAGTATTATTTATATCAGCAAAACATATGGTTCCACTGACACCAAGACTAATTGTAAATAATATTATTATCTTTTGAAGTGTCATATATACCTGTAAGTTAATTATCCAATTAATTATACATTATTGAGTTGCAATTCGATATAAGAATCATGATTTTGACCAACAAATTGGTGTTAAAATAAGTAAAAATGCCCTAATTCAATAGATTTCCTGAAGGACTTTAACAGCTTATTTTACTATCCTGCTGCTCTGAATAGGGGTTGTATTTTATAATCAGATTGCCACCACTTCTTTAATGTTTGTCAACCGAACCTGCCGTACCCACTCCACTCTATTATGATAAAAGTTATAGCATATTGTAGCACAGAAGCAAAAATTGCGGCTAGCACGTCATCTAACATAATACCAATGCCGCCTTTAATATTTTTATCGCACCAATTTATTGGCCACGGTTTTATTATATCGAAAAATCTAAATAAAATAAAAGGTAAAATAAATATAAATATCCAATTAATAAACTCTTCACTTAAATATTGGGTAAGTCCTGACCAATGAATAAATAATACCGAAAAAGAAGTTAATATTATTGTTAGCATCTGCCCTACGATTTCATCAATAACTACTTCTGATGGGTCTTCTTCTTTTCTAATATGTTTCGAATAATGGGAAGAAAAATATACTCCTATAATGAATAACAATATGCAACTTAAAAAAGCTATAATAAGAGTAGTAATAGTTTGGGCAGCCGGCATGGAAAAATTTGTAAACAAAAAAGCTAGAGGATTTTCTGTTGAACAATATAGAAAAATTAAGTAGCACAAAGGAAAGGCTGCTAAGGAACCAAAAGTACCAGGGCAGTATTTTATCTTCCCTATGTAGGAAAAGGTGACAACAAATTCTGTGAGTTTATTATAAAACATATTTTTTCTCATAAAAATTATTTTTCTAGCTCAAATAATTGATGTAAGCATCGTATTGTTATTTCATTATCAGTATCTGTTATTAAGAGAGAAATTTTAATTTCTGATACTTGTATCATATTGATTTTAATGTTAAATTTTTCTAAGGCAACTAATATTATGCTAACTAGCTTATGGTCATTTTTAATCCCATAGCCGATTATTGACACTATTGCTATTTGGGTATCAATAATGAAATTATTTATTTGGTTATTGCGTTTTAATTCCTCTAATAAATATTGGAGTTTATTTTTGTCAGATAATGAAGCAATAAAATTATATTGTTTACTATTTTCAATATTTTCCATTAACTCTAGATGGATATTATGGTTAGCAATTAAATTACAAATTTGATAAAAATTTATATAGCTTTGGCTGTCATGTTCTGCTAATGCATCTATTGTTAACTTTAATAAATTTTTATTAGAAGTAATACCAGTAATTTGGCTGTTTTCCATAATTTGATCTCTAGATGTAATTAAGGTGCCAGTATTTTCTGCTGAATTAGGGTCATGAGGTAAAAAGGATGATAAAACGCGTATAGGTACTTTATACCTAGTGGCTATTTCTAAACAGCGTGAGTGTAATACTTTAGCGCCGCAAGAAGCAAATTCTTGCATCTCTTCAAAACTAATTTGCGATAATTTTTTTGCTTGTGGCACAATTCGTGGATCGGAAGTAAATACTCCAAGCACATCAGTATATATATCACATCTAATGGCCTGCATGGCTACCGCAATTATTGAGGCAGTGGTGTCAGATCCTCCTCTTCCGAGAGTAGAGGCTCTATTATGTTCAGTGATTCCTTGGAATCCTGCAACAACTGGAATAATATTTTGATCTAAACATTTTTTTAATAAATCCGTAGAACAATATGTTACTAACGCCTTACCGTGGTTATTATTAGTGAGAATGGGAAGTTGCCATGCTAATACAGATCTAGCTAACATTCCTTCTTCTTGTAAATTAAGAGCTAGTAGAGCAGCGGTTACCATTTCACCGCTACATAAAGCAATGTCATACTCTGCTAGTTGGGAGTTTGTTTTAAGGCTAGAAACTTCATTACATAAAGTAACTAATTGGTTTGTGACTCCCGCCATTGCAGATACAACTACTATTACTTCATTACCGCATTGTTTCTCAAATTTGATAATAGGAATAATTTCTTTTACTCTTGCAATATTAGCAACCGAAGTCCCACCAAATTTTTGAACTATTAATGGCATAAGTCAGGTATTAGATTGACAAAACCTGAAGAATTGATATATCAATTTTAAAGATTACTGTTTATTTTACTGTACAACATTAACTATTTTATAGTCTCTTTTGCTAGAAAATTTCACTACCCCTTCAATTAAAGAAAATATGGTATGATCTTTCCCAAGTCCTACATTTCTGCCTGGATGAATTTTAGTTCCACGTTGTTTTACAATTATGTTACCTGGTATTACATATTGCCCATCAGATTTTTTAACTCCTAGTCTACGACCAGCCGAATCTCTACCATTCCTGGAGCTACCACCAGCTTTTTTGGTTGCCATTTTTTAATTTTCCTAATCTATGCTTATTGTTTAGTAATGTCTAATATTTTTAGTTCGGTCAATTCTTGTCTATGCCCAGTTTTACGGCGATAATTCTGACGTCGTTTTTTCTTAAAAACAATAATCTTACTATCTTTATACTGATTAGTAATTTCAGCAGTAACTAGTGCTCCTTTAACCATTGGAGTTCCTATAAAAGAAGGTTTAGAATCTTCCCCTAGCATCAATACTTGATCAAGTTGGATTGTAGATCCTTTTTCCCCATCAATTTTTTCTACTTTTATAACACTATTTTTGCCGACTTTATATTGCTTCCCGCCTGCTTTAATAACTGCGAACATAGAAAAATATCCCATAAATTTAAACAAATATTAAGACGGCATTATATTACCCTGAACTTTTTAAGTCAATACTTATTCCTTGTTTGTAAAAAGCATTTTTGTAACATTATTATCACGGTTTTCAAATGATATTTATATTTTATTACTAAAAATTAAAGGTTTAGCAACTATTAATGTAAATTTATGTTTAAATTTGTCTATCATTACAATTGGATATAGCCCTAGAAGGTAAATGTTTTACTTCAAGTTGAATTGTAGCGCTATTGCTCTATAAGTTTGTAAAAATAATAAGTAAAAATTAAGTTTTTTATATTATAGCCAAAGTGATTTAGTTAAAGATACTTGAATTTTAATCGGGGGCTGTGAAAACCATATAGGGAATCGTGATCACAACAAAAACCCTACAAAATTTATGGTATCACTAGCTAAATACCGCAGACTATAGCTGCAATTTTGGATTCCTTACCTCTAAGCCTATACTTTTGCCTTGCTATATTCTTTATAAATACAAAATAGAAAGGTTAAATATGAATAGAAAAAAATTCCATAAGAATTTATTAACTAAAGCATCAATTATTTCAATTGTCACTGCTTTTAGTAACTATAGTACAGCAGTAGAAACATCGGGCGTTCCTGCGTTAGATGGAGTAGCAATAATAAAGGATGCTACATTCACTGATAAGGCTGGCTTGGCTAATTGGCAGCAAATAGATCAACTAGGAGAGTATATTAAAGATGTATATGTTAAGGATCCTCTCAACAAAGCAATCACCTATAAGGGCGAGCATGCGCTTGTTGCTAATGCTCCGAATGCTAATATTATTGCCATAAACCTAGCCGGGCAGAATGCTAAGGCCTTGGTAATTCAGAAAGACACTTCTATTGGTTCTATCTTAAATGGTACTTTACCTATCATAATAGGTAAGGGAAAAACATTAAAATTGACCGGTGCTCCAGCTACTAAAGAGCTCCATGGATTTAAAGCAGGGGCAAATGTTTATAAGGGAGTAGGCGATATCACAATAAAAGGAAAGCAAGGAAAGCTGATAATTGAGCCTACTGATAATATTGCTGCGCCGGGCAGTGAGGCAAAAATTAACCTCCCTGGTAAGATTATTGCAAATGCTGCTAGTTCTGGAATCGTGGAAATTTTAGGCCCATGTCAGATAGAACAAGAGGTTGCTAGTAAAAATATCCCTCTAAATAGTATAAATTTGGATACAACTCAGCAAGTAGACTTTTTAAAGGATGTTTATGCCGCTAATACTCATATTAAGAAGCCTGGCATTTTCAATATAAAGGGCTCGTTATTTAGCAATAATATACTCTTTGCTGAGGATTTTGAATTAAATGACCAGGATGTTATAGATCTTAATAATAAGGTTGCAATATTAAGGGTTGCAGATGGACAAAAGATAGTAGGAAATATTAGTCAGCAAGGTGCTATTAATAATGAGATAATATTCCTGGGAGCGGGTAGTATTGAACAAGGGGTAATTAGAGATTTAGGCAAATTGTCAGTAGGGAAAGGAGAGGTAAAACTGATTAGCGGTGCTCATAAAATTAAGGAAATTCAGGGTAATGGTAGCCGCACCTTATCCCTTGCTTCTAACTTTACTTTAGAAGGTAGTATTAATGCAACAGGTGGTCAGCCACTTAATTTAACATTTACGGGAGGTGATATTAATCGCATTAGCGGCATAGTGGGAAGTAAGGATAACCCGGTCGGTGACATACAAATACAGCATGGTACTACCACTTTTGAAGAAGAGGTCAAAGCAGATAATATAATTATAGGTAATGGCGCCACTGCTATATTTAATAATAATACAACAGCTCAAAATATTAGGGGCCTCGATAATAACCAAGGTAAGGTTAAGTTTGATAATAATAGTAATATTGTGGTGAATAGTAAAATTGGTGAGCTCAATCAAATAAATACTATAGAAATAGCCAATGGGGATGTAGAAGTTAATGAGCAGGTTTCAGTAGGAAAAGTATTATTTTCTAGTGATAAGGAGTCAACTTTAACATTGTCTAAGGCAAGTACTATAACTGCAGGGGTTACCACTACAGGCAATAATCTTCACACATTAGTTATTAAGGAGGATTTTGATACTTTAGCAGCACCGTTTGGCTCAGATACTAATAGGCTAAAAGACATTCAACTACAAAATGATAAACAAATTACCATTAACAGTAATGATGTCCATTCGAACATATCTACGGCAGTCAATAACACTGGTAAAGTGCTGTTTAATGCAGATGGTAACTTTACTTATGAAGTAGGATCAAGTGACTTGAAATTATCTGAGGTAATTTTTGAAAGTAATTTGGAAGTCAAAGGAGATGTTTATGCTAATACTATGAGGGTTGCTGAGGGCAAAACTGTAACTTTTTCTGGTACTAAACTGCGCTCTACTGATATAGCTGCTTCAATTATAGATGGAGTACCCTCAGCCCGCACTGCCGAGTCTTTTAATTTTAATACAGTAATTGATGCACCACTGGGTCTTAATTTAGCAGCTGATAGTACGGTGAATTTTTCTACCTCCACCTTAATTAAAAGTCCGATTAATAATGGGCATATTAATTGTACAAGTGACACCTGGTTTCAACAAAAAATAAATAACGCAGCTGCAGTTAATTTCGCTCCAGAAAAATTGACGATATTAGAAGGAGATATTTCTGCAACTAATATTACCGCTGATAACGCGCATATCATTATAGTTAATAATGATATAAATATGTTGGGGAATTTACAAGCGCAAAATTTAACGTTAGATCTTGGGGCTAATCAACTCCGATACTCAGGGAATGCAGTATTAGTAGGAGATCTAGCAATTCATCTTTTCTATAATACTGCCACTAGCACTGGTGGTCATATTAAAATTCAAGGTCTAGGAACCATGGATTTAACAGCAGTAGATCAGCTGCTTGTTAAAGTAGCAGCACGTTCTGATATAAATAACCTTCCTGGCGCTCTACATGAATTATTTGTGAGTGATAATGGTACTGTACCTTTAATTGAGCAGGATAAAATAATTGTCGAAATAAATGAAGAAAATAATTTTGTAAGATGGGTAATGGATCCTGAGACTTTAACATTAAGGGCACAGGATGTATCAAATGAAGTGTTAAGGCGTAGCGTGAGAAGTGCTCCCCCACTGCAGCAGCAGCTTATTACTCAACTGCTTACTGCTGATTCAAATAGTGAAGCTGGACAGTATAAAAATAGTTTAGGATTTATCAGCACAGACCAAAATGCTACTGATGTAAGCATGGACAAACTAATTAGCCCAGCAGTAGCTATTGGACAGAGCCCCCTAATTAATACCTTCAGTGAAATGACAGAAGAAGGTGTGTTACAAACTAGTAACCATGCTACGCTCCGAATGGCCTTTTCTCCAAAACGGGCTATTGGTGCCGGAGATGATGAATCACGGCAATATGGAATTTGGGGGAGCCCTTTATATGGGTATGCTACTCAAAAAATGCAAGAAGGAGTTAGTGGTTATAAATTAAAATCACTTGGAGCTATAATCGGAATTGATACGTTCATAAATGATAATTTCCTTATTGGTGCTGCATATAGTAGGTTAAACACTAAAATGTCCTATAAAAATCAAAAAGCTGGAGATAAAACTAAAGGAAGAATTAATATCTTTTCTTTATACAGTTCATATAATTTCCCAAGCAACTGGCTGGTTGAAGGAATATTTTCTTATGGGAGGACTAAAGTTAAGAATTTGGAAGGGCACTTAATAGCAACTGGTGCTAATAGAAATATTATGGAAACAGCTGTTGGTAAGTATAAAACCACTTATTATGGAGGAAAACTACTAGCAGGATATAATTACCAAACTACTAATCAATTAGTACTCACTCCCTTAATAGGTTTAAGATATTCACATTTTGCTGACTCTGGCTATCAGATCACAGGGACCTCTTTTCTAAATGCAACTTATCAAAAAAGAAAGTACCATAAATTAGAGAGTTTAGTAGGGCTTAGAGCTTTAACTTCTGTAGCATTAAATGACATAGCATTAATACCAGAATTTCATGGTTATTTTCACTATGCTTTAAAACGAAAATCTCCACTAATTGAAGCAAGACTAGGGGGATTAGACCAACCATTACCTAGTAAGACAATTAACCCTAATAGAAGGTATTATAATATCGGTACTAGCTTAACTGCTAGATATAAAATGATGGAATATGGAGTAGCATATAATGTTGATCTTGCTAAAAAATATATTGCTCATCAAGGTAGTTTAAAGCTCAGAGTTAATTTATAAATCTTGTGGAAAAAGTTTTATAATACTGAGCCTAGATGCGACATAAAAATAAATGTTTTTATATCGCATTTTAATTTTTATCTGGCCTTTCTATCAAATCTCAGTAAATTCCCCTATAATATGCACCTCTTTTTCTACCTGCAGGCGATACTCAGTTGACTCTATTGTGTCCTCTCCATACCATACCTTATAACCTTGCATATCATCTTTATTATTAATATAGAATGTAGCCTCATGATTAACCTTACGAATCTCGCATGCATCACTTAACTGACTTTTTGCTTCAGCGTCCAAATTTGAGCTTGATACTTGTTCAATTTGGCCACTGTTTAAATAATCTAGTGCTGCTTCTACGATGGTACCCGCGGTTTGTTGCATGTCTTCTTCCCTAGGCTTCATATTTAATCTCATTGCTCCCTTTCCTAATTCATTATAAGTTATTTCCATACTGTTACCATCCTGCTGAACTTTTACACTTAAAAGAGTACCGCCAGGGGGCTGTCTTTTAAGATTACTTTGTGCTGTTTGTTGTGGTGATTTTGACATAATAGATACCTACCTTATTTATCTTTTTTTAAGTTGATTGTCAAAGTTATGGTTCAAGCTAAACCGCTTAGATTTATATATCAGATTTTTTAATTGTAAACTTCTTTATTTAAAATTAAAAAACTAAGTTTGATACATCAGCAAACACTCTATACTACCCCCAAAAAGCCTGTCAACAAAAATAATTAATGTCATTGCTAAAAAGATTAAAATTTTAGGAAAAGTTAATAATTTATTCCTGCTCCCCAGCAACTTAATGCCAGTGCTATCCCAACATAATTGGTATTTTTAAACCTAATAAGGCAATTATTGGGGTCAGTGATTTTTAAGGTTGTTACTTGCCAAATTAATAAGATATAAGCAATTAATACAGCTAGGTAATTAACCTGTTTGTGCGCAATATTATTAGCTAATAAGAATAATATTATAAAAATAGTATAGTAAATATATAAATGGCATCGGTAATTTTTCTTTTCTAAAAAGATGGCCATTGATTTAACTTTAATTTTTTTATCATCCTTTATATCCATAAAGCCATATATAGTATCGTAACCAATAGTCCAGAAGCAGCAGCCAATATACATAATAAAAGATTCTAAAGAAATTTTGTTAATTACTGCACTACTGCCAATTAAAGCTCCAAAATTAAATACTAGTCCTAAAAATATTTGAGGTAGGTAAATAATTCTCTTCATTAATGGGTACAAAACTATCATGATAAAGGCAATAAAACCTAGATAAATTGAAGTTGTATTTAATGATAATAGGATGGCTAAAGAACCAGATAATAATATAGCTAAAAACAATAGCGCTTCTTTAACCGTAAGTGAGCCATTTGCTAAAGGTCTATTTTGTGTTCTTAAAACGTATTTATCAAAGTCCTTGTCAAAAATATCATTAATAATACAACCAGCCCCTCGAGTAATCACACTGCCAAGAAAAAATAATATTAGTAATCCTATTAACTCTTGATGGGAAGTTGTGGTCAAAAATAATCCAAAATATGCTGGAAAAAATGAAGCCATATACCCTGTAGGGTTTGGCAATCTCATTAATTTTAATAATAAAAATATCTTATTGAACATTACTTTCACTATGTTGCAGTTATAATTGAAGTTTATCTAATTGGCATCTTAAGCTAACTATGATATCTTTGCCTAATTTAATTATAATAATTTTTAATTATGGCGGAATTTCCAAAACATTATAACTTCATAGAAAGCGAAAAAAAATGGCAAAAATTTTGGCACGAACAAAAAGTATATTTATGGGATCCTAATGATACGCGAGAAAATAGTTTTATAGTAGACACTCCGCCTCCTACTGTCTCAGGGCAATTACATATAGGTCATGTATATAGCTATACCCAAGTAGACTTTATTGTTCGTTTCAAACGGATGTTAGGGAAAAATATCTTTTATCCCATAGGCTTTGATGATAATGGCTTACCTACTGAGCGGTTAGTAGAAAAGCAAAAGCAAATAAAAGCTTCTAATATAGAGAGGCATAAATTCATTGATATTTGCCAAGAGGTCATTATTTCCGAGGAAAAAAAGTTTCGTGCCCTATTTAACCAAATAGCTTTATCAGTTGATTGGAATTTAGAATATCAAACTATTAATCCATTGTCTCGTAAAATATCACAGATGTCATTTTTAGATTTAGTGCAAAAAGGAGAAGTCTATCGTAATAATCAACCGATATTATGGGATCCCGTAGATGGCACTGCTTTAGCCCAAGCGGATATTGAGGATAAAGAAAGAATTACTCTGATGCATGATATTATCTTTAATACTGATCATGGTCTTGAGATAATTATTGCCACTACAAGACCTGAGTTACTACCTGCTTGCGTTGCGATATTTTACAATCCAAATGATATAAGGTATAAGGGCTTGAAAGGACATTTTGCTATCACCCCACTTTTTGGTAGCAAAGTACCCATTTTAGCAGATAATTTAGTGCAAATAGATAAAGGTACTGGCCTTGTGATGTGTTGTACCTTTGGGGATACTACGGATGTCAGTTGGTGGAAAACATATCAGTTACCTTTGAAAATTATTATAGATAAAAAAGGTTGTATCAATCTCCCAAAAGAAACCTCTAATTCCCTTTTTTATTCTCAGCTGAATGGGTTAAAAGTAAGAGATGCAAGAGAAAAAATTATAGAAATCTTACAAAAAGAAAATTTGTTAATTAAGCAAGTAGAAGTTACGCAAACTGTGAAATGTGCTGAACGTTCTGGGGCTCCCTTAGAAATACTTACTACTCCTCAATGGTTTGTGCATACAATAAAGCATAAAGATATTTTAATGCAACGTGCTAATGAGTTGAATTGGCACCCTAAAAATATGAAAATCAAATTAGAGAATTGGATAAGTAGTATATCTTGGGATTGGTGCATAAGTCGCCAGCGTTATTTTGGGGTACCATTTCCTGTTTGGTATTCAAAAAAAATAGGGGAAGAAGGAAAACCTTTATTTGCTGATATTACCAGCTTACCTGTTGATCCACTTGTTGATCTGCCAATTGGCTATCTTAGGGAAGAGGTGGAGGCAGATTGTGATGTTATGGATACTTGGGCAACTAGTGCGGTTACCCCGCAATTAAGCAGTCACGGAATCTCAGAAAATTTTAGTGTAGATCTAGCTAGGCATAATAAAATATTTCCTGCCGATTTACGGCCCCAAGCTCATGAAATTCTCAGAACCTGGGCTTTTTATACTATCTTAAAAGCGCAGCTACATGAGAACACACTGCCATGGCAAAATATTATGGTTAGCGGGTGGTGCTTAGCGAGTGATCGCAGTAAAATGTCAAAATCTAAAGGCAATATTATTATCCCTGAAGAATTGCTGGCCCAATATGGTTCTGATGTAGTGCGTTATTGGAGTGCTAAATCTAAGCTTGGAGCAGATAGTGCCTACTCAGAAGATGTGATAAAAAATGGTAAGCGGCTAGTTAACAAATTATGGAACGCTTGCAAATTTGCTTCTATCCATTTTGATAAGTTAGAACCTCAAGATAAGAATGCTGAACTTTCTGGGGTCATACCAAGAATTTATCATGAGCTTGATAAGTGGTTCCTATTTAAATTAAGCGAACTCGTAGATAAAACTGAAGCTAATATGCAAAATTATGAATATGCCCATAGCCTCGATTTAATAGAGAAATTCTTCTGGTCAGTATTTTGTGATAATTACCTAGAAATAACTAAGACTAGAGCTTACAATAAAGAAAATGTAGATGATAAGGGGCAATATAGTGCTGTTGCTACCTTATATCATACAATACAAGTTTTACTTAAATTATTAGCTCCCTTTATCCCTCATGTAACCGAAGAGATATGGCAAATTTTATATAGCAAGAATTCTATCCACTCTAGAGGTAGTTGGCCTAAAATTGGAAATTTCTTTACTAATCTAGGTCTCAGTCATGCGGACCAATTGATTAAAATATTGGATTTAGTAAGAAAAGCTAAAGCAGGGATGAATTTGTCAGTCAAAGCTGATGTAAGACTACTAGAAATTATAGGAGAAAAATTACCTGCTGAGTTAATATTAGATCTTAAAAATGTGACTTCAGCTGAGAAAATAGAATTTGTAAAAGAATTTTCAACAAATGGACAAGTGTTAGAAAATGAGGATATAATAGTAAATATAGTTTTTTTATTACATAAACAGTAAGGATTTACTCTGATATTTAGGTTTGTCTTACTTAGCTATTATAACAAATAGGGATGACAAGTGAAGCAGTAATACTTATCTTGTTTTAGCTAAATAGTTTACATTAGTTATAGATTAAATGATGTTTTTTATATTTTGCTCTTGAATATTTAAAATAAAGTTTTAGGATTAAAAAACTTGTTTAATAAAGATTTTTAATTTCTTTTTTATAATTTTTACTATATTTAAACATAAAGTTGTAATACAAAAGATAGGTATAATTAAAACTACAGGTGACTTTGGATTAAGCTGATTTAATTACCTGACAATAATTCAGTCAAATGCAAGAAAGTATTATTTTTATAAGCTACGCGTTATATTACTAAACTTGTTGATAAACAATTTTTAACACATTAAAATTTAATTTAGCTCCTCTAAGTATTTTATTTCTTTTTGAGGAAGCAGGGTATGCATTCTATGCTGTATGATTATACTGAAAGTTTATATAATATTATTAGCACAATTCGTATGCATTTATCCCAAAATTATGTAGTACCGAAAATATCATATAGGCTAAAAGACCCTTATTCAATTCTTAAAAAGATGATAAGAAAGGGTATTGATATCCAAGAATTAACCGATATTATTGCCATTAGAATTATAGTAGATACTAAAGAAGATTGTTATAAGAGTTTGGGTATCATAAATTACATCTACCAGATTAATTTAGAAAAGCTTAAAGATTTTATTAGTAATCCTAAAGGTAACGGTTATCAATCTTTACATGTAGTTGTAATGAATGCTTTTCCAGGACGGAATATAGAAATCCAAATACGTACTAAACAAATGCATAAAATAGCAGAATTTGGTGCGGCAAATCATAATGAGTATAAGAAAGAACAAGGAGAAAGAATCAAAAGATTATTTAATACCGTCAGAAGTAAAATATCAGTCCATAAAGCTTATAAGATTTTAGAAGAATTTGATTGGACCACCTTTGATTTGATGGCGTATGAAAAAGAAATTAAGAATCTTTGGCATTATTGTTTAATTAACCTCAGTGAAATCCAAAAGCAGCTCAAAGGGGAAAGCGATTAGGGGATATATACTCGATGAAAATCAAGAATTGCGTTGTCGTCTTCAGGGTTTAAGGTAGCAACGTACTAATATGTATTGCTTTTGCTCCTTGACCCTTTGGCTCCTAGCAATTCTTGATTTTGATTCTATCGTCTATCAACTCTTCAGGTGCGAACAGTATTTCAAGTCCTATAATCAACTTCATTATCGCAGTAAAAAAGTTATAAAATTAGAAATTAACCTATACACACATATTTACCATGTTTTTTCAACAATTGATTGTTATTTTGAGGTAGGCAGTAGGAGAATGTAATAAATTACTAACTAAAATATCATTTCTATAAAAATTTCCTTCACACAATCTAAATTACTCTTTAAACTAATTACAACTCAACAGGGTCTGTTTTCAAAAAATTTGCCTATAATTTGCAAGGAAAAACATGCCAAAAAAGGGTCTAACAAATTTTGTCAACAGAACCTAAGGGTAAACAAATTTTTATGCGCTCTGCCACTATTGATATTGGATACAATGCTATAAGAGCTGTAGTTTATGAATGTGATAAACTTGGGGCACCAGAAATTTTTAATGATAAATTTAAAAGTGACATCATTAATTTACTCAATCTCAGTAATTTAGAGATACCACATCAATCATATCTTGTGCTACAATACGGACCAGTGTTAAGGTAGCTGCGATGAGCCGCCACATTTAATGCAAAGTTCTAACTTTTTAAGTTCCTAAAAGAATATTGTTGACACTTTTTGATATTTATATTAAAAGATATAGCTCATAATATTTAATTATAGGTAGTATTGTTCGTAAATAGTACCGATATTAGGTATTCTAGGAATATACAAAATAATATATGTCAAATTTACTATCATTAGAAGATTTTAATCTATGCAACACAAAAACTGGTAAAATCAATCAACTAGCTTTTGGAGTAATGTTAATTTATTTTCGGTCTCACATTAAATTCCCTGCAGCAGAAGAAAAACCAATATCATTAAAATTAATATCAGCCATTGCTTCAGAGTTGGATATTGAAGAGTCTATTCTTTCAAAATTTAATTGGAGCGGTAGAACAGCCGAAAGATATCATCAGGATATTAGAAAATATTTGGGATATCGCCAAGCAAATAATAATGATGTTTTAATATTTACAGAATATCTAACAAATAATATTCTACCTCATTATCCATCTAATGAATTATTAATGGAGCAGACTAGGTTATTTTTTGACCAAAATAAAATTGTACTATTCAAGAAAAAACAGTTGGATCGTTATGTTGCTTCAGCAAAGCATCAATTTGAACAAAAATTTCTTGAAAAGATATTTAAAAGTTTAAGTCAAGATAACTGTTATTTGATTGAGCAAATCCTTGAACAAAGCGAACAGTCAAAGAATGGTATTATAGAATTATCAGAGTTAAAAAATGATATACCTGGGGTTAGGCTAAAAAATGTTAATTTTGCTTTGGATAAGATCGCTTTATTAAAACAAATTACTTTGCCCAAATCGATTGTAGATTTAGTAGATAGAAAATTACTGCTGAAATATTATGATCGTATCATGGCTTTATCGCCTAGTAATATTTTAGAGTTTAGCCCTGTGGCAAAATATGCGACTATGGCAATATTCTGTTATATAAGATTGCAGCTAATATTAGATAGTTTAGCTGATACATTAATTAAGCTTATAAAACGTATGCGTTCTAGTTCTGAAAAATACGTAGATAACTATATTGTAAAGGAGGTTAAGCGTGTTGATGGAAAATTTGATATTCTAGAGAAATTAGCATCTTTATCAATTAACAATCCTAAAAGTACAATTGAAGATAAGATTTACCCTGAAGTTTCTAAAGAAAAACTAGAAGCAATAATTACTGATTTACAGCAACGCGGTAAATGGTATCAACAACAGGTACAAAATAAGATTCATTCAAAGTATGCGTATGGAAGTAGAACCACACTACTACCAATACTACAAACTTTTCAGTTAAAAGAAGATAACTCTAGTTATCAACCGATTTTAAAAGCTGTTGAATTTATTAATAAGTACTGGAATGAATCAGACTCAGAGTATTATGAAACGGAGCCGCCTATTGAAGGTATAATACCTACAAATTGGCATCCAATGGTTGTTCAAGTAGATAAAGATGTGATTAAAGTTAATAAATATAACTATGAGCTTGCCGTTTTAGAAGAATTGAAGCGTTTTTTAAACTTCAAAGCAATATGGATTAAAAGAAGTTATCGATATAGAAATCCTGAAGAAGATATACCAAAAGATTTTGAACAAAAAAAGCAACAATATTATCAAGAACTTGGTCTACCTTTAGATGATAAGGAGTTTATTACAAAGTTACAAAATGCCTTAGAAAGGGGTTTAGAAAATCTAAATAGCAAAATACCTAATAATAATCTTGTTAAAATCAAGACAAGTACTGTTGGGAAGAATATTACTATTACCCCATCAGAAGCACAAAAAGATCCAAATAACATCATTGCACTACAAAAGGAAATTACAGGTAGGTGGTCAAGTATAAACCTTATTGATATTTTAAAAGAAACTGATCTACTTACCAATTTTACACAGCAAATGGAAACTATTGCTAAAAGTAGTAGTATTGAACCGTCAGGCCTTAGAAAAAGACTTTTATTGTGTTTATATGGTATAGGTAGCAATACAGGATTGAAGAGAATAAGTATTGCCAATGGTGATGTTAATTACAGCGATTTACGTTATATTAAGAAGAGGTATATTAATGCTACAAATGTTAGAAACTCTATTCGTCTAATTATTAACAATATTCTCAAAATACGTAATCCAGATATTTGGGGAGAAGCAACAACATCAGTAGCATGCGATTCAACAAAGATAAGTAGTTGGGATCAAAATCTTATTAATGAGTGGCATCACCGTTATCAAGGTCGAGGAGTAATGATTTATTGGCATGTTGATAAGAAATCATTATGTATTTATTCACAATTAAAAAGTTGTTCATCTTCAGAAGTAGGATCAATGATTAAAGGTATAATTGATCATGATACAGAGATGAACATGAACAGAGTATTTGTTGATACTCATGGTCAAAGTGTGATAGGTTTTGCTATTAGCTACTTACTTGATTTTGATTTACTACCTAGATTAAAAGCAATAAATAAACAAAAACTTTATGGGGTTGCATCTGGAGATAAATGGAAATACCAATATATTTCTGAAATAATTAAAGGTGGTATCAATTGGAAATTAATTGAGGAGAATTACAATGAAGTCGTTAAACATCTTGTAGCATTAAAATTGGGTATTGTAGAACCTGATGTATTAGTAAAACGTTTTAGTAATAATAATTACGAACATCCTGTATATAGAACTTTGTTAGAAATTGGTAAAGCAAATAAAAGTATTTTCCTATGTAAATACCTAGATTCAGAATATCTTAGAATTGAAATCAATGAAGGGTTGAATGTAGTAGAACGCTTAAATTATATAATGGATTTTATTTTCTATGGGAAACTAGGAGAGCTCACAACAAACAATATTGGTGATCAAGAATTATCAATATTATGTCTACATTTATTACAAGCTTGTATTGTCTATATTAATACTCTTCTTATTCAGCAAGTATTATCTGAGCCTCACTGGCGAAACAAACTGACTCCTGAAGATTACAGGGCATTAACACCGTTACTTTCAACGCATATTAATCCATACGGTTTGTTCCCAATTGATTTTAACCAACGTATATTAATATATTCGCAAGCTGGGTCGGGGTATTACCGATGACAATAATAAACCGTACTCCTGTAAGAGAAAAAGCCAAATACTTTTTGAAGGATTTAAAAAAGGAACAACCAGATTATAATTACTTGAGAGAATTATTTAGACATATTCGTAAAGAACTCGATATAACAGTAGACAATAGCACCACAAAGAAATTACCTTATGTACCAACAGAAGAGGAAATTAGTAAGTATTATAAGGCTGTATGGAAATCAAGAAATATGAAGCATGTAATAATTATTAAGACGTTACTTTATACTGGGGTACGAGTATCGGAATTGGTAAAAATAAAAATATCAGATATAGATTTAGATAGTTGTCAAATTAGAATTAACCACGGAAAGGGTAGTAAAGATAGAATAGTTCCGTTTCCTAATGCATTTACAGAAGTATTAGCTGTACACATTGAAAGTGCAAAGAAAAATAAGACAGTTTACCTATTTGAATCTAGTTGGAAGAAACCGTATTCTGATCGAGGTATTAGGAAAATATTAATGAATTACACAAAAGAAGCTGGCATTGAGAATTCAATATCACCACATAAATTACGGCATTTTCTTTTTACATGGATGAAGAAAAAAGGCGTGGATGATGCATTAATCCAACCTTATTCGGGGCATGATAGTCGTCAATCACTTGAAATATATTCAAAATTATCACTCGTAGACTGCCAACCAGAGTATGAAAAAAAGATTAAAGAATTCCCTGTTTAAATGTGGCGGCTCATCGCAGCTACCTTAACACTAGTCCTACTTACTGAAGAGTAAGTTATTTGATCACAATCTTTTAACAGAGCAGTTTCTGAGAAAATAATGGTTCCTTTTCCACGTACATTAATCATTGAACTTGAAATCTGATTTTCATAGCCTTCTGTCTTTGCATAGAAGGTATAAGTACTATTACCCCCTTCAACTTCAGTAAAAGGTCGAACAATTACTGTATTACAATTTTTAACTAAATCTTTTTTATCATTACTATTACCTCCTCCACTATCTACAAAAATACGGTCATCATATAATTGATATGGTTTACAAGAAAAAACATCTACTTTATATTTTCTACCCAAATAATGTAGTTTAGGATAAACGTCCATCAAATTGGATCCTACAGAATAATTTAATAGTAACTTAACATTGATCTGAATCAAATCCCTATTTAAGAAAGATTGTTTAGTTACTGCACCATAAGGTGTTTCTGGCTTATATAGTGTGTAAGTACTACGATATCGTGCAAATTGTATGTCATCGGTCTCTTGCACTGTAATATTATCATTTGTCAGCTGGCTAACATCAATAACATTGGTAGAGTTATCCATAAATTTAATATTACCCATGAAATTGCTACTTAAGAACACAAATTCATTATATTTATTATTACCACCAAATAGCTCTGCTGTACTGTCATAGAGAAAAAAAATGTTATGTAATTCATTACTACCAACTATTACGCCTGAGTTTATATATTTTAAATCATAGATAATAAACTTATTGTTACCTGCTAGTTGTTGCTTTTGATTATGAGCAATAACTATTGAATTATCACAATAATGTGTAGCAGTAGAAACAGAATTTCTGACCTCTTTTTCAAATTCTAACCCAGTATACTGTGGTAAGCAGATCATTGTAGCATTATTATTAATATGATTTGGTATGACACGCGATAAATTGCTCGTATCAGCTGCTCTGAGCATATTAATCATTGCATAAGATCGATTAAACCCTGGTTTTCTATTATCCACTTTATGCTTAAAACACCTAACTTCAAGCAAAATTCCCCATTTGTCAAATGCTACATTAGTCTTACATTCTTCAGTGGAGGAAGCTAGTTTTATTATTCCAAGTCCAGCAGCATAAGCTACCACTTTAGGAGGACTACTTTCTAAGTTTTTCCAAGCTTCTATTGCAGCACTATTGACTACGTCTTGTCGAGATGCTAAATGCTGTATATCTTTTGCCACCTCCTGAAACGATACAGTACGCCAGAAGATACTCCAATTTTCACCATGTGTAGTATCATATTTCTCTTCATACTCTATAATATTACTGACACCACTATATATTGCATAACCCACCATTAATCCTAAACCAACTCCTGTAGCTGCTAATGGAGCACCTGCAACTGTAAGACCTACTCCTGCGATAAATGAAACACTAGAAAAAGCTATGGATGCTGTATTATCTCTTATTTCTTTATCACTACATGAATCGTTACTATCTTTTCTATTAGCACACTGTACTAAAGCATTAGATGATATTACTATATCAACAATATCAAACACACTTGCTAGAGCTCCTGCTGTACCTTTTGCTATTTTTGCACCATATTTCATTCCTCCTATTTGAATAACAAACTTTGTATTATGCCCTAAGACACGTGGTACAAATTTACCTGCAACACTTGCAGCTGTATTAACGATCTTAGGGGTAATCTTTATCATTATATTTTCAATTGGCAATGATAGAAAAGAATAACCAAGTCCACTTATACTCAATGCACAGTATTCTGTACTTCCATCTTGGCAAGTGGCAATCGCACTATGTATTCCTCTTATTAACTGAATTCTACCGGCAGCATTTAATAACCTTTGCTTTAATTTAGGATTTATTTTTGGAGCATCACTCTTTGAAAAATCATGTGATAAATCCTTAATGCGTTCATTTTGAAGATAACTACTATATCCTCCATCTTGAATAACATCATTCAATAAATACCTATACTCACCGACAATACTGTTATCACTTACTATAATTCTTTCCTTAACTAACTCTAACAGTTGAACATTTTTACTTTCATCTTGGATATTTTTTGTATATTCTAGGAACTTTTTGCTATCAATTTTTATTTCGTCTATATCCCTTCTATTTTGTTGCTCTACTGCATTAAACTTATCTACATCATCCCATGAGTATAAACATTTATTAGTGCTTCTTTTTTTTCTATTGCCACTTAAACATTGTAAATCTAACCTTCGTTTTTTTGGATTTGGTGGAGAGTCTGTATCACTACTCTGAGCACTATCTACTTGTGCTTGATTATCATGTAATCTTTGTGAGAATGATCGTCTCCTGTTTATAAAATATTGTTCACTATTTCTACTAAGTCTTTCAGGAGCTAACTGTATTCTAAGCCACTGCACATCTCTATTCTCCTGCAACATAGTGTTAATGTCTCTAGCATTCTCGAGTGCCCAAAGACCACAATTATAACCATCTGTTTGTTGACGAATTTGAAAATCTGTAGGATTAATTATATTATTATCTGTTAGAATCTGGCGAATATTGTCTGGTATCCTACTACCTAATGAATCCTTATAATATCCGTGGTATTGTCCATTTTGATGGGCAATAACTAAAGTAGTCCAATGATCACCTCCCTGATTAATAATAAATGTTCGTGTTGGCACTCTTTGTTGATGCATTATTCTATTATTATTAACATTGTCTATAAATTGACGTATTTGCTCACGTAATTCTCTAGCATTTATACCTTGTTCACGGTCTGTAACTACAACAAGTCCTCTATCACTAAAGTCATAGTTATTATTCATAGCATGTACATCAAACATATTGCTATATGTATTGTCAAGGTAAGTAATTCTTCTAATATCTTGGTCTGATAACCAATATCTGTAATTAGGATTCGTTTCTAGTGTCACACTTTCAAGAGTTTGTTCATTGCGCTGCACGCTTCTGCCTAGTTGATGAACATGACCAAAGTAACTACGCTCAATATCATATGCAACAAATTGTTCCCTTGTTATCAGTAAAGAATCAGCAGTGTCAGCACGGCTAACAAGACCAACAGGTAACGTGACCAAAAAATCAGCTCCTTCAGTTATTGCTCTTATGTTATGACTTAGACCATATCTTCTTAATTGTACTCTTTCAGCTTGTTCTAGTGTCCTTTCCATACTATCTACAGTGGTTCTACCATCACCATATTTTAATTCCAGACCAATTAAAACGTCATTGTTAGCAGGGTTTTTACTCATTACATTGATGAACAAATCAATTCTTCCATCACCTCCTACTTGAAATTCAGGCCTTACGTTAATTTTAAAGTTTCCTTGGCCAAATTCTATATCACTGTAGCTGTTAAACAACCCTGTTAAAACTGCTGCAAAGTATGATTCATCTGTAATTAAAGACTTAATAGAAAATAGATTTCTGCCTATGTTAGTAAACATATCACCATAAGGACCTAAATCTACTTTATTATCTTGGCCTTTCTTAGGTTGATAATCCATTGTTGCATCAAGCGCTTTCTTTAAATTTTCAGCCTGATTCAAATCTGGCATATTATGTATTTCCCAATGATCAGCAACATTTGCCTGAAAGTAATTATTTACAGAATTAGTAAAATCTCTAACTACTACACTACCATCTTCTGTTAAAAACCTTAAAGAACCATCATTACTAGATCTAGCATCAACATATACTTCTATTATTTCTTTACAATTAGCTTGATTTAAACCTTGTATTTTGTTAAGAGGAATTCTTAGTGCTAGATCATTAATATCAACATTATCTCGTCCTCCTTCGTGAAAATGTACAACTAATACTCTGTTATTTCCTGTATTACTTCCTGCTATTGTTCTTTCAACAAATACAGATGTAGTAATACCATGGCTACTGCGCGCTCCCCTTGTAGTTTCCCTTGACTTGTGATAGGTAAGTACACTCTTTTCTATTCTTTTCCCTCTAATTATTGCTGAATTTAGAATTGAATGACCAATAAATAATCTGCTTAGATATTGTGGTTCACTTGAACCCTGTGTACCCGGTGATAACCTATAAATTTTCTTTAATTGATTTGCGATAATTGTTTTTATGCTATCAAGTCTTCTTTGCCCTACATCATCACCTCTGTTAACACTTTCAAAAATGGTTCCAATGATGGGAGATGGAGGTTGTAGCTCAGTCACACTTATTTCAATAGGATTAGCATAATCCATATTAAAACCAACACGTACTACTCGATCAGCAAGTGTAACAAAAGGTCTATTATTTTGCTGTAAACCTTGAGTGTAATCTTCAGCTTCTCTTAGCGCATGTTGTGGGTTTGTTCTGCCACCTTGTTCTTGCCCAGCTTTTATTTCAACAAGGATTGGAATAGCATTCTTAACACGTTCACTCCCACGTACTAATAAAGCAATATCAATATAACCCTCTATTCCCAACAATAGCTCCAAATATAACTCTAAATTATAGCGATATTTAAAATTTATTAATGCACCAGCTGTAAATCCATGATCAGCTGCCTCTAATGCTCCTTGAATATTAGGTAATCTTTTATAATTAATTCTATTAATATCATATATATATTCAAGTAACTTCTTAACATTTCTTTCTACTGCTTGTATAATCACTATATCTTCATCAGGATTATCTACAGTTTCTTTGCTAAGATTCTTAACAATATTTTCTAAAAGATTTGATTTATACTCACCTATTTCATGTTTATGGCGTTTCTCTATTCTTCTAAATTTAACCTTCATACTTTCAGGAAGTATCTGATCTGTAAGTTGTTGACTTATTACATTAACTCTATCTTTATTGTTGCTTTTACTAATGATTATTGCTACACCAGATTTAAATTCTATCTCATTAATTCTCCTATGAGCTCTAGATCTCAGATGATAGCTATCATCTCCTTCACTAAACAATAAATCGCTTTTTTCTAACCATCTCCTATCCTCTCTACTAAACATTGCTCCCATTATCTGCCTGTTATATCTCTTCTCAGAAATAACAAAAACATATTCTTCTAATTTTTTAGTTCTAGGTTCTTCAGTAATAGCTACAATTTTTAAAAATGGCACTTCATCAGCATCACTTATAGTACAGAGCTTAAAATGAAGCTCTGCTAACCCTAGCCTATCAAAAAGTTCTGTATTTTTTAAAGTAGTAAACATACCAGCAAAAAAGTTAACGTAAAATCCTTTCTTTGCTGGTGCTGCACCTACACCACTTTGTCTTGGTATTTGATCTAAAAACGATTGAAACTTTCGCTTAAAATCATTATTCTCATTTACCTGGAAGAGATAGTCAAGCAATTCAGGAGCAACCTCATTAGTAATTTGTTGATGAAGACCTCTTTCTAAACCAAAATTGTAATGATTACGCTCACCACCTTGACTTGCACTTCTAGCTGCATTGACATGATACAATCTTATTGGAATCGCTCCACTGCCATGAGTATGTATTAC
This sequence comes from Candidatus Tisiphia endosymbiont of Nemotelus uliginosus, assembly GCF_964264835.1. GTDB lineage: Bacteria > Pseudomonadota > Alphaproteobacteria > Rickettsiales > Rickettsiaceae > Tisiphia. The sequence continues at coordinate 449,761 of NZ_OZ183485.1, read as the reverse complement.
CCCACTAGAATCCACATTGATAGTTGCATCAAGCATAAGTCCCATTACTGCTATTTCAGGTTCACCACCCCAAGAGTTGCGATCTCTCATGTTATTCAGGTATTGATCAAAATCGCCTGTAATAAACCCGCTGTATTCATTTACATTAGATAACATATAATCAACTACTCTGTTGCGTAATACTCTTGTAACTAATCTATTTAAAGTTCTATCGCTACGAATATCATTTGAAAATGGGCTGTTTTCTCTAATTAACTCCCTTATATACCTCACGTTCCCAGACTCTTCTTCTCCAAATAACCTTTTAAACCTTTCTAAAAAGGCAGTGGAATCATTCTCAACTGGAAGTAAATAAGCTAAAGCAGTAGCCCAAAATAGACAACTACCATCCCCTGGTACATCAACAGATACAAATGTACTTTGTAGTTGATTATTATTACCATTAGAGCGACGATGTCTGATAAGATCTTGTGGATTTTTTTGTTCTGAAAACTCAATAACTTCTGAGTCTACATTAAGATTATTTTTTGTGGTAGGATTTAATGATAACTTGCTATTATCATTAATAATATTTCCTTTCTTTAGGTGCCATTTCCTATTCCAGATATTCCTCTCTGAGAATTTCATACCTCCCCCTCTTTATGCAACTTTATACAATAAAAAACTATGCTTATTTGTTAATTGTTACATAAAACTTATGCAAATACAAAGTATTTTTTAAGAATAGTTAAGAAAAAGTAATACTATAACTTTAAGTTTAACTTAAAGTTATAAATACTACTAAGAAATATATTCTTAGTAGGAAACTATATTAAAAGCTGGAGATATCTTTCAAAGATGGGCCTATGTTCTTTATCCAAGTTAATTATTGTCAACTATTAGCATTCTCAAGAGTATGTCCTTCTCCTATTACTAATACTGAAGAATCTAATGAACCACTATCATCTTGTAAATTATCATGGTGGTCACTATCACTAGAGTTATAAAATAGAGATTCATGATATGATTTTTTAGTATTAGTTATCATATTACTTAATTTATTTGACATTACCTGATCTATTTTGTGTAAAAGTTTTCCTCCTTTAGCATTACCAAGTATATCACATAATAGTTTTTCTAATGATTGCCTATCATACTGCTTATAAAAATTAAATACTTGTAAATGAGTTGAAACATCATCATTTGAACAACTATCACCTCCTCCTTTATGAGAGGTTGGCTTCTTACCAACACACAACACATTCTCCAATTTTTTTAGTACATCTTGGTCTAATTTCTCTACGAACTTCTTAGTAGGTTTTTTAACAGTAGTTTTAATAGAGTTTAAAAGTTTTTGTAGCAACTTTCCTTCATTTTGAGTGTATAAACTATAGCAAACATTATCTCCTTCTTGACACGTTAGAGTAAATAGTTTGGAATGCAGAGTATCCATTGGCCCAAGGATTCTGTGAACAGGTTCTAATACCCCAATGTTTATCATCTTACCTAATATACTGGATGTTGTTTCTATAGTATCATGAAAATGTTGTTGATGACTTTGAAACCCTGGTAAATCCCATAGCCAAGTTAAGAAATGCACTGCTTGATCAAATACAGCACCAGAACCAGAAACTATACTCTCACATGTATTCCAAGTTAACTTCTCATACTCCTGTTTAGGTAAATCACTTGGCTTTAAATGTTTAATGACTTTTTCTATATATTCATAAAAATGACCTGCTCTTAAACTATTTATCACATGAGAAGAACTACCATGATAATTGCTATTCTTTATCAAATCTTTCCTTATAAGTTCCCTAAAGAGATCTGGCTGTTCATAAGCATCTAGCTGATCAATACAAAAAGCGGTAATATTAGAATGACTAGGTGCATAACTACTACTTTTAGTTTTTATTGCTATCTCTATTAAAGTCTTAGGATCCTTATTAGGTAGTTTGTTCCAAAAAAACTCTACCGCCTCTTTACTACCTCTCTCTACTGCACAATCAATCCCATATCTATACAAAACTTGTTTATCATCTATATCACCTACTAATTTCTTAAACTTATTAACTAGTTCTAAATCAGGGTTTACAACGTTAATAGCATTTGCATAATAATACCAAAAAATTGTTAGTTTTGATGGTCTAGTAGCACTATGTATGTACTCTTCTATAGGGTACCCTTCTCTTTTACTTTCCTCAAACATATTATTGATTTCATCCTCCAAGCAAAACTGACAGGCAATATGATAAAGTTCAAAACCATCTTGCTCTCTACCATCAAATCCTTTAGACATTATTAATTTTTTTGCCACAGCAGTTCTATCAAGCGCAGAACCATTCCAACAGCTACTATCAGATAGTATGTTGTGGATAGTTTCCACCATATAACCACTTGGATTTTGTATCTGCTTATTAAGAAAACATGTATGATATTCAAACCACTTTTTAATCTCAAAACGTTTTAAATCATAATTAGGATCATCTTCTGCTACAGAACTTGCTAAAAGCTTTTCAACTACAGTCCACTTCTTATATTCACTACTATTTGGGATGAGTGCATCTGCTTCAGCTAATTTAGCCTCTGCCTTCTGAAATTTTGCTTCCACTTCCTTATTATATTTAGCATCAACTTTAGCTATTGCAAGTTCCCATGATTCATGCAGCATTTTTTTTGCTTCCTGGTACATTTTACTAGCAACCTGCTCTTTTTTTAAATCCTCTATACTGATTCTTTTCATTTATACTCTCCAAATTTAAATATGTTATTAAATAATTTAAGATATTAAAAATAAAATTCTTATGTTCCAACTATCCTCAGTAAATACCATGCTTGCAAAAAACTGTAGCAAGTTCATCTACAACTGATTACTGTATTACATTATCATTTCTTCCATATGTTATAATAAAACCATAAAACATTTTTTTGATTATATAACTTGTCTTTTAACAATTACTAAAGCTAAATTGTTAAAAAAATGCTAGAAATTATTAAAAATAATTAATTTCTAACAATCTAAAAAACTTATAAGTTCTTAGTCAACTTTATCCTGCATAACATCAGTAATATACAGTTAATTATAAAATAAGTATTATAAATTGTTGACTAAATTTTAATTTATAAGTACCCACAAAAAAGATAAAGTGTATGCTTGATTTTGTCAATACTGTAATTAAGTATGGATCTATGCTTAGACCTACTGGATTACATAGTTCAAAATTAGCTATATATCTTTAATAAAAATAATTTCCAAGTTAGTGTAGTAACACCCCAGCAAGGTTCAAGGGTCTTGCTATCAGCAAACTTTTAGGGGTAAAGTCTGATAAAACCGATGTGAATTAATATCTAGGTTTTATCAAAAGTTATGGAACCAGAGTTTTGGCAGCCAACAGCCCTGCATATTTGAGAGCATACTACCCTACAATTTTACTCCGACGTCATTGCGAGGCGGCTTACAGCCGCCTCGCAATCCAGGAAAAACTTATAAAATACGATGATTTAAAGGTTTTTTCTGGATTGCCGCGCTCGCTTACGCTCGTTCGCAATGACGAGGGGGATGCACCTTTCATAAAAATTGTAGGGTAGTATGATTTGAGAGTTACAACAATGGGTAAGACTCTTAGATAAACTCACTAAAGATAGTACCTCTTTGCTACTAACTCAGGCTCACTACCCAAAGAGTTTCTTATACTAATTATCTTTCAAGGAAGAATTAACATGGTATAATGAGGTAAGCAATAAAGTTAGAAATGGCATGTCAGGTTATCAATATGTTTATCCAGCAGAAACGTCTTGTCGGCTGGAAAGTTTGTTAAAATCAGCACCAGATCTCATAGCCTTTCGTAAGATCCAGTGTATTTATTTACGTGCTAAGTTTTCATATTTACCCAAGCAGATTTCTGAAATTACTGGCTTAAGTATTAGCCGAGTTAGGCAAATTCATACTGCTTATCATCAGCAAGGAGAATCTGCACTAAAAGAAACTACAAGAGGTGGTAGGAATCACTGTTATATGGACGAATCTAGTGAAAGTAGAATACTGGAATCTTTTAATCATAAAGCAACTCAAGGGGAAATTGTAGTAGTAGGAGAAATACATAAAAAATATGAAGAAGTTTTGCAGAGGAAAGTAACTAAATCGGCCATTTATAAACTTTTACACCGTCATTCTTGGCGTAAAGTTTTTCCTCGCCCTCATCATCCTAACCAAAATAAAGATGAGATGGAAGCTTTTAAAAAAACTTTAGCTCAGTGGTTGCCATCGCCCATGAAAAATCCCAATTGAAGGGACTTAAACTACAAGTAATGTTTCAGGATGAGTCTCGTTTTGGACGTATAAATGATATTCAAAGATGTTGAAGTTATAAAGGCAACAGACCTGCTGTTGCCAAACAAATTATACGAGAATATAGTTATATTTATGGAGCATTTAGTCCAATGACTGGAACATCAGATATGCTTATTTTACCATCTATGACAGTAGAATGTATGAATATTTTCTTACAAGAATTATCGTTGAGACATCCAGATAAGTTTATTTTACTGATATGTGATGGGGCGTCAAATCATCGTCAAACTTCTATCAAAATACCAGAAAATATAATGATTCAGTATCTTCCTCCTCTTTCTCCTCAACTAAATCCTTCTGAAAACATGTGGGAAGAAATAAAAGAAAAATTCTTTTATAATAAACTATTCCATTCAATGGAAGATTTACTCAATAGAATGGCGGATGCTATATTACAATATGAAGCAAGTCCTCAAATTGTAAAATCTATCACTAGTTGGAATTGGATTATTAATCCTATTAATTCTATCTTGAAAGATAATTAGTATTACCTACTAAAAGTTTTGTCCCTACGTATATTATTTGGCAATGGGTCATATTCTCTTTCTTTGTTCTACTGTCAGTATTGTTTTTATTCATAAGGCTATTTACAATTAATGTACTGATGATTCTTATTGATCCTTACTTCCATCCATTTATCGCTCTACTCTTCTACCTAAGCCACTATGGAGTTTTTGCTGTCTATATGAGACTTGTCAAACAAAATAAGCTTGAAGTTTACGAATGAGGTTATAGCAGTTACTGACTTAAATTCCGATAGGCGCACTTGGGCAAAGTTGGCATACCAACTTTGCGTGCGCTCAGATTATTCGGCTTTTGTAATTGCTATTACCCAAAAACTTAAACTCAAGCAAGCTTATAACGGTAATGGCAATATATCATTGTAGTAAATCAGAAGTACAAAGAAGCAAAGGACAAAATGCAGTTGCAGCAAGCAGCTATATTTCAAGAAGTAAATTGCAGCTTGTTACAACTGATAGTAGCACAGGAGAACAACTCACTATTAGCTATAATCTTAGCAGCAGAAAAGGACTTAGCCATAGCATAATTCTAGCCCCAGATGATGCTCCAGCTTGGGTTTATAATAGACAAGAATTATGGAATAAAGCAGAGAGTAGTGAGACACGAAAAAATGCTGAGACAGCACGAAAATTAACTATAGCGCTGCCAAAAGAATTAACTCTACAGCAGAATATTGAACTTATCGAGGACTTTGCTTTTGAGTGTCTAGTAAGTCACGGCATGATAGCAGATATAAACATTCATTATGATAATGAAGATAATCCCCATGTCCATATTCAGATGACTACCAGAAGATTACTGCGTTCACTAGAAAATGGCGAAGTAACTTTTGGGGCAAAAGGCCGCAGCTGGGGAAGAAGAGAGTTTTTATATTATTACCGTGAAAATGTTGCCAATTTTATCAACTTGCATTTAGAAAAACATGGGTCTTTAGATAGGGTATCGCATTTATCACATAAAGCAAGGGGAATTGATTTAATACCAACTATCCATGAGGGAGCAGCCTGGTATATCAAAGACTCTAAGCTGAAATTAATAAATGCCCAAATACTCCAAGAAAATGTGGCAAAGATCAGAGCAACTCCAGAGTTGGTATTTGATAAATTATCAATTAATAAACCAGTTTTTACTAAGGAAGAAATAGCTATAGCCTTGTCTGATGTACTATCTGTAGATTTGAAGATAGGGCCAGCAGCAAAACAAGCAGCAGCACAAGTAGATGATAGTTTTGATCAACAAAAACTGCAGCAAGATTTACGAGAGTTAAGTAAGCAATTAGTAACAGAAAATGTTCAGGAAGATAAGGAGGTGTCTGGCGATAATATAGTAGCAGATACTCATCTATTGCGCCAAAAATACTCGTATGAATTTATGCTGCTCTTTCGTCAGTTGTTGGCATCCGATAAGATTAGTTTAGTACATCCTAGTGATTTAAAAGGTCGTACTTATATATGCATTAACCAAAAGGATAAAGTTAGAGCAGAGATTTGTGGGAATAGTCGAAGAATTACAGCACCGGGGGCAACATAATCTCTCTATTGATGAGAGTGCAATAGATAAGCTTTCTATAAGGGAGAAATTAATTGCCAGTGCTGTGAAAGTTGGTATTGCTGTGCAGGAAGTGGTAAACGACAAGTTAGGATTAAAGTACGAGCTAATTGCTAGACAATCTGAGCCTTTAACCAAGAAGCAACGCAAAGCAGTAATGGAGATTTTGAATGGCAAGGATATTAGCGTATTAGAGGGGTATCCGGGATCGGGCAAGACATTTGTCATGCGGGAGATCGTGCGTCAATATAGAAAAGCGGGTTACAGGGTAATAGGAACATCCCCAAGTAGTAGTGCGGCGCAAGTTTTAGCAAGTGCTACGGGTATCCAGTCAAAGAATATAGCGCTGTGGCGTAAAGATTGGCAAGAAGCTAAGGGCCAAAAGTTTGAGTTGGCTTTGCGCTCTGATTATTATACGGAAGGAGAGTATCAACATCAAGAGAGAGTAGAAAGTAGTTTTAGTCAGTATTGCAATAATATAGGAATTGATGACAGTACTGAATTAAATAATAAAACAATCCTGATTATAGATGAAGCAAGCATGATTGAGCTAGCAAGTATGGATTATTTGCTAACAGAAGTATCAAGATTTGGCGCCAAAGCGATAATAGTAGGTGATAATAATCAGTTTGCGGCTGTTGGTATGACTGGTGCTTTCAGGAAGGTATGCGTTATGTCTTGCGTTAGTAGGTTGACTGAAGTGATGAGACATAAGCACCCGGACTTGCAAGTTAGAAAGATGCAAAGGGAAGCTACCAAGCTAATGGGTCTATATAAGATGAACGAAGCATTAAAGATTTTTCAGCAGCTTGGAGCATTTAATATTCATGATAATGAGCTAGCTACTAAAGATGCATTAGTGGCAGATTATATTAGTGAATATGTAGTACAAGCCAGTCACTTAAACCGAGATGATTTAGCCTCAATTAGGTCGGTAGTAATAGGTGCCTATACTAATGTAGCGGTAAATTATTTCAATATAGAAGTTAGGGAAAAACTAAAACAAGCTGGTATTTTAAAGGGTCTAGGTGCCAACTTTAAATCTGGAGCAGAGAGGGTTGAGTTGCTACGAGGTGAACAGATAGTATTTACCAGTAATAAGGCGGAATATAAAGGATTTAATGAAGTATTAAATGGTGAGGTAGCAACAGTCATAGATTTTAATGAGCCAGATAAATTTGGCCATGGCATAGTGAAGTTATTAGTGCATAAAGCAGATGGCAGTAAGAAAATAATCAAGATTGATACAGCTAACTCTAAATATCCGGTTAGATTTAAACATGGTTATGCAGTAACTGGTTATAAGTTGCAAGGTGAGACAGTAGATTATATGAAAGTATATTATGAGTCTGTCATTGGTTATGAGGCCTTTAATGTGTTGATGAGTAGGTACAAATATGAGGTAAAGCTATATTCAGCTAAAGATGTATTAGAAGATATTGTTTATAAGAGGCTGGAAGAAGATGTAGCTACAGTACGATCACAATTTACTATAGAAGCATATAGGAAATTGAATAAGCTAAAGGTAGAGGTACCTAGCTGGTATATTGGTTTAAGCTTGGGGGTTAGCAAGCGAGTTGATAATAATTTAGCCCTTAATTACCGTCAGCTTGATAAATTAAGCCCTAATGAGCAAGTCATTAAGAGTTATTTAGAAGCTAGACGAGTAGTACTTGATTTACGCGGTAAAATACAAGAATGGCAGGAGCATCAAGAGACTCCTATTAAACTTACTAGATTATACGCAGCTGTAAGCAAAAGGGCTAATGTCAAGATGAAGAATGCCAGGGAAATTACTATAGACCCTTATGGGTTAATATTAGAATTCTTGCATCAGCTAAATACAGCCCGGAAATTGTTAGGAGAATCTGCTACTGAAGAGGAAATTAGAGCTTATGTTAGATCAGCATCAGTTGTAAAAACTACCAAAGCAGAGCTTACCAACACCTTCGCTTCTACCTCTATTAATGATAGAACATTATGGTCAGAATTATCAAGAACAGAGCAGAACCAGTATATTTTGCCACATCTCTTAGAAGATGATCTGCAGCAGTTGGAGAATATATATGAGCAATTAGAAGAATCAAAGGAGACCCTTAAGAAACATGCATTAGTTATTTGTAATAATTATCATGGCAGTAGTAGTAGCGGAGGTGCAGAAGAAGCTAATAATAAAGATTATGTCACTATGGGTGATAGAATCATCCAGCTTAATTTAAATTATCAGACGATCCTAAGACATGCTGGCTATTCTACTGATAAGTATTTTTTTAAGAATATTAATCAAGGAGCCACCCTAGTGGCTAGTAGCTGTTGGGGAGAAATAATGAAGATTTGTCATGGTTTACATTCTAGAAAGCATGATAAGATAGATGCCTTAAATATTTTTACCACTAATTTAGCAGCCCTAAATGAATTTATTAGTGAGACAAAGCAGTTATTAATAGAGAAAACAGCACTATTACAAGCCACTAAGGTAGAACAACAACAGATAAAAAAAGAACTCACAGAAATAACGAATTATCGGGAGAAATTATTTCCTGAATTCATAAGTCGTATCTATAAAACTCCTGTATCACAAATACTGGAGAAATGGCAAGATTTATTAGAAGAAGGTAAGCATGAGCAATTGGCAGATGCTATCTCAAAACTTAAGCACAACCCCAAATTACTTGGTGATTTAAAAGGTGTTGGCTTTGGTAAAATGTTTGCTATTAACCAAAGTAGGAAAGATGCAATTAGCAATTTAGCGGTGATAGCTAGAAGGTTTAAAGATTATGAGCAAGGAGCAGTAAAGGTACAAGAATTGCAAAATACACTGCTAGCCAGAAATTATGAGAGTGTACTTGCTAATTTATCAGCAGAAATAGTCCTATTAACGGAGAGCTTGCCTAATAAATATGAACAGAGCTTTTTGGCTCAGGTGAGTCTCTTACAACAGGAGAGTAAACTCACTATAGAGAATTTGGCAATTATAATAAAAGAGGATGAGCTGCAAGGCCTTATTTATGAATATTATAACTATATTAATGATGCAGAACTAGCTAGATCAGTGTCGTCAGCTAACATTGAAGCTGAAGATCAAAAAAACACCAATACAGTAAAAATAGAGGAATCAAGTACCAGAGAAGGTAAATTTATAGACAGAACTAACAAATATAGAGGAAATTATAGTACTAATACAACTAAAAATAAGAGATTAGACTTTAACGAAGTAAGTAGCCAATTAACTGAATATAATTATCGATGCATTTTTGAACACTATGCTCGAAGGATCAATAGTGACGGCAAAAGTTTTAAAAGAAGCGGCGCTGAGATTAGTCTTGGCAGTTTAAGTATGAATTTAAGAAAAGGAGTATGGATTCGTCATAGTACTGGAGAAGGAGGTAATATATTTTCTTTTGTACAGCAAGCTCTTAACTGCGGTAAATTAGAAGCCTTAGAACAAGTAGCCTTGATGGCTGGTATTAGTGCTAAAGGTAATGATTATCACGCAAATAATTATCATAATGACAATTATCAAAATAATGTGCCACAACTTAAGATTGTGGGACAAGAAAATACGCAAGCTGGGGCTATTATCAATGAATGGTGTACGCAACCTTATGTTCCTGCGTCTGCAGTTAAATTTGATCCGAATGTTCATTTAGCCTGGCTGCTTAAAAGTAACATTATTGACGGTATCTATTATTACAGAAATAAGGAGAAGCAACTAATAGGTTTAACGGTTAGGTTGGTCAGTACTCAAGATGGTAGTAAGCAGGTACTACCAGTTAGCTACTGCAAAAATGAATCATTACATAAAGAAGCCTGGCGATTAAAGGGTTTTAGTGATAATGGTTATAAACCAATTTATCATCTAGAGAAGTTAGCAGATGACAGCAGAACTATATTAATAGTAGAAGGTGAGAAGACTTGTGATAAGGCACAAGAATTGCTACCAGATTATCTGGTACTATCATGGCTGGGTGGCAGTAATGGATCCGCTAAAGCAAATTGGCAACAATTACGAGGTAGAGAAGTAGTAATTTGGCCTGATCATGATGAGGCAGGTGTCAAAGCAGCTAGAACCATAGGACAGATGATTAATGAGGCTAATGGCTATATTGGCCTTGTAGCTATCATTGATCCAAGTAGGTTAGAGTTTTACGGTACTATCCATGAAAGCATCTTACCAGAGAAATGGGATCTAGCTGATAAGTTGCCAGAAGGTTTAAATACAGAGAATCTCAAAGAGGCAATTATTCATTGTCAGCAGCAAAATAGTTCACTATCTTATAGTCAGTCTATAGCTGCAAGCTTAAAGCAGTTACTGACACAACCCCAGATACTTGCGATAGGAGAGCGAATATTCTGGCAAGCCAGAACCATTGGAGCTTTACTGCAAGTAGAACAAATACGTCAAGAAGTGGCAGCAGAAGTCAGCTGGCAAGAGAAGCTGAGTTCACCGGAAGCTAAGTATTATATGAAATATGCAGAAAACACAGGAAAGGGTGGGAGTCCACATGAGTTTTTAAGGCTACAAGATAGCTTATACCGAGATACACTAGTTGCTATAGCCGTAAGTAGCAGAATTAAAGATAAGGAATCTCTAGGATTGCCAGGATTAATACGAGAATTGCAAGGAGAATATGAATAAAAACAAAGAGCTTTTAGCCATATTAGTACTTATTGCAATTTTGGTGATGATGAGCATTATCAATCTCATGTCAAAAGTTTAGAAGGGTGCGGTAGTGACCTGGTAGAGCTATACCAAATTATAGTCAGGGATGTAAGCTTATTACATCAAGAACAGTTAAGCATAAGAGGAGGTAGAATAATTAAGGTCCAGCAGAAAGCCATTCAGCAGGAAATATATAGACAAATTACCACTTATAAAGTAAGGCAAATTAAAGGTCAAGCAAGTAGTAAGTTAGATTATGATGATAAAGTAAAAATAGCTAGCAAAATCTATGACAAACTGTGTAGTCACAAATGGTGGCAAAGTTTGGCAGTAAAAGACTTAAACCATTTGCACAAACTACAGCAAGAAATGCAAGAGAAGACTCTATACTTGCAAGAACAAGCGACGCAACAGGTTAATAATCTTAAGAAGGCTGATACCATCAATAAATTACAGGCACAGATCCAAGAGGTTATTGCCGGCTTGAGAGTTACTACTCTATCACTTACACGTACCAATATCAGCAAACTGCAAGAAAAAGCTTGCCTATATGGGGTTAGTAGAATAAATGAACAAAAAGTATCTAATTTAACTGATCGTCAAATAAAAGCTCTAGTAGCCCGCAGTTTATTTGAAATAAAATACGAAAAAGAGATTAATGATATATTACAAGGAATTTGGTATACTGACAATGATAATAGGCCAATGCCAGTAGCACATAAAATTAAATGCCTAGTAGATGCTAGTAGAATTACCAAAATGGCTGGCTACGTTATTGAAAAAATGATGATTGATAATTCAGAACAAGATTTACAGTTGCAGAAATTAGCCGGGCAAATTATCATAGATGCTATACAAAAATATCAAACAAGAAAGGAAACAATCAAGTTAACACTGACAACTGATATAGTGCAGAAATTAGCAGGCCATAGCAAGAAGATCCAGCATAGTATAGCAGAGCAGTTAGTTGATCATATATGGCAATCGGGTTCTGAGCAAATAGCAGATGAACAATTGGCGCTAATGAACAAGTCAGCCATAGTAGAACAGCAATTAATACCTCTTATAAGGCAACAATTTAGGGAAGAGCTACTAGAATCTTCCCCCAACTTACCAACTAATGAGCAGTACTTAAGCAAAAATATAGAGGCTAGCATAGATTTTGCTGTTAGTAAAATACGTAATAGTATCTATAGCATTGCCAGTAGCACTAGTGATCCTACATCTCCAATATTGTCAGATGGCCATCAAGACATACAAGAATTAAATCCTGTAAGCCATAAAGAGTATAATAAAATCATCAAACAAACAATGAATTACTTTAATCAAGCGCAAGAAGAACTGCGGGTAGAACAAAATATCCAACAAGATAAACTACAGCAACAATTGCAGAAAAATCATAGTATGTTTCTGAAATTATAAGTTTTATCATTAATTTTATATGTACTATCATAAACTTTAATGTATGTGATAACTTTCTTTTTAGCTTAAAAATAAATATCATATATACGTAATAATTTTATACCTTATTGTTTATATACGGGTATATGGATACAGCAACTAAAATCTTCTATGTTTCTTAGGTGTTAATTTATAACACCTAAATCTTACAACCAAATATTTGTACCTTGACTGATGTGAATTATACAGTTAATATAATCTTTAGGTGTTAATTTATAACACCTAAAGGATGTATTATGTTTATAGAATATTTAGATAATTTACGATCACTTGGAAAACGTTATTTTACTTTTAAACAGGCAATTCAAGATCTAAAAGTATCAATAAATAGCGTAAAATCTGGTTTATATCGCATGAAGAATAAGAAGAAACTTATCACTCCAGCCAAAGGGCTTTATGTTATCTTACCCCCAGAACATCAATTGCAAGGCTCTATCCCAGCTGAAGAACTAGTGCCTATCCTAATGACATATTTGCAGGCAGATTACTACGTTTCCCTTCTCTCTGCAGCTATATTCTATGGTGCAGCTCATCAAAAGCCAGCACGTTTCCAAATTATCACTAACAAACTGATTAAGCATCCTCTTGAATTTGGGCAAGTAACATTGGAAGTGATCTATAAGAAGTCTTTAGCAAATTTACCCATACAAGGTTTTACTGTTGCAACTGGCTACCTTAAGGTGGCAAGTCCAGAATTGATCGCTTTAGATCTGCTGCACTATCCAAGTAGAGCTGCTGGCCTAAATCATATTGCCACTGTCTTAACTGAGCTTGTTAATGCAATTGATGTTGATAACCTTATAGAGCTTGCAAAGCAAATCGGAGAAAAGGCTTGGCTACAGAGGCTTGGATTTATTTTAGAAAAAATTGACTATATGAATGAAGAAAAAGTTTTACTGCTTATAGACAAGCTGCAGGAATATTTAAATGGAAAAATGACAGTATTCGTACCACTTGTCTCGGAAATTCGCAAAAATGGATTTCCACGCATAAAGAAATGGCGAATTATTGAAAATACTAATTTTGAAAGTGATTTATGATTCCAGAAAGTTTCATTGAAAATTGGCGTGTAAATGGCAAATGGCAAACACTGAGTATGGTTGAACAGGATTTGGTAATCAGTAGGGCTCTAATTTGTCTATATAATAATCCACAAATTAAAGATAGTTTAGTGTTTCGAGGTGGTACTGCTCTAAATAAACTCTTCATTAAACCGCCAGTACGATACAGTGAGGATATTGATTTCGTGCAAAAAAGGCCAGAACCTATTGGTTTGACTATTGATGCAATTCGTCAATCATTAAAGCCATGGCTTGGTGACCCAAAGTGGAAAATCACTGAACGTAGCGTAAAACTTGTCTACCAATATAAAGCAATTAGCGGGTTACCAGCAAAGTTAAAAATCGAGATCAATACAACAGAACATTTTCAGGTCCTTCCTTTAAGGCATGAATCATTTTCTATTGAATCTCAGTGGTTTAATGGTGTTTGCGAAATCGTTACTTATGAACTGGCAGAGTTGGTTGCTACAAAACTACGTGCCCTATATCAAAGACGGAAAGGCCGTGACCTTTTTGATTTGTGGTATATTTTTAAGTGTAAACTAGTAGAAGCTAATCAAGTCATTCATATCTTTCAAAAATATTGTGCTAATGATAGTATCCTGATTTCTAAAGAATTATTTCAAAAAAATATGGAACTAAAAAGGTTAAACAAAGATTTTCAAGTTGATATGAATGTCTTGCTTCCACCCCAAGTATATTGGAATTTTGATGAGGCTTTTGAATTCGTCCAGACTCGCATTCTTAGTCAAATCCCATGAAATATGGTTAATAGTTACCCACTCTGCACTGCAAGTGCAGAGCTTAATATTACGGCATAAATGCCTAATGTATGTACTAACTTAAAAGTTAGAAATTATTTGTGTGTAACTCATTAAGAAGATGTAAAGACAAAGAAATAATTATATCTGTTAATCTATAAGATTACGTTAAATTATGTCTTTATATCTTTTAGGTACGTTATATAAAATTATGTTGAAACGACGCACTGCAAGTGCGGGATTTTTCTCCCAAAGTGGGACAAATAAATTCTAATTCATAATGGAAAACACAGGCTTGAATTATCCCTGAGATATCATTATTTTGGTTACTCAATAACTAACCAGCTGAAGCTGGTTAGTTATTGAGTAAATCGGTTATTTATTTTATGCTTAAGGTATTCCCTTCAATTGCAAGCGAAAAGCGGATAGTTTTAATCCGGTTATTTTTTCTCAAAGTTATAGGGGAGGTACATAAAGCTTAGCGCCGAGTAAAACACCTAATTCATGAGCAATATTTTGTAATAATTTTATTAGTTATTTGAAAAAGAGGTTTATTACTCATAAGATGATAGTATCATATAATAGTATCAATGTCTAAGAAAACTTACACATTGATATTTGACTTTGCCATATGTAGAAATCATCTCATCTTGATAGTATAATAATTTACATTAAATTCAAATAACAACCAATTTTTGCTAAGTGTATATTATTTGTATTTTTTAAGTTTTTGAGATAATACTAATTGATGTATTAAAAATTTGAGGTAATAATGAAAAAACAAAATGTTCCAGAAATATCAGGGAAGAGCACTAAAGAGCAAATTTTAGCCGCCTATAATGAGGTGTTAACGCAATTAACTGCAAAGCAAATAGCTAGCCCTGCTGAACAAAAGCAGAGACAAGATGAGCAAGCTGTTATAACGAAAGCGGTTAGCCATTCATCTGATACTATATTAACGGAGCTGAGTACTTTAAAATCTAAGATAATAAAACAAATTGATAATTTATCAGAGCAATTACTTGGCGAATCTCAAAAATTGACCAGTATACGTGAAGCAATTAGTTTAGAACAGAAACATTTACAAGAATTATATCAAATTAATGAAACAGCTAATACCTTGTCTGCCTTGTTGCAAACCCAAACTGAACAAAAAGAACAGTTTAAATCAGAAATGGAACGAACAAAACAAGATTTTGTACAAGAAATGACCACTAAAAAAGCTCAATGGCAACAGCAAAGCGAGCAAGTTGAGAGAGATTACCAAGAACAGCAAGAGAAACTGGCAAAAACTAGAAAACGTGAGGAAGAAGAATATAATTATACCCTAGAATTAACACGTCGTAAGGAACTGGATGAATATAATAATAAGAAAGCTAGTATGGAGAGAGAATTATCGGATTTGCGAGATAATCTATTAAAACGAGAAGCTGATTTAGTTGAAAGAGAAAGTAACCATACATCTTTCAAAATGCAAGTAGAGCAAATTCCAAATTTGATAAAAGACGCAGTAAATAACGCAGAAGAGTTACTGCGCACTAAGATGTCACAACAATATGATTTTGATATACAACTGAAACAACAAGAGCATGAGAGCAAGCTAAAGTTGCAAGAGCAAAGTATTAATTATCTTGAAGATAAAATTACCAAGCAAGAGATGTTAATAAAAGAACTAACTACCAAAGCCGATATGGCAACACAGCAGGTTCAATCGATTGCCTGTCGTGCTTTAGATACCTCAACCCAACGTTTTGTTACTTTAAATGCCAGTCATGATAAGGAAAAGGCCTTATAATATGTACACCGATTGCAAAAAGCTTTAATATCTTGTTCTCATGTTGGAAAATTTGGAATATAGAGATTTATGTTGGATAGAGCAAGAATTTAGTGGTATAAGTTTTAGAGATATGAGGTTGGAAAAACGTTTTAAGTATATTTAAAGACATTTTATGCCACAAGCTCAATCAAATATTTCTTCATGTTTTGAAAGTTGGTCATCGATAAAAGCCTGTTACAGATTTTTTAGCAATAAAAAAATTAAAGCATCTACAATCCTTGAGGATCATATAATTAGTATAATTGATAATAGAATCAGGTATGAGAATGAAAAAATTTTAGTGATTACGATACTACTTAAATATTGGTTATAAAAATATGAGTAAAAAACGATAGCTTGGACAGAGTATTCCGTACACAAAAAGGTCAAGATGGAAGTTTAGGTCTGATATTACATAACAGTTTAGCATTAAATGAATCAGGTGTTCCACCTGGATTAGTTAGTTCTACATAATAATTGACTAAGGTCTGGATGAAAATAAGATTGATATGGATATAAAATAAAGGCAAAAATAGTAAAAAAACTATGACAATAACTCATAAATACCTGTTCTGTTGACATTATATTACAAAGTTTTGATTTAGTGAGATAGTAAAGAGCAAAGCTACTATCGTTAAGAACTTAGGAAGTTCACAAGATCTTATTGACCATATTAAGTAGCAGAAATTACTGTTTTTAAAACTGTTTAACCAATTCTTAATAAAATAACAATTGGTCACATAATTAATTCACAATTCAAATTTCATGGACAATTAGCAAAGGTTAATGATAACGAAGCAAGCAGTAACTGGTACATTTCGTGAAGCAATATAACAATATCAATTAATGTACGTAATTATTTATGTTTACCTTGTAGGAATGAGTTTTAAATAAAATAATATTTAGTAATATATTTGCAATATTATTTTCTTTCTTTTTTACTATTTTAGTAATATACTTTACAGAATGATTGATATAGTGGATGTAATAGCGAATAATTGAGTAATAATCCGTTGTTTATCATGTCGTCTTAATTAAATGTAAGGTAACTTATGAAAATATTAGTGACAGGTGCAGCAGGTTTAATTGGATCAGCACTAGTAAACAAATTAGAGACACAAGGTTATGAAATAATTAGCTGTGATATTAGATTACGTGATAACCCTTTAAGTTTTTTTTCAGAAGACATAACACCGGTTTTAACTCAGTGTACAGGGATTATTCACCTAGCTGCAATTGCGAGGGTAATACATGGTGAAATGTATCCTGAACTATGTCAAAAAGTTAATGTTGATGGTACAATAAAATTATTGGAATTGTGTAAGCTACTACCAAACAAACCTTGGTTTATCTACGGCAGTAGTAGAGAAGTGTATGGCGAACAACAGAAACTACCGGTAACAGAGTCTGCTCCTTTAAGTCCAGTAAATAATTATGCTAAGAGTAAAGTATTAATAGAAGAATACGTAACAAGTTTACAAGATTCTAACTTGAATGTAGCAATATTACGATTTTCAAATGTATATGGTGGTTTATTAGATCATCATAATAGAGTAATTCCTGCATTTTGTATCAACGCATTAAAAGGCTATCCTATCAGAATCGACGGCAGGGAATGTATTTTTGACTTTACCTATTTAGATGATGTAGTGGAAGGAATCTATTTAGCTGTTAAATATTTACAAGATAAAAAGTCTTCGCTTCCTTCCCCTATTCATTTGACTGCTAATAGGCCATGTAGTCTAGAGGATTTAGCAACAATAGTATTAGAAACTACAGGCAGTGATTCTAGAGTTGATTTTCATCCACCAAGAAGCTTTGATGTACCGAAGTTTTATGGTGATTTTACTAGAGCTACAGAATTACTTGGTTGGTTGCCAAAACATTCATTAGAAGTAGGATTAAGTAAATTTATAACGAATCTACAAAATAATACACAAGGATGTCCTAAAAATATAGATACGGTAATATATGAAAATATTAAAAGTTATTCATGGCTACCCACCTTACTATAGTGCTGGTTCTGAGGTATATAGCCAAATTCTAGCACATGAATTAGCCAATAATAATGAGGTACAAGTATTTGCTAGGCATGAGAATAGCTTTTTACCAGATTTTCATTATAGCACAATCCTAGACTATAATGATCCTCGGATCTTACTGCATCTAATTAATATACCTACAGCTAAATATCGTTATAAATTTATTAATGAGGAAGTAAATATCAGATTTAAAAGAATAATAGCCAATTTTCAACCAGATCTTATACATTTCGGTCATCTTAATCATCTATCCGTTACATTACCAAAAATTGCTTTTCAAGAAAATATACCGACAATTTTCACTTTACATGACTTTTGGTTAATATGCTTGCGCGGTAGATTCATTCAACGTAATTCTAAAAATTTATTACAACTTTGTGATGGTCAAGAAGATCAAAAATGTGCAATTCAATGTTATAAGGGGTGTTTTACAGGAGATGAAGAGCGCCTAAGATCAGATTTAGATTATTGGACAGAGTGGGTCAGTATTAGAATGAAGCAAACCAAAGAAATAGTCGGTTATATAGATCACTTCATTGCTCCGTCAAAATTCTTACAGGATAGATTTATCCAAGATTTTAACATTCCGATAAGTAAAATTTCTTATCTTGATTATGGTTTTGATCTAAATCGTCTGAAAGAACGTAATAGAATACCAGAGAAAGAATTGACTTTTGGTTATATCGGTACTCATACTCCTGAAAAAGGTATAGATCTATTATTAAAGGCTTTTGCTAACTTATCATCTAAAGCAAAACTTAGAATTTGGGGAGCAGAAAGAGAAGAAACTACAGCTTTAAAAGCAATTACCGATCAATTTTCTCAAGGAATCAAAGAGAGAATAGAGTGGATTGGCAGTTATCATAATGAAAATATAGTTACAGATGTGTTTAATAAACTTGATGCAATTGTGGTTCCGTCAATTTGGGGGGGAAAACTCACCATTAGTGATACATGAAGCACAACAACTGAGAATACCGGTAATAACTGCAGATTATGGTGGCATGGCAGAATATGTAAGAGATGGAGTAAATGGTTTATTATTTAAGCATAGAGATGCAGATAGTTTGTCGGAAAAAATGCAACACCTATCTACAGATCCGAAATTATATAATAAACTTACTCAAAGAGGCTATCTCTATACTGAGCACGGTAATGTATTGTCTATTAGTGCACATACTGAGGAGCTTAATAAAATATATACTAACATTATTGTAGATAAAGGTAAATTAGTACCTACTAAACCTGGTCCTTGGAGAATTACTTTTGATACTAATCCAGATTATTGTAACTTTGCCTGTGTTATGTGTGAATGTTTTTCTCCTTATAGTAAAGTGAAAGATGAGAAAAAAGCGCAAGGGATAAAACCTAAAATAATGCCGATAGAAACTATTAGGAAAGTGATTGAAGAAGCTGCAGGAACCCCTTTAAGAGAGATAATACCTTCAACTATGGGTGAACCTTTAATGTATAAGAATTTTGTTGAAATAATAAATATATGTCATGAGTTTGGTTTAAAGCTTAATTTAACAACCAATGGTTCTTTTCCTGTGAAAGGAGCTAAAAAATGGGCTGAACTATTAGTACCAGTTTTATCTGATATTAAGATTTCTTGGAATGGAGCAACTAAAGAAACGCATGAAAAGATTATGAGAGGTTCAAAATGGGAGGTAGTCAAAGAAAATTTAAAAACATTCCTAAATGTTAGAGAAGACTGTTGTCGTATAACAGGTGAAAGATGTACTGTTACTCTGCAATTAACATTTTTAGAAAGTAATGTGCATGAACTATGCGACATAGTGAAGATGGCTATAGAACATGGGATTGATAGAGTTAAGGGACATCATCTTTGGGCACATTTTGCTGAGATTAAAGATTTATCTATGAGGAGAGACAAATCAGCAATTAGTAGGTGGAATATAGAAGTTAAAAAATTGTACGAATTAAGAGAGCATATGTTATTACCAAATGGTCAGAAAATAAAATTAGAGAATTTCACGATTCTTGCCCAAGAAGGCATTCAGGATTTGGCACCTGGTGGTCCATGTCCATTTTTAGGTAAAGAAGCGTGGGTGAACCCTGAAGGGAAATTTAGTCCTTGTTGCGCGCCGGATGATTTAAGAAAAACGTTAGGAAATTTTGGTAATGTCAATGAAGTCAAGTTAGCAGAAATATGGCAAAGTAATGAATATGTAAACTTACAAAAAAACTATTTAAATTATGAGTTATGCAGAACATGCAATATGAGAAAGCCCCTAATCAATTAGTGCAGGATAATAAGTACCTGAAATTTATTAAAATTTCATCTTGTAGAAGGTTTCACCAATTATTTGGAAAACCTATGTATGAATCAAGATTTATATATGTTGAAAAATTTCATGATCCAGGTCTTGCACCAGTTTATGATCAGACTGGTGCTTATCATATTGATACTACAGGCAAAGCAAGTTATAGCAGGAGATTTTTAAAAACTTTTGGTTTTTATTGCAATAGAGCCACCGTAAAAGATGAAACAGGATATCACCATATAGATTCTGTTGGTCATAGAATATATAAGCAATCGTATCAATGGGCTGGAAATTACCAGGAGGATATTTGTGTAGTTAGAAAATATGATAAGTTTTTTCATATCGATTTAGACGGTAACAGGATTTACCAAGAGGAATATGATTATGTCGGAGATTTTAAAGATAGTATTGCTGTAGTATATCAAGATGGTTACGCTACCCATATTAATCATCATGGAAAATTAATACATAATCAGTGGTATAAAAAACTTAACATTTTTCACAAGGGATTTGCGGTTGCAGAAGATCAAAATGGTTGGTTCCATATAGATATGGATGGCAATGCTATCTATCAGCAACGCTTTAAAATGGTTGAGCCATTCTATAATGGTCTGGCAAAAGCTGAGACTTTTGCGGGCATCTTGGGACAAATTGATATTACAGGAAACAGAAAATGCACTATTGCTGCTTGTAAGCAAGAATGCCAAGTACACAAATTATCTGCAGAACTGGCTGCTTTTTGGAAAACTTACCTGACAAGTGTTGCAGTTGAACTTGGTTTATTAAATATCTTACCTGCAACTCTAGCAGTTTTATCTCAACAACTAAATATGGTTCCAGCAAATCTTGCAAGATTGCTCAGAGCATTGTGGGAAATAGAACTGCTTGATTATGATCAAAGCAAAAATTTGTGGCAATTATCAGTAAAAGGCAGATTCTTCAAAAACACACCATTCTTATCGAAAGCTGCAATCATGTGGGCAAGAGTTGCTGCTGAACAGAATTGGCTAAAAATAACCGATATGTTAAATCAGCAGTCAATATCTTCATTTCCATCTTTTAAAGAGAAAGAAACTTCACAAAGTAGAAGAGTTGAGTTTTATCAAGCATTGCTAGGCTATACTGCATTTGATGTTAAAGAATTAAGTAACAAGGTAAATATAAACGAGGCTAAGGATATATTGTTATTTGGCGTACATTCTTTGTTTTTAGCTTCTTCTATAGAAAATAAAGACATAGCGACTATAAACTTACATTATTATAATGATCACAAGTTACCTGAAGATCTAGTAAAGGATTTAAAAGTTAAGTTGATAACTCCAGGAAAATTAGCTCAGCATTATGATTTAGGTATCTTTTGCCGTTTTTTACAACATCACGATGATCAGACAGTACTCTCTTACTTAAAGTTTGCTAAAGATAAAAAAATAGTACGTATCTTACTAATAGAAACCATACTAACTAGCAATTCTCCAATAGGAGGTGCTGTAGATATTAACATTTTGGTTGAAACAGGAGGCAAATTGAGAACATTAAATGATTGGGAAACAATATTAACACAAGTGCCAGACTTTAAAATTTTTGATATCGTGCCATTGACAGATTATTTATCAGTTATTGATATTAGGTATTAATAATATGGAGGTACTACAACAGAAAGGTTTTCTTATTATCAAAAATATGATTCCTGTAGAGTTAGTAGTGCAGTCTTTAAGTAACATCAAGAATAAAGTATCAGAATTATCTCAAGAATTAGATGTGTCAATTTTTGATTATTTAAATTGCACTGGTAGATGGGGTATATCGTCTCAAATTACTAAGACTGTACCTCAAATACTAAATAAGATAATACAAAACTACCTTGAAACATTATTGCAATGTCAAATATTAGCAAAGAAAGCAAATGTTATCTGTAAAACTGCTGATTTGATTGATGCAGTTCCTTTCCATCAAGATATTTCTTATAGCTTTAATGATCCTTATCATTTTTCTGTTTGGCTAGCATTAAATAATGTTAGTAGTACTTCAGGAGCTCTGCAAATTATTAAGGACAGTCATAATTGGGTAATAGAACCACTAGTTGACTTTTGGCAACCATATTTTATTGATAAATATGCAAATTGGCGTCATGACAAAATCGAAATATTACCTATTACAGCAGGAGATGCCATAATTTTTGATGCAAAATTATGGCATGGTAGTGGTAAGAATCTAGCTGCTAAAGATAGATTTGCTTACGTTACAAGATGGGTTATACCAAACCAAAGTTTTCCTTGCATACCTAAGCCTCAGGCTGCAAATTTTGGTATGTTCAATTGTGGCGTACTAACTGAATCTATACTGAAGGAATATTTATTATCATTTAACAGACAGCCAAACATAGAACAACAAAACATGACAGAGTTGATCAAAACCTGGCTCACTTTTCTCACAGATACTTCTATTCATGAAATTAATACTATAAAAGCTAAAAACGATTTGCAACAGTTATTTATTTTGCATCAAGCGTCAACATTACATGATGCCGGAGATATTTCTGGAAAAATATATAAGAATCTGTGGTTCTCTTTACTGACATTTCTTAATAAAAAAGTTCAGCTAGTAAAATTAGAGTTATAATGAGTAAAAATACCTGGCATCATTTCAAGTATATATCGTTATTTATCTTAAATATATTATATCAATTTAAGTTCAATGTGTTCGTAATGTGTCTAGTAGCACTGATAGTGGCTATTGACTCATCTTTTAGAAAATACTTAATCAAGAATATTTTGGATACAGCTGTAAAATATCAAGGTAGTAATGTTGTGGAAAATCTTGTACTACCTATTAGTGCTTATATTTTGATGGCATTGCTTATTACCACTGCTTTTAGATTTTATGGCTACTTTGTGGATATCCGAATGATGCCTTTACTTCGTCAAAGAATAGCTGATAGATCTTTTGACATACTACTAAAACAAAGTCATGTTTATTATCAAGATAATTTGTCTGGAAACTTGGTAAATAAAGTCAGTAATTTGATGGATAGTACAATAGAGCTTATCAAATTATGTATAGACCATTTTTTTAAGTTTAGTATAGCATTAATTTTGGCTCTTTATACTTTATCATTGGTAAGTATAAAGTTTGCAATAACTACTCTGACTTGGGTAAGTGTTTTTATTGTAGTTTTGATTTTTAGCTTCCGCATACTTGCGGATGTAGCTAATAATTATTCTAAACTTAGTACACAAGTTATAGCTAGTGTAGCTGACAGTATGTTAAACATTATGTCTATCAGATTATTTTCCCAACAAGCATATGAGAGACGTAAATTTTTTCACATATGCCAGAAAAAGGTAACTGCAGAGAAGAAATTACAATGGTTATATTTTTGTTTGTGGTTTATCTATGGCTATTCATTTGATTTACTACAAATAGTAAGCTTCTATTTTATAATTTATGATTATCAATGTGGCAAGATTGTCCTTGGGGATATTGCTCTGATACTTGGGATTAATATCTCTATTGTAGAATTTCTAAACCAGCTGACTAGAGATCTTACTCAATTTTCTACTCATTTTGGTAAAGTTTTAGATGCATTATCTGTTGTAACTACTGTATCAGAAATTAAAGATAAGAAAAATGCCAAAAAACTAAAAGTAATAAATGGAGCAATAATATTTAATAATGTTTCTTTTTCTTATGAGAACAAGACACCTTTATTTAGTAATCTCTCAGTTACTATTAACCCTAGTGAAAAAATAGGCTTAGTGGGTTATTCCGGAAGTGGTAAATCTACTTTTATCAACTTAATTCTCAGACTATTTGAAGTTAAGAAGGGCAAAATACAAATTGATGATCAATGTATATCAGAGGTTACACAAAATTCTTTAAGACAAGCAATATCTGTAATACCCCAAGAGTTAGTACTATTTCATGACACTATTTTAGAAAATATTCGTTACGGCAACTTTCAAGCTACGCACGAAGAAATTATGCAAGTTGCTATGTTAGCCGGTATACACAATTTCATTATTACTCTACCGCATCATTATAATACTATAGTAGGAGAGAAAGGCATTAAGCTATCAGGAGGAGAAAGACAGAGAATAATAATAGCCAGGGCATTTTTAAAAGATGCACCAATATTATTTCTTGATGAGCCCACCAATCAATTAGATTCTATCACAGAACAAGAGATTCAAACTAGTTTATTTAAATTAATGGAAAATAAAACTACTATTGTGATAGCACATCGTATTTCTACACTTTTGCATATGGAGAGGATTTTAGTATTTGATCAAGGAAAAATCGTACAAGACGGTAATCATGCCGAATTAGTTTTACAAAAAGGTCTTTATCAAGACCTATGGTATGCTCAAATTGACGATGTACTAAGGTATTAAAATAGGACTGTTATGACAAAAATCATAGATCTTAGAAGTGATACTACGACTTTACAAAGTTCAGAGGTGGTAAATGCAATAAGTAATGCAATTGTTGGAGATTTTGCCTATGGCGAAGATAAAAGCTGCAATGACTTATTAGAATATTGTCAGCAATTATTTAAAGTAGAAGATGCCTTATTTGTTACTAGCGGTATGCTGGCAAATAGGTTAGCTATTGCTAGTCAAACAAGTCCTGGAGATGAAGTAATTACCCATTATAATTATCATATTAATTTCTTTGATAGCGCTGGTAACGCCAAAATAAATAATATTGTATTTAATTGTAGTAAGAATTCTAGTGGGATTTTAGACGTTAAAGAGGTAGAACATGCTATTAATTCTAAGCCAAGATATAAGATTTTTGCGCAAGTTAAGCTAGTGTCCATAGAAAATAGTATCAATGGCTTTAATGGTAAGATTTATCCGTTTGACAAGCAAGTAGAATTGTATAAATTGCTCAAAGCCCAGAATATCAATCTGCATTTAGATGGTGCTAGAATATTTAACACTTACGTTGAAACAAATATTGCCCTAGCAGATTATGCTAAATACGTAGATACTATGAGTTTCTCATTTACTAAAGGGCTTGGAGCACCATTTGGTTCAATGCTTTTAGGTAAAAAAGAGATAATTGATAGAGCTAGAAAATTACAAGTTTGGTTTGGTGGTGGTTATCATCAAATTGGATATTATGCTAATGCAGCAAAATATGTACTACAGAATAACATCCCTAGACTGACGCAAGATAATAAACTTGCTAAATTATTTGCAGATAAAATTAAGGAAATCCGGTATATAAAACTAATACTACCTTACCCTGAAACTAATATAGTAAGTTTTAGTATAAAAGAATTGCACGTTACTAATGATGTTTTCTTAAATAAATGTCAGATGTACGGTTTGTTATTATTTCCTTGGCTTGAGTTTCATATAAGAGTAGTTGTGCATTTAGGTATTAACGAAACAGATATTATTAAGGCTGTTGAAATTATAGAGGAGGTAGTATTTAATTTAACATGAAAATAACAATAGATTTTTTTAGTGATACAAATACTAATCCTTCAAGTGAAATGCGTGAAGCTATGGCTAAAGCAAAAGTTGGTAATGAAGTGGCCGGTGAAGATCCAACGGTCAATGAACTCATAGAAGTTACTTGCAGAATGTTAGGTAAGTCGGCAGGAGTCTTCTTACCATCAGGTACAATGTGTAATGTAGTTGCCTATAAGGTTCATATACGAAAACCGGGAGACTACTTAATACTAGATGAAACTGCACATTCTTTAGTAGTACAATCAGGATTAATTGCAGCACAGGCACATGCAACTCCTTTGCCTATTAAAGGAATAAGAGGAATATTTACAGCAGAGCAAATTAGAGAATTCATCAGCCAACCCACTTTAAGGAATGTGCCAAAGGTTAGACTAATATCTATTGAACAAACCAC
Source organism: Candidatus Tisiphia endosymbiont of Nemotelus uliginosus (assembly GCF_964264835.1). Classification (GTDB taxonomy): domain Bacteria; phylum Pseudomonadota; class Alphaproteobacteria; order Rickettsiales; family Rickettsiaceae; genus Tisiphia. The sequence continues at coordinate 423,392 of NZ_OZ183485.1, read as the reverse complement.
TAATTTTGGTGGCGGGGCTGTATGGCCCTTACAATACATCCAAGAAATCTCAAGCTTATGTAGACAGAATACTGTGTTTACTCATTTAGATGGAGCTAGATTATTCAATGCCTGTGTTTATACTAAAATTTCTCCCAAAGAATATGCAGATTATTTTGATTCCGTGTTTATTGATTTTAGTAAAGGCTTAGGAGCTCCTATGGGAGCAATATTAGTTGGTAGTAAAGAGTTCATCGAACAAGCTTGGTACTATAAATTTCAAATTGGTGGGGGAATGCATCAAGCCGGTATTATCGCTGCCGCATGTTTATACGGTCTGCAAAATAATATCAATTCTTTAACAGAAGATCATAAAAAAATGCAGCATTTGGTAGAAAGTTTAAGTCATATAGATCAAGTGATTATTGCACCAAATTTATATAAAACTAATATAGCATATTTTTCACTGCGTACCGGTGCTGTATCTATGCAAGAATTGATAGATACATTGAGAATAAATTATGGAATTAGGATGGCTAATATACGAGGTAAGATAAGAGTTATCATGCATCGAGATATCAGTTATGAGAATATAGATTATACTGTATCTACTATCAAACAGATTTTAAATAATTCAGTATAATAGCATTTTGGGGCAGTGTTACTGCATGTGTCACGAAGTGCTACTGGCTAAGTAGAGTCAGACTTTTGATAAACTTCTGCAAGCGATTCTATTGCAATTCTCAAATTTCTCACAATATGAATAAAGCATCATACAAGTATTTACTCCTCTTGTATATTTTATGAACATATGTGACCGTTACTATGAAAAAAGAGAGTGTCTGGGTAATATGTTATGGATATCAGACTAGAGTTGTTAAAACTGCTAAATTCTGAAGTTAAATAGTTGTATAAAGGTTAAACTGGTTATTACCGTAAATAGCCATATTTATGTAAGTACTGCAGCCATTGTAGAGCATTACGTTTAACCATCAAGGTTTCGTAATCCACTTCAGGATTACAGTAACCTTTACCAGTAGATAATAGAGTATAAATAACGCGCAGAATTTTGTGTCCAGCTACGATAATAATATGGCTACAGGTGATTGAAGAGGTAAAAACTAAACTTTCTAATACTACATTTGTAGATTAGTAAAAATTTTAAGGATTGGAAGTTATATGATAAATTTTTACGATATATTGACATTTTTGGTGCTCAAATAAACAAAAATATCAAACCTTTACTATAATCTTTCTAATTTACAGTTGTAGTACTAAGTTAAAAATCCTTAGATTATTTTCAGTAAGAGCTGTATTAATATATGTGGGGGAAGTTAGCAGTGAGGTAGTAGATAGCTTATATTTTGCAAATATCATCGATTTTGCCTCCTTGCTTTCTACTAAAAACTTTTCTGCTGCAAGTGCTATTAGTATTTAGCAATCAGTTGATATTTCATCTAACAGTTAGTAATCTTTTAGCTACTTATTCTTCTGTTAATTTGCCTTTATTTATCGTATCTTCGCTCAGGGTTAAAGATTTTTGTGCAAAGGTTTTTGATTTTTTGATAAGAACATTGATTTTTTGTTTCTTTTGTTCTATTTTATTTTTAGTCTTAAGCTTTTTATTATTTTCTGATTTTTGGCTCTGCTGTTCAATTTTGTTTGATTTTTGCCATTTTACTTGCCGTTCATGAACTAAGGCTTCAATATCGGGATTATAGATAAAAGCCGGTTGAAGATTTTTGGGTTTTGCTACTATTTTTAAGGTAGTTTTACAAATAGCTACCTCAGGTACTGGTAGTAATATATAACACTGACCTTCTTCTAGCTTTGCAAGATCACTTGGCAAAATTACCTCCTGCCTTTTCTCTTGTTCGGTATAGCTGATGCCATCACGAAACTCATGAGCACCGTAAGAGGTGTTTTTTTGATGGCTTAAATATTCTACCTCACCAATACGTTTGGTGACGACCCTTGCTTCATCTGCTGTTAAGATTCTAAAAATAATATTAGTATTAAATTGGCCAAGAATAACATTGCCACTATTCCTACCATAAATGCTAAAAAGTTGATTAAGACTTTGGGTAGCAGCGAGCACGCAGCCACCATATTTCCGAAGCAAAGTGATATTTTCCTGTAATGCTGGTAAATATCTTAATTTAGCAAGCTCATCAAAGACAAACCATACGCGTCTATTTTGATTAATACCAAGGCTGATTAAGGCATTTAAAGCTATATCTGTTAACACGCTAATAAATGGTAATAAAATCTTACTATCTGCTCCATCACAAGCGATGAATATCCATCTATCATCTTTTGTGCTATCTACCCTTAAGAACCAATCATGGAAACAAAAACCATTATCTTGATTAGTTTCGTTACAATCAACAATAAATTCTAGCCATTCTGTAGCAAGTAATGTATTAATCCTAATATTATGGGGAGCAACATTATGATCGCTATCAGAACATATAAGTGAACCAACAGAAGTATTTTTTAGTTTATTGCTGAGGCTTTGTATTGTTTCTTTATGAATGAGATTATATAAATTTTCAATGGTTGCTGTTTTGACGGTGGTGGTTTCTGATAGTATAAGATATTCCAGTATGCCAATAAATAACATCCTGCCCCAATTGGTCCATTTTTTATCATAATCAAAAACTTCCTTAGGCGAATCAGGAAAAAAGGAAGTGGCTATTTTCTTAGTATCCCGATTTGACTTTATCTCTTGCCAAAAATTCCAGTGGTGAGCTCTTTTGTCAAATGGATTCAGGATAATATCTCTGCCAGGTCTATAGTATCTGGCTATCATATCACCTTCAGTATCGATAATTACTGCTGGTTGTCCTTTTTGTCTAATTTGAGGTAATAATGAATGTAAACAGTTAGTCTTGCCAGAGCCAGTACTACCAGTAATAAGTATATGTTTAACTTCTGAATCTTTAACTAATGGTACATTGCCAATAGTAAAGTGACTGGCTTTGTTATTTTTTTTGAGGAAGCTTGCTACTTCTGCTGGTAGCTTTATTATATGGCCGCTAAGGTGCTTTTTCTCTTTTGCAGCTTTGCCAAATCTTACCCACAGAGCAAAAATTATCACAAATGTAGACAGTACAAAAATGAGCCACATGATCAGTAATTTTTTAACTAATAACAATGTTTGCTTGTAGTGGTTAGCAAATCTGTTGTTACTTAACACCAGATCAGGAACAAGATTAGCTTTATATAAACCATCTTTAGTATAGGCATTAATTGTGGTGATACGCTTTGAGTTATGATTATTAGCGCTGCTTGGCTTAATTATTGCTCGGATTTTAAACATTTCCTTATCAAAGTAACTTGCCAGTAATGCTTTTTGATAAGTCATGGTAGAAACTAAGTCTACTTTGCTAAAATCTGAGTAGCTAAAGGTTAGGACAATAACCAAACCAATTAAGATAGAAGCAGTAATTGAACGTTTTAGCACCTGCATAAACATTCTTAAATTATGCAAAAATATCTGACCACCACCAATGAAATTACTTAGCATAGGCGTCCTTGTATTTTTGATAGTTTCAATATTGTCTCTTACTAACTATCAGCAAATATTATTAATTTACTATAGTCATTGTTATCAGCAGCTCTTAGAGCTTCTAAATATTGTTTTCTAGTAGCATTATCACAAATTAAATTACTTCTACCCCAACTAAATCTAGGCTCATTATGATTTACTAATATAAGATCAGCAAAGAGCCTAGAAAACCTTCCATTGCCATTTGGAAATGGGGGGATAAATACAAGCTTATGGTGAAACCTTACTGCAGTTTCTCGTAAAGGATAAATTTTATGTTTTAACTGGTAAATAATATCCTCAAACAATAATTGGAGTTCCTGTCCAATATAAATACTATTTACTCCTATATTGGTTTGAGTTTTTCTAAACTTACCAGCCCAAGTCCAAGTTTTATCAAACATTTTATGATGTAATTTCTGTGCAAAACTTATTGATAAAATATCTGGCCTTTTTCTTTGTAAGACCCATTCCTCTCCTTTTAAAATATTATATTGCTCCCATTCATTTAGCTCACTTTGAGTTGTCAAATGTTTTGGTAACAAATTATTGATTTCATCTTGATTTAAAGGAGTAGCACCTTCAGCGTAAATAAATCTCATTGCCAAATAGTTTTTATATTATTTTTTATTAATTCTTCTTTTATAATTTCAATTTGCTCTTGTTGTTTTTCATCAGTTACTTTTTGATCTTCCAATATCATTGAATGTGATATTTCCTTTAGCCTACCTATAGCCTTTCTTTCTGCTTGCTCTTCTATAATATTTAGTAAGTTTTTTTCTGGAACTATAGCATAGATGAGCTTGCAACCTAGTTGACTTGCGACTTTTTCTAAAGTTGCAAGGGTTGTCTTCATCAATATCTCATCATTTTCTATCCGCAAGATTCTTTGTTTACTAACCCCACACCGATGAGCTAGTTGTGCACTTGTCATACCGATTACAGTTCTTATGGTTTTTAACCATCCGTTACTTGGTATTACCACATTTTGTAATGGGCTTAATTGATGCATTAGCTGTTTACAGGTTAATTTTCTTAAAGACCAATCCATAACTACCAACTCATAAGTAAACTTATATATTACCATAACATCATATAAAAACAATATATATATTGTTTTTATATGATAACACTACTAATAATCCACAAATGCAAATTATTAGTAGTGATAATAATTCAAAAAAGTACTACAAATGAAATAATGTAACTTTATAGTACTGTCTTAATCACCAAGCCATGATAACAGTACCTTCCTTGAATATTGCTTATGATGATACGGTTTTGCAGAATGATAAAGTCTTACAGCTTTTTGCCAATCACCATGTCGAGAGTATAAATCAGTTAGTAGTTTTGCGGCATATTCAACATTATTTTTAGGGGTCAGCATTTCTTCGAAACTAGCAAAGTATTTTCTATGCCAATGCATATTGATCTGCATTACGCCTACATCAATATTTGTATATCCTTTTCTTAAGTAAACACGTATAATTTTAGATGCATCTAGCTTAGATTTGGTAATGAAAGACTTACCTGCTATATTTATTGCATAAGCTTTTAGCCCAGATTCGACTTCAGCAATGGCTTTCAACAAACCGCTTGGGATATTATGCTCCTTTTCAACTGTACTAATTAACTCAGATAAATCTTGTCCGAACACAATATTTTGTGAAAAACTAACTATTGTAATAACTAGAAACTTTATTATTTCTTTACTTAAAATAGTAAACCATGTTATTGTTAAATTATGTATCCTAACCTTAAGGCCTATTATGAACTGGATTAAAGCACGACTAAATAAAGATAATTTTTGGAATTTAATGTTTTGGTTGGGGATATGTTTCAGTGTTTTTTTTAGCGAACAAATAGCAGATTTTTCAGGTATTGGAAGTTTAGTTTCCTTAGTTTTATCACTAACTTTAGTGCCATACATACTTGCTAGATTTAACCAAATAAAATATACTGACAATAAAATATTCTTAAATAGCCAAGATGAAGACTTAACAAATAGACTGCCCAAAAGGTTAGGGATAGTATTTTTAGTTAATATATTTTTTACCGCTGCATGCATGTCTAAAAATTTTAATGAATTAACGATTTCTTCTATTATTGCTATAGCTCTTGGTTTACCTGTCTCATATTTCATATATAAAAATTGTCCTATTTCTATTTTATTTAATAAAAATACTTGGCAAGAAGAAGTTATTGGTATGAAAGTAGGGACATATAATGCTAATTTTTCCTCTTCTAGCTTTAACGCCAATTCCTATAGCAGTATTAGTCATAATAATACTATAAAGTCTCCTGATATTATTAATGATCCTTCTTATAGATATTTGAGTTCTAATATCTATAACTCAGATCGCTAATTGATAACTGCTTACTCATCTTTTGGTTTAACTTGTTTTGCGTTTTGATAAGCTCCTTTGTTATTAAGCTGGGTTGTTTTTTCAGATCCTTTAGTTGGTCCACCTATTCCTAAAGGGCCACCAATAAATTTTCCCTGCCCAATTCTATCTTTCTCATATTTATTAACCTGTGTCTGTAAGTCTTTCTGTTCAATTTCACTAGCTTGTCTGACATTGTGATATTGTTCAGTATTCTTACCAGTTACTTTTTCGAACTTACCTTTAAGTATTCCCTCTTTTTCATGAATATTGGCAGTACACTGTTCATTATCAATATTAAGGCCACTTTTTGCTGCTGATTCTTTAATTTGTAATCTTGGATTTTTATTAATTAGCCCATCATGTTTATCAGTAAAATCATTTAAGGCTCTTTCTGCCTTAGCTCCTGAAACTTGCTGTTTACCCCTATTTATTTCAGGTATTAAATTTTGTAGTTTTTCATCGGCTATTTTATTCCATACTCTCATTACATCAGGATGGCCTTGATCCACCAGCTTCCTGGTGGAGTTTGCATCCATACCAAACTCTATTACGCAGCGGTCTAACACTTCTTGATACATATCTTTGCTAACTGTTGCTGATTCTGATGCAAGTTTGGTTTTTGCTTGGTGCCAATTATCTACTGTTTCCTGACGCATTGATACTTGCTCTTCTAATCTTTGTTGCTGCTCATAGCTGCTTCTTACTGCATCGCTATAATGTTTTTCCGTACTATTATCTTTGCCCCATGCTTCACTTGATGCGGCTTTAACAATATTAACATAGCTTTCATTAGTGTTATTTTGCCTAGATATATCATTCTCTTCACCAAATGATTGGTCACTAGAGTTTTGACCACTTATTGATCCTTCCACATTACTAGATATACCAACACCAGTAAGGCCTTGTAGTGGGCTACTAAATGACGCACTGGCTGTTAAAGCAGTTCTTGTAGCTTGTTGCCAACCATAACCATATTTTTCACTAAGTGACCTAACATTATTTACTGCTTGCTGTAAAGATTCTGCATATTCTCCAGCTTTACTATAATCAATTGTTTCTCCACTATGTTCACGCTGCGCTACATTGGAAACAAAATCAGCTGTATCGCTAAAAGTGTTACTCTTAGCATCTGATAGCAATCTCTGATCTGATTTAAGCAAGCCTTCAGAGGTTTGGATGCCTTGATTCACATGATTCTGGCTTGTTTGTTCCAGATTAAATTTGGTAACACCAATAGAGGAGGTAATACCTTGACCACCAGTGTAAATTATGTTGCCGTCAGGATTCTTGCGTGCCATGCTACCATCTGCTTGTTGCCAGCTGTTGCCTCCTTCGACATATTGCATATTATAGTCTGTTTTATAACCCGATCTTCATAGTACCCCACACTTATTGTTGAAGTTGAAAGGCATGCATAATGTGTTTTCGTAGTAATGAAAACAACATAGCAGGGGTATCACTTAACGAGTTATAAAAATAATCTTTTATCCAATCAAATCCGTAAGTAAATAATGAGTATAATTTACGACCATGTTTTTTGATCTTTATAGGATAAATTTTGTTCTTAATGTCACCAGCAAGCACGCAAATAGCTAAGGATAAAGATACTATTGCAAATAGTTTTTCCAGCTTTTTTTGATCTGTAATGTGGGTATCTTCAATATTAAATCCAGATGACTTGAGAGACAGAAAAGGTCGCTCAATGCTCCACCTCTGCTTATATGCTAGCAAAGCACATTCACCAATAAGCACATTACTAGCAATAAATAGTTGCTCTCTTTCTAATTGCAAACAAGTTATTTTAATTGCCATACCATTGTAAATTTTGCTTTCTATAGTTTTAGTGTCACCCATTTGCATATCGGCAAAACATTTATTCAACTTCATCTTGCCACCGTTGAAATGCTTGACCTTCTCACTTTTTCTTAGCCTGATAGCAAAAGGTAATTTTTGGATTCCACCCATATATTGCAACCATTCCTCACCAACAAATTCCCGATCGGCAAGGATAAGCTCTATCATTTCCTTAGGTATAATTGTTAAAATTTGCTCAATCAATTTCTTTCTTTCATTAGTAGAAGAGTTGCCTTTTTTATCAAGTAACAACCATGCTATAGGAATTGAAATATTACCATAAACGATAGTTGCAACAAAAAAATTCAAATTTTTAATACCAAATTGCCAGCTGGTTCTATCTATGGCAAGGCTAATTTTACCTGTTAGACAGAGCAATTTAACAATAATTTTCCCTAAACTTATAAAGCACATATTTTGTTCTAAAAGCAAACGCTCAACTTTAACAATCTTGGCATGCAAATTGCCTTTAGAAGCGACATACAGTGCTAATTCTTTGATTCTCACAGTTTTAGCTTTTACTACTGCACAAATTAATTCTGCAAATGTTTTAATTCGTGCTGGGTGCCAATCTAAAAATATGTATAATATTTGGTATAGTGATTGAGAGTCCATTAATACCTCCTGTTGCTTGTTTCTCAGCGGAGATTAGTGACTCTCAGTCACTTATTCAATTTATTATTTTAACCCTCCTGTAAAATCTGTGGGGTACTATGAGAATCTACTACTAACGCATTTTTCAACCACCTTATTACTGATTGATGATTATTTTCAGTTACTGCATACGCAATTAGGCGGCGGCAAATTAGCTCACATTCATTGTTGATCTGGTAGTCAGGATTGTCCTTTAATTTTTTAAACTCTTGATAGGCTTCTGTAAACAATTCTACTACTTTTGTACCTAAATGCAATACTTCCGTAGGTTTAGATAGCTCCGGTAAACCTTCCGTAAGTTTAACCAGTTGTAGCAAAGTGCAACCTTTGTAATAGTGTGCTTCAGGATAATCAGGTTTGTAGTCTAAGGCTTGCTTAAATGCAGTGTAAGCCTCGTCATGTCTTGCTAGAGCTAGTAAGGCCTGGCCTTTGCCGCAATAGGCTTCAGCAAGCGCAGGGTTGTGCTGTAATGCTTCCTCAAATGAATTAAGTGCTCCAGGAAAGTTTTTTCTTGATAAAAAAACCTCCCCTGTACCACTATAGGCATCAGCATGGTTAGGGTTGTGCTGTAATGCTTCCTTAAATGCCTCGAGCGCAGCTTCAGTTCTGTAGTGCTGAAATGGATCCTCAATTGCATCCTTAACTTCCTTTAAAGGATTTTTAGAGCTCATAATGACCTTGACTAGTTTGAGCAGAGCTTGACCTTTACCCACATAGGCATCAGCATGTCTAGGATTCCACTTTAATGCTGTCTCAAATTCCTTTAATGCCTTTTGAGAGTTGTTGAGTAATAAACTTTGTCCTATACCACATTGGGCTTCAATATGCTTGCTCTGCAGATTTAATACCTCCTTAAAGGCTTCAAGAGCTAATCTATGCTTCCCTAGTGCTAATAATGCTTGACCTTTGAGGCAGTGGGCAGCAGGATATTTAGAATCTAATATTAATATATTTTCTGCTTCAACAAGAGCCTCTTTAGGTTTTGCTAGTGCTAATAATGCTTGACCTTTTCCACAGGAAGCTTTGGTAAACTTAGGATTTGATTTTAATACTTTATTGAATTCAACAAGAGCGTCTTCAGGTTGTCCTAGTTTTATTAACGCTAAACCTGCCAACCACAAGGAATCAATGTGGTCAAGAGCTAGGGCAGATATTGTGTTAACCACTTGAAGCGTATTTTCAGGTTGTTCTAAATCTAATAAAACTAGTCCTTTATTGGAGAGAGCCCTAATATCATTTTGGTTTAGACTTAATGCTTTCTCAAGTGCAGTCAGAGCTTCGTGAGGCTTTCCTAGTTGTTGTAAAGCTATACCTATGTTACAATGTGTTTCCGCGCATTCAGAATTTAACGTTAATGCTTGCGTCAAGTAGGTTAGGGCTTTGTCAGGCTCTCCTTGCTCTAGTAAAAGGTCGCCTATAGATATAAGGAAAGGTGTATAATTAGGAGCTAAACTTAATGCTGTCTTCAAGGTAATTAGCGCTTTATTGGGCTGTTCTAGAACATGGAAAATGTAAGCTATACGCAGAGGTAAAGTAACACTACTGCGATCTAAATTTAATGCTTTCTGGTACATAGCAAGTGCTTCTTGCAATTGTTCTAACTTCGATAAAATTTGACCTTGATTAAAGAGTGCTGCAACATTATTATTGTCTATTTTTAATGCTTTCTCACCAGCGACCAGTGCTTCTTGCAATTGTCCTAAATTCAATAAAATGCTACTTTTATTAGAAAGTACCTCAAAACTATTATTATCTATCCTTAATGCTTCCTCACACATGACAAGTGCTTCTTGATATCTTTTGAGTTGGTATAGGGTGCAGCTTATCCCATGATATGCAACAAAATTATCAGGATCTTGGTGTATTGCTACACGAAAGTCCTGCTCTGCTGCCTTATATTCACCAAGCTCGTATAAGTACTTACCTCTAGCAAGATACGCGTTAGTGCAATTAGGATTTAACTTGATTGCTTTATTAATAACTTCACTTAGTACTAAACCTGGTATTCGTGCTTCCTCACAATACTCTATTGTACTGTAAGCATCTGCAGCCTCCGTTGCCTGACCCATTCTTTCTAATGAACAGCCTAGTTTATAATATACGTTAGGATATTGAGAGTTTAACACTATTACTTTATTAAAATGCTCGATTGCTTTTGAATCATGGCCTAGTATTGCTTGCAAACAGCCATTGTAAAAGTAGTCATGATCTGAGCCAAGTTCTAAGCGTTTTATGCACTTTAAAGCATTGAATATATCTGTAACTAATGCTTTCTTCTGCTCCTCTATATTTTCTGCAGGTCGGCTATCTGTATCCCAATAGGCATGATTAGGCAGAAGATCTAAAACCTTTATTAGATTGCTCCCATCACCTGAACTATTTGGTAATTTTTGCGTCGAAACTTGCTTGTGTTCCTCACCTATATTTAAACAGGTGGAAGTAGTCGGCAGCATTTCGTTGAATAATCGCTCAAATATCTGTAGGCTCTGGAAGAGCCCTATATCTTGTACTTGTAAATCAGCAGCTAACTTAGAATGCTGGGCTATTAAAATATCAATTTTGTGACAATGCAGTTTTACAGAATTAGGATCTAACTCTAAGGCTTTCTCACAATTTAAAAAGGCACCTATCAAGTCCTTGTCTTTTAAGCATCGTTTACTTTCTTCATAAGCTTGCTTAACCGCACTAGAATTTTGCTTTATTAGTTCATTCTTATATTTATCCTCAACTTTAGTAGGGTTCTGAGGTGTTTTATTTTTCTTAGAATTTTTGCTCATAGCTATTTACAATATTTTAAGTTGATTTATTTATTAGACTTCTTGCAGAATTCGCATCGAGCAGTGGATTTGTAGGAGATACGGACCCCTCGACCCGCATCGTACTCTATCTAGTGTACGTGAGGATTGGCAGTACCTGGTCATTGCCCCAATTACCAGCAAGAGTAGCATGATGCAAGAAGTCTATTAATGAGACAAAACCGTCTTTTTAAACATTAAGTCGCTGTTTTTATGTGACTTTAATTTTAGTGTTTCTAATTACTATTAGGGACAATTAAATAGTTATCCGCACTATTTATAATCGTTAAAATATCTGTGATATAATAATCACTACATTTAGGAATTAAAAATGAACATAACCTCTATAAAAGAACTTTTATATCGTCAAATCGTAAATTCTATTTTAATGATTCTTGAATATTTTGCTTCTTGTAAAAGCACATGATTGTACTGTTAAAAAAACCCGTAATCATTACTTTATAGCAATTAGTTATGGATATTAAGATGATGTTGTGTAATTTTGAGATATTAATAATTTAAATAATAGTACCTGTAAGCATCATTCATAACTCTAAATAAATTAATTATTTGTTAATAATAGACTTGTCATTATAGGTAAGTTTTTTAATAAAGCAAGTATTTTATGCCAATATCAGCAATCCCGGCTTTGTTGCATAAATAGAAGTTGGTGTTGAGGAAGTCAAAATAATCTGATAGAAGAGAGACAATTAAAAATAAATCAGAATTGACAAGAGAGGAGTGTTGAGTGCCAAATAATTTGACCCCCTTAGGATAAAAAATCACCAAGAGGTGTTTACTACCAACTATAAATACCGATTTTTTGGAGAGCAAAATTTGATATATGTATAAGTTTTCTAGACAATGATAGTATCATATGATACTATCAGCTTATGAGTAATAAACCTCCTTTTCAAATAACTAATAAAATCATAGAATTATTACAAAGTATTTCCCATGAACTAGGGGTGTTATTCGGTGCTAAACTTTATTTACCTCCTATAAACTTAAGAAAAAATAACCGTATTAAAACTATCCACTCTTCTCTTGCAATTGAAGGAAATACCTTAAACATAAAACAAATAACCGATTTAATAAATGGCAAGAGGGTGTTAGGGCCACAAAAAGATATTATTGAAGTTAACAATGCTATCAAAGTATATAATAATTTAAATATCTTCAATTCATCATCAATAGAATCATTATTAGAAGCTCATAAACTACTAATGCAAGATTTAATAGCAGATAATGGATGTTGGCGTAAAAGTGGAGCAGGGATATTTAAAGGTAATCAAATAACTCACCTTGCTCCTCCTGCAAATCGCGTACCTTTATTAATGGACAATTTATTCAATTTTATCAACCAAAATAATGACATCTCAGGGATAATTAAAGCCTGCGCATTCCATTATGAATTAGAATTCATACATCCTTTTTCAGATGGTAATGGAAGAATGGGAAGATTATGGCAACAACTATTATTAATAAAGACTAATGCAATTTTTGAATATATTTCTGTTGAAAGCTTAATAAGGAATAATCAAAGTGAGTATTACAGCATCTTAAATCAATGTGACAAGCTTGGAGAATCCACATTGTTTATTGAATTTATGAGCACTCAAATATTAGAAGCATTAAAACTATATACCAATAATGCCATACCTGAAGCTAATACTCCATTATCAAGAATTGAAATTGCTAAAATTACTTTAGTAGACAAATGGTTTTCTAGGAAAGATTATATTGTTATTCATAAAGATATTTCTACTGCAACGGCTAGTAGAGATTTAACTTTTGGGCTAGAGCAAGGAATGTTAAGTTGTAAAGGTGATAAAAATCAGACCTATTATAAATTTCAATAAGACCGTATCTATATTTTGCCAACTCTTCAGGTTGAACGTGTATATAAAGAGTATAAGAGCTTGTCCGCAAACTAAAATTAAGGTATAAAGAAAGAATCAAGTAAATCTATAGAGCAGTAAATATGGGGAGATGTAGATATCCAACAGATTTGGAAGATAAGGAATGGTTAAGGATAGAGAAATTTTTTCAGGTATCGTATGTCAGAGGTGGGAGGCCATTAACACATAGTAAGAGAGAGATTTTAGATGCAATTTTTTATATATTACGTACTGGGTGTCAATGGAGATATTTGCCGCATGATTTTCCGCCTTGGAAAACAGTATATGAACAATTGAGAAGATGGAAAAAGCAAGGGATTATTGCAAGAATGAACCATGAGCTTACCAAGGACATTAGAGAGAAATTGGGAAGGAATCGTAACCCTAGTGCATGTATAATAGATAGTCAATCTGTAAAAACGACAGAAAAAGGGGGACTAAAGGTTATGATGGGGGGAAGAAAGTTAAAGGAAGAAAGAGACATATTATCACAGATACTCAAGGCTTTGTGTTAGGTTGTCATGTTGGACCTGCTAATGAAAATGATAGGGATGGTGCTAAGTTGGTACTAGATAATATGAAGAAAAAGTACAACACTATTAAGAAAATGTGGGCTGACATGGGGTATCAATCTAAAGATTTACAGGATTTTATTAAGAAAAAATATGGTATAAATTTAGAAATTGTCAAGCGACCATCATGTAGGTTTTGGGTGCCAAACGATATATCGTTAGAACTATTACCAACAATAGAAGTTGGATTTAAAGTTCAGCCAAGACGATGGGTTGTTGAACGGACATTTGCCTGGATCAATAGAAATAGAAGGCTATCCAAGGAATATGAATTCCTTACTAATTCAACTGAACACATGATTTTTTTAGCTATGAGCAGATTAATTCTTCGAAGGCAATTTTATTAGAATTTTTTAGTTTGCGGACAAGCTCTAATTGAAGTTTTTAAGTAGCTAGAAATTTTGTCATTCTATTCAAAATTTTAAGAATAGGCAATATGTTCATGCTTATCTGAAAGCTAGAAGAGATGATAATGATAGTGTGATATTTAAAACACGTAGACGACAGTCAGACACTAGAATTGACTATTTCTAACCATCCATTTTCATCAATAATTTTAATGCCAACTCCTGCTTTATGAGCTTTGACAAATGTCGAATCTATCATTAACCATTCAAAATCAGGATCATTTATAAAGATATTTAGTAAGCGCTCCCATACCCATTATCACGCCATCTACAAAATCTCCCGTGCACATTCTTCCAATTGCCATAATCGGGAGGCAAATCTCTCCATGGCGCTCCTGTTCTAAATATCCACATCACTGCATTTATAAATGTTCTATTATCTACCGCTACACCTCCCCAACAACCTTGCTGCCCAGGTAAGTGGACTCCCTATCTTATCCCAAAGATCATCCTTTATATCATGTTCTATGCACTGGGCTCATAGTTTCTTATCATCTCTTTCTGTTGCTACTATTACCATAGCAAATCCCACACAATTATTCAATCATTATCTCATGACGACTTACCCTAGCGAAAAACGTAAATTGCTAAATTTTGTATTTGCGAACCTGGAACTAAATGGCTGCAAGCTTGATTACTCCTTGCGTCCGCCGTTTGATATGTTCGTAAAATGTAGCAAAACCTGCGAATGGTGGAGATGAAGGGAATCGAACCCTTGACCCTCTGCGTGCAAAGCAGATGCTCTACCCCTGAGCTACATCCCCAAAGCAGTTATAGGCTGAGATATTTAACTGAAGGTACATATATTTGATAGAGTTCGGTTATGCTCACATATTGCTTATATGGCCCGAAGGCTCTACCAAACCTTAAAATTCATGTGTCCTAAGCTAAGTCCAGTGCACCTTGCTAGTTAATGGTCAATTTTGTGGTTATTCTAGTTTTCGAATCCTCGAGGATATAATTTAATGTTTTGCTCTCACCCAAGGCAACAAGGTTCCATCAGCTCCTGTCACCAAATCTCCTGAAGCCTCATACTCGGCTGCAAAAAATGTAGATTTCTGAGTAATAAGTTTTACTGGCTTAATTTTTTGCCCCTGATAAAAATACTCCTTGGCTTGCTCCCGAGAGGTAGGGTTATTTTTAGAGGCAGTTTTTGCTTTTGACATACAGGACCTATCATCACTTAATCGTCTTACTATTACATAAAAATAGCGAGCATTTATGATTTGTCAAGGAAAAGCGACAAATATTAAGGGCTTTAACTAAAAAGCTGCACCACTGATACGTAGTGGCCCTCTTCAAGCATTATGTGATCGTGTTTTAGTTCATTCTTGCTAATCTGCCTCTTGAAGCTTAGCGTCCTAGCTCGCTGAAACCTTGCCACCGTTTTGCAAAACTTAATATAATTAACAGGGGAGATAAAGTTTATCTCCTCCAATTATTTACTCCCCTCTTCCTATCGGCTTTTTCCCCACCTTGTCCTTTTGCCTCCTAGTCACTTGAGGCGCAGGCGTTACAGCTCCATTCTGTCTCTGAGGTTGGTATGGACGGAGAGATTGCTTGATATGGTCAAGCTCCTTCTTGCGAGTTAGTATTGTGTACCTCGGCCTTGAGTCAGGTGTGTACACAATGCTCTGTCCTTTATTATTTTTAATTGTTAGATCTGCGCCCTGGGCAATCAATTTTTGCAATATTTTTTGCTTGCTAGTAGCTAGCCGTTCAGCTGCCGGTGCATTGGCCTCTTTATCTACGGAAGCTGGTTGCAAGAGTATATGCATAGGAGTATCGCCTACATTATTTCGTATGTTTAGTTCCACACCACCCTTGTTGCAATGGGATTGAATCAAGGAGGCCGCCTCCTCTGCATTGATCTTGTTTTGTCGAAAACTTTCCATAATAACATGTGAAATAGCATAGTACCCCACACTTATTGTTGAAGTTGAAAGGCATGCATAATGTGTTTTCGTAGTAATGAAAACAACATAGCAGGGGTATCACTTAACGAGTTATAAAAATAATCTTTTATCCAATCAAATCCGTAAGTAAATAATGAGTATAATTTACGACCATGTTTTTTGATCTTTATAGGATAAATTTTGTTCTTAATGTCACCAGCAAGCACGCAAATAGCTAAGGATAAAGATACTATTGCAAATAGTTTTTCCAGCTTTTTTTGATCTGTAATGTGGGTATCTTCAATATTAAATCCAGATGACTTGAGAGACAGAAAAGGTCGCTCAATGCTCCACCTCTGCTTATATGCTAGCAAAGCACATTCACCAATAAGCACATTACTAGCAATAAATAGTTGCTCTCTTTCTAATTGCAAACAAGTTATTTTAATTGCCATACCATTGTAAATTTTGCTTTCTATAGTTTTAGTGTCACCCATTTGCATATCGGCAAAACATTTATTCAACTTCATCTTGCCACCGTTGAAATGCTTGACCTTCTCACTTTTTCTTAGCCTGATAGCAAAAGGTAATTTTTGGATTCCACCCATATATTGCAACCATTCCTCACCAACAAATTCCCGATCGGCAAGGATAAGCTCTATCATTTCCTTAGGTATAATTGTTAAAATTTGCTCAATCAATTTCTTTCTTTCATTAGTAGAAGAGTTGCCTTTTTTATCAAGTAACAACCATGCTATAGGAATTGAAATATTACCATAAACGATAGTTGCAACAAAAAAATTCAAATTTTTAATACCAAATTGCCAGCTGGTTCTATCTATGGCAAGGCTAATTTTACCTGTTAGACAGAGCAATTTAACAATAATTTTCCCTAAACTTATAAAGCACCATAGTACCCCACAGATTTTACAGGAGGGTTAAAATAATAAATTGAATAAGTGACTGAGAGTCACTAATCTCCGCTGAGAAACAAGCAACAGGAGGTATTAATGGACTCTCAATCACTATACCAAATATTATACATATTTTTAGATTGGCACCCAGCACGAATTAAAACATTTGCAGAATTAATTTGTGCAGTAGTAAAAGCTAAAACTGTGAGAATCAAAGAATTAGCACTGTATGTCGCTTCTAAAGGCAATTTGCATGCCAAGATTGTTAAAGTTGAGCGTTTGCTTTTAGAACAAAATATGTGCTTTATAAGTTTAGGGAAAATTATTGTTAAATTGCTCTGTCTAACAGGTAAAATTAGCCTTGCCATAGATAGAACCAGCTGGCAATTTGGTATTAAAAATTTGAATTTTTTTGTTGCAACTATCGTTTATGGTAATATTTCAATTCCTATAGCATGGTTGTTACTTGATAAAAAAGGCAACTCTTCTACTAATGAAAGAAAGAAATTGATTGAGCAAATTTTAACAATTATACCTAAGGAAATGATAGAGCTTATCCTTGCCGATCGGGAATTTGTTGGTGAGGAATGGTTGCAATATATGGGTGGAATCCAAAAATTACCTTTTGCTATCAGGCTAAGAAAAAGTGAGAAGGTCAAGCATTTCAACGGTGGCAAGATGAAGTTGAATAAATGTTTTGCCGATATGCAAATGGGTGACACTAAAACTATAGAAAGCAAAATTTACAATGGTATGGCAATTAAAATAACTTGTTTGCAATTAGAAAGAGAGCAACTATTTATTGCTAGTAATGTGCTTATTGGTGAATGTGCTTTGCTAGCATATAAGCAGAGGTGGAGCATTGAGCGACCTTTTCTGTCTCTCAAGTCATCTGGATTTAATATTGAAGATACCCACATTACAGATCAAAAAAAGCTGGAAAAACTATTTGCAATAGTATCTTTATCCTTAGCTATTTGCGTGCTTGCTGGTGACATTAAGAACAAAATTTATCCTATAAAGATCAAAAAACATGGTCGTAAATTATACTCATTATTTACTTACGGATTTGATTGGATAAAAGATTATTTTTATAACTCGTTAAGTGATACCCCTGCTATGTTGTTTTCATTACTACGAAAACACATTATGCATGCCTTTCAACTTCAACAATAAGTGTGGGGTACTATGGGTTGGGGTATATTCTGCAGCAATGATTGCTGGAAAACTCCAACCCATGGATAAAAGAGAGTTGATCATGGGCTGTAGTCTATCATCGTTGTCTATATTGTTGGTGCGAGCTCCATTAGCGATTAATATTTCAATATATGAAAGGTTACCCGCACAAACAGCTAGGTGTAATGGCGTAAGGTTATATAAACTTAACCAAAGTCCTATCTTATCAACAAATATCATATTTCTTTCATAAGGGTTGTTTTTATCATTAATTCTCACATTAGGATTAGCACCAGCTTGAATTAGGTCTTTTATAATTGACACATTACTATTATTATCAAAAATAATAGCATGTAAAAGCTGACTGTCCAACATATCTTGAGGCTCAGCAGGTCTAAAAAATTTTATTATATTCTTAAGCATTGTGTACCTATTTTTTAAAGTTAACTCCCCTGCAGTGCAAATGCATAGCTTAAGATTATAGCATCAACGCCTAATGTATGTACTAACTCACTGATAGGTAAGCCACTAGTTTGACTAGTGAGACTATCAAGGCTTGGCCTTAAGATTTAGTATAAAAGAAACAAGTTATTAAAGACCAAGGATTTCTCCACTATCATCAAAACACATTATAATACATGGTATTTATGATTTTTATGAAGAATAGGATTAATTTAATACAAGAGGTGATAGTTCGTATAATACGCTATAGTGATTTTTTGCACCTATCACTCCTGTAGGCCTTTAGAAAAATTGTATAATTAGACGGATGTCTATTTTGACATCTTAAAACTATTACTATACTACGCAGTACTCTGTAATATCGAACCCGTCAAAACTGTTAACACATCAGATCTGCATTGGCATCTTGATCATTACTCGAGTACTTATGGTATTTAAAACAGTATGTAGGATGATCATTTACTATACCGATAGCCTGCATAAAGGCATATATCATTTTAGGCCCAATGAATGTAAAACCTTTATTTTTCATATCTTGACAAATAGATCTTGATAATTGAGTTTCGTCTGGTACTTCTTGTGTAGATTTCCATTCATTTAGAATAGGTTTATGTTCAACGTAATTCCAAATATAGTTACTAAAAGAACCATATTGTTTTTGTACTTCTAAAAACATTTTGGCATTTTGGATAGAAGATCTAATTTTTAGCTGACTCCTTACTATTCCTGAATTATTTATTAGTTCTGATTCTTTTTCTGCAGTGAATTTTGCAACCTCAATAGGGTTAAAACCATGATAAGCTAACCTATAATTCTCTCTTTTTTGAAGAATTAGTAGCCAATTTAAACCAGCTTCGGCTGATTCCAATATCAATAATTCAAACAACTTACAATCATCATATACAGGAATCCCCCATTCTTCATCATGGTATTTTAGGTACAAAGGATGATCTTTTATCCAATCACATCGAGGTTTAGCATCATTAAATTTCATTTTTTGAAAACCATAGGATAAATGTTACGATTGTACTTTAAGAGCTATTAAACATGCTAATGCTAACCTTAATTTATCCAGTACTTAATCACTATTTACCTTGTGCCATATAAAATCCTCCAAATTTAATTTATTTTAGCATTTCTATTTTTAGATTGCTATCTATATACAGGGTCATTTAATGGTGGATCTCCGTAATGATTTGTTTTAATATAACACCATTTGTAGAATTATGGTAAGTGATACGTTCTACAGTACCAGAGATATACTCTTTATTATTTTGACCCCAAACTTCCGAAAGATTTACGTAATATAAATTTATACCCCTGATATCTCTAATGTTGTTTATAGAAAAGACTTGTAATGCACTGTCAGACCCTTAATTGTATAGGGTGCCATACAATATGTTACGTAAATCTTTTGGAAGTTTGGGTTTGAATATTGTGCAATTAATATGACTATTTTCTCATTAATATCTTAATTTTAGCGCAATAGCTCTGTTCTGAGCAATTAGAATAAGCTTTACTTGAATAATAAGTCTATTTTGGCTGCTAGAATAAAATCATTTTCGGTAAGACCATCAATTTTATGTGTCCATATTTCAACGGCACATACTCCCCAGGCAATCATTAAATTAGGATGATGAGCTTCGGCTTGCGCAAGTGCTGCAATTTGATTGGCAAAGTGCATAGCGCCAATAAAGTTTTTAAATTTATACTCCTTGTATAAGTGCGTAGTATTATTAAGCACCCAATCATTATTTAACTCTATAAATAACCTGTGAGCCACTTCTTGAGATAAGGCTGATGCCTCTCCATTACATGGCGTACATGTTTTTTCTATTAAGTGTATATTAGATGTATCCATATTTATTCAAAGTCTAAAGACTTACTATTAATCATATTCTGGGGCAATGCCAAACAAGTGGCTTCTATCTAGATCTACATCACCAACTATACCATCTATTCTACCTTTACTGGAATGTTGCCACCAAACCCATCCTTTATCTTGCCAAGTGGTTGGAATGGTTGGTGACTTTTCTTTTGTCCAATGTGCTATCCATAATTTATAGGGACTAAAATCATATTTTTGCCAAGCCACTTTGTTCTCCCAATAATTAGGGCTACAATAGATATATATATTATTAAATGTTTTATTTAAGGCCACTAGCAAACCATATAATGTATCAGCCATTTGTTCGGGTCCAACATTTTCATTCAGTTTTTCTTCGACATCAATAGCTAATATATCATTACATACATCAAAATCACATTTTGCTACTAATGCTTCTTTAATATTAGTTATTTGGGATTCAGGAAGTTGATAACCTTTTAAATAATGATATGCAGCTGCTTTAATATTATTATTTTTCATTCCAACCCAATTACTTAAGAATTTAGGATCTTGATAATCGCTTCCTCCAGTAACTTTTGCTATAGCAAAGTTGATACCAACTTCTTTTACTTTCTGCCAGTTTATTTCTCCCTGCCAATGAGATACATCAATACCATTATCATACTTATCTTTTGCCATTTTTAGTCCTCCAGTTAGTTAACCTGATAATATAACTTAATTATAGAAAATTCAGGTTAGTGAGATTAATTAATAATAGAATGAAGTAATTATTAAATTTATGGTTTAACCCCGACTATGGATACCGTCTTAGGAGTCAAGAAGAAAAGTATTATGTTTAAGCATAGAATTTAAACAGACAATAATCTTCCTCATAACAGCAACAAGAGCAATTTTAGGAGCTTTACCAGCGTTAAGTAATTTATTATAAAAACCTTGCATAATTTTATTATAGCGAGTTGCAACCAAAGCCGCCATATAAAGAGCTTGACGTACAACAAATCTACCCCCGGTAATGTGAGCTTTATAGACTTTCTTACCACTTTCGACTGTTTTAGGAGCAAGGCCTACAAGAGAGGAAATCTCTTTATTACTAAGTTTGCCTAATTCTGGAAGCTCAATTAATAGCACTCTGGCTATTTTCTTTCCTACTCCTTTATAACTAGTAATAATTTCCTGCTTCTTACTTAAATTGTCATCTTGAGTAATCAGAGCCTCAATATCCTTTCTAATCTGTTCTAGCTGCTTATCCCCCAAATTTAATAGACAATTTGTGTAAAATTTATTAAGAATTGATAACCTTATTCAAGGCCTAACAATTAGCTGTAACCATGAATAATATATAGCTTCATTGTGTATCTTTAACGACTAAGCATAAGGTACAAGGTTTGCTATTTCAGCACAAGACTCATTACTTCCTATCATACTGCTGTCATATATACCGCTATCATCTGAGATAAAGGAATCAATTGTTTTACGCTGCTGCGAATTA
Organism: Candidatus Tisiphia endosymbiont of Nemotelus uliginosus; assembly: GCF_964264835.1. Lineage (GTDB taxonomy): Bacteria > Pseudomonadota > Alphaproteobacteria > Rickettsiales > Rickettsiaceae > Tisiphia. The sequence continues at coordinate 401,508 of NZ_OZ183485.1, read as the reverse complement.
TCATATATAGAGGTATTATCTGTATCATCTAATCTTTGGATCTTTGCTTTAGGATAATCCTCTATCTTTTCAGTGTTACTTATTCTCTTATTATCGATCTCCAAATCTACCATTTCTTGTCCTTTACTATACCAAGCGCCTAATATTTGATTATGCTGAATTTCATAGGTTGTCTTATTACTGTTAGAACTTATCGTCTCTATGTCTTCTTTAGTAATGCTGTGTAGTGGTGAATTCATGACGACTAATTTTGCATATTCAATAAACTGGGTAATAGATATATGATTTATACTTAAATCCTTAATGCGTAAACTCAATGTATTATCTAAACCAGAACAAGCTATTCCAATATCTTGTAATATGGAATATACCTTAAATCCACAATTCTCACCAATTATTGAAATGACTTTTGCTGTAGTACTCATTGATGAATCTAATAAAACTTCTATTAGTACCGCTTTATTAATAACACCTTCTACAGTTTTTTCTGCAATTACATAGAACTTAGAGATATTTTGTTCATTACTCTCCCATTTATCATTAGCTATATTAAGGTTTAAGCTCTTTTTAAGATCTTCACGATTTTTCTCTATATTCTCTTCATATATCTTTATATCTATAAACTGTTTTTTAGTTATTTCTTTTAATATTATTCCTATGTTTTCAGGAGTATAGCCACTTACTTTTTCTTTCTCATTCTCCCATTCTGATGTTTCTTCAGATTCAGTTTCAGACTGTTCACTATTCTTGATAGATTCAGTATCATTTTCACTGGCAGTACGTTCAGAAAATATATCTATATTATTATAGCTTGTGATATATTCCTCCCATACTCTAAAAAATATCTCACTTTGTTCATTTGGTAAAGAAGAGTACCTTAGTATAGTTTTGCCAAAATTTTCCTGATTTAAGATTTCATCATCTCTGAATGTTTTATATTCTTCCTTAAAAGCATATTCTAAATCTTTATCTGTGTTCGTAACTTTTCTTGTTAAAGTAGTATATATAAGCTTTTCATTATGATCTGTTAATTCTATAGCATTTAGTATTATTTTAAACACATTGCGAGCGGCGTTAATATTGTGGCATAATTCCTGATTTGACATATTAGAATTATTCAAATCTATAGTTTCTGCATAATTTTTTAATAACTGTTTTAATTCCTCTTGAAATCTACTTAACTCAATAGATGGTGTAGATATCAACCGTTTTATTTTGTCATTTAACGCTTTAACTTTTCCACCTTCTTTTGTATATTCTGTATGCGATTTAATTTTATGAAATATTAATTCTGCTTTATCTAACTGCATTGCACAAAAAGCTATAGATCTTTTTATAATAGTTTGTTGTAGAGCAACAGACGCATGTTCATAATGAGGTATTTCTTGCTGTTCTTTATAAGCATCAGTAATATATTCTTTAAGACAATTAAAGGTATCATTTAACTTTTGATCGACTCCATATATGTTAACTAACTTGCCAAATGTGCTTTCTTCAAAAGGTTTATTGACTAAGTGATGTGCTATACTTTGGAAAATTGTGGTAATTGGTATTACATGATTACCACAATTACTGTCTGTACTACCCTTATCTTTTATTGCTTTACCCCTATTTATTGTTAAGCTTTGAATATGATAATCACCGTTATTGTTTTCTGTTAATTCTAGATCTATATTAATATTTGTAGTTAGATAGGTATCTAGTACTTTTAATACTTTGGCTTTAATTTCTCGTGTTAATGGGGCATTGCGTAAACGAAATTCTTTCAATGCTGTATTAAAAGAAGTGTCATTTTGGTCTTCTTCAATTGAATTTAAAAAAATATAGTCTAACCATTCTTGTTCTTTAACTGGCATATCACAGTCTGAATGTAACCATAGACAGATCTTCTTCTCCAGAATTTTTATGTCTTTTCCCTCAGAACTTTGAAAATTCAAATATATATCTAACAAATCACAAATTTTCTTATCCCAATAATCTGGATCTTGTTCCTTAGAACATTGTGCTTGTAAATATTCCTTAATTTCGTATAGTGAAATATTGCTATTCTCTTGATTAAAAAATAATAAGTATTTTGCAATTGCAGAAGAGCTACCCTCAGATACTTTTTCTACTAGTGCATTTTCTATTCTTATAATATCAGCTGGATAGGCTTGTTTTTGTAAAGAATTATTAAATTGTACTATCTGTTCTTTTAATGTATTAAGTGCTGGTAATCTTTGCAATCGATTAATTAATTCTAGATGACTGTATTGATTGCTATCTTGAAATGGTTCTATCTCAAGTTTTAACAGCTGTTCATTAATTTTGTTTAGCCTTATTTTTTGTAATTTGCTATATAGACAATCCTGTGCTAAATCTTCTGATGATATATTACTTTGTTCTTTTTCCTGTAATTTGATCGATACATACGCATCTGCTATCTTTTGTTTCTCAGATTTGGTGAGTTGAGGTGCTGTTAATATGTTAAAAGCATTATCTAACTTTCTTATTAACTCTTCTTGTGATATCTCTGTTGCTCTTATATACTTTTTTAATGCTTTAAATAATATTCTAGCATCACAATTAGATTGATCATAATTATATAATGCTGATTGTAGTGCATCAGAGTTAAATAACATCTCTTTATTATCTGTATCCTTATCTTCTAGGGGCATAGCTTGTATTAGTATACTTGTGTTGTTTAGAATGACGTTATTACCAACATCTGTATTATATTTGTATATATATTTTTGGTTATGCCATGTAATCTCTTTTTTTTTATCTAATATCTTTCTTGTTTTAGCTATGGGCTCCATTGAATTGGATGTTAACTTTCTTTTTGTCATATCTATTTTTACAAAAAATGAAATAAAGGTATAAAACTATCAAAAACTCCAACTCTCTATTTGTAATCAAAAGTTGTTAAGTAATTTGATCCTAAAAACTTTATTTAACAATATCTATTCTGCTCCTATTTTTTGAATTTATATACACGGCTTTGCTCAGGTCCTTTCATTCTATAGTTAAGTTAGTTGAATTTGAGCACAAGGCATAAACCCTAGAATTACTAGGTGAGTAACGAATAATGACCTACTGAAGTGCAAATCATTTAACGGTGGTTCTTAATATTATTACTAATATAACAAAATCCTTAAAGAATTTATATAAAATTTTTAGATATCCACTTATTATATCTCTAAAACTTTTAATGGGAAAACTAATTAGACTCTATATTGCACTTACATCCATCCCTAGTGCTCCTAATTCCTCAAGCATACAATTAGAATTATTATTACTATAACACGCTTTAGGCAACTTTGCTTTTAATTCATCGTCTAATTCTTTTTTTTCAATATCTAAAGTAATTGGTAATATAGGTAAATCGTATACCATCTCTATAAGCATAAGTAATTTTTGTCTAACATGATTATATAAACTATCTTCTACTAATTCATATTCTGCGTGCAATACATCTAAAATCATTGTGTTAAACATATCTTGCTCTTTCTCACTTACTAAGTGAGAACCTCTATTATCTTGTAGTGCAAGCAATATTTGAATTATTTTGATACTACCTGCGTCATATCTTAAATAATTATCTATTGCATAATAAAGTGCAGTGTGGTTATTACTATCTTCAAGATTAATATATTCTCTTAACTGCTCTATATCATTTTCAAAAATACCTTGCCAGTTAGTAATTAAGTAACTAACTAATAACTTAAAAACTTCAACTTTATAGCCTTGAGCTGCTATTATTAAAGCTGTTTCATTATTTTGATTTTGTTGCTTAATGTTTATTTGTGGATGAGTAAGAAATGCTTGTACAATTTCTGTATTGCCAATTCCGACTGCTAATAAAAACGGCTCATCATTGTTAGGGCAACGTATGGTTGGTACAGGAATACTTTTGTTAATATCTATTTCAAAACATTCTAGTAAATATTTAACGGTATTGGAATCTTGGCGTAATATTGCATCTGTTAATAATGTGTTGCCATTTTCATCTAATTGGTTAATATTCATTCTATTTACAAAACTGATGCTTAGTTTAGGAAAACTATTGATTACCTCCATAAGCATAAGTAATTTTTGTCTAATATTATTATGTAAACTATCTTCGTCCAATTCATATTCTTTATCCAATTCATCTAACAGCATTGTGTTAAACATATGTTGCTCTTGCTCGCTTACTAAATGTTCACCTCGATCATCTTGTAGTGCAAGCAATATTTGAATTATTTTGATACTATCTGCATCATATCTTAAATAATTATCTACTGCATAATAAAGAGCAGTGTGGTTATGGCTATCTTTCAGATTAATATATTCTCTTAACTGCTCTAAACCATTTGCACAAATATCTTGCTTGTTAGTAATTAAGTAACTAATTAATAACTTAAAAACTTCGACTTTGCAGCCTTGAACTGCAATTATCAAAGCTGTTTCATGATCTTGATTTTGTTGCTTAATGTTTGTTTGTGGATGAGTAAGAAATGTTTGGACAATTTCTACATTGCCAATTCCAACTGCTAATAAAAAAGGTTGATCCTCATCCTTAACACCACATATTACTGGTATAGAAGTGCTTTTATTGATATCTATCTTAGGCCAGTCTAACAAAGATTTAACGGCTTTTGCATCGTGACGTAATATTGCGTCCTTCAATAAGGTATTGCTATTTTCATCTGTTTTATTAATATCTCCTATTATATCTACAAAATTCATTTTTAATGTAGGCAAACTATTTATTACTTCTATAAACCTAGGTAGTTTTTGACTAACCTCATATAAGCTAATTTCGTCAACTTCATATCCTTCATTCAATGCACATAAAAACATTATGTCAACCATATTTTGTTCTTGCTTACTTACTAAATGTTTACCTCGATCATCTTTAAGCGCAAGTAATGTTTGAATTATTGCAATATTATCTTCATGGAGATTTAAATAATTAGCTACTGCATAATAAAGTGCAGTATGATTATGCCTATCTTGAAAATTAATATATTCTCTTAACTGTTTTAAATCATTTTCAAAAATATCTTGTAATTAGGCAACTAATAGCTTTAAAACTTCTACCTTATTAGTTTGAGCAGCTATTATTAAAGCTGTTTCATGATCTTGATTTTGTTGCCTAATATTTATTTGTGGATGAGCAAGAAATGCTTGTACAATTTCTATATTTCCTATTCCAACTGCTAATAAAAAAGGTTGATCTTCATCTTTAACACCACGTATTGCTGGCATAGAAGTGCTTTTATTGATATCTATTTCAGGCCAATTTAACAAAGATTTAACAGTTTTCGAATCTTGTCGTAATATTGCGTCCTTTAATAAAGTATTGCCATTTTCATCTGCTTTATTAATATCTCCTATTATATCTACAAAATTAATGTTCAATGTAGGTAAACTATGGATTATTTCCTTAAGCATAAGTAATTTTCGTCTGACCTTATATAGACTACTCTCATCAGATTCGTATCCTTTACCCAAGCCTTTTAAAAGCATTGTATCAAACATATTGTGTTCTTGCGTACTTACTAAATGTTCACCTCTATCATCTTTAAGCGCAAGTAATGTTTGAATTATTTCAATATTATCTTCATGGAGATTTAAATAATTAGCTACTGCATAATAAAGTGCAGTATGATTATGCCTATCTTGAAAATTAATATACTCTCTTAACTGTTCTAGATCATTTTCAAAAATATTTTGTAAATAGGCAACTAATAGCTTTAAAACTTCTACCTTATTAGTTTGAGCAGCTATTATTAAAGCTGTTTCATGATCTTGAGTTTGTTGCCTAATATTAGTTTGTGGATGAGCAAGAAATGCTTGTATAATTTTTACATTTCCTATTCTTACTGCTAATAAAAATGGCTCATCATTGTTAGGGCCACATACTGCTAGAATAAGAATACTTGTATTGATATCTATCTCAGGATGTGCTAGTAAATATTTAATTGTTTTTAGGTCATCGCTTAATATCGCATCCTTTAATAGTGTGTGCCCATTTTTATCTGATTTATTAATATCTATTTTATTTGAAAAATTTATTTTTAAGGTCGGTACTTTATTATCTATGTTTTGCAGACACACAGATAATGTTTGTAGAGCTACCTTTGTTTGCGGTTCTTCTATTTGATCTATATAGCAATCATTGAATTTGTTATCTTTTTTGTTATTGTTGATATTAGTTTTTATATGACTATGCTGATCATTTTGTCTTGGTGATTCTGTAATCAATAAAGGTTTATTCCTCTCTTCAGCAGGAAGTTGCTCTATTTTTGTTTTTAGATTCAGGCTCGTTTTACTATCATTAATAGTGATAGTGGTATTGTCATTGTAATTATATATTGCTATCTGCGCTATCTGCTGATTATTTAACTGAAGGATCTGATTAGTATCACTTAGTTCAATATTGTTAACTATAAGGTGAAAAGCAAATTGATGATTAGTAAACATCGTTCTAAGCACAGAGACAGTACTTTCATTATATGGTTTCACAGGATTAGTGGTTAAGTCTAAATGTTCCCTTGGTTTTCGTAATGCAAACACTATATTACTACTATTTTGATATGTATTAGTAGCATTATCGTTTAATGAAAATCTGCTATTTATATTTCGTACTACAATAAACTCTTTTATCTCAAATTTATATAGTCTGGAAATAGGCTGTTTTACTGCTCTAACTGGCTCTTGAGTTCTTAATATATTCACAAGGGGTAAGTATGCTGTTTGATATAAAGATCGATATATGTTATATATCTTTTCTTTAATGATTGATGGCTCCCTTTTATATTGCCAATGTGCTGCTTTGCCATATTGTGCAGTCTTATCCATTTCCTGAGTGCGTATTTGGATTTCGATATTTCTTTTAGTTGGACCAATAATTACAGTATGTAAAGATTGATAGCCATTAGATTTTGGTAGGCGAATGTAATCTTGAAATTGTCCTTTAACAAGCGGGTATTGGTTATGAATAATAGCAAGGGTCCTATAGCATTGCTCTACATTATCAACTATAATTCTAAATGCTAGAATATCGTATAATTGTTCTACACTAACGTTTTTCTGCAGCATTTTTAACCAGATAGAATAAGGAGATTTGATTCTTCCTAATATCTTTGCTTTAATACCGGCACTATTGAGATCATTATGTAATAAGTTAATAATCTTATTTATCAAAGCTTTTACGTTGTTACCAGAGATTGTATATAGATGGCTTAAAATATATTCTCTGGTATCTGGTCGTAGGATTTTTAAACAAATTTCTTGCAGCTCAATTTTAATTTCTTCTAGTCCAATTCTGGCGATTAAAGGGACGTAAAGTTCCATTATTTCTAATGCAGAAATAGTATATTTTCCAATCGAGGGACTTACGCTAAATACACTAATGTTATGTAGTAAATAGCTTAGTTTTATAAATAATACCTCTCTAGCTACTTCTTCTGGTATTGAAAATAATGAGTTGAAAAATTTCTGAGCTTGAATAGTGTTATAAGGCAAGTAATTAATTGTTGATAATTTAATGATATTATCCACTATATTAGCTATTTCTACGCCAAAACGATTTGCAATTACTGATAGCTGTAAATCTGTTGAGGACAAATCTATCTTTGTGAAAACAGTAGATAATATACCTGCAATGAGTGCATTACTAGTTGGATAAATTGCTAAAAGAATTTCAGCTATTTCTAATGGGTAAGTACTATGGTTGCCATGATACACAACATAATCTATAGCTTTTTGTAATCTTTCTTCATTAAACTTAACAATAGTTTTAAAGAGCATAAATGCAATATTGAATTATGCGACTTGTTTGCTAAGTTGTAGATACCTGCCTTAATCATAAGAATGTGAACATATAGCATTAGGTCAAAACACTTTAGGAAAGTACTAAAATGCAGTACTAGGGTTACTGCATTTTGTCCTTTAATTAAATTTTGTTGTGTTCCTAAAACTAGCACATCCTCTCCATCTTTGATGACATTGGTGCTGGGAACTATAAACCATGCAAACAATCATGCCCTATCACCTTTACGTAGAAAAGCGCTATTGTATAGTGATAGGATTCCCAGCATAAAGCTCAGGAGTCCGATATTACAGTTCGGAAAGACTGTTGTTTGTACGGTGTTTTAGTACCAGGCTTGTGACGATAATAGAAATTGTAGAACTCGTCAATATTTAATTAAAATTTATTAATTACAATTAAATATTTTTCATTGCTTATATTATCTTTCTCTCTTTTCATAATTAGTACTCAGGGCCTTCTAATGAAATAAGGAGGCTGATCTACACGACAAATCCTATAGAAGGATTTCATCGTTAGATCAGAAAATATACTAAAACCAAGGGAGCATTTACTAGTGAAAATGCATTGTTTAAACTAGTATTTTGTGCTATAAAACAGATTACTCCAAAGTGGAATATGCCAATCTCAAATTGGGCATTGATTATTTCTCAGCTCGATATTTTCTTCCCAGAAAGGTTGAATTTTAAAGCTTAATTTGCTACCTGATACAGTTCATTGAACGTTCTCATTCTCTGACGAAAAATAAACCTGCGATCAATTGTAATTTCGACTTTCCTCTAAATTATAACCTTATCCCGAATTAACGTTATAAGGTTGTACTTCAGCGCACTCTCTCTTCTCTGGGTACATTTCACTCTAAAGCTTTAAACCTCTTACATTTAGGTTCATCATCATCCATAGATATATCCAGCTCTATTATTGTCCGTTTTTTAGGTTTGCGGCTATAATGTGCTCTAGATATATCTAACTCTAAAGCTTTAAACTTTTTACGGTTAGGTTGATCATCATCTATAGAGGTATCTAACTCTGTTATTTTACGTTTTCTAATATTAATTTGATTCAGTAAGGGTCCTATATTATCAATATTATCATCTTGCCCTTGTTGTGGGCTTTGATTTGGTGGTGTTGTTGCTATTAGTGGTATATTGACATCATTTGTTACAACTCTACTATCCACTATTCTATTAACAGCTAATGTATCTACAATAGGCTGGCTTTGGGAGTCAGTATCCTGACTGGTGAGTTCAAAGTTTATTTCTGGATTTAGGTTAGTAATATTAGTATGCCTGATTGTATCACACTGAGGATTGTCATCAAACTGCCTAACCATATTAAGTTGCATAATTGCGTCATTCAGTTGATTTATTGTACAAAACTGTCCTGCTGCTTCGTTATGATTCACTTCGGCAAGTTGATTAACTGTATTAACAAAGTTATTAGCTACTTTAAGATGATTAATTGTGTTAACAAAGTTATTATCTGCCGCAAGCTGAGTAATTATATTAACAAAGTTATTATCTGCCGCAAAGTTATTAGTTATAGCGAACTGTTTAACTGTATTAATAAAGTTGCTATCTTTAGCAAGTTGTTTAACGGTGTTATCCACGTTATTAGATTTAGCAAGCTGATCCATCATACTTACAAAATACTGATTTGGAATAAGCTGATTAACTGTATTAACAACGTGATTAGCTTCAGCAAGCTGATTAACTGTATTAATAAAGCTATTAGCTTCAGCAAGCTGTTTTGTTGTACTATTATAGTTAGTAACTGCATAATGATGTTGTATTTCATGAGCAAAGTTATTATGACCTGTTCCAAGCAGCTTGGTAGCTACAGCCAAGTTATTAGTTACAGTAGGTATACGAACGTTAGTAAGATACTGAGCTGCAGCAAGCTTACGATCTACAATAAACTTATAAGCTGCAGCAAGCTGATCAACTGCATGAATATTATAAGCTGCAACATATTCACCAGATATAGTAGCAAACTGAGTAGCTGCAGCAAGCTGATCAGTGATAGTATGCTGATAAGCTGCAATAATTTGAGGAACTCTCACAATCTTATTAACGATATCAAACTGACTAGCTGCATTAAGTTGATTAGCTGTATTAATAAACTGATTCACTACATAATAAAGTTGGTTAGTTGTATTAATAGAATAATTCGTTACATTAGGCTGCGTCACTACCGTAGCAAGGTCATGTAGTGCATCATGAAATTGAATAGCTGCCGCTACTTGATTCTGGTTAAAAAACTTAGAAGGTATAACTACCCGATCAACTGCGGTAGCACCTTGTACTGTGACAATTGGTTTAACTATCAACATCTGATGCTCCCCAGAAAGAGTATGAGCATTATAAACGCGAGCAAGAAACAGAATTACTGAATCCTGATGTACTGCACAAAAGTTTTTAATTATATTAACAACCTTATCTTTAATCTCCTGAGTAACCTGACTAACTGTTTCAAGACGAGGTATAACTTCCATAGTGCGATGAAATCCATCAAGATGCGGAACATCATACACTTTTATAAAAAACAAATAGTCCGGTTCTAGGATCATTTGAGGCGGGTAGAGAATATCAAGAAATTCATTATCTGCACTCTGGGTGGGTGTATCATTTGTGAGATTTCTTATAATCTGTTCACGCCCAGTAGCTGGAACATCTCTATCAACTTGTTCTTGTTGCAAAGTAAGATTATCTGAAAGATCAGCAACCTGAACATGTGGTAAGATAGCTATAGTACTACTTACAGCACTTGCATTACTTTCATTATTACCTTGTACAGTCGAAGTATCTACAGCATGTTCACTATCTTGATTATTTTGAACAACTACAGCATTTGTACCGTTATCTACATTAAATAACCCCCCTTGCTTTTCTTCGACCAGCAGTACATTTTCTGAGGTATTTTGATTATTTGAGGTAGTTGCAGTAGAAGCTACTGTAGGAGATAGAACTAGCGCAGAATCTGCTCCTGCTTTTACGCCAGTTTGGTGAGATGCTCTAGGTACTGCTCGTTTTACTCTCTGCTGTGAGGTAGCTGGTACTGCTAATATCGCAGGTGGTGGTGTATTACTTGTAACGCTAGCTATAGTATTACTTACAGCACTTGCATTACTTTCATTATTACCTTGTACAGTCGAAGTATCTACAGCATGTTCACTATCTTGATTATTTTGAACAACTACAGCATTTGTACCGTTATCTACATTAAATAACCCCCCTTGCTTTTCTTCGACCAGCAGTACATTTTCTGAGGTATTTTGATTATTTGAGGTAGTTGCAGTAGAAGCTATTGTAGGAGATAGAACTAGCGCAGAATCTGCTCCTGCTTTTACGCCAGTTTGGTGAGATGCTCTAGGTACTGCTCGTTTTACTCTCTGCTGTGAGGTAGCTGGTACTGCTAATATCGCAGGTGGTGGTGTATTACTTGTAACGCTAGCTATAGTATTACTTACAGCACTTGCATTACTTTCATTATTACCTTGTACAGTCGAAGTATCTACAGCATGTTCACTATCTTGATTATTTTGAACAACTACAGCATTTGTACCGTTATCTACATTAAATAACCCCCCTTGCTTTTCTTCGACCAGCAGTACATTTTCTGAGGTATTTTGATTATTTGAGGTAGTTGCAGTAGAAGCTATTGTAGGAGATAGAACTAGCGCAGAATCTGCTCCTGCTTTTACGCCAGTTTGGTGAGATGCTCTAGGTACTGCTCGTTTTACTCTCTGCTGTGAGGTAGCTGGTACTGCTAATATCGCAGGTGGTGGTGTATTACTTGTAACGCTAGCTATAGTACTACTTACAGCACTTGCGTTACTTTCATGATTACCTTGTACAGTCGAAGTATCTACAGCATGTTCACTATCTTGATTATTTTGAACAACTACAGCATTTGTACTATTATCTACATTAAATAACCCCCCTTGCTTTTCTTCGACCAGCAGTACATTTTCTGAGGTATTTTGATTATTTGAGGTAGTTGCAGGAGAAGCTATTGTAGGAGATAGAACTAGCGCAGAGTCTGCTCCTGCTTTTACGCCAGTTTGGTGAGATGCTCTAGGTACTGCTCGTTTTACTCTTGTACTGAATAACCGATACATTTTAGTATTATAGCTCTTAAGCTTACTAGCTGTGCCCAGAGGAATATTAAAATTAACTCCTATATAAAAATTACCTTTCTTATTATTAAATAATTTTTTATTATATACTAAGTATTCAGCTTCTAGACTCATAATGCGGCTTACTTCATATATTATATTTTGTCCCCATCCCCATATTTTTGGTAATCTTTTTGATTGAAAAACATATCCTGTTACTCCTATCCGTAATCTGTCAAATTGAGGATGAGCATAACTTACACTTAAATCTACACCATTAAATATTTGCTCGTGTACCTTCAACTTATCATTCACTAACCCACGGTAGTTATTTTGTTTAGCAACAATACGCTTTGCTGCACGCGTGGTAGGTAAATTAAATTTTTTCTTCTTAGTTAAAGCTAAATAAATATTTGCTTGACTTTGCCACGTAGAAGTTAGGAAATGTGCATTAAAACCAGAATAGGTATAATAGTGTTTAAGGTTAGATTGAATACGATCAATATACGGCCCTGTACCAACTACCACATCATCAGCAAGTTGATAACGATACACTAATCCTATGTTAAACTTACGATTGCTGTTATTATCAATAATATACCCTACATCTAGAAATAGTAATGAATTATCAGCTTGAGTAATAGGTATAAAAAAGGCCAGGTTACTAGTATTATAATTCAAGTGCCTTGTTTTAAAAGTGATATCTAAATATGGCAATATACGCTGCTTTACATTAGTTTTATATTCAATAGCAGCTAGAACAATATCAATATTTAGATATTGATAGATTATAACTGTTAAAAGTAATACCGTAAAATAACTAAATTTAATTTTTGTAGTATAATCTATACAGCTCATATAACTAGCTAAAGAATCGCTTTCAATATTTTTTTAGGGCTCCAGCTCTCAAAAGGTTCAAGCGAAGAACAATTAGCACGACCATAAAACAAATTTCCTGCAACTCAGCTGCAATTTCTTTGAACTCAAGTTTTTCCATTAACGGGATATAAATTTCCATGATTTCTAAAACAGTAGTAATATGTTGCTTAAGTGATGGATTTAAGTTAAAGACACTAATATCATGTACTAAGTAACTTAGCTTGATACATAATACTTCTTTAATCATTTTTTCTGACATTAGCATTAATAAGTCATAAAATTTCTGACCTTGAGTACTGTCATAAGGTAAATAATTAATTGTTGATAACTTAATAACCGCTTCTACAATATTTGCTACTTCTCCACCAAAATTATTAGAAATTTCTTGTAACTGCAAAATAGCCGTGGGCAAAGTGGCTTCCTTTAAAGTGCTAAATAACAACCCTGCAACGAGTGTATTAGTAGTTGGGTAAATTTCTAGAAGAATGGCAGTTATTTCAAATAGATAAGCGCTATAGTGGCCACGATAAATAATATAATCTATAGCTTCTTGTAATTTTTCTTCATTAAGCTTAACAATACTTTGAGTGAGCATAAATATAATATTTGTAATATTGAATTATGCGACTTTCTTGCTAAGTTTAGGGAAGTGATTTTACTGAATCAGCAAATAAACATATAAAGCTTCCCTTTGATACAGTGATATTGGGAGCTAAAAACCATGCAAACAATCATACCCTATCACCTTCACGCAGAAAAGCGCTATTGTATAGTGATAAGACTCCCAGCATAAAGCACAAGGAGTCCGATATTACAGTTCAGAACAAACCGTTGTTTGTATGGCGTTTTTAGTACCAAAGTTATTAACTTTAATAGAAATTGTAGAGCTCGTCAATATTTAATTAAAATTTATTAATTATAATTAATTATTCTTCATTGCTTATATTATCTTTCTCTCTTCTCTTAATTAGTACTCAGGGCCAATTTAAGATAATCCCAGTAGGTAAGCAGTTTCATTATTTTCTTGTAAAAATTTTGTGTTGGCATTATTTATTGTTAAGTTAGATATTCCTTCTTCTGTGGTAAGATAATAGTTACGATGTAGGTTACTATTGGACATCTCACCTGAATCAAGGTTATTCTGCTGTGTAACAATAGTTTTGTTAGCATTTTCTCTAATTTCTGTTAATTCTTCTTTTAAAGCATTAATATTATCCTGTAAATCTTCTATGTCATTTGCGCTAATAGTGATTTTATTTTTTAAATTTACCAACTGACTGTTTATATACGCTATTATATATTTTGCTTCTTCCTTTAAAAATATGTCATTAGGTGAAGTAGTTGAGATTTAATCTTACATTTAGTAAAATAAACAAATTATTAAATGGAGATTAAAATGAATTTAAATCAGAAAATAATAAGACCAAAAATAGGATTACTTGAACTAGCAAAAAGCTTAGGAAATGTATCTAGTGCATGTAAGACAATGGGGTATAGCAGAGATAGTTATTATAGATTCAAGGAATTATATGAGAATGGTGGCGATGAAGCCTTGTATGAAATAAGCCGTAAGAAACCCATATTGGCTAATAGAGTTGATCCTATTGTAGAGAAAGCGGTATTAGACATGGCAATAGAGTACCCCGCTTATGGTCAACTTCGTGTATCGAACGAATTAAAAAAAGATGGGATTTTAGTATCTCCCGGCGGCATTAGATCTATCTGGCTTAGGAACGATCTCAATAATCTTAAGAAACGGCTAGTAGCTTTAGAAACTAAAATGGCTCAGGATGGCATTATACTTACGGAAGCTCAATTACGTGTCTTGGAGAATCGTAAGAATCTTAAAGAGGCACATGGGGAAATAGAGACAGAACATCCAGGCTATCTTGGTTGTCAAGATGTTTACTATGTTGGCAACTTTAAAGGAATAGGTAAGGTTTATGGTCAAACTTTTATCGATAGCTATTCCAGGGTGACGGATGCCAAATTATACACAGACAAAACAGCTATAACCTCTGCTGATATGTTAAATGATAGAGTTCTACCTTGGTACGAAGAACAAGGTATTCCTATACTACGTATATTAACTGATCGTGGTACTGAATATAAAGGAAATATAGAACATCATGCCTTTGAATTGTTTTTAAGTATTGAAGGAATAGAACACACCGTTACAAAAGCATATTCCCCTCAAACTAACGGGATATGTGAGAGGTTTCATAAAACCATGAAAAATGAGTTTTATGATACTGCAATGCGTAAAAAGATTTACAATTCACTTTTTGAATTGCAAAAAGATCTTGATACCTGGTTACGTTATTATAATAACGAACGTCCTCATTCTGGTAAGTATTGTTATGGTAAAACGCCTATGCAAACCTTTAAAGATAGTAAAAAATTAGCGTTTGAAAAAAATAATGAGATCTTGTATCTTGAACACTTATCTGACAGTCAAAATTTATCTGACAATCTAATAAGTTAATTTATGGGGTCTGTAAGATCAAATCTTGACTTCTACACATTAGGTTTTTGTGTACTTAATGCTCTCAGTTCTTTTTTAGCTTCTTCTATTTCTTGTTGTTGTATTTTTAACGAGGCTGTTGTCTCTGCTGTACTTAAGAATAACAATTCTTGTTCTGCATCTTGCTTCTGTACTTTATTACTCTTTAACCATTTATAACATTTAGTAGCATAATGTACTATATATTGTATTAAGGTTAGGTGTTCGTTTACATAATCAAATATCCGAGGTTCATAATATGGTATGTAGATCATGCTAGTCTTTGTTCCTTTACACATTATTGAGGGTGTGCCTTGCCATTCTACAGAATGACAGGAATTGAAAACATCATCATTATAAATAATTGGTGGTATACAAGTTTCGCTACTGCTTTGAGGAGCTATTAAAACCTTACTCTTACCTGCATTACATCCTATTCCTATCACTATTTCAGTATCTGTAGAAGTGATTTTTGTCAATCGGCACCCTTGCAGTGTTGCATCCCTATTAGTCTGGATTACGGTCTTACTGTTGTTGTAAGGAGCAAGAATATGGTCACTATTTTTACTCGGAAATTTTACTATATTTTCAGCTTTATTAGCGATATCACTATCCTCAGAAGAAAAAAGGCCGCTAAAGAAGTGAGTTAAATACGATTTATAATTAGGGATCAGGCTCTTACCCTTAGTTATCCAAACTAGACCAGGGTGGATCCACGATGATACTTTACTTGCTCCACTTGAAACTGCAGGTTGTTGATTTTGGTAATGCTCAGATATAGTTTTACTAGACTTAAAATCTATAGTATCCCTATCTAAATTATTAATATTACTAATTTTAGCGTGAGAATTCTTATCTCTCTTACTTCTATGGCTAAATGACGCTAAATTATGGTCAGATGGTATATAATTACTATAATTTTGTATATTTAGGAAAGTTACATCTCCAGGCACAATATCTTTTACAATACATCCTTCCTTTAAAGGATCTATATTATTAAATGATAATTGCTGCATTGTAGCTAATTGTTCAGTAGTACATTTGGTAAAATCTAATAATCCTTCCTTATGTAATAACATTGCTCTATTATTTTGGTCTATATCCCAATTAAATATTTTTGCTACTGTACCTAATAACCTTCCGTCAGCCTCATGAGTCGTACACCTTATTAATAAGTTATCACTCTCTTTAAGAAAGTTAATATTCCCTATTATTGTCACTTTACTTAAATCTAATATAGCAGTTTTGCCTGTATTATTAGGCTGATTTATATATATATTACTTTCTTGTATTAGGTTTAGTGGTCTCTGAGGGTTAAGGTCATAAATTATATAAGAGCCTTGAAGCAGATGTACCAGATAGTTATTTATCTCTTGTGCTTGGGCTACTTTCTCATAAAATTGTGTTGTATTTAATTGCTCATTCCTTAATTGAATTGTAAGAGAATATATTGGTAATATTTTATCATAAAAATTGTTAATAATTATGATTTTATGTAGTTCCTTCAATTCTAAAATTAAACTTTGTTCTTGTTGATACAAACCTAAATCTGCGCTATAGTCTAATTGAGGTATAGATAAAATTTGGTAGGTATTTAATTCTTGCGCTTCGAGTACAAGTATAGTTTTGTCTTCAGGAATTATAAGTAATAATCTCTTATCTACTATAATTTCTTCTATTTGAAATTCTCCACTTTATATTGTTAGATCATAAGTCGCATTGTTATTAATAACTTTAAAGATCCTACTATTACCAAATACCAATGCATTATGTAATAATATTTTACCAGATTTTTGTAGAATAGCTTGTTCATCAGTTTCTTGATATCTTATTTCTATATCATCTTGTTTACCAAAAAATTTTATATCTATATTCGATAATTTAAATATAATAGAATCATATTGGTCTGTAGTATTACCTTGGGCATCAATTGTGATCGCATGATAATTATCAATTAAGTAGAAACTATTGCCTGGATTTAAAGATAAATAAAAAGCTTTAGTGGGGGTGCTCTTTAATTGTTCTACTGATATATAATCCATAGCTGGTAATGTTTCTATCAGATATTTTGTAGTTAGCGTCTTTGCAGAAACACTAACTTTAAGCTTGTTATTATTGAGTTGTTGTAATTTTTGGATAAATTGTCTTTCATTATCTGGGTTAGACAAGCAGATAATGTTGATATGTAGGTCTTTTACTATATGTTCTACAAAACTCTCTTTTTGTTTTATTATTAATATCAATTCTGTACTACATTCTGTACTACATTCTGTAGCTATATCTTCTTTGATAAAAAATTGTGGTCTTGCAAATTTTTCCATATCATAATTATGGATCTTAATTTTTCTTGTTGAAATATCTGAATTAGCAAATTTTATTTCTAGCTTTTTTATGGTATGATAATATTTTATTTCTTCTATTTCATCCAGCTGATACAAAAAATAATAGCTTTGCATGCCATCCTGCACAGCATCTACAGTAACATCCCCCTCTTCTTTTGGTATTGATAATAGTAAATTATTTACTGAGTTAACAATAATTTTATCATTTCCATGTAATACAATAATTGTATCATTATAAGTATGATTTAATTGGATATTATCCCCTCCACCGTGCAGATCAATATATTTGAAAGCGGTAGTTATATTTACTTTCTGTGGTTGATGAATGCCATAAAATATCTCTACATTATTAATTTTATCTAAGGTTGTTTCAAAAAAATCTCCCTCTATAAATATAATATCTTGCTCTCCTCCTGCACCATCAATGTGCTGAAAATCAGTATTATTATTTAAAAAAAATATGTCTAAATTGCTACCTCCTTTATACTTACCATTATTTTTTATGATAATATGATTAGTATCATCACCTGCTTCTACAATATCTAAATTTTGATATGCCACAGTTATATTTTGCTTAATTGTAATATTTGGCTTAACTAAAGCTATGGCATTATGGCACGAGTTTTTGATATTATATAAATTAGGATTATTCCCTATATTATAAACAGTTTTTCCACTAAAATCTGGCGGGCGCACATTATGACATAGCGCTATAGAAGATTTGATATTGTCAACATCATGGTAGTGACAATCCCAAGTAGGACCTGTGCTGGATGGCAAAGTTGATATTTGCTGCTTTGTATAGTCTTGCTCATTAGGAGCACAAGCTACATTCTCTTTAAAAATATAAGAATTTTTGTTAGAAAACTTATTTTCATCTTGAAAAGATACAATATAAGCTGTACTTAATATTGCAGAGTCAAGCGTAAAATTATGATTATTTTTTAATGTGCATGCGCATGTATTAGGAGAAAAGACCCCATTAAATTTTATTGGGTGATATAAATAATAACTATCGCATTTATATGGGCTCTTCAATAGACCTTGATAATATCCTTGTGGTCTACACATTATCTTTACAAAATTATACTGGCTTGTCTCTACAATATGGGGCAAGGAGGTAACATAAACATCCAATGCTTTATTGTGTTGTAAAGTATCATATGTATTTTGGATAAAATTTTTGTATATGTTATATATTTCTATTTTTTCCTGGATATTATTTGGCAACGGCCTACCTATAAGGTTACGAAAAAATATTTCTACCTTTTCCTCAGCAGAACATGCTACTTCTGCACATACTTTTTCTACGCCAATAATTGACAAAGCAACTGTTTCTGCAATTAAAACCCCCACTCCTATTGTAGCAGGAATACGAGTTGCTTTGCCAAGTAAAAAACTTTCTAATTCCCATGCATCCAATATTATAAAGAGTGCATTTGTAGTAATTTTTACATCAGCAGCTTTAAGATCATAAGTATTATTAACTGTATATTTCTCTTTTATTGCTGCTTTTAGCTCATATACATTCAATATTTGACTTATTAAACCTCCTATTTTCGCTCGTATTGTTGGAAAATTTGAATTAGTACCTAAAAAGTTCGTAATTGTTTCCGCCATTAAATCAGATAATTTTGGTATCCCATAGATTATAGCCGCAGTACGCATAACAGTTTCAGTATTACCTGCTACCAAGCCTTGCGCTAATAATAGTGTTCTGCACTTATCTGCTACATTGTGGAATGTCTTAATAAGATGATTATTATCTATTTTAATATCGCTGTGAACATCAGCTGTTGCAGCTAACTCATTTGCTAATTTTTGATATGATTCTGCGCTCCCATATTTCTTATAATTGTTAGAATCGATACAAATTAGTCCTCCTATATTTCTTTTATCCCTACTACTACAAAATCTTTTATTTTGCGGTGCATGAAGTTCTGATTCGGAAGCCGAACTATGATCAATTAACTGAGCTACACCTCCTCTTGTTTTTACCTCTTCAACAGACCAGCTAATAGAAATTGGAATTGATTTAGCTATACCATATATAGAGGAACTATCCTGATATTGTTGACGTATAATTTGAGCAAATCCTTTATCCAATTCATTGGTTAAGTGATTTTGATTAGTGCCTGTTGTGACCTTAAATTCCATGACAATAGCTATCTTTAGGTCTAGGCTGCGAGGAATAACCATAAGATCTAATCTCCCAATACCCATTTCCTGATTAGAAATCAAAGTATAGTGATTATTATGATTTGATAAGAGACCTAACATTCCTCCATGATAAAACGCTTCTTTAGGGGTTGCTGTAGCAAAAACGTCTTTCCCCTGATTCAGTAATGATTGTGCATATCCTAATAATTGATTATCATATTTTGCTTGATGATATATTTGCTGTAATATGACATTTATCGGAGAGGTAGCTTTAACTAATTCTTTAGTATTGCTTACAGTTAATGGAGCTTGGATAGTAATACTCTCATATTTTTTGATCTGTGGCTTTTTATCTTCAAATGTTAATTGTACATAGTGAATATGAACTTTTACATCTGGGGATATATTAATTTTATGATAATATTCTGCAATGTGCTGATTTCTGATTATTTCATTCTCTTCATGAAAACCGTAGATAATATGTTTGTTATCTAAAGTAATAAGAAAAGCAAAATTATCATAAGGCTGTTTTTCAGTGTAAAATACTCTGGCACTAGTTGTACTGTCACTTATCCCATCTAATAACTGCCCCATTGCAAGACCAGGGACAAAATCAGGGTTTCTCTTATTAATATCATGACAACTAATTACAGATTGACAAAATAATTGCATATTATGTTCAAATGCAATATCTCCTTGCACTAATAGATGAAAAAGACTATTTGCGCCTAAAATACTATCTATTTTTTGAATATTGCTTTGAACTTTCGAGTGTATTATGATAGTTTCATCAACCTGGCAATAGGCAATAGCTATATTTCGAGCAGACTCAATATTAGAATATTTATTTAATGTAGCTGCATAGTGCGTGTTATCAATTTGTTTATACGCATTATCTAATTCTTCACTTAATTTTTTTTCCGAAGTAGCATGCTTTAGCTCAATGATTAAAGCTGTTTTTTGGTTATTATTTTTGGGAATAATTGCAATATCAAAACGTCCCTCACCAGATTCTTTATTAGATTGAATAGTAATATCTATAGTCCGTCTATTGGCCAAGAGTGTACCAATTATACTACCGTGTAAATAAGCTTCATCTAACTTAGCACCTTTTGCTGTTAGAGAATAAGCTTGCATCATGTTTTTAAGCTTATTACTTAACGAATCACTAATATCGTCACTTAAAAGAATATCGCCTCTTAAAGAAGTATTAATGAGGTCTTTGATATTAATCAGGTCATTATTGATGGCTATTCGTGCTAGTTTTGCAGTACTCGCAGGTAAAACATTTGGATCTTTATAAACTGTTTCATAAAATTGATTATAAGTTAATGCCTGAAGTTGGCCATTTTGATTAATATCTAATTTACGAGGCGCTAAAATGTGGCGTATCTTTGATGTCTTAACACTGTCATATAACTCTGCCGGCGTATCATAAAATTCTATACCACGCTGCGCCTTTTCTATTACCCCTACCGCAATTCCTATAATATTAACTGGCTTGCCTGTACTATCTATCGATTGTTCTTGTAATAAATTCTTAATTTCTTCTTGTGAGAGTGATGCATATGCTGCTTGTGCATATACTTGTAAGTTTAATAATTCTATGTCTAAATCTCCTAATGTCTGCTCTTTATTTCTATTGGGATTTAACTCACTTTGTAAGGCTTCTAATTGAGTTTCAACTAATGACTCTTTAGTAACGCGGCTTTTTTGACGGGGCTGTCCATATTTTTTTGCTACATCAGCTATAGCTTGATAAGAATCAGGATTTCTATTCCCTATATTAACTAAATTTAAAACATATATTTTCTCTTGTGAAACCATAATATATGCTTGTAGATCAAAAATAATTTTTTGTGCTTCTGGATAATAAAGTTTATATAGCGAGTATTTAGTGTCCTGTTGAGCAGATCCTAACCAACTATCAAATAAAGCAGGTGAAAAACTATATTTTGATATATCATGACAACTTAAATAATTTTAAATAAAAAGATTTTAAGTCTTTAAGAAACTTCGAAACATTATCTTCAAATAAATATTGTAATAATTCTTTTGTCATAAATCTTAAGAAGTAAAATTTGGTGTCTTGAGAATTCTTGCTTAAAAAATAGGATATCCCTATTGGTATGAGCACATATTGCGCTTTATCGCTCTTTGACTAACAATTATTTGCATCCAGTTGATATTTATTAACTTTTTTAGTTTGACGGCAAGAGTTATTTGGCTATACTTTATGTCAGAATAGTTAAGAATTATCAAGAAAAATGAATAAAGAAACTATATTAGAAAAAATAAATATATTAAAAACCATACAGGAAAATGCTTTAACTTACTTTGATAACGAGGGTACGGAATTAAAGAGTGATGAAGAAGTAGTTGAAAGCTTATTGCGCAATGAACTATCACTTTCTATTAATTTTCAATATCCAGACAAAACTTTGATTAGAAATAAGGAAGTAATTAAAATTATTGCTGAACTTTTAACAAATACCTCCATTATCTCTGACGTTACTCTTGTGGATACTGGATTAGGAGATAAAGATGCTTCTCTACTTGCTAATGCCTTAGCACTCAATAATTCAGCAACTTATATCAATTTAGGAGAGAATGATATAGGAGAGAAAGGGGCAATAGATATCGCTAAAATGTTAGAGGTTAACAATTATATATTTGAAATATCTTTATATAAAAATCATATAGGAAATGTAGGAATAAAAGCCTTTGCTGAAACTTTAAAATATAACAATTTTTTAATTAAAATAGGTTTAAAGGGTAATAATAGAACGGAGATCGCAGATTACGCTGAAATCGAAAATTTACTTGATTGTAATTTAAGAATAATGAAGAACTTACAGCAAAATTGGAAATTAAAACCAGATAGTATTGGTGTATATGAACAACATCTGCTATCTCTTTATCACCAATATACTGGAGAATATGCAGTACCTAAACCTACGCAAAAAGTATTACTAGCTAAATATTTACAATTGACTACTTTCAGCAGCGAGAGCTTGAAAGTTTTAAATTATGATATAGGAGAAAAAATAACCCAACATTTTACCCTTCTTAATGAACCAACTTTAATGCAAGAACGTAAAGGAGAAGATAACATTGCTAGTGCTGGATATATATATACTAATTTAGATATAGATACTATACTCACACTGCGATTAAACGAGGTTGGAGCCAAAGTACAACAGTTAGAAGCAACTATAGGCAATAATATTGTTGAAGAATTAGATAAAGTGACAAATTTTTTGCAAGATACTGCTACTAATTGTACTATTATACTACCATATAGCTTAAATAGTTACCATTGCGTAGGATTAATTTTTACTACTGATCATCAATCTAATACTGTTTCTATCAGCTATTTAGATAGTTTAGGTATAAGAATCCCAAATAAGCTTGCTATAGAACTACAAAGAATATCTAATATTATAAATTATAAAGTAGACATTCAAGAAAAAGAGAGCTCCACTAATGAAAGCAATCCTTTTAACTGTGGACCTTTAACTATAGAAAATTTTATTAAGAATATTGGTTACAAGTCTTATGAAGCTGATGATATGCGTTTAATGCATCAAGCTCTAATAGCACAAACGACTCATCACCAATCTAACTTGTTAGGACAAGATGAAGTAGCAATGCATACTATGTGTGATTCATATACCTGATTACAATAAAGACGTAAGGTTAAATAGTTTGTAGAAGTCAAGATTTGATCTTACAGGCAGGGTATTATGTAATTCTTGTTTATAAGCCTCTCCCCGATGGACTAGGCGGCCTAGGTATCTTAGAAGATGACTGTCCAATATTGATGGTATTTCCTTCATTTTTATACTTTGGACTAATTTTCACTTGTTTTACTAGTTGTTTGTTAGATTCTTTCTGACACTTTTCTAGGAGAGAACCCACAACAGCAGCATTATTATCAACAGCTTTCCTTTCCTCTAATTCTGAGATTAGATTAGTTAACCTATTCACTATGATTGAGTTAGATTCGATATCTTGTGGAATATCTTTTCGGATATTTTTCATTATTGCTTGGAATATCATCTCAGGCTCTTGTTGTATCATTGTTGATGATAGCGCATATTCGCCCAATTGATTTTTAGCATTAATATCAGCTCCCCATTCAATTAATTCTTTTATTAATTCTTTTTCTAATTCTGCATCTTGTCTTTTCGTTGCTAGATGTAACGGAGTGTTGTCATCTTTATCTACAGGATTAATATTAGCTTCCGATTTAATTAATTCTTGTACTATAGGTAAGTATCCCATTTCTGCTGCATAATGTAACGGAGTCTTCTTAACTTGCTCTATAGCATTAACGTCACTCTTACCTGTTATTAATACCTTTACTATTTCTAGGCAGTTATTGAACACTGCTATATGTAGAGCAGATCTTTCTTGTTTGTCCCTAGCGTCTATAGTAGATTTCTTATCTATTAATTTTTTTACCATTGATACATTCCTCGCATCTATTGCGGCGACATGTAGTGGAGTGTTATCATTAGTGGTTTTAGTGTTAACATCAATTCCGAGCTCTATGAATGTCTCTGCTAGTTCTACGTACCCTTTTCTCGCTGCTGTATGAAGTACAGTGTAATTATCTTGACCCTTAACTTTAATGTCAGCTCTAAGGTCTATTAATTTATTTGCGACTTCTAAGCGTCCCTCTTGTATTGCTAATATGAGTGGAGTGTAATCATCCATATCCTTGGCGTTAATGTCAACTTTATACTTTTTTATTAATCTCTCTGTTAGTTCCAAGTATCCATTTCTTGCTGCTATATGTAATGGGGTGTAATCGACTTGACCCTTAGCGTGAACGTCAGCTCCCTTATCTATTAATCTATTTGCTATTTCTAAGTGTCCCTCTTCTATTGCCATAATAAGTGGTGTATTAAAAAATTGACCCTTAGCGTTAATGTTAGCTCCCAACTCTATTAATTTATTTGCTAGTTCTAAGTGCCCCATGTTTATTGCTATCATGAGTGGAGTATTACCCAATCGACCCTGAGCGTTAATGTCAGCTCCAAGCTTTATAGATTCCTCTGCTAGTTCTAAATATCCATTTCTTGCTGCTATATGTAATATAGTGTTATTATCTCTATTTTTTGCAGCTAAATCTATTAGAGAAATTATTTGTGGTAAATTAGTGGCAGGGAGGTTACTATTTGCTCTAAAAATTCCATTTAATAATGGCTCACTACTAGTTATGTCAAGCTTAGTACCAGCTATTTTATATTTTTCTATCTCTTGAGTATTATTAGTGAATATAGCACGACCTATCTTTAAAGCTTCTACTGGTCTATTGTACTTTCTGTTATCATCTTCAATAATTTTCTTTAAGGTGTCAATTACACCAGTGGCAAGCGCATAATCTTCTAGACATGTATAATTTTCATCAAATTTTACAGAATCAAATCCTTCTAATTCTTTCCGAGTTGCAGTATATACGAAATCAGCAGAGCTTAATCGTTTGTTTTTTAATTTCTCCAAGAGGCCCGGTTTCACCACATCTATAGCTTTATCATGACTTAGGCCAGCTAATTCTTTTGGTCCCTGCTCTTGGTTATCACGATAATAATTACGGGTTATATTCCATAATTTTTTTAGATTATTGTAAAAGTTTTCAGTGTTAAAGTAACGCCAGGCCTCTAATGTCTCATGATTTGTTGCCATTAATTTTACTTCTTCTGGTCTTAATATACCCTCCCGTACTAATGGATGATCCGCCATATCTACGCTATTGGGTTGCGACTTTTTTTGTAAATCTGCTTGTTTTTGTCTAACCTCTTCTGCAATTTGTTTACTACTAGCTTGTTCAAGTTTTTTATTATATTCATTTATTAACTGTTGTTTTTCTTGAGACAATTTATCAGCCTTCTCCTTATCATCTACGTCTTTTAATTGCAGATTTATATTATAGAGCTTTATAGCAAATTTATACTCCTCCCTACTTTGGTGTTCCCATTGCTCTTTCATCTGTGATAGCTTTTCCTGTTTATCTTTTTCTCGATTCTCTCGTCTTTGTTGTAGCTTTGCCTCGATATGTTCTTTCTGATCTTCTGGCCTCCTGGAAGCGCGTATTTCCTGATCTTCTCTTTCATATCTTGCATTAATTAATTTAAGGAAAATGTCTTCTTGTCCAGAGTCATCTTGTTTTGGTTCGAAATCTTGATTCAAAAATTCGTCTACTTTTTGGTTACATAATTTTTTATCCTGCTCAATTCCTGCTAATTCCTTTATACGGTTTTGTTGTGTTTCAATATGACCTATATTTTTTTCTAATAGTTGCATCCATTCTTTGTTATATTGTTCTATCTCAGAAGTTTCAGGAGAAATGCCAAGAACTTGTTTATAAAAATGGTCATATGTTCCAATAATAGATTTACATTCGTCTATTGTAAGTTTCGTCAACTCTTGATCTAGTATTTGTAAATCTTTTGGTAATGAAATTTCCAGGTCTCTTATTTCTTGATCATTACTTTTCCAATTTTTAAGTTCATCTTTAACATACTTTAATAAAGCAACTTGCTGTTCATATTGTAACGGCAATATATCATCTTTTAGATTATTTATATTAAATTGAATTGCTGCTATAAATTCCACTGCGTTTTGTCGCGAATCTTTTGTCATATGAACCTATCTATATAATTTATCATTTTTGTAAAATTAAACAATTCTAGAATGAACTCAAGTTAACTATTCAAGCATTTTATAAATGTGATTTTTTACACTTAAAACAACTTCTTCGGCACTTTCCATTTTTGTTATCTTGTGGTTAGAACAAGTGTATGTTATCTAAACTAATCGAACTGACACTCTCTTTTGCTGGGTTTCTGCTATATCTTTTAACTGATATTTGATCTCTTTAGCTATCTTTGATTCTGGTTTAATATATCGCATTACCTGTTTATCTTTACCTATCGCTATCAGGTAATCTTCTGGCACTACGTGGCTTTTGCCTTTAAAGTCGTATATGACTATATCACGAAATCTAGCGTCCACTAAGTGATAATTAGGATTAAATTTATTTTGCATGGTTTGTAAATCTGCTATTATTTTGTGTTCAATCGTTGTAGAGCAGATTTTATTGCTATAGGTGATGAAAGTTTTAAGCCCGTGATCTTTGTAGATTGGTAGAGCAGTGGTGATATTTTCTGGGGAAACAAATCTTTCTAGTGATTTTATTGCATTTTGGAAGGTTTGTAATGTCTGAACATTATTAACAGTTGCTCCCTTGGAAAATTCTAGTTCGATAGATTTTATCTGATTATTCTGATGTCCTGTTGCTAATTTCTCAATCTCTGGTACTATCAGTTCTCTTATTGGTTCTGGTCCTTGCGTTTTAAGCATGTCATGGCACTATTAACAAAGTAATTTTTCTAGATAATTTTTATCTTTTTTGCTATTAAATTTTGATAATCTGCCAAATTTAAGTCACTAGTAGTGTAAAAAACTACAATAATTTTGGTTCTAAAACGTTATTATTAGCCGATTAAGGAACTTTGTTAACAGTGCCATTACTATGCGCTACCGGCCTTAAGGTTATTGGTAGATTAGCATTGGATCCATATGCGCAAAGCTTATATTCAACAGATAGTAGTGATTTTAGATTCCTGCAAGATGCCCGGAAGAAAGGCATCAGTAAAGATGAAGCGATCAAAGAATTAGCTAAGAAGTATGGGAAATTGCCAGATTTAGATGTAGTTAAAGCTAGCACAAGAGGAGAAGGAAATAGGATTAGGGCAGGTAAGTAAAGTGTTTAAGAATCAAGGCAGCAATATAGCATCACTATTAGTATTATCTTTAATTTTTTATTAGGGATAGGACTTGGTTGGCTGAGTTTTTTACTATTTGGCGATATGGCAGCAAATACTAGAGTCCTATATGTCTCACAGAAAGAGATCCTGCAGCTGGAGCAAGTAAGGGTTGAGGCGGAACAAGAGGCCAGTTTATTCTTTGGTAAAATAAGCCAAGCTTTAGGGGAGATACAAGTAGTTGCTAAGAATTATCAGAATCGCCGAAGTAAAGTAATATTTGTAGCAGATGAATTGGTCACTGGTGATAATGTTCATTCAATTAGCAAACAAGTTCATAGGCAGATGATAGATAAATTAAGAGTAAATAATAGCAGTAGATAGGAAGATGAACACAAAAAAATTAATTGAGAATGAAAAGAATCAAAAAAAGATATTGCTTAATAGTACCATAAACAGTACTATTAATAAACATTTTAATAAGGAGTAACTATGTCATATTTAATAGCAAGTGAAGCTAGAAAGAACTTATATAAATTGATAGATCAGGTGGCTGAACAACACGAACCAACAATTATCAAAGGAAAAAGAAATGCTGCAGTGTTAATTTCTCAGCAAGATTGGGAAGATATTCAAGAAACATTATTTGTAGCAGCAAATAAAGAATTAAGTGAGTCAATAATCAAGGGTCTTGCTGCTGATTTTAAAGATTGTCAGACAAAATTGGTGGATTAACCTAAATGTATAGTTTGTATTATACTAGTGATGCTTGCAAAGATTTTAAAAAAATTAAGAAATCGCCTTTGCAGACACAGATGCTCAAGTTATTAGAAATAATAAAGAATGATCCATTTCAAAATCCTCCACCTTTTAAAAGATTAAGAGGTGTGTATTTGGGAGCATATTCAAGGCGGATTAATTTACAACATAGATTGTTTTATGAAGTAGATGAGGTAGGCAAGCGAATAAAGGTGCTGCGCATGTGGAGCCATTATGGCGACAATTAAGAAAAGCAATCTAGTGATAATAATATTATTTCTTTTTGAAACAGACTGTGTGTTAGCCAAAGATTTTGGTAAGTATGGGTCAGTATTTGCCATAAAAGAGGAAGGGTTTATGGCGATGGTCCAGCGTAAGTTACAGCAGGTAGATATTGAGTATCACTATAGAAAGATGATAGAGATTGCTAAGGAAAGAGTAACAAATCCTTGGCCCATTATAGGTATTAGTAGAGCAGCAAAGGTACGAGAGTTTTATTATGATCCGACTTATATATTAGCTGAAGATATCGTACTGCCATGTGGGAAAATACTACATAAAGCAGGTGCAAGCGTCAATCCATTAGATCATATGGATTTATCAAGAAGATTGATCTTTGTTGATGGTAGAGATCAGCTGCAAGTTACCTGGTTAAAAAATCAGATATTGAATATTTCTACTAATAGTGAAGATAACAATATAGAAGATCGGGTTATTCTAGTAGGAGGTAAGATTTTAGATTTACAAGAGGAGTTAGGCACGCTTTTGTATTTTGACCAAGCGGGGGAGTTAACTAGCAAGTTTGGTATTAAGTTTATGCCAGCTATAGTAGAGCAAGAGGGTAAGAGTTTGAAAGTAACAGAAATCTTTATAGAGGAATAATAAAAGAAAAAGCATTTATTGTTAATCAAGTTAGTACTAAAATAATCTAGCTAATCTAGATTTAGTAAGGAGGATCCATATGGACAAATGGCAATTACATGACGCAAAGAATAAATTAAGTTACTTAATTGATATAGCAATGGCAGGTAAACCTCAATTAATAACAAAAAGAGGAGACGATGCTGTAGTGATGATGTCAGTATCAGAATATAATAAAATAACTAAACCAAAAATTGGATTAAACAAGTTTTTACTCCAAGGACCTAAGTTAGACGATTTAGAAATAACACGAGTTGTTGGTAGAGTAAGAGGTGAAGATTTATGAAATATTTATTAGATACTAATGTAATTTCAGAGCTTCGAAGAAAAGTGCCTAATATTCAAGTAATAGAATGGTTAGAAAAAATTGATCCCAATCAGCTTTATTTAAGTTGTATTACCATTGGTGAGATTAAGATGGGAGCCCTTAAAAAAGCCAAAAAAGATCAAGTATGATTACTGATTTTATTTGTTTAGAAAAATCTAGCTTTGACGTAGCCTATATGAGTGAATTTGACGTTACCTGGAATGATGAGAAGTTACAGAATTTATTAAACCCGGAAGCCTGATTGTTTGCAAGCCCTTTAGCACAAGAAGTGTGTAGTCCTAGACTGTGCAAGTAGCACCTTATCGATGCCGCTAGATAGGATGTTTTGGTGTGCTGGTTGCTTATGGCCAGTTAAATTAATTGCCCCTATCACATGCTTCCTTTTCCAACCACTAAATGTTGGTAAAGTTTTATCTTGATTCTTTCTTATCCAACCACAACGTGCTTTTGTTTGATACTGAGGATGCACGCTATCCATAAAATATATAGCTTCTTTAGCCTGAAGATTCCCTTTTAACAAACTATATTCTAACTTAAATAATTCTTGCTTATCTACATCAAGTCTGCCTGGCACAATCTTGGGCTTTTGATATACAAAATCTAATCTGCTCGATAGCTTTGTTACTCCTGCTATTGTATAGGTAACACCGTATTTTCCTTCTATGTAATTGCTGATATCTTTTGCATAAACATAATTACACTCTTCTAAATGTTCTATTAATTCTTTTTCTGCCAAAGTACTTAATTTGCTTGTGCTACCGCCGTTAGCTGTCTCTAATTTATTAAATTTTTGATAATCTCTTAAGTGCTTTCTTATCGCTTCTTTACTTAATAATAATGCTTCCACTATTTCTTCATAGCTCCAACCTTTATCATATAGCAAAACTGCCTTGATTCGATCGCACACTCTTCTATCTCGCTCATTACCATGACGTGATTTCAGTGATACTCGCTGCTCAGATGTTAAAATATTCCTCTTAACTTTATTCTAACTTCTTTCCTCACTTCTTGCAATTCTTCAGGTGCGAGCAGTATATTCCACTAGAGTACAATCAATATGATTTTTAAATTTTAAACCTCATTTATTTAAAATTTAAAAATCATAGTTGATACTATAAACGGTTAGTTTAAATGAACGTTTATTGTAGACGTTTGTTATAATTTTTGCAGTTAATGTTTTGTTTAGAAATAGCTAATTTGATAAATTTACTCATCGCATTGTCTCAAGAAGAATCTAAACTAATAATGATATTTACATTGCATTATATAAATAGTATTATCTTTAGTAGTATATACTAACCTATGTTCCTGATTTATTCTTCTTGCCCAATATCCAGATAAACTAAATTTTAAAGGTTCAGGTTTTCCAATACCTGAGAAAGGTGAACGAGATATATCCTTAATTAACTGGTTAATTTTTTCTAAAATTTTTCTGAAAATACAGATAATCATCCCAAGCATCATTATGAAATAATACTTTCATCTATAGTGGTATTTTTAAAATTGATATTTTCTTTAAGGTCATTAATTGCACGGTTAAGCCTTTCTGCATTTTTAGGACTCCGTAATAAGTAGCAGGTTTCTTCTAGGGCATTATAGTCATCAAGAGACATTATCACTACAGATTTTTGTTTTTGTCTAGTAATGATTAAAGAGTGGTGATTTGTACAAACTTTATCCATAAGACTAGCTAGTTTATTACGTGCTTGTGTATAAGATATTGCTTCCATCATATTGACATATTTAAGTACATGTACATAATATTAGTACATACTCTACGTTAAATCAATATTAAAGAGAAAAATTCAGCAATTCCTACTAAATCGACAGTAGAACCGGTGTTTGGTATTATCAAACATATTATGGGATTTAGGCAATTCAGCTTAAGAGAAGCCAAAAAAGTAGTTGGTGAGTGGAATTTAGTGTCAATTGCCTGGAATATTAAAAGATTACATAAAATCAGTAACCTTTTTAGGTAAAATGCTGATTCTGTGCAAAATTTTACTTATTATTCCGGAAGAATTTTACAATTTTTCTATAACAAGATCGAATTCAAATTTATTCTTTTAAAATTAATACATTTTTAATCACTGATCTTGTGTCAAAAACGGTGGTTTTCGTTAACAAAAAATTCTAGTCAAAAAATCACTGCAAGGCTAGCAAATAAAGTTAAGTATTGCTGTACATTAATTCAAGATCCAAATAAGCTGAAAATGATAAGTAACATGGACTAAAATCCCTATGAAGTACGGATATGCAAGAGTGTCAACAAAAGATCAAGTTTTGGATATGCAAATTGATGCACTAAAAAATGCCGGCTGTCATAAAGTATTTTATGAAGTAGCAAAAGGAGCAAAACCTGATAGACCTGAATGGCTAAAACTTTTAAATGAAATTCAAGCGGGTGACACATTGATCATTTGGAAATTAGATCGTATGGGTAGGTCCTTACAACACCTCATTAAAATAGTAAATGATTTGATAGCCAAAAATGTTGATATTATTAGTTTGCAAGATCCCCTGAATACTACAAATGCTCAAGGAAGGCTGATATTTAATATGTTTGCATCACTTGCTGAATTTGAAAAAGATCTGATTCGTGAAAGAACAATGGCTGGGCTTAAATCAGCAAGGGCTAGGGGTAGAATGGGTGGTAGACCAAAGGGATTATCAGAAAAAGCAACACGAGTGGTTTGTACAGCTGAAGTATAATACTAAATCCCATTCTTAACATGGCAAATAATTTATAGAGTTAAATTGCAATACTATAACATAATTATGCCAAATTATCTACTCTATTAAGAATGGGATTTAGTATTATACACCCAAAACGAACTCAAATCCAACGAAATAGCTGCTCAACTAGATATTTCAAAAACTACATTATACAAATATTTAAGAGTGAGAAAGGTGAAAATTGGTGAGCATTTGTAACAGCAAAAACTGAAAACGACATTTATGGTGTTTCTTCCATTTGACCTCTACTCGACTCGTTATTTTCACTAAAATTAATTAAAAAATTAATAAATATTTCTTGCATGTTAAGAAGTATTTTGTTAAAAACATATTGTTTACCTAACTAAACAGCATGAATTAATATTCTGGTCGGTAGAACAAGAAATAGAACAATATACCATTTCTTCATCTATTTTGCACAGTGGATTAGATGACAATGGGTATATTACAAACAAATTTTCTTATGTCTACGCATTTTCATATCAGAGGGGTATAGTCATTTAGGTTAAACTAGCTACATTATTGCCCCTATTTCATCTAGTATCTAATTCAGCCTAAATCACTATAAAATAAGTAGACAAATCAATTTATACACAAGAGACTAAATATGACAAAAAGAAAGTTAGAAAAACCTCTCCTGAATTTAATTAGCACTAATATAATTAGCCAAGAAGAAAAAAAATTTTTTGTACGTGATGGCCTTGAGGTGCTTGAGTCATATAGTAGGCACCCTAATATAAACACTCTAATTTTGTCTTTTAAGGAGTATTATGGAAGAGAAGCGGGACTAAGACTATTAGAAGAAAATATAGATATATTAGATGAGATTCTAGATATAGGACTAATCAAACATTTAACTAACGGAAGTTTAGATATTTCTCAAGTCCGATTAATTGTTAAAGAGGAAATGGAAGACTTTAGGTATAGAATAGTAGATAATGCTACCTTGATAGATGACGCTATTGCTTGCGGCATGCAGCAAACTTTACAAAATATATTACAACAGGAAGAAAAGGAAGCTAATAAACAGAAAATTACCTTAGGACTAAAAATTTTAACAAATCAAGAATTAACAGCACCAGATATTGAATATATAAGAACTCTAGGAGTTAATGAGATTATAGCACATGGACATAATTTAACCTGGTTACATATAGCAGCAAAATTTAAAAATACTAGTATAATACCATAGTACCCCACAGATTTTACAGGAGGGTTAAAATAATAAATTGAATAAGTGACTGAGAGTCACTAATCTCCGCTGAGAAACAAGCAACAGGAGGTATTAATGGACTCTCAATCACTATACCAAATATTATACATATTTTTAGATTGGCACCCAGCACGAATTAAAACATTTGCAGAATTAATTTGTGCAGTAGTAAAAGCTAAAACTGTGAGAATCAAAGAATTAGCACTGTATGTCACTTCTAAAGGCAATTTGCATGCCAAGATTGTTAAAGTTGAGCGTTTGCTTTTAGAACAAAATATGTGCTTTATCATAGTACCCCACACTTATTGTTGAAGTTGAAAGGCATGCATAATGTGTTTTCGTAGTAATGAAAACAACATAGCAGGGGTATCACTTAACGAGTTATAAAAATAATCTTTTATCCAATCAAATCCGTAAGTAAATAATGAGTATAATTTACGACCATGTTTTTTGATCTTTATAGGATAAATTTTGTTCTTAATGTCACCAGCAAGCACGCAAATAGCTAAGGATAAAGATACTATTGCAAATAGTTTTTCCAGCTTTTTTTGATCTGTAATGTGGGTATCTTCAATATTAAATCCAGATGACTTGAGAGACAGAAAAGGTCGCTCAATGCTCCACCTCTGCTTATATGCTAGCAAAGCACATTCACCAATAAGCACATTACTAGCAATAAATAGTTGCTCTCTTTCTAATTGCAAACAAGTTATTTTAATTGCCATACCATTGTAAATTTTGCTTTCTATAGTTTTAGTGTCACCCATTTGCATATCGGCAAAACATTTATTCAACTTCATCTTGCCACCGTTGAAATGCTTGACCTTCTCACTTTTTCTTAGCCTGATAGCAAAAGGTAATTTTTGGATTCCACCCATATATTGCAACCATTCCTCACCAACAAATTCCCGATCGGCAAGGATAAGCTCTATCATTTCCTTAGGTATAATTGTTAAAATTTGCTCAATCAATTTCTTTCTTTCATTAGTAGAAGAGTTGCCTTTTTTATCAAGTAACAACCATGCTATAGGAATTGAAATATTACCATAAACGATAGTTGCAACAAAAAAATTCAAATTTTTAATACCAAATTGCCAGCTGGTTCTATCTATGGCAAGGCTAATTTTACCTGTTAGACAGAGCAATTTAACAATAATTTTCCCTAAACTTATAAAGCACATATTTTGTTCTAAAAGCAAACGCTCAACTTTAACAATCTTGGCATGCAAATTGCCTTTAGAAGCGACATACAGTGCTAATTCTTTGATTCTCACAGTTTTAGCTTTTACTACTGCACAAATTAATTCTGCAAATGTTTTAATTCGTGCTGGGTGCCAATCTAAAAATATGTATAATATTTGGTATAGTGATTGAGAGTCCATTAATACCTCCTGTTGCTTGTTTCTCAGCGGAGATTAGTGACTCTCAGTCACTTATTCAATTTATTATTTTAACCCTCCTGTAAAATCTGTGGGGTACTATGGTTAACAACATATTTATTTTTATTGCTATCTTATAACTTCAATTTTATTACCCAACCTGTTCTATTATATTACCATAGTATGGTCTGAATATAATTTGTATAAACTAGGAGAACCCTCGATTTACCTCACTAAATAAATGTTACACTTGGCTCTAATACTGAAGGTACTCGGATAATTTAAGATAAAGTCAACTTGACTTCTGTGCTGTTTGCTCTATCTCTGTGAATGCATAATATTTGTAATTAAACCAAAATTTTTTATCATAAAGCAAGAGGGAGTATGACAGAAAAATCACAAAAAGCTACCAAGGCCATTCTTTTAGCTAGAGTTTCTTCAAAAGAACAAGAAGATGGCTACTCTATTGAAGCGCAGAAATACCGATTGCAAGAATATTGTATGCGTAAAGGTTTAGAAATTCTACAAACCTTTGAATTCTCTGAATCATCAACAGTAGGTAATCGTAAAAAGTTTCAGGAGACTATTGATTTTGCTAAAAAACAGAAGGAAGTTATAGCAATAGTAGCAGATAAAGTAGATCGATTACAACGCAGTTATAAAGAAACACCTTTACTAAATGATCTAATTGAAAGAGCAAAAATCGAACTACATTTTTACACAGAAAATTGTATCATTCATAAGCACTCTACCTCTCAAGAAAAAATGGTCTGGAATCTTTTTGTGATGATGGCACAATCGTACGTAGATAGCCTTAGAGATAATGTAAATCGCAGTATTGCTCAAAAATTGCGCCAAGGAGAGTGGGTAAGTACAGCTCCTATTGGCTACTTGCATATAAAAGGCAGTAATAGTAGAGACAGAGGGAAGGGAAAAATAATCGTTGATCCTAACCGTGCTCCTTTGATTAAAAAAATATTTGAAACATATGCTACAGGTGGTCATACTCTACCTGAGATGCTAAAGAAAACTAAAGAATGGGGATTGCGTAATTCTAGAGGTAATCAAGGCTATCTATGCCAATCTCATCTTTATGCCATTATTACAAATCCATTTTACTACGGAGTAATGAGAGTACTTAAAACTAAAAAAGAATATCAACATATTTATCCGCCTATTATTAGTAAGGAATTATTTGATACTTGTCAGGCAGTAAGACTTGGTTGGAATAAAAAACCATTTAAATATGGAGAAAAAGAATATATATTTAGAGGATTAATAAAATGTGCAGCAACTGGTCGAATAGTTACTGCTGCTACCAAGAAGAAAAATTACACAAATGGTCAAGTTGGTGAATGGACATATTTACGAACATGGGATGCAAAAAATCATAATAGGGCAATATACGTGAAAGAAGAAATAATACTAAAAGAAGTCGAAAAAGTTTTTGAATCTCTAAGATTAGAGCCTGAATTACTAAAAGACGTAATAGCTTATATAAAAAGTTCAGCGAGTATTGAACAAGGTTACCACAAAACTCGTATATCTGAGTTACATGCTGAACATAGTAAAATGAAAAATCGTCTGGATAGATTAACTGACTTATTTTTAGATGGTGATCTTACAAAAGAAGCTTATGAAGAAAAACGTCAGCAATTAATCCAAAAACGTGATGATCTTGTCAAAGAAATAGCCAACCACAACAATGCTGATGATAAGTTCGGAGAAACGCTGATTACCTTAGTAGAACTAGCCTCTGGGGCTGGAGAAGCCTTCAAAGGTTCCACTACAGAAGGAAAACGCAAATTGATAAATTTAGTGTTTGTTAACCTGGAATTAAAAGACGGGAAGCTAGACTTTAAGCTACGTCCACCGTTCGATGCATTCGTAAAATGTACCAAAATTGCAGAATGGCGCGCCCTAAAGGATTCGAACCTCTGACCTACGGATTAGAAATCCGTTGCTCTATCCAGCTGAGCTAAGGGCGCATATAAGATAGATTGACTTTGTTGTAGATACGCTATTTGTGCTACAACACGTTATAGCACTCACGTTTGCCCTTTAGAGTACAATATATTTATTGGTATAATAATGACCTATTTTAAGGATGGCTTGTCATTTTATTGAGGGTATTCTTTTACCCACGTAAGTTTAGTCCTGTGAGTACCTCTCCCCTCAACATCACATTCAATTCTTGAAAACAACTGAGTATACTATAAATACTTGCTTTATATCACCTAACATTGACTTTTTCAAGCATAAAAATGACTAATATGATACCAGGGTTAGTTGAACTTCTCTAACAAAACGCTTCAGAATAGTAACAACCTTAATAGCTTGCTGCTTTTAAACCCAGATAGCAGAGAAGTTCAAAATCGTTTATGGAGTACTTAAAAATAAAACTCTTTTTAATGAAAGTTTTACTTAAATTAATGAAAGTTTTACTTAAATTATAGATAATTTTATAAAAATTTGTTGACTCTCAAGACGGTATCTTGACTTCCACAAAAAGAATAATTTTTGCCTCCCCTTTATATCTCGACAGTAATTGCACTGCTAGCACCTTGCATATCAACGTACAATTGAGGTTCAGAATTGTTTAAAATGGGGGCCCTATTAAATGCAGGTTTATTAATAGATACTGGAACATCATAATAGTGCTCTTCTTTACTAATGTTCTGATAAGTATTATTACCCTCAGAATTACTATCTAATGTTTTGTTAAAAGTAGTTATTGGGGTATTTTGAGCAAAAGTTACAAATTTTTTAGGTATAGGTACCAGATATCCTTCTCTTTCTTTAAGAGGTTGAGCAATAGGCAAACTATTTAGGTGGTCATATTCATTAGGGTCTTGAGAGAAGTTACTTTCAAAAGAATCGCTATCCTCCGTTGTTAAGTATAACGGTGCATTAAATGAATTGAGAGTATCAGCTTCTTCCTTGTCTACAACCTTTGATAATGCCATGCCATTATCGTTAATCTTTGTACCAAATATTCCACAAATTCTAGTAATACACTTATAAGCCATAATTGGCCATTTAGTAATCGTAAAACAATATTTATTAGTAAGGTATAAGGCTACACCACTCAAAGCTATGCCCCCTATCGTAATAGAGTATATATGGTATGGGTTAACTTCAGTGTTACCAATTGATTTATTCGTAGAGTTTACATTACCAGGGTAATCATCTGGTAACACAGTAGGCGGTTTATTGTAACCAATTGTTGCAACCGTTTCATGATATGATCAATATCGTCGTTTACCTGCTTTATCATCACATCATAATGATCAGTTGTTCCGTAGCTTGTCATAAGGCCTCCTTGATTTTTATTATAATTAATATTTTCTTCTGATATACTAAACGAGTTTTGATCATCTGGTAATCTAAGTGATTTATTAGCATCATTACCTTTTGTGCTTTTAACGAAATCATCTTTTACATCAGAATTATCATCTTCCACTTTATTTATTATTTCACTATTTTTTACTTCTTGCCCTGTTGTAGTTATATCAGATGTTTTAAGATTACTTTCAGTTAGGTTGTAACTTTGTAAATCTTCTATTTCTTTTTCTTCGTTTTGATGTATTCGAGATTTTAATATGTTATTTGCTCTTTCAATTGATGCAAACATTGTCAGTATTTCTTCAACTTTTCGTTCAGAATCAGCAACTCTTGCTTCATAAGAAGCATCCATAATTTGCTTAGAGACTGCATAATTATCTTGTGTTTCATTATATTGATTATTGATATTACGTTTCGATATACCATGTGTTACAATATCTTGTATTTGATTATTTAAAACCGTTACATTATTATGAATTTGATCTATACGAGATAGGGTAATATTTAGAAGTCCATAGGTATTATCCAGCTCTATATTCTTGTTTTGTAGTTGGTGTCGTAGCCTCTCTATCTCTTGTTCATCTGTTTTTATATTTTGGTGTGTATCTCTGAGTGACTTATCTGTTGACTTCTTGTCTTGTACATAAGAGTTTAGATGATTTGTATAGTTTTCTTTTTGTCTCTC
Organism: Candidatus Tisiphia endosymbiont of Nemotelus uliginosus; assembly: GCF_964264835.1. Lineage (GTDB taxonomy): Bacteria > Pseudomonadota > Alphaproteobacteria > Rickettsiales > Rickettsiaceae > Tisiphia. The sequence goes on along the minus strand of NZ_OZ183485.1, from coordinate 362,568 downwards.
AAAAAATATAGTGTCATCATTCACAACATCGCTGTTTCTTAGTTTTTTGACCGCAAGTGATACGACATGTACAGAGTGATTCGCTTTCTGGAGCTGAGCAGTAGTTTCATCTAATTTTACTTGTAATTCTTTTTCGTGATTTTGAGCAGTAGTAAGATTTGTTTGTAATACTGTCATCCTACGGTCACATAACATTATTTCAGCTTCTAAATCGAGCAGCACCTGCTTGCGAAGAGAATCTCTCTCCTCTGTTACTTTCTTTAGTTCAAGCCTTAAATTACTATTTTCGTTTCTAAGGAATAGCATATTAAGTAATGATAGTTGTGTGTTGATCACTGCAGTTTTATTGGCAAGACCGTCAACTCTTTGTTTATAATATGTGAATCTCTCATTTTGTGGTACTATAGTAGTGTTCATACTTGTTACGCCTCTATTACTGTCAATAGTAGTATAATGGGTTGTTGTAGTCAAGGGGCATATTGAATCAAGTGAATTGAAAAGAAATATAACGTCGTTTGATACAAGAGCATTATAACTAGCGATACAATAACCTTGGGAACCCTGTGAATTACAAACCATTTGATATATTTTTTGCAATCTACCTGAAAGCCAATCACTCCAGCTCTCATTAACAGGACATAGTGAATCTTCTGTATTATTAAGATCTATTTTCTGATATTCAGAATATGTATTATTGTAATGCAAAATCACATCAATTGTATTATTTATATTTGACGGGAATATACTAGTGTAAAACAATGTATCTGAAGTGATATTTGAATAAGTTGCTATAGAACAAGATTTTTCTATGAAAGAATGCAGATATCTATGATCACTCATCAACTCTTTTTTATTAGATTGTATGTCTGAGTATATGTCAGAATTGCATTGAAATATTCTATCTTTAGGGTTGTCAGAAGACAAGAATGTTCTATTCAATAAGACAAGGAAAAAATTACGCATAGCATTTAATTATAGTCAGGGTGTAATTGTGAACACCATCTTTGAGTTCGTATAGAAGTTTTAGACGGAGTGTTGAAAAAGTACCAATTGTTTAAGTTATTCCTTTACAGCATTATCTTACTGTATCTTATCGTAACTCATACAAAGTTTGAGATCAACTATATTAGAATAAAAATTTAAATATTTCTATACTTAAATTTTAATTTAAACATTTTGTTATAAAATGCTTCCGTATTCTTGCATTAGCTATTACGCTAATTTTACGCATTAACACTATACGAGCAATCATTTTCTTCAAAACTTATGCTATGAGTAAAAAAGTAACTTAAACAATATGCACTTCTTCATATATATTTTCTGCTTTCATCACATTTATATAGTTGGGAGTATTAGGGTTAGGTGTTAAATATAACAGTTTTGGTATATTACAATTGTCATTAAATGAGTCATTAGTATCATCTTCCTCATGTTCTACAGCCTTGGGTAATGGCATGCCATTATCGTTAACCTTTGTATCAAATATTCTGCAAATTCTAGCAATATATTTATAAGCCATAATTGGCCACTTAGTAATCGCGAAACAATATTTATTAGTAAGGTATAAGGCTACACCACTCAAAGCTATGCCCCCTATCGTAATATAGTATGGGTTAACTTCAGTGTTACCAATTAATTTATTCGTAGAGTTTACATTACCAGTGTAATCATCTGGTAGCACATAAAGTGATTTATTATCATAATTACCTTTCGTGCTTTTAACGAAATCATCTTTCACACCAGAATTATAATCTACCACTTTATTTATTATTGCATTATTTTTAACTTCTTGGCCAGTTGTAGTTATATCAGATGTTTTAAGATTACTTTCAGTTAGGTTGTAACTTTGTAAAACTTCTATCTCTTTTCCTTCGTTTTGAGGTATTCGAGCTTTTAATATATTATTTTCCTTTTCAATTGATGCAAAAATTGTGAGTATTTCTTCAACTTTCCGTTCAGAATCAGCAACTCTTGCTTCATAAGAAGCGCCCATAATTTGTTTAGATACTGCATAATCATCCTGTGCTTCATTATATTGATTATTAATGTTACGTTTCGATATACCATGTTTTGCAATATCTTGTATCTGATGATTTAAGACCATTACATTATTATAAATTTGATCTATATGAGATAGGGTAATATTTAGAAGTTCATAGGTATTATCCAACTCTATGTTCTTGTCTTGTAGTTGGCGTCGCAAACTATTTATTTCTTGTTCATATGTTTCTATATTTTGGTGCGTATCTCCGAGCGACTTATCTGTTAACTTCTTGTCTTGTACATAAGAGTTTAGATGATTTGTATAGTTTTCTTTTTGTGCCTCAAAAAATATAGTGTCATCATTTGAAACATCGCTGTTTCGTAGTTTTTTGACCGCAAGTGATACGACATGTATAGAGTGATTCGCTCTCTGGAGTTGATAAGTAGTGCTATCTAGTTTTACTTGTAATTCTTTTTCATGATTTTGAGCAGTAGTAAGACTTGTTGTGAAGAAGTCAATCTTATTTGTCAATAACTTTATATCAAATTCTAAGTTGAGTACCTTATTGCTAAGAATATCTTTCTCCTTTCTTACTTGCTCTAGTTCAAGCCTTAAATCTCTATTTTCGTTTCTAAGGAATATATTTTGTTCTTCAAGTACTCTATTCCGATTTTGAAGTAATGCTGTCGTTTCTGATATGTTAAAGCCTAATATTTTAATGTTATGATCCTTTATACAGAAAGCTTTATACATAGTATTTAAAGTAACATCAATATTGTATATTGTACCTGGGTTATGAATACTAACACAATTCTCTTTTGCTGAAGAAGATTGATAATTACAAATCATTCTGTATAGTGTCCCAAGACGAGCTAATCCCCAAGTATCTGTACCCATTGTATTAATCGTACATAGTGTGTGTGTCTCAGGAGTGAATATTTCATATTCACTATATGTATTATTATAAAACTTAATCACATCTGTTGTATTCTTGTTGCTTGATGGATATATGATAACTTGAGGCAATATACCTGACGTCACCTCCGAATAGGTTGTCACAGAACAATAATCGTCTATAAAAGAATATAGTTTGGTATTATAATCAACCAACGGTCTGATGTAATACTTCATGTTAAAGTATATGTCAGAAGTACATGCGTGTACCAAATCTGTAGCGTTGGGAGAATATAATGTTCTATTTAATAAGATAATAAAGAAGTTATGCATAAAAATTATCTAGGTATACAAGCCAAAATTTTGATCAACTATATTAGGCTCTGTGAACTTTTCTACTTAATTTAATTTCGCTTCTTTCTTGCTGTAAATTAACAGGATTTTTTTGAAATATGGCCAATATTCCTGCAAAAATCCTGTTAATTTTCGCTAACAAATAATCAGAAATATAACTTTAAATAGAAAGGTTCACAGAGCCTAGAATAAAAATTTAAATATTTTTAAGTTCAAATTTGAATTTCAATATATTATTAGAGAATACTCCTGCATTTTAGCATTAGCTATTACGCTCATTTTAAGCACTAAAGCTATAAGAGCAACCGTTTTCTGCAGCCTATTATAATATTCACAATTATACTATAGACGGTTAGTTTAAATGATCCATTTTTTTATTATACCTTTAGATTAGTAATGATACCTACATTGTACTATAGTTATCGTTTCATTATCATATTTATACACGAGGCGATGTTCTCTATCAATCCTACGTGACCAATATCCGGCCCAATTATGTTTTAAAGGCTCAGGGTCTCCTATTCCAGTATAAGGATATCTAGATATATTTTTAATCAATAGATTAATACGTTGCAGAGTTTTCTTATCGATAGCTTGCCAATATAAATAATCTTCCCATGCTTTCCCTGCCCAGGATATTATCATTTTTCTATTAAATTATGTTTAACTATTTTATCAGACTCTACTTGGTTAATAGCTTCTTGTAGGCGTAATGCATTTTTTGGGCTTTTCATTAAATAAAAAGTTTCTTCGTAAGATTTAAAATCCTCTAATGAAATAATCACCGCAGCTTTACCGTTTTGTCTTGTGATAATTACTGGAGTATGATCATCGTTAACCTTATCCAAAACTTGAGCTAGGTTATTTCGGAGAGAAGAATAATTTAGGGTATTCATATATCGTTACTTTTGTGGCTGCTAAATAATATCATTATAATTGTACTTAAATAAGTACGCAATATTTTTTTATTCAGCAAATAGCGTCCCAAAATCACGATCTATTGCATTATAATCGTTATAACCAATGGGCTAGTGGTTTAATAGATAACTAGTACTACAGAAGCAAAAATAAAGGTTACAGGGGGCACCAGAAATATACATGTCTACTCAATGGATTTCAAGAGTTGGATTTTATTTGCCAGGGGGGTGAGAGTGTAAGAGCTTCTAGAGCTTTATTTATGCTGTTTACAGAGAAGGAGTTGATTCTATAATGATGAGTTGGTGCAACTTTGACACCCTTTTAGATCAAGGGATTCAGCCTTAAGGTTAATTTATACAGCTAATAGTGTAGAATCTGTCAATAGTCAATTACGTAAGATTAAGCTTAAAGGTTTAGTTCAAATATTATTTCCTCGTTTTAGTTTTTTAGGAGAAGTAACCACAGGAGGAGTAGGAGATGGGATAAACGATTGATTATTAGGACTAATTGGTAAATTGTCCGTAGCACTCCTCTTACGTGATTGGTTTACACTTGGTAATCTCTGTGTCAACTCTTTGCTAAGGGTATTTAGTATCTGCTGTACAACATGGTATTCGTCAGAGTTGTAATCAGGATATTGTGTTTGTTTCACTGCTTCTATTGTTTCCAGGAGTATTGAAGGTTGTTTGTCAGCTGGCGCTTGCTCTACTCGTTTCATTATATTTGGCAATACTCTCTGCTCATCCTGGTTTCGTATTATCACTGCTAGAGTAGTTTGCTCTTGACTATTTTGAGCATTTAAAGGAAAACCAAATGCAATTAACTGATCTATTACATTAGTTTTCTTTCTAGCAACATGCAAAGCGTTATTGTTTGTTTGGTTGAATTTAGCATTAGGATCAATACCCTCCTTTGTAAGTAAACCTTGTAATTGATTAACATTGCCGCGCATAGCTGCTCTATATATTTCCTGATTAATATCTGAATTAGTAGGAGACCTTACTTGGGATTTAACATTTATTTGAGCGGATTCTGAGATAGGTTGGGCTGCTTTTGGTATAGGTTGATTAGAATCTTGATTTTTTGGAATGGTGGCCACAGTAATATTGTCTTGTTTGGTATCGTTTGCCTTAGCCCCAAGGGCTCGTAGAGTTTTTACTATATTAGTATTGCCTTTTGATTGCGCAATCTGTAAAGCATTAAGGCCGTGATTAGTTGAAGCATTTATATTAGCACCCAGCTCTTTTATTAATATTTGTAACATTTTATCATCTCCCTGTAAGGTTGCCATCATGCAAGTAGTAAAGCCGTCGGGAGTAGGAGAATCTATATTAGAAGTAAGTTTAGCAAGGGTTTTCACTGCTTCAATATCTTTGTGATGTGTCGCAACCATTAAAGCAGTAATACCTTTCTGATTGGGAATATCTATTAAATCAGGTTTAAGTTTAAGCAAGGTTTCCAGAGCCTTAATCTGTCCTTTCAATACTGCCGAATGTAAAGGGGTGTGCCCTTGGTGATCTGGGGCATCTAGATGAGCTCCTTTCTTATGTAATATACTTATTGCATTGACATTCCCTCTAGCTGCTGCCAAATGTAAAGGAGTAGAACCAGCAAAATTCTTACTATCTGGCTGATGGAAGAAATACAGTGAGAAACTTTCTAATAAATTAACCATTTCTTCCTGGGCTGCAAAATGTAATATAGTATTACCCTCTTTATCTATAGCGTATTTATTCATTATTGGCACCATTATCTCTAAGTCAAATGCCTTATCTTTACTCATAGTACCCCACACTTATTGTTGAAGTTGAAAGGCATGCATAATGTGTTTTCGTAGTAATGAAAACAACATAGCAGGGGTATCACTTAACGAGTTATAAAAATAATCTTTTATCCAATCAAATCCGTAAGTAAATAATGAGTATAATTTACGACCATGTTTTTTGATCTTTATAGGATAAATTTTGTTCTTAATGTCACCAGCAAGCACGCAAATAGCTAAGGATAAAGATACTATTGCAAATAGTTTTTCCAGCTTTTTTTGATCTGTAATGTGGGTATCTTCAATATTAAATCCAGATGACTTGAGAGACAGAAAAGGTCGCTCAATGCTCCACCTCTGCTTATATGCTAGCAAAGCACATTCACCAATAAGCACATTACTAGCAATAAATAGTTGCTCTCTTTCTAATTGCAAACAAGTTATTTTAATTGCCATACCATTGTAAATTTTGCTTTCTATAGTTTTAGTGTCACCCATTTGCATATCGGCAAAACATTTATTCAACTTCATCTTGCCACCGTTGAAATGCTTGACCTTCTCACTTTTTCTTAGCCTGATAGCAAAAGGTAATTTTTGGATTCCACCCATATATTGCAACCATTCCTCACCAACAAATTCCCGATCGGCAAGGATAAGCTCTATCATTTCCTTAGGTATAATTGTTAAAATTTGCTCAATCAATTTCTTTCTTTCATTAGTAGAAGAGTTGCCTTTTTTATCAAGTAACAACCATGCTATAGGAATTGAAATATTACCATAAACGATAGTTGCAACAAAAAAATTCAAATTTTTAATACCAAATTGCCAGCTGGTTCTATCTATGGCAAGGCTAATTTTACCTGTTAGACAGAGCAATTTAACAATAATTTTCCCTAAACTTATAAAGCACATATTTTGTTCTAAAAGCAAACGCTCAACTTTAACAATCTTGGCATGCAAATTGCCTTTAGAAGCGACATACAGTGCTAATTCTTTGATTCTCACAGTTTTAGCTTTTACTACTGCACAAATTAATTCTGCAAATGTTTTAATTCGTGCTGGGTGCCAATCTAAAAATATGTATAATATTTGGTATAGTGATTGAGAGTCCATTAATACCTCCTGTTGCTTGTTTCTCAGCGGAGATTAGTGACTCTCAGTCACTTATTCAATTTATTATTTTAACCCTCCTGTAAAATCTGTGGGGTACTATGAGCGAGAATATAAAGTTGGTAAATTTCCATTTATAGCTAATAGTCGAGCAAGGACTACAGGCACTGCTGAGGGAATGGTAAAAATATTGGCAGATAGTATTACTGATCAAATACTTGGAGCACATATTATTGGCCCCGATGCTGGGACACTCATTGCCGAAATAGTCGCGTTTATGGAGTTTGGTGCTGCTGCAGAGGATATTGCTAGAACATGCCATGCTCACCCTACTTTAAGTGAAGCTATCAAAGAAGCGGCCTTAGCTATTGAGAAAAGAACTATTAATATTTAAGATGAACCTCAATTCGATATAAGAATTATTAATTCTTATATCGAATTGGCTCTAGAACTATTTAATGCCATAAAAATCTTTAGCGCCTTGTAGTAAAATATCAAATTCCTTATTATTAGGGGTAGCTTTACTTGCCCCTTCAATAAAAGTACCTCCTAATACCCCTATATCGGTTGCCTGAGTATTAGTTAAATGTTTAGGGAAAATATAGAATGAACGTTTTATTTTTTGCCCAGATTCAGTAACACCATCCTTCAAATAAATCAAAATCATATATTGCAAATCTTTAGGCACTTGATTCTTCAGCATAATCAAATGTCCTTGTATTGACACCATCTCTGTATCTTCATTAAGTGCGGCTGAACCAAGGCCAGTACAATTAATGATTACTGGCCCTTTTATTTCAGTAAATGATTTAATTTCTTTTTTGATAAACTTAATTTTTTTCTTTTTTAAGTAATTGGTAAGATCTGACATCATACGAGCAGTATCTATAAAAATACCATCATCATATACTACCATGTTCCTAGTAGTACCATTACCGAAATCAAGTATCACATCTTTTGCTGGTTGCATTACTTTACCAACATAAGGTTCCAATCCTGAATCTTCTCGATTCTCAAAATATGTTGGAACAATAATAGCTCCTTCACTAAAATCTGGATGCACTTTTTTAGCAATAGCAGCATAAAACTTATAAGCATCCACTCCTATCTGATCAATGGTTTGTTGTATTGCTGGGTCATTATCCATAGATACTGGTGCCAGCAACCCTCCAGCATTATGAGAAGCCAAGTGTTCAAATTGCGCCGCAATAATTGTTAGATTATTAAAGCCTTGTTTCTGTAAATCATAAGCGGTAAATAGCCCTAAAGCTCCTGCTCCAATAATTGTTATTGGGGTATTTTTAGTTAACCTAAATGAAGATTGTAAATTGTCTTTATATTTTATTAATAAATTATTAACATATTCGGCAGAACCAGGCCCCAAAGTCCAACCGCTACCACCATGGCCATAATTATGAGCTATTATCTTCCCATATTTTTGCTCTATGGCCATCTTAGGGGCCCCATGCCTAACAGGACGATGACAAAGTATTTTCTTCCCTAAATACTTACTCCCTAAATTTGGAGGAGTAATTTTTCTGACTTCTATTTCATTAGCTAAAATGACCGGAGGGATCCACAACAAGAAGAATATAAAAAACTTTCTAAACTTGCTTAACATATTCATGATATATCCTATTTGTTAAACTTTATTAAACAGTATGCTATATCTTCTTTTATTCAATGTCTATCTCAACTTAGATTCTGTTAATAAAATTTTTTAGTAGAATTTTACCAGTAAAACAGTTAATCTCTGTGAACAAATTAGGACAAACTACAGAGTATATATTTTGCTTTATTTTAATAAACTAGTTTGATATAAGGATAATTGCCCCTTGTATCAAACTTTTCCTCTATCTAAACGTTTTGATATAAAACTATGAAATCTGTATTATTAACTAGAAGCACAGAAGACAATTATGACATTATTCAAACACTAGAAAATAATAATTTTGCTTACCCTAATGCAAGTATTGTCAGGAAAAATGGTATATCGGAAAAACAATTTAAATATATTTGTTCTCCCTTAGTAAAATATCATGCTCTAGATTTTGACCCTACTATTTTACATAATTATAATAACGTAATTATTACCAGCAAAGTAGCAACTAAACTTTTTGTTTCCTGGTTTAATAATTATCCAAACTTACAACTGCAACCCAATATTACAAAAAATATTTGGGTAGTGGGCGATTCTTCCAATATCATTCTGAGACAACATAATTTTACGGTGCACTATATTGCTAAAAATATCCAAGAGCTGATATACAACATCCCCCCCCAGCTTTATAACCATAGTATCTATTTATCATCTAATGAAATCACTCAAGAGTTACCCAGCCCCATTAAAAGACAAATTATTTATGAAGTCCAATATGCTAATACTCTGCAGCACCTAGAAGAAATTAAAAAAGGAGTGGATTATATTTTATTATATTCACAGAACAGTGCTAAAACTCTCATTACCTTACTAAGAGCAAATAATTTATTAAAATTATTTTTTTCTACTCAAGTTCTCACTATTAGTGAAAAAGTTGCATCTATTATTAGATTTTTTACAAAAAATGTGGTTTCTTGTAAAGAAGGTAAACCCGAGGAAATGTTAAAATTGTTAATCTCTACTGCGGCTGCCTCAAAGATAAGAAACTTATTGTAGAATGGAATTAGGTTTTGTAAACATTTCTAGGGAATGAGTAGATTTATAGCCATTGTCACTCGCAACACTGCAGCACCCTAGGGTGTATGTGAGGAGTCGAGAACGAAAATACCAACAAAATCGACCATTAGATAGCAATGTTCACACAACTTAAACCATTTCCGGGAACTAAATTAGCACTAGGAGTACGAGTGTCGAGGACCGGAGCGTACATATACTAGTACGTGAGGAGCGGAGATCATGAAGTACGACGACGTGATGATTAGTTTTCGGAAATGGCATTAGACCAAAACCACTGAATATCTTTTATAGCTAAGAGGAATATATGGAAAAGATCGAGAATAAAGGATTAAAAGTGCAGAGCAGCCATCCCATTATTTTCACCATAATTCTTATTATGGTATTTGTGCTATCTATAAGCTATATGGCTTTTTATCAGCTAGATTTATTTAAAAACCGCCAAAAAGCTAGTGCTACAAACGAAATAGCTTATAAAAATATTGTGCCCAGTGATCCTGTATCTCTACTAGCCACAAGTTATACTAATACAATATTAGGCAATAACAACTTAAAAGAAGTCAGCTCTACTTCGTTAGGAGCAGTAGACAATTTTAATGAATCTCAAAATAATGCCCCGCTATCTGAACTGCTACCCTCCTCTGATTTATCAGACAAACCTGCTAATAACTTACCTCAAAAGAATATAGCATACCCATCTCCTATCGTGCAAAATAACTACCGTAATTATTTACTTAATATAAATCTTTTAATAGCAAACTTTTTACAGGGTAAACATTATACTGCACAAATAGATAAAATCGCAGAGGTGGCATTACCTCAAGACATAAAAAATGTTCTAGCAGATTTAGTAAATTATCATAAAAATTACTTATTTAATAATAGCGCCAAAACAGAAAAAATTTTTCCTTCTTCTCCTTCCTGGCTAGAAAAATTTATTAAGGTAGAAAAAAAACATATCTCTACTCAGGAGCAAGAAATTTTAAAACAGAAAATAACGTCACAGCTAGATTTTATAATTAATTTCTTTTATTCCCAAACATTCCAACAAAATTTTATAGAGCAAAGCAATGATTAGGTTGTTAATAATTTGCATTATATTTCTATTATTATATTTGAGTTTTACTCTATTAAGTCAACTTGATTCTGTATTAACGATCACCCTCTATGACTATCACATAGAAAGTACTTTTTTTACTTTTATTATTATATATATATTATCAGCAATCATTGGTTTCATTGGACTTAAGATAACATTTTTACTCCTAGACCTACCATTCTATATCAAAAGACTATTCCTAGCACGTCAAGTTCACAATATTAATGGCCAGCTCATAAAAGCTCTAGGAACATTGATTATGGGTGATAAAGCCGCTACTCAAAATGCTATTAAACGAATAAAAGCGCCGATCAAAAGTGATAATCAAATTTTCTATACTTTACTGCTAGCGGAAACTTCTGAAGATCAGCATCAACAAATAAAGTATTTTCAAGAATTAGAACAGTTTAAACTCACTACAGCTTTTGCTACTAAAAGATTGGGGCAAATTTTTTATCAAAAGAAGATGTATAAAGAAGCTGAAAACTATGCAATTCGCTCTTTTTATTTAAATGAGTATGATACAGATACTCTAGAAATGTTGATTGATTGCTATTTTAAGCTTTTTGAATGGGAAAAGCTTACCTTCATTATCAGTAAATTTAATAGAATTAATCCCAACAAATTCGGACCGCTAAAAAATAAATTAGCTAATTATTATACGGTTGCCGCAAAGGATATGCTAGCAAGTGACGATACTAAAAAAGCCATATATTATTTAGAAATAGCTTTACAACTGGTGCCCTCTCATTACGAAGCATTAAGTCTTTATTGTACTGTAAATTATTCTATTAAGCAAAATCTTGATATTAAAATCCTTGAAAATGCATTTACAGCAAATCCGACCTTGGAGATTGCAGCATTATATCAGCAATTTACTTCCCTCCCCCCTGCAAAGATTTATGAAGATCTAGCTACTTTAGTTAGCCCGGAACATCATATAGGTTTATTTCGAACCATAGCAGCTTTTTTAAACGTGCCTGATCAGGTACAATATTTTCAATCTACCCCTGACTTGATACCTGGTATGCCTAAAACTTTACCAACTACCCTAGAAGTCAACCAGAAAAAAGGTTAGCATAATAGATTTGTTCATAGTACCCCACAGATTTTACAGGAGGGTTAAAATAATAAATTGAATAAGTGACTGAGAGTCACTAATCTCCGCTGAGAAACAAGCAACAGGAGGTATTAATGGACTCTCAATCACTATACCAAATATTATACATATTTTTAGATTGGCACCCAGCACGAATTAAAACATTTGCAGAATTAATTTGTGCAGTAGTAAAAGCTAAAACTGTGAGAATCAAAGAATTAGCACTGTATGTCGCTTCTAAAGGCAATTTGCATGCCAAGATTGTTAAAGTTGAGCGTTTGCTTTTAGAACAAAATATGTGCTTTATAAGTTTAGGGAAAATTATTGTTAAATTGCTCTGTCTAACAGGTAAAATTAGCCTTGCCATAGATAGAACCAGCTGGCAATTTGGTATTAAAAATTTGAATTTTTTTGTTGCAACTATCGTTTATGGTAATATTTCAATTCCTATAGCATGGTTGTTACTTGATAAAAAAGGCAACTCTTCTACTAATGAAAGAAAGAAATTGATTGAGCAAATTTTAACAATTATACCTAAGGAAATGATAGAGCTTATCCTTGCCGATCGGGAATTTGTTGGTGAGGAATGGTTGCAATATATGGGTGGAATCCAAAAATTACCTTTTGCTATCAGGCTAAGAAAAAGTGAGAAGGTCAAGCATTTCAACGGTGGCAAGATGAAGTTGAATAAATGTTTTGCCGATATGCAAATGGGTGACACTAAAACTATAGAAAGCAAAATTTACAATGGTATGGCAATTAAAATAACTTGTTTGCAATTAGAAAGAGAGCAACTATTTATTGCTAGTAATGTGCTTATTGGTGAATGTGCTTTGCTAGCATATAAGCAGAGGTGGAGCATTGAGCGACCTTTTCTGTCTCTCAAGTCATCTGGATTTAATATTGAAGATACCCACATTACAGATCAAAAAAAGCTGGAAAAACTATTTGCAATAGTATCTTTATCCTTAGCTATTTGCGTGCTTGCTGGTGACATTAAGAACAAAATTTATCCTATAAAGATCAAAAAACATGGTCGTAAATTATACTCATTATTTACTTACGGATTTGATTGGATAAAAGATTATTTTTATAACTCGTTAAGTGATACCCCTGCTATGTTGTTTTCATTACTACGAAAACACATTATGCATGCCTTTCAACTTCAACAATAAGTGTGGGGTACTATGATAAATATCAGCCAATATTTTATGAGTTACCTTTTGTTCTGTAACCTGATACATCTTATATACGTGTTTAACCTGTTTATATGCTTCTTGGTATCTACCAATAGCATTTAATATTTCAGCTCTAAGTAGGTAGCGATTTATAAATAATGAATCTTTACTATCTGTTCCATTATCAATCAATATTTTTATAGCTTGATCCACTTGCTCTAAAGCTTCCACATACTTTCCTTGTAGATAAAATAGAGGTGCCTTAAGCGCATATAAAAACATTCTATTTACACTAGCTACCAATTGGCTACTATACATTTTTTCCATTATTTGAATATTTTCTTCTGCTTTTTGAAAATCCCCTAATATAGTATTAATGTTAGCTAACCCAGAAAATACATGATATTTAAAAGCTTCATAACCTGTGATATTATTCAATATATCTCTATCTCTTGTATAATATTCAAGGGAAACAACCCGTTCACACATGTTCATATAATACCATCCTATAGCACCTAAATAACGTGCATAGATAGCTTTTTCATTATTACTCATTAACCATAGTTTAAATTTTCCTTGTTTATCATTCATATTAAACCAACTAACTAATTTTTCACCATTATAGAAATCGAAGGCATTAAGGTATTGCAATATTAATTGTAAATTTAGCTCCATCAATTTATATATACTGATATTATATTTTTCTGCATTTTTTACAATTATTTCAAAATTATTGTGGATAGTTTTAGAATTTCTAAAGTGATGAGCCTTGATAATATCGTTAGGAATGACGCTAACTAACTTAACTATTATCTCCTCTAAATAACCCTTATTTTTATTACCATTTATTTTTCGTATTTTATCAGCAATTATATCATGCATTTCAAAAATTGGATTCTCCGATCCCGAGTCAGTGCAACTAATTAACAAAAATTTAGATAATTGGACAATATCCTCATTTATCGTATCTTCATTTGGGGTAATAGCACGCAGCATTTCATACGAAAAGCCCTGATTATTTATTAAGGCTACTTTACTCAGTAAACTCACTGCACTAGGTTTTAGCTCTTTAATAGCACTATTGATATTTACCGCTATTTTATCTGCTGATTGATATATCTTTTTTTTATATTCTTCTTTATTTAAACCTTTAATTTTATTCAATAACTGCGCCCCCTGTACTATCAATATTGGGTAGCCATTAAAAGCTTTTATTAAAAATTCTATATCCTTATCATTTGCACTCACTAATAAATTCTTGGCTAAATTAGTAGTGTTTACTCTATCCAGTAGGAAGATTTCTAAGATATTTGGTAAATTTTCACTATCCTGAGAACAAAATATAATATGGCCCTTATGTTGCCAATCAACTATTTCTTTTACTCTGTTGTTATTCCCAATTTTTAGATTATCAAATATTAATAACCATCTTTTTTTATGAGATAAATAGTCTATTACTTCTCGAAAGGCGTACTCTATTTCTTCAGTTATATTAGTATTTAACATTTGATTAAGTTGCTTCGCTAATTTAACAAACTCTTCATTTATTCCTATATTACCATCAAAAAACCAAGTTATATCATAATTTTCGTTATTTTTATAAGCGTATACCCTAGCAAGTTGAGTTTTTCCTATACCACTAGTACTAATAATACTCACTTTTCTATCTTGACTCAAATAATCCTTAATTTCTCTTAACTGTTTTTCCCGGTTTACAAAATAACTAACTGGCATAATCAAATTAGTAATTTTTGGTACCGCCAAAACCTGACCATATGTTAATAATATTAATGTTATTATTAAGGTGTATAAAATTTTTGTCATTAAGGATAATCTCTCTTTATCTACACCCTTAAACTACAGAACACTATAGATTTAATTGATTAGGCTAAGACAGGGTGTAATATAAATTCTAATTATGCATTTACTGCATATTACTAACTCTTATAGGCTGATTATTCAGAACTTAATACAAAAATCTTACTGCAATACGGGCACACAATAGAGTGGTTGTTAGGATCGATTTCTAAATAAATTTTTGGATGATCAAAAGGAGATTCGTTGCCCAAACACATCACAGATAGAAACTTAGTCTTAATAATTTCCGTCTTTATCATAAATTTAAAGTTACATAAATTTTTTTTAGTATTATCTTATTATAAACTAAAGCGGAAGGCCATGTTTTGACAATAAAATCACCAACTAGATAAACTAGTGCAGGAAGTCTATTCTATATGAATAAATTATACTTACACAGGCTTTAGGTTATTATAAACATAACTTGCATTTATTCAAAATAAAAATTAGGAACGATTGTATGATAGATAAAGTAGTAGTTATCACTGGGTCAACAAGCGGCATAGGTCTAGAAATCGCTAAACATTTTGCAATCTTAAAGGCAAAAATTATTCTTCATGGATTAGAGAAGAAGGAAATCTTAGATAAAATATCAACCGAACTAATAAATCTTGGAGCTAGCGATATTTTCTATCAAGCGACTAATTTATCTAAGCCTCTTGAAATATCCCAAATGTTTACAGCAATTCTTAATAAGTTTGGTAAGTTAGATATTCTAGTGAATAATGCGGGGATTCAATTTGTTTCCTTAATTGAAGATTTCCCTGAAGAAAAATGGGAAGAAATTATCAGAGTTAACCTAATATCGTCTTTTTATACTATAAAATATGCCATACCCATTATGAAACAAAATGGTTGGGGGCGCATTATCAATATCGCTTCGGCCCATGCCCTGGTCGCCTCCCCTTACAAATCAGCTTACGTTACTGCAAAACATGGCCTATTAGGATTAACCCGCACCGTTGCTTTGGAAGTAGCAGAACACAATATCACGGTGAATGCTATTTGCCCTGGCTATGTTAAGACTCCATTAGTAATAAACCAGATAGCTGATACGGCTAAACTGAAGAATATGAGTGAAGAAGCAGTAATGAGAGAGGTAATCCTTAAATCGCAAGCAACAAAAAAATTTGTTGAGATAGAGGAAATAGCTAAAATGGTGATTTTCCTCTGTGATGAGCAAGCAAGTTCAATAACTGGTGCTCCACTATCGATTGACGGAGGTTGGACTGCGCAGTAAGTGATAACGCGCCTTAAATTATCTATATAATTTTTTTACAATAATCTGCCCAATCCATTTTATTAAATTGTTAGAAAAAATTCTAAATACTACTTTGCTAATTATTATAATAAGGATAGTGATCACAAAACTATAAATAATATCTGCTGGATAATGCATAGCTAATGCTATACGAGAGAGGGCAACTAACAGCACTACTAAGAAAGTGAAAAGTTTTTGAGTAATTGTTATATTTGTCCAAATACTATATGCCACCACCAGTGCAAGGCCCACATGACTGCTAGGGAAGCTGGATAAACATCTTGCTAAGCTTACATCGGCAATAGTGGTAAAACTGTAGGCTGGTAGGGAACAAAATGGCCTAGGCATATTAACTGAAAACTTTAATATAGCATAAGTTAAACCAAATATGGTATAAATTATTCCCAAAAGAAATAATTTATTATATATAGGCCAGAATTTTATATAGAATTGTTCAAAATCTTGAATCTTGTTTAAGGTAATACAGAAATATATACAACATATAAAATAGGCCACAGCAAAATTACTAATATTAAAACAATCAGAGATGATTTGAAGAATATAGGCTATTATGTTAAAATGATTTGTTACTTTATTAAGATATAAAAAAAGTTCTTGATTAAGACCTAGGAAGTGATATACAAATTCAAACATTTTTAACTTTGTTTAAGTAAAGAAATATCATGCTAAAAGTCACCGTTCTAGGGTGTGGTGCGTCACTTGGCGTTCCTGTAATTGGTTGTGAATGTAACATTTGTACTTCTCAATCAAACTATAATAAAAGAACTAGATCATCAATATATATTGATGATGATAATAGTCAAATTCTTATTGATTTTGGATTTGATATTAAAGACCAATTAATAAGAGAAAAAATAAAAAAAATAGATGCCGCTATCTTAACACATGATCATGCTGATCATGTGAGCGGCATTGATAATTTAAGGGTATTCCCTTTTATTCAAAACAAACCCTTAGCAGTATTCTCGGATCACGCGACTATCAGCAGAACTGAGGCACGTAATCAGTATTTATTCGCTCCTGAAAAATTAATAGCAAAACCTATAGATTTTTTTACAAAATGTACTATTAACACTATAGAAGTACAATTTTTTAGGCAAAATCACGGCTCTATAGATAGTTTAGGAATAAGGATAGGAGATTTTGTTTATTCTAGTGATGTCTCAGATTTTCCAGTAGAATCTAATGATTTTTTACAAGATATTAAAGTGTGGATACTAGATTGCATATCTTATAAGTCTAATGATCATCATGCAGGTTTAGATAAAATCTTACGATGGAATGAGCAATTTAAGCCGCAACAAATATTATTAACTAATATGAACCATTTCATTGATTATCATGAAATAATCAAAATATTACCCCCCAATATTAAGCCATTATATGATGGTTATAGATTAGTGGTGTAATATGATAAAAATTGATCAGGTTTCTAAGTGCTATAATAAAACTTATGCTCTTAAAGAAATAAATCTAGCCTTTAATACGAAAGAAACTATAGCGATCATAGGTTCCTCTGGTAGTGGTAAATCAACTTTGTTACGTATGATCAATGGTTTAGAAATACCAACAAGGGGACATATTTTTATTGATAATAAAAAATTAACTCAAAAAAATAAAAGAAAACTTTGCCTTAAAATCGGCATGGTGTTTCAATCTTTCAATCTTTTCCCTCATTTCAATGTCCAAGATAATTTAATATACGCGCCAGTAAATGTGTTAAAGGTAAAACCAAAGGCAGCACTGATAAAGGCTGAACAATTACTTGCACAATTTAACTTAAAGCACAAAATTACTGCCTTCCCTTCCAACTTATCAGGTGGGGAAAAACAAAGAGTAGCAATTTGCCGCGCCTTAATGATGGACCCAGAAGTAATGTTGTTTGATGAGCCTACTTCGGCGTTAGATCCTGAAAATATTAAAGATATTATCGAAATTATTACCTTATTGAAGCTGCAAGTAATTATGATTATAGTTACTCATCATATTAAATTTGCTAAAATGATAGCAGATAGGATAATTTTTATGGATCAAGGCCAAGTACTAGTAGACCAAGATAGTAGTAAATTTTTTGATAAGCCTGAAGCTCATAGAGCCAGATTATTCTTGGAAAACGTAGGGGACTTAATGTGAACAATAAAAATATAATTTTATTTTCTACTCAATTATTGGCTTGGTTAGGAGTGTTTTTAGTAATAATTACTGGTTATGCCTTTAGATTTGAGTTAAATTATATATCTCAAAGAGTAGTGGCAGTATTAGTCCCATCATATAGCTGGGTTAATAAACAAGGCGAAATAGTAATTAACCGTAGCGGTGATGGGCATTTTTATGTTGATGGCTTCGTTAACGGAGTAAAAATTAAATTTATGATTGATACCGGAGCCAGTGATTTAGCCCTGACAATACAGGATGCAAAAAAACTGAATTTTAACTTCTCAGAGCTGAAGTTTACCAAAACTTATTCTACCGCTAATGGATTAAGCAAAGCTGCTTATGTTGAATTAGATAATCTCCAATTAGGAGAGAGCAATTTTAGAAAGGTAGGAGCGCATGTTGGTACAGGAGGCCTGGATATCTCGTTATTAGGTATGTCTGTGTTAGACCGTTTTAAAAGTTTTAGGATAGAGAGAGATACGCTAATTTTAAGCTATTAGGCTCTGTGGATAACAATTTTAAATCAACCATCTTATTATTTACAGTGATAATTTATGTTAAAAAATAGTGATAAAGTTTTTGCTAATCTTAGTGGCCAAGAAAAATGTGATATAATTAGTAGTAAGCAACGTGGAGATTGGGAGAATACTAAGGAACTTATTAATAAAGGTAGAGAATGGATAATTGAAGAAGTAAAACAATCTGGCCTAAGAGGAAGAGGCGGGGCTGGATTTCCTACTGGTACTAAATGGTCATTCATGCCTAAAAATCATCCTAAACCTAGTTATTTAGTAGTTAATGCCGATGAATCAGAGCCTGGCACCTGTAAAGATCGCGATATTTTAAGATATGAACCGCATAAGCTGATAGAAGGGTGCGTACTTGCAAGTTTTGCTATTAATGCCCATACTTGCTATATATATATTCGTGGCGAATTTTATAATGAATCATCAAATGTACAAAGGGCGATAGATGAAGCGTATGCAGCTGGTTTTATTGGACCTAATGTCTGTGGTACGGGCTATCAGCTTGATATTTATTTGCACCGAGGAGCGGGTGCCTATATTTGTGGCGAAGAAACCGCATTACTTGAAAGTTTAGAAGGGAATAAAGGGTTTCCAAGGCTAAAACCCCCCTTTCCTGCTAGTTTTGGTTTATATGGCTGTCCTACTACGATTAATAATGTTGAATCAATTGCAGTGATTCCAACTATACTGCGACGTGGCAGTGGGTGGTTTGCCTCACTTGGCAAATCAAATAATACTGGCACTAAGATTTTTTGTATCTCAGGACATGTCAATAAACCATGTAATGTGGAAGAAGCCTTAGGCATACCTTTGAAGGAATTAATTGAGAAATATGCTGGCGGCGTACGTGGAGGATGGGATAACCTTAAAGCAATTATCCCAGGTGGGTCTTCCGTACCGTTACTTCCAAAATTATTGTGCGAAGAAGCAAGCATGGATTTTGATAGCTTGAAAGCTTTAGGATCAGGCTTGGGGACAGGCGGCATAATTGTTATGGATAATTCTACTGATATTATTTATGCGATTGCCCGCCTTAGCAAGTTTTATATGCATGAATCTTGTGGGCAATGTACTCCTTGCAGGGAAGGTACCGGCTGGATGTGGCGCATTATGATGAAACTAGTAAAAGGACAGGCAAAAATGGAAGAAATAGATCAATTATTAGACACTACCAAAATGATAGAAGGGCGTACTATTTGTGCTCTAGGGGATGCTGCAGCTTGGCCTATTCAAGGTTTAATTCGTCATTTTCGCCATGAGATTGAAGACAGGATTGGGAAGTATAATATGAGTATACTCACCGCAGGCTATAGCTGACCTGACTATAAGATATGTTTTCGGACGCGCTTTATCTCTGCTCCACAATTGATTAATTTTTGTTCTAAGGCATGATATCCCCGATCTAAGTGGTATATTTTATGGATTATAGTGTGATCTTGAGCTATGAGCCCGGCTAACACTAGAGACACTGAGGCTCTAAGATCGCTGGCCATCACTTCTGCTCCTACTAAAGTTTCTACCCCAGATATTTTTGCCTTATTTCCTTTAATAGTGATATGGGCTCCCATTCTACATAATTCAGGAACGTGCATAAAACGGTTTTCAAAAATATTTTCTGTAATTGTAGCGCAGCCGTCACATAAAGTCATTAAGCTCATGAATTGGGCTTGTAAATCAGTAGCAAAACCTGGATAAGGATTAGTTTGAATATTGACTGGGTTTATTTTCCCTACGTAAGTAATTTTGAGCCCATGATCAATAGGTAATACTTGTATACCTGCTTTCAGAAGTTTCACTACTAGATTTTTTACTATTTTGTATTCGATGCCATAAATATTTAAATCACCTTTAGTAATTGCTGCTGCTATCATATAGGTACCGGCTTCAATACGATCGGGCATAATTAAGTAACAAGCATTGTTTAAATGACTTTTACCAATAATTTTAATTTTACTACTACCGATTCCATAAATCTCAGATCCCATTTTTCTCAAACAGTAACATAAATCAACTATTTCTGGCTCCCGAGCACAATTAAATAAAGTAGTTTCTCCACTAGCTAAAGTAGCTGCCATTATAGCATTAATAGTCGCACCAACTGATATTTTATTAAAGGTAAAATTTATGCCTTTTAATCTACCTTTAACTTTAGCATTAATATAACCATGATCTACATGAATTTCTGCTCCCATAGCTTGCAGCACCTCTATATGTAGGTCAACTTGCCTAGCTCCTATAGCACATCCTCCTGGTAAGGACACCTTTGCTTCAGAAAACCTCGATAATAACGGACCCAGGACCCAAATCGAAGCTCGCATCTTACATACAATATCATAAGGAGCAGTAAAGTTATTCACTTTACTACTATCAATTTCCATACTTAAGTGGTGTTGGTGGTGCGTGATAGTGATAATACTACCCATTGCGTTAAGCAAAGTTTTCATAGTAGTAATATCTGTAAGATTTGGAATATTATTTAAGCTGAGTTTACTGGTCAGTAAAGAGGCGGCCATAATTGGCAATGCTGAATTTTTAGCACCACTAACATGAATATTCCCTTTTAGAGGAATGCCACCTTGAATTATTAGGCTGTCCATATAAAATTTCTAATTATTAACTGCCTTATTTATCATAAGGATAATTATTTCTTAACCTTCAAGGTTAATGATATATCCCGGCAGTTCTATTCGCCAAGAGATAGCCTGCGATATTTAGCTGGTGACGCTTAATTTTGCAGGATTTTTGTTGGGTTCACATATTTTTTATACTGCTTTCGCAACCTCACCTTTAAATTCAAGTAACACTAGCTAAAGAATGAAGACTATATATTACTCTAGAAACTTCAAGAATTGGATTTTATTTACCAGCGGTAGGCGCGGTGCGAAAGTAACATACTAATACGTGAGCGCCGCTAAATCATTGATAAAATGACAACACAATTCTTGAAAGCAAATCAGTATATCCCCAATAATTTATTTTTGGTGCTGATTCTTATCAAGAGCTGCCCCTAAAATATCTCCAAGGCTAGTTCCACTATCAGTAGAACCATATTCTTTAATAGCTTTTTTCCGTTCTTCTAGTTCAATAGCTTTTATCGATAAAGTAATTTTACGTAAGACCTTATCTATAGTAATAATTTTTGCTTCTACTTTATCACCAATGGTAAATTTTTCTACTGTTTGCTCATCTCTTTCGCTTGAAAGATCAGCTTTTCTAATAAAGCCTACTAATTGATTATCCAAAGCTACTTCAATCCCGTCATCTTTAAGAGCAATTACTGAACAGCTGATAATCATATTTTTTTTATAATTTTCAAATTCTTCGGATCCACTATCTTCAGTTAATTGCTTGATACCAAGTCCGATACGTTCTTTTTCAATATCTATTGATAATACTTTACAATCTATTAAATCATTCTTTTTATATGTTTTTAATAACTCAGCCCCGTTACCTTCCCAACTAATGTCACTTTCATGGATCATCCCATCAATATTATCATCAAGAGCGACAAATATTGCAAAATCAGTAATATTTCTGATCGGCGCCTCTTTAATTATACTACCAACCGGATGTTTACGAGCAAACTCAACTAACGGGTTTTCTTGACATTGTTTTATACTCAAAGAGATTCTATGTTTGTTAGTATCAACTTCTAGAATTTTAAATTGAACTTCTTGCCCTATAGTAAGCATTTTCTTAGGATGTTGATTGGTTTTCACCCAATTAATTTCGCTTGAATGCACCAGGCCTTCTATACCGTCTTTTAATTCGATAAATACTCCGTAATCAGCAATATTTGTCACTTTCCCAATCATAGTTTTTCCAACTGGAAACTCTTCTTTGATGCTTTGCCATGGATTATGATCCAGCTGCTTCATGCCAAGAGAAATCTTCTTAGTTTCTTCATGATAATCGATAACGATTACTTTCACTTTTTGACCTATCGATAATACTTCTGAGGGATGATTAATTCTACTCCACGAAATATCTGTCACATGCAGTAGCGCATCAACATTCCCTAAATCAATAAATGCCCCATAATTCGTAAGATTTTTAACTACCCCCTCTAATAGTACTCCTTTCTTAATTTTTGATAACATTTCTTCGCGTGCTTCAGATCTTGATTCTTCGAGAATAGCCCTCCTCGAGACTACTATGTTACCAAGTTTTTTATCCATTTTTAAAATTTGAAAGGGTTGTTTAATTCCCATTAGTGAAGAAATATCTTTTATAGGCCTGACATCTACTTGGCTACCTGGCAGAAACGCTACAACTCCAGATAAATCAACAGTAAAACCTCCTTTAACCCGACCAAATATTACCCCATCAACAAATTGACCTTGTGCACATGCAGTTTCTAAATGCCCCCATGCTTCTTCTCGGATCGCTTTTTCTCGGCTGAGGGTAGTTTTTCCGTTACGTCCTTCGAGTTTTTCGATATATACATCAACTATATCCCCCATCTCAGGTAAAGGTTGATTATGAGCTAAACCAAATTCTTCTATAGGCACTCTACCTTCATTTTTGAGCCCTACATCAATGATAATAATACTTTTAGTTACTCCTACTACTTGACCTTTAACTACAGTACCTTCTTTGACGTGACTGGTGCTTATGATATCCAACATTTCTTCAAACTGTTCATTAGGCTGAATATTTATTTCAGCAAGTTGGGAGACGAATTTTTTCTTAAATTTTATTTGCATATTGTTCTCTAATACTAGCCTGTGCAATCTAGTATAAAATTCTAAAGGTTAAACGTAAACTGAACTAAAACTAGGGCACTGAACCTAGTTAACGGAAATAAATTCTATTATTTTATCTACTACCTCAGTAGGAATTAAATAAGAGGTATCAATTTCTAAAGCACCTTTAGGAATCATTAAAGGGGCAGTATTACGTTCTTTGTCCATTTTATCTCTCATTTCTAACTGCGATAGAATATCACTTAACATATATTGAGTATTATTTTGATATAATTCTTGATACCTTCTCTCGGCTCGCATTTTAATATCCGCATCAATAAAAATCTTTAAATCCGCTGACGGGGCAATGATTGTCCCAATATCTCTCCCTTCCATAATGATTCTGGGAGTTGTGTTGATCAATTCCACTAAATATTTTCCTAAATTATTTCTTACTTCTGATATAGAGGCAACTTGTGAGGCGACAATACCGATATTTTCTGCGTTCAGTTCTGTACTTTCTACCATCCTGAGAGTTTGAGATAATTTAATTATTGTGTCTTTATCATTAGGATCAATCTTATTATTTATACAACTTAAAGCTAAACTTCGATATACCCTACTAGATTGAAAGTAAGTTAATTGCAACTTATCGGCCAGTAAACGGCCAATTGTGCTTTTGCCAGCAGCTGCTGGTCCATCTAGGCTTACTACAAAATTATTATTGATATTAAAAGCTTTAGATTTGAGAGCCATGGGTACACTTGATACTTTAAAAACTTGTTTTTTGGTATACTCAATTGCTTTCAAGCATTGTTTTGTCATTTGATTAAGGGCTTAGCTATGCACAATGTATTAATATGTTACTTGCGCACTCCTACTGTCAAAATAAAAGCCAATTCTTGAGATCAGATGAGCATAAGCCCCATATTGCATGCTTTCACATTCATATACTGGTTTCGCTCATTCACTGTTCTAGCTTAAAGACCATGATACAAGTCATTTCAGCACATTATATAAATTTTGTGGAGGAGCATAACAGAATATGGAAAATAGTGCAAATAGAACTTGAATTTTTTGTTATTATATATTAGGTTGTGTTGACAAAATTTTTTAGGTCCTTTTTTGGTATGTTTTTCCTGCAAATATAGGCAAATTTTTTGAAATAGGTAGGCTATTGACTTACAAAATTCACCTATATTTTCGGTAAAAATCTGCTCAAAAAGTCTACTAAAAAGTTTTGTTAACACAATTATAGGGTCTGTGCAATTAATGAAAATACTTATACCTTAAAGTGTGGTTTTTTCGGCGATAAATTTTAAGTATAATATCTTAAGTATAATACCTTAATTCTATAGATTCTTATAGTGTATATTCATTAAGGGCAGTTAGCTCAGCTGGTTAGAGCATTACGTTGACATCGTAAAGGTCGGTGGTTCGAGCCCACTACTGCCCACCAATCACCTATCAGCCTTTTGGAACCATACTGCTCTTACTCAAAATTTTATATGCTGCGTATATGCTGCTAATAGTTTAAAAAATAGTAGCTATAATTGCTCGAAAACCCTTACTGGATCTGATGTTCAGCAGGCAGGGTTATACAATCTTATTTGTTCATTTTCATCAAAGGGTAAGGTGGCATAAAATAGACTTTTTTTAGAGCTCGCTTCTGGTAGGGAATTTGCAGTCAACTCTTCGCGTTAAACCGCAGCGTACGTAAGTGTAGGTGAGGATTTTAGCCTAGATTCGACGTGCAAATTACCATCTCGAGTAGAGTGTCGAAAGAAGTCTACTGACTAAGTGAGGCTACAACAAGTTGCTGTAAACCTTATAAATTTATAGCAATAAATTCTTTGCTTAAATTACTTAGTGCTCTAATTTATTTATGCTATAATTTGCTATAGTTTAAACAACTAGAATAATCCTCAAGTATAATCAACTAATATGACAGTTAACCTTTCTGATATTAATTCAATACATCAAGCTACTACCCCCTTTCCAGCTGGTAATAAATCACCCAGAATGTTAGTAGGTACCGATGAATTTTATGATTTGGTAGTTAATAGCGATGTATTCGTTGATAAAAGCCTAATGATTATGGAAATACTACAAGATAGTGGTAAAGTGATTCTTATTACCCGTCCAAGGCGCTGGGGTAAGAGCTTGAATATGAATATGCTCCAGAAATTCTTTGAAATAGAAGTGGATGAAAATGGTAACCGTTTACCGCTCGAGCAAAGGGTTAATGATAAATTGTTTGTGGGAGGTAGAATAGATTTAGGATTAGCTAGTGGTAGAAAGAAGTTACTTAAACAACTTCAAATATCACAGTATCCAGATGTTATCTCTGAATATCAAGGCCAGTTTCCAGTTATTTCCATAAATTTCAAGGATGTTAAAGGTAGTAGTTATGAAGAAATTGAAGAGGAAATTCAAGGACAGGTTCTAAAATTATTTGCAAGTCACCGCTACCTAAAACATTGTATAACAACAAATACCACCGTGTTAGATGAGGTGCAAAAGAAAAAATTAAATCGATATTTTACAGGAGAACTTACCAAAAAAGACCTTAAAGATAGTTTAAGATTTTTAAGTGAATTACTTTTTATGCACTTTGGTCAGAAAGTTTATATACTAATCGATGAATATGATACACCGATCAATAGCTCGTATATTAAGTTTGGCTCCAGGTCAGAAGAATTCGAGCGGGTACTTGAATTATTCCGTGGCATGTTTGGTAGCGCCCTAAAAACCAACCCATATTTGGAAAAAGGCGTAATTACCGGCATCCTGCGAGTTGCTAAGGCTAATTTATTCTCAGATCTCAATAATGTTAGTGAATATACATTACTAGATGAAGATTTTTCTAAGTTTTATGGTTTTACTCAAACAGAAGTTGATGAATTACTTACAAAAGTACCAACAAGCACTGATCCAGAGAAGATTAAAAATTGGTATAATGGTTACACATTCGGCGGAGAAATAATCTATAATCCATGGTCAATAATGCAGTGTTTAGCGCATAAGGGTAAACTTGATCATTACTGGTTAGATAGCGGGGGAACGGGGCTTGTTGATAAGGCTTTATTATCAGATAAAATGCAGGAGGATCTGCAAGAATTATTGGAAGGCAGAGGAATTGTTAAGAAATTATATAAACAAATTTCTTTAGGGCAAATAGAACATAATAAAGATATACTATATAGCTTATTGGTATTTGCAGGTTACTTAAATCCTGCCCTGGCAAATGATAATCCAGAGGATTTAAGATATCATTTAACCATTCCTAATAAGGAGGTTAGAGGAATCTACGCCGAAAGAGTAATGGGCTGGGTTGCGCTCAAGTTAAATATGGATATGAGTGATTATTATGATTTTATCGCCTTATTAATTGATCAGCAAATAGATAAGTTTGGCAAAAGATTGCAAGGATATTTATTAAATTCCACCAGTTATCATGATTTAAGTAAGGAAAGGGATTATCATAATTTAATGGGAGGGCTGCTAGCACCTTTAGTCAGTAGATATATGATAGAATCTAACAGAGAATTTGGGTATGGCAGGTGTGATCACATCTTGACCCCAATAGCTCAAGGCACAGATACCGCAATTATCATTGAGTATAAAATATGTACTACTGCAGAAGAGCTAGAATCTGCTGCCAAAGCAGGGTTAAAGCAAATTATGGATAGGCAATATGATACTAAAATAAAAGAGTATAAACATGTTAAAAAGATCATTAAGATCTCGATGGCTTTTTGTGGGAAGGAAGTGGTTCTGCAGCATCAGCTTGATATAGTTACTTAACTGTACTAATAACATCATTACAACATAAGAAGAATATGAAAAATAAATTAATCGATTTAAAAGAAAAAATTTTGCCGCAAAAATAATACTTAATAGATACAGTTTTTGATTTTTTAAACAATAAAAGGAATCCTAAAGCTACAAGATATAAATCTCCTATTAATGCACCAATCTTATCAATTTACTATAAACTCCTTTAGCCATAATTCTAAGCATAATGCTCCCCAAAGCTCCCGGTTGAAGATCAACATGTTATTATCAAGCATATTGATCAGGTCTACTTTCTTTACAAAACCATGGTCAATTATTCTACCTTTAGCAAGAGTATCTATAATATAGTCACGGAGTTCTCCATTAACCCATTGGTTGAATAGGACCGGAAAGCCCATTTTATCCGTCCTGTTCATAATTTCAGGGAGCATAACCGATTGCATTGCTTTTTTAAGCAACGATTTTTGTTCTCCTTGAAATAGCTTGCTTGGAATACGTAGCATCAACTCAACTAACCTATGGTCAAGCAATGGGACTCTTGACTCAAGACCGTTTGCCATACTCACTCTATCCTCTACATGCAGCAGAGCTCGCAGAGGTTTTAATATCAAAGACAAGAATTTTTTTTAAAGAAGTTAATCTATGGTTATGAAACAAATTTTTAAAATTCTCCTGCACTTTACTGATATCACTATTTCTGAATAACCCGGAATTTCTTTGAATAAGATATCCTGATTTTGTGCAACAGCTAAATTTTTACTATCCTGCCTGTATTCTCATTGACTTTCATTCAAGAGAGGTTAGAATAATCGATAGAGTAACTGAAAAGTTACTATGGGGTTTCACAACCTTGTTTCAACAGCGGTACAACATCAACCACTAAAATGATGTGTCTCGACTTTTTATGGTCGGAGAGATGATGATGATAGTTAAGTATATAATGTTTTTAACTCCGGTAACAATAAGCAGTTATGATGAAGAATTTTAAGCATTTTGTGCGAATTGAAGATATCAAATTATTGATGATTCGCCTATAATATATTTTTCTTGATAACAGATTTTAAGAATGACAATCCCAAAAGATACTAAAATTGAACATATAGATTTTGGTAATGCCTTATCAGAGCGATATCTTGCTTATGCTCTGTCCACTATTATGTCTAGATCTCTACCAGATGTGCGCGATGGTCTAAAACCTGTCCATCGGAGGTTATTATATGCTATGCTACAATTGCGGTTAGAACCTACCGCTGCTTATAAGAAATGTGCACGAGTAGTGGGAGATGTAATTGGTAAATATCATCCGCATGGTGACGTAGCAGTATATGACACTTTAGTGCGTCTTGCCCAGAGTTTTTCTGTGCGGTATCCGCTAATTGATGGGCAAGGAAATTTCGGGTCAATCGATGGGGATAATGCAGCCGCCATGCGTTATACCGAATCAAGAATGACGGAGATTTGTACTCTCTTAATGTCGGATATAGATAAAGATACCGTTGATTTTCGTGCCACCTATGATGATTCTGATACAGAGCCAGTGATTATGCCTGCGATGTTTCCTAACTTACTAGCAAATGGTTCAGAAGGGATAGCAGTAGGTATGGCCACGAGTATTCCTCCGCATAATTTACATGAATTATGTGAGGCCTTAACTTACTTAGTAGACCACCGCGAGGTAACGATCAATGATGTTTTACAGTTTGTTAAAGGGCCAGATTTTCCTACGGGCGGTATCATTATTGATAACTTAAAGATAATTCATCAAGCCTATTCTACTGGCCGCGGTAGCTTTAGAGTAAGAGCCCGTTGGCAAAAAGAAGAATTAAGTTATGGTTTATATCAAATTGTTATTACCGAAATCCCTTATCAGATACAAAAATCTAAAGTTATTGAACAAATTGCTGCACTTTTCAAAGATAAAAAAATTCCTTTAATCAGTAATATACGAGACGAATCTACTGAAGATATAAGGTTAATCATCGAGCCTAGAGATCGGAATTGTGATCCGAATATTATTATGGAATCTCTGTTTAAGCTCACTGCTTTAGAAAATAGGATTCAGCTTAATATGAATGTTATAGATTCGAATAATATTCCTAAAGTAGCGAATATACTAGAAATATTACAAGAATTTTTATTACATCGAAAGAATATTATTACCCGGAGATCTAGATTTCTTACTAATAAAATAGAACATAGGTTAGAGATTCTGAACGGATTACGAATAGCTTATTTAAATTTAGATGAAATAATCAAAATTATCCGTGAAGAAGATGAACCTAAACAGCTAATGATTGCAAAATTTAATTTAACCGAATTGCAGGTGGAAGCAATTCTTAATACTAGATTAAGGTCATTGCGTAAATTAGAAGAACAAGAAATTATTGCTGAACAGGGGGCTTTAGAAAAAGATCTGGCAACTCTGCTAAAAATTTTACACAATGCTAATGAATTAAACAAAGTCCTCAAAAAAGAAATTCAATTTGTGCAAAATAAATTTGGCTTTAATACTAAACTAGGACAACGTCGCACTGTATTTGAAGAAGCAAATAACGAAGCTCAAATTATTGATATCTCAGCTTTGATCGCTAAGGAACCTATCACGGTAATTTGTTCAAAAATGGGGTGGATTCGTTCTTTAAAAGGGCATAATAATGATTTATCTTCTATGAAGTATAAAGAAGGTGATGAAGAAAAATTTGCCATTAACGCTTATACCACCGATAAAATTCTTATATTAAGTACTGCTGGCCGTTTCTTTACGATTTTGGCCGACAATATATTTCGAGGCAAAGGTAATGGCAAATCGATAAAATTAATAGTAGATATAGGAAATGATGAAATAAGTGATATTTTTGTATATCAGCCAAATACTAACCTGCTTATGGTCAATACCCAAGGTAAAGGGTTTATTGTTAATTCAGATGAAATAGTAGCAGCCACTAAGCTTGGTAAGCAAGTGATGCAGGTAGCTAAAACCCATATATGCCTTAACTGTGTCGCTGTAAATGGTGATTATATAGCATGCATAGGAGAAAACAGAAAATTATTAATATTTAAAGTAAGTGAAATACCTTTAATGAAAAAAGGTCAGGGGGTAGTATTGCAGAAATTTAAAGAGGCAAAACTGCTGGATGTTCAAATATTTAGTGAAGAGACGGGCTTAAGCTGGCATAATGGCGATAAAGTGAAGGTAGAAAAAAATATTTTACCATTTTTAGGGCGCCGTGGTAGCACTGGTAAAATACCTCCTAGCAGTTTTCCTAAAAATAATAAATTTTTTATACAATAATTCTATGAATAAAAGCCATGTAGCTTTGAATAGACTTCTTTCGAAATTCGTTTCTAATAGGGAATTTGAAGAAGGCTCAAAACACAAAACCGCAGCGTACTTAAATGTACGCCAGGATTTGAGCCTAGATTCATTGTCCAAATTACCATCGCCAGTAGAGTTTAGAAAGAAATCTATTGAAAGACCAGTGGTAAAATTGCACTATGACAGTTCAGTAATGGATTATATAGCCTTAATGAAGCCAAGAGTAATGGCCTTGGTAGTCTTTACCAGTTTTTCTGGATTATGGCTTGCTCCTAATACTATTCACCCATTTATCGCCTTTATTGCTATGTTGTGTATCACTCTTGGGGCAGGCAGTAGCGCCGCCATTAATATGTGGTATGATAGGGATATTGATGCAATAATGAAACGTACCCAAAATAGGCCTATAGTTATTAAAGCTATCAAACCTGAGGATGCATTAGCTTTTGGGGTAGTACTTGCTTTTTCTTCAGTGTTCTTAATGGGGCTTTGTGTTAATTTGCTATCTAGTTTCCTACTCCTAACGACTATATTATACTATATTTTTATTTATACTATATGGCTTAAACGTACTACCATCCAAAATATCGTAATTGGGGGTGCTGCTGGAGCATTACCTCCGGTAATTGGCTGGGCCGTTGTTGCGAATAATATCTCCATTGAGTCCTGTTCTTTATTTCTAATTATCCTAGCTTGGACTCCCCCTCATTCCTGGGCCTTAGCACTCTTTAGATCGGAAGATTATAAAAATTGTAACATTCCTATGATGCCGGTAATAAAAGGAGCAACTTATACTAAAAAGCAAATAGTTATTTATAGTATAATGATGTTTATTACCTCATTTTTACCTTATTTCTTAGGACTAAGTCACATAATATATCTAGTAATAGCTACCATATTAGGCATCATTTTTTTATATTATGCTTTTTCGTTATTTAAAGATCAAAATAATAGACAAGCTAAGAAATTATTCGCCTACTCAATATTTTATCTTTTTATAATTTTTCTCACATTAGATCTGAGTAGAATTTATTAAGCTATAGTATACTCAATGAAAACCAAGAATTGCGTTGTTGTCTTCAGGGTGCAAGGTAGCAACGTACTAATTGATGTGTGCTGCTTTTGCCCCTGCTACTATCTTGATTTTGATTCTATAGTCTATCAACCCTTCAGGTGCGAGCAGTATATGTTTGTATTCAAAGAATCTTCATTTTATTTTAAGGGATAGGCAGATGGTAGAAATACATATTGAAAAATTACTGCAATGAAAATTAAGGTTGAAATTATCAAGAACTATCCAAGTTGGAAACAACATAAGTTTATTACTAAGTCTTTTGTCAAAAAAGTTGTTGCTAATATAATAAATAGATATAATAATTTAAAAATAACGCAACAACTTGAAGTAGTGATTTTACTTACTGACGATAGTCAAATGCAGAATTTAAATCAACAATTTCGAGGGAAAAATAAAACTACTAATGTATTATCATTTCCTGATATAGTATTAGATTTCCGGCATCTACTTGAATTTACTCCAGATTTATATTATATGTATTTAGGGGATATAGCTTTTGGGTATGAAACAATTATAAATGAAGCTAGAAGTCAAAATAAGACCTTTAAAGATCATTTTACACATCTTTTGGTACATAGTATTTTGCATTTATTGGGCTTTGATCATCAAAATGATGAAGAAGCAGATGTTATGGAAAAATTAGAGGCAGAAATTTTAAGTGGTTTTGCAATTGATTCTCCATATTAATTAATTTTAAAGAAATATATGCCACGCTCTTCGAAAACAGAAGACTCTTCCTCCTCTCCTTCTAAAATGTTCATGATTAAAAATTTTTTTAAAATTTTTATTTCCTGGTGCTCCTGTTGGAAAACAGGCGATAATTTTTTTCATCTAGTTAAAAAACTAGATACTAACAGGAAAAAAATGTCTATAGAAGAAAAAAAAATTTTCATGAACTTATTAGATTTTGGTCATAAAACTGTAGAAGAAGTAATAATTCCTAGGTCTGATATTGAAGCAATAAAATTAACAGCAAGCTTTGACGAATTAAGTAAAATATATAGTAATAAAGTTCCTCGTACTAGGACATTGGTTTATAATGAAACTTTAGATAATATAGTCGGCTTTATTCATATCAAAGATTTATTTAAAATACTTGCTACTGGGCAACCATTGCAGTTAGAAAAAATAATTCGAAAACCTATTATTTCTACCTCTTCCATGAAATTAATAGATTTATTAGCAGAAATGCGTAAAAATTGTGTGCAAATTTCAACTGTAATTGATGAATATGGGGGAACTGATGGGATTGTGACAATTGAAGATATAATAGAAGAGATAGTTGGGCCCATAGATGATGAACACGATAAAAAATCTGACAATGATAGTTTTAGAATTGTTAATAAAGATACAATTATCTCAAATGCAAGAGTTAAAGTAGAAGCACTGGAATTAGTGCTTGGAGTTGAGTTAAAAACGCAAGAAGATGAATTTGATACAATAGGGGGACTAGTTTTATCAAAAATAGGAAATGTACCAGTAGTAGGGACCAAAATAAATATTAACGATCAGGTAGAATTAGAAGTAATAGATGCCAATCCTCGAGCCCTGAAAGAAATCAAATTAAAGTTAAAAGAAGGATCGATGGTACCTAATAATCTTCGTCTATCAGATAAAGTTTAGATTCTACTTCGGCTAATTGCTGGTTCTGTGAGCATTTCTGTAATGAGTAGATTTATCGGCATTTAATTCTTAGCGTTATCCCTTATATATTAAGTTTAATAATAGATAGTTTTCTTATTGACCTATAAAGGAATGGTTATATAATCTATGCTTTCTCCAAAGCATAGATGTTAAATATGATCAAATTATCCAGACTATTATTATTCAAGCTTTTTTTGATATTTTCTTTAATGTCTAGCTTAACCTATGCAGAATTAGGAGAAACCCTGCCAACCTTTTTCTATATAGGAGGCGAAGCTGGGATAACAGAGCCAGTAGTAAAAAAATTCCATCATAAGGAGTCTAATAGCAACTTTACATTAAAAAAAACACAAATGTATAATGCTAAAATTGGCTATAGTTATTATCCTCAAATGGCAATTGAATTTTCTGTAACTTATCAGCCTAATTATCCGCTACATTATATTTTACCAGAAATGCCTACTGCCTTAGGGCAAGCAATACCAAAAACTTCAGGTAGCACCAAAGTAGACTCTAATATATATATGTTGAATCTTAAGTATGACTTAAATAAAGTAAAAACATTAACCCCTTTCGTGATATTAGGGGGGGGAATAGCTCAAGTAAAGATTAGACCTACTGCCTCTGTATGGCAGGCATTTAATAATACGGGGTATTTTAGGATGTTAAGGCACCGAAGTAATTGCCTTGCCTGGCAGATGGGACTAGGATTTGCTAAGGAAGTGACAAATAATTTTAGTCTCACAGCTGCCGCAAAATTACAAGTAGCTCATTCTATAAGAATTAAATATGAGAGCCTCAATATTCATAGTGGAACTTTTGTCTCCGCTAAACCGATTAAAAAAACTATAGCGGTTGGGGAATTTGGTATAGGTTTTAACTACAGACTACCTATTTAATAATAAACTTCTTGCATAATCCGTTTCTACTACAAGATAAGCCCAAATAATTTTCTGCAATTAACCGCGTTAAGAGCTAGGGAGTTTGAAGCAGTGGTAAGAGCAATAAGGTCTGGACGGAAGTAGATAGAAGCTAAGAAAAAGAGTCATGGTAAGAAACTCTCATTTAACGACACTTGAGTTTAAGAAATATTATCAATTTGATACTCTAAAGCCACTTCCTTCCCATAAAAGGCCATAGAGATTTTTAGGATCTTTTGAACGTGTTTATGTTCCTTAATTTTAGTATCATACCTCTTATCATTGATCTGGGCTAAACCAGATTTAGCTGAGGATTCTAAAGCTTTTACATCCTTAGATACCTTATACTCAATGATAATTGCATTCCCATTCTTTCCTACTTGCGGGATTAAGACAATATCAGATCTGCCCTCCCCTGTTTCTCGCTCACTTTCTATCAGATAACTTCCTGCTAATGTATGTACTAAGCCAAGCATAAAGCCACTGTAAAAAACCTCTGCTCTTATCTCACCTGTCTGATGAAAACTAGTAGAGTTTAACAATAAGTTCTGAAGTTTTACTTTAAATTCTTCTATCTTGCAAACAGGTAGTAAGCTCACAAAAGAATAATAACGAGAGTGATCAATTTTTAACTGATCAGTAACCCATTGTAGCATCCTAGCATTGTATATATGCTTTACTTCTTTATTAGGCGCTGATAGTGCATAGATATTTTCGTTTGGCTCAATAGCAGTTGGATTTAAGTAACCACTAAATAGCAACAAACTAAATAGACCTTTTGGGTTATTAATGTCCGCAAAGCTGATTTGTTTGGTAATAGGTAATATAATACTTTTACCGCTAGCTAGTCGTTGCATATCTTCTTGCATTTCATTTGCTAATAATGCTTTATCAACAAGCCCGGTTCCCCCACTATCTAACCAGTAATGATCAAGCTTACCTTCGCTAGATAAACATAACATAATTGACCATGGGTTATATATTATCTCTCCTCCAAAAGTATAACCATTATACCAATTTTTAATTTCTTCAGGACTTGTCTTTGTAGGGACGAGAGTAAGTAAATCATCAACTTCTGCTTGAGTAAAGCCATAAAACTTAGCAAATTTTCTATCTAGTAAAGTATATTCGCAAACATTATTTAAATCTGAGAATAAATTCGCTTTAGCAACCCGTAAGATTCCGGTTATTACTCCTTTTTCTAAGTAATGGTTGGTTTTGAGGGCGCTACCGAATATTCCACGGAATAGTTCAAGCACCTGTTCAAATTCTTCTGGCTTATTACCAAACTTAATATATGAACTATTTATTGGTGTATCATATTCATCGATCAGTATGTAAGCCTTCTGACCAAAGTGCATAAAAAGTAATTCACTTAAAAATCTTAAACTATATTTTAAATCTTCTTTCGTCAGCTCTTCTGTAAAATATCGTTCTAGTTTTGCTTTTTGTGCATTATCTAATAATCCTATGTCTTGCGTTATGTAATGTTTTAAGTAATAATGATGAGCAAATAGCTGTATAACTTGATTGCGTATACCATTTTCAATCTCCTGATAACTACTCCCCTTAACATCCTTAAAATTTATAGAAATAACTGGAAATTGGCCTTGACGTTTCATGCTACTTGTTATACTTGCAATCTTTAGAGGTTTGAGTTTTTTGGTTTCACCAAAACCTATATTTACTTCCCCTCCAACAAATAATTTATGATTTACTCTATTTTCTTGCAGTAAAGGTACGCCTTTGTCATCTACTTCTATTTCAAAGAATTTCTTGAGCATATCCATATTCAAGCTCTTACCCCAACGTCTTGGACGGGTAATGAGAATTACATCTCCACTATCTTCCAGAAATTCTTTGATCATTAGACTTTTATCAACAAATACTTCACTATTTAGCAATAATGTTTTAAAATCATCAGTACCTACCCTCATTTTTGGCAATCTAATTTCCGCTAATGGGCTACTTGTATCAGAAAGGTTAATGGTCATTACTATGTTAGTATTTGAGAATTAAATTAATTATTGAAAGAAATTATAGCATAAATAAAGCTAATAGCACTAGTAATTAACACAAACCACTCAGTTTGGTAAGTCTTAATTACAAAACTATAGAATCATGAAAATAGCATTAACTATCAATGATAATACCCTCTTTAACCGGCACTCTATATTAGACTTCTTTTAGAGCTCGCTTCTGTAGGGAATTTGAAGAAGGCTCGGAGCGTAGGGCTGCAGCGTACTTAAATGTATATGAGGATTTGAGTCTAGATTCATTGTCCAAATTACCATCGCCAGTAAAGTTTCTAAAGAAGTCTATTCAATAGTGCTGGTTTTACCTTCAATGTTATTAAGCTCAATCTCACCGTGCATTTCTTATAGTATTCACTTAAGTTGATTTTAATTGCACAGTTAAAAAATAGATTGAGCATTAGGGAAGCTTTGTGTTAAAATTAATTAAAATTTTTATAATATAAAGATTGTATATATTGATAAAAAATCTTATTATTTTAGTAATAAAAATATATTGCGGTGGTTTAAATAGGAACAATAGCCTAAGTAAATAGACATTAGCGCAATATTGGCAGCCGAGATTTCTAGTGCGGAAAGGTGTATTTTATTATGTAGAAAATAATAAAATAGAGATTGAAAGTGATCTCACTGATTTTATTTTTCCTGGTCCCATTTACTTATATTTTCTGAAAACAAAATTTTTAAGTAGTAGGCTTTGTGAACGGTCTTGATCGAAAATATAAGTAAATATTACGGAAATAGCTCAGCTATTACAAAAAATTATTTATATTTACGGCAAAACTAAGTCACAGAAGAACCAAAAATTTTCTTCATCAGAACCAAAACATGACTTTAGATATGCCGTATCATGCTAGTCCATAAATGTCACCTCAAACTTAAAGCTAATTGTTAGATGTACATAAGTACGTGAGTGAGTACCTGGGGTCCTGATATTTTTCAATCCACTTCTTCAAATCATTTGAATATATTAAGCCTTGGCCCTCACTTAAATATTAACCGACAACGGAAGATATAACAAAAGTCCCATATAAATATTACCTTTATGCTCGCTCACAGTATGGTTAAGGTTAATGATAATAAATTACACGAGGCTCTCTCTTATATTACATATCATAGTTACGACATTGCATATGCTTTAGAAACTACTGAAATCCTTTTAACAATTTATCCCAATAATGATACAGTAATAGCAGGCTTATTGTCTACTGCTATCTCCACCACAGATTTATCTAACATTACTTTGCATCTTCAAAAAATTACCTGCCAATTTGGTACAGAAATAGCCAATATAGTAGAGGGAATCCTTAAAGCCTCAACAATTCATTACTTACCTTATAATACGAGACAAGCACAGAGATTTTTCGACTACTTACTTTCTATGCCAGAAGAAGTAGCGGTAGGAGTATTATTGGTCAGGCTGACCCATTTACTACATAACGTTAGTATATTTTCCGTAACCCCTTCACTTGAAAAATATGCTATTTCTGCTTTAGAAATAATGGAAATTTACGTACCTTTATTGTCAAGAATAGGATTAGAAGAGATTAAAATTGAGCTGCAAGAGATTTGTTTAACAATATTGCAGCCAGATATTCGTGAATATATTTTAACCCATCTATCTGCCCTTTGTGGCAAAGATATAAAAACTTTAATTAATAAAATTATTAATTCTCTTCATAATAACTTGCAGACTGAAGGTATCCAAGCCAAAATATTCGGTAGAATCAAAACTCCTTATTCTATTTGGTTAAAAATGCTACAGAAAAATATTAATATAGGGCAATTATATGATATTTTAGCATTCAGAATTATAGTAGAGAATGTGGAAGATTGTTATAAGGCCCTTGCAGTCATTCATACTCGTTATCAAAATGTTAAATGCCAATTTCAAGATTATATTCGCCAACCTAAATCTAATGGTTATCAATCTTTACATACTATAATCATTGGCCCCACTAAAAAAAATATAGAGATCCAAATCCGTACTTGCGCAATGAATGAGAAAGCTCAACATGGAGCAGCCGCACATTGGCAATATAAAAAGAAACCAACAATTATCAAAGAAAGAGTATATAATATATATCAATCTTTATACCAGGCAGCATATTTAC
Source organism: Candidatus Tisiphia endosymbiont of Nemotelus uliginosus (assembly GCF_964264835.1). Lineage (GTDB taxonomy): Bacteria > Pseudomonadota > Alphaproteobacteria > Rickettsiales > Rickettsiaceae > Tisiphia. Next base: position 324,088 of record NZ_OZ183485.1, on the reverse strand, counting down.
CCATTATAAATATATTTAAAACCTCGATTAGAGAGCGAGATATAAAACAGCATATATATAAGCTTTATAAATTTGAGTTATATAAAGAATTAGGGATAGTAAGAAATATCAATAGTAGATTGTTATTTAATAATAACCTGGCTAATATCTGCCAAAATAACAGTAATACCATACTTGCATTATTGGAACCTACTAATATAAATTTAGATTTTAATCATATACTACTAAGAGCAAATGATTGCAATGTTCATCTAAACACAGATAGTATCCCCACTCAAGCTATTGCGCAACTAATGAATAAGTTAACCATACATACAGATCAAAAATTATTATTAGATACGTTACCAATAGGACTATATATATCTGATGACAGTAACATGATTTTTGCGTCCTGCCACAGTGCCCAATTAGCAATGAAAATCGAGCCGCTTAAATTTCAGGCACAATCTACTAATTCACAGACTACTCAGCCTTTGCTGATGGATCCATTAACAAAAAATAAGCAACATCACGATATAACAAAAGCTACTCTTGTTAATCAGCAGGCAAGGCATGAAAGTTCCGATCATGATGCTATAAGTAGTCTTCCACTATCAGCACTACTAACAATGATAATACGACAAACCTTGGGGAATAATAGTCAGGCATTAGATAATCATGCTATGAACCCACCAAACGAAAATGTATATACCCCCTTAATACAGGCAGTAATAAGCAACAATAAAGAACAAGTTGTAGAAATGCTCCAAGATCAGGAATTAAATCCTAATGAAAGTAGTACGTTCATTCCAGCATGTCGAACCTCTAGTGATATATGGCCAGCATTTTTGTTAGCCGTTTACATGCGAGAGGAAGTGGTTGTTCGAGCATTTCTTGCTCATCCTAAAGTAGACGTTACTCAACAAAACCCAGATTTTGAAACAGTTCTGATAGTAGCAGCCCAGACTAGCAACATCAAAGTCTTTCGATTATTAGTTAACTACTTTAAGGCTAATTGGCAATATATTTTTAAGAGTGATATAGAACAATTCAGAGAATATATTAATTGGGGGATAGTAATGATTGTAGTGCTCTTTACTACGCAATATATAATTATTTTAGTGGCGCTACCGATAGTCCTGTAATCGTTCAAACGTTACTTGAATGGAAAGATGATAAACAGGCACACTTAATCAGTGATACAGAACAGCTGCGGTTTACTATAATGGCTTTGCGGGCATTGGGAATAATATGCTATACATTAGAAGAAGAATATAACAAGCATGAAGAGAAATGGGGGTATTGCCCACATGGATTAATTGAATCATATATAGAAAATCCAGATAATTTATACCAACTGCTAGAAAAATTTCGCATAATTAGAGAGATAATCAACCTTGTGCGTTCTTCTTCTGGCACGAACAATTTAGAGTCTGACCCATATTTACAATCTTCATCTGACGTTAAGCACAGTTTATACATTAATTTTACTAATATCATTAATATCAAAGCTACGGATCAACAAGGTCACTCTCTGTTAGTAAAGGCGATATTAGATAAGGATGTAAATACAGTGAAATGTTTATTACAATTTCCTGAAATAGATATTAACCAAATTAACCCTATACCTACAATACAAGGTATTAGAGACGATGATCAACCGTTTTTATTAGCAGTGCACATGGGAAACATAGAAATTATTCAAGCATTGCTTGCTCACCCAAAAACTAATATTACGGTGACAAATCAAGATGAGAAAACAGCTCTAATATTAGCAACACAATCAAGCAACGTAGAAATATTGCAATTATTAGTTAATCACTTTAACGCTAATTGGCAAGAGATTTTTGAGAATGATATAGAACAATTCAAAGAATATGTTAATTGGCGGGATAACAATAATTGTAGTGCCCTTTCCCACGCCACACAGAATTATTTAATGGGTTATACTGATAATCCTACAATCATTGAAATATTACTTGCATGGAGAAACACCCAACAGGAGCTCTTAGTAAGTGATATTGAACAAACAGAGTTTAGGAGGAATTTTTTAGAACGAGATGAAGGATACGAATCAGTTGAAGATCTTAACTTACTAGAAGAAAATACCCTCTTGTACTTCCAAAAATTATGTACGCTTATACAAATAGCAGCTGAAAAGTGGGATATATCAAGCGCCAACTGGGCATATTACCACGTTATTAATCAAATAGCTAAAGAATTTATGTATCAAGGAAGAGATGCTAGAGAAATAGCAGAATATCCATTAATAGATACATTTTATGATGAAGGAAGAATAAAAAATATAGGAGATAGTTATGACTATCCTGCAGAGGCTTAGGTATGACTTAATCTCAATTTCATGGACTTCTAATACCATTTCCCTATTATAAATAGATATATGAACAATTACATATAGATTTTATAGTTTCTATTGCAATAGATTGAATAAATGCGATTACAGCATCTTCAAGTTTAGTTAAACAATCGTAAACTTTGTTTTTTAACACCAAATCTTTTAAATGTTGCCACAACCTCTCTACAGGATTTAACTCTGGACTATATGGTGGTAAGTACATAATCTCGATATTAGCTGGTACTGTAAGACCCTTATGCCATCCAGCTCCATCCATCACTAATATAACTTTTGTAGTGATATGTTTCGCAAATTCATTAAGAAAAACTTGCATACAGGCCTTATCAACATTCGGAATAATTAAACTAAAAGAGTCTCCATCTCTATGATTTGTAGCAGAATAAAGATAAAATGATTTAAATCCCAGCTTTGTAGGAACTGGCGTCCTACTGCCTTTTTCAAACCATCCTAAACCATGTTTTGTATTGGGCCCAAACCTAGTCTCATCAAAAAAATAAATAGGTACAATAGGATTATCTTGGTGTACTTGGTGTAGATTTTTTTTTGAATTCTTCTTTAGAAGATGTGTCAGCTTTGTAATGCCTCTTTCTACCAGTAATATGCCTAAACCCAAGTGCCCCTAGCATTCGATGTATACTAGATTTTTCTATATCTATATCAAATTTTTCTTTTATCACTATCTTTAATTTCTTAAATTTACAAAATAACCCGTAAGGGCGAGCATTGTCTATACAAAACTATGATAAGGATGCTGATTTATAATAATTCTTATCCCCATTTAGGTTCGATAATCATCCACTAGGGTGTGCTGAATAATATTTGGTTTAACTCAGCATATCCAAATCAACATTTAGAACAGTACTGAGATTTTTTAGAGTATCTATTGTACCTTGTCTTGTACCTTTTTCAATAGCTGAGATATATTGCTTAGTTTTACCGATTTTGATTGCTAGTTGCTCTTGAGAAAATTCTCGGTACTCTCTATAAACTTTAATTGGGTTCTCACCATTTATAATTCTTTGCACTAATTCTTCAGGAAAATATTCCTCATTTTTAGCTATGCCTTCAGCATATAATTCTTCATCGGTAATATGGTGCTTTTTAAAGTTTATAAGCTCCTGATACTCGCTAAAAGGTATGACCACAAAAGCAGGCTTCCCCTTATATTCTATTATATGTTTATTGCTCATTTATATATTCCTTCTCTAACATCAATATTGATTACTAGAATTTCTACCTTTCCTTTATCTATCCTGTATAGTACCCGGTAACCCCCAACCCTTAATCTATAACCATCATAACCTGTTAACTTTTTGATATTATTATTTTCCTGATATGGGTCTAATTTTAGTACCTCTAACTTTTCTAATATAATACTCTTTTTATTTGCAGAAATCTTGAGCAAATTTTTTAATGCAGTTTTAGAAAAACTTAATTTATAGGCCATAGTAAAATACAATAAGAATTATTTATAGTGTATAATATTTAATTGACTCCTGTCAACATATTGTTGACCTATCGTTATAATTTTGTTTAATATACAATAAAGCAATATTAAGTTATTCAAGGCGAAGTTGGTTTTTCTGATTATCACTCGATAGGTACGGATAATATTCAACAATGTATGGTAGTGATTTTGCATTAAACGTGGCAGAATCATCGCATCTACCTTAATACTGGTCCTAACCCACGGTTTTAGGCAGTGCTCCAACAAGTCGCTATCATTTTAGTAAACACTTAGTTAATATTAATTAGTAATTATATGTTATAAAATTTTTATGCTAGGGGGATTATATGGAGGTACAAATTGATACGGTTCCTAAATCGCAGGATGCCGCTAATACAATAACTAGGCTTACTGAATCAGGAGTACCTACCCCAGAATTAGAGGTAATACGCCAAATTTTGCTTGAAGGGCACAATTATAGCTCTCTAAAAGAGCCACACTCTTATCTCAGTCTTGCAACTTCTGAAGCATTATTAGCTTTATATAGTAAAGATCATAGTACCCCACAGATTTTACAGGAGGGTTAAAATAATAAATTGAATAAGTGACTGAGAGTCACTAATCTCCGCTGAGAAACAAGCAACAGGAGGTATTAATGGACTCTCAATCACTATACCAAATATTATACATATTTTTAGATTGGCACCCAGCACGAATTAAAACATTTGCAGAATTAATTTGTGCAGTAGTAAAAGCTAAAACTGTGAGAATCAAAGAATTAGCACTGTATGTCGCTTCTAAAGGCAATTTGCATGCCAAGATTGTTAAAGTTGAGCGTTTGCTTTTAGAACAAAATATGTGCTTTATAAGTTTAGGGAAAATTATTGTTAAATTGCTCTGTCTAACAGGTAAAATTAGCCTTGCCATAGATAGAACCAGCTGGCAATTTGGTATTAAAAATTTGAATTTTTTTGTTGCAACTATCGTTTATGGTAATATTTCAATTCCTATAGCATGGTTGTTACTTGATAAAAAAGGCAACTCTTCTACTAATGAAAGAAAGAAATTGATTGAGCAAATTTTAACAATTATACCTAAGGAAATGATAGAGCTTATCCTTGCCGATCGGGAATTTGTTGGTGAGGAATGGTTGCAATATATGGGTGGAATCCAAAAATTACCTTTTGCTATCAGGCTAAGAAAAAGTGAGAAGGTCAAGCATTTCAACGGTGGCAAGATGAAGTTGAATAAATGTTTTGCCGATATGCAAATGGGTGACACTAAAACTATAGAAAGCAAAATTTACAATGGTATGGCAATTAAAATAACTTGTTTGCAATTAGAAAGAGAGCAACTATTTATTGCTAGTAATGTGCTTATTGGTGAATGTGCTTTGCTAGCATATAAGCAGAGGTGGAGCATTGAGCGACCTTTTCTGTCTCTCAAGTCATCTGGATTTAATATTGAAGATACCCACATTACAGATCAAAAAAAGCTGGAAAAACTATTTGCAATAGTATCTTTATCCTTAGCTATTTGCGTGCTTGCTGGTGACATTAAGAACAAAATTTATCCTATAAAGATCAAAAAACATGGTCGTAAATTATACTCATTATTTACTTACGGATTTGATTGGATAAAAGATTATTTTTATAACTCGTTAAGTGATACCCCTGCTATGTTGTTTTCATTACTACGAAAACACATTATGCATGCCTTTCAACTTCAACAATAAGTGTGGGGTACTATGGCCTGAGATAAGTAATATCATTTATGGCCAATATGATATTCTGCTTATCATTTATATAAATAAAATACCCCCACTTTATATATTGATCTATCTTAGAGTAATCATAAATCTTAATATTCTCTGGTGTAGCCCTTAATAGAGGGAAGGTTTTATTATTATATAAAATATCTATTAGTTGCTCATTATCAATTATGCCTGTCTCAATTATTATACGAAAGAAATGCTTAGCGGCCTTGGTGGTCATACCTTGAAATTTAATGAGAGATAGCTGGAGATTAGCAGTTAATTCCCCTTTTTCTATTATTTTTAACAACTCTTTGTTAATATTTATTACATCTCTATCCATATTGAAAAGGTTACTCCTGATATTTTGTAATTAGATTTAATCAAGCTTCTATCTGAAAAATACCCTATTTGGGCTATTAAACTATGTTGCTTTAAGTTGCCAAATTTAACATGTTTTGCAATTGAAAATTGATTATATATTGTTTTATTATAAATAGCATTATAATTTTTGCTGCTAATATAATATTTCACAAAGTTTACTAACATAATATCGTTGTTGAGCTTTATTCCTTTAGTAGCTGAAACGGCATAATATTTTTGTCCTTGCTTCATAGGATATAAATTTTGCCCAAAAGTGAAGCTACTGTCCGTGAAAACTACAATCGATCCTTTTGTTTGGGAGGTTCCTGATAACAGCAATATTTCATATGAAAATTGTTGACTGCTATTATGTTGTATAACGGTTACTTTGGGTTGAATAGAAATTATATGATTATTATTTGCAAAAAGTTTGATTTTATAAAATGCACTAATTTCTTCACTAATTAAGGTAGGGCTCTTATACTGAGTGCCTTGGAATTGATAATCCTTATAAAGCAATTGAAATCCTATATTGTGTATGTTATTAATTCCGTATTCTACTGAAATGATCCTATTGCGTTCTTCTTGATAGCCAGTTAATTCTTGAGAAGTGCGCTCTAAAAGTTTAATTTGATTAAGTAATTTTTTATAAAATGCCGAAGATTTAGTAGCAAATTTTAATTGTTCTTTTAAGGATTCTAATTGTTTTTCTACTGCTAAGCGTAGATCCGCTCTTTCTTGTTTCATCTGTTTAGAATTTTTATCGATGTTACTGACAGTGAGAGTATATCTATATTGACCTGGCTCGATTAACCAGGCTGAGCCATATCCAGTATTAGCGACTATAATTATAAATAAGGCTATAAAAAATAAAAAAGAGTATTTTAGGTTATATATACTGGAATGATTCCTAGAATTGGAACGTAACACAAGGGGTGAACGCGTCAAATATACTATATGAGCACGCGAGTGCTCCAAAGTTTTGAGGAGCCAATTCTGCGGCTCATTCCAGTATAATTGAGTTTTATGAACTTGCCTTAGCCAGTTAAAATAGTGCCAGGAAGAAAATTTGTTCATTTATATAGCAACTAACAGTTTAATTACCATAAAATACAGTAATTTTTAAGTTAGTAAATTATTATCAGTTATAAATCGAATAATTTACATAAATTGCAATTAATAATTGCATAAATATATAAATCACTTTGTTTTCAATGCTATTCTAGATTATGTGGAGAAGTAGTGCTATCTAGGACACCAAGTGGGGCTACTGCCGCTGGACCGGAATAATTCATATTAATATCTGGTATATTATTAGGAGGAGAGTCAAGATTGACTACATCTATGATTGCGTTATCATCATCTGAATCGCTCATGTCAGCACTAGGAGTACTAATATTAGTCACAAGATTTTGGTGTGTAGCTGAATTAATAGGATCTATTATCAATTCTTTATATTTTGTTTTAACTTTATTGATTAACTCTTCTACCTTCTTCCGTTGTGGTAGTATGTTCTCCAATTTTAGCTTACATTCATTGAAATATCTGTCAATCTGTTGCACTTCTCTTAAAGCACAATGTTTAGATGGGGCTCTTTCTGTAAGCTCTAGTGTGTTTTTACAGCATTTTCCTATTATTCCTATAGACAGTATTTTATCTTTGACAGCATTATACTGCAATATATCCGCTAGCTCAGTGAGAGATACACATTGCAACAAATATTTGATCTCAGCTTTAATTTTATAATCAACTTCCTTCACACACAATTCTTCTCCTAATTGTTTAAAAAGTTTTGCTGTACGGTTCCCTCTGACTATTATATTACTAACTGCCATTAACGCCTTGTGAAATTCTTTTACATCAGCAAAATTATGAGCTATAGCTTGTAATATCTTGAAAGATTCTGTGTTATATATGAAAGAATTTATATAGTGTGATTGCGTATACTCAGAACAATCTGGAGTTTTAAAACAGTACAGCTCAAGGGGATATGTTTCATTTGCTGCTATCCACTTTTGTTGCAGTGTATTAATCGCTTCTGTGATCTTATCTAATTGTGATTTTACTTGAGGTTGTGGTGCTATTTGAGGTCGGAAACCATTAGTTAATGAATATACGTTCATTATAGTAGGGACGTTTGCTGCGCCAATAATCTCTGCTTCTGGTTGATTAACCTGATTAATATTGCTGTTATCCATATCCATAAATATTGAGGAATCATTAGGTTGTGCATTAATAGATGGGGAAATTAACTGAGCAAAACTTGTCTTACTTCCTGTGGTAATAGAAATAGTAGTAGACTTAGTGATTACTGATGTAGGAATAGAGGTAGAGGCTGCTATGTAGGGGATACATCCGATATTATAGGAATATGATAGTAAATTTTTTAGTAATACCTGGTAACAATGGCCATTATTACCAGGAGGTTCGAGAGATATCTGCGTATTAATTATCTCTCTAGCAGTATTATTTTGTGTATTGGGTAACTCGGGATTTGCCCCCTGCTTTAACAGCAGATCGATTATTTTATAATACTGCTCTTTAGCGGTCGGGAATAATGCGCAGGCAAGATTTAGAGGGGTGTTGCCTTGTTCATCTTGTGCATCTATGTTAGCTCCTTTAATTAGAAGAGAATTAATTAATTTAATATTACCCTTTTCAATGGCAATGTGTAGTTCAGTGCTAACCTTAAAAGGAGGATTATTTAGATGGGTAGCCTCCTGAATCAATAATTCAGCTAATTTATCATGCCTTCCTACAATTGCCCAAGTGATAGGGGTATAACCGCACTTATCACGCATTTTTAAATCTGGTAATACATATTGTGATAATAATAGAGCCATTTTGATATCGCCTGTTATAACGGCTATATGTAAGGGTGTTTGGTTATGGCAATTTTTACAATTGCGATCTACCCCCATAGAGATAAGAGTGTCAACAGTGTTATAATGTTTATTAGCAACGGCCAAATGTAGTGGAGTATAACCCTCATTGTTTTGTATATTGATGTTAGGCACTTTACAGCTTACATGTCTGATTAACTTATATTCTCCTACTTCTGCTAAAATATGTAATAGAGCAAACCCATCTTCATCCTTTTGATCTAAGTCCTTTTCTTCCTCTAAATAAAATTGTACAATTTGTTTTCGGCTATATTTTGCAGTTAATTGGCGGCCTGTACAACTATTAAAATCATGAATCATATTTTTTGGATTAGAATTCCTATTGATTAAAATGTGAGTTAATTGTTCTTTCTTATTAATGGTCGAAGTGCCGCTAATGAATTCATCAATTTCGCAAGAGTTACTTGAGCTTAATTCTGCATTCTCGCTCATAGCAGTAATGATGTGGTTCGAACTGTTAATTACTGGGGCGATGAGTAAGTTTTCTGGCTGATCTGCTAAGTTTTTGCTTTTCTTATGACTAGCAAGCGCTGTATGTTGGTTATCGATAACATGATGACGTTTTGACATAAGTGATGAGTAAATTAATAATTTTTTTGAATAATAGTGCCAGCCTAGAGATATAATAGGCTGTTAATTGAATGGTATTAATATTAAAATAGAGATTATAGCCAACTTATAGTAATGTAACAAATCTTTTTTCAACTTAAAAGAATTGTAGAGATTTATGCCTTAAAGGTCAGTAAAAATAGATCGACATTTGCTATAATGTATGAAGTTTTGCTAGAAAATAGCTGGAAATAAAATAATTTATAATTTCTAAAATAACCTAAAGATATATTATATGTTTGAACAAGTATTTAGTTATTACCCTTCTATCAATTTTATTATTCAAGGAACGCTAGTAACCTTAAAATATAGCCTGATTTCAGTGTTGTTAGGCCTTATTTTAGGGTTATTATTAGCGGTTTGTAAAATCAGTAAAAATAATCTCTTAAGGATGTTTGCAGACTTTTATACCTCTATTTTTCGTGGTACTCCTCTATTAATACAACTTAGTATAATTTATTTTGGCTTACCAGGGTTGATAGGAGTGAAGTTTAGTGTCTTTGCCGCTGGGATCATGGCTTTTTCCTTAAATTCAGGAGCATATGTTTCCGAAATAATAAGAGCCGGAATTAAGGCTGTTGATAAAGGACAAGTTGAGGCAGCAAAAGCATTAGGTATACCCGAAAGCCTCACTATGCGAGCGATTATATTGCCCCAAGCCTTAAGAAATATACTACCTTCGTTAGTTAATGAGTTAATTAATTTAATAAAAGAATCGGCCATTATATCAATGATCGGGGAGATGGATCTAATGCGTAGAGCACAGGTAGTATCGCTGGAGACTTATACTTATTTTACTCCTATGTTAATCGCAGGGCTATGCTATTATATCATAATAATTATTATTAGTAACTTAGCGAAAATGCTGGAAAAAAAGCTTACTATTAGTTAAAAGCAGTAAAAATTCTTTAGGTTCTGTGAATTTCTATCTAATGGCCGATTTTTGTTGTTATGTTCGTCCTCGAATCCTCATCTACACCCTAGTGCGCTGCGGTTCTGTGAGCGAAAATGCCTATAAATCTACTCATTACATAGAAATGTTCACAGAACCTAGCCGCTATTGAGAGTAAGGCCTAGTGGAAAGGAAATGAAATAATGCTCCGTTATCCTTATATTGATAATAATTACTATTGGTATAGTCCAGCAATATGTTTTATTGCATTAACATTACTAAAAACCCTTTGCTTTTATAAAAAAATTAGTTATAGTTCCACAAATATTACATAATAGCTTGGATATAAATTTGTAGTTACAGTAACATAGTTACAACGCATAAATTCAAGCTACAAGGTGGAAATTTAGATGACACAGAGGAAATTTTTGAAAATCACTATAGTATTTGCTATAAAATCTTTGCCATTCTGATGAAATATTTCTATAAATAATTCCTATAAAATAAATGACCATGTCTATATTTATCTCAAAGTGATATATAGTCAATAAAATAAAGATTATAGATGATTAATAATTAAATAAGTAAAAATGTATACTAAGAAATTTCTCTAGTAAGGCATTTTGCTTTTTTAGTAGGACCATTTGTTTGCCGGAATAATCTATTTTTACAAACGAATTTAAGTTATTTCAGTATAAAAATTTTTGGAGTATTAGATGCCAACAAATAATCAGTTAGTGCGTTTGGGGAGAAAGTCAAAGACACGCAAAACAAAATCGCCCGCTCTGGATGCTAATCCATTTCTAAAAGGGGTTTGTGTTATAGTGAAGACTGTGACTCCTAAAAAACCTAATTCTGCTCTTCGTAAGATGGCAAGGGTGCGTTTGAGTAATGGTGAGTATGTTAATGCTTATATACCAGGTGAGGGGCATAATTTACAAGAACACTCTACGGTGTTAGTAAGAGGGGGGAGGGTGCCTGACCTTCCTGGGGTCAAATATCATATAGTTCGGGGAGCTTACGATACGCAAGGTGTAAAAAATCGTAAGCAAGGGCGTTCACGTTATGGTACTTCAGCGAAACAACAAGCTGTAAAAAAATAATTTGAAATTAGAGAGATAAGATGTCACGTCGTCATGCCGCAGAGAAAAGGATTATCCTGCCTGATATGAAATATAATAGCCCTTTAGTTGCTAGGTTTGTTAATAATATTATGAGGAAAGGGAAAAAAGCTTTGGCAGAAAAAATATTATATTCTGCCTTTAAAAAAATAGAAAAAAAACATAGAGTTGACCCTTTTGAAACTTTTAATAATGCTCTGAATAATGTCAAACCTTACCTTGAAGTTACTTCTGTACGTGTAGGAGGTGCTAATTATCAAGTGCCTTCCCCTGTGGATGAAAGAAGAGGATATGCATTAGCCATACGTTGGATTATTATTGCTGCAAATAAGCGCTCAGAAAAAACTATAATTGATAAATTAGCAGAAGAGCTGTTTGAGGCGGCAAATAATAGGGGAGTAGCAATTAAGAAGCGAGAAGATACTCATAAAATGGCGGAAGCTAACAAAGCATTTGCGCATTTTAGTCCTAAAAAACCGCAACCAAGGTAATATAAATATGTCGACAATAGAACAACTTTCTCTTGCGAATACTCGCAACATTGGTATTTGTGCTCATATTGATGCTGGAAAGACTACCACCACAGAGCGTATTCTTTATTATACTGGTAAGTCACATAAAATAGGAGAAGTGCATGATGGCGGTGCTACCATGGATTGGATGGAGCAAGAGCAGGAACGTGGTATTACTATTACCTCTGCTGCTACTACGTGTTATTGGAAAGGTAAGAGAATTAATATTATTGATACTCCTGGACATGTGGATTTCACGATAGAAGTAGAGAGATCGCTGCGTGTGCTTGATGGGGCAATTGCCGTATTTGATGGGGTGGCCGGGGTTGAGCCCCAATCCGAGACTGTTTGGCGACAAGCTGATAAATATAAAGTTCCTAGAATGTGTTTTGTAAATAAAATGGACAGAATGGGAGCAAATTTTTATCGCTGCGTAGACATGATTAAGGATCACCTTGGAGCCAATCCTTTAGTAACTCAGCTACCTGTTGGTATTGAAGAAAATTTTAAGGGGGTGATTGATCTAGTACAAATGAAAGCGATTCTTTGGAAAGATGAATCGTTGGGGGCTGAATATTCCTACGAAGAAATTCCTAAGGATATGGTAGAGATTGCGGAAAAATACCATGCAATGTTACTTGATATGGTTGCAGAACTAGATGATCAGCTAATGGAGCAATATTTGTCAGGAGAAAAGGTTTCTGCAGAACAAGTAAAATTAGTTATTAGGAAGGGAGTAATAGATAGAGTTTTTGTGCCGGTATTATGTGGTAGTGCCTTTAAAAACAAAGGAGTACAACCTTTATTAGATGCAGTCATTGATTATTTACCTTCTCCTCTGGATATTGGTACAGTTAAAGGTATAGAGCTTGATACTGATACAGAAAAGGAGTTTCAAATTTCTCTTTCTGAACCTTTGTCTGCCTTAGCGTTTAAGGTTATGACAGATCCTTTTGTAGGCTCCCTTACATTTGTTAGAATTTATTCTGGTAGAATCACCTCTGGTATTACGGTAATAAATACCGTAAAGGGTCAAAAAGAGCGAGTAGGTAGGATGCTTCTTATGCATGCTAACGAAAGAGAGGATATTAAGGAAGCAGTAGCGGGAGATATTGTTGCATTAGCGGGGCTTAAAAATACTACTACTGGTGATACTTTATGTGCCCCAGAGAAACAAGTTGTTTTGGAAAGAATGGAATTTCCTGAGCCAGTTATTGAATTAGCGGTTGAACCAAAATCAACAGCAGATCAAGAAAAAATGGGCCTAGCTTTATCTAGGTTAGCTGCAGAAGATCCTTCTTTTAGAGTAACTTCTGACCAAGAAACTGGTCAGACAGTAATTAAGGGTATGGGAGAGTTGCATCTAGAGATAATCGTTGATCGTATGAGGCGGGAATTTAAGGTTGAAGCAAATGTGGGAGCGCCGCAAGTGGCGTACCGAGAAACAATCACTAAAGCTTGTGAAGTAGATTATACTCATAAAAAACAATCTGGTGGTGCTGGGCAATTTGCGCGTGTTAAAATAATATTTGAGCCGCAAGAACCTGCGACAGGGTTTATTTTTGAAAGTAAAATTGTTGGAGGAGCAGTCCCTAAAGAATTTATTCCTGGGGTAGAACAAGGCTTAAATAATATACGAGACACAGGAGTAGTAGCAGGTTACCCTATGATTGATTTTAAGGCCACTTTAATAGATGGGGCTTTTCATGATGTAGATTCAAGTGTGCTAGCATTTGAGATTGCAGCAAAGGCTGCTTTTAGAGAAGGTATGCCAAAAGGAAGCCCAAAGTTATTAGAACCGATTATGAAAGTGGAAGTGATTACTCCAAATGAATATATGGGGGATATTATTGGTGATTTAAATAGCCGTAGAGGACAAATGCAGAGCATGGATCCCAGAGGTAATGCCCAAGTCATTATTGCTAATGTCCCTTTGGCTGAGATGTTTGGTTATGTCAATACTCTGAGATCTTTATCGCAAGGAAGGTCACAGTATAGTATGACTTTTTCTCATTATGATCAAGTGCCTCAACAAGTAGCAGAAGGGATTAAAAATAAAAAGTAAATAATAGCAAATGTTTTAGTATCTTATTATTGTGATTTTTGTCTTTTTATATAAGATATATTGCTGTTGCGAAAAATAAGGAAATGTCTAATATTAATAATCGCTCTGGTCGTGTAATAATATCCAGAGATAGTATTTTTCTTAAAAAATAATTTGATTTTTTGAGCAAAATATGATAGGAGTGTAGCTCAATTGGTAGAGCGTCGGTCTCCAAAACCGAAGGTTGCGGGTTCGATTCCTGTCGCTCCTGCCACTATAAGAGTTTGTATGAATGTTAAAAGAAAATAAATTGTATAAATTTTATGAGCAAGTAAAACAAGAAGCGCATAAAATTATTTGGCTTAATAAGAAAGAATTGGTCACTTCAACTGTTATAGTAGTAGTAGCTGTATTTATTTTTAGTCTAATTTGTCTAGTGTTAGATTACAGCATCCATGCTATCATGCAAATTTTACTTAATATTGGGAAGTAAGAATAAATGTTAGGAAAAATTGTTGGAGCGCAGTGGTACGTTATCCATACCTTATCAGGGTCAGAAAAGGGCGTAAAGCAAATGATTCTTGATCAAATTACTAAGCAAAATATGGCCGAGTATTTTGAAGAGATCCTTGTTCCAGTAATTGAAGTCCCGGAAGTGAAACGTGGCAAAAACGTTAAGACTGAAAAAAAATTTATGCCCGGGTATATTTTAATTAAAATGATAATGACCGATGACTCCTGGCATCTAGTAAAAAATGTAGCTAAAGTAACTGGTTTTTTAGGTAGTAAAAGTACGCCACAGCCGCTTAGTGAAAAAGAAGTACAAAATATTTTTAGTAAGTTGGAATCTGAAACCAAAGATGCTAGAATTTCAAAGTTATATGAGATTGGAGAGGTTGTAGTAGTTACTGAAGGTCCCTTTGAGACTTTCACAGGTGTAGTAGAAGAAATAGACTATGAGAAAAGTCGTTTGAGAGTGGCGATATCCATTTTTGGTAAAGCAACTCTTATAGAGCTGAGTTTTACTCAGGTTAAAAAGAATACCTAATTTTTGATTGAAGATATATTATTTGGTTATCTAGCATAGCGTTTTAGTGGTTAGAATAAAGTTGTACTTGAGGTGTACTTAATTATTTGGTAAGCATCCGGGGCCATAATAAAACGAGATAAGCAAGGCTTGAAAGATAAGTAAATGATAAAGTATTTTATGAAAGTATGGGGCAATAGAAATTTAAATTAAAATGACAAAACAGTGCTATAAGCAAGAAAATATATAGAACAAAGTAAGTGCTTTGATAGAATTTAATATTATAGAATGAAATAGAGTAAGGATAAGATTATAATGGCAAAAAAAATAACTGCATATATTAAGCTCACTGTTCCTGCAGGTAAGGCTAACCCTTCTCCTCCTATTGGTCCTGCTCTTGGTCAGAAGAAACTTAATATTATGGAATTTTGCAAAGCTTTTAACGCTGCTACTCAAGCTATTGAAGTTGGTACTCCTATTCCAGTAGTGATCACGGCTTATGAAGATAATAGTTTTACTTTTATCACAAAAACTTCTCCTGCATCTTATTATTTAAAGCAATTTGCTAAAATCTCTAAAGGTTCTAGTGCTACTAAAAAGGATGCTTTAGCGGGAACAGTGAAGATGTCAGATTGTGTTGAGATCGCAAAAATTAAAATAGCTGATCTAAATGCCGATGATTTAATGGCAGGTGCAAAAAGCATTCGTGGCACTGCTGAATCTATGGGTATTGAGGTAATAGAGGATTAATTATGAAAGCAAAGGAAATAACATCCAAGAATGAAGTAAAAAGTTCTGATGGAAAGAAAATGTGTGATGCAAGAAAAAAGGTGGCTCAAGTGGGGGTGGTGAGTTTACTGGAAGGTATAGAAGTATTGAAAACGGCTGCTTATACTAAGTTTGATTCTACTTTGGAAGTAATAATGAAGTTGGGGGTGGATCCCAAACACTCAGATCAAATGGTGCGTGGTGTTGTATCACTGCCTGCGGGTACTGGCAAAGTGACTAGAGTGGCAGTGTTTTGTAAAGATGAGAGAATAGAAGAGGCAAAAGAAGCAGGAGCAGATATTGTTGGCTCCCTAGAAATGATCGATGATATTAAAGCGGGAAAGATTAATTTCGATGTCTGTATTGCGACCCCAGATATGATGGCAATAATAGGAACGGTAGCAAGAATTTTAGGGCCAAAAGGTTTAATGCCAAACCCTAAGCTTGGTACGGTGGCTACCGATATTGTGACAGCAATTAAAAAGGTAAAAAGTGGTTACGTGGAGTTTAGAGTAGAAAAAGGAGGTATTATCCATGCTGGAGCTGGTAAGCTATCATTTACTACTCAGAATTTACTTAATAATGTTTCGGCTTTTATTTCTGCGGTGATTAAAGCAAAACCTTCTGGTGCTAAAGGCAATTATTTAAGAGCAATATATCTATCCTCGACTATGGGGCCATCGGTTAAAGTAGATATAGGAACTATATCGTCAACACTATAAGGAGAGTTAAAGTGTTAAGAGCAGAGAAGCATGAATTTATTAAAGATTTTGAAGAAGTATATAAAAGCTCAGGTTCAGTTATAATTACTCATTACCATGGGCTTACTGTAAGTCAAATAACTGCATTACGTAAGTCTCTTAAAGCGAGAGGTGTTGGGTTCAGGATAGTCAAAAATACTTTATCCAAGATAGCAGCTTCAAAGGCAGGTGTTATCGAGATGAATACTTTGCTGACTGGTCCTACAGCGGTAGCATATTCTAAAGATTCTATTGATGCTGCAAAAGGGGTAGTAGAATTTGCAAAAACTAATGAAGCTCTAAAAATAGTCGGTGGTTTAGTAAATAATACAATACTAGATGGAAATGCTATACGTCAATTGGCTAAACTACCGTCATTAAATGAGCTGAGAGGTAAAATTATTGGTGTGCTACAAGCACCTGCAACTAAAATTGTTAGTGTGTTACAAGCTCCTGCATCTGGGCTTGCTAGAATTTTGCAAGCTTATATAGATAAAAATTAATTAAAAAGTTTTAAAAGGAAGAAAATTATATGGTAGACTTAGAAAAGATTGTAGAGCAATTATCAACTCTTACAATAATACAAGCTTCTGAACTTTCCAAGATGCTGGAAGAAAAATGGGGGGTGTCCGCTGCTGTTCCTACGGCAGTAGCAGCCGCTCCAGGGGTAGTGGAAGCCAAAGTTGAAAAAACAGAGTTTGAAGTTGTGTTAACAAGTATTGGGGATAAAAAAATTGAAGTTATTAAAGTAACGCGCGAGCTTACTGGGCTTGGTTTAAAAGAAGCTAAAGAAATAGTTGATGCTGCACCGAAAACTATTAAATCTGGGGTTAATAAGGAAGAGGCAGAAAATTTCAAAGCGAAACTAGAAGCAGCTGGTGCAAAGGTGGAGTTAAAATAATTACATAATTTAAGCTATTATACCTGTAAGATTTGAACATGGATTATGTGCTTATTGTTATTGCGTTGGTACTGGTATGTAATTATATTGTAACTAGGTAAGTTGCTTAGATGTACTAATTTGATCTCAAGAACCATCATTTTATTTGTTGGATGCGTGCGTGGAAGTAACATATTAGTGCATGAGCACGCGACTCCTTGATAAAATGACAAAACAATGCTTGAACGCAATGGAGTATATTAATCTCATTTATCAAAGAAATAGGACTAAAGGAAAAGTACAACTTATAAGAAATGTTGGGAGTTTATAACAATTTGAAGGTTGAGTAAGCAATTTTCAAGTTTTTATGGTATTGTTATTCCGTTAGAGTTGCGACCAAGAATAGTGCAAAATGTTAGACTTCATTCGAAACCTGTTTCTGGTAGGGAATTTGACGGAGATGAGGAGCACAAAACCGCAGTGTACTTAGGTGTTATATTCTTCGGCTTTCAAGAGTTGTTTTTTCATTTGATCGGGGTTTTAGCTATGCTCACGTACTTAAGTGTACGTTCCGCGCGCTGGCCCCTTTAAAATAAAATCCAACTCTTGAAATCCATTGAATATATGTGAAGATTTGAGTGCTGAGTCACTGTTCAAATGATCAGGAGCAGTAGAATAGATTCATCGTCCAAATTACCATCTCGAGTAGCGTTTCGAAAGAAGTGTAATGACAAAACAATTCTTGGAAGCAACTGAGTATACTCTAATTCAAGTCAGTAAAACTACTATAGTCAAAGCAGAGTATGAAATGCATTGATATATTATCATAATTTTGGCTTTTGAAAAGTGTAAGTTATGTTAAGGAGTAGATGCTTGAGCATAGGTAGAAATTAAGTGCAAATTATTCTGGATAAAATGAAACATAGTTCAATCAAGTTATGTAAGTATATTTGTTAGCCTTGTGGCCTTTAGTATTGTTTGTTGCTATTAACAAGAGATGGTAGAAATCTTTGAGCAGGTTTCTACCGAAATCATAGTTGAATTTTGTGCAAATAGTGAATTCATGTTAAAAAGTCTACCTGTATTTGTAGTATAAATATGGCAAAATATAGGTGCTGAAATTTTGGCGACAAAGACTAGGTTCTTTGAACATGACTATGCAATGAGTAAATTGATAGGTATTTTTACTCGCAGAACCGTAGCGCCTAGGGTGCATGTGAGGATTCGAGAACGAAAATAACAACAAAAATCGACTATTAGATAGACATATTCAAAGAACCTAAAGTAAGATTACGGTCTTGCTTCTGACTGTTGTCTCTAAGGGTGACTAAATATATTATAATATATTATAGTATATTTGGGTTGATTGAATAAGGACAATTTAATAATAAGTTAAGCTACTGGGCCGTCTTAAACCTAAATTACTTTTATTTTAAGCAAATTATTGGTGAGATTAATAAGTTTTTTAGCTTGTGGAAAAATTTTAATTAATTGCCGTAAGGAAGAACTAAAATCCTGGAATTTTAGTTAGGTATACAGTGTCTACAGCCTCTTTGAAATAAATATATAAATTAATTGAGAGATTATATGGTATCGCAATCCCTATCAATTAACAAGCGTATAAGAAAAAATTTTGGTCATATTAATTTGGTCGCTTCTATACCAAATTTAATTGAGGTACAAAAAAATTCTTATGAAAAGGGGTTTTTACAATTTGGAATAAAATATATTGATCGTGAAAATAAAGGATTGCAGTCAGTATTAAGTTCTATTTTTCCGATTCATGACCCTGCTAATATAGCCTATTTAGAATTTGCTAAGTATGAATTCGATAATCCTAAATATGATGTTGAAGAATGTACTCAAAGAGGACTTAGTTATGCAGCGCCCCTTAAAGTGACATTACGTTTAAGTATTTGGGATCTTGATGAAGATACTGGCGCTAAAGAAATTAAGGGAATAAAAGAACAAGAAGTCTATATAGGGGATATTCCTCTGATGACAAAGAATGGCACCTTTATTATTAATGGTACAGAAAGAGTAGTAGTATCACAAATGCATAGGTCGCCAGGGGTATTTTTCTACCATGATGATGGTAAAATTCATTCTTCTGGCAAATTTTTATACTCTGCCAGGGTTATACCTTACAGAGGTTCATGGTTAGATTTTGAATTTGATGCGAAGGATATAATTTATTTTAGAATAGATAGAAAAAGAAAATTATATATTACCACTCTTCTTAGAGCGATCGGAATGACTACTAGTGAAATTATTAAATTTTACTATGATACCGTAACATGTTTTGTTAAAAATGACAACTGGGCAACTAAATTTATACCTGAATCTATTACAGCCCATAGGCTAATTAATGATTTAATAGACGCAGATACTGGCAAGGTCATACTTGCGGCTGGCCAAAAAATTACTCCTCGTTTAGCAAAAAAATATGCTAAAGATGGAGTGCAGAATGTTTTAGTAGAACCTGAATATTTAGTGGGTAAATACCTATCACAAGAACTGATCAATCCAAATAATAACGAAATATTGGCAGGAATTGGAGATGTAATAACAGTAGATATGTTAGAAGCTATTATAAGCCTTAACATTCCTGCTATTAACGTACTAGCTATTAATCCTCAATCAGGACCATATATCAGGAATACTTTGTTTGCTGATAAAAATCAAGATCATGAGTCCGCTTTGGTTGATATATTTAGAGTCTTAAGACCAGGAGAGCCTGCAAATGTTGAAGCTGCTAAAGCCTTATTTAATAGTTTATTCTTTGAGCCTGAACGGTATGATCTATCAGCAGTTGGTCGGATAAAGATTAATTCAAGATTAGAGCTTAATATTCCAGATACTACCACTACTCTTACTATCCAAGATATTAAACATATTCTAAAAGTTTTGGTAGAGCTTAAGGATGGTAAAGGTTCAATAGATGATATTGATCACTTAGGTAATAGACGAGTAAGATCAGTTGGAGAGCTAATTGAAAATCAGTTTAGGATTGGGCTTGTTCGCATGGAGAAATCAGTCCTAGAAAGAATGTCAGTTGTTGATCTTGACGCAGTCATGCCGCATGACTTAGTAAATTCTAAAGTTTTAGTATCAGTAGTAAAAGAGTTTTTTAGCACTTCCCAATTATCGCAATTTATGGATCAAACGAATCCATTGTCGGAAATAACACATAAAAGAAGATTATCAGCTTTAGGGCCTGGCGGGTTAAGTAGAGATAGAGCAGGTTTTGAAGTGCGAGATGTGCATCCTACTCATTATGGTCGTATTTGTCCAATTGAAACCCCCGAAGGCCAAAATATTGGTTTAATTAATTCCATGGCTACTTATGCTAGGGTCAATAAACATGGGTTTATTGAAAGTCCTTATAGAAAAGTAATAAATGGTACCATAACAGATGAAGTGGTGTTCTTATCGGCTATTGAAGAAGGGAAGTATAAAATTGCGCAGGCGAATGCCTCTACAGATGATCAAGGTCTATTAAAAGAAGAATTAGTAAATTGTAGAATAGAAGGTGGAAATTTTGTTATGGTTCCTCCTAGTGAAGTAGATTACGTAGATGTAACCCCAATGCAAGTTGTATCTGTTGCAGCATCTCTGATTCCATTTTTAGAGAATGATGATGCTAATAGAGCATTAATGGGGTCAAATATGCAACGTCAAGCTGTACCTCTTATTAAGAGTGAAGCTCCGTTAGTTGGTACTGGAATTGAAGGGATTGTAGCGCAAGATTCCGGCGCGTCTGTTGTGGCATTACATGATGGTATAGTTGAACAAGTTGACTCAACTCGGATAGTGGTGCGGACCAATGAGCAGAAAACAGATGGCTCCCCTGGAGTGGATATTTATAATTTGCTAAAATTCCAAAGGTCTAACCATAACACTTGTATTAATCAAAAGCCATTAATTAAGGTTGGCGACCCTGTAAAAAAAGGTGAAGTGATTGCAGATGGTCCTAGTACTGATAACGGTGAAATAGCGCTAGGTAGAAATGTGCTTGTCGCGTTTTTGCCATGGAATGGTTATAATTTTGAGGACTCAATTTTAATATCTGAACGTATAGTAAAGGATGATGTATATACCTCGATTCACATTGAAGAATTTGAAATAATTGCTCGAGATACTAGACTTGGCCCAGAAGAAATTACTAGAGATATTCCAAATGTTAGTGATGAAAGTTTACGGCACCTTGATGAAGTAGGGATAGTATATGTTGGAGCAGAAGTAAAACCAGGTGATATATTAGTAGGCAAGGTTACTCCTAAAAGTGAATCTCCTATGACTCCAGAAGAAAAATTACTTAGAGCAATTTTTGGTGAAAAAGCTGCGGAAGTTAGAGATTCATCTTTACATGTGCCGCCAGGTGTTAACGGTACTGTAGTGGAAGTACGAGTTTTTTCACGTAGGGGAGTAGAAAAAGATGAGAGAGCTATCGCAATTGAGAAACAGCAAATTGAAAAATTATCAAAAGATAAAGATGATGAGCTTCATATAATAGAACATTTTGTTTTTATGCAATTAGAGAAGTTGTTAGAAGGGCAAATAGTTGTAAATGGTCCTAAATCTATCAGAGCAGGGCAATTGATTACCAATAAAGTGCTGGAAAGTTTAAGTAAAGGCCAATATTGGCAGTTAATTGTTGAAGATGCCAACGTTATGATTAAAATTGAACAAATTAAGCGCCATTATGATGAAAAGAAAGACACACTTAATAAGCGTTTTACTAGTAAAGTAGAAAAATTGCAAAGTGGTGATGATTTACCTCAAGGTGCGCTTAAGGTGGTAAAGGTATTTATTGCGACTAAGCATAAGCTACAGCCGGGGGATAAGATGGCTGGGAGACATGGTAATAAAGGAGTTATTTCACGTATTATGCCAGTTGAGGATATGCCATTTTTAGAGGATGGTACGGTGGTAGATATTATTCTTAACCCGCTTGGTTTACCTTCACGTATGAATGTCGGACAGATTCTAGAAACTCATCTTGGTTGGGCCTCAGTAAAGCTTGGAGAAAGAATCGCACTTATGATAGAGGAATATCATAATAAGAACATTGATATAAAGGAGGTAAAAGCTTTTATTTCGAGGGTTTATGGACATAACTCAATGAAACAAAGTGTAGAGACGATGTCTAACGAAGAGATTATAGATGTATGCTTGAATATAAATAAAGGTGTATATTTTGCCACTCCTGTCTTTGATGGGGCAAAAGTAGAAGATGTAAAAGAGATGTTAAAGCTCGCTGAGCAAGACCCATCAGGCCAAATCCGATTAATTGATGGAAGAACAGGTGAATATTTTGACCGTAATGTTACAGTAGGATATAAATATTTATTAAAATTACACCACCTAGTTGATGATAAAATACATGCTCGTTCTATTGGTCCTTATAGTTTAGTAACCCAACAGCCGTTAGGAGGTAAGTCTCATTTCGGAGGCCAAAGGTTTGGGGAGATGGAATGTTGGGCTTTGCAAGCTTATGGAGCGGCGTATACTTTACAAGAAATGTTGACAGTCAAGTCAGATGATGTAGTAGGTAGAATTAAAATTTATGAATCTATTGTTCGGGGGGATAATAATTTTGAATCTGGGATCCCAGAGTCTTTTAACGTTATGATAAAAGAGTTTAGGTCATTATGTTTAAATGTCAAGCTAGAAGATACAACTTCAAGTTAAAATACCACAGACAATCTAATAAAGTTATGGTAAATATAATAGATTTCTTTGACTGATTTCGAAACTCGCTTTTAATCAAGAAATTGCAAGTAATTCGGAGCACAAAACCGCAGCGTACTTATGTACGTGAGCATCTGAGAACTTGAACAACGACGATGCCAATTCTTGAAGTTCACCGAGTATATATACTCCTCGTACTCGAAGAGTTGGATTTGAGGTCAACTTTCTAGCTCTAATGATCAAAGAGTGTAAGGGAGAACAGAAGTTAATAATTTAATTAAAATCGCAAATAGCCTAATATAAAATTTTTTAAGGAAGAATCTTTATGACGGGAATAATAAATTTTTACGGGCAATTAAGTAGTACTCAGCAATTTGATCAAATCAGAATTAATATTGCTAGTCCTGATCAGGTACGTTCATGGTCTTTTGGTGAAGTGGCAAAACCTGAAACAATTAATTATCGTACATTTAAACCAGAGAGAAGAGGGCTATTTTGTGCTACGATTTTTGGGCCAGTTAAGGATTATGAATGCCTGTGTGGTAAATATAAGCGGATGAAATATCGAGGTATTACATGTGAAAAATGTGGAGTTGAAGTTACTACTTCTAGGGTAAGAAGAGAAAGGATGGGGCATATTGAATTAGCTGCTCCGGTAGCGCATATATGGTTTTTAAAATCCTTGCCGTCAAGAATTAGTACGTTGCTAGATATGATTATGAAAGATCTAGAAAAAGTTTTGTATTTCGAAAATTATGTGGTAGTAGATCCTGGCTTATCTGCTTTACAAAAAGGGGATCTTCTATCCGAGGATGCGCTGCAAAGAGCTCAAGATGAATATGGGGAAGATAATTTTACCGCTTCGATAGGAGCAGAAGTAGTACAACAAATGTTAGCAGAACTGGATTTAGTAGATCTGAAAAAAAGTTTGCAAGAAGATTTATTAAATACTACTTCAGAAGTCAAAAAGAAAAAAATTGTTAAAAGATTAAAATTGGTTGAGGATTTTCTAGAATCTGAAAATAAACCTGAATGGATGATTATGAACGTCCTACCAGTGATTCCTCCGGAAATCAGGCCTTTAGTCATGCTTGATGGAGGAAGATTTGCCGCTTCAGATCTTAATGAGCTTTATAGGAGAGTGATTAATAGGAATAATCGATTAAAAAGATTATTGGAATTAAAGGCTCCAGATATTATCGTTAGAAACGAAAAAAGAATGTTGCAAGAATCAGTTGATGCATTATTTGATAATGGTCGTCGTGGTAAAGTAGTAAAAAATACTAATAAACGTCCATTTAAATCTCTTAGTGATATGTTGAAAGGAAAGCAGGGCAGGTTCCGTCAGAATTTGCTTGGTAAGAGGGTGGATTATTCGGGTCGCTCTGTTATTGTGGTAGGGCCAGATCTAAAATTACATCAATGTGGTTTGCCAAAGAAGATGGCCTTAGAATTATTTAAGCCATTTATTTATTCGAAACTTGAATTATATGGGATTGCTACCACTATAAAAGCAGCCAAGAAAATGGTAGAGTCAGAAAAACCAGAAGTATGGGATATCTTAGAAGAAGTAATTCATGAACATCCTGTTCTTCTGAATAGAGCTCCTACTCTGCATCGTTTAGGGATTCAAGCATTTGAACCATTATTAATTGAAGGAAAAGCTATTCAATTGCATCCATTAGTCTGTGCTGCATTCAATGCTGATTTTGATGGTGACCAGATGGCGGTGCATATTCCTCTTTCAATTGAAGCCCAGCTTGAGGCACGAGTTTTGATGATGTCCACTAATAACATTTTAAGTCCTGCAAATGGGCGGCCAATTATTGTGCCGGATAAAGACATAGTACTCGGACTTTATTATCTAACCATGGCTTTTGATAATGAACCTGGAGAGGGAATGAAGTTTGCTAATATGGCCGAAATTGAGCATGCTTTGCACCACAAGGTAATCACTATCCACTCAAAAATTAAATTTCGTCGTAATATATTAAATGTAGAAGGGCAAGTTGTGCCTGCTATGGTTGATACTACTCTTGGTAGATTAATTATGGGGCAACTATTACCTGATAATTATAATGTTGGTTTTAAAGTGGTAAATAAAGCCATGACCAAAAAAGATATATCTGGGGTAATTGATCTGGTATATCGTCATTGTGGGCAAAAAGCTACTGTGATTTTTGCAGACCAATTAATGAAGCTAGGATTTAAATTTGCTTGCTCTTCTGGTATTTCTTTCGGCATGGATGATATGGTCGCTCCAAAATCCAAAAATTATCATATTAATTCCACCTTGGCCGAGGTAAAAGAATTTGAACAACAATATGCGGATGGCTTAATTACTTACGGCGAAAAATATAATAAAGTTATTGATTCTTGGTCTAGATGTACGGATAAAGTGGCAAATGATATGATGAAAGAAATTGCCACCACGCCAGTTAGTGATAAGCCTAACCATCAGAAAGTAAATGCCATATATATGATGGCGACTTCCGGAGCGCGTGGTTCAGCTGCTCAGATTAAACAACTAGCGGGTATGCGGGGTTTAATGGCTAAGCCATCGGGTGAAATTATTGAAACTCCTATTATTTCTAACTTCCGAGAAGGACTTACGGTACTTGAGTATTTTAATTCAACTCATGGTGCACGTAAAGGGCTTGCTGATACTGCGTTAAAAACTGCTAATTCAGGGTACTTAACTAGAAGATTAGTGGACGTTGCCCAGGATTGTATAATCACTGATGAAGATTGTGCTACTACTAAAGGTATAGAAGTAAGAAGTATCATGGATGGTGGAGAAGTAATTGTTTCGCTTGCTGAACAAATTTTAGGTAGAACGGTTGCAATAGAAGTATATCATCCATTAACTAATCAATTATTATTATCTGCGGGGGAGTTAATTAACGAAACTAAGTTAGAAGAAATAGAATCCTCAGGTCTAGATGCAGTCCTGGTCAGATCTGTGTTAACTTGTGAAATTGCAGATGGGATATGTGTAAAATGTTATGGTCGCGATCTAGCTACTGGTTCCTTAGTGTCAGTAGGTGAAGCAATTGGGGTTATTGCCGCGCAGTCAATTGGTGAGCCTGGTACTCAGCTCACTATGAGAACATTCCATATTGGAGGAGCAGCAACCAAAGGGGTGGAAATATCATCGATCGAAGCGTCGCATGATGCAAAAATTAAAATATTAGGACGAAATGTGGTTGTTGATTCCGCAGGACGCAAGATTGTAATGGGGAGATCTTGTGAATTATTGTTATTGGATAATAATGGGAATGAAAAAGCAAGGCATAAAGTGCCATATGGGGCAAGGTTAATAGCTGATGACGCTGATAAGGTTAGTAAAGCAGAAAAATTAGTTGAATGGGACCCTTATACTATTCCTATTATTACAGAAAAATCTGGTAAAGTCTTATTTAAGGATATGGTAGAAGGAGTCTCGTTACGGGATGTGACTGATGAAGCTACTGGTATTTCTAGTAAGGTTATAATTGAATCGAAACAATATTCTCGAGGGGCAGAATTAAGGCCACGGATTCAGCTAGTGGATGAAAATAATAATACTATAATGTTATCTAATGGTTTAGAGGCTAGGTATTATATACCTGTTAATGCTATTTTAAGCGTTGAAGATGGTGCCCAAGTGTCAGTAGGAGATATTTTAGCGCGTATTCCTAGAGAATCTACTAAAACTAAAGATATTACTGGTGGCCTCCCAAGAGTTGCTGAATTGGTAGAAGCCAGACGCCCTAAAGATCACGCTGTTATTGCAGAGATAGAGGGAAGAGTTGAATTTGGGAAAGATTATAAGTCAAAAAGACGTATCGTTATTCATCCGAGTGATGGCTCTATGCCAATTGAATATATGGTGCCCAAAGGTAAACATGTGGTTGTTAATGAGGGGGACTTTGTAAAAAAAGGAGATATGTTAATTGATGGTAACCCAGTGCTGCAAGATATTTTAAAAGTAATGGGAGTAGAGGCCTTGACAAGCTATATGGTTGGAGAGATTCAGGCAGTGTATCGTCTGCAAGGAGTAAAAATCGATGATAAACATATTGAAGTAATCATTCGTCAGATGTTACAAAAGGTAGAAGTAACAAATTCTGGGGATACTACCTTAATGGTTGATGAAAAGATTGACCATAGGGAATTTGCTGAAATTAATGCTAAAGCTATTAGTAATGGCTTAAGGCCAGCTGAGGCTCAACCAATTTTGCAAGGTATTACTAAAGCGTCTCTGCAGACTAGATCTTTTATTTCAGCTGCTTCTTTCCAGGAAACAACGAGAGTTTTAACAGAGTCGGCTATAGCAGGGAGAGTTGACAAGTTACGTGGTCTTAAAGAAAATGTAATAGTAGGTAGGTTAGTACCAGCAGGAACAGGTTTTTATATGAATAGAATGCGTAAATTAGCTGCAAAATTGGATCAAGAAGAAACTAATTGAAATATAGCTCACAAGAGATTTAGTGGGTAATATCGCCACAGTGCTTTAGTGAAGGATATACTTGAATTTCAATCTAGGGTTGCCTTCAACCTTGTGGGTAATACCATTTCCGAAAACTAAATTAGCACTAGGAGTATGGGGGCCCGCTACCTGCTCGTACAGGCGTATCACACTACTGGACAAAAATAGAAAATGGTTAAAAAAACATATTATTTTAAGTACAAAATGTTATTTTTGAGATAATAATTGCTAAAAACGAGCTTTAGCAGATAACAATTTTTGTACTTTTTCAACCATCTTCTATTTTTGTCCAGTAGTGTGACAGAAATATACGTGAGGAGCAGAAGATCATGCAGTACGACGAACGTAGATAATTTAGTTTTTCGGAAATGGTATTATGTGGCTTCTCCGGCAAGTTCTATTGCCAGCATACTAGGAGAAAGGTCATAATGATATAAATTTGCATATTCTGACTTAGGCAGTAAGTTTTTGTTTAACCCAGGTGCAAGTCGGAGGCTAAGTTTTTGGCAAGGGAACCCCATAATATCTCCAAATGTTCTAGCCACACTATTACTATTACCTGAGTGTAGGTCATCGTCATTTCCACCAAATAATTGGTAAGAGATCACACGTTGATCCAAAATTTTTGCTGCTTCCAGTGCTGCATCCCAACGTTGTATGATATTATCCTCAGCTGCTGTTATTAAGGTTTTTGCTTCTTGGGCTTCTTTATATAGGCCATAAAATCCTGGTCTAGAGAAGATAGTATTAGATGTTGCTGAGTGCAATATGACTTTCAAAGGATCACCAAAACCAAAACTTATTGGCTTATAATGACCAGAATTTTGATCAACTGCCCCACCATGTAATTCATATTCAACTTGACCCTGCTCGTTATAAAGGACAAAAAATTGATGAGTTGCAGCTCCTATTATCGAAAATTCCCTTAATTCTATCTTAGCTAAAGATTCTTGATTTGATTGCATAACTACCTTCGTAAGGAAACTAATATTTGTTTATCAGTAACTTTTATAGTATATTTCTATAAAAATTTCCTGCACCACCTAAGCCTGTATTTTATTGCTTTACCAGTTGCTAAAACTATTTTCTTGTGTGTGATTCAGGAGCATTGTGTTTGTCTATTATTGGAGAAAACGCATTTTCAATTGGTAGCAAGTTTAAACGGTCTATTATTGACATAATAATTTTAATACCTTCTGGTTCATTGCTATTCCCATGTACTAATATAAAAGCTCCTGGGGTAATTTGTTCTCCTTTTGCTAGCCAACAATTGCTACCTAAGGTAATCAGCCCAAAACTTCGTAACTTCTCAAGGAGGGTTTTATCGGAGATAAGACCTGGAAAACGAAAAAATGGCGTAGGAACTATATTGTATTGTAATAATATCTTCTCAGTCTCAAGTATTTCATCTTCAAAGCTGTCTTTATTGAAAAGTAAAAAATTATTCTCAATTGGTAAATCTCTATAATAGGGATGACTAAATGAATGGTTAACCCAAGTTATTTGCAGTTTTCCTTTATGATGTTGTTCTTTAAGCCATAAAAATTCTTCGGTATGCTTGACTATCCATAAACCAGACACACATAAGCTTATGGGGATAGTTTTGTGTAATTTGTCAGATAACTTAATTAATTTTAAGAAAAATTCTCTTTCAAATTGCTTAGAAGAAGGGCACATATCAATTGTTAAAAAATGCTCTTGTAATCTATCACTTTGAGTAGCACCACAATTATTGTATCGTTCACAAGATGCATTAGTGTATTTATTTAACGCTTGTAAATAAGGAGTATCATTAAGTTGTTGAATATTAAAATACCTAGATCCTCCTTGTTGTTCTATATTTTGAGGGTAACGGTAAGATAAGCTGGTAGCAGAAGCAACACATGTTTTTAGTGAATAAGGATCTACAAGCACAAAAAACAATTGATTGCCAGTATAATATGTACGTATAGCTATCTTGATTTTTCCTGCTGACGTATAAACTGGAATAAAAATTTTTTTATAATCTTGTATCTCTATTTTGTTTTCTGTGGTGGCATAGGACTTAGCGATACCTAAGCAACCACACAAAGCTATCATAGTCATTACATATCTGATATATTTTAAGGGCATTTGTTATAATGTGTTTTTTTAAGGGTAATGATACTATAAAAGATAGTATGAGTTCAAGAGTAAATTAATTGACTATAAAATAAAAGATACCTTACTAAAGTTGACGAATATTAATAAATTCTCTATAACTAAGTAAAGATATTAACTAATAGAAGTTTAATTTTTACTTTTTGAATTTTTTTATAATAACTGATAATCATAGGAGGAAGTAATGTCACCTAAATCAACATCTACAAACTCAATCCCTATAGATCAAGCGTACCCGGGCGCCTTTAAGCCCGGCACTGGTATTAATGTTTCACCTTCTACTATTCATGGAGTGATAAATAGTTATAAAATAGATCCTTTCCCCGCTTCAGAGCAAAACCGCAATCATTATGATAGTCGGGGAGGAGCCCAGATAAAATATCTCATTATGCATTATACCGTGGACGATTTTGCTTTATCGGTGGATAAATTTACTGCTAATGTGGATACAGGTCGTACTAGTGCACACTTTATTATTACTGAGGAATCAGAAGAGGTCAAAGGCGGTCAATTACTGCAGGTAGTACCAGATGATATGAGAGCTTGGCACTCAGGAGTTAGTCGCTGGCAACAGGATAAAAATTTAAATGCAATATCTTTAGGTATTGAGCATGTCAATAAAGGATTTACTGAAGGAGAAGAGCATGCTCAAATAGCTCAAAATAGACAATACTATCCTTTTGATGAAGAGCAGATCCATACTTCTGGGATAATAAGCAAGGCTATAGTCAGTCAATATAATATATTGCCTCAACATGTCTTGGGGCATGAAGATATTACTCCAGGACGTAAATTTGACCCAGGACCCTTGTTTCCCTGGGCTAAGTTTTATCAGAGTTATGGGGTAGGTGCCTGGTTGGATGATGATGAAATGAATAAGGATGTGATCATCCAGAAATATCATCCTATAAGACCTTATCCTACCTGCCCGGATCAGAATATTTTATTGCAAATGTTAATAGCATATGGGTATTGTCTTACAAGTACTACTGCTTCAGACGTTATAAAAGCTTTTAAAGCCCACTTTTCAGCTAACCAATGTCCTGAGTTATATGATGATGTGATTAGGCAAGAAGAAATGTTTTGGGCTTGGGCGCTAGAAGCAAAATACTGCGCTGTTAGAGGTTGAAAATCAACTAAAAACTAACGCCTATATCCTATCAAAGGAGCTAGCTTATTTTTACATTTTAGTATATTTTAAAAAAAATTAGGCTCTACTTATCTATTAAACAAATCTGATATTAGCATTTAATAGGTAATGTAGAGCCTTATTCATTACGCAGATATGATAAGATTTTCATAAAATTATTATAATAACTTAAAGGGATATATTAATGGAAAATTATGATTTAGCAGTCATTGGAGGGGGGCCAGGAGGATATGTTGCCGCAATTAGAGCAGCTCAATTAAATAAAAAAGTAGTGTTAATTGAAAAAGAACATTTAGGGGGTGTTTGTTTGAACTGGGGATGTATACCGACCAAAGCTTTACTAAAATCGGCAGAACTATTTCAAAAAATAAAACATGCTCATGATTATGGGATAGAAGTACAAGAGCCAAAATTTGATTTAAAAAAAATGGTCAAGCGTTCTAGGTATATCTCTTTGCAATTGACTACTGGTATTAAGTTTTTATTAAAGAAAAATAAAGTGACAGTCATTGAAGGGAGTGCTACTTTAGAAACAAATAAAATATTAAATATTACTAATAATGGGAAAAAGCTTTCTATTAAAGCTGCTAATATAATAATTGCTACTGGGGCAAGAACTCGCACCTTAGAAGGATTTAAACCTGATGGTAAGCAAATTATTACTTCCAAAGAAGCTTTGCTCCTTGATGAACTACCTAAATCATTGATTATAGTTGGTTCAGGAGCGATAGGAGTAGAGTTTGCATCATTTTATAACAGCCTTGGGGTGCAGGTTACTTTAATTGAAGCACAAAATAGAATCCTACAATCTGAAGATGTAGAAATTTCTTTATTAGCCCAAAAAATCTTTGAAACGAAGGGAATCCAAATTCATACTAATGCAAAATTATTGAGTTGTACTAAAAATACCGATCATGTCGCTCTTGAAGTAAATATAGGTGGCACTTCTAAAAAATTAAATTCAGAAATTGTACTTATGGCAATTGGTATAGTAGGTAATACCGAAAATCTTAATTTAGAGCGAACCAAAATTAAAATAGAAAAAGGGCATATTGTCACTAACCAGTTTATGCAAACTGATGAAGCAGCAATTTATGCAATAGGAGATGTAACAAAATCTCCATGGCTTGCGCATAAAGCTAGTCATGAGGGGATTATTGCCGCTGAAACTATGGCGGGACTAAAAGCTCACCCTATTAATAAAAATAATATAGCTGGCTGTACTTATTCTTTTCCTCAAATTGCTAGTGTCGGGCTTACCGAAGAAGGTGCTAAAAAAGCAGGTTATCAGATAAAGGTTGGTAGATTTCCAACTAGTGCTAATGGCAAAGCATTAGTGGATGGTTATCATGAAGGTATCATTAAAACAATTTTTGATGGTAAAACTGGAGAATTGCTAGGCGCCCATTTAATCGGTGATGAAGTGACAGAGCTAATTCAAGGTTATGTAATCGCCAAGAGTATGGAGGGTACAGAAATTGATTTAATCAATACTATTTTTCCTCACCCCACTTTATCAGAAATGATGAGCGAGGCAGTTATGCAGGCATATGGACGAGCCATTCATATATAAGACTGCAATATTTAGTAGGTGATACAATAAAGTTGGTAGGACTTATGCTGACATATCACCTATAAGCCTTTCGCAGGCTCTACCATAAAATTTAAATATCATCAACTAAAATACGAAGGCTATAAGTCAAATTATACAGCTTTTATTTTATTATATCTTACATTTTTTAATCTTAAAAACCTTATTGGCATGTTGCTGATCTATTGCTTAATATTTAATTAATTTTTTAACGAAAAATTAATTGCTAAATATCATATTGTTCATATAATCCCCCTTGTTTTATCAGTTCGGCTTTAAGAGTGGTAGCTCTAAAATAATGGTATTTAGAGTAACTAAAGGTATGGTTATGGTTTCTTTGTAGCTTGGTTATTTAATAGACCTCTTGCATAACCTAAAGATAATTGAGGAATTTTTAGGAAAAACGAAGTCGAGTACCGCAGCGTACTTAAATTGTACGTGAGGAACGGAGACGAGTTTTGACAACAAAATTACCAATTAGATTAGGTTATGCAAGAGGTCTATTAAACCAGCACCATTTGATTACACCAGCATTATATAGACTTAATAAAGGTGTAAGGCCCATAAGCGCAAATCTCTGCCGAGTATAGTAGAACTAAAATAACTAAAACCTTAGTAGCTTGCTGCATCTAATTTCATCATAACGGAGAAGGGTAAATGACCATGTTTAACAGACGAGTAACTGGCATGCAAGGAGAAGTTAACATAAAGAAGCCTTTTGATCTCTCTCTAAAACTTGGCTCAGGTTTTGTCCAGCAACAGGTAGCAGATAGTCTTAATCAAGTCAGGGAAGCACTGAACATATTTGGAGTAGACTTATCAACATCAGTTAAACAAAAATGTATACTTAAAAAGGTCTCAGATAGTGAATTAACTAGAAAATATATCATGGGTTATCAGAATACTACAGTCTCTGGTGACTATAGCTTTTCAACAATCGATGAAAATACCAACACTATAAACTGTACTATAAGAATTAATAATAACATCACTAATCCTCAATCTTTACATGAGATGATAGTGCATGAGGTAGGACATGCTGCGGTTAGACAAGCAACGGAAGGTATCCCCCTACTCGTAACGTTCACTGAAGGAATCCCACAATATATGGTAATTTATAAATCCCCTGAATCCATACAGAGTTATTGTCAAGAGCTTAAGCAGGAGGTTATAAACAATACGCTATCTTTGGATTGGGATAAGATGTTAACGTTTAACAAAGTATATACCTTAGGTAGCATTTTGACAAAATTTTTTGAGGATAATAATCCCACCTTAATAGGGGGGTATGTAATATGTGTTAGAGATAGCAAACAAGCCTTTCAACGTTGTGTTGATAATCTGGATAACTGTAGTCGCAATAATTCTCCCCTATGCTATAATACTTACACAATATGTCGTAACCATAAGATCGAATATAAAATATGTAATGAAGTTTATCAACAATGTATGAAACCTCATGATGACCACTGTACTGCTATATATAAGGTATGTATAGAGCTAATGAATAAACAATGCTTGGAACCGGCGCGGAAGTTTTATAATAATGGAGAGGGGTTTAAAAAGTTCATATATAATAATGGTCAAACTAAGACCTTCTCTCAATCCCAAAACCCAGATCGCCCCCTACGTGATGAGCCGTACAATATCAAGTTTAAGGAAAGGAGTGCTTATAAACATCCACAATCATACACTAAATATGTACCTATTGACAATAAAATATCCAAATCTATTACTAAGCCATATACCAAGAAAATCTCTGTTACTAGCTCCAATATTCAGCCGCCTTCTGCTATTAAGGAACCTTTGACCACCAAATCTCCTATTAAGACAATGAGTGCTAAGGATGCAAATCCTAATCCTGTTACGGTAATTTGCAAGAGTGTAACAAAAGATTGTGAGTTTTCTGATTATCCTTTGCAAGACCCTAATATAGGGGTGCCATTGATAATAGCAAAGGAAGGGGATATTACGAAGCGTGTATGTGATAAAGATGCAAATATGGCTCCGTGGCTTAATGGGGTGAAAAAGCAATTCGGCTTCCAGAAGCCACCTCTCCCTAAGACTCTACTTCAAGGTATAGAGGAAAGGTGTCCTCCCATCAAGAACTCGGACTTCATTTTTGACCCCAAACTTGATGATCAATTGCTACAGATGAAGTATGGGGTAATACCTAATAAGGGCAGGCCTGCTATTTTAAATCACCAGGGAAATGATGATATTACTGCATCTTACCACTCTTGGCCTGATTTACCTCCGCTTCTATCGAAGCCTACAGTAGCGTCAACACCCGCAGCTGCAGATACTGCGATGCTTACTATATTATTACCTATATTATTACCATTAGGGCTATTATTAATAGTAGGTTGGGTTGGGTATGTTATATGTAGCAGATACAGCACTAAGCAGAAACCAATTGAGCTTGTTATAGAAAAGTCAGGGAATATAACGCAGATGAAGGATGAGAAGCAAGTTGCTACAAACCCTTATAAACAAAATAGCAAAATATATAGTAGGGTTAATAATAATATAATAGATGAAGAGTCAAACAGTAATGGCATAACGGATCTAACTGGGAGGGAACAAAAGCAAGTAGGTAATGGTATTAAGAATATCCTAAATGATGTAACTGATAATATGAGTACAAATCATAATGCAAGAGATACTCAAGATAAAAAAATAACACTGCAAGCTCTCCTGGAGGCCGCAGGGCTCAACGCGCAAGGGGCGCAGAGTAACCCGGATCATCAAGATAATCAGGATTCACGCAGGGAATACAACCATGTAGCAGACGTTACTGATGACACGTCTTCCTTAGGAGAGGTGCCGGCACATGGATATGATGCGTCCTAAACAACTAAAGTGATAATTTTGTTATTAAATATTATATTTTTCTACATAAAGCTCATAATAATAGTATGTAACTGTTAAAGCTAGATGATACTATTAATATAGGTATAAATTATTAGTGAAGAGATATATAATAAAAAAACAACTAGACGTGTACAAAAAGAGAGGGTGGAATGCGCGAAGAAGAACCTACTAATGAAATATTTTTAGATAATATTATATCTAAAAAATTGGCTCACTCTCAGTCAATAAATCACCAGCACAATACTCCTGAATTTAAAAAAGCCTCTAAGAATTTTATAAAATTATTAAAGAGGTCTAAGCAATTCAAACCTATAAAAACGGCAGTAGTGCACCCGACTGATAAGGAATCGTTGCTTGGGGCGATTAGAGCTGCGCAGCTGGAGGTGATTATACCAATTTTAGTAGGACCTAAGCATAAAATTGAAGCGGTTGCGCAAGAATGTGAGGTAAATTTAGCTAATTACCAGCTTGTTGATGTAGAACATAGCCATGAGGCGGCCGCAAAAGCTGTAGAAATGGCCAGTAAAGGAGAAGTATATTCTTTAATGAAAGGGTCGCTACATACTGATGAAATAATGTCCGTAGTAGTAAGAGAATTACGGACAGAAAGGCGGATGAGCCATGCTTTTCTTATGTCAGTAGCAACGTTTTATAAGCCATTTATTATTACTGACGCTGCGATTAATATCCATCCCAGCTTAGAAGAAAAGAAAGATATCATCCAAAATGCTGTTGATCTCATGCAAGCTTTGCAGCTGCATGAAGAAGAGATTAAAGTTGCTGTATTATCTGCTGTTGAAACAGTGACTTCTGCTATCCCAGCCACTTTAGATGCTGCTGCTTTATCGAAGATGGCAGATAGAGGCCAAATTAAGAATGCTATAGTTGATGGTCCCCTGGCATTTGATAATGCTATATCATTGTATGCTGCTGAAGCAAAAGGCATTGCCTCAAGAGTATCAGGCAATGCCGATATTTTGATGGTCCCAGACCTGGAATCAGGTAATATGTTAGCTAAGCAATTAAAGTATTTAGGTAATGCGCTTATGGCGGGTATAGTGCTTGGAGCGCGCGTACCAGTAATCTTAACGAGTCGTGCAGATCCTATGGATATGCGGGTAATTTCTTGTGTACTGGCTTCTTTCCTTTATAATTTTAAAACTAAAATACTTAAGTAGCAAGGGTTTATGCAAGAAGTAATATTAACAGTTAATGCTGGTTCATCGACTTTAAAAATTGCTATATTTGCTGTTCATGGCAAAATAATTGGTGATTTTCTTTATAAAATTTTATTAGAAGTATTAGATAATAAATTATTATTTCATGTAAATAATGGAGAGAACTCGTATCAAGTGGATACCAAACCGGTAGAAAATGATATAATGAGTTTAATGATTAATAGCTTTGAGAGCTGGTGGGATGAACGAAAAGAAGATTTGAATTTGCGTGCTATAGGACACCGGATTGTCCACGGGGGAGTGATGTTTACTAAGCCAGTAGTAGTGGATCAGCAAGTGATTGACCAACTAATTAGTCTAATACCGTTAGATCCCTTGCATTTACCATATAACCTTCAAGCATTAAATTTATTTCAAGAAAAATATGCCACACAAAAACATATAGTCTGTTTTGATACTGCTTTTCATACTTCCCAATCGCGTTTAGCTAAGTCCTTTGGCTCGCCTAAAGAGTTTTATGAGGAAGGAGTATATCGCTATGGATTTCATGGCTTATCTTACCAATGGATAACTCAAAATTTTAGTAAGCTAATAGGACAAAAATTGCCGCAGCGTACTATAATAGGGCATTTAGGCAACGGTGCTAGTATGTGCGCGCTCTATGAGGGTCAAAGTATCGCCACTAGTATGGGGTTTAGTGTGATAGAAGGTTTAATGATGGGAACGCGCTGTGGCTCTATTGATCCTGGGGTGATATTATATCTTTAAAATAATAAAAAAATGTCTCCTAAGCAAATAGAAACATTATTATATCGTCAATCAGGATTATTTGGTGTTTCAGGAGAAAGTGCAGATATACGGACCCTATTATCAATTAATGATCCAGATGCGAAATTTGCTATAGATCTGTTTATTTATAGAATACAATTAGAAATTGGCAAATTGTGTGCTGCACTGAAAGGTTTAGATTGTTTAATTTTGACTGCTGGGATTGGAGAAAATTCAGCAATAATTCGTCATTTAATTATGACAGAATTAGAGTGGCTTGGAGTAAAAATAGATGAGCAAAAAAATCGCGAAAATCAGTATGGTATTAGTAGAGAAGATAGTAAAGTTCAAGTATTTATTATTCCTACTAATGAAGAAGGGGTAATCGCGCAAGATGTTGTGGAGGTGTTATATGCTAACTAATATATACTCTAGGAATTGCAAGAATTGAGCTCTATCGTGTCTAAAGTTCTCGAGGGTGCTGCTCACGTACTTATATGTACTGCTTGCGCTCTGAGGGCTTTGGCTACTGCCTAGTGCTTCTTAAAGTTGATTCTATCGCACTCAACTCTTCGGGGACGAGTAGTATATGAAACGATCAGTTTAGAAGAGCGCTACTATCAGATTCAGAATCTGAATCATCAATGGATTATATATTAATATTTTAGGTTTTGTAAGGAGACAAAATTTTTTGTGACCTTGTTGCGATCAAGTCTTATAGTTGGTTTTTTTACTCTATTGTCTAGAATATTTGGTCTTGGCAGAGAATTATTTATTGCTTCATTATTTGGGGTGGGCAGTATAGCTGACAGTGTGAATGTAGCGTTTAAATTGCCTAATTTATTCAGGAGACTTTTTGGAGAAGGCGCATTATCGGTAGTGTTCGTTCCTATTTTTAACTCTAAACTTTTGGAGGCGCCTGCGGCAGCACGCTATTTTACTGGCACAATTTTTACTATATTGTTATTTACCTTAACCATAATAGTAATATTAATGCAGCTATTCATGCCTTCATTAATGTTGATTATTGCGCCGGGGTTTTATGAAGATTTAGAAAAATTTAATTTAACAGTTACTTTATGCCGTATTACTGTGCCATATCTGATTTTTATCTCAATCACTGCTTTGTTAGGAGGGATTTTAAATTCACTAAAAAGGTTTGCAGCTTTTGCCTTTTCACCAATTATTCTCAGTTTATCTGTTATATTAATTACCGTATTATTGGAGAAACATGTAGAAGCGCCGATATCAGTTAGTATATCGTTATTAGTAGCAGGAATATTACAAGTGATATTTATGTTTTATTGTGTTATTAAAGTAGGGCTATCTTTTTCATTAATATTTGCTCCGTTTGATAAAGATGTGAAAAAATTTTTATATAATATGGGGCCGGCAACTGTTAGTTCTGGAGTTCAGCAACTGAACATATTCATATCGCAATCAATAGCTAGTTTTATTGAAGGCGCTATTTCAATATTATCGTACGCCGATAGAATATATCAGTTTCCCTTATCAATAATAGGGGTCACTTTTGGTACGATATTATTACCAGAATTATCCCAATCCT
This sequence comes from Candidatus Tisiphia endosymbiont of Nemotelus uliginosus, assembly GCF_964264835.1. Classification (GTDB taxonomy): domain Bacteria; phylum Pseudomonadota; class Alphaproteobacteria; order Rickettsiales; family Rickettsiaceae; genus Tisiphia. The sequence goes on along the minus strand of NZ_OZ183485.1, from coordinate 285,241 downwards.
ACCACCAAAATAATATAGCAAGGATCACTAAGATTCAAAATAATGCTATTAAAATAGGATTGTTGTTATCTTTACCGGCTACCTTCGGTATTATGGTATTATCGCAACCTATTATTCATATAATATATGAGAGGGGCGCCTTTACTGGGTCAGATACAGTTAAGACCGCACAAGCTATTTCGGTTTTTGCTTTAGGGTTACCAGCATTTATTTTTACTAAAATTTTAATGCCTATTTTTTATGCTAACCAGAACACTAAAACTCCTTTAAAAACTACCGCATACTCTCTTCTGCTTAATACCATATTAAATATTATATTAATGATACCATTTGGGCATATCGGCATTGCCCTTGGCTCTTCTATAGCTGCTTGGTATAATGTCTATTTATTATATATATATACCAAGGAATATAGACATTTTTCTCTTGACACAAAGCTATGTTTTTTCGTGTTTAAAACCTTACTAGCTTGCATAATCATGATATTAGTCATTTTATTAATTAAATATTATTGTTTCATATATTATTTTTCTAACTCACTGGCGATTAAATCATTTATGTTAGCGGTCACTATATTATCGGGTATGGTAGTATATTTTGCAGTAATTTATTATTTTAAGCTTTATCCGTGATAATCAAATAATTTATAATTTAATACGGGCGCCATCTAATTATCAAGATTTCTTAAAGACTGTTGCAATATTGACAATGTTAATAGATCATCTAGGCTATTATTTCTTCACAGAATATCAAAGCATGCGATGTGTTGGGTGTTTTAGTATGCCGATTTTTTGTTTTTTTGTTGGTTATAATTTTGACAATATTCCAAGAACTCGTGTGTTAATAATAGGCCTGTGTCTCTATCTTTTTACAATTATATTATTTAAATCGCATAAAATAGTGTGAAAATATCGAAACTTTAAAAAAAAGATAAAACCTGTAAAGAGTAAGCTGATCTTTTGTTGACAATTAGTAAGAAAAAGTTTAGCATGGCACTTGAGTTTAATAATTAACTCTTTAATAGTAGTGAAAGCCTTGTAAATATTAATTATCTGGTTGAATTTCTACGAAGAGTTTCACGTTAAGTTCAGATAAATAAACTCTATACTAAAAGGTTTTTATGACTACTAAAGTAGGTAAGGTTAAATGGTATAATCCAACCAAAGGTTTTGGTTTTATTGAGCCAGATGATGGAGGAAATGATATTTTCGTCCATGTAACAGCTTTAGAACGTGCTGGGATCTCTACCTTAAATGAAGGGCAGCGTGTTGGTTTTGAACTAGAAGAAAGCAAGGGAAAAATTTCTGCTGTTAACCTGCAATTAATAAAATAATATTTATTTTACAACTGCAATCAACTACTCAAAATTTATGAGTGGTTATTAAACTAGTGAATTTTGGGTAGTATCATCTTTCTCATGCCCCAGTTATTATCTCTGTGGTTCAATATTTTACTATAAACAATTGTAATTTTTCATTTGTAGTGATGTAAGCAATATAGAACAACACGCAGAGGGCTAGTCTTAGGATATATATAAAAAAACACTTTGTTTACTAAGTGCATTCAATGCATATTAATATTAAAAAGTTTATTTATATACGTCCCTTCTTTAGTGTACTTAAATGGTCAGTTTACTTGTTATCTTGATTACTGAGGCGAATTAACTTTGAAAATCAGGAATAAGGACTAAGTACAGAAAATGTCTATAAGGCTGCATATAGCTTGGGAGCACTGTAAAATTGGCACTATTAGATTGAAATACTAATTTACAATATGTACTACTTTCACTTCTCTAGCCTTGCTATTTAATGTGTTGTTCTTGAAGTTGCTTCTATCGTCTACCAACTATTCCTTTATGCGCAGTGTACATGCTAAGTTCCTGATATTTTTAAATGTCCTCTATGGAGATAATAATAGTAATTAAAGTTGGTCTGCTATATTATATTTATCCTGTTATTTTGAACTATATTAGAAACATATTATGCATAGAAGAAAATTGGAATATAACAATAGCAATTTTTGTTAAATTGGGCTGGCTGCAGGTAATTCAGCAAAAAACCTAATAGATTTACTATAGAAATTTGTTTTTAATTTAAGATAACAATATTGGATTTATAATGAAAAATTTTAATTTACCCGACGAAATACTATTCTCATTAGAGAAAATGAAGATAACATCCCCAACCGACATTCAAAAAGAAGCGATACCAGTTGCTATGCAAGGTGAAGATATTTTAGCATCTAGTCAAACTGGATCTGGTAAAACCCTTGCCTATTTGTTGCCTATAGTTACTTCCTATCTTAATGCTAAAACTATGTCATTAGTTCTAGTGCCTACCAGAGAATTAGCTACCCAAGTGCGTGACACTCTTACTAAAGTAACTACTAAAATTAATCTTCCCACTGCAGTTCTAATAGGTGGGCAGCCTATGTATAAACAATTTGCGCAATTACGCGCTAATCCTAAAGTGATCATTGGAACGCCGGGGCGTATAATCGATCATTTGTTACGGGGTACTTTAAAATTAGATACTACTCAGCTTGTAGTACTTGATGAAATGGATAGAATGCTTGACATGGGAATGAAGGAACAATTAGAAGAGATTAATAAATATATATCGACAAAAAGACAGGTTCTGATGTTTTCTGCAACTATGCCCAAACATATTATTGAATTGTCTAAAAAATATGTAGTTAATCCTAAACGTATTACTATTGGTTCTACTACTAAAGCGGCAGCTCAAATTACTCAAGAAACTTTACGGGTTAATGATAAAGAAAAATTTACCGAATTAGTCAAGCAATTAAAGGATAGGAGTGGTTCTATAATTATTTTTGTTAAAACTAAACGTGGGGCTGAACAGCTTGCAAAAATGTTAAAAATTGAAGATCATAAGGCGGAAGCGATACATGGAGATTTATCCCAAGGTAGGCGCGAAAGAGTGATTTCGTCATTTCGTTCTTCTAGACATAGAATTATGGTAGCAACCGATGTTGCAGCTCGGGGATTAGATATTCCGCATACTCAGCATGTGATCAATTATGATTTACCTATGTGTCCCGAAGATTACTTGCATCGAATAGGTAGAACGGGCAGAGCGGGAGTAGCAGGCTCTGCTTTATCGTTTATCTCGCCTGAAGATAATATTAGGTGGAAAGCTATTGATCGCTTAATAAATCAAGGCGAAACAACCTTAAGAAAAGATATGATGGGAGATAAAAGACGTAAAAGGGTCTTTAACAGCCCTAAAGTTGGTGAGGGAAAAAGAGGTTATTTTTCTTATAACAATAATCGTAATAACGATAAAAAACCATATGATTCGCGTCGTCGGCCTAGCAAAGTATCGTAGAGAAGTAATTAAACAATATATACAATAATTTATTAATAATAACCTCTGCTGAGGTTATTATTATACTAGACTTCTTACATAATTTTATTTTGGCTGGTAATTTGTGTGTCGATCTGATACTGCCAATCTACACGTACATTTAAGTATCGCATAAAGCATTAAAGTGCTGAATATAGTTTGTAGTTATAAGAATGCATATCTATCATGCTTTCTGTACGCCATCTTGTCTATAACCTTACTAATTTATGCTATATGGTGTGGGTCAAGGTACCGTGTCTCCTGTAAATTCCCTAGCAAAAGCGAATTTTGCCAGAACTCTACTGTACTGAACGAATTTATAAAAAATGCATAAAAAAGCTTGATTTTTTGAGAGATTTTGATAGTGTCCGGTCTAGCTTGTATATAACTTAAGATTACCGTAACAGTACATGCCCGCGTGATGGAATGGTAGACATAACGGACTTAAAATCCGTGGGGCGCAAGCCCTTGCCAGTTCAAGTCTGGCCGCGGGTACCATTTCTCTAATTTTGATAAGTTACGTATATGTTTATTCAAACTGAACTTACCCCTAACCCAAACGCAATAAAATTTCTGCCAAACTTACCTATTAGTCCTAACCATTCATTTCATTTTAATAGTATAGAGGAAGCATTAGATAAAAGTAGTTTGGTAGTTGAGCTATTTGGAATTAATTATATCAAATCTATCTTTTTAGGGCAGGACTTTATTACTGTAACTAAAGAAGAAAAGGGCGAGTGGTTGACCTTAAAACCTGAGATATTAATGGTTATAATGGATTATTTGACCTCAGGATTAGCTGTTTTTGATAGGCAAAGTAATGAGGGAAAGGTAAGGAATGATGCAGAATTATCGGAAATTGAAAAACAAATTATAGAAATTATTGACTCGCGAGTACGTCCTTCTGTTGCTATGGATGGAGGGGACATAATATATCGAGGCTTTGAAGCGGGGATAGTGAAATTAGAATTGCGAGGTGCATGCTCCGGTTGTCCTAGTGCTACTATTACTTTAAAAAATGGAATTGAATCTATGTTAAAGCATTTTATTCCTGAGGTAGAAGCCGTGGAGGCGGTAGATTAGTTTGATAGATAGTTATAGGGGAGAAAAAATTGTTCTTATTTGCAGATGATTAAGTATCCTGTCCATTTTAGAAGGAAAATATGTCAAGATTAGCTATAGTTACTGGCAGTACAAGAGGAATAGGTAAAGCTATTTCGATCGCCCTAAGAAATAAAGGGTTCACTGTTGTAGCAAATTTTTGTAATAATCAGCAGTCAGCTAAAGAGTTAAGTGATAATTTTGCTATTACGGTTAAGCAATGGGATATAAAAGATTATACTGCGTGTTGTAAGGCGGTTGAGGAAATTGAAAAGGAATTTGGACGTTGTGTTAGTGTATTAGTAAATAATGCATGCATTACTAGAGACGTAATGTTACATAAAATGTTAGCGAAAGAATGGCAAGAAGTTATTGATATTAATTTAAGTTCGTGCTTTAACATGTGCAACGCCGTAATTAACCAAATGAGACAGCAGAATTACGGGCGAATTGTTAATATTAGTTCCATTAATGCTCTTATGGGGCAAGTGGGACAAACTAATTATTCTGCGTCTAAAGCTGGTATTATAGGTTTTACTAAAGCGTTAGCTAAAGAATCAGCTTTAAAAAATATCACGGTGAATTGTATAGCGCCTGGCTATATTATGACAGAGATGGTTAACAAAGTACCAGCGCCAGTTGTAGAGCAAATAATGCAGGCTATTCCAATGAAAAGGTTTGGTAAGCCAGAAGAAATAGCAAGAGCTGTAGAGTTTTTAGTAGATGAGGATGCGGGTTTTATTACTGGGGAAACCTTATCGATTAATGGTGGGCATAATATGTTGTAAATATTGATGGGAATCAAATATACTCAATGGATTTTTCTAGTGCAACCTAACCGGACACTAGAAATTTTCATCGAGTAGATACACGTTAGTAGACTATTTGTCACTTAGTATAGTAGCGTTTCGCAAGAAGTCTATCGTCTATTGTAACGAAGATAAATAAAAGACTATCGCTGCAGCGTTAGAGACGTTTAAGCTGTCTATCTGGTTAGAAATTGCAATCTTGGTGAGAGAATCACATGTTTTTTTTACCAAGCGTCTGATTCCTTTGTCTTCAGAGCCAAGCACTATTACTACTTTTCCGGTAAGTATTTTGGGGTGCAAGAATTGTGTTGCGTTGCTATCAAGGCCGACAATCCAAAAATTTTGTTTTTTTAAATATTCTAGCGCCCACCGTAGGTTAGTGACTTTAATAATTTGTACTAATTCTAGAACACCAGAAGCTGTTTTTGCTATAGTAGCATTTTCATTGGGGGTATTATCTGTTGGTAATATTATAGCCGTAATATTAAAAGAAGCAGCACTGCGAATAATTGCTCCGATATTTTGGGGGTCGGTTACTTGATCTAGCACTGCAATTTTACAATTAGGATCAGTCGTATTAATATCTACAATATTGTTTAAAAATATAGTTTTAACATAGGCAGCTATTCCTTGATGATTTTGATTTAACCCAAACAGGCGCGTGAAAGAATCCATTTTGGTAATTTCGCATGGGAATTTAGAGAGTAAATTGTTATTTGAGGAGAAAATTTCTTCGGTACATAAAATATTTTGAATATGACGTTTGGGGTTTTTAAGAGCTGCTAATACAGTATGTTTTCCATATATATAATAAAAATCTTTGGGATGTTTAGGGTTATTTGTCATCTTATTCAAACCTAGAATAATTAATTCTTGACACAAACTACTATTTATTATAGAAAGTTACAACTGATAAACGTTCTGGGTATGTAATATTTAAGTATTAGCCTATTTAGGATCTATAAGATAAATAAAAAGAACCGATATTAAAGAATGCTTGGGGATACAGTAGTGAAATTTGTTAGAATGAGAGTAGGGATTCTACTACAATCTACCGTTTTACTAAAACTGTTATATTTGAATGATGCTGGAGAGTGAATTAAAAATCAGGAGTTAAGAAGCTTTAGGAGAACTAAAAATACATAAGTACGTAAGTTCTGATGTTTTAAAAAACAATTCGTAGGATATCTCAAGAGTTTATTGTATTTTTCTTCATAGAACTTAAATTAACTCAGCAAAAATAAGCAAGGGATTTTATTAGCTGTTTGCGCTAGTTATGCTGTGCTTTACGTTTTATTGAACTATTTAATACTTGCGTAAATTCTTCGGAGGAATGGCCGAGTGGTCAATGGCAGCAGACTGTAAATCTGCCCGCGAAGCGTACGAAGGTTCGAATCCTTCTTCCTCCACCACATTGGTTAGGTGAAATACGCGGGTGTAGCTCAATGGTAGAGCCCCAGCCTTCCAAGCTGGTTGCGTGGGTTCGATTCCCATCACCCGCTCCAAGAGTGTAGTAATAGTTGTTGGAAATTGGGTAAACTTGTATTGTTAATTTTGTATTAAACCTTAAATTGTGGAGAAAATAAATTATGGGCAAGATAAAATTTGAGAGGATAAAACCTCATTGTAATATAGGCACTATAGGTCACGTAGATCACGGTAAGACCTCTTTAACAGCTGCTATCACTATAGTGCTGGCAGAAGAAGGAGGGGCAAAAGCTACTAAATATGATGAGATTGATGCAGCGCCTGAGGAAAAAGAAAGGGGTATTACCATTTCAACAGCTCATGTGGAATATCAAACTGCCAAAAGACATTATGCTCACGTAGATTGTCCGGGCCATGCCGATTATGTAAAAAATATGATTACTGGGGCGGCGCAAATGGATGGGGCTATATTAGTAGTATCTGCTGCGGACGGTCCGATGCCTCAAACTAGAGAGCATATTTTGCTTGCAAAACAAGTAGGTGTCCCTACTATGGTGGTGTTCTTGAATAAAGTCGATATGGTTGATGATCCAGATTTGCTGGAACTGGTCGAAATGGAAGTAAGAGAGTTGCTATCTCAGTATGGTTTTGATGGGGATGCAATACCAGTGGTTAAAGGGTCAGCTTTACAAGCTTTAGAAGGTAAGGCAGAGGGAAAGGCAGCTATTAAGTCTCTAATGGAGGCAGTTGATGAGTTTATCCCGCAGCCTACAAGGTACACGGATCGTCCTTTCTTAATGCCTATAGAAGATGTATTTTCTATTTCTGGTAGGGGTACAGTAGTGACTGGTAGAATTGAGAAGGGCATAATAAAAGTAGGAGAAGAGGTGGAAATTGTGGGTATAAAAGATACTCAAAAGACTACCTGTACTGGTGTAGAAATGTTTAAAAAGTTATTGGATCAAGGTGAAGCAGGCGATAATGTAGGGATATTATTACGTGGAACTAAGAGAGAAGAAGTATGCAGAGGGCAGGTGTTAGCTAAGCCTGGTAGTATAACTCCGCATACTGAGTGTGAAGCTGAAGTGTATGTATTAACTACAAAAGAAGGAGGACGGCATACGGCTTTTACCACTAATTATCGTCCTCAATTCTACTTTAGGACTACCGATGTTACGGGCGAAATTACTTTGTTAGAAGGTAAAGAAATGATTATGCCAGGTGATAATGCGAAATTAAAAGTGACATTGATTCATCCTGTAGCTATGGAAGAGGGGGTACGTTTCGCTATTCGTGAAGGAGGTCGAACTGTAGGGGCTGGAGTAGTAGTAAAGGTGTTAAAATAAGTGAAAACATTGTCTCTTTATCTAGACTGGATATTTATTGTTTAGAGAGAAGCTATGCTTGTTATTACTAGAATCTTTGTAGGTGTTTTTATTGGATACTTGCAAGGGGCTGTGAAGTAGGTTTTATAATCATAGCTGAACGAGTATCAGTAAAATATATGAGATGTAACATATAAAAAATAATTGGTTACTGAAGATTTTATAATAAAAGTATGTTATAGCCCTTTATATTAGGGCAATATGAACTCCTATGATAATAATAAAGTCATTTCGGAATATAGTGGTATATAAATCAATGATAATCTTTGATTGGAAAACGTGGTTTAATAGCCCTGCTGTTTATAAAAAGGTTAATTAATGAAGAATAATCAAAAAATTAAGATTCGTCTCAAGTCTTTTGACCATCGTGCTTTGGAATATGGTACTAAAGAAATAGTTAGTGCGGTGAAGAGAACAGGAGCTGATATTATTGGCCCGATCCCGCTGCCACGAACAATTGAACGATTTACTGTCAATAGGTCTCCGCATGTAAATAAAAAATCACGGGAACAATTTGAAATTAGAATACAAAAAAGGCTTGTAATAATAAGTTATCCGACTCCGCAGACTGTTGATGCTTTGAAAAAAGTTGATTTACCTGCGGGTGTGGATGTTGAGATTAAGTTAGAGAGTGTTGAGTAATGAGAACCGGGTTAATTGCTAAAAAAATTGGTATGACTTTGATCTTTAATGATCAAGGTGAAAAAATGGCGGTAACTTTTTTACAGGTTGAAAATTGTCAAGTAATTGGCCATAGAACAGATGAAAAAGAAGGTTACGATGCTTTGATTATTGGTGTTAAAGATCAAAAGCTTTCTAAAGTCACAAAGTCACTAAAGCAGGTCTTTGCTAATATTCAAGTCACGCCTAAAGTTAAAGTAAAAGAATTTAGAATTTCTAAAGATTGTTTTATTACAGTAGGGGCTGAATTATACGTAGATCATTTTGTCGCTGGGCAGTTCGTAGACGTTGTAGGTACTACTATAGGCAAGGGCTTTGCGGGTGGCATGAAAAGGCATAATTTTAGAGGACTAGAAGCCTCCCATGGGGTTTCAATATCTCACCGTTCTCATGGCTCTACTGGAGGCAGGCAAGATCCTGGTAAAGTGTTTAAGGGTAAGAAGATGGCTGGCCATATGGGGTGTGTCAGAGCAACTGTGCAGAACTTAAAAGTAGTGAATACTAATAAAGAACAAGGAATTATTGTAGTAAGTGGTAATATTCCAGGTTCGAAAGGGTCTTATGTCTACATTCAAGATGCTGTTAAGAAAACTGTCGTAGGATAGAATAAAATATATGAAAGCCGAGTTAATAAATCTTGCAAATCAAGCGGTTGGAGAAATTAATTTAGATGATTCAATCTTTGCATTAGAGTATATTAGAGAAGATATTATTAAGCTGGTTATTGATTGGCAACTGCTTAAAAATATGTCTGGTACTCATCAGACAAAGACTGTATCAGAGGTATCTGGTACTACAAAAAAACCTTTCAAACAGAAAGGAACAGGTAACGCCAGGCAAGGGTCCCTCAGATCCGCTCAAATGAGAGGAGGGGGAATTTCTCATGGACCTGTTGTAAGAAGTCATGCGATAAAGTTACCTAAGAAGGTAAGAAAGCTGGGTTTAAGATATGCATTGTCAGGGAAATTGGCTGCAGGAAAACTATTAGTTTTAGACAGCTTAAAATTAGAGCAGTCTAAAACTTCCCATCTGCGGAAGTTGTTAAATAATTTTAATGGTAAAAGTTATTTTATTGTGAGTGGGGATGATATTGATCCAAATTTTGCATTGGCAGTAAAAAATATTCCTAATGTTATAGCGGTACCCCAGATAGGAGCCAATGTATACGATATAATACGCCATGATTATATTTTATTATCTAAAGAGGCGGTAGAAGCCTTTGAGAAGAGGTTAAGGTGAATACATATAAATATTATGATTTAATTAGAGCGCCTATTGTAACTGAGAAGTCAACTATTTTATCTGAGAAAAATAAATTTACTTTTCATGTTTCACATAAGGCACAAAAAGCTACTATTAAGATAGCGATTGAAAAAATTTTCCAGGTTAAGGTGAAAAAAATTAATATCATGAATGTCAAAGGTAAGAATAAAAGGTTTAAGGGGGTTCAGGGTAAACAGATTGATAAAAAGAAAGCAATTATAACCTTGGAAAAAGGTTACCTTATTGATTTTACTGGAGGAGTTAAGTAAATGGCTTTAAAAACATTTAACCCAATTACACCATCTCTCAGGGAATTAGTGCAAGTTGATAAGTCGAATCTTTGGAAAGGTGATCCCCATAAAGGTCTAACTCAGGGGTTAAGTAAGACAGGTGGTAGGAATAACTTTGGTAGGATTACTTCTTGGCATAGAGGAGGAGGACATAAGAGACTTTACCGCATAATTGACTTTAAAAGAAACAAGCTAGATATGTTTGCTACTGTTGAAAGAATAGAGTATGACCCTAATAGGACCGCGTTTATTGCATTGATTAAGTTTGATGATGATGTTTATTCATATATTTTAGCCCCGCAAAAGCTTATAGTTGGAGATAGGGTAATATCAAGTAGCGAGGCTGATATAAAAATTGGCAATTGTTTGCCATTAAAATATATACCGGTTGGTACAACTTTGCATAATGTGGAAATGAAAGTGGGGAAAGGGGGGCAGTTAGCAAGATCTGCTGGTACCTCGGTTGAATTAGTAGGAAAAGATTCGGGTTATGCGCAAATTAAGCTCCGTTCTGGAGAATTTAGGCTAGTTCCATTAGAGTGTAGAGCAACAGTAGGGGTAGTATCAAATCCAGATAAAAAAAATACTAATTTAGGGAAAGCTGGAAGAAATAGGTGGTTAGGCTGGAGACCTCATGTTCGTGGTGTTGCAATGAATCCAGTAGATCACCCGCATGGAGGAGGTGAAGGAAAAACATCTGGTGGACGTCATCCTGTGACTCCTTGGGGTTTTCCAACTAAAGGTAAGAAAACGCGTAAGAATAAACTGACAACGAAATTTATTATTAAGAGAAGGAAATAATTAGGTTATTATGGCACGTTCAGTTTGGAAAGGTCCTTTTGTGGATGGTTATTTAATAAAAAAAGTACAAAAATTAATTGATTCTGGTAAAACAGAAATGATTAAGACTTGGTCTCGTAGATCAACTATTTTACCATTTTTTGTTGGTATAACATTTTCTGTATATAATGGTAATAAATTTATCCCGGTATCAGTAAGTGAGGAAATGGTGGGCAGGAAACTGGGAGAGTTCTCTCCAACTAGGACTTTTCATGGCCATGGAGCAGATAAAAAAGTTAAGAGAAAATAAATATGGTGAAGGTGAATCAAAATTCTGCTATAGCAATTACGAAATCTCTTAGAGTAAGCCCAAGAAAATTAAATTTAGTGGCTACTTCTATTAGAAATATGAAGGCATCTGAAGCCTTGATACAACTTACATTTTCCCCTAAAAGAATTGCTAATGAGGTTAAAAAATGTCTCCAATCTGCTATTGCTAATGCGGAAAACAACTTTGGTTTAGATATTGATACTCTACATGTGACTTCTGCAACTGTAGGGAAAGGGTTAGTAATGAAAAGAGTTATGCCTAGAGCTAAAGGAAGAGCAACCAGAATTAATAAATTTTTTAGTAACTTGTATATTACAGTTACAGAAATTGAGGGGAAATAAAATATGGGGCAAAAAGTTAATCCACATGGTTTTAGGGTAGGTCCAACATTAATAAAAAGTTGGGATTCAGTATTATATGCTGAGAAACAATATAAAATTCTTTTTATTCAGGATTTAGAAATTAGAGAGTTAATTAATAAAAATTATTCTCAAGCCCAAGTTAGTAGAGTATTAATAGAGAGGCCTTCTAACAAAAGTGTTATAATTAATATATTTGCTAAGAACCCTAAAATTATTATTGGGAAAAGTGGTAATGATATTGATAAATTAAAAAAAGATATTCAAAAAATTACTAGTTTAGAAGAAATATATATTAATATACATGAAATCAAAAAACCTAATATAGATGCTGCGATTATTGCTAAGACAATTGCTATGCAACTTAAAAAAAGAGTGTCTTTTAGAAAAGCTATGAAAACTGCTATCCAGGCTTGCTTAAAACAAGGGGCTTTAGGAATTAAAGTAGCCTGTTCTGGTCGTTTGGCTGGAGCTGAGATAGCAAGAACTGAATGGTATAGAGAAGGGAGGGTCCCACTACATACTTTAAGAGCCGATATTGATTATTCAAAAGCCGAAGTTATAACAACTTATGGTGTAATAGGTGTAAAAGTATGGGTCTATAAAGGTGATCATGTTGAAAATAGAAAAAAATATAATTAATTTTTGAAGAAAAATAATGTTAGCTCCGAAAAAACAAAAATTTAGAAAAGCTCATAAAGGGAGAGTTTCATCGAAAGCTAAAGCGGGTACATTGTTAGCTTTTGGCGCTTTTGGATTGAAGTCTTTAGATGGTTTAAGAGTAACTGCTAGACAGATAGAAGCGGCTCGTAAAGCAGCTATTCGTTGTATGAAAAGACAGGGGAAGTTATGGATTAAAATTTTCCCAGATTTGCCTGTATCTAAAAAGCCGGCAGAAGTGAGAATGGGAAAAGGCAAAGGCAGTCCTGAATTTTTTGCAGTTAGAGTATCTCCTGGAAGAATAATGTTTGAAATTGAAGGGGTTACAGATGAAGTAGCAAATAGGGCATTAGAGCTTGCTAGTGCAAAATTGCCCGTGAGAACAAGGGTAGTGAGGCGATATGAATAATTCTGATTTATCTGCAAAAGAACTAATACATCATACTACTGACGAGCTGATCAAAAAGAGAATTCAATATAAGAAAGAATTTTTTAACCTAAGATTTCAGAGTACATTAGGTGAATTAAAGAATACTAGTAGATTTGCTGTGGTAAAAAAAATTATAGCCCGCATTAATACCGAGTTAAATATACGCTTAAAAACGGGAGAATAGAGAAATGCCAAGAAGAGTATTACAAGGTGTTGTTGTAAGTTCAAAAGCTGATAAAACAATTAAAGTGAAAGTAGAACGTAGATTTAAACACCCTATATATAAAAAAATTGTCAAAGTCTCTAAAAAATATGCGGCACATGATCCAGAGAATGTCTATAAAGAGGGAGATAAAGTTAGTATAGTAGAAAGCCGGCCTATTTCTAAAACTAAGACTTGGGTAGTGGTACGCGAAGAATAAAATTTATCTTTAACTGATGTTGGGAAAATTATTTTATTGCTAATTAAATTTGTGGTGGAAATTTGTTATGATTCAGATGGAAAGTGTCTTAAATGTTGCAGATAATTCTGGAGCAAAAAAGGTGAGATGTATTAAGGTGCTTGGTGGTTCTCATCATATGATAGCAAATCTGGGAGATGTGATTGTAGTGTCTATAGTTGAAGCATTCCCAGGTAAAAAAGTTAAAAGTGGTGATGTGCATAAGGCTTTAATTGTTAGGACAAAGACAGGAGTGAGAAGAGCTGATGGTAGTACTATTAAATTTGATACTAATGCTGTAGTATTATTAGATAAGCAGGGGGAACCTATGGGCACTAGAGTGTTTGGAACAGTGACGAGAGAATTAAGAGCAAAAAAATTTGTGAAAATTATGTCGCTTGCAGAGGAGGTATTGTAAATGATAAAGCTGAAAGTCCGAAAAGGTGATACAGTTGTTGTGATTACAGGAAAAAATAAAGGTAAAAAAGGTACTATATTAAAAATTTTCCCAAAAGAAAATAAAGCTATTATATCTGGGATAAATATTGTGCGTAAACATACTAAAGCGACACAAGCAAGTGAGGGGGGAATTATAGCCAAAGAATTACCTATACATATATCTAATATAGCTTATATTGATCCTAAGACAGGATCTAGCACTAAAATTGGTTTTAGAATTTTAGAAAATGGTGTTAAAGTAAGAATAGCAAAAAAATCTGGGGAAATGATTGATAGGGAAGGTAAATAATGTTACTGAGATTTAAAGAATTATATACGCAAGAAATTTTACCAAGTTTACAAAAAAAATTCATTTATAGTAATAAACATCAGCTACCTAAAATTGAAAAAATAGTTATTAATATGGGTGTTGGCGAAGCAGTAGCGGATTCTAAAGTAATTAATAATGCGATCAATGATTTAACGCTTATTTCTGGCCAAAAGCCTTTAGTAATAAAAGCAAAAAAGTCGATTGCTACTTTTAAGTTACGTGAAGGAATGAAAGTAGGATGTAAAGTTACTTTGCGGAAAGATAGAATGTATGATTTTTTGGAAAGATTAGTAATTGTTGCTTTGCCACGGGTTAAAGAATTTCGAGGGTTTTCAAGTAAAAGTTTTGATGGTAGGGGCAATTTTACTTTTGGGATAAAAGAGCAAATAGTTTTTCCCGAAATTAATTATGATAAGATAGACGTGATTCGTGGCATGGATATAACTATTGTGACAAGTGCTAAAACTAATGAAGAAGGAAAATTTCTACTTTCAAACTTTAACTTACCTTTTTATAATTAATAATTTAGAAGAAAGAGAATGGCTAAAATCAGTTCTATACAAAAGAATAATCGTCGGAAACAAATGGCACAACGCTTATATAGTAAACGTGTTGGGTTAAAAGAAAAAATTTATGATAAAGCTCTATCTTTAGAAGAAAGATTTTTAATAGTAATGCTTTTAGCGAAATTACCTCGAAATTCTGCTCCAAGTAGAATCAGAAATAGGTGTGAAATTACAGGGCGGCCAAGGGGAGTATATAATAAATTTGGCTTATCAAGAAATAAATTAAGAGAGCTTGGAAGTAAAGGTTTAGTGCCTGGCTTAATAAAAGCAAGTTGGTAAAATAATGGGTTTATTTATATGTCAATGACAGATAGTATTGCAGATATGTTGACTAGAATTAGAAATGGTCAAAAAAGTAAGTTAATGAGTGTCACGCTACCTTGTTCAAAAACGAAATGCGCTATTTTAAGGGTGCTGGAAGGGGAAGGTTATATAAAAGGATATGGAGTCTTTCAGGATAAAAATATAAGTCAAGTAGAGATATATTTAAAATATTCTATTAAAGGAAACCCCGCTATAGGTAAAATTGATAGAGTATCTAAGCCAGGCAAGCGAGTTTATTCGTCAATAGGTAAGTTAAAGGGGTATTATAACAATATGGGTATTTATGTTCTGTCTACTTCTAGAGGGGTATTATCTGATAGAGAGGCTCAAGAACAGAATGTGGGCGGTGAAATAATTTGTAAAGTGTTTTAAGGTATAAAAATGTCACGAGTTGGAAAATTACCGGTCTCTATACCTTCAGGGGTACAAGTGGAGTTGGATGGTCTGCAAGTAAATGTTACTGGGCCACTGGGAGCGTTAACTAAAACTTTTTCTGGAAGTATAGCAATTTCATTGCAAGATAATTTACTTTTTGTTAAACCATTAACGAATAGTAAAAAAGCAAGAAGCATGTGGGGTACTGCAAACAGAGTTATAAGTAATATGGTAAACGGAGTTAAAACAGGATTTACAGTAGAGCTTGAAGTAAATGGCATAGGTTATAAAGCTTGGGTAAAGGGTCAATATTTAAACTTAATGCTTGCTAAAAGTCATAACACTAAAATTGAAATACCTACTAATATTAAAGTGAATGTTCCTAAGCCTAATTCTATTATTTTAGAAAGCGCAGATAAAGAACAATTAGGCCAGTTTAAGGCGATTATTAAGAGACAACGGGAACCTGAGCCATATAAAGGTAAAGGTATAAAAAGTAAAGGGCAATATGTTCAAAGAAAAGAAGGAAAGAAAAATTAATATTTAAGAGTAAAATATGCGTAGCGCAAAATTAAAGTTTGACACACGAAAGCTTAGGGTTAGAAGCAAAATATCTCAAGTGTCCAGCAGAATTAGATTGTCTATTTTTAAATCAGGGAAACATATATATGCTCAAATTATAGATGATACGCAATCTCTTACAGTGATTTCGGCATCTACTTTAGAAAAAGAGATTAGACAACTCAAAAAATCAAACTGTAATATTAGTACTGCTATAAAAGTAGGAGAATTAATAGGAGAAAGAGCAGTACTTAAAGGTATAGAAGAAGTTGTTTTTGATAAAGGGGGCTATAAGTATCACGGGGTTGTTAAGGCGTTAGCTGAGGCAGCAAGAAACAAAATAAAATTTTAAGTTTAGGTTTTAAAATGGCTAAAGCTACAAAAAATATAAATGAAGCATTCTCAGAAACACTAGTAGACGTTAATAGAGTGACTAAAGTAGTAAAGGGAGGAAGAAAATTTTCTTTTTCTGCTTGTATGGTTACTGGAGATAAAGCAGGTAAAGTTGGGTACGGTCATGGAAAAGCAAAAGAAGTAACTGAAGCTAGAGCTAAAGCTACCCAAGAAGCAAAAAAAAATATAATTAAAGTCCCTCTTTATCAAGGTAGGACAATCCATCATGATGTGATTGGTAAAAGTGGAGCGGCAAAAGTTATTTTAAGAAAAGCTAAAGCGGGTACTGGGGTAATTGCTGGAGGAGCAATGAGAGCGATTTTTGATTCTTTAGGGATCCATGATATTGTAGCTAAATCTTTAGGTTCTAATAATGTATACGCAATGATTTTAGCTACTTTTCATGCTTTATCTCAACTTTCATCCCCTAAAAATATCGCTGAAAGAAGAGGAAAAAAAATTAATGAAATATCTACGAAAGTTGTAAAAGCTAGTGATGCAGGATAACTTAATCATGATTGAATTTTTGCCTGTATAGTATAGGGTAAATATAAGGAGAACTCTTATTATATTTATCCTAGCAAAGTAAGGTAAGCACAATATATCAAGCCATAGATAGAAAATGATACTGCTAAAAATTTAAAAATGTAGTAAAATGAAACTAAACCATTAGCTATAAAAATGTTTTATTATAATAATAGTGTTATTTTATAATGAGTTTGTAATTAAATAACAGTAAAGATTTAGGCGTAGGGATTTATGGATACCACTCAGCAAGCACAAGAATTACATAATACAAAAATTAAAATTACTCAGATTGGTAGTAAGATAGGACGTCAATATACTCAAGAACAAACTTTAATTGGCTTAGGGTTAAATAAAATGCATAAATTTGTTATTTTAGATAATACTAATTCTATTAAAGGTATGATCAACAAGGTACGACACTTGTTAAAAGTAGAAAATATAAATTTGAGTTTAGAAAATGAAGTTAAATGAATTATCTAATAATTTCGGAGCTAAAAAAGCAAAAAAAAGAGTAGGACGAGGTATTGGGAGTGGCATGGGTAAAACCTGTGGCAGAGGAGTTAAAGGACAAAAATCCAGATCCGGAGTGGCAATTAAAGGATTTGAAGGAGGACAAATGCCTATTATTAAAAGGTTGCCTAAGCGTGGCTTTAATTGTCCTAATTCTACAAAATATCAAGCGATAAATATTATAGATGTAGAGCTTTTATTATCTGCAGGAATCTTGAAAAGTGATGAAATAATCACAAAATCAAAGTTACTGGAAGTAGGTTTGATAAAAAAATCCGCTGTATTAGTCAAATTACTGTCAGACAGGAGTAGTGAATTTAATAGCCCTATCTCATTTAAATTAGATGCTTATTCAATAAATGCAAAGAAAATAATTGAACAAGCTGGCGGCCAAATATTGTAATATATGACTTTAAACTCCACACAAAAATCTAACCAGGATTTGATTAGTAGAATCATTTTTACTATTTTAGCGCTTGTAGTCTGTAGGATAGGGTCTTTTATTCCTATTGCAGGTATAGATTCAATAGCATTGCATGCAGTGGTGCAACAGAATCAGTCCGGAATATTAGGGATGTTTAATATGCTATCTGGTGGTTCCTTGGGTAGGATGTCAATTTTTGCCTTAGCAATTATGCCTTATATCACTGCTTCCATTATTATTCAATTAATGTCAATCGCCTATAAGCCTTTAGAGACCTTAAAGAAGGAAGGAGAATCCGGTAAGAGAAAAATTAACCAGCTTTCTAGATATTTAACAGTGGTATTAGCCTCTTTTCAAGCATATGGAGTTGCGATAAGTTTAGAGCATGCTGTAACTAATGTAGGTCCGGTAGTAATTATCCCGGGGTTAATTTTTAAAGTTACTACTGTAATTACTTTAGTTGTAGGAACAATGTTTCTTATGTGGCTTGGAGAACAAATTTCTGGGCGTGGCATTGGTAATGGATCTTCCTTAATTATATTTATAGGGATAGTTTCTGGAGTGCCTAGTGCTATTATCAATATGTTTGAATTATCCCGGAATGGAGGGCTGTCTTCTTTAGTAGTGATAGCTATTTGTTTAGGGGTTACGGTCATTGTAATGGTGATAATTTTTTTTGAAAAGGCACAAAGGAAAATTCTAGTACAATATCCTAAAAGGCAGGTGGGTAATAAAATTTATGGAGGCGATGCAACACACATGCCTCTCAAGCTTAATACGGCTGGGGTAATTCCTCCAATATTTGCGAGCTCAATTTTGCTATTCCCTATTACAATTGCTAATTTTTCTAGTAATAATTCAGAAACTATGAATTGGATAACTTTCCATCTAGGACATGGTAAGCCTTTGTATATACTTTTATATATTACATTGATAATGTTTTTTAGTTTTTTTTATACGGCAATAATTTTTAATTCTGAGGAAACTGCAAATAACTTAAAAAAATATGGTGCTTATATTCCGGGAAAAAGGCCAGGGAAAAATACATCGGAATATTTTGATTATTTGCTTACTAGATTAACAGTAATAGGAGCGATTTAC
Organism: Candidatus Tisiphia endosymbiont of Nemotelus uliginosus; assembly: GCF_964264835.1. Taxonomy (GTDB): domain Bacteria; phylum Pseudomonadota; class Alphaproteobacteria; order Rickettsiales; family Rickettsiaceae; genus Tisiphia. The sequence continues at coordinate 266,365 of NZ_OZ183485.1, read as the reverse complement.
TTGAGCTTTATTTGTGTAGTACCAGAAATGATCATGAATCAGTATGCCGTCTCTTTTTCTTTAGGAGGGACAAGTTTTCTAATTGTTGTCAATGTAGTATTAGATACATTTACCCAAATTCAATCTCATTTATTTAGTAGCAGATATGAAGGGTTAATTAAAAAGATGAAGCTAAAAAATTAATATAGCTGGTGGTATACTTCGCCCCTTTCAAGAATTGTTTTGTCGTTTTATAAAGAATATCGCTATGCTCATGTACTAGTATGTGACTTTCGCGCGTTTATCTCTGGTACATAAAATCCAATTTTTGAGTGCAAATGAGTATATCATCTGCACAGTTTTAATTAATTATTAGAATAGTTTTTTAAGTTGGCTGAAAAATTTAAATTTAACTTAAGATTTTGATAACATAAAGATATGTATTATTTTATCTCAAAAACGAGCTTAAAGTGATTATAGCACTTATGGGGCCTCCTGGTTCAGGGAAAGGAACTCAAGGGAAGTTGTTAGCAGAAAAATTAAATTTACCACATATATCTATTGGAGATATATTTAGAGAACTGGTAGAACAAGGGGATAATGAAAGTCAGTTATTACAATTTTATATGTCTAGAGGTAAGTTAGTACCTTCAGAATTAGTGAATAATATAGTCCAAAAGTTTGTATCGCAAAAAAAATATGAGAAGGGATATATTATAGATGGATATCCCCGAAATGTAGCACAAGCGAAATATTTTAATAATTTGGTAAAACAAGAAGTTAAAATATTATTTTTTATAATAGAGGAACAAACAATTATAAAAAGAATTCTAGGGAGATTTAGCTGTGTAAATTGTGGTCAGATCTACAATAAATTTTTTATTAAGCTGAAAATTGAGAATGTTTGTGATGTTTGTGGGTCGAGTCAATTTATCCATAGAAAAGACGATGATGAAAGTACAATTAAACAAAGAATAGCAGAATATCAGATAGAGACCAATCCCTTGGTTGATTATTATAAAAATAATCAACAGTTATATAGTATTAATGCTAATAAAAACCGGGAAGATATAGAACTTGCTATAGACAAGTTGTTAAAAATAATTTGACTTTATAGTATATTTTTATATTATTTCGTTTTAGTAGTTATAGAAAATTTGGAGATTATTTGTGGCAAGGATAGCAAGTGTTAATATTCCCGTGAACAAGAGAGTAGTAATAAGTTTAACTTATATCTATGGACTTGGTTCTTCTGCTGCAGCAGCCATATGCCGGGAAGCGGGAATATCAGCAAGTAAAAGAGTAAAAGAGTTAACAGATCCAGAGCTGATTATTTTGCGGAACATGATTGAAAAAGAATATAAGGTTGAAGGTGACTTACGAAGGGAAGTGAACCTTAATATTAAAAGAAAAAAGGATATTAGATGTTATCAAGGGCTTAGACATATAAGAAAGTTGCCAGTCCGTGGTCAAAATACTCATTCTAATGCGCGTACAAGAAAGGGAAAAGCAGTGGCAATTGCTGGTAAGAAAAAAGTTACAAAGTAATATGGTATAATAATGAGTCAGGTTAGCAGTAAAATTAAGAAAAAGAAGAAAAATATTACTCTTGGAGTTGTACATATCAAAACAACTTTTAATAATACCATTGTCACTTTTACAGATGTACAAGGGAATGCTATAGCTTTCTCTACTGCAGGTACTAATGGCTTTAAAGGTGCTAGGAAAGCTACCCCTTATGCTGCTCAAGTCACTGTAGATAAAGCATCAGAGCTAGCAAAAGAGCATGGTATGAAAACTGTGTCAATTAGAGTGCAAGGGGCCGGTGCTCAAAGAGAATCTGCTATGAGAGCAGTTTTTAGCCAAAATTTTATAGTGACATTAATTCTCGATGTATCACCAGTCCCACATAATGGCGTTAGAGCGCCAAAAAGAAGAAGAGTATAGAAGTTCAATAGGTAAGAAATGTTATCGTTAAATAAAAACTGGAACTCCCTAATTAAGCCTTCCAAAATAGTGTATGAAAACCCAGCTGGAAATAATTATATGGCAAAAGTAATTGTCGAGCCTTTGGAAAGAGGTTTTGGGTTGACAGTAGGGAATGCCATGAGAAGAATTTTACTCTCCTCTCTTCAAGGTGCTGCTATAACCTCAATTAAAATACCAGGAGTTGTGCATGAATTTTCTGCTATACCTGGAGTAAAAGAAGATTTAGTTGATGTAGTATTAAATCTTAAGTCTGTAGTGATTAAAATGCATACTGCAGGGAAGAGAACAGTAAGGTTAAATGCTACTGGTCCATGTATAGTAACTGCCAGCATGATAACAGCAAGTCATGAGGTAGAGATATTATCATCAGACCATGTGATTTGTACTTTGGCCAAAGGGGCGCAGCTTGAAATGGAGTTAGGGTGTGAAACAGGCAAAGGATATGTACCAGCTGTGCCCACTGAGGATACTAGCTCTGCAATAGAAGTAATACCAATAGATGCTTTATTTAGTCCGGTAAAACAAGTAACTTATAAGATAGAAAATACCCGGGTAGGACAGGTTACGGATTATGATAAATTAATTATGACTGTTGAAACTAATGGAAGTATTTCTCCGGAGATGTCTATCGCACTTGCGGCTAGAATTTTGCAAGATCAATTACAGCTCTTTATTACATTTGAAGAACAAGTAGAAGATAAACAAGATAAGTTAGAGGAATTATCGTTTAATCCCGCAATGTTAAAAAAGGTTGCTGAACTAGAACTGTCGGTTAGGTCTCAAAATTGTTTGCAAAATGCTAATATAATTTATATAGGTGATTTGGTTATTAAAACGGAAGCAGAAATGCTAAAAACGCCAAATTTTGGTAGAAAATCGCTAAATGAGATTAAAGATATATTAGTAGGATTTGGGTTAAAATTTGGTATGGATATATCAGGATGGCCGCCAGAAAATATACAAGAGCTATCTAAGCGTTATGAAGACCCATATTAATTAAGGTAGAAACATGCGACATAAAATTAAGGGAAGAAAGCTTAATAGAACAAGTAGTCATAGAAAGGCTATGTTTGCTAATATGGCGGTAGCGCTTGTAATGAATGAGCAAATTAAAACCACATTACCTAAAGCAAAGGAATTTAGACCTTACATTGAAAGGTTAATTACTAAAGCAAAAAAGTCTGATTTAGCTACGAGGAGAGGAATTCTTTCTCAGATCAAAGATCACGTTGCTACTGAGAAGTTACTAAACGTTTTAGGAAAGAGATATAATGCACGACCTGGAGGGTATACTCGAATAATAAAAGCAGGGTTTCGTTATGGTGATATGGCTGCTGTTGCCTATATTGAATTTGTTGAGAGAGATGTAAATAGTAAAGGGTGTATGGCGCCTAAAAAGACTGATAAACAACATGAAGAATAAAATTATGAATTTATTATAGGGCAATAACTTATATGGCTAATCATTCGGCGGCAAGAAAGGCAATTAGGCAAACAATCAAAAAGACTTTGGTTAATAAAAGTAGAGCGAGTAAAATTAAGACATATATTAAGAAAGTGTTACAAGAAATTGTTAAAGGTTCTGAAGAAACCGCAAAATCTGCTTTGATAATTGCTCAATCTGAAATTATGAAAGGAGTAACTAAAAAAATTGTTAAATTAAATACTGCTTCACGGACTATTAGTAGATTAGCTCAGAAGATAAAAAATATGTAGCATAAACTGCTTATCCTAAAATTAATAATAACAATTTATTATTAACCAAAGTGATTGATTTTTATGTCGCTTTTGATAAGGTTGTTCTTAACAGGTAAGAGTGGAGATGATATTAGATCAGTAGGATACAAACACGGTAATATACAAAAAAGCATAATAGCACACTTAGAGATACATATAGTGTCAGCCTTAATGATTTATGCTATACGCTTCAGTATGTGAGTACTCAAAATCCCGATACAATAAAAAAACAACTCTTGACAGTCCAAGAGTATGCTCAGGTCGCTCTCCATAAATAAGAAAGAGTTTCTTGTTCTGACCAACCCATACATATAATGATACAATATTATCATCAATTCCCACTTCATAATCAAATATCAACTCCTCTTCTCCTCTTCTCCTATTTTGTTTATATCTTCTTGGCATTGCCTAAGTACAGTTGACATATTGAGAATATATTGCTAAGCTCTATACTAGAAAAGCAATAAGAAATAGTAATGTCAGGAGCATGGAAGGAATGTAAGCAATGTCAATCTGAAGAGAGAGTGAAGAAATAGACTTCTTTCGAAACTCTACTTGAGAGGGTAATTTGTACGCCGAATCTAGGCTCAAATCCTCACATACATTTAAGTATAGCTTAGATCAGTAGGATACAAACAAGGTAACATACCAAAAGCATAATAGATATGCGCACTTGGAGATACATATAGTGTCAGCACCTTAACGATTTATGCCATACGCTGCGGTTTGAAGCGAGGAGCCTTCTGCAAATTCCCTACCAGAAGCGAGCTCTAAAAGAAGTCTAATGGTTTACAAGATAGAGTACAAAGATAAAAATATAAAGCTTGTATAGCTTAGATCGTTAGATCTAAGCTATATTTACTATTAGTTAGCATTTAGGTTTGAGCTCTATAATATCAAATATGTATGTACCGAATGATTATGAGGTTTATAGTAAGTATAAAATAAGTGCAAAGCATATAATTGATAAAGCTGAAACTTGCTTAGTTGCAGCCAAAAATTCATCTTATAGAGATAACTTAGCAAGATAAAATAGAAAAACTAAAAATACTCTAAATACATTATAATGTTAGAGCTTTCTCTTTATATCTTATTATTCTTTAAACCCTTTACTTATCTTATCAATTGTTTTTAGGCAATGCCTAATTTTTTAATGCATTTTAGTTGAATTTTTAGTTTTATTTAGCTATGTTGATTCCGCAAGTTTTTCATCTGAATAATCAGTGAGTAATTATAGAATAGTTTACAGAAGTGCAGTGTATCTAGTAAGAAAATTACTTGATATAGTATTAATATAAGGTTAGTATGTCGATTAATTATTGGCGCAGTTAAGAAGGATTCGTTATTGGCTTATTGATCTGTCTTATCATGGTTTTCTAACTTGCCTCTAACATATGGTTTCTCAATAAATCACTTCTAGTTCTTGTGAGCTAGAAAATATATTTTGTTGGAAATAGTGAGAACTAAATTATTAGAAACCTTATATCGATTCTCATAGTACCCCACAGATTTTACAGGAGGGTTAAAATAATAAATTGAATAAGTGACTGAGAGTCACTAATCTCCGCTGAGAAACAAGCAACAGGAGGTATTAATGGACTCTCAATCACTATACCAAATATTATACATATTTTTAGATTGGCACCCAGCACGAATTAAAACATTTGCAGAATTAATTTGTGCAGTAGTAAAAGCTAAAACTGTGAGAATCAAAGAATTAGCACTGTATGTCGCTTCTAAAGGCAATTTGCATGCCAAGATTGTTAAAGTTGAGCGTTTGCTTTTAGAACAAAATATGTGCTTTATAAGTTTAGGGAAAATTATTGTTAAATTGCTCTGTCTAACAGGTAAAATTAGCCTTGCCATAGATAGAACCAGCTGGCAATTTGGTATTAAAAATTTGAATTTTTTTGTTGCAACTATCGTTTATGGTAATATTTCAATTCCTATAGCATGGTTGTTACTTGATAAAAAAGGCAACTCTTCTACTAATGAAAGAAAGAAATTGATTGAGCAAATTTTAACAATTATACCTAAGGAAATGATAGAGCTTATCCTTGCCGATCGGGAATTTGTTGGTGAGGAATGGTTGCAATATATGGGTGGAATCCAAAAATTACCTTTTGCTATCAGGCTAAGAAAAAGTGAGAAGGTCAAGCATTTCAACGGTGGCAAGATGAAGTTGAATAAATGTTTTGCCGATATGCAAATGGGTGACACTAAAACTATAGAAAGCAAAATTTACAATGGTATGGCAATTAAAATAACTTGTTTGCAATTAGAAAGAGAGCAACTATTTATTGCTAGTAATGTGCTTATTGGTGAATGTGCTTTGCTAGCATATAAGCAGAGGTGGAGCATTGAGCGACCTTTTCTGTCTCTCAAGTCATCTGGATTTAATATTGAAGATACCCACATTACAGATCAAAAAAAGCTGGAAAAACTATTTGCAATAGTATCTTTATCCTTAGCTATTTGCGTGCTTGCTGGTGACATTAAGAACAAAATTTATCCTATAAAGATCAAAAAACATGGTCGTAAATTATACTCATTATTTACTTACGGATTTGATTGGATAAAAGATTATTTTTATAACTCGTTAAGTGATACCCCTGCTATGTTGTTTTCATTACTACGAAAACACATTATGCATGCCTTTCAACTTCAACAATAAGTGTGGGGTACTATGATAAAGCACATATTTTGTTCTAAAAGCAAACGCTCAACTTTAACAATCTTGGCATGCAAATTGCCTTTAGAAGCGACATACAGTGCTAATTCTTTGATTCTCACAGTTTTAGCTTTTACTACTGCACAAATTAATTCTGCAAATGTTTTAATTCGTGCTGGGTGCCAATCTAAAAATATGTATAATATTTGGTATAGTGATTGAGAGTCCATTAATACCTCCTGTTGCTTGTTTCTCAGCGGAGATTAGTGACTCTCAGTCACTTATTCAATTTATTATTTTAACCCTCCTGTAAAATCTGTGGGGTACTATGATCTTTTACTAACAAAGAATAGTTTAAAAATTTCTAATAAAATAAAATTATAATTTACAATTTCATTAAGTATCTGTAGGATTGCAATAATTATATAATAGTTAAAAAATTTTAAATACCTTTTAGCATCAGTAAAAATAAATATATTAAGTAGCAATTACCGTCCTAGTAGATACGTTTTTTCATAGTAAGTTAGTAATTGTATCCTGTTATTAAATGAGCTTATTAGTATATGACATAAATATTTGCTTTTGTTAATAATGTATATATTAAAAATATTTAATCATTCATTAAGGAGTTAGAATGGCAAGAAAAAATGACTATATACAAAAAATTGATCAATTCATTGGAGAAAAAATTTATTCCCTGCGCCTTGCTAAAGGGTTATCCCGTCAGCAGCTTGCGGATGTAATAGAGGTAACTCATCAACAATTACAAAAATATGAAAAAGGGGTTAATAGAATATCGATAGGGCGGTTGGTGCTTATTGCTAAGGCGTTAGATAAAACTATTGATTATTTTTATGAAGGATTAGAAGGAGCCAATAATATAGAACCAGTATTAACTCAACATCAGCGTATGTGCATTGAAGTATCAAGAAATTTTATGAAAATTCGTAATCCTGAGCACCAGCAAGCTGTGAATGCTCTAATCAGATCTCTTATTAAAGAAACAACCATATGAGATTGTGAAGAGATTATACACCCCGCATGTGTTTGAATAACATGGCAGTAATATGCAAAAATCAAGGTATTCTTTCGATAAAAGAGTTTTTGTATAATCTTTCTAGCAATTTAGTTACTCAAACTTGGTACTGCTTATATGTTTTGTGTAAGTCAATCGCCTTGTCTTCGTGTCGGTTGAAAATCCTGAGAGTTACCTTTAGGTTATGCATGAAGCCTTAATCTGTTTGTTGTAATGTTGAGCAGATATATCTGAGCTTCCCTCCACCCTAACTAGTTTCCACGAGAACGTTGTCTTTAGTTGTATATTAAAATTTTAATATACAACTAACAGAAATTAATATTATTGTCAAACAATAATATTAATTTTGTGTTAATCCAGTTAATTTTTACTAAAATAATTACGATAAACTATAATTATATTTTTAAATCACCAACTAATAAATATTTTATTCTCGCTGAACTCATTTATTGCAGGAGCTATTATAAAAAACCTGGCTTCTTATAATTTTTGTAGTATAATTAAGCTCGTTTTTATATATGATATTAATAATGAAAGCTATTTACACAATTTTATTAATTGTTTGTTCGTCATTTAATACTTTAGCGGCAGAGGATATCACGGGAAGAAGCTTAAAATTTGCTCCCTATAATGATATAGATAGATTAGAGGCGCTGGAAAGAGAAAATCAACATTTATTAGGTAGAATAGAAATAGCAGAGCATAATATTGCCAAATTAGAGGCAAGTTTAAACTTACTACAACAGGGATCTGCTGTGCTGCCTAGCGTAGGGGGAAAGAATCTTAAGGAAGAACTTCTGACCGATATCTTTGAGCTGACTACTGAGCCCTCGGTAATAAGAGAGAATAAGAAGAGTAAGAGTAGCACAAATAATTCTCAAAACAATATAGCTAAAGATAAAGAGCTATATGATTTAGCCCTAGCATCATTTAAAGAGAATAAATTAGTGGAAGCGGAGAAAAAATTTGCTGAATTTTTAAAAAATTTTCCAAGTAGCCCTTTAGTAAGTAATGCTTATTTCTGGTACGGTGAAACTTTTGCTAAACGTAATATCTTTGATAAGGCAGCTGTAAATTATTTGAAAGGTTATAAACAAGATCCTAAAGGAGCAAAAGCTTCTGATTCCCTGCTGAAACTAGCATTATCTCTAGGGTCCCTTAATAAACACCAACAAGCTTGCGCTATTCTCAATAAACTTGAAGTTGAATTTCCTAGTAGAGCAATGACCTCAGTGACCAGAACTAAAGAGGCTCAAACTAAATTCGGCTGTAAAAATTGAGTAGTAGGTTTCTTGTGAACATTTCTATGTAATGAGTAGATTTTATAGGTATGTTCGCTTGCAGAACTGCAGCGCACTAGGGTTGTACCTGAGGATTCGAGAATGAAAATAACGGCGAATGGACCATTACATAGAAATGTTCACAAGAAACCTAAATTATAACTGCAAAATTATTAAAGGTGAGACTTATTAATCTAAGAACTTATGCTGTGAGTAACAAGGTAAATTAACAATGACAGATATTTTAGAAGAGATTTTAAATGATCATAAAGAGCAAAAAAGGTTGTATTATTTTAGAAAACTTCTTCCTATAGTAATAGTTTTTGTAGTCATCACTGTAATAATAATGGGGATAAATAATTGGTATAATGATAAAGCAATAAGAAATAATCAAGAAATGGGAGACATTTTAGTTAAAAATATGGCTAGTACTAATGGAGAATTAACTATTAAAACATTAGAGCAGCTAGTGGCTATGAGTAATAATAAAATTCAAGAATTAGCAGTTATTGAACAAATTGGCTTGGAGATAAAACGTAATAATTGGCCACAAGTTGATAATTTATTACATAATGCGATCAATAATAAACATTATGATGAATTAACTACCGCCTATGCCCGCTTAATTTGGATAAGCTTAAATATAGATAAAATATCTTTATCGGACATACATATTAAAGAACTTGAAGAACACTTAAATTACTTTAATAACATTGATAAGCCATTTTATGGAACAGCTAACCTGTTGAAAGCACATTGGTATATTAAAAGAGGTGCGGAAGGGTTAGCGGTTAATATTTTGACTAGTCTCATTTCATTAGAGGAACTAACCTTAAGTATAAAAGAGCAAGCTAACGCTTTGCTTGCTCTCTTGACAACAATAAAATAAAAATATAAGCATGAAAAAACAACTATTAGCCGCTTTTTGCCTAATCTTTATTTTAGGTTCTTGTGGTATTGGATCTCAAAAGACTAAAAATATTACAGAATTAACTCCTAAGTTAATAGTAGAAGATGATGAGGTGATTAAAGTAGATCCCTTGATCAATGACTTTACTCCAAAAATGTTGCAGGGCAAAGAATATGTTATTGCTACACATCAAATAATAGCAGAGCCAATATTGTACCAAGATGTTATCTATAATATTGATAAAAGAGGGAATGTTTCTGCTTTTTCTAATAAGAGTAAAGCTATTATTTGGTCGTATAATATAAGCATTAATAAGAATGATCATTATTCAGGAGGCGGCCTCCTATACCATAATGGCAAATTATATGTCACTTATGGGTCAAGGTTTTTAGTAGTGTTAGATAGTGCTTCAGGGCACGAAATAATAAGAAAGGAGTTGCCGGATATAATTAGGATAAAACCAATATTAATTGATGGCATTAATATTTTAGTGCAAACAATAAGTAATCAAATATTAGTGATGAATATAGAAAACTTAAATTTTGTTTGGCAACATGAAAATATGTTTGAAACATTATCTTCAAGTTATCATGTGGCTCCTATAGTGCAGAATGGGCATATAATAGTAAGCTATAATTCGGGAGAAATTGTAGTATTAAATCGTCAGGGTAAGGTATTGTGGACCCGTAATATATCTCTAGATCAGGGGGCGGGGGTACCAAATTTTGAGGCTTCTTCTATCATATGTAAGCCTGTAGTGCACAATTCATCACTATATATAGCAAGCAGTAGTGGTAAGTTAATGAAGTTAAATATTATAGATGGGAAAATCCTATGGCATACTAAAGCAGAAGATATTCAGTCAATATCATTAACAGGTAATACCTTATTCATTACTAATAATGCTGGGCAAGTAGGAGCAGTTAGTACTGAGACAGGTAAAATTAAATTTGTCGCAAGCTTAATTTCGCCAAATACAAAAAAACTTAAAGCGTCTTTATTTTTGGCTCCGATTATTAGTAAATTTGGTAATGGTTGGCAATTAAATGTCATATCTAATAAGGGAGAATTATATAGTTTTCAGTCAGATAATGAGAATAATTTAGTAGCATATCCACAAATTGACAAAATTGCTAAAAATATTGGATATTATGGTAAAACAATGGAAGGGAATATGTATTTCATCACTGACCGAAAGATTATTTTTGTAAATTTACTACCAGAATAAAGCTAATAGGAGATGTTGCCCTAGATTTCTGCTCGCAAAATTTTTTAGTAGACTTTTTGAACAGATTTTTACCGAAAATATAGGTGAATTTTGCAAGTCAATAGTCCACCTATTTCAAAAAATTTGCCTATATTTGCAGGCACAACATGCCAAAACAGGACCTAAAAATTTTGCGAGCAGAACCTAGAATATAATATATACATTTAGCTTGACAAATCGCTGTATATAATGCTATTTAAGTATACGCCAGTAGCTAATTGGTGTAGATAAAAACTAAATTTGTAATTAATAAAGTTATTTAACGTGAAAACTTATTCTGCAAAGCCATCAGAGATTCAGAAGCGGTGGTGGATTATCGATGCTACAGATCTTGTATTAGGTAGACTTGCTAGTGAAGTAGCTAAAATCTTGCGTGGTAAACATAAGCCTTCGTATACTCCTCATTTAGATTGCGGAGACTATATAATAATAGTGAATGCGAAACGTATTTATTTGAGTGGCAACAAGTCGAATCTTAAAGATGGTAAAATTTATTATCGACATACTAGTTTTCCAGGAGGAATTAAAGAAACTACTGCCGGAAAAACTTTAATGAGTAAACATCCGGAACGCGTTGTAAAGCTTGCAGTCAAAAGAATGATTACTAGAAATGTACTGGGTTCTAAGCAAATGGGGAACCTATATGTTTATGCCGGCGCTGACCATCCACATCAGGGCCAACAACCAGAATTTTATGATTTTGCCAGCAAAAACCCTAAGAATAAAAGTAATAAATCATGACAACATTGAAAATCCAAAACACTGCCCCTAGAAACGCTAACATAATGTCAGATAAACTAGTAAAAAGCAAAAAATCACTATTAATTAGCAATAAAGTTTATAGTACTGGAAGAAGGAAAAATGCAATAGCTCGGGTTTGGATCCAAAGTGGCAATGGTCAGGTTATAGTCAATAAAAAAAATGTGGAACAATATTTTAGTCGTGAGACTCACATTAAAACATTATTACAACCTTTTGTTATTACCAAGACTTCTGGACAATATGATATAATATGTACTGTTAAAGGGGGTGGCATATCAGGGCAAATGGGAGCGGTATTGCATGGGATTGCTAGAGCACTTAACAAGATTGCTCCTGAATTTCATGCACTTTTACACAAAGCCGGTCTTTTGACTCGTGATTCACGGGTAGTAGAACGTAAAAAATATGGTAAACATAAAGCTCGTAAAAGCACCCAATTTTCTAAACGTTAAAAGTTTATAGAGTGTAAGTTATACTCATTTGATTTTCAAATTGGATTTTATTTGACAGTGGCAGTGGTGCGTAAGTAAGCTACTAATACATGATTGTAACTAACTCCTTTCTATAATCGAATTCTTTTAGAGCTTGCTTCTGGTAGGGAATTTGAAGAAGGCTAAGGGGGAGCTTCAACCTGCAACGCACTTAAATGTATGTGAGGATTTGAGCCTAGATGCGATGTACAAATTACCATCTCGAGTAGCGTTTCGAAAGAAGCCTAATGAAAAAATTCTTGAAAGGCGAAGAGTATATATCTATATTCAAAAACCTTACAATTTGTAACAAAAAAACAAAAACAAGTTACTTTAATTTTCCTACATTATATAGTATGGCGGGGTAGCTCAGTTGGTTAGAGCAGCGGAATCATAATCCGCATGTCGGGGGTTCAAGTCCCTCTCTCGCTACCACAAATGACTTAACAAACTAAATTACTTGGGGTATAGGTCGCCCACATTTCAACATTGCTTTACTAATGTTGCAAATTTTTGCCATAGAAAGAGGAGAACAGGGCGGTTCAGTTTGGGCGTTGAATTTCCTAGCCTGGCAAGAATGCTTGTTATTTACCATGCATTTTTTATAATAATTGGTAAGCTATATGGTCTAATAATGACCAAATCAAATCGGATGCAATAATTTTGATACTTTGGATTAGAATATAAAAATATATTCACAGATTTCTTTATTCTCACCTGTTGCTGAGGTGATAACACCCTATAGTCAAGGGAATTCCTTGCTTTAACTTCAATAAAAATAAGTTGTTGTCCTCGTAGAGCGATAATATCAATTTCTCCTACATAATATCTTTTACGGTGATATAAAATTTGATAAAATTGCAATTTATAAATAATAATTGTTATATACTCCGCTATTAAGCCAAGGGTAAATTTTTTCACTATATTCTTCTTCAAATTTTTTCCACAGAACTTATAGCCTGTGGTATTTAGCTGGTGACCTTTGATTTGGCAGGATTTTTGTGTGCTCACGTATTCTTTATACTGCTTTCGCAACTCACCTTTAAATTCAAGTGCCACCAGCTAAATCCGCAGGCTATAATTAATTTAATAATATCCTGATTATTTTCTCTTCTAGTTGGGCATATTTTAGTTTGGGCCCTAAGTAATTATTACTAACTATTACAACACTATAGGGGGCGTTGTTTTTATCAAATACATACCCTATCAAGGAAGAAATGCCAGACATCGTACCAGTTTTAGCGAAAATATTTACTCCCTGAAAACGGTTACTTAAAGTACCTACTTCTCCTGGTCTTGCTAACATTAACTTAATGATTTCGAAGTTTGGGTCCTGATAAATCTTCGTTAAGAACTCATCAAATTGCATTGGGGTGAACATATTATACCTGGATAGTCCTGAACCATCAACTACTCGTGTCTCATTTAAATTGATCGCAAAATTTTGCAGTACATATTGTTTTAATAACATTCCTGCCCTTGGCCAATCATTTATCCCATATATATCAGCGAATTCAGCAAATAAGTAATCGGTAATATAGTCATTTGAAGTTTTTAAAGCCTCACTAGCAACTTGATAAAAGTTTTTCTCATTTCGAGCAATTAGTTGAGCTATTCCCGGCTTGTTACTATATAAAATTTCCCCCTTTATTTTAATATTATTGTTCATAGTACCCCACACTTATTGTTGAAGTTGAAAGGCATGCATAATGTGTTTTCGTAGTAATGAAAACAACATAGCAGGGGTATCACTTAACGAGTTATAAAAATAATCTTTTATCCAATCAAATCCGTAAGTAAATAATGAGTATAATTTACGACCATGTTTTTTGATCTTTATAGGATAAATTTTGTTCTTAATGTCACCAGCAAGCACGCAAATAGCTAAGGATAAAGATACTATTGCAAATAGTTTTTCCAGCTTTTTTTGATCTGTAATGTGGGTATCTTCAATATTAAATCCAGATGACTTGAGAGACAGAAAAGGTCGCTCAATGCTCCACCTCTGCTTATATGCTAGCAAAGCACATTCACCAATAAGCACATTACTAGCAATAAATAGTTGCTCTCTTTCTAATTGCAAACAAGTTATTTTAATTGCCATACCATTGTAAATTTTGCTTTCTATAGTTTTAGTGTCACCCATTTGCATATCGGCAAAACATTTATTCAACTTCATCTTGCCACCGTTGAAATGCTTGACCTTCTCACTTTTTCTTAGCCTGATAGCAAAAGGTAATTTTTGGATTCCACCCATATATTGCAACCATTCCTCACCAACAAATTCCCGATCGGCAAGGATAAGCTCTATCATTTCCTTAGGTATAATTGTTAAAATTTGCTCAATCAATTTCTTTCTTTCATTAGTAGAAGAGTTGCCTTTTTTATCAAGTAACAACCATGCTATAGGAATTGAAATATTACCATAAACGATAGTTGCAACAAAAAAATTCAAATTTTTAATACCAAATTGCCAGCTGGTTCTATCTATGGCAAGGCTAATTTTACCTGTTAGACAGAGCAATTTAACAATAATTTTCCCTAAACTTATAAAGCACATATTTTGTTCTAAAAGCAAACGCTCAACTTTAACAATCTTGGCATGCAAATTGCCTTTAGAAGCGACATACAGTGCTAATTCTTTGATTCTCACAGTTTTAGCTTTTACTACTGCACAAATTAATTCTGCAAATGTTTTAATTCGTGCTGGGTGCCAATCTAAAAATATGTATAATATTTGGTATAGTGATTGAGAGTCCATTAATACCTCCTGTTGCTTGTTTCTCAGCGGAGATTAGTGACTCTCAGTCACTTATTCAATTTATTATTTTAACCCTCCTGTAAAATCTGTGGGGTACTATGAACAATTTTATACACTATTGATTCTTTATTATCGATATATATTTTACTTTTTATCTGTTCATTTGGACGTAACTGCAATCTTATACAGTTCTGATTAATATGTACTTTAGTAATCAGGGCACCGTAACAATATTTTGCATCTTCTATCATCTTACTTTCCATAACAGGGGGAAGAGAAAAAGTAGAATTGACAATGTAAAAATTTTGTATGGTATTATGCGATTTTGATTTAAGAGTTTTGAGCATATTATCAAGGTCTACAGTAGAAAAACTAGGATCATTAATGTCTAAATAATAATCATTCCCTTTTTGCCAAATCTTACTAGTAAAATGATAATCGTTACTGAAATATTGTCTTAAAGAAGCTAGAGTGATAAATTTGAGTGCACTAGCAAAATTATAGTAACTATTCGCATTGCGTTCATACACTACTTTGCCGGTTGATAAATTTCTAATTTTGATCCCTATATTAATATTAGGATCAACTTGGCGGATTTCTTGTTCAATTGCTTGTTTATAATGATTATCATAAGCATGCGCGCTACTATAAGTTATTAAATATAACATTAGAAGAGGAAATATTTTTTGCATAAGTTTAATTTAGTTAATTATTTAAATGAAATTAAACTGTTTAACGTCAAAAATAAAGCTTTTATATTGAATATATCATATGGGTAGATAAAGTAAAAAATGAAGTGTCGTTATTCTACTACAAGGATTTTTCCCACATAGCCTAGAGACTACAGACTATAGCATCAAATATATGCTCTTCTCTTTTTTCTTCTGCCTATTTCTTCAAATATAGAAGCGAGGCATCACCATAGCTAAAAAAACGCATTTTATGCTCTATTGCATATTGATAGATATTAACTGCTTCCTGAGATCCAACAAATGCACACACTAAAATGAATAAAGTTGATTTAGGTAAGTGAAAATTAGTAAGCAATAGATCAACGATCTGAAATTTAAAGCCGGGCTTAATGAAAATTTCTGTTTCGAATCCCCCATCTTGTACTTGTTCATCGATTGCAGCACTTTCTAAAGCTCTAAGAGCGGTGCTACCCACTGCAATAATTCGGCGATGCTCTTTTTTTGCTTTATTAATTATATTGGCAGTAGCGCGATTAATATGATAATATTCACCATGCATCATATGTTGATCAATATCCTCAGTTTTAATCGGTAAAAACGTTCCAGCTCCTACGTGCAAAGTAATAAACACAATCTCTACCCCCTTGCGCTTAATTAAATGCAATAACTGAGTAGAAAAATGCAAGCCAGCAGTTGGCGCTGCTACTGCACCGGGATGTTTATTATATACCGTTTGGTATCTAATATTATCCTCTATTAAATTTTCTGGTCTTTTGATATAGGGCGGTAAAGGAATTTGTCCATATTTCTCAAGAAATTCAAACACCGAAATATTAGACAGTTCAAATTTAACTTCTACCTGTCCAAAGTTTAGTTTGTGCAATATAATAATATTATTGCCATCAAAATCAAATTGATCTCTTTCTTTCAGCTTTTTGGCAGGCTTAGTAAAGCCATGACATTTATTGGGTCCTATTTGCTTATTTAAATATAATTCTATTCTTCTTCCTTCTTTATCTAGTAGTAACTTAGCATTAATTACTTTACTATCATTAAATACCATAACATCGCCAGGTAGTAAATAATCTATGATAGTATAGAATTTGCACTGCACTAACGGATTATTTAGATTTGCTATTAGTAGACTAGAATTGTCGCGTTTTGGTTCTGGTTCTTGAGCTATTAGAGTATGAGGCAGAGTAAAATCAAAGTTTGAGAGAATCATATTAATTATCTAAATTATCCAGGGTACTTGTTTCTAAACCTGGACATTCTTGCTTCTCTAATTCTTCTTCACTACTTTCAGCAATTAAAGAGGCAGAAACTACTTTCTCTCCTGGTTCAGTTTTAAACAATATCACTCCACTAGTATTACGTCCTGTGATACGCACAGATTCAAGCTTACATCTAATTAGCTTACCGTTATTAGTAATTAACATTAATTCATCCGTGATCGCAACAGGCATTACTGCGACCACTAAGCCAGTTTTATTGGATATGTCCATATTCACTACCCCACTACCACCTCGGTTGGTAATACGATACTCATATGCCGAACTTCTTTTCCCAAAGCCATTTTCTGTAATAGTTAAAATAAACTCTTCCGCAGTAGCCATGACTAAAATCTGCTCTTTACTTAAATTTCCTACAGAGTCTTCCGAAGAAAATGCTTTATTAGCAGCTATCTCTCGCCGCGTTTCTAGCGAGATGGATAAATAGCTCTCTCTTTCTTCTAAATTTACCAATATTCCTTTTAATATTGTCATAGAAATGACATAATCTGACTCTCCTAGTTTCATACCTCTGACTCCATCAGAGGTACGACTTTTAAATACTCTCACTGAGCTAGCAGGGAATCTGATAGCTTTGCCAAGTTTAGTAGCAAGTAACACATGATCCTCATCCCGGCAAACTTTTACATCGATTAAACGGTCATTATCGTCCAGCCTAATCGCAATCTTACCATTTGCCTGGATACGTTTGAAGTCTGATAAATCATTCCTTCTAATATTGCCCTGGCTAGTAGCAAAAATAATATTTAAAGTATCCCATTCATCCTGATTTTCAGGTAAGGGCATAATATTACTAATATGTTCTCCGTCTTTTAAAGGTAAAATATTCACTATCGGTCTACCTTTACTTTGTGGATTACCAAGAGGTAATTTATATAATTTTAAGCTATATACCTGCCCAATATTAGAAAAGAACAACATAGGAGTATGAGTGCTTCCAACAAAGACCTGGGTAGTAATATCCTCATCTCGCATTGATAGGCCCGACCTACCTTTACCTCCACGTTTTTGCGCTCTATAGGTAGTAAGAGGTACGCGTTTAATATAGCCCCCTAACGTAACAGTTACTACCATTTCTTCACGCTGAATCAGATCTTCAATATCTTGTTCAAAATCTCCTATTTCAATGCTAGTAAGGCGTGGGGTGGCAAATTCTTCTTTAACTTTAATTAATTCAGATTTTAAGATTTCTAGTAATTTATTGCGTGATCCTAAAATTTCTAGATAGTGGGTGATTTCTTGTGCTAATTCTGATAAATCCTTTTCTAATTTATTTTTTTCCATGGCAGTTAAACGTTGGAGACGCATTTCTAGTATTGCTTTTGCCTGGCTTTCAGTAAAATAACATCTACCATCTATAGTATGCATAGCTTTGTCATCAACTAGTTTAATGAAACTCATGATATTTGAAGCATCCCAAGTTTTTTGCATTATTTGTTCTTTAGCACTGACAGGATCAGAAGAGGATTTAATAATTCTAATAATTTCATCGATGTTACTAACGGCAATTGTTAAACCGAGCAAGATATGTGCTTTATCTCGTGCCTTATTTAATAAATAAATTGTTCGGCGCGTAATTACTATTTCTCGAAAACTAACAAAAGCGGCCAATACTTCTTTCAAATTCATGACCTTTGGTAGCCCATCTTTTAAAGCTAACATAATGACTCCAAAGCTAGTTTGTAGCTGTGTGTAAGAGTATATTTGGTTTAGCACTACCTCAGCTACTGCATCTTTCTTGATTTCTATTACGACTCGGACGCCGGCTTTGTTTGATTCATCTCGTAAATCACTAATACCTTCAATACGTTTTTCTTTGACTAATTCTGCAATTTTTTCTACTAACTTGGCTTTATTAACCATATATGGAATTTCAGTAATAATAATCGCTTGTCTATTACTAGAAATTTCTTCAATTTCAGTACGTCCCCTAGTGAGAATGCTACCTCTACCAGTTAAGTAAGCTGATCTAATACCGTTGGTACCAAGTATAACTCCCCCTGTGGGGAAGTCGGGACCTTTTACTACCGAAAGGAGTTCTAATAATTCTACATCATTATTATCAACATATAAGCAACAAGCATCAATAATCTCCCCGAGATTGTGGGGGGGGATATTAGTAGCCATCCCTACTGCTATACCATTCGACCCATTAACTAAAAGATTAGGAAACATTGAAGGTAAAACCGTTGGTTCTTGCTCTGACCCATCATAGTTAGGAGTAAAATCGACAGTTTGTTGATCAATATCTTCAACTAACTTATGGGCAATTTTAGCTAATCTTGATTCGGTATACCTCATAGCAGCTGCCGGATCACCATCCATTGACCCAAAATTACCTTGCCCATCGACCAGCATTAGTCTTAAAGAGAAATCTTGTGCCATTCGGACTAACGAATCATATATTGCTGCATCACCATGCGGATGATATTTGCTCATTACGTCTCCGACAATCCTAGCTGATTTGCGGTAGGGCTTATTAAAATGGTATGAGGCTTCATACATTGCATAAAGTATTCTACGGTGCACTGGCTTTAAACCATCGCGGACATCTGGAATCGCTCTACTCACTATGACACTCATAGCATAATCCAAGTAAGAACCCTTCATCTCCTCTTCAATGCTGATTGGTATTAAGTTTTGTTGTACTAAATTGGTCACGATAGAACCTATAGGTTTAAATTTTTAAGAGCTATAAATATTTTAAATTATAATGCAAAAAGCAATATAAACTAGTGGGAAAAGCGCTTATTTTCAAGCAAGATAATCATTTTACATGGCTATATAATTAACAAGTTCTTGACAAGATTAGTTGGGTTGGGTAGAGGAAATTTGAAATAATAAAGAAGCCTGTTCATGAAGTAAATCAAAAAATTGTTCGCTAGGTTGCGTAAAGGATTTTTATAGCTTGATTTGCACTCAATGGATTTCAAGAGTTGGATTTAATTTTATCTGCAAAGTAGCAGAAATTTTTTGAAATAGGTATATTATTCATAAGGTTCCGGCTTTGATAAATTGATATTCATATTTTGAAAATTATAAACTAAAAATGCCTAATATAGCAATGTTTAATTTGAATTCATTAGCAGAATAGTTCCCTTTTAGTTATATACTTATTTGCGTATCTGAATTGTTTTTTCATTTTATCGGAAGATTCGCGCGTCTATTGCTGGCAAATAAAATTAAGGTTCTTGAGGTCAAATGAGTATAAGACCTTAATCATTTATGATTTTTCAATATCTTGCTCAATAACAGGCGGATAAAACCAGATACCAAGCACTGCTAATAATAAGAAAATATTAAGTAATAAATTCCATTCACTCATTGATAGTGCCATAAACTTAACCGTTGCTCGGCTGCAAGTAGCAATAGGCTGACTGTAAAACATTTCTCTAATATCGTTTATAGATAAATGTTTGGGAATGTGTATTAAAGTAGAACAAAGTGCGCTCGGTTGAAATAGTCCTCTTTCGACTCCACTATGGTAGCCTGCTAAAATACAAGCCCCTAAGAGATTGAGCACAATAAAAAACAACCCATATTTACTGATTTTTTTGATTATTAACGCTACAAAAGAGATCTTAATGATAAATAAGTAAGGAAATCGCTGATATATACATAGGGGGCATGGGGTTACTCCCCCTATATATTCTATAACATAAGCAAAAGTTAGAGCTGAAATGCAGATAATGACTAAAAATAGATGTAAAACCTTAAAACTATCTTTACGAATCAAATTTACAATGGAAGTAATAGCCATAACTTTATTGCTTTATAGTATTGTTTTTAGAAAAGTCCCACATTCAAATATTATTATTAGGTTCACAGGGCCTTAGGACAGGGCCTAAGATAATTCACTAATAATGTTGATTATTGAGCTTGCTCAGGCTGTTTAGAGATGTGTATGGATAAAAAAATAACAGTTTGAAAAATGTTTAACTTTTCAAACTGCTTATTCTAGGTTGTCAACACAACCTAAGCCAATAGCCTTAAATTTTATTATCCATGTTCTCCCAGTTTTGCGATACTTCCTCCGCTACTCCATTGACAGTATCAATTATTTTTGCTGAAGCATCATAAGCCATATTGGCAAAATCTTTTGCATTATTAATTGAAGTTTCGCAAGCGAATTTAAAATATTTTTGCTGAAAGTCTCTTATTTGATTTAAGTTTCCAGAAGACATGGCTTCTTTGGCTGAATTGAGCATATTCATAGTGCCAGTTTGGAAAGCTTCTGAATTTTTTTGTATCATAGATTGTAACGATTCTGCGGCAATCTGGCTGGTAGTGGACATTATTTTGGCGCTTTTGCTGATAGTCTCAGACATAGAAGTGAAATCCATAGCGGGTAAGTTAGTGAGTGAGTTGATATAGAATTCTGGGTTCATAAAATTTTTCATCATCTCTAGCAAGTGTGTTGTATTTTTATCAATCATTGTAGTTCCCCTAAATTTAAGTGAGTTTAACCTAAAGTTAATTATCCTATATTTGTTATAATAATATAAATTAATTTAAGAATAATTATTTTTATTAAATAAGCTGAAGCTAAATTAAGGTCCAATTTGCAGCAGGTTAAGTTATATCAATAATATAGATATGCTAGCACTTATAAAAATGTGAGTCAATAATTCTTAATTTCAAAAATTATAAATCTTTAATATTATTGCAATAATGATATTAACGTTACGTTAAGAATAAATAATAACGTAAATTACCCTATAAGAAAACATATATTGTAGGTTGGGTGAAGGAAATTAAATTGTTCACAGAGTTTAATTTAAATCATGTAATATACCCTGCTTCAATTCGTACACTCGATGCATTTTATATGCTAATTGATGGTTGTGGGTTACCATAATCATACCAGTATTTTTTTGTATTACCATTTTTAGAAATAAATCAAACACTTCACCGGCAGCAATAGGATCAAGGTTACCCGTAGGTTCGTCAGCCAGAATAATCGTGGGGCTATTCATTAGAGCTCTTGCAATCGCTACCTTTTGCTGTTGCCCTCCTGACAATTCGCCCGGCATATTATGTTGTTTTGAGCCTAAATCTAATTCTATTAGTAATTTTGCTGCTTCTTTAAGTGCGAGTTGATAATCACTACCTGCAATTAATTTTGGCATAGCAATATTTTCTAGCGCAGAGAAATCTTTCAATAAGTGATGGTGTTGATAAACAAATCCTATATGCTGCAGCCTGATTAAATCGATCTTATTTTGTAAGGAGCCATTAGAAATTATTTCTACCTTGCCGCTATCTGGGCTATCAAGCAGCCCAGCTATATGCAATAAGGTGGATTTACCACTACCTGAACTACCAATTATTGCTACAATCTCACCTTGTCTTATAGTTAGATTTATATCTTGCAATATCTGAATGTGAGTTTTACCTTGTCTATAACTCTTAGCAATATTTTTTAAGGTCAATACTGTTTTACTCATAGCGCAGGGCATCTACTGGATTTAACTTAGCAGCCTTATAAGCAGGATAAATAGTAGCGCAAAAGCATAATACTACTGAAATAGTGGAGACTAATAATATATCTTCTATTTTAACTTCTGAGGGTAAACTATATAAAAAATAAATAGCAGCTTCAAAAATTTTAGTACCCGTAATTGTTTCTAAAATATTTCTAATAGACTGGATATTATAAGAAAAACCTACTCCTAATAAAATGCCTAACCCTGTACCAATTAGGCCAATCAACATACCGTTACAAATAAAAATTAGCATAATTTGCTGAGTAGTAGCCCCCATAGTACGCAATATTGCAATATCTGATACTTTATCTTTAACTAACATAAATAAACTAGAAACGATATTAAAAGCAGCGACTATAATTATTAACGAAAGAATAGTAAACATCGCTACTCTCTCTACTGCTAAAGCTCTTAAAAATTGGACATGAGTTCTTTGCCAGCTATTAACTTTAAAATCAGTCCCTAGAAGTTTTTGTATTTCTAAGGCATATATTTCTGCATTTGCCGGTTGGATTGTAGTGATCTCGATTAAATTAATGTTCTGCTCAAAAGTTAAGAAGTTTTGAGCAGCGATAAGAGGCATTAAAATTGTTGCAGAATCGTAGTCATACATACCACTAGTAAAGATAGCGATAACTATAAATTCCTTTGATCTAGGCATATTGCCAAAAACGGTAGAAATTGAACTTGGAGAAATCAATTTGATTTTTCCTCCTACTTGCAGTCCTAAATTATAAGCAAGCTCAGCACCCACCGCTACTACGTCTTTACTTGTAAAATTATTAAAACTACCTGAATTAGTATTATGTAGAATTTCATTTTTATACTTTAGATCCCCTAAATCTACTCCTCTAATTATTACTCCACTATTCATCCGAGGGCCAAGCGCCAGGGCTTGACCCATTATTCCCGGAGTAATATGTTTGATGTAAGGTAAGGGAAGCAATTTGTCCTTAATTTCTTGATAGTTAGTAATAGAATAGCCTAAAGGATTAATAGTAATATCTCCACTGAGGCCTATAATATTTTTGGTTAATTCGTGGTGAAAACCGTTCATAACGGACATTACTACTATTAATGCCGCCACTCCTATAGTTACCCCTATCAAAGAAACACTAGAAATAATTGAAACAAATCGTTCATTTTTTTTCGCTCTAAAATAGCGCATTGCTAATTTGAGAATAAAATTATTGCTTATCATCTGTATTTTGAATGTTTCTATCCACTTTTCAGTTAAAAAGGGGAAGTCTTGCTAACCTAGGAATAAAGGAATATACCAATAATGACTAATGTCATACCTATTAGAGCAACTATTTGGGCGATAATTATTGGAGGTTGTTTGTGTAATATACCATATACCAACCAGCTTAAAGTAGCAATAATCACTACCAGGAAGCCATCAAGTGATAAATCTCCGGCACTTTTAGTAGTAAAAACTTTATATGCTTGAGCATAAAATAAATATTGCCCTAATATACCAGCAAACACCATATATTTATCGTATAAATCAAGCATTTGCTTTTTTTTCTCTTCTTTTTCTTGTTGTAACATATCAATCTTGTAATGCTTATAAGGGTTGGCGATAGGCACTAGATCCTAATGCAAATCATTTGAGTATATAGCACTTTATTCCTCTGGATTATCTACATGTTGTTTTTCGTAGACTTCATGTCTCTCCTGTGCTTCAATACACAGCGTGGCAACAGGCCTTGCTTCTAAACGCTTTAGCCCTATCGGTTCTCCCGTTTCTTCACAATAACCATACTCATGCTTTGCGATTCTCACTATAGCTTCATCAATTTTATCAATAAGTTTACGATATCTATCTCTGGTACGTAGCTCAATTGCGGTATCAGACTCAATGGAAGCCCGATCGTTAAGGTCAGGCTCGTTCCAGTTTTCTTCTTTAAGATGTAGGAGTGTTTCTCTGGATTCCTCTAATAAAGAATTCTTCCAAATAATGAGCTTTTGCCTAAAATATTCTAATTGATAAGAATTCATATATTCTTCATCATTTGAAGGTTTATAACCTGGGGGTAACATAATTTTAGGCACACTAACCTCATTGTTTAAGAAAATTTTTAAACAATATAACGTATAATCAAAAGCTAAGGCAAGAAGATTATATTATTCTTTTATCAGCTTTTGTTATTGGATGAGCAATATTATATACATTTTCTAAATGTTGCAAACTAATTTTAGTATAACGTTGTGTAGAAGATAAACTTGTATGGCCAAGTAATTCCTGAATAGAACGCATATCTGCACCATTTTCCAGTAAATGTGAAGCAAAACTATGCCTAAAAGCATGAGACGAAAGATGTTCAGGCAACCCATACATTTGACGTAATTTTATTAATTCACGATTAAATACTGGTGCCTGCAGCTTTCTACCTAATTGTCCTCTAAATATAGGGTCAGTATCCTTAATATTATATGGCAATTTACTTAAATAGTTTTCTATTAAATTCCGTGCGATTGGTAGCAAAGGGATTATTCGTTCTTTGTTACCTTTGCCTTGTATTTTGATAAAATCTAAGGTTCGTAAATGAGCTTTAGTTATTGATAAAGCTTCGGAAATCCTAAGACCTGTAGCGTATATCAAGACTAAAAGAGCTGTGTTTCTTACCTCTATCCACTCGCAAGAGGCAAACATGACAATATGCCTTATAGATAAGGAAGAATCCTCTTTAGACAAAGCCTTAGGGAGTGTTTGAGATTTTTTAGGGTGTTTAATCGAAATAATAGCATGACAAGCGATAATATTGACTTTTTCTAAATATTTATAAAAATTCTTGACTGCTGATAGGCTTCTAGAATTAGAAGCGGCAACATATTGAAGCTGGTGTCTTTTAGCAAGCCAACTACGTACTAGGCGTACATCCACAAGCTTTATAGAATTAATAGTAACAATTTCAGCATTATATTGGTTTATAAAATCTAAAAAATTTAATAAATCATTTGTATAAGAGATAATAGTATGTTCTGAATAATTTTTTTGCAGTTTTAAATATTGTTTCCACTTATTAATTAATTCTAATATTTCTGGTGTTATTGTTTGAATCATAATTTTGTTGATCAATAAAATAAGGAAAGATGTATTTTCAAATTCCAAAATGCATCTTATCACATTAGCATCAATATAAGAAATTATTCTTGCACTAAGTTTTGAATCATAAAGCTATCTCCCTGGTGTATCTCCCTTATGTTTAGGCTTTGTCGTCATAAGCCCAGTAGGTTTTGGAGGTATTGGTGGGGGTAAGGCTTTAGTTTGACCTTGAGATAAATCTGGGTTTATGGCGAAATGATGGTTGTGCAATGTTTGCGTAGCTTCTTGAGTAGTTGAGTTGGTATGAAGAATAGTACGCAGGTTATTACTGAATGGTGTAGGTGGGCCTATATTAGCTGCTGTGATTTTTGTCTTACTTGATTTACTCAATGTTTTTTGATCTTTTTTAGTGACTTGGGCGGAGCCAGAAAAAGCAGAGGCAACGTTTTCTACAATTTCTTCTATATTTTTTATTTCATTATCGTGAAACAAGAAATTGGTAATTTTTGATCTAATAGTTTTACTATCTTTCAGTTGCTTTGACAAAGTAACAATTATATCATTTTGCTTTTTAAGCAAAGTCTCAACTGGTATTTTTTTCGATAATACATCACTCAGTTGCTTTGTATCCATGTCTTCAGTATTAAGATTTGTATTAGAATCTTGTAGAGATTTATTTATTATAAGCTGAGATAGTGGTGCAGCTAGTGGCTTCATAATGGCAGTAGTAAGTTCATCTCCAGTACGCTGATATGGCATCTCTTCCCTACTTTGCATAGGCTTTGCTAATTTAGCAATGTTTTGTTGTATTAATGAGTTAATAGGAGATTGTTTTGACATTGCTCCATTGCGATTAGTAACGCAGAGTTGTTGAATAGAGGCCTGTTGCAACTCTGATAGTGTGTTATAAAATTCAGTTTCTTCTATAAGACTAGATATGAGCAGAAAACTTATACTTTCCACCATATGTTTGTTTAATTGTGTCTCTTCTGTAACGTCTCGGGGTTTATAAAAATGTTCTTTAAGGGTAGAATAATGATCTAAGATTTCTAGTGGTATAGGTGACAATTGTGGGATATCTTCTAATTTTTCGAACTTAACTTTCATGCCTCTTTGTTCTGCTTCTAATACCAGTAGATCTTTAAAAATTTTCATCTCAGTTTTACGACACATAAATTTCTTGTCCTCTGGTTCGGATAAAGAATTAGCATTGCTCATGATTTTAGAATTGAATTGATGGAGTTGAGTGTGACTTAAATTTTCTCCTAACGATTTGACAAAGGCTTCTCTGATAGGCTGATAATTGTGATTAACAAAGTAATTCTGTATTGTTTTTAAATCATCTAAAGTTGTTTTGTTACAGGCTATTCGGCTAATAATTTCTTGCGTAATAGGCTCTTTATTGTTAGTTGCTGTTGGCATAGCTTCCTCTCTATTATTCATATATCAAATTGTAACTTATTTGCAAAAAAATACAATTTATTTAATTAAAATTAATAATTATTATATATTTTAATATGATAGATTTCGGCATAATAATATGAGCATTATAATTGATATGTTGATATATGGTTTACCTTTATTACAAAGTTGGTAAGAAGTCTAATTACTATATTCTTTTACTTCCCAATACAAAAATTACTAAATATTTCGCCTAATATTTCTTCAACAGTAATCTTGCCTGTGACATTACTAAGACTTCTAATTGCCATTCTAATATCTTCTGTAGCCAGCACTAAGTCATTTTCAATATTAAAATTTTCTAAATATTCTAAAGCTTTCTCTATCTGGTGTCTTTGCCGCTGCCGAGTAATATGAGGTATTTCCGTTAAACCAGCTATATTATGCGCAATATTTTCAATCTTCTTTAATAGTGCATTTAACCCAATATTTTCTTTGATTGAAATCTGTAAAGGATCGTTATTAAAAGAAATTAATAGGGGTAGTAATAAATCTAGCTCCGTTTTATTAGCTAATAAATCAATTTTGTTGACTAATATTATAGTATTTTTATCTATTAGTTCTATAATACTATCCAATTCTTTAAGATATGAAGAGGAATTAATAAGCTTTATAGCATCAAGCATAATTATTTTGATATCCGCTATTTTGGCGGTATTAAGTGCTCGCTTAATTCCCTCCATCTCTATTAGATTTTTACTGGTTCTTATACCCGCGGTATCTTGCAATATAATTGGATACCCTCCTATGTCCAAGTGTCCCTCAATAACATCCCTGGTTGTTCCAGAAATATCTGATACAATAGCGACCTCTCTTTGCATCAAAAAATTTAGTAAACTAGATTTTCCTACATTGGGAGCCCCAAGAATAGTTAATTTGATACCACTGCGTAATAATTCTCCACGTCTGTGATCATTCAGATGTTTATTTATAGTGTGTTTAAGATCAAGAGTTAAGGATAAAACTTCCTCTAATACTTCTTGGGGTATTTCCTCATCAGGAAAATCAATATACGCTTCTAATAAGCTAATAATGGTCAATAAAGATTGCTTCCAGCTATTATAAAGTGCTTCTAGCTGCCCGCTAGATTGTTTTACAGCTTGCCTATGTTGCCAAATCGTTTCTGCCTCAATTAAATCTGCAATACCTTCTGCTGCAGTTAAATCAAATTTATTATTTAGAAATGCCCTCCTGGTAAATTCACCAGCCTCCGCCAGCCGAACTCCTTCAATATTTAATAATGCTTTGGTAAGCATGGTAGCAATAGCTATGCTGCCATGGGTATATATTTCTACCACATCTTCGCCAGTAAAGCTTGCTGGTGCCTGAAAATAGGCGACCATTGCATTATCAATTAATTCATGATTTGTGGGGCTTATAAGTTTTTTGCAATACATCACTCTAGGAGTAAATTCTGAATGATCAGATACTAGCAAATACTTCACAGCTGATAAGCTTTTGGGGCCAGAAAGCCGAAAAATTGCCACGCCAGCTTTACCAGGTTTAGAACTTTGGGCAAAAATAGTGTCCACTATAATTTATTCCTTTCAATTTCAGTTATTAACAAGTAATTTAACGAGCATTACTTTCTTAAAAAATATTTGGCAACTCGTATTATTTAATATAATATACTTAAGCAATTTTGCTTGAAGTGATTACTGGTTTTAAGCATATACTAAAAACAATATAAATATCAGATTTATGCAAAAGTTGAAGCTATCATGAATCTTTTGTGTTCATCCTAATAAAATATTATGGTATCAAAATATGACTTTTGAAAAGACATCTTTAGCTCTAAGCAAGCTTACTTGTCAAGTTCCTAATTATAAGCACGAAATTTTAATGCTCAGTAAACTAAAAACTACTGATGAGCTCTATAGTGAATTTGTACAAAAATTTCTAGAATATATACCTATAGATTATGAATTCAAGGATAGGCAACAATTATTTGGCAATTTAGCCGAGGATGCTTTTAAATTTTTTAAACAAAGAACCCCTAATACCAGAAAAATGCAGATAGTCAATAGTATCGTTGAAAATAACCCTGCTATTAATATTTTATTATTAAATGATAATAAACCGTTCATAATTGATTCAATTAATTGTTTGTTGATAAAACTTAATCTGAAAGCTAAATTTCTTCTCAATTCAGTCATATCAAACGTCCGGGATGAGAGGGGACAATTGCAGAAAATAATAAAACACGAGAAAGATAGCACTCATGTAGAATCGCTAGTTCATATCACTCTATTAGGCAATTTTGATCAACCTGCTATATTATCCCTACGTGCCTCTTTAAATATGATTTTAGATCAAGTAGATACCACTTATAATGTATGGCATATTATCTTAGACAAAATAGACTTAATTATCAAGGCTATCCAAAGTAAATCTCTATTATATACCACGAATCATTTGGCTGATCAGGAATCGCTGGATTTCTTAAATTGGTTAAAATACGATAATTTTACCTTTTTGGGTATGATTGATTTTGACTTAATTACTCAAAACTTCTTATCAGAAATTGGAGTCAATACAATTTGGGAAGATAATCAGGCAGAAATTATTAATATTATTAAACGTTCGACACATTCTTCTTATAGAGAACAATTAATAATTTTAGGTAAAACCAATATAATATCAAATGTACATAAAAATAATTTGGTAGATTATATTTTAATTAAAAATATCGATCAGAATGGCCAATATATTTCAGGTAGTATAATTTTCGGTTTGTATAGTATTACTGTATATTATCAACCAATTACCAATATTCCTATATTAAGGCAAAAATTACAATTTGTCTTAAATAAAGCGGCATTTCCTCCTAATGGATATAATATAAAAAAATTAAAGAATATAGTCCAAACTTTACCAAGAGATGCATTAATTCAGATAGATGAAAATGATTTATATTGTATGTGCCTAAATGTCTTGTCAGGATTAATGAGCAAGAAGCTAAAGTTATTTATTCAACAAGATTGGTCGGGAACATTTCTTAATATTATCATATTTCTCACCAGAGATCGTTTGACTCCAGAAATACATAGCTCAATAAATTCTTATTTATCTACTATATTTAAAGGTAAAATCTTAGAAGATTATATTACTGAAGTAGCCGAAAATTTCTCTTATTTATTTATTACGCTGCAAGTATCAAATATTAAACAAATTAGTTTTGAGTTTGAAACAATCGAGCAAGAATTAGATAGGATTTCTACTCGTTGGGAAGAGGATTTTGCGTATAAATTATCTAAGAAATTTGGGGAATATGAGGGGGGTATTAACTTTACTCTTTATCATACAATATTTTCCGCTGATTACCGAGAAAAATTTAATGGCCAAACCGGAGTATTAGATATTGAATATCTGAAAGAAGCTAGTCTTCATAATAAATCCATATTTAACTTGATTCCTATAGATAAAGAAAATTTTTGTTTAAAAATTTATAATCCTGCTGCTTCCGAGCTGGCCCTATCTGATTTATTGCCTCCTATAGAAAATTTGGGTTTTAAAGCAATAGATGAGCAAAGTTTTTTTATTAGAGAGGCAGGAGATATTAAAGAAAGTTGGATATATGAGTTTGCTCTTACTGCCCTGATTCCTATTGAAGAGAATATTCAGCTAGTGAAAAAAAACGTAGAAGAAGCCTTAGATAAGATGGCTACTGGAGTTTTGGCAAATGATTCTTTAAGTAAATTAATAGTATTATCTGGCTTTAATTGGTGGCAAGTTAAGTTAGTTAAGGCGTTAACGCGTTACTTACATCAAACAGGGTTTGCTTATGGTAAGGGCTATGTTCAATTAACGTTAACAAAACATTTCTTATATACCAAAATGCTGGTTGATTTATTTGAGGCAAAATTTGATCCTATAAATTATTCAGAGCCACAGGTCAAATCTATCAAAATTAATATGATTAACTATCTTAATAGTATTAATAGTAGTAGTGAAGATAAAGTTTTAAGAACGATGATTGATATTATTGATGCAATGGTAAGAACTAATTGTTATCAAGCTAGTCCTGATAGTGGAAAACTCACTAAAAATTATTTTTCTTTTAAGTTTGATTCTCATAAAATACCTAATCTACCATTGCCGATACCTTTAGCTGAAATATTTGTCTATGCTAATGATTTTGAAGGGATTCATTTGCGCGGAGGGAAAGTAGCACGTGGCGGTATTAGGTGGTCAGATAGAGGAGAAGATTATAGAACAGAAATATTAGGGTTAATGAAAGCGCAAATGACTAAAAACTCGGTTATTGTGCCTGTGGGATCAAAAGGTGGATTTTTCGTTAATTTTACTAATGATAATCTCACTGCCCAAGCCTATCTAGGTAAAGTTATAGAATGTTATCAAAACTTTCTACGTGGTTTACTGGATATTACTGATAATATAGTAGACAGTAAAATTGTTCATCCACAAGATACTATTATTTATGATCTTGAAGATCCATACCTAGTGGTGGCAGCTGATAAAGGTACCGCTACTTTTTCGGATTATGCTAATAGAGTAGCTGCTGAATATAATTTTTGGCTAGGAGATGCATTTGCTTCTGGGGGTTCAGCTGGCTATGATCATAAAAAAATGGCTATTACTGCTAAAGGGGCCTGGATTTCTGTAGCCAACCATTTTGACACCTTAAATATTAATGTCCAACAGGACCCTATTACTGTGGTTGGTATCGGCGATATGTCAGGTGATGTGTTTGGTAATGGAATGCTTCGTTCTAATAGTATAAAGCTTATTGCCGCATTTAATCATAAACATATATTCATTGATCCTAATCCTGATCCTATTATCAGTTTTAATGAGCGTAAACGCTTATTTGCTCTACCTGCTTCTAATTGGACGGATTATAATCAAGAGTTAATTTCAGTAGGTGGAGGGGTGTTTGAACGAAGCACTAAATCGATTACTTTATCACTTGAGGCTAGAACCTTATTAAAAATAGCTAAATATGAAATATCACCAGAAGAATTAATTAAAGCAATTTTACAAGTAGAAGTTGATTTGTTATGGAATGGGGGCATAGGGACTTATATAAAAGCTACCACAGAAAATAATTTAGAAATAGGTGATAAAGCAAATGATAATTTAAGGGTAAATGGTAATCAAATTAAAGCTAAAGTAATTGCTGAAGGAGGCAATATAGGAATATCGCAACAAGGACGAATAGAATATAGTCAGCATGGAGGTAAGATCAACACCGATTTTATTGATAATTCAGCAGGGGTTGATTGTTCTGATCATGAAGTCAATATAAAAATCGCTCTTAACCAAGCAGTTGCTTCGGGTAAAATTACTATCCCAGAACGCAATAAATACTTAGTAGAGATGACAGAACAGGTGGAAGAACTGGTATTAATTGATAACCAGCAACAAAATCAAGCCCTTAATATCATGCAATTATCTCCTGCCTTAAATATTGGGATCTTTAGCCAGTTTATTGATACTTTAGAAGAAGCCAATTTAATTGATAGGAAAATAGAATTTTTGCCAACTACCGAAGAACTGAATAAACGTGCTATTAATAAAGAAATTATGACCCGTCCAGAGCTTTGTGTTATACTCTCTTACAGTAAAAGTTCTACCTATCATGATTTAATGACTACTACCTTTTCCCAGGATAAATATTTTGAATCTTATCTAATAAATTATTTTCCTAAATTAATGCAAGATAAATTTCGCGACGAAATCTTGTCGCATCCTCTAAAACATGAAATTATCCGGACTGTAGTAACGAACAAAATTATAAACCAGCTAGGAGGGCCATCGCTTAATATTGTAAAACGTGAAACCGAAGCGCTGCTTTGTAATATTATACGTTCATATACTATTATTTGTGAGATCTTTGATTTAGATAATTTATGGAAAAGTGTTGAATTGCTGCCAAGAGAGATAGATTATAAGGTAAAAATTGAAATGTTTACCGAAATTGCTAAAATTATGCGTAGAGGTATTGCTTGGTTTGCAAAACATATAGCCACACCTATTAATATTAGTAATACTATAAATGAATTTTATAAGCCAGCTAGAGAATTAAGTACCGTAGTGGGTAGTTTGCTTCTAGGAGAAGCAAAAAGTAAATTTGATGAGAAATTGCAACAATATATTGCATATGGGGTTGGTAATGAGTTAGCTAACAAACTCTCCACTCTGGATAGCTTAGTATCGGTTTTTGATATAATTTATATTGCTAAAAAAACAAACAGTCAAAATATTGAAGTGGCTAATTTATATTTTGCTACTTCTACTAAATTTAGTATTGACTGGTTACGTAAAGTATGCGAACAACAAGCAGCTGATACTTATTGGGGGAGATTATCAGCGCAATCCTTGAAAGATGATTTATATGACAAACAACGACAATTATTAATAAAAATAATTAATAATTCCAAAATAAGTGTTGATTTAGACTCATGGATTGATAATAATAAACATTTTGTAAGTATTTTTTTGGATTTTGTCACATTAATAAAGGCCCACCAAAATACTGATTTAAATATGTTAATTCTAGCAAATAAGAGATTTGACACTTTTTTGCGTAAACTTGAGTAATATACTATGTCCTCTCCTCTTAAACATGCACGAATAGAATCTGGTAAAACTATCGAAGAAGTGGCAGCTTATTTAAAAATTAAAAAACAATATTTAATAGCGTTAGAAGAGGGAAACTTAGATCTAATACCAGCGGCAGTATACGTAAAAGGTTATCTTAAATTGTACTCGAATTATTTAAGGGTTCCCTTAATTCCCCCTGCAGATGAGGACGCACAAAAAGCAGAAACTGCTAAACAAGCTATTGTTCGTGATCAATATAATCAAATAATTTTGAAATATAAATGGAAAAAACACTTGATTATTATTTCCATTTTAGGATTAATAATAATTGCCATAATGTTTCATGCACTATCTTCGGCTGAATAAATATCACTAGGTTCTGTGAACATTTCTATGTAATGAATAGATTTATGTGCAATAGATTTCACGAGTTGTCTCTATATATGCGACCGAATTGTCGATAACTCCTTATCCAGAATTTCCAGAATTTACGTCAGGAGGAACATTTGTATACAGAATTAACGTAAATACAGAAAACAGATGTCGTTAGTCACCATAACATTAGGTAGCAAAACTTTTCAACTAGCATGTAGTAAGGGTTCAGAGCAAGAACTCACGATTCTTGGAATTAAATTAAATGAAAGGTTGGTGCAGATAAAAAAATCTAACCTGTCTGCCTCATTTGAACTGTTATTAGTAATGGCGGCTCTAAGCTTAGAAGAGGAAGTACAAGCCTTAACTACCCAAATGACTAATGCTAGTGGTGGTAAAATCCCACTTAAAGAAGAAGAACAATTTGCAGAAACTTTAAGTACTATAGCAAGCTATTTAGAAAATCTTGCAAAAAAGATAGGAAAATGATAGAATACTGGTAATTTAATGGGCTGCTTGGCACGTGAGCTTAATGTATTTACCCCAGGACGATAATTTTTATTATTAGGAAGCTGTCACTATTCTGCGACGATTATGCAGATACACCGCATCCACCTATACATACAAGTTCTTTGAGGATCTTGAGCAACGGCTATAGCGGTTCAACTTTATGCAGTTTCTCGTGTTATATTATATCCATAAAATTCTGACTAATAATAGATTTCAATCTATTACCTTAATATTATTTGGTTGTTTGCTTGCCTTATTATTAGTAACATATAATCCAGAAGATCCATCATTTAATGCTGTTACTGATAAATATCCTAGCAATTTATTAGGTTATTTTGGGTCTTATGTTGCAGATATTTTGTATCAAATTTTTGGCTTATCCTCCTTCTTGCTCCCAGTATGCTGCATTTTTTGGTCTTTAAGTCTATGGCGTTTGCAGAAGAGATGGCTCAGTATTAGGGTCATTATAATGATGGTATGTATTATCTCGTTATCTATTTTAGGAGCTAAGATTAAAACAAATTATTTACCAGCGGGGGGAGGGGGCACAATTGGCACTTTAATACACCCCTTAATTATGCAGTTAGATTTCCGCATTCCTTATTTATTATTTATTACTACCTGTATTTTCTTATTTTTATTAATAGAAATACCTTTTTCAATCCTGTGGCAACATCTATCTAAAATATGCAAATTAATACCATCTACACATATTATGCCTTTTCCTACATTGCCAGCAAGCGTACCACATGTATCAGCAAAGCATCAAGAAATAGCCCAAAAAACTTCTTTTATTAATCAAGCAGCCTCAATGCCCACTAACGCTGCTCTACTGCACAACAATGTTGAGATAAATTTACCTTACTCCAAACCAGCGCTACCTACTGCTAAGAAAACTGATATGATATCGCCTTTGCCACCGATAGAATTATTAAGACCAGCTAATATCCAAAGTATCAAAACAGAAACCGCTTCAGAGCTTCAGCAAAATTCTCAAATATTACTTACGGTTCTTGGAGATTTTGGAGTGAAGGGCCAAATTATCAATATTAGTCAAGGTCCTGTAGTAACATTATATGAATTTGAACCAGCAGCTGGTACCAAATCCTCTAGAGTGATTGGCTTATCTGAAGATATTGCTAGGTCTTTATCGGCAATCTCAACAAGAATAGCAGTAATACCTGGTCGAAATGTATTAGGGATCGAACTACCAAATAAGCAAAGAGCTTTCTTTTGCTTGCGAGAATTAATCGAGACACTTGAGTATCAAGATCATCATATTATGTTACCTTTAATTTTGGGTAAGGATCTAGCAGGGAAACCTTTTATTGCTGATCTTGCAAAAATGCCGCACTTATTAGTTGCAGGTACAACCGGTTCAGGTAAATCAGTAGCAATTAATACTATGATTATCTCATTGCTTTATCGTTATACCCCGGAAGAGTGTCGTTTAATAATGATAGACCCCAAAATGTTGGAATTATCCGCTTATGATGGCATACCACATCTTTTAACGCCGGTAGTTACTGAAGCTGCGAAGGCAGTGGTAGCACTTAAATGGGCGGTCAAAGAGATGGAAAACCGTTATCGGGCAATGTCGAATATTGGCGTAAGAAACATAGCTGGTTATAACAGTAAAATCTCAGAAGCTATTAAGGCAGGAAAAGTCCTTGAGCGCACCATCCAAACAGGATTTGATCCAGATACTGGTAAACCAATTTATGAAACCATTGAAATCAATATGCAGAAATTACCGTTTATCGTCGTAATTGTTGATGAAATGGCTGATCTAATGTTGGTAGCTGGTAAGGATATAGAATTATCGATACAACGTCTTGCTCAAATGGCGCGGGCGGCAGGTATTCATATCATCATGGCTACTCAACGCCCTTCAGTTGACGTCATTACTGGCGTAATAAAAGCAAATTTTCCAAGTAGGATAAGTTTTAAAGTAACTTCTAAAATTGATAGTAGGACTATTCTAGGAGAACAAGGTTCTGAGCAGCTACTTGGAATGGGGGATATGCTATATATGGGTAATGCCTCAAAAATTAGTAGGGTGCATGGACCATTTGTTGACGATAAAGAGGTGGAAAAAATTACTGAATATTTAAGATCCACAGGCATCCCAGAATATATCTCAGCAGTAACGCAACAGTTAGAGGAAGATGAATCCAAGTTTGAGAATTTTGATAATGATGCAACAAGTGAGGAAGGGCTATATCAGAAAGCTCTACAAATAGTTCAAACAGAACGCAAAATCTCGATTAGCTATATTCAACGATGTTTAAGAATAGGTTATAATAAAGCGGCTACCATAGTTGATAAAATGGAACAACAAGGAGTCATATCCCCACCAAATCATGTTGGAAAAAGAGAAATATTATTACCAGAAAACTAGATTATGGAAATCTCACCCAATGATAAAGTCATTTTTTAACTATACCATAGTTAGAGTATATCTCATATTACAGCTTATTATTCGCGCGTCATTAAGCCTATATGCTTTATTAGAACAAGTAATAGGTTACTCTGATTTATTTGCCATTTTTATTGTTGGTATATTGAATGATTTGATATCGCTTGTTTATTTTCTGCCAGTAATATTAATTCTTTCTACTTTATTAGATAAATTTTTAAGCAAGTATAAAGTGCTATATTTAAGCGGCTGTTTTATTAGCTATTTTAGTATTATTACTCTATTTATTTTTATCGCAATTGCTGAACTAATTTTTTGGGATGAATTTGGTACTAGATTTAATTTTATTGCGGTAGATTATTTAATTTATACTCATGAGATTATTGGTACTATTAGGGAGTCAGTCCCTTATATTCCTATATCATTAGCTATTATATTACTGAGTTTGTTTATTAGCTTTTTCTCTAGGCATTATATAATTACTCAATTAAATAATATAAAAAAGCAAAATAATATTTATAGGGCGCTAATTTCATTAATACTAGCTCTTCTCGCTTTTAACTTATATAACCCTAATAAAATTAATTTTAGTGCTAATAAATATGCACTGGAGTTAGGAAAAAATGGTTATTATGAATTTTTTTCGGCTTTTTTTAATAATAGCTTAGATTATAATAGTTTTTTTCCGGTAATTGACAACCAGCAAGCCTTAAATATTGTGCGCACAAATTTAGCAAAGGAAGCGCCACTATTTCTTGATAATTCTACCATCAATCGCAGAATTACTGCTCGCTCTCCTAATATAGACAAATATAATGTGATTTTTATTACTGTCGAGAGCTTAAGTAGTGAGTTTATGGCAAAATTTGGCAATCAACAAAATATTACTCCAAATTTAGATAAATTAGCGGCAGAAAGCATATTTTTTACTAATATATATGCGGTAGGCACTAGAACAGTACGTGGTTTAGAGGCCATTACTTTGTCAGTACCTCCTACCCCTGGTTCTTCCATCATACGTAGGCCAAATAATCAATCATTATTTAATATCGCTACGATCTTTAAGCAGCAGGGGTATAATATTAATTTCATTTTTGGGGGATATAGTTATTTTGATAATTTACAAAACTATTTTCAAGGTAATGGTTATGACATAATTGATAGAAATAACCTAAAACGCGAGGAAATAAGCTTTGCCAATATTTGGGGGGTGGCAGATGAAGATATATTAAATAAATCTCTAGAGATTGCTGATCAAAATTACCAACAGGGTAAAGCTTTTTTTTCTTTGATCATGACTACTTCTAATCATCGTCCTTATACTTTTCCTAAAGACAGAATTGACTTACCCTCTGGTAGCGGGCGTAGTGCCGCTGTGAAATATACTGATTATGCTATTGGTAAATTTCTTGATATTGCTAAGACGCGTCCTTGGTTTGCAAATACTATATTTGTAATTACTGCTGATCACTGTGCCTCAAGTGCTGGCAAAACAGATCTTCCAATCAATAAATATCATATACCGCTACTAATATATGCTCCTGAAATACTCAAACCACAAGTAAATGATAACTTAGCGAGCCAAATTGATATCGCCCCCACTATCTTTGGGTTATTAAATTTTTCCTATAATAGTAAATTCTTTGGGCAAGATATATTAAATTCTGCTCCTAATAGAGCGTTTATTAGTACCTATCAATTACTTGGTTTTATGAAAGATAATCATCTAATAATTTTAGCTCCAAAAGCTCAAACTATTACTTATAAACTCATTGGAAACGATAGACAGAAAGTAAAAAATATTACAAGTTTAGTAGAGGAAGCTATAAGCTTTTATCAAACTGCTTATAATTTATATATTAAGAATGACCTGAGAGAATGACCATAATATGAGTAAAAGCTTTATATTTAAAATTAGTATTTTTCTCTCCATAATTTTTGGTATTTTCTATTGGACTTATAACCATTATCTGCAAGATGATGAGGAGATAATAACCATCTACCCTGACCCTGCGCCTACTAAGATTAAACCTGAAGAAAGCAGAGGAATAATAATTGCCAATACGCAAAATACGATTTATGAAAATTTACAGAAAAAGAAGATAGGCAAACAAATTGTGTTGCAGCCAGAGCCAGAAAAACCATTAAATATTAATCCTACCAAATCTCTGCGCAATGACGAAATTGACCCTATAGAGAATATTATATTGGAAATAGAGGAAATAGATAAAGCTATAACTCACAACCTAGATATTAAAGCAAAAGTAAAAGAAGGAGCAGGGCAGAATACAGTACCAACAGTTGGTATAAAAGAGAAAATTTTTGCAAGAGAAATGGTTACGGCAGAGATTAACCAGGTTAATCTTCCTAAAGCAGGGTTAAACATTATCAAAGTTGCAGAAAAACGTAAGGATTTTAGTGAAAAACAATTATTAAATAAGAAAAAAATCAACTATTATAAAATCCAGTTAGCCTCCGTTAAGACGGAAGTAGTGGCAAATCAAGAAATGGACAGAATCAAGAAAAAATACGCCAAACTGTTTAATAAAATACCATTATTCGTCCGTAAAATGCGCTCCGAGCAAGGAAATTTATTCTATTCAGTGATGGCTGGTAATTATGAAGATATAACGCAGGCTAAAGCAATATGTAAAAAATTGGATAATTCTCAAGGATGTTTAATTACTAACCGGTGATCTGATCTGCATTAGATATCACCATAAAAAAAACAATATCATAATCCTGAAAAAATAACATTTATGAACATTAAAGTTAATATTAAAAAGCTAGAACATGCCGCAGATATTTTACCTGTATATGCTACCAAGCATAGTAGTGGGATGGATCTAATTGCCGCCAATATTGAGCCAATAATTATCAAATCCAATAAGGTACAATTGGTTCCTACTGGCATTTGTATAGCATTGCCTGATTATTTAGAAGCGCAAATAAGGCCACGATCAGGTTTAGCTCTTAACCATGGGGTGACAGTATTAAATGCTCCAGGGACAATTGACGCTGATTACCGTGGCGAAATAAAAGTAATTTTAATTAACCATGCTCCCGAGGATTTTATAGTAATGCGAGGTATGAAAATTGCCCAAATGATTATTGCAAGGTACGAGCAAATATTATGGAATGAAGTAGATATATTAGATGACACAGCTAGAGGTGCGGGCGGATTTGGCTCAACTGGTAAATTTTAATGAGCCTTAAAGGTTAATAGAATATTTTAAGTTCATTAAGTAAGGCACAAGAGACATGTTATTATATATTATAGTACTCTCTATTACTATTGGAATCTTGCTATTGGCTTTATTAGCATATTTTTATTATCAGACTATTAAAATAAAAACTGAATTGAATTGTTTGTCAAATAGCTACCTGGAAATAACTCAGCAAAATCAACTGCTTCAGCAAGAAAAAATTACTTCTATACAAAAAATTGAACAATTAACTAGTAAGATAGAATACCAAAAACACGTGATAGAAGATTCCGAAAAAATTAGACAAGCATCCTATTTAGCAGCACAAAATAGTTTATTAGAGTTAGGAAACAAACT
Organism: Candidatus Tisiphia endosymbiont of Nemotelus uliginosus; assembly: GCF_964264835.1. GTDB lineage: Bacteria > Pseudomonadota > Alphaproteobacteria > Rickettsiales > Rickettsiaceae > Tisiphia. Next base: position 226,092 of record NZ_OZ183485.1, on the reverse strand, counting down.
TTCGCAACAACTAATAGCAATTCATAAGAGAGAAAATCAAGAAGTCAGGGAATTAGCTGAAAAAAATATTGCAGTATCTGCTAACAAATTTAACAGCGAGTTTGAGCGCTTAATTAATATAGTAGGGGCGCTTAGTAGGGATATTGAACAATCGAAAGGAACTGTAGATATTATCAAACAATCTCTTCTTTCTCCATCAGGAGCCGGTTTACTTGCGGAAATTACTCTAGAAAATATTTTAAAATCTTCAGGTCTGCAACCTAATTTAGATTTTATTATCCAATATTCTGTCACAACTATAGATAATTTAAAACTGCGGCCTGATGCAGTAATTTTTTTACCAGCTGGTAATTTGATGGTGATTGATGCTAAAGCTTCCAAATTCTTAGTAGAACAGCAACAAGATAAAGGAAACCTTGGTAAAACCATGAATATCCATCTGAAAAACTTAAATAGTAAAGATTATGCAGAAAATATTTTAGCTAATTTACAAGATAAAAAAGAAGATTTTGCTAATATAGTGACCTTAATGTTTGTTCCTACTGAACAAGCGATTGAGAAGATTGTAGGAGCTGATCGTAACTTCTTACAAAAAGCCTGGGAAAATAATATTTTTCCCGTAGGGCCCAGTGGTTTAATGAATATGTTATCCTTTGCTAAGTTCCAAATTTCAGATTATCGGCGTTCGGAAAATCATAAGCTTATTATAGAAGAAGTAAGAAAATTATTAACTTCTATCTCTTCGCTTGCTGATTATTCTCAGAAGCTTGGTAATAATATTCAGCATATAGTCAATAATTATGATAAGTTTGCCGCTTCATTTAATAGAAATTTTTTAAGTAGAGCTAAGAATATACAAAAATTAGGGGTAGATATAGGTAAGAAGATTATCCAAAATCCTCTTGATCGCTATCAACTTGTCTCCTCCAAGTCTGAAATTATCGACGTTGAAGCAATAGATCCCTTAAATAAAATTGAAGAGTGGTAGATTTGATAAGCCAAATTTAGTATTTTTAGGTATGATATTGCATAGTACCCCACAGATTTTACAGGAGGGTTAAAATAATAAATTGAATAAGTGACTGAGAGTCACTAATCTCCGCTGAGAAACAAGCAACAGGAGGTATTAATGGACTCTCAATCACTATACCAAATATTATACATATTTTTAGATTGGCACCCAGCACGAATTAAAACATTTGCAGAATTAATTTGTGCAGTAGTAAAAGCTAAAACTGTGAGAATCAAAGAATTAGCACTGTATGTCGCTTCTAAAGGCAATTTGCATGCCAAGATTGTTAAAGTTGAGCGTTTGCTTTTAGAACAAAATATGTGCTTTATAAGTTTAGGGAAAATTATTGTTAAATTGCTCTGTCTAACAGGTAAAATTAGCCTTGCCATAGATAGAACCAGCTGGCAATTTGGTATTAAAAATTTGAATTTTTTTGTTGCAACTATCGTTTATGGTAATATTTCAATTCCTATAGCATGGTTGTTACTTGATAAAAAAGGCAACTCTTCTACTAATGAAAGAAAGAAATTGATTGAGCAAATTTTAACAATTATACCTAAGGAAATGATAGAGCTTATCCTTGCCGATCGGGAATTTGTTGGTGAGGAATGGTTGCAATATATGGGTGGAATCCAAAAATTACCTTTTGCTATCAGGCTAAGAAAAAGTGAGAAGGTCAAGCATTTCAACGGTGGCAAGATGAAGTTGAATAAATGTTTTGCCGATATGCAAATGGGTGACACTAAAACTATAGAAAGCAAAATTTACAATGGTATGGCAATTAAAATAACTTGTTTGCAATTAGAAAGAGAGCAACTATTTATTGCTAGTAATGTGCTTATTGGTGAATGTGCTTTGCTAGCATATAAGCAGAGGTGGAGCATTGAGCGACCTTTTCTGTCTCTCAAGTCATCTGGATTTAATATTGAAGATACCCACATTACAGATCAAAAAAAGCTGGAAAAACTATTTGCAATAGTATCTTTATCCTTAGCTATTTGCGTGCTTGCTGGTGACATTAAGAACAAAATTTATCCTATAAAGATCAAAAAACATGGTCGTAAATTATACTCATTATTTACTTACGGATTTGATTGGATAAAAGATTATTTTTATAACTCGTTAAGTGATACCCCTGCTATGTTGTTTTCATTACTACGAAAACACATTATGCATGCCTTTCAACTTCAACAATAAGTGTGGGGTACTATGATGATATTGTTGTAAAAGAGTTTAGCTTAAACTTACCTGCTATAACACGCTTTTTTTATGCTTTCTATTACGTCTTCTATAGTAGGTAAGGCTAATTTTTCTAAATTCACTGCATATGGTAGCGGTACATCTTTACCAGAAACGATCTCTATAGGAGCGTCTAGATAATCAAACGCATTTTTCATGACTAGACTTGCTATACTTGCCCCAACGCCTGAGAAAAACCAACCTTCTTCTATAATGACTAAACGGTTAGTTTTTTTCACAGACTCTATTATGGTTTCTATATCTAAAGGTTTTATAGTTCTTAAATCTATTACCTCACAATTAATCCCTAGTTCCTTTACGCTGCTAGATGCTTCTAATGCTAACTTAACTTGCAAAGAAAATGCTATGATCGTTACATCATCACCTTCTACCAGCCTTTTCGCCTCCCCAAATGGTATCGGTTCTACTGTGTCGGCTATTTCAAAACTATGACCATACAGAATTTCATTTTCTAGGAAAATTACAGGATTATCATCGCGAATTGCCGTCTTAAATAATCCTTTATGATCTTCAGCACTATAAGGCGTTACTACTTTCAGACCAGGGATATGACTATAACAAGCCGCATAATTCTGACTATGCTGAGCAGCCACCCTACTAGCAGCGCCATTTGGACCGCGAAACACTATAGGACATTTTATTATTCCGCCAGACATATAATGCGTCTTAGCAGCCGAATTAACTATTTGGTCCATTGCCTGCATTGCAAAATTAAAGGTCATAAATTCAACAATGGGCCGAAGGCCTGCGAATGCCGCTCCTACAGCAATTCCGGCAAAACCATGTTCGCTGATAGGAGTATCTATTACTCTTTTAGGACCAAATTGTTCTAATAACCCTTGCGTTACTTTATAAGCCCCTTGATATTCTGCTACTTCTTCGCCCATAATAAAGATTTTTTCATCTATTAACATTTCTTCTTGCATAGCATCACGCAATGCTTCACGTACGGTGATATGTAACATCTTTTTACTCATTAACATAAATATTAGTGTATAATTCTTTAGGATCAGGTAGAGGGGAGCTTTCTGCAAATTCTACGGCGCTAGCTACTATATCTTTTACTTTTTTCTCAATTTCTTTTAATGTTACTTCACTAGCATAATTATTGCTTAAGATTGTATTTTTTACTCGCAATAAAGGGTCTTGCTCTTTATAAGTTTCTACTTCTTCTTTAGTACGGTATTTAGCAGGGTCAGACATGGAATGGCCCCTATAGCGATAAGTATTTACTTCTAATATTATTGGACCGCCTCCTCCTCTGACAAATTCAGCAGCTTGCTGCGAATAATCATACATTGATTCTAATGACATTCCATCTGCTTTATATCCCTTAATACCAAAGGATTCACCTTTTTTATACAGATCTGTGATAAAAGTAGATCTCGCAACTGAGGTGCCCATAGAATATTGGTTATTCTCAATAATATATATTACAGGTAATTGCCATAACGCGGCGATATTAAAGGCCTCATAAACCTGTCCTTGATTCACTGCTCCATCTCCTAGAAAAGTGAAACAAATATTGGTAGTATTGTGATATTTTTCGGCAAAGGCTAACCCTGTCCCTATAGGGACTTGTGCGCCTACGATACCATGCCCTCCATAAAACTTATTTTTAAGGTCAAACATATGCATTGACCCACCCTTACCTTTAGAACACCCTGTTTCTTTGCCCATTAATTCTGCTAATACATATTTAGGTTCAGTACCAGCTAAGATAATATGGGCATGATCTCTATAACTGGTAATCATACTATCACCAGCTTGTTTCACTAAATCTATGCTAGTTATCACTGCTTCTTGTCCAATATATAGATGGCAAAATCCTCCTATTAAGCCCATACCATATAATTGGCCACATTTTTCTTCAAATCTTCTGAGTAATAACATTTTTTCATAAGATTCAAGATATTGAATATTATTTAATTTATATTTACCGGGAACAATCATCTATATACCGTATTTTTTATATAAAAGGGAAATATTAGCTTCTAGGCAGAAAATGTTGTAGAACCATTTATTAATCCATTTTCTAAGCAAAACAAGAGTTTAAGGAGCATATGCTAATTTATGTTTTAAGTTTACTAATTTAATGTGACAATTCACGCTGCAGGTAGCGTTTGCTACCTTCTTTTTAGCTAATGAATTTTCTTTAGGCCGCAGGGCAATATTTTGTAGAAATTCTTTTGTTTCTTTATGCAAATATTGAACTCTTACTTTGGTTATACCGCACCGTTTAAATCCTAAAACTTCGGCTGCCTTTTCTGAAACGTCTAAAATGCGATTTTTACAGAACGGACCTCTATCATTCACCATAACTATTAAAGATTTACGATTATTTAAATTGGTAACTTTAATTAAGCTAGGTAAAGGTAAGCTGGTATGAGCAGCAGTTAATAAATGCTTGTTATACCTATCGCCATTTGCAGTTTTCTTGCCATGAAAACCATCCTTGGCGCCGTACCATGAGGCTATACCAACCTGATCATAATTTATATCTTCAGTAGGTTGATAAGTTTTACCTTTAATACTATATTTTTTACCAATTTTATAGTGTCCTTTGTAATGAATATTCTTAGGGTCTTCTTTTGATAATTCTCTATAAGAACCAGGTTTCTTTCCTGTTGAACAAGCAGTAAGGGCTAGAGAAAGTATTAATAATAAAAAAGACCTAATATATACCATTTTCATTTAATCGTGCCTATTCTCTTCAATATTTTGTTGGATTTTAGCATGGCACACAACTCTTTCTACACCTTTTACTTGCGAAGCTATAATACTAACTTGTTCTAATTCTTCCTCAGACCTTGCCATACCAAATATATATACTACATCCTTCACCGTGACAATTGTATAATTAACAAACTTTATATTGCGGTTAAGGAAGGTTTTAGTTTTAATTTGGGTAGTAATCATAGTGTCACGGGTATATTGTCCTAAATCAAACTTATCACTCTTCTTATCAATGATTAACTCATTAATCACTTCTTCTACTCCGGCTATTGCCCATACCAGCTCGACAGCTTTTAGTGCATCATCTTCACTATCTATAATACCGGTAAACAGCACTCTAGCCTGTTCGACTTCTACTTTGATTTTAGTATATAATTCTCTAAAATTATTTTTTATGAAAGATGCTTTAATTTGTGCTGATATTTTCATATCATCCACTGTTTCTCCTAAGGTTTGGTCTTTAGCAGCTACTATAGTGGTGCTGGCGGCGCCAACAAACACGGCGGGAAGGCATCCCGTAAGACAAAAAGATAAAACTATTAAGATAATATTTGCATGTGGCATATGATGAGTAATTTGTTACGCTAGAATCAGGCTCATTCTAATAAATATTTAGAGTAAACACAACAAAATATAATATTATAGAGATTAATAGGGTGTTAATTCATGCGTTGTTACCTAATACCATTTACGAAAACTAATTATCTACGTTCGTCGTACTTCATAATCTTCTGCTCCTCACGTATACGTCTGTCACACTACTGGACAAAAATAGAAAATGGTTAAAAAAACATATTATTTTAAGTACAAAATGTTATTTTTGAGATAATAATTGCTAAAAACGAGCTTTAGCAGATAACAATTTTTGTACTTTTTCAACCATTTTCTATTTTTGTCCAGTAGTGTGATACGTCCGTACGCGCAGGTAGCGGGCACTCGTACTCCTAGTGCTAATTTAGTTCCCGGAAATGGTATTATAGCAAATTGCTTTCTTCACATTAGGTAGTTGTATTTCGGGATTCGTCGTGTCACCTAGATCTACTAGGTTCCGCGCGCCTTACCACTCATACTCCTGCTCCTACTACTGTCTTGAAAGCAACTTGGTATTAGTTAAAAATGATTGGCAATTCAGGTTAAAAAGATTATAATCGGACAATTCAAATTAATAGATACATATTATGGGAATGAGTTTCGCGCACTTATTAGTGATATTATTGATTATCTTACTATTATTTGGTGCCGGTAAGTTACCGCAAGTAATGTCTGAGCTAGCCAAGGGTCTTAAAGCTTTTAAAGAAGGGATGAAAGATATAGAGCACAAAAATGACAAGAAAGATTAATCTGTCTAGGTTCTATGAATATTTCTCTCTAATAATGGTTGATTTCTTTGTTATGTGCATTCTTGCATCCTCACAGACCTTGTATTACGCGGCAGTTCTGCGAGCGAAAACGTCTGTAAATCTACTCATCAGACCTCTTGCATAACCTAAAGATAATTGAGGAATTTTTAGGAAAAACGAAGTCGAGTACCGTAGCATACTTAAATTGTATGTGAGGAACGGAGATGAGTTTTGACAACAAAATTACCAATTAGATTAGGTTATGCAAGAGGTCTATTACATTTTTTTGGGGTTTCACATGTTCACCTCGCGTACTTACTCTTCCGCTCTGCGTGTTCGCCCCTTAAAATAAAATCCAACTCTTGAAATCCATTGAGTATATTATTACTCGTGCTTCTACCTGTGATAGAGCGGCAATATTACAAAATTATGTGCTCGTTAAATGATAGAGCCTGTACCCCCTTTCCACTGTTAGCTTATTAGGGTAGGGGGGCAAAACATTACTAACTATTAGAACTTAAATCCAACACCTAATGATACAACTAAAGGGTTGAGCTTGATTTTAGATGATACGCTGCGAGGACCTACTAAAGCGTTCTTATAATCAACTTTAGCTTTGAATAAATATTGTTTTATATCTAGGTTAATTAAAGTATCATCTTTAGCATAAAAATCTATACCAGCTTGTATTACTGGCCCAAAGGCATTTTTCATTTTAAATGCTTTAGATTTAGTTAACATATAGGACCCATGATATCCCGCTCCAACGTAAGGACTAATTGAGCCAAAAGGTGCAATATGATATTGCGCAAGTAGGGTTACAGGAATTGTATAGATTTGTTTTCTTTTGCCAATAGCCTTGATATTACCGTCATTATTAGCAGCAACATTTGCTAAATGATTAGCCTTAATACGTAATACATCAAAACCTAAAGATAATTCAGCAGCAATGTTAGTGGAAAAGAATATAGAGGTAGATGCCTCTACTCCATAACCAACTTCAGTAAAGCTACCAACTGCTACTGGATTGGGAACAATAGCGGAAGGGGGCGGCTTTGGGGTGCCTCTAGTTTTTATACCTGAAGCTCGGATTTTAAATATCAGATCTCCCTCATTCCCATAATAATCTATATTATCATTACTATTATCTTCATCTTGAGCAGCAAAACTATTAATGCTCACAAAACTTATCAATAAAAACACTATCAAATTTTTAGCGACTTTGATCATCATTGCAACCTTTCCTTGCTTTTAATATATTACTGTATTATACATACTCTTCCTGGCAAGAAAATCAAATAATATGTATAAATTTCTTGAAGCTTATAGTTCTCGGTGGTAATTATAGCACTAGTTTCTTCTGTATACAGAGGTTATTAAAAAAAAACATAGAAATTTGATATTACCAGTGACCTCGAATTAAGTTTATTGTCAATCCCAGAAGGATTATAAATAACAAAAACAAAAGGTAGATATAATGAACAATAAATTAACGAATTATTTTATTGGCATCGGGTGGTTTATATTAAGCTTATTAAGTAGCGCGACTAACGATATAATAGCAAAATACCTAGGAATTAGATTACATAGCTTTGAAGTGGCATTTTTCCGTTTTCTCTTTAGTGCAGTAACCTTAATACCGTTTATTGTATATTATGGAACACAAACTCTTAGAACTAACCGTCCATTCATCCATATACTCAGGGGGATTTTATTATTTTTTGGTATGACTTCCTGGACTTATGGGTTAAGTATTGCCCCGGTAACGACTGCTACGGTAATTGGTTTTGCTACTCCTCTATTTACTTTAAGTTTAGCAGTATTTTTCTTAAAGGAAGAAATTATTTGGCAAAGATGGGCAGTAACGTGCCTTGGTTTTATTGGTATTATCATTACTCTCAAGCCACATGCTACTGATTTTAATCCTCATATATTATTTTTTGTATTAGCAGCCATATCATTTGCAATGTTGGATATTATTAATAAAAAATTTGTCATAAAAGAATCAATGATTAGTATGCTATTTTACTCGGCATTGGTCACCTCTATCATATCGGTGCCGCCATCATTACTCTATTGGCAAACCCCAACTATAGCAGAGTTTATCTTACTATTTAGTTTAGGAGTGGGTGGTAGTTTAATCTTATTCTTCTTATTAAAAGCATTTTCTTTAGTTGATGCTACTGCTACGGCCCCTTATCGATATATAGAGTTGATGCTCTCAGCAGTAGCAGGATATGTCATTTTTAATGAGATTCCTGAACGGAATGTCCTATATGGGGCTTTAATAATCATTCCTACAACATTATTTATGATATATTCGGAAAAAAAACATATAACTCGATGAAAATAATATTCTAGATAAAAATAGACTTACTGCATAATGATAAATACAAAAACATTAAAAATTTATATTGATTAAAGGAAATATGAATAAACGTAAATTAGTTTTTGCTAGTGGTATAGCAAATGCATTTGAATGGTATGATTATGCATTATTTGCCCATTTTGCTCCAATAATAGGTATCAAGTTTTTTCCTGGCGATAGTTCTAGTGATTCCTTGTTACATGCTTTTATTGCCTTTGCTCTTGGTTATTTAATGCGACCAATAGGAGGCATATTCTTTGGAATATTAGGTGATAGATTTGGTAGGAAAACTGCTTTAAGTGCCTCTATATTTTGTATGGCGTTGCCAACAGCATTGATCGGCTTAATTCCTACTTATGATGAGATAGGCATTCTTGCTACTATCCTAATGATTTTAGCGCGAATGTTGCAAGGGTTATCAATGGGAGGAGCACTTACTGGCTCGATCTCATTCATTATTGAACATACTGAACCTGAATATCGTGGCTTTACAGGTAGTATATCTATGGCCAGTATTTGTGCAGGAATATTATTTGGTTCCATAATTGCTAGTCTAATTCAAATGATTTTATCGGTTGAACAATTTAATAATTGGGGATGGAGGATTCCTTTTTTACTTGGAATCTTTATTTTACTGGCTGGTCTTTATATCAAAAAATATACTAGTGAAACTCCTGTATTTCAAGGAATAAAGGTAGAGGGGACAATCTTAAAATCGCCTCTTAAAAAGGTCATATCTGGGCATTGGGTTGATATGTTAATCTCAATATTCATTAATTCTACCGGTTCGGTAATATTTTATTTACAGGCAATTTACTTAATGTCATTTTTAAGAATAAACCGTAATTTTAGTGATTCTGATGTTAGTAATCTAGCAAATTGTTGCTATCTAGTTATGATAGGTGCTACTTTATGTTCGGGGTATTTATCAGATATAATTGGCAGAAAACGATTATTTATTATTAACTTATTTCTAATTATTGTGATTACCCCATTTTTAATAAATATAATTGAAACTAAGGATTTTTATTTGATAATTGTAGCGCAAATTATCTTATCAATCTTAGCGGCTTTTTATATTGGACCTGAGCCTGCGCTGCAAGCTGAGATGTATCCGACAAATATAAGAAATACTGCCTTATCATTGTCATATAATATCGCAACTAGTCTTTTTGGTGGTACTACCCCTTTGGTCTTAGAATATTTAATACAAAAAACTGGCACTATTACTTCTGCCATTTATTATGTTATTACTTGTGGTATTGCTAGTCTAGTAGCGCTTGCTTTTTATAAGAATCGTGTAATATAGGTGAGTTGATTATTTAGAAATGTTCACAGCACCTAAATTTTAAAAGAAAATTTTGTGCATAATTTTCTAGCCATTTTTAGCAAAATTATCTATAAAATGAATAGCACTTATTATATTAAATGGTTTGGGTTCAATAATGACAATTTGTATATTGAACTTATAAGGGCCATAAAATAAGTATAGAATCAATTTTTTGTTAATTAATAAACTGTATTTGTATGTCAGAAGTAATAGCTAAAGAACAGTTAGCGCAATATATAAGTCAAATAGAACAACTTGAAGAAGAGAAAAATGAGTTGTCTACCGCAATCAAAGAGATATTTGATGCTGCTGCTTCTAGTGGGTTTGATAAAAAAGCTATGAAGGCTGTTCTTAGATTAAAAAAACTTGATAGAAATGAATTAGCCGAACAAGATGCAATATTAGATCTGTATAGACAAGCATTAGGTTTATAATTATATATTAAAAAATTTAGTGATGCAATTATATCCTTTAAGGCTTTTACCTGATAAAATCAACTTTGATTTTATCAAATTTACAAAAGTAAGTTATACTATCTCTATTATTCTCTCTCTTATCAGTATCATATGGATAGGTAAATATAAATTTAATTTAGGTATTGATTTTGCTGGAGGAGTGGTAATGGAAGTGCGTGTTGACCAGGAACCAGACTTAGTAAAAATGCGGGAAATTCTTAATAAACTTAAGATTGGTGAAGTAGCTTTATACAATTTTGGTACTAAGCGTGATTTATATATAAAGATTGGTAGTAACCAAGAAGGTGCGGTAATGCAAAATATTGATCAGATAAAATCAGCTTTACAACAATTTCCCTATAAATATGAATATCGTAAGATAGATTTTGTCGGGCCGCAAGTTGGATCTTACCTAATAAAATCAGGTATAACCGCTCTAGTGCTTGCTTTTGTTGCTCTAATGATTTATACTTGGGTGAGATTTGAATGGTATTTTGGGCTAAGTATCCTGGTCGCTTTATTGCATGATGTGATATTAAGTCTTGGCTTTATGAGTTTGACCCAGCTAGATTTTAACTTAAGCTCTATAGCGGGGTTGCTGACCATAATAGGTTATTCTGTTAATGATTCGGTGGTTATTTACGATAGGATTCGTGATAATTTGCGTAAATCACATCAGAAAATTACCCCTCAAATTATTAACCGAAGTATTAACGAGACTCTATCGAGGACTATTTTAACTGTTATTACAACTTTGTTAGCAAATTTGGCGTTAGTAATTTTTGGGGGAGAAGCTATCTATAGCTTTAGTGTATTAGTGTTTTTTGGTATAATAGTTGGGACATACTCCTCTATTTTTATTTCTGCGCCTATCTTACCTTTGTTTATTGTAAAGAAATTTCATGCTCGCGTAGGCGGTAAATAACCTTAAGTTTGTAATATGTTCACAGAACCGTAATAACACTTGAAAAAAACGTCTACGGTTGCTTTGTTAATTATAATGCCTGATATTTTTAATCTTATTATCTTGATTATACTATTTTTTTATTTTCTAATTAATGTTATATATTTAGCTGCATGAATACACAACAAAAATTACCTATATTACCAAGAGCAACAGCGATTTGGCTGATTGAAAATACTGCTTTGACATTTAAGCAAATAGCTGACTTTTGTGGAATTCATGAGTTTGAAATTAAAAGTATTGCGGATGGGGAGGTTTCTCAAGGTATTATGGGCTTAGATCCTATTGCAGGGGGGCAATTAACTAAAGAAGAGATTGTGCGTTGTACTAATGATGCGAATAGTAGTCTTAGAATTTCTACTAGTAATGCCTATGAACTAGTAAGTGCTAAGCGGAAACAGCAATCTAAATATACTCCTATTGCTAGGAGACAAGATAAGCCAGACGCAATATTTTGGTTACTTAAAAATTGCCCAGAGATTATAGATAGTCAAATTATCAAGTTAATTGGTACTACTAAGGCTACAATAGATACAATTCGTGATCGTAGCCACTGGAATATGAAAAACATTCGCTCCCGCGACCCAGTCTTGCTTGGAATTTGTAGCCAAATGGAATTAGATGCAGTAATTGAACAGATAAAGTTGACATCGCCGCTAGATAAGAGTCCTAAAGAATCATCTAATATAATATAGTTTGTTATATCGTACTTTAAATTACTTATAAACATAAACATCTTGTATAACTTAAGAAAAATAAAAGCATTTTCTACTTTATAAGTTATACAAGATGTTTATAATTCAATTAAATTGATTGATAAGAGTTAAATGAGTAAACCAAAATCTGTTTTTTTCTCTGCTATTTCAGGTAATATACTAGAATATTATGATTTTACTGTATATTCGGTATTTTACTCGGTTATTGGCAGTACATTTTTTCCAGTAAAGTCAGACTTTATCCGAATATTATTAAGCCTTGGTGTGTTCGCTGTCGGTTTTCTCACTAGACCTATTGGTGGTATATTTTTTGGCTATATTGGAGATAAATATGGGCGTAGAATCGCTTTAATTACTTCAATGCTTGGTATGACAGTGCCAACCTTCACTATGGGGTTAATTCCCTCTTACGCTGATATAGGGTTATGTGCGCCAATAATATTGGTCATAATGCGGCTTTTACAAGGACTTTGTATTAGTGGTGAAGGTGCAGGAGCTGCTATTTTTATTCTAGAACATCATCAGAATTTACGGCCGGGTTTTACGGCAGGATTAGTACACGGCTCCAATATCGCCGGCACATTAATTGCTACTATTATTGGAATCATTATTGAACAATATTTTCGTCACATAGATTTTGCTTGGCGTTTTGCATTCTTGCTTGGTGGATTTATGGGGCTTATAGGTTTTTATTTACGCTTGCGAGTAGCAGAAACACCGGTTTTTAAAATGTTAGCCCTTCAAAAGAAAACATTGAAGGCCCCTTTTGCTAATGTCGTTAAGACCGCGTGGAAAGCAATGTTTTTAACTTGTTGTGTTGGTTCAGTTGCTAGTAGTGTCTTATATTTAGTGAAAACTTTCATTACTGTTTATTATCATGATATTTTGCACCTTGATAAGACTACTGCCCTAGTATATCTATTATATACTTCTTGTATAGCTATGGTCACCATGCCATTATTTGGGGGGCTTGCTGATATTATTGGTAAATTCAAGATGATTACCTTAACAAGTATAGCTATATTGATCTTAGCTTTACCCACTTTATTTGCTATGTCATCACCAGAAATGTGGTGTCAAATTATCTCTTTAACTGTTCTAGGGTCGCTTGGAGGCGCAATCTCTGCTTCAGCCTATACATTCATCATAGCTTTATTTACTCCTGCACAAAAATTTTCCGGCGTGGCTTTTAGTTATAATTTAGGTATTGCGATATTTGGAGGAACGTCGCCTATTATCTCCAGTTGGCTTGTTAAACAAACGGGTTTATTTTATGCTCCAGCTTTTTATATTATGACTACTTCTAGTGTATTTTTGATAATTATTTATATTATGAGAAATGAAATAAGAAACATAATTAAAAAAGCTGCTTACTAGGTTCTGATACCATTTACGAAAACTAATTATCTACGTTCGTCGTACTGCAGGATCTTCTGCTCCTTACGTATATTTCTGTCACACTACTGGACAAAAATAGAAGATGGTTGAAAAAGTACAAGAATTGTTATCTGCTAAAGCTCGTTTTTAGCAATTATTATCTCAAAAATAACATTTTGTACTTAAAATAATATGTTTTTTTAACCATTTTCTATTTTTGTCCAGTAGTGTGATACGTCTGTACGCGCAGGTAGCGGGCACTCGTACTCCTAGTGCTAATTTAGTTTTGGGAAATGGTATTATATCTTATAACTATTTCTAACATATTTTTAAGATATCAGAACCTCAAAAAGTTTTTTTTAATTTATTCTAAAATGCTTATGTTTACTAATAGACAGAAAACTAGCAATTGGTTCAGCAGTTTACGTGATCAAATATGTATAGAGTTTGAAAAAATTGAGTTAGAATATAGTCAATTAAAGAATCTGGCACCCGCAAAATTTATGCGTTCCTCTTGGGATAGACCAGCGGGAGGCGGTGGCGTGATGTCGATAATGCGAGGGAATTGCTTCGAAAAAGTAGGAGTGAATATTTCCACAGTATTTGGTGAATTTTTGCCAGAGTTTAGTAAAAATATACCTGGTACAGAAAATAGTAGAGCATTTTTTGCTACCGGTATTTCGGTGGTTGCGCATATCAATTCACCTTTAATACCAGCCGCACATTTTAATACCCGTTATATTGAGACTGAAAATAGTTGGTTTGGAGGAGGAGGGGATCTTACGCCATTTTATCAAGATGAAGAGGAAAAAGTAACATTCCATAATGCTTTTAGGGTAGTATGCGATCAATATCATTCTTCTTACTATTCTAAATTTTCTAAGCAATGTGATGAATATTTTTATTTAAAACATCGCAAAGAGCGTAGGGGGGTAGGGGGAATATTTTACGATTATTTAAATACTGAAAATTTTGACAATGATTTTTCTTTTACTCAGGATGTAGGAAAAGCATTTTTGGCAGTATATCCTAAGCTTATCAGGCAAAAAATGTGGTTACCTTGGACAGAAGCAGAAAAAAACTATCAATTGATAAGACGGGGGCGCTACGTTGAATTTAATTTGCTATATGATAGGGGTACTATGTTTGGTTTAATGACAGGGGGGAATGTTGAAGCAATATTAATGTCCTTACCCCCTATAGTACATTGGTGAGGTTTTGATACCAAACGGCTTTCTTCACATTAGGTCGTCGTATTGCGGGATTCGTCGTGCTCACCTAGATCTACCAGGTTCTGCGTGGCTCACCACTCATACTCCTACTACTGTCTTAAAAGCAACTTGGTATGAGTTATGTTAAGAGCTAATTTTCGTTAAAAAAACAGCTCTTAACATAATTAATTTTTGTCTACAGAGTTTAGATTAATAATATAAGGATTAAGATTACCGATTTTAAAATATATTAGGTTATTTTGCAAAGCTAAAGGCAGGTATACTATATTAATATTTGATTCTAGTAACACTAAATATTCTTGCCGTTGATGAGAATTGATAAATTTTTCGGTATTAAAATTGCCTCGCGTCATATAGTCAATTTGATAGAGATGTTTGCCTATTTTTTGACAGTTTTTAAACTTAATAATTTCTTTCCCCCACCTAGCTAAGTTCCACTCATTATCCGTGACTTGATCAAAATTTGTACAAGAAATTATAATTTTTGATAATGTATCGATTTGTATATTATGCTCTTCTTCTAAACCTTCTTGCTTGCCTTCCGCGTGCATAGCCAAGTCTTTCAGACTTTTTGAGTATAAGTTCTCAAATGATATGACAGTAGCTATCACAGTATGTTTAGTTAGGGTAGCAATCTTATTATAATTATCGTCAGTTAATGAGGCATATAATGATTGATTAGTAGGACTTTGCAGAAAAATTGCAATATACGCGTTATTCTCCTCCTCAAGGCAAATAGGGGCAATAGATTTATATTTAGATAATTCCCCACCAGTCATGATAATATATTTTATCTCTGGCGAATCTATATATTTTGGTAGAGGTGTATTGGTGCTGATGGGAAAATGATAGGTGTCAATTTCATCAATAACGCCATGAATTTCTGCTGTCAATCTTGATAATTTGATAATAATAATTCTCATTTGGTAATGATAATGTAGGTAATGTAGGTTGATAAAATCTCCAGGATGGTTATTAAAAAGGCTAGCAGGAATAATGAATTTAAGAATTTTAGTTTCAGTAGAGGCATTTTTTAATATTAATTCTCCTAGTCTTATTGCGTCAAGGGATGACATAACAACTGGTAGTTTTAAAACGGGGATAGATTTATGAGTAAGATTTTCATTATTTACTCTACAAAAACCAGTATTATAGCTATTATTATGATTAATAAAATGTATTTCCAATTTACCAATAATATTAGTATTCGGAATAACTATTTGTTCCAAATAGCTATTGTCAGGGAGCTTCACGAGCATTTTAGTACTAATATGGCGCGGGATTTTACTGCTTCGTTTGTTGAGCTGGATATATTCTTGATAAGACGCAACTATATCAAAGAAATATATAATTCTTAAGGAATTGAGGATATCAATAGCTGTTAGTGCTTTATTAAATATTATCCCTTCTACACTTTCATCTAAGGTAGAAACATCAACAAATTTTAACGGGATATTACATCTATGAGATAATTCAAGAATTAGCGCAGCAAGGCTACAAGCACCAAACTTATTATTAACCCAGTGCCCTTTTGCCCATAATTTACTATCTCGCCAAATATTGCTATGTGGCCATGCTGGGTAGGGTCTTGCATCCCAAGTCCATAAAAACATTTGTTCTATATATTCTTGAGTTTTCCAATATTCAATAAAACTCCTGATACTTTTACGTTGAATGGATATATCAACTTCGCCGGTGGAATATCTTGGAAGTCCACTATCTTGGCATAAAGGATCAAAAAATATATTAGGTTGATTTGGGGCTTTATCGACTGAAGGAAAGCCAAATTCTGTAAACCAAATCTTCTTAGATTTTGGTTGCCATTCCGTTAAAGTGCCATCCGGATTACGATGATGATTTTCCCACCAATAGTTGATATTTTTCCAAGCATAATCTGGTGATAATGGTTGTTTGATATTATTCTCATCTATCCAATAATCATACCCTTCCCCTGATTGCCAACCTTTAATAATATCTTCAGATAAAATCCCAGAATGAGTTGTACGAGTTACCGGGAAATAAGCATCAATCCCTATAAAATCTATATGCTGCGAAGCAAATAATTTATCTAAATTATACCACCCACCTTTAGTATGGTGATATTCTGACCAGTCTGCTGCATAGGTCACGAGCACTTGGTCCTTAACAATTTCTTTCACTAATTTTGCTAATTTTAATAATTCATCTACTGCTGGAAAATGATTATTTTTATCCTTGATGCTTGTTAAGCCAATTAATTCTGAACCGATTACAAACGCATTAACATAATCTTTCACTAAACTTGCATAATGTAAAATAAAATCATTATACCCATCTGCTTTATTAAAAAAATCTTTCACTAGGTTAGCTTCTCCTGTGAGATGACCTCGCCAAGGTTTTTGGTCGATATCAAGAAAAAACATCGGATAAAACATGATTTGGTAATTTCTAGATCTTAATTCTTGTAAATAACGAATTAAGCTTGCATCATTAATGCTACCGCCATATTTAGGGCAACCAGCTTCATCTCGTGATATTAAGCGAGCACTGCTACGGCAATATTTACTGACTTGCCATTCTGTTGAATATGTTATATTACAGTCATTAAATTCTATCCCCGGCTTGATAGTGCATTTTTCAATATTTAAATTATCGCCAAACCAAGCTACTATGGGTGCTACCCACTTAATATTGGGGCAGATAATATTGAGCTGATCTAGATTATAAAGACTATTGGCAATATTGCGATAATTGTTGGAATTTATTGGCTTTTTACTGATAATTTCTCCTGTAGGCAGAGTAGTGGTTTGGTACTGTATTACTGTGTCATAAACGAATTCACCAGAGCCAGGGATGATATTAATGCTTTCCACTAGCTCTTCTACACTTACTCTTGGTGAACTATCTGGGATATTGGCTTTTCTGGTGACTTCAAAGGAAAAATTAGGGATAATATTATTAAAATCACTTAATGGTAAGTCTTCAAATACGGCGTAGCTTAAACCACGAAATGCTGGGGTGTTGCCAGTGCCGCAACTTCTTTCAATTAAGAGATCAGGTAATTGATGTTCGGAGCCCAAATATAATCTGAATTTATATTGCCCTAAGGTTAACAATTCATCATTAGCCCATACGCGGCTAATTTCTGCTACTTCTCCTTCACAAATACTCACAGCAAATGAAAAATAATATTCGCATTCGGTGATATTATGAATAGATTGCACCTTACTGCTATTTGCAGAATAGTGCGATGCAATATGGCAGTTTTGGACTTCTCTAATAGGGCTGGCCCAGATTATCTTGCCATTAACCCGGCTGGTGCCAAATATTAAAGTTATCGGTTGACCGTATACTGCTTTGGATATGCTAAAGCTTTCTTTGATGTTTTTAAAATGATAATATTCTTCCGGTGCATGATTTAAATGTTCTAAATAATTACCTAAAGCTTTACCGGCAAATCGGCCGATAGTAGATAATATTCCTCCGCCAAACATGTTTCCAATAGCGCTGCCAATCCCTCCTAAAATTTGCCCAAACATATTAATTTTCATAGTACCCCACACTTATTGTTGAAGTTGAAAGGCATGCATAATGTGTTTTCGTAGTAATGAAAACAACATAGCAGGGGTATCACTTAACGAGTTATAAAAATAATCTTTTATCCAATCAAATCCGTAAGTAAATAATGAGTATAATTTACGACCATGTTTTTTGATCTTTATAGGATAAATTTTGTTCTTAATGTCACCAGCAAGCACGCAAATAGCTAAGGATAAAGATACTATTGCAAATAGTTTTTCCAGCTTTTTTTGATCTGTAATGTGGGTATCTTCAATATTAAATCCAGATGACTTGAGAGACAGAAAAGGTCGCTCAATGCTCCACCTCTGCTTATATGCTAGCAAAGCACATTCACCAATAAGCACATTACTAGCAATAAATAGTTGCTCTCTTTCTAATTGCAAACAAGTTATTTTAATTGCCATACCATTGTAAATTTTGCTTTCTATAGTTTTAGTGTCACCCATTTGCATATCGGCAAAACATTTATTCAACTTCATCTTGCCACCGTTGAAATGCTTGACCTTCTCACTTTTTCTTAGCCTGATAGCAAAAGGTAATTTTTGGATTCCACCCATATATTGCAACCATTCCTCACCAACAAATTCCCGATCGGCAAGGATAAGCTCTATCATTTCCTTAGGTATAATTGTTAAAATTTGCTCAATCAATTTCTTTCTTTCATTAGTAGAAGAGTTGCCTTTTTTATCAAGTAACAACCATGCTATAGGAATTGAAATATTACCATAAACGATAGTTGCAACAAAAAAATTCAAATTTTTAATACCAAATTGCCAGCTGGTTCTATCTATGGCAAGGCTAATTTTACCTGTTAGACAGAGCAATTTAACAATAATTTTCCCTAAACTTATAAAGCACATATTTTGTTCTAAAAGCAAACGCTCAACTTTAACAATCTTGGCATGCAAATTGCCTTTAGAAGCGACATACAGTGCTAATTCTTTGATTCTCACAGTTTTAGCTTTTACTACTGCACAAATTAATTCTGCAAATGTTTTAATTCGTGCTGGGTGCCAATCTAAAAATATGTATAATATTTGGTATAGTGATTGAGAGTCCATTAATACCTCCTGTTGCTTGTTTCTCAGCGGAGATTAGTGACTCTCAGTCACTTATTCAATTTATTATTTTAACCCTCCTGTAAAATCTGTGGGGTACTATGAGATAAGATATATAAACGCTTTACGGAATAAGCTCCGTAGTTTTAGCCTTGTATGGATTGTATGGAATTTATGTTGAAACGACATACTGCAAGTGCGGGGTTTTGTTCCCAAAGTGGAATAATAAACTTATATAATAGACCTTTATAGTTGCAAATAATACCAAGTTGCTTTCTTCACATTAGGTTGTCATATTTCGGGATTCGTCGTGCTCACCTAGATCTACTAGGTTCTGCGCGCCTCACCCCTCATACTCCTGCTACTGTCTTGAAAGCAACTTGGTATAAAGTTAGCCAAGCTGATTTATAGAATCATTTAATCTTAGCCACAAACTGTCAGTGCTTTGTAAAACAATTTTAATGCTGGATAAGTAAAAAATAAAATATGAACTAAATTAAGTGTGAAATGAGTTAATATACTTGCTTCAATTCTTTTTGTCACTTTATATACCCAACCATATAACACTCCAGCAATTGTTGCCAAAAGTACATACTTACCTCCTCCAGGGAAATGAGCTAGACCAAAAAAGATTGCTGAAATTAGTAACGCTATATACTCAGAATATTGATATTTAAATTTTGTTAGGGATTCTTGTACAAACCCTCGCCACAGCGCTTCTTCAGCAATACATGTGAAAAATAAGTTATTAATTCCCCATATCCATAATAGTTGTGGGAATTTGAGTTCAAATTTAATATAATTAAATATAATCGATAAAATAATTATTAATATTATAGCAGGTACAATAATTGGTAATTCATACATTATTTGTTTAAACAATATTTTCCATTCTTGCCAAGAATTGACTAACTTTAGAGTGGTACCTAGGATAATTAGTCCTACCACTGCTTTGTCAAAGTTTAAATACATTGTGTAAGGTTTAGCATCAGGGGTAAATTGTACTGCATTTAGCACTAATAGATTATTAAATCCTGGAATCAAATGTGCTTGTAAAGCACAACAGAGTATCCACACTAAAGTCCATAAAAGATATTTTGGTGTGGAATTACTGCTTTGATATGTATTTACCAAATAATAAAGTAATAAAACCACAAGCATAGATATTAAATTAGTGATCCCGCTAAAAAAACAAGATACAATTAGAGAAAAGAAAAAAAATCCTTTCCATGGCTTGTAATTGATCTTATCTGGGATCCATAGTAAGAGAATACTAAAAAATAATGTTATATATGTAAAATATTTTAAATATAATGCAAAACCCACGCGAATTTTCCCACTAAATATTAGACCTCTTGCATAACCTAAAGATAATTGAGGAATTTTTAGGAAAAACGAAGTCGAGTACCGCAACGTACTTAAATTGTACGTGAGGAACGGAGATGAGTTTTGACAACAAAATTACCAATTAGATTAGGTTATGCAAGAGGTCTATTCAAATTAAGAATCAATTGCTTGGGTAAATGCCACCAGCATATGATTTGGTCCAGAAACGAAGTAGCAGCCTTTACTACAATTAAGGCTGCTATTAATAGCAATGATTGGTCTGCTAAGTAAGAAAATACTGTGCTTACAAGTCTTACAAAAGCAGCATAATGTCATACTAAATTGCTTTCTTCACATTAGGTCGTCGTATTTCGGGATTCGTCGTGCTCACCTAGATCTACTAGGTTCCGCGCGCCTCACCACTCATACTCCTACTACTGCCTTGAAAGCAACTCGGTAGTCAGTATTATATTGCATTTCCCATATATTATTTAACTGGAAAGTCAAAATAAGTATCGGGAAAAGGTTCATCTTTTAGAGTGTAGTGCCACCATTCTTCTTGATACTCATTAAAACCATGTTTTTTCATAATTGATCTTAAATAATTACGCCATTTTAAAAAATTTTGATCAATTATCTTACTATCGTGATGAGAGGCTGTATCAAGTAAATCAAAGGAACTACCCATATCAACAGTACCGTCGTCAAGATAAGGTACTATACTACCATCTTTCAACTTACGTTTTTCGAAGGCAATGCTTTTAAGTGGGCTATCTAGTTTTTTTATAGTTAAATCTACAGTACTACCACGGCTGTGACCGGATTTTTCGGCAACGTATCCTAACTTAAATACATCCTTTTTATCAATATTTGGGTAATATTTTTCTTTTTGTAATTGATCACTAACGTCCTTACTCCACCTTATAAACAGCTCTACAGTCCGCTGAGGACGGTACGCATCATAAATAACTAAAGAATATCCATCTTTTAGTAGTTCTTGTTGCACATTTGATAGCGCTTTAGCAGCGGCTGCCGATAGAATTACACGGTTTGCTTCATAGCCAACTAGTTTCCTGCCAATAAAATTTTCAGCTGAATGGTAACGAAGATTTTCGATAATAGTAGGATCTATTTCTTGTAAGTAAACAAAACCTTTTGGTAATTCTATAGCAAAAGAAGAATTGATAATAGCTATTAAGGAATAGAACAATAACAGCTTGCAGTACCTGTTCATTTTTATTTTCATATGATAAATTATATAATTTAATAACATCTACATTAAAATCAAAATAACACTTTCTCTATTAATAAGCAAATTAATCTATGTATAGCGGTTTGCTTTTGTTAGCAATACGATTAGTAATTAACTGCGACTATAAAGATTATTCGGTAAAAATTAAAGGTTAGATACAATTCAAGAACTATCAAAACTACTGCAGATTTGAACAAAGCCAAGTAATTATCATCTCATATGATCCTTATTAACAGCGCGGTGTCGTCTTGACTTTGATAGCATTTCTAGTAGTTTTTTGGTAAATTGAGATTGATTATGCTCTTTAGGATTTTGCACAATTCGATCATCATATCTGTTAATTTCCTGTTGCAATTTTTCTAATTGTTTTAACATTATAGTTCTTGACTTTAATTCTTCTTGATACAATTTAAGGTTTTCTATATTATGCTGCAGAGTTTCAATAGGATTAGCTATTACATTAGATTCAACATTTAAAGAGTTGACAACAAACTTAAGCGGGAGAGTGAGTAGTCTAAATGAATAAAATGATTACAGAATTATCAGAAATTAAACTGGTTGGTATTACTGCTGTTACATCCAATGCAGCTGAGATGAATCCTGAGACGGCAAAAATAGAAGCTGTGATGCAAAGATTTTTTGCAGAAAACTTGCAAGAAAAAATCACCAATAAAAAAACTCCTGGTAAAATATTTGCAGTCTATACAAATTATGAAAGCGATGCAAGTGGGGCGTACACCTATTTCCTTGGTGAGGAAGTCACTTCTTTTGATAAGAACAATGAAGAATTTGACACTCTTATTATTCCAGTGCAAACTTATGCAAAATTTACATCAAACCCTGGTCAAATGCCTAAAGTTGTTATCGATATGTGGCAAAACATATGGAAAATGGGAGTGCCTGATTTAAGTGGCGACCGAGCTTACATTGCTGACTTTGAAATTTATGACGAAAGAAGTAGAGATCCAAGCAATGCAATTCTTGATATCTATATTGGTATCAAGAAATGAAAAATATCATTGTAATGAAATACTGAGGCACTGCTGTAATAGTTCTGGATTTTCTAAAATTTCTGCCGGAACTTTCCAGTAAGACATTTTAATAATTTTATCCCTTTTCTTGTAAGAAAAAGGCTCGGAATCAAACTTTATCAAAAATTCCATTGCTTGATTACTAGCTTTAAAATAAAGTTCTTGTTTAGCAATTAAAGCAAAAATTTTGCCATTAATATAAAGGCCATATCCCCCAAACAGCTTGCGCGTTTTAACCTGGTATAGTGGACTTAATATATCTATTACATAATCTAAGAACTCATCACTTGTTATTTTTATGTTCACAAATCACTCATCGTAATTAGGGTATTTTCAATATTTCTGCAAAAATTCCGCATAAGACTACAAGGCAGTATTTATAGGATCTTTAGGTGTATTAGCCACATTTCAATGGATAAAGTTCAACTTAAACATGATATAATATTGTTTTTAAATGCCAAAAATAAAAACCTCTCTTTGCTTTTTTAGTATACTGCCTCTATAATAATCTTTGTACAAATAATTCTTAATATAAGAACAATGCAAATTAAAGTTAATATTATCGAATGAATAAAATATATTCTTCATCTACCTTAGCCTTGGCTGATTTATTACATGATGGCATGACTATTATGGCTGGAGGATTTGGTCTGTGTGGAATACCAGAAAATTTAATCAATGTTATATTAGAATCAAAGGTAAAAAATCTAACCGTAATTAGCAATAATTGTGGTGTAGATGAGTTTGGTCTTGGTATATTATTAAAGGCCCGCCAAATCAAGAAAATGATCTCTTCTTATGTAGGAGAAAATAAAAATTTTGAACAACAATATATCGACGGTTCTTTAGAAGTGGAATTAAATCCGCAAGGAACATTAGTAGAAAGAATTAGAGCAGGCGGGGCAGGAATTCCAGAATTTTATACTCGCACAGGAGTAGGAACTATAGTAGAAAATGGTAAAGAAGTACGAGAATTTAATGGTAAAAAATATTTGATGGAAACAGCTCTTGTTGCGGATTTAGCAATTGTAAAAGGCTGGAAAGCGGACAAAAGCGGCAATGTTATCTATAATAAAACAGCGCGTAATTTTAACCCAATAATGGCTAGTGCTGCTACAGTGACGGTTTGTGAAGTAGAAGAAATTGTGGAAACCGGTTCTCTTGACCCTAATAGTATTCATACTCCTAATATATTTGTAAATAGGGTAGTCTTAGGGGAGAAATATGAAAAACGTATAGAACGTAAGTTAACTAGAAAGTTACTGTAAAGTAGTTGATTACCTATATAAAATGTTGTAAAACAGGGATACCATAAATTTGTCAGTGAATTGTGTCAGCAATAATAAAATACATCGCATTTAGCACTAATTACTGCTCTAGAGGAAGATAAATTAATAATGGCTTGGTCTAAAGAACAAATGTGCCAAATAGCAGCACAAATGGAACTGAAACAAAATTTATATGTTAATCTGGGAATCGGAATACCTACAAATGTGGCCAATTATATTACGCCAGATATGAATATTATTTTACAAAGTGAGAATGGGATGCTTGGCATGGGTCCTTTTCCTTGGGAAGGAGAAGAAGACCCGGATCTAATTAATGCAGGCAAAGAAACTATTACTGCCATTCCAGAAAGCAGCTACTTTGATAGCGCCACCTCTTTTGCCATGATTAGAGGATCGCACATAGACCTAACTATTTTAGGGGCTATGCAAGTATCCCAAAATGGTGACCTGGCTAATTGGACAGTGCCTGGAAAAATAGTAAAGGGTATGGGAGGAGCAATGGATTTGGTAGCAAATGTTAAACGTGTGGTTGTGGTAATGGAACATATAACAAAGAACGGTAATGCCAAATTATTAAAACAATGTACTTTACCATTAACAGGTATTAATGTAGTAAATAGGGTAATAACGGATCTAGGTGTATTTGATATCACTAACAATATGTTGGATTTAATTAAAAAACCAGCAGACGTGAGTATAGAAGAAATAAGGGACAAGACCTTGGCAGAATTCACTGCATCATTATAGGTTCTGTGAACATTTTTATGTAATGAGTAGATTTATAGGCATTTTCGCTTGCAGCATCTCAGCGCCCTAGGGTGTATGTGAGGATTCGAGAACACAAATAACGACGAAATAGACCATTAGATAGAAATGTTTATAAAACCTAATTTAACTTTAATAATTAATTACGTATGCAAAAATATTTTCAACAAATTATAGGAATAATAACTCTCTTATTCTGTCTTAATAATCATGTTATTGCTATCAATAGGGATTATCCTCAGACCGAGGAAGAAAGAAAACTTCAGGATATGGGTTCTTTGGCTGGCAAAGAAGGTTTAACCTTTTCACCTAGTAAAATAAAGAATGAATCAACAAAGACTAAGGAGAGTCAAATTAATAAATATTTATGGCAAGCAGCAGTGGAAATATTAAATTTTATTCCTCTGGCTTCCACTGATTCTAATGGTGGGATCATTATTACTGAATGGTATAGCCCTAAAGAAAATAAAAATTTTAGATTTAAAATAAATATCGTTATTAAAGATAATATAATTAGCCCTGATTCAATTCAAGTTAGAGTATTTGAACAAACCCTTAAACAAGGTCAGTGGGTAGATCAGCATAATGCTTCCAATTTAGCGCTCAGTATTGAAGATAAAATTCTACGAAAAGCACGCGAGTTATATATTAGTGTTGAAGGAAAAGGATGAAATAATAGCATTTCTCGAAACTAAATTAGCACTTAGAGTACGAGTGTCGGCTACCTCCGCGTACATATTAGTACGTGAGGAGCAGAAGATCATGAAGTACGACGAACGTAGATAATTAGTTTTCGGAAATGGTATTATTTCTTAATAATTATAGTCAATTCAAGTTGGGCATTTTACTGTTAAACACATGAAAAATATTGATCAGAAGTGGCAAAAGATTTGGCACGAAGAAAAAGCTTTTACTACAATAAACGACAGCACAAAACCTAAATATTATGTCCTTGAAATGCTGCCTTACCCTTCGGGTAAAATTCATGTAGGGCATTTACGGAATTACTCTATAGGGGATTGTACTGCGCGTTTTATGAAAGCTCAAGGCTATAATGTACTGCATCCTATGGGGTGGGATGCTTTTGGATTGCCTGCAGAAAATGCTGCTATTAATAATAATTCTCATCCTAAAGAATGGACTTATCGCAACATCGATACTATGAGGAAACAATTACAGTCAATTGGTTTTTCCTATGATTGGTCACGGGAAGTCAATACTTGTGACCCAGCTTATTATCAACATGAACAAAAATTCTTTTTAGAATTATATGAAAGAGGACTAGCCTACCAAAAAGAATCATTAGTGAATTGGGACCCTGTGGATCAAACTGTGCTAGCTAATGAACAAGTAATTGACGGACGAGGTTGGCGTTCTGGAGCTATAATTGAAAAACGATACTTAAAACAATGGTTTCTAAAAATTACTAACTATGCTGAAGAATTATTAAATGAAATCCCAAAATTGACTAATTGGCCCGAGTCAGTAAAATCTATGCAGGAAAAATGGATAGGTAAATCTGAAGGTAGCAACTTTAATTGGTCTATTAAAGATAGTAATCATATTATTGAAGTATTTTCTACACGGCCAGAAACGATTTTTGGGGCAAGTTTTATAGCCATAGCTTATAACCATCCTATAATTGAACAATTAGTAGATAAAAATATTCAAATCCTCTCTTTTATTCAACAATGTGCTAATCTACATAGTAGTGTTGCAGTAGAAAAAGCTGAAAAAGACGGGGTCGTCACTAATCTCTCGGTTACCCATCCATTTAACCCTAGCATTACCTTACCTGTTATTATTGCTAATTTTGTTCTAATGGAATATGGAACCGGTGCCGTTTTTGGTTGTCCTGCCCATGATGAAAGGGATTACGAACTAGCTATCAAACTACAATTACCGATAAAACCAGTGGTTTCTCCTCAGAATATTGAGTTAAGAGTGGGGATGACTAATTTGGGTGCCTCTCTTCTACCTTACACTGGTGATGGCACAATGATTAATTCAGATTTTCTAAATGATCTAGATATTCATGAGGCTAGAACAAGAGTTATTAAAGAATTTGAGGCACGTAATATAGGTAAGCGTATCATTAATTACCGCTTAAAAGATTGGGGGGTATCGAGACAAAGATTTTGGGGTTGTCCTATCCCAATAATATATTGCTCAGTTTGTGGTATTGTGCCGGTACCGATCGCTAATTTGCCTGTAACGCTCCCAGACAATATTAAATTTGATGGACATGGTAATCCTCTTGATCTACATCCTACTTGGAAACATACTAACTGCCCAAAATGCCAAAAAGCAGCCTTTCGGGAAACTGATACATTGGATACTTTTTTTGAGTCTTCCTGGTATTTCACCCGCTATTGTGATAATTCGGCACCGAATATAACTAATAAAAACTCATGCGATTATTGGCTACCAGTGGACCAATATATTGGAGGGGTAGAACATGCGGTGATGCATCTTCTGTATGCTCGGTTCTTTACTAAAGTTATGAATGAGCAAGGATATCTTAGCGTGCGTGAACCATTTACTAGCTTATTAACGCAAGGGATGGTACTTCATGCTACTTATAAGGATGCTGACAATAACTGGCTTTATCCAGATGAAGTAGAAAAGCAGTCGGATAAATTGGTGAATAAACATACTGGGCAGCACGTATTCCAAGGGCGGGTAGAAAAAATGAGTAAATCTAAAAAGAATGTAGTGGATTTAGAAACAATATTAGCAAACCACTGCGCTGACGCTGTGAGATTATTTGTCTTATCAGATAGTCCTCCAGAAAAAGATTTTGAATGGTCAGCGACTGGCCTTGAAGGATGCACTCGCTTTTTAAGTAAACTTGCTAATATGGCAGCAATGCTAATTAATCATGACCAGCCTGTTACTTTGTTATCAGAAATTAACTCAAGTAAACTGCTCAAACTTACGCATTATACTGTCAAATATGTTACTGAGGAAATTAGGGAATTTAAACTCAATAAAGCTATAGCACGACTTCGAGAATTATTTAACGCATTATCCGGCGAGTTCTCTAAGGAAACCAAAAGAGATATTAACAGCGTTAAAGAAGGATTTGCTATCTTAATTCGGTTGTTTAATCCATTTATTCCTCATATTACCGAAGAAATTTGGCAAAAATTAGGGAATGAAGAGAGATTATACCAAATAGCTTGGCCTTCTTTTAACAAGCAGTTTTTAGAAGAAGAATCTTATATAATGGCGATCCAAATTAATGGTAAATTAAGGGCTACTCATGAATTTCATAATGTAACTACTGAAGACGAAATTAAGAATATTATATTTCAGCTAGAGCCATTAAAAAAATACTTAAATAACAGCCAACCACAGAATATCATTATCATACCCAAAAAGATAGTCAATATAGTCCTGTAAAGTAATCATTGCTTAAAAGTTAATATTTTAATAAAAAAGTTAAGATATTGCTTGCATAATATCTTGTATTTTACTATAATGCCTTCAAAACTATTATATGTTATAACAAACGTTAATAAATAAAGAGGTATAGAATGTTGGGATTACAAAGGCTACTAAGCCAAGGAGCTAAAGGATTACTATCGTCTGCAACAACTGGCTGGGCAGCAAGATCAATAGGGTCAAAAATGTTGGGGTCTACCGTAGAGCCGATAACTTCTAGGATTAAGGCGGCTTTAATAATTTCTAAAATTGGCTTAGGAGAAGCACAACCACAAACCTATAGATCATTACAAGAACAGGCTGAAAGCTACAAGTTGAATAAACAAGTAGCGATTGGTACTATTACTACTGGCAGTGCTATTAAGGCTATCACTACAACAAGCATACTAGAAAAGATGGTTTATGGGGGAATCACTGCTTTTGTCGCAGGTCTGTTCTTTAAAACAAGCAGAGATGATAGCGCTATGATTAAAACATATAAGGACATGTACCACGCTACCTCCAAAACAGTATGTATTGCAGAATCCAGTGTAGAAGTAAAAGAACCAAATGGACAAGTTGCTAAGTATCAATATGTAACTCTGGCGGATCAAAAAGGGCAAGATGTGTTGATTCAAAATCAACCCATGATTGGTAAAAGCCCTAAATTTGTAACACAACCCCTTACTGCAGAGGTTATAGTGCAGCAACAAAAAGACGGTGTTATTTTTGAAACTGGTAAATATAACTTGAAAGGAGGATATACAGAAGCCGTGTATGAATCACGAGGAGATACAAAATGCTATACTCCTGATTTGTATACATCAATCAATATGCCTATAGCTTTAACTGCAAGTGCTGGGGTACGGAAAGTATTAAATAGTCAATTTGATCCTCAGGATGTTGACGATGCATTAAATTTTATAAATACACTTCATTTCTTAAAAAATGAGCGTACAAATTATGAACAATCTTCTTCCTGTTTGACTAAATTTAAAGATTTCATAGGAATTAAAGGTAATACAACAGAACAATGGAATCAACGAGCAAATTACTTGGAAAAAATAAATGCTATGGCACATCAACTTCAGCTCTCTGAACAAGAGGATGATATTTCAGAAGACTATAGTAATAATTTTGTAAAAACCGGTGATATTAATCAAGAATATTACCAGAGAGAAGCAACTACTTTATCCGATAGCATATATTATGATGCCAATAATAGCCCAGAAGTAGCACCAACAGGGTTGAGTATGTTGGAAGCAGCAGACGCAGGATAGGAACTAGAAATTATTGAGGATTTGATACACATTACTTCTTCCAAACAATAATAGAGTTTAGAAGAAGTAATGCTATTTAGAAATTAAAACTTCAAGCACTAAAAGATTTTCCACAACCACAACTACCTTTTTGATTCGGATTAGTAAAAGCAAAACCTGTCTTAAATTTATCTTCTACATAATCCATTATACTACCTATAAGATACATTAAAGCTTTGGGATCAATCAGTATTTTCACACCGTGCACTTCTACTACTTCATCAAATTTATTCTTCTCAGCAGCGTACTCTATGTGGTATATTATACCCGAACAACCGCCAGACTTTACCCCAACTCTAATACCAAAAACTGGCTTATTAGGTTTAGCTAATAATAATTTAACTTGCTCTACTGCTCTATCAGTCAATGTTAAAATATTCTTATGCATAAGTATACTTAAGTTAAGTTTTTTTCTTTCTGTAATCAGCTATTGCCGCCTTGATCGCATCTTCTGCTAATAAAGAACAATGCAGTTTTACTGGTGGTAGGGATAATTCTTTAGCTATCTCAGTATTTTTTATTGAACCTGCTTCATCAATAGACTTACCTTTTACCCATTCTGTGACTAAAGAGCTAGAAGCAATTGCTGATCCACAGCCAAAGGTCTTAAATTTAGCATCAGTAATAATCCCTTCTTTACTCACTTTAATTTGTAGCTTCATCACATCGCCGCAAGCAGGGGCCCCTACAAGACCTGTGCCCACATAAACATCTGCCTTATCCAAGGATCCCACGTTGCGAGGATTCTCATAATGATCCATTAATTTGTCGCCATATCCCATCTTGTTCTCCTTAATTATATTTTTTGTCTCTTAAACCAATTTAGTGGGAGGCCCACTTGATCTGCTTCAAGTCTATTCCTTCTTGTACCATTTCCCAAAGAGGGCTTAAGTCCCGTAAGTTACCAATCTTAGATATGATTAATTTTACAGCATAATCTACCTCTGCTTGGGTAGTAAATCTTCCGATACCAAACCTGATGGAAGTATGTGCTAATTCTTCATCTACTCCCATTGCTCTTAATACATATGAAGGCTCAAGGGAAGATGAAGTACAAGCGGAACCAGAGGAGACTGCTAAATCTTTAATGGCCAAAATTAATGATTCGCCTTCAACATAAGCAAAGCTTAAGTTTAAATTGCCCTTATACCTAGCATTTTTATCACCGTTTAAATAAATGTCTGGTATTTCGTTATTAATATTGTCATAAAATCTATTAAAAAGCTCCTCTACATGCGCAGTATCTTTGTCCATCTCCGCTAAAGCTATTTCAGCACTCACTCCTAATCCAACAATTAAGGGAGTAGGCAAAGTACCAGAACGCATCCCTCTTTCCTGTCCTCCTCCATTAAAAATTGGTACTAATCGTACTCTTGGCTTCTTTCTTATATATAACGCTCCTACTCCTTTAGGGCCATAAATTTTATGCCCTGAAATACTTGCTAAATCTATATTATATTCATTAACATCGATTGGAATTTTACCATATCCTTGCGCAATATCCGAATGAAAAAACACTCCTCGTTCCCGACATATTGCTCCAATCTCTTTAAGGGGCTGAATTACCCCGGTTTCATTATTAACAGCCATAACTGATACCAACATAGTATTATCGTGTATAGCGTTCTTTAATATCTCTAAGTTAATTAACCCATTGGCTTGAATTGGTAAATATGTTACTTTAAAGCCTTCATCTTCTAGGTGCCTGCAAGCATCTAAAACACATTTATGCTCACTGACAGCAGTGATGATATGTTTCTTTTTACTCCCATAAAATCTGGCAATTCCCTTAATTGCTAGATTATTAGCTTCAGTTGCTCCAGAAGTAAAAATAATCTCTTTTGGGTCTGCATTAATGAGGTTTGCCACCTTTGCTCTTGCAATTTCTACTGCTTCTTCAGCTTCCCATCCGAAGGAGTGGCTTCTAGAATGAGGATTTCCAAATTTACTAGTAAAATAAGGTAACATCGCCTCTAATACTCTAGGGTCAAGAGGAGTCGTTGACTGGTAATCCATATAAATTGGTAATGATTTACCACTTGCTTTTACTTGTTCTCTTAATAGTTCTAGTTCATTCATGCTCAATTACTCTCAATAGCTAGAATATATTTCTTTAAATGCATTAATAAAAGTTATTACATCTTGGGTGGTTTGATCATAACTAAAGCTAACTCTAATTGAAGACTTCGCGTCCGTATCACTAAACCCCATAGCAGATAATACATGTGATTTACTTACTTTACCTGATGAACAAGCAGAACCTATGCTAACAGCTATCCCCTGTAAATCCAGCGATATTAATTTTGTATGCACCTCACCCTTTGAGAGTACCATAAGAGTAGTATTAGGTAATCTCGTGGCATTTTTTGAAGCTATAGTAAGGTTAGGGTATGCTCGCAGATTTAGTTCCAAATCCGCTTGCAGTTTGCTCATATTTTGGTATCTTTGCATTACTTCTTGTGCCGCTATTTCACTAGCGAAACCAAAAGAGGCAATTGCTACTACATTTTCGGTGCCAGGCCTAATATTTTTTTCTTGTCCTCCCCCTACGATCATAGCTTTAAGCATATGGTTTCGTCTCGCAATCAAAACACTACTACCTTGCATTCCTCCCAATTTATGAGAAGAAATAGTAGCAAAATCTAGCCCTAATTCTGGAATATTAACAGGAATTTTACCTACTGCTTGTACACAATCACTGTGGAAAATAGCGCCGTACTGCCTTGCAAGCATTGCTAACTCTTTGATATTTTGTATAACGCCGGTTTCATTATTTGCAAGCATGATAGAAACAAGCTTTTTACTGCTAGGGCTTGTCGATAATAATTTTGCTAAATGTTGAATATCAACAATACCATCGCTGTTAACGTTAATCACTTTAAAATTATCTCGATATTTAGTATGGGCAAAAATTGATAAATGTTCTATTCCAGAGATAAAAATTTCTCCATCCATATAACTATTGATCAACAGGTTATTACTCTCGGTCCCAGAAGAGGTAAAAATCAGTTCATATTCTCGGCTATTTATATCAATACCTACAGATTTTGCAATCTGCATTCTGGCAGTTTCTATTATATTTTTTGCAGAGCGCCCATTTGTATGAATCGAGGAAGGATTATATGCCCCGTCCAGTAGATTTATGACCAGCTCCTTAACTTTAGGATGTAGATGAGTAGTTGCATTATGATCTAAGTATAACATATTAGTTAACCTCCAAATTCAGGTTAGTTAATTTATACTAAATCTGTTTTATCATGTTTATTCGATACTAATACATCTGCTATTGAGATATTATTAAAATAATCCCTGATATGATTCCCTAAACCAAGCCATAAATAATGGGTATTACACTGTACTTTATTAGGCATACAGTAAATCTCAGGCTTACGCATACACCTAGTCATTTCAATATTCTCATCAACTGCATCAATAATATTAGAAATCTTGATGTCCCTTAAGGCTGAGTTAAGGACATACCCCCCCTTTGAACCTTTTACTGATTTCACTAAATTAGCTCTCCTTAACTTGGCAAAAATTTGCTCTAGATAATTAACAGGTATATGCTGATGCTGTGAAATTGCAGCTAAAGTAACCGGTCTGTCAGTCATTTGAGAGGCCATTTCTAAAATTGCCATTACGGCGTACCTTGCTTTAGTGGTCAATTGCATAGACAGATTATATTCGCTCCTTTTAACACTTTATAATATCCTACTAATTTAATCAAGTATTTTCTAACAAAAGACAATATTATACCCTAGAAGCAGTTGTGTTATGATAATAAAAGATGTAAAAGATAAAAGTTAGGATCGAGGGACAAGAATTACATCGCCCTGTTTTAGTTCTGTGTTCTACAAATTACTAAGATTTTATTGTAATTTATGGGAGATGTCTAATTCTGTATACGAAATAAGGAAGGGATGAGTAATGGGCTTTAAGAATAAATTGTTACAAAGCATCTTCTATATTATATTATGTTTCATGGTAATGGAGCCGGTAATAGCGGCTAAAGCAAATGATTTACGCAAGTTGCATATTAATTCAGATCATTTAGTCATTGATCAAGCGAAGCAGCAGGCTTGCTTTACCGGAGAAGTGGTTTTATGGTTCGAAGGTATGGTAGTTAAAACTACTTCCTTGCAAATTTTTTATAAAAAAGTGCATAATAAAACAGCTATTGACTATATAGTGATGCCCAACAAACTTATAGCTGAAAGAGCTCACACCCATGAAATATTAATTGCTGATTCAGCAAAATATTTAGTAGATACAGAAGAACTGATATTGTCTGGTAATATAATAATCCAACATAATGAAATTATTATAAAAACAAATAAATTAGTGTATTATATGAAACTTAATAAAGTGGATTTGTGAAAATTATTATTTAAGAGTGCGGATAATGAATAGGCTACAAGTAAATAATATTTCAAAATCTTATAATAAAAGGGTAATATTAAGCGATTTATCTTTATATTTACAGGCAGGAGAAATAGTAGGACTATTTGGTCCAAATGGCGCAGGTAAAACCACTTGTTTTAGCATTATTATAGGGCTAACTCATCCAGATAGCGGCACATTATTTTATAATGACTATAATATTACCCATTTACCTATTTACTTAAGAGCTAAATTTGGCTTCAGTTACTTACCACAAGAACCATCAATTTTTCGGGGTTTATCTGTAGGGGATAATATTAGGGTAGTACTAGAGATTTTAGAAACTGATCAGGAGATTATCGAACAAAAAACTTCGGATTTACTTAAAGAATTTTCGATTTTTCACCTCAAAGAATTATCAGCGATGGGGCTATCTGGTGGAGAAAGGAGGAGGTTGGAAATAGCAAGAACTCTAGCAGCGAATCCTAAGTTTATTATGCTTGATGAACCACTTGCTGGGATTGATCCTCTGGCAATTGAGGATATTAAAGATTTAATTTCTCACCTACGCGATCGTAATATTGGTATTTTAATTACTGATCATAATGTTAGAGATACCCTGAATATAGTAGATCGTGCTTATGTTATTTATAATGGTAAAGTATTATTAGAAGGTAATCCCCAAGAGATTGCTTCAAGCTGTCAGGTAAAAGA
The DNA here is from genome assembly GCF_964264835.1 of Candidatus Tisiphia endosymbiont of Nemotelus uliginosus. Lineage (GTDB taxonomy): Bacteria > Pseudomonadota > Alphaproteobacteria > Rickettsiales > Rickettsiaceae > Tisiphia. Next base: position 191,181 of record NZ_OZ183485.1, on the reverse strand, counting down.
AGTATATTTAGGGCAATCCTTTTCTTTATGATAAACTGAATTCAGCCTAAATCAACGTGTTGATTAGTTTTCAGAAATGGTATAATAATGCTTACATCGAATAGTGCGTTAATCATTAAACTTCTTTTAAAACGCTACTCGAGATGGTAATTTTGACAATGAATCTAGGCTCAAAGCCTCACTATTACTGCCGTACACTGTGGTTTGAAGCGACGAGCCTTCTTCCAATTCCCTACCAGAAGCGATATCTAAAAGAAGTCTATTGTTGGATTTTTGCAAGAATTTGCTTAGCTATATTAGTAGGAGTCAAGCCAAAATAGGCATATAATTCTCTTGCAGGAGCAGAATGACCAAAATTATTTATACCGAAAAACATCCCATCTTCTCCAATAATTTGGTGCCATCCAAAGCTACAGCCTGCTTCTATAGCGACCTTAAGTTTGGTATTAGATAAAATATCGTCAATATAGGCTGCATTTTGTTTTAAGAATAATTCAAAACAAAATAATGATACTACCTTGATATTTAAGGTGTGTTCTTCAAGTAGCGCTTTTGTTGCTAAAGCAATTGCTAATTCTGAACCAGTAGCAAATATAGTAACGTCTGCTTTCTCCTTAGGCTTTGATGTTATTAGATAGCCACCTTGATTGACATTAAGATTGAATTTGGCCAATATTTGAGGTACCGCTTGTCTAGTTAACGCAAGAACAGAAGGTCCTTGTGTATGTGATAAGGCAAGGCTCCATGCGGCTTTTGTTTCAACATAATCAGCAGGCCGAAATAAAGTCATGCCAGGTAACGCTCTAAGGCTTGCTAGATGTTCAATAGGTTGATGCGTAGGACCATCTTCTCCTAAACCAATAGAGTCATGAGTTAAAATGTAAATAACTTGTTGTTGCATAAGGCAAGCTAGCCTCATACTAGGTTTCATATAATCAGAAAATACTAAAAAGGTGCCACCTACTGGCAGAAAGCCGCATAGAGATAAACCATTCATTATAGCAGCCATAGCATGTTCTCGGACGCCGTAATGGATATAATTTCCACTAAAATCATCTTTATTAATAGCGTGTGTTTTACTATTTTGAATATTGTTAGAAGGAGACAAGTCAGCTGAACCAAAAATAATTTTATCTGATTGTCCTGCTAATGCTTCAATAATTTTGCCTGATGAAGTGCGGGTAGCTTCATCCTGTGTGGGGGCAGAAATATTGTCAAGAAAGCTACAATCAATGTTAGGCTTAGCGAAATAATATTTTATATCCTCATTAATATTATCAAAATGCTTATACCATAGATCATAGCGTTCTTTATTTCTTAGCCATGCATCTTGCCACATCTCTTTTAACTCTTGCGGGATGTAAAATGCCTCGTCTTTAAACCGTAATTCTTCTTTCATTAATTTAATTTCTGCTGCCCCTAAGGGGGTTCCATGAGCGCTGGCGGAATTTATTTTATTAATGCAACCTTTACCAATTAAAGTGCGGCAAGCAATAAAATAAGGTTTATCAGAATTTTGCGCTTTACTCAATGCGACGTTGATATGGGCCAAATTATGGCCATCTATTACTGCGGTATTCCATCCAAAAGCTTTAAATTGCAGTATATGATCTTCTGCAGTCGTTAAGCTTACTGGACCATCAATAGTGATTTTATTATCATCAAATAAAACGATTAAATTATTTAGGCATAAATGGCCTGCAACTGACGCTGCTTCATAGCTTATCCCTTCCATTAGGCACCCATCTCCAACAATACAATAAATTTTGTGATCACTAATAGATTTACCTAACTTATTTTCATATTTTTTTTGAGCAATGGCCATACCTACCGAGTTAGCAAAACCTTGCCCTAGAGGACCAGTACTAGTTTCAATGGCCTCATATGCACCATATTCTGGATGGCCAGGGGTTTTTGAGTGAAGTGTACGAAATTGTTTTAAATCTTGTAAATGAAAATTCTTATAATTTGTTAAATAGTAAAAACTATACAATAACATAGAGCCATGGCCTGCTGATAAAACTAAGCGGTCGCGATTAAACCATGCAGGATCAGCTGGATTAAACTTAAGAAAATTAAATGTCAAAATAGTCATTACATCTGCCATGCCAAGTACCATACCAGGATGACCTGATTGAGCAAGCTCTATACTATCGCTCGCTAAAACTCTGATACAATTGCTTAATTGTGAATCTTTTAGTATTTTGTTAAACTTCATTATAATAAATATTGCCTTGATATGTTTAAAATAGGTGAAAAATTTTTATAAAAACTATATAAACTGATACAAAATAGACCTCAAGTAAAAATAGATATTATGACAGCAAAACTATTAATCGCTTTTCTGTGGATTAAAACATTATTTAGTCAATTATGGTTATCCATTAGTTCCATAAGATTTTATCAAGATGTATATAAGTTTTATCACGGTTATGGAACTAAATATTTATTTACTATATCTTTTTTGTCTTCTTTAATATATTGCTTTTTCATTTTGCATCATTTATTTACATTAAAAGATTATTTTACTGAGAATCTTGTAACTAAAAACGTTGCTACTATTGATTACATATTAAAGCAACTACCGGAAATATACTATGATGGACACAAAATTGTAGTAGACCAAAATGAGCCAATATATTTATTGGATCCAAATGGTAATAGAATTGCAGTGATAGACTCAAGAAACCAATTATCACATGGCGAAAAACTTAGTACCCCAATAATTTTTTCGAGTAACAATATAACTATTTCTACTATTGAGATGACTGATCATAAAAAGAGTAATGTTTCTATAGAATATTCTAAGTTATTAAATCGTAAAGCACAAACACTGACGGCAGAAGTAGTAAAGCAATATTGTGCTAAGATCGTAGATAGCGCTCCTAAAATATTTATTTACCTTATAACACCTTTAATAATAATTGTCGGATTTTGTTTTATTTTATTTGAAAAAAGCTTTACCATTTTATTAGTATATATCTTGACTAATTTTTTTGGCCTTAAATCTTCTATGCAAGTGTGTAGTAGAGTAGTGTTATTTGCTAGTGGTGTATCTCTTTTACTACAACCTCTGATTGTCTTATTTTTACCTGCATTAAATGGCATGATATTTTATATACAGATGTTTGCACACTTATTACTGTTTTTAGGACTTTTGAGAATACGTAATAATAATCATGCTGTATTATAACTTCAAGTAATGATTATGCAAAGATTGGCAAAAGTAATTAGTAATGCAGGAATATGCTCCAGACGTGATGCAGAAGATTTGATAAGAGATAATCAAGTGAAAGTGGATGGAATGATTATTACTTCACCTGCCATCAAAGTAACTAATATTTCAATTATTGAAGTATCAGGCAGAGTAATTCATCAAACACCACTGGCCCGTTTATGGCGATATTATAAGCCTGTTGGGCTCGTTACTACCCATAAAGATACGCATGATAGAAACACTGTATTTGCCAACCTGCCTGGTTTACCAAGAGTTATTTCAATAGGGCGATTAGATTTAAATAGCGAAGGGTTATTACTGCTTACTAATAATGGGGGTTTAGCACGACAATTTGAACTACCTTCTACTAAAATGGAACGTATATATAAAGTGAGAGCTTACGGCCGACCTGCGCTTTTATTACAAAACTATCAAAATATAACAATAGATCAAGTAAAATATTATGTTAAATCAATTAAATTAGTGAAAACCTCTAGTGCTAATAGTTGGTTTGAAGTGGCGCTTACTGAGGGAAAGAACCGGGAGATTAGGCGAATTTTTGAATATTTTGGCTTAAAAGTTAATCGGTTAATTAGAGTTCAGTATGGAGATTTTGTGTTAGGAAATTTGCAACCAAATGAGTATCAGGAAGTAGAACGTAGACAATTTATGCAATTCTTATGATTAGAATTATAGCTGGTAAGCATAAAAATCGCCTAATACCCACTTTAAAACACTCGAATTATCGCCCTTCTACTGCTAAAATTAGAGAGGCAATTTTTAGTATCCTCACTTCCGGAGAATTGGCTTGTAGGGGGCTATTTACTGGTAATGCTATGGTGCTGGATTTATTCAGTGGTACCGGTAGTCTGTCTTTTGAGGCGCTCTCAAGAGGAGCATGGCATGTAACATTAGTTGATATAAATGCTCATTATTTACGAACTGCTAAAGAATTTGCGGTGTTAATCGATGCAGTTGCGAATACTACTTTTTTAAATATTAATGCTTGCATTCTGCCAAAAGCCACTAAAGCATTTGATCTCGTCTTTGTTGATCCTCCATATTATAATAATTTGGTCATAAAATCAGTTAATAGTTTGAAAAAAGGGGGATGGTTAAAAGATGGTTCAATATTAGTGATAGAATTTGGCAAAACTGAAATATTTACTGATAATTGTTTTAAGTTGATTAAAGAAAAAATCTATGGAGATAGTAAATTATTAGTTTTAGAATATAGAGGTTGAGATTCGTGCATAGAATAACCCTTCTATTTGGAAAATTATAGTATATTCTTCGTCTTTCAAGGGTTGGATTTCATTGAGTATAATTGAGGTATATCACGTAAAATGAGTAAAATAAAAAAACAATATATCTGTACAAATTGTGGTAATACTAGCCCCAAATGGGCAGGGCAATGTTTTGATTGTGGGTTATGGGGAGTGGTGGAGGAAGAAGTCATTCATAATCTGCCATCAGTTAAATTAGGTAATAAGCTGGGAGTCGCGAGGCTTGATGGCGTAGTTGAAGAGAGGTTATATAATATCACCCCTATTCATGAGTTAAATAGAGTGCTGGGAGGCGGGTTAGTTGCTGCTTCCGTAACTTTAATTGGAGGGGAACCGGGTATCGGTAAGTCTACGTTATTATTACAATTAGCGTCTGCCTCTTTTCAAAAATCCATGAATTGTTTGTATATTACTGGTGAAGAATCAACTCAACAAATAAAGCTCAGAGCTTTAAGGCTTGGGCTTAATAATCCAGCTACCTCTATTTTAGCAGCCGTAAATATAGAAGATATTATTGCCACTATTGAAGCAAGTGAACAAAATATTGATTTAATAATCATTGATTCAATACAAACTATGGTCACGAAGGCTCTCTCCTCGCCTCCTGGTACGGTGTCACAAGTAAGGGCTTGTGCTAATGAATTAATCAGTTATTCCAAACATAATAATATTATCATGTTAATTAGCTGTCATGTTACTAAAGATGGTCAATTAGCTGGCCCTAAATTACTTGAACATCTTGTTGATACAGTATTATATTTTGAAGGAGATCATAATAGTCATTTTCGCATTTTACGTTCCATCAAAAACAGATATGGCGGGATAGGGGAGATTGGGGTTTTTGACATGACCTCTACTGGACTCCAAGAAGTGCCTAACCCTTCAGAATTATTTTTATTAAAAAGGGAAAAAAATGTTAATGGCGTGGCAGTATTTGCTGGTATTGAAGGTTCTAGACCGTTATTAATTGAGATTCAAGCCTTAATTGCGCCATCAACTATCCCTATACCACGACGTTCAGTAGTAGGGTGGGATTTAAATAGGTTATCGATGATAATAGCAGTACTTAATGTGCGGTTTAAGCTAAACTTATCCTGTAAAGAAGTATATTTAAGTGTTGCTGGGGGGCTAAAAATTACGGAGCCAGCTTCGGATCTAGCGGTAGCAGCAGCGTTAATCTCAGCAGCCACCAATAAAGCAGTACCAGAAGAAAGTGTTTTCTTCGGCGAAATTGGCTTATCTGGGGAAATAAGAAAAGTAAACGGCGCGGAAACCAGAATTAAAGAAGCAAAAAAGTTAGGGTTTAATAAAATAGTGTGTTCTAAGCTGGAAAAATTAGACCATGAATTAATGTACCCTATTAGTAATCTAAGAGAATTAGGGGCGTTTCTAGCAAAATGAATTTTCGGAAATGTTATTTTCTTATCATACTAGTTGGTAAAAAAAGAGAAATAATTAAGAAAAATTAATAAATCTTTATTATTTTAGTGCATAAGGTTTTATACTGTCAATATCTTAAAAAAATCAAGAGGTTATATGACCGAAAAGGATAGCACGGTTAACAAACTAATTGTTGCAATAGACCCAGGACCTCTCCCCCACCTAATAATGTTATTAGGTCTGAGCGATAAGGGAATAATTGATAAGAATGCACAGAATAAGTCAACAGGTAATACTATTTCCATAGTACCCCACAGATTTTACAGGAGGGTTAAAATAATAAATTGAATAAGTGACTGAGAGTCACTAATCTCCGCTGAGAAACAAGCAACAGGAGGTATTAATGGACTCTCAATCACTATACCAAATATTATACATATTTTTAGATTGGCACCCAGCACGAATTAAAACATTTGCAGAATTAATTTGTGCAGTAGTAAAAGCTAAAACTGTGAGAATCAAAGAATTAGCACTGTATGTCGCTTCTAAAGGCAATTTGCATGCCAAGATTGTTAAAGTTGAGCGTTTGCTTTTAGAACAAAATATGTGCTTTATAAGTTTAGGGAAAATTATTGTTAAATTGCTCTGTCTAACAGGTAAAATTAGCCTTGCCATAGATAGAACCAGCTGGCAATTTGGTATTAAAAATTTGAATTTTTTTGTTGCAACTATCGTTTATGGTAATATTTCAATTCCTATAGCATGGTTGTTACTTGATAAAAAAGGCAACTCTTCTACTAATGAAAGAAAGAAATTGATTGAGCAAATTTTAACAATTATACCTAAGGAAATGATAGAGCTTATCCTTGCCGATCGGGAATTTGTTGGTGAGGAATGGTTGCAATATATGGGTGGAATCCAAAAATTACCTTTTGCTATCAGGCTAAGAAAAAGTGAGAAGGTCAAGCATTTCAACGGTGGCAAGATGAAGTTGAATAAATGTTTTGCCGATATGCAAATGGGTGACACTAAAACTATAGAAAGCAAAATTTACAATGGTATGGCAATTAAAATAACTTGTTTGCAATTAGAAAGAGAGCAACTATTTATTGCTAGTAATGTGCTTATTGGTGAATGTGCTTTGCTAGCATATAAGCAGAGGTGGAGCATTGAGCGACCTTTTCTGTCTCTCAAGTCATCTGGATTTAATATTGAAGATACCCACATTACAGATCAAAAAAAGCTGGAAAAACTATTTGCAATAGTATCTTTATCCTTAGCTATTTGCGTGCTTGCTGGTGACATTAAGAACAAAATTTATCCTATAAAGATCAAAAAACATGGTCGTAAATTATACTCATTATTTACTTACGGATTTGATTGGATAAAAGATTATTTTTATAACTCGTTAAGTGATACCCCTGCTATGTTGTTTTCATTACTACGAAAACACATTATGCATGCCTTTCAACTTCAACAATAAGTGTGGGGTACTATGGGCAAAGATAAGCAAGTAATGCAATACATCAGCCCGCAATCAACAATAACCAAAAAAATCAAACATGAGTTAAACAATATAGTAGAAATACAAAAAAAGCAGGAGATATATAGGTAAGATGGTGGTACTTGAATCAGCAATTACATGATTTCATCACATCCAACTAATCCGCTATCTTGAACTTGATGTCTGATACAAAGAGTGTCTAGAGCTTCATTTTTTGGAGGAAAATCATAGTATTTCTCGTTGTTAATTTGGTCTGAGAATTGTATAATTATAGCAGTTTCTTGATTAAGGATTTCTTCATATAAACTTGCCGTAGAAGGCAACTCTTCTGGAGTAACAAATTCTTGATAAACCTTAATAGTATATTGCAGAATTTGTTCAATAAAGACTGAAAGTGTTTCGTCAATTAAACTACTGCTCTTAATGATTATTTTATCCTTCAGATTATAAGGCGAGAAAGATCCTCTATGTTTTATCAATTCACTTGTTAGATCAGATACTCCTTCTACTATTAATATATAAGCAACTTGGGTCATAAGAGGCAATAAACAAGGCAAGGCTTGTCCAGTCCTAAGTAAAGATAAACCGCTACTTACTTGTTTTTCTACATTTGAAAATGTTTTGGTAGAATGTTCTGGTATAATGTTTAACCCATATATATTTCCTAAACCAACATGTCCTAATTCCGCTACCTCAAAATTAGTAATTACCTCTTTGTTAGGATCAATTTTTTGAAAATATTCAGAGCTTTTACTGCTAATTACTACTTCTCCTGCAACATTACTGCTTAGAACCTTCATGAGTTCGTCTATATTGTTTTGCTGAACCTTTAAACATACTAATTTGGAGTATAAATGTTTTAATAACAAATTCTTGTGTAGTAATTCTGTTTGATAAACTTGTTTATTTTCACTGGAAGTAAATTCTTCTTGTATTACTTCTCCTTCAATTGGGACAATAGTACTTTCTTGGTCAGGAAATAACATTTTAGCTATTTGCTCTACTTGTTTTTGTTGGTTATAACAATATTTTGCAAACAACCATTTTATATTATATGGCATCTTATTACCTAAAGGGTCATCATATAATATGGTAATATGGTCATTATCTTTTGATAAAAAAATGGCTATAACATTGTCTATGTTCTCTATGTTTTGATTATTATTGCTCGTATTATAGTAGTGAATACAAAAAGGACTATTGTTGATGTCGTCTTGATATTGATTTAAAAATTCTTCTAGCTCTACTACATTATATATTTTATGAATAGCTCCCAATTGATCATATTTTTGTGACTTAAGGTGAAAATTGTCTTCACCCATAACTCTATACACTATTGAGGCTTTTAGGCTACTTTGGTTTAATATGTCTTGATTACTGTCTTTAGAAGATTCAGGTAATAATATTAGATCAAAATCATTATTGATTTTAAAGAACCCTTGTAGATAATTGGTTTCTTTCTCTAACAATCTTTTTGCTTTTTTAAGATACTCTCTAGATACATCTTTGTAATTTGCTTTGTATATTGATGATTCTGGTGCTTTAATAATGAACATCCCTTGAGTTATAGCAGTAAATATTGAGCTGAATTTCCTTATTAGATGCCAGCTACGTTCTATCTCCACTTCAAAGAGAGTTATATAGGTGCTGGGTAATATCTCTATCGTGCTACCGCTTAGAAAAGTAGCCTGTTTTAACGCATCCTCAACCTTAGTTAATTTATTATTGCGTAAATTATTTTTCTCTAAAAAATACTCCGCTTGTTTTATACTATGATAAGGATTGTGAATGATTCTCTCTACTACACTACAATCAGTTTTTATTCCATCTTTACAGATTTTTTTCCCCTCTATTAGAATCTTTGCTTCTTCTGTGAATTTTGCAAATACTTGCTCTGCTACAGTGTTGTGAGGAGAATATTGCTCTGATTTTTGCTTTTTTTCTTGTTTGATTGTTTCTAACTGAGGTAAATTGTCAGCTTTAAGCTCTTGCTGTTCCAACCAAAAAGCCCAATATTCTTTTAGATCTTCTAGTACAAAATGAAATCCTTCAATATGTTTATTCTTTTCTCGTAATTCCTGATACAAATTAGAAAAGCAATGAAATAATTCATCCTGAAGATCAAGTTCTACTACTTTATCTAAAATATTCTGGACTCTTAGTTTTTCTGTTTCATTTCTCAATCCTTTTACTTCAGAAATTCTAAGATCTGCTAGCGATTTTATTATACCTAAATTTCTAATCTCACTTTCTCTGATAATTAGTTGTCCACTGCCAAGGTCACCTTGCCTAGCTGTTCGTCCGAATGCTTGATCTTCCACTCTTTGGTTAGACGGAAGAAAACTAACACAAACATGTAATCCTCCATGTTGTTTTAGTTCTTCCGTTGTTTCTAAATCTGTTCCTCTGCCAGCTATATTAGTTGCTATGATTACATCTCTAGAACTTACCCGATCTTTAGTAATTTTTGCATCATCTTCATCAACATAAATTTTAATTGTATTAATAGCATTTTGATCTAAGCTTTTGAATAATTCTAAGCTTTGCTTGATTATTTTGACATCTTGAATAGTTTCACAAATAACTAGCACAGCTCTATTTAGGTTAATTTGTTCTAATATTCCAAGTATAATGCTATCAAGCCAATTACTATCCTTAACTATTATTCCAGGTAATTCCATAAATCTTTTTTCTTTATAAGTAGGAATTTCAGTATGAACTACCTTATATATTTCAGATAACAAAGACTTCTCAGTATTTGAACCTAAAGTACCTGTCATACCAAATATTTTATTACCATATTTCTTAATATAATGCATATTTGATACATGAGAGTTAGTAAGGGTTTCAGTGGTTAAATGTAAATTATGCTTTAACTGTAAAAATTGATGTAAGCCGTAAGGCCAAACAGTATTATTGAGATTTACTCCTGTATTCATGTAATCAACAGGGGTAATTGTACCTTCACCGTTTTTAAACTTGATAATATAGTGTTGATTCTCATGGCAAGCATATTTTGCATATAATGCATTATCAATCCATTTATCTAATTGTCTCTCTGCATATGCTTTGAGATATTTTGGCATTAAAATGGTATCTATAGGGTTAGACGCTTTTATTCTAGCTTTAATGACTTCTATTCTATCAGCGATAAATAATTCACTTGTGAGCTCTTGTTCTGCTTTATATAATTCCTGCCAAATTTTGATATATACATATCTGAGGCTCTCCATTCCAGAAAAAGGATTTGCTAGTTTAGCAATATGCCTACCATTATCTACTAGCATACTATCAACTTCATCTAGTATGACTGTGCCAAATTCTCTGTCCACACGAGTTCCATACCCTAAAAAGGCATCCTTCAAATAATCGAACTGAAAGTTGCTGATAGAACCATAGACAATATCTGCTCTATAGCATGTTCTTGGCCCTTCTGTAGCTTTTGTGTTACTGTTATTATCAGCAGTAATCTCGTTATTACTATAGTTATTATCCGGATTATTAGTCGCAACACTAAGGCCAAATAAACTATAAAAATCTTCTTTGGTAACTACTCCTTCTGCAGCTAAAATATTATTACTGGTTATAATGTCTACCTTCTCGCCCTGTAGCCGTTTAATAACAGCAAGTAGTGATGCTATAGTAGTTTTACCTTCACCTGTCTGAATTTGACATAACTTACCCTTATTATCTTCTGTACTTAAAAAAACTAAAACTGCTAATATTTGTGTATCTCTCAGACGATGCCCTCCAGTTATTAACTCATTGGCTCTATCCATTATAGCTATTGCTTCACAAATATCCTCACCATTAAGCTTATCTTTCTTACCACTAGCCCAATCACGAATCTCTTTAACCCCTCTATTGTCCCACCTCTTATAATATTCGACTACTCTCTGGTATTTTTCTTGTAATTTAGATATCTCAGCTTTATCATTGTGAATTCTAATATTATCCTCAATATCCTTAGTAAAAATTATTTCTGATAATAATCTCTCTAACGGTTTAGCTTCTGGGTCCGCTTTATATTGTGTTATCTTCGGAAAAACTATTGCATCAATATTTTTAGGATATTGCTCTTCTATTGCAGTAACTTGATCAAAAGTTTTATTAATGAGTCTTGTATTATTATTTGCATGATCTTTCTCTTCTCGTTTTTGAGCCCAAAGATTCGTCAACCATAATTCTAATTTAATGGGATTAAGTTCTAAAGAATTAGCTATTTCAGCTAATATTTTGGCTTGCTGTGCATTTTCTCTATTTAAGCCTAAATTATAAAATCGCTTACAAAATTCACTAAATTGACTAAAAAGAACAGGATAACTTACTACTAAATCTTGTATTAAATTACTTAGTGCAGTAACTTTATCAATGTTCTCCTCAATAGGTTGTTTTATATTTGTTATTATTGCATCTGTTACGGTTGGATCTTCTAATTCTATTATTTTCCTTTGTAGCTCTCTGATATATTTTGTAATTGCCTCATTATGTGTTTGGATATCAAAATCCATAATCTCTTGTAATTTTTCTTGAAATGTGTTGTTGATTTGACCAGAGTTTGGTTTAATCTTACTCTTTAAATCTTTTGCTGCATGTCTTTTCATTTAGCCTACTTAATTATTAACTAACATTTTACCTACTCACATGTAGAACAGTTCTTGAGAATTACCTATTAGATAATCATTTAATATGTAGTCTTGCTTTTCTTGCTTAAATAACTCAATAGGTCCTATTGTTAAATAGTTCTCTGTGCCTACAATATCATTTTTTGGTATTGATGCACTATCCATTTCTCCTTGAATCTCTTCAATATGCTCTTGAATTAATTCTATAGCATCTTGAACTATCTCAATACACGACTTAAATCTAACATCTTTACTTAAATTCCAGCCTACATGAAAACTATCTTGGGCTGCCTTATAAGCTCCTAAAGCTTGCTGATATTTCCCTAATATTTCCTCATAAGCTTCTTGATCAACAGCTAATGCATTAGCTTCCTCTTGTAGACCATAAGCTATGCTAGCTAATACAATACCTTCACTAAATAAATTATTACCCTCTATTTTTAAGCTTGTTATATCCAAGGCATGCTTATAAACAATATTAGTTGGGGATAATTTAACAGCTTCTTCATATAATTTTAGTGATGCTGCAAATTTCTGCTCTGCTTCTACCGATCTATCATTTAGTTCATCACTTTCAGCTTCCCAAGCTTCATTGCTTAATATATTTCCTTGGCTATAAGCAAAAAATGCTTTTTGTTCTCTGGTAACATCATTCTTGCTAGGATTATTACTACGATTTGTATTTAGATCTTTATCTTGTTTGAATAATTTTGTATCTTCCGTAGTTAAGGAGATTGGAGCTAGATATTTCATAGGATAAGAAGTACTTGCCAATGCTTCTATCGTTACATCTTTACTCTCTACTCGTACTTCTTCTTGCTCAGGATTGTCATATAGATCTTTAGGTAATTCCTGGTTATTTATATCACTATCCATTACCTCAACTAAAGTGTTATCTTTACTAACTAATTTCTGTTCTACTAACTTAGAATGGTAAGCTATAGACTCTTCCTGTGATAAGCGTTCGCCAGTTAAATATAACATGAAATTCTCTATTACCTCTGGTCCACAATTAGCATATTCTTGTTGTCTAGCTGGTAATTGTACAATTTGTAAGTCATGGTCTACAAATATTTGCTTTAACTTATCAGGTATGGTTTCATTAGACGGATCAATATAATATAGCTGCAGCTCATTATCTTGATCTTTAATACCCATGATTCCAGCAGCATGTTTGTTGTATAAATTCAGAGGAGCTAGTATTATCCTTGATTTAGTATCGGTCAAATCAGAAATCATTCTTTGTAGATTATTATAATTCTCTTGAAACACATAACCTTTTGCTATTATTATCTCTTCTAAACCAGCATTATTGATTCTTAATGCTAATATGTGCTCAATTGCATTCAGAGTATATTCACCAAAATAAGCGTTAATCCAACCAATGCTTGCCGCCTGCCTTAATCCTACACCTTGTAATCCAGAATTAGATTTTCGATAATTAAACCTTGGATCATTGGAAGTTGTATCTCTTGTTTTTCTGTTCTTATAATTACCTAAACCATTACCTGCTAAATCCTTACCAGTAGCAACTGGTAGTACTTTTTCACAATGTTGACATGAAGCTTGCATGACGATTTGTTCACTTTTTATAGTACTTGCTTTTCTATACCAAGATTCTGCCATATCTATCGTGCCCTTTATCTTTAACTCGGGATTTTGTTTCATATGTATACTTAGTGCATAGAAAAGTTTTTGAGCAGCACAGCTCTTATTGTATTCTTGTTTTGTTTCTTCACGATTGTATACATCATATATCTTACCCAGAGGTTTTCCTGGATCGATAAACTTAAAGTCCTTCTTCTGATCTTGATAGGCAAAATTTTGTGGTTCAAAGGTTCCTTGTGTGTAATCATTGTTTGAAATCATGACTTTCTGATGAGTATAAAATTTATTATCTCCAGATACAGTAATCATTTTAAATGTAGTCCCATTAGTAAACTCTACGGACAACACTCCCATCATCATTTCTTTTTTATCAGGATCACTACCAAAAGCTGGGATAATATGTCCCATACTTTTAAGTTTATTGGTTGCTGTTTTATTGATATCAAAATTTTCTGCTTTTTCTTGTGCTTTACTTAATTCATTACGGAAATTTGCAAGAGGAGTTTTTAATTCTCTTTGTGCTACTATCATATTTTTATGTGATGGATAATGTTCGTCCTCAAGTCGTCTACTTATACGCCCCCCAATTATTCTATCACTTTTTACGGTAGTACCTTGTAGATATTTATCTTTAATTGCTTTATTGTACTTTACACACTTTCCTAATGAGCTATAATATTCTGATACTTTGTTTGAGTCTTCAGCATATCTTTTTGCTTCTTCTAAGTCACTATTCTTTTCATATTCTTTTAAAAATGTCATAGTTTGGCCAAAACAAGCATCTTTTGTTTCTGCGGTTTGAGCTATGTTAATCACCTTCCAATTACCATCTGGATCTTTAATAACTGGAGCATAATGAGCTAATTCACCTTCTTCCCCTTCTATAATAGCTATTTTATAGCTTTCTTGCCCCGCTTTAAAGCCACCAATTGGTACAACTGTACCAGGTCCTTTTTCATGCTGTATTAATGTTTTTGACCCGTCAATATCCTCACTTACTACCTCTATATTTCTACCTGCTTGAGTAGCTGCCATTTTGATATGTAATGTTCCAGCAACCTTAAGATTACCACTTTGAATATTATCACAGAATTGTTTAAAAGTCGGTAATACCGCATAAATCTTACCGTCTTTTATCATCACATTTACATTAGACCCATGTTCTTTTTGTAAAGTTTCAACTGTCTCGCCTACAAAATTTGCCACTTCTGCTTTTAAGACACTTGGATTTTTTATGTCTTCTATTTTTATTATCTCACCTCTTAATTCAAGCGCTTTTTTCTGTCTTGTAGTTATTGGTACTATACTATCTGCACGTTGGTTCATTATAGCTATTTGAAACATTTCAGATCTGGAATCAATATGGTCTTGCAATTGTTCCATGGCGTTTGCAAACGGAGCAGTAATCATTTGCTGGATTGGTTTCATTGCCATATGTAGTAATGAACTAACTGCTGGCTGTAAAAAGCCATTCTTAATTTTTGCTTTAAAGGCAATATGCAACTTTTCTTGGGTTTTTCTTAAATCTTTAGATGCTTCACCAGAAAAAGAACAATGAACTTTATCTTGCGCTATTTGCATCTCATCAATCTTGAGAGTACCATTTTTCTGTTGTTCAGCTAAACTCTCTTCTATCCTTGCTAGCTCTACACCTAAATGATCGTAAAAATCATTATATATATTACACAACTGTGCAAAGTTTTTACTAAATTCAGCTACTCTTACTGTTTTATCTACAATAGATGCAATTGCTCCTAATAGTTTAGCTTTGCTATGACCTCTTCCTAAATTTTTTGCTGCTGTGGAAAAACCCTTTGTTATACTTCCCACTACACGTGATACTTGAGCAAAGATCTTATTACCTAGGGCTCCTGAGATCATCTGATTCAAGGATGATTCTATACATGTCTCTATACTTTGTTTAGCAACAGTAGTACCAAATTTATTATAAAGTGCATTTAGCTTATTTTCTATCGATACGGTTTTGTGATGATAAGCACTATCTTCTTTAGTCCATTTTTCAAAATATTGAACAAAATGAATATTTGCTATTTCCTCAATTAACAATTTACTGATTTCTTCTGTTCCTACAGTAACTGCTGCAGTGCCAATAGCAGTACAAGCCTCTACTATTACAGTTTTCATAATAGCTTTGGTTATTGCTGTTTTTGTTGCCAGACCAACCGCAAGCTTACCTGCTTGAGCTCCTTTTGATAAAAAACTACCTACCCCTACAGTCACAAGGGATATCATCAAACTTTGAACTTTATGCTGGCCATAAGATTTCCAACTAAAATTACCTTCTATACTAGCTTGTATTGCAAAAACTATATCTCCTATACCTTCTGCAATTAATGTTTGTGCTATAAAATGAGCTGAACCCCCAGATATTATTTCTAAAGCTACACCTGCAACAATTTGCGCCAATCCAACCATAGCACATAAAAAACAATCCCAATCCAATCCTTTATCTTCTTTATATTCTAATACAGCATCAAAACATATGTGAATATAATCCATAAGTTCGGGTGGTACTTCTCCCTCACTAAACATGGTTCTCAAATCCTTTGACTCTATTTTTATCTCTGGTAGGGTTTTTATAGTTCCGGCAACGTATTTGATGATATTTGTTATAGTCTCAATTTTTTCATCTAATTCTTTATTCTTTGATTCAGTACCAATACCTCCAGTGAAATATTCATTGGCTTTATGCCATGAATCGTCTTGTCTTTCTAATTGAAATACCTTCAGAACAACTTTTTCAATCTTACTCTTAATATAGTCTATCTTTTTTATTGGATCACTACTATCTTTCCAAGCATTTCTTCCAAGAAATTGCGGTACATACTTTGCTTTTCCTAATGGAAAATTGACCTTAGGAGGCTTAATAATATGTAATTCTCTCATTCTATTAAATAGTTCTTGACTACCTTTTGTTGCATCTTTTAGCACAATATTTTGGTCTGTAATCACACCATTTGCTTGATACATTCTCATTAATATTGTTTCTAATTCTGGGTTAATATCTTCTTGCTTTTCTTGCTCCATTAATAGGTTAAAGATTGATGTAGTAATGATATTAGCATCTGTTAATATCGCTCTTAAAATGTCAAATCCTTCTTCTTCAAGTGTAAAATCTTCTTTCTTTAATGGCTTATCTATATGTAGGTTAGATTTTAAAATTTCTGTGATTTTGCTTGACTTTTTTGCAAGACGAGAATCAATATTAAAATCCAATTGATCTATTTTGTGAATTGTATCTTCGTCATCATTAGAGTTTTTAAGATTAATAGTCTCTAAGTACTCTTTAATTTTGTCTATATAGGTACCGTCTTTTAGCGAATATTGGTTATATGAGTTTATTGCTTCAAATTTTACTTCAGTATCAAAACCAAGTTGTATCAGTAAAGCATCAAAGTTAGTTTTATCTATAGAAGAATCTTCTGATAGCTTAATTATTGTTTTAAGAGCACCTACTATTTCTTCTTTAGCAAATGATTGATTATCAAGCAATTCTATTATTTGACCGTTACTTAATTTAATCTTTCTATGACCTAAACAAAACTCTTTTATCTCAGCTTTTTGCCCAAAAAATATTGCCTCATTTTTAATCTCGCCAAATCTTTGCTCTAAAAATTTGTGATCTATGTTCAGTTTTGTATATACTTCTAGGTGAGTCAGTATGTTATTGATTTCTTTTTCTTGAAGTGAAGTGTTTCTCTTGATCACCTGAACTAACTGATGTTTAACTATTATATTGTTGCCAACGTCGAAGCCGAGTTGAGCTAGTAAAGCACTAAAGTTAGTTTTGTCTATAGAAGAAGAATTTTCTGATAGCTTAATTATTGTTTTAAGAGCACCTATTATCTCTTCTTTAACAAATAACTGATTATCTGGGTCTAGTTCTACTATTTGACCGTTACTTAATTTAATCTTTCTATGACCTAAACAAAACTCTTTTATCTCAGCTTTTTGCCCAAAAAATATTGCCTCATTTTTAATCTCGCCAAATCTTTGCTCTAAGAACGTGTGATTTATAATCAATAATTTACTAGTCAGAATGTTTTTAATCTGATCTCCTTTATCGCAAAACACTTGATGATCCAGTTGTCCTAATAATTTTTGCTCTATGTCCCCTGCTATTTTAATCACTTCTTCTACCTTAATCAGGGTTGATGTATCTTTTATAAATTTCTGTTTTGTATAGATTACAGTCTCAAAAGATGAAGGCTTTTTCTCTCTTTCTTTGTACCCCCATGATTTTTTTTGAGAATTAATTAATGAATGCACCAAATCATCTAAAACTTGTTCTTTGCAATAATGAAACACATCAGGAAATGCTATAAGTTCACTATTGGCTACTGTTACTACCTCATTATTGATATTCAATTTCTTGAGAATTTGTCTTTCTGAAACAACTTTCGCATCTAGCAAGGTTTTTAGTATGCTTTTATATGACTCATATGGGGCAAGAGAGTCAACATTACGATAGGTAACATAGTCTCCATGGGTCTGTATAAAACTAATGGCGTTGCGTTTTACGTCTGCAGATAACTTTAATGTTTGAAGCGCACATTCTTGCTTTTCTCGATCTTTAATGACCACCTTACTAGCAATAACGCATTTCTTACTGATTCTAAAATCTTTTATAATATCATACTGATCATTTAATAACTCATCAAAAACCTTTTGTGATTGATCTCCTGCTATACCAGGAGCATTAAAAGAATCGGAAGATATTTCTGAACCTACAGCTGAGTTAATTGCATTTATGTGTACAGACAATATTTGTGCTTCACCCTCATTTTGTTTAGCAAAACAGTTAGATTCTAATCCTTTACCTTGAGTTCTAGCAACTTCATTAATTGTTTTTAATATCTGATTTCTTGATAAAATCTTGCTTCTATCCTCTTCAAGCATTCTTAATGATTTTTTGAGAGCTACTTTAGCTTTTACTTTTGCATCAAAACCACTTCCTTCTTTACGAATTATACAAAATGCTTTATAGTAATAAGCTATACTAGCAAATGATGAATGCTGCTCTATGATATAATTAAAACAATCTAAAGCTTCAGAATATTGCTCATTATCTAAATATACACGACCCAGTTTGTTTAATTCTCCAGGCTCTTCAATTAATCCATATTCATTATCTAATTTGTTATTTATTTCACTTGCAAAAACTTCATATTCCTTTAAAACTTCACCATTTCCAGTCTCATGGATCTTATCAAACTTATCACCCATTTTATTTAACCAGATGGCCCACTTATTTTTTAAACTATCTATCTGTAATTTGAGAGGATCCTTCGATGTCTTTTGTTGCTTGAACTTGTATTCACTTTGCAATTTACTTTCTACAGTTTGTTGCAATTTATTAAACTCACCAAATAATTCATCTTCTAATTTTATTTTTGGTAACTGTTCTTTTTGTACAACTGCAAGTCTCTTAGTCTCTTCTTCATTTCTCTCTTTCTTTAACTGAGATATATCAATATCTTCGCCCTGTTTTCTAGGATCAAATACTATGTACGTAGCAGTACCTTTATTACCTGCTCTTGCTGTCCTACCGAAAGCTTGTTTTTCTATTCTAAAATTTTTTGGCATATATGATAATATAACATGCAAACCACCATTTTCTTCAACTTGCTTACTGACCTCTAGATCTGCACCCCTACCCGCAATATTTGTTGCAATTACTATATCTCCAGCTTCTAAACAGGATACATCAAACTTTTTGTACGCCCTATCGTACTTGTAAATTTTATATTCGTCAGGCTTATATTCATTAGGATTATTAAATTTCTTTCTTACTTTCTCTTCTATGCATTTTAAGTCAGATATATTGTCACAAATTATTAATATAGCTCTTCGACTATCATCTTTTTTACTCCCATGTTTAGCTTTAGATTCTTTTTGATAAAACTCTACATCTTTTTGACCCTTTGTTCTTGCTGCATCAATATAATCTATTTCTTCTCTGATCTTACTAACTGCAATATTCGCTTCTTCAAGTTTTTCTTTGGCTTGATTATGCAATGTTACTATATTAAGTTCTCGCACTTTAGTTTTAAAATCAGCACCAAATTGTTCTATATCGTATTCTGGAACACTATCACTACTTTTAGGAAGAAAAGTTAAAAATTGCTCTAATATTGTAGTTAACTCATTATCTGTACCAGATTCCTTCAATGTACTAATTTCATCACTTATTCTCTTTATATTGGTCTTAAACTTATCCAATATAGGTTTTTCACAAATTTTGATAACCTCATTACTTGTTCTCTCCATCGCTTCATAAATTTTAATCTTATCTTCACATTGTACCTGTTGTAGGTCTAAGACTTTTTTTGCCTCATTACGAATGTTATAATCTTGTATTAATTTTTCTAATGATTCTTGCTCTTGTTTGAGCTTCTTTTTCATTAATTCACTATATTCTTGGGTATATGTTAATTGTTGACCCATATTCTCATCAATGTTCTCTAGAATGTTCTGTAGCCATTCTTCAGAAGTACCAACTATTGATTCCGATTCAAAATCATATTCAAAACGATATGTTTTAAACCTTGGGATCTCAAAAAAATCTATTCCATACACATCACTAAGTAGCTTTCTTTCTTCAATATCTCCTACTGTACCTGTCATACCATATAAATTCTGATAACTTTGAAAGTAACCAGCATTTGAAATATATACAGCCTTTAAACTTTCGTCACTTAATTTACCACTATGTTTTAATTGTATAAATTGATGTAATCCATTACTCCATTTGATCGAAGTTTGTTCAACCCCTGTATCCTTATCCATTATTATTACTTCATTCTGCTTTTGTGACTCTACATCACCTATTATATAAGCATTATCTTCTTCTATGTATTTCGCATCATAAGCACTTTCTATCCATGTTTTAAGATTCATTTGTACAAAGTCATACAAGGTACTAGGTATTAGAACTTTAAAATCATCTTCTTGTGGTGAACTATTATTATTTTCAACATTACAAATGATTTTGTTTATATATTTTATGATTTTTTGAACATTCTCTTCACTATAATATCTTTCCTCTCGACTATTTACTGCGGCCCAAATATGTATAAATACATCTCTCAAATGTCTCATATCTGTGATATTATGTGATATATAAAGTGTCTTAGCAGCATTATCTATCATCATACTGTCGACTTCATCTAATATCAGCACATCGCCTAAACCGCTTCCTCCCCTAATATCCTTTTTAAAAAATTGACTTAATAGAATATCTCTTTGAAAATAACCAGTTTCACCATATATTATGCTACAACTTTCATATCTATTCTTTCTTTCTTGTTCTCCTGTATCTGCTTTCTCACATATTTCATCACAATTATTACTAGCTTTTAAACCAAACATCTCAAAAAAACCTTGATACCCTTCTTTTGTTCCTGGTTCTCTTACCTGAGAATCTCTTATAGCTAATACTTTTGAACTAGTTACTATATCTACTCTTTTACCTATTAATCCCAAGCATGTTGCCAACATCACTGTTATTAATGTCTTACCTTCACCTGTATAAACATTTCCTAATCTACCTTTTTTATTATTATCATCTAAAAATAACAGAAGAGACATTAATTGGGTATCTCTTGGCCCCTTCGGATGATGATCATAGATCTTTACAGCTTGTATGATCACTGATATTATTTCACTTATAGTCTCAGTTGATTCAGTAGAGCTCCATGAAAACATTTCAATATGTTTAGGACTGTTTTTAAAGTTCTGTGCCCATTCCTTAATCTCTTGCTCTTGCCATTCGTTTATATTTTTAGGTTGTTCATGAATTTTTGATTTTTTATTCAAATTCCGTGCTTCTGCTAATAATTTTTCAATTAATGTTTCATCTTCTCCTTCTCTTGTATTTTCCAGACAGAGCTTTATCGCGGCATTGATTCCATCAGAGTTTATCTTATCTCCTTCTTTCATTAAGCCTAATAACTGTTTTATTGGTAACGCTTCTCCACCTTCTGGTTCATTATTTGAAAATAATTTTTCCTCCCATTCATTTAAGTGTTGTGAAAGTTGTGCTATTGCTTCACATTTATATGACCTATAAATAATTTTGTTTAAAATAAGGTTTAATTTTTTAATGTTGTAATTGTTAGAATCTTGCTCCTTTGCATCAAGATTTTTGATTTTTGCAAATAATGCTGCCAGTAGGTCTTTTCCTTTTTCTTCTTTAAGTTGATATAATAAATCAACTGTTTTACCTTTCTCTTTATTTCTGCATTGGTTAAAAGTTGTAGTATTTAATTCATTTAGAATTATTGCTTTTTCCAGAAAACTGCTCCATAAAGAAAGATCTTTATCTTCCAAGTCTCTAAAGAAATCTCGACGTAGATATGCCTTACTTTTTATAACCAGCTCTATAATCATTGGTAAATTATCTAAGTTCTGTTGTCCTCGTGCTTGCAAAATAAATATTTTACAGAAATCATTTATCTCTGCAAATGCTCTGGTAGATAGGATAAATTTTAGTTTATCTATAGCGTTCCTAAGTTTTTTGTTATCTCCTGCATCTACCTGGCTAAATAATAAATTTACTGTAATATTCTGTTTATTGCTGGATTTTATAACATGATTAACTGTTGTTAAATCGTCTACCTGCACAAGAGAGTATATAGATTGTTTAATTTCCTCTAATGTAGAAAATTTAGCTATATTATTACAAATTAAATCTAAGGTATTTAGCGCTTCATTTACATTACCTTTTTCTTCATGAAAGAATCTAAATGCATTTAGAATATCGGCTATTTGAGTTGCACCGTGATCTTGATCTGAGGTTTTTGACAATATTAGATCTATAACTACATTTAACCTCAAAGCAATTAACTCCTCTGCCCACATTATAATTGGTGATCCATTATCCGCGTCAAAGATCTTTTGTATTGAATTTATTATTGGATTTGTTGTAGGTTGTTTACTGCATTGTTCTAATAATTTTTTTATTTCTTCATCTAGCGTTTTATCTACCTCCTGTTGTGCCAAGTTATCAATTTCTTCTTTTTGGCCTGTTATCCCAAAACTTAAGAGTGCTTTTACATGCTCTTTCTCTTCACTATACAAGAATTGCAGAATATGACTTAAATCAACTCCTGTAATTTCTCCTTGTTCTTTTTGAACAGTTTTTATTATAAAATTCGTTTTTTCTTCGTTGTTTTCAGTTTCCAACCATTTAGAGGTATATTTTATAAAACCTGTAACTGATATATTATTATATAAACGCTTCAACGCTGCTTGAATATCCGTTTTTCTTTGCTCTATATCTTCAGTATCGGCAGTAACATTTAAAATTTTGTCTAAAAACAGATCATAGTATTTACATATATGTTCTCTGATATAATACTGAATCTCTAGTAACAATATTTGGCTGTTATTTTTATCTTGAATGATTTCTTTTATTTTTGTGTTGTCTACTTCTTGTTCTTGTATTGGTAGGCTAAATTGATCTAATCTATCTTTATGATAGTTCTTTACTAATTTATTAATAAAGTTTTTATAATCTACCTTCTTATTACTACAAAAACTATCAGGTAATTGTAATAATAATTTAAGATGGATTATTTTATCTTCATCTTTTTCTTCAGTGCCAAATTTAGCAAAAATATCTTTTAATGTAGAGTTTACTTCGATATCAAGGAGGTCATTAATAAAATTTACTTCTTTTTGTTCCAAAGATTCCTTAATTTCTTTAATCTTAACCTCCTGCTGTGATGTATCGTCAACCCTATGGGAGGATATTAGTAAAAATGGCGATCGATTTAAGTTCGTGTTAACACAAGTTACTAATTGTTCTAAGTGATCGATAAAATCTTTATGGCTTTTTTTTCTTTGCGCACTCTGAACAATCTGCCACACGTTAAATGCGTTTATGATAGATTTTTCTAACAGTATAATAAGCTTTTTAGTTAACACTTCTTCTTTGGGATTTGCTTGTTCTAGAGTATTTTTTTTATCCTCTAATACTTTATTTTTGTATATTCTTAATATGTTCGTTGCAAAAGATTCTAGATCTGTATTGGTTTCTTTGTTACTTAACTCACGAATTAGACTTTCCAAATGTTCTTTAGTAAATTTTGGGTCATGTTCTTGTATAATAAGACTTAATTTTTTAAACTTATGCTGTTCTTTTATTTCCGTGTTTGATAAAATTTTCTCCCACGACAATTCTTTTTTGTTAATTTTTTCGATAAAAGCTTCTACATTTAGTTCTCCATCTATCAAACCATTTAGTATAATCTTATTTTTTTTCTGGTTTATAACTGTTTGGATGGAAACAATACTAACCTTGTTAGTCTCGGCTAATTCCTGTGGTAAGTGTTTATTTACAGAATCATTTAAACACTTAAAAAATTCTTCAGAATCTTTAGTAGGTACTACTACACTTCTTAACCATATAATTTCTGGTATACTGTCTTGAAGTAGTTCATTTAATTTTTCTCGTAAAAAATTATTTAGTGCTAATTGTTTTTTAACTTGATCTTCTTCCTCACTAAATAATCTAAATCCAGATTCTTTATATGTTTTATATATTAACGTATTCCTTAACGATTTTAGCTTTGATACCAGTGCTGTGTTTAATTTTTCTCTCTCTATGTCCTCATTATCTTTATTGTTAATTTTTCGCTCTTGTATTACATCTGCATTAAATAAATCTATGGCGATTCTAAGCTCAGAAATAACCTCTTGATCATATTTATCATTAATCATTAAATATTTAATGATGTTATAATAATCACTTAGAAATTTGTTGATTATATCTTCAAAAGCCTTGTCGCTCTCTAGATGTTCTTCTCGTAACAATAGGTAATATATGAGATCTTTAGTAATATTGACAAGGTTTTTTATATTTTTATTAGAGTTGTATGTATCTATTGCAGCTTTTAATTGACTTAATTTATATTTCTTATACTGTATAGACAGTTCATTTCTATAGTCTTCTATTGACTTTTCATAAGTGGCTTGCTTTTCCTTTAAAGAATTTATATCTTCGCTTAACCTGTAATATTCTTCTCGATCAATATTGACAATGACCGTCTTGTTTCTAAAAAATACTTCTTTTCCTTCCTGTTCTTTAATTCTGCCACTATTATCAAATAAATCCTCTAGTTTAATTGTTTGTCCGGTTTGAGTCTCTCTTCTATAATCACTTTTCGTCTCCAAAGAACCGTCTATAATCTTTTCAAGATGGTTTAGAATATTTATTGGTAAATTGCTACTAGTAGCAAATACTAATGCATTAAGCGTTTCTGATATTTTGTGCTCAATATATTCTGCTTTTTCTCCATCTTTTAATGTTGAGTCCTCAATAATGCCAGTAATACCTAATTTTAAAGTATTAAATTCTTCCTTTCTTTTTGAATACGATATATCTTCTGCATGTCCTTCTGCTACTAACCTATCAAGTTTATCTAAATATAATTTGATTATCTTAGTATAATTCTCCTTATTGCTTTTATCCAATATTCCACAATATCTACCAAATTCTTTGGCGATACTATTTTTAATTTCTAAAACTTCTTTATATTGCTTTTCTTGATAATTGAGTCTATCCTCAAACAGCTCGGTTATCTTTTTTAGTTCTATATGATCTGCGCTGTTTAATATAAATGCCTGCAAAAAATTTATTTTATCTCTCTTATTTTCTGCAACTGATAAGTCTGCTTTGTTACTTAAATTATTAATTGTTTCATATATACTCTGGCTACTTAGTTTTCCAACCTCAGTCATATTATCTATATGGTATTCTAACTCTTCTAGGTTGAGATTATCGTCTTCAGATGTACAGTATGCTTCTACAATGCCTAATATGATCTTCTCTTTTTGATCTAATACGTTCTCCTTTTCTTTATCTAAACTAATTCCCTGTTTTTGAACAAAGTGTTTCCACTGTTTTGATATGATCTGTTGTTTTAATTTTTCTAGTTCAGTGCTTATTGCGCTGATATCTCCTGCCTTATCTACTCCAACTTTTGGAATTGAGTATGATTGTGCTTCTAACTGGTGCAATATCTGGTCATAAAATGTATGGCGATGATAATAATTAGAAGAAAATCTTTCCAGCCCTACTACCATAGACATAATAAGATAATTCAAGCTACTACTAGCACCAAATCTATTTTCTAAAATATTTAATTCTTTAAATATAGTTGCTATTTTTTCATCACATAACTGATTATAT
This sequence comes from Candidatus Tisiphia endosymbiont of Nemotelus uliginosus, assembly GCF_964264835.1. Classification (GTDB taxonomy): domain Bacteria; phylum Pseudomonadota; class Alphaproteobacteria; order Rickettsiales; family Rickettsiaceae; genus Tisiphia. Next base: position 165,344 of record NZ_OZ183485.1, on the reverse strand, counting down.
TGTTCTTCTAATTGATAATATTGTTCTTGTGATTCTATATTGTTCTCTGAGTTTGTGTTTTGACTATAATATCCTTGCAATTCTTTAGATATTTCTTCTATACTTTTTGAAACGCTACTATCCAATATCTTTTCTTCTATATTATAAATTAATGACTGAAGTGTTAAAAACTCTATTGTCTTATAATCAGTTAATAACTTAATTTTATCTTCATCACTTGATGATGGTAATAGTGAATTAATAATTTCCTCTATTTTTCCTTCTTCTGTTCTTACAGTACTCAAGTCAATGTCTTGGTTATCTTTCTTCAAAGCCTTGGTTAAAATATCCTTCTTATACCTAGCACTCTCTATCTTATTTATCTTTCCTTGTAATTCTTCATTAACTGCTTGTATTATTAAAGATACTTGATTGTTATTTTTTGCTTGCGTTTTTATAACTTCTAATATCAAACCTTGTACATCTTCTGCTTCTAATTCTCCTACTGACTCATATCGATTCTGTATTTTGGCTGTCCAGTCCTTTAATATTTCGTCTATTTTTTCATTGAAATTATTTTCCTCACCCAGAGATATCTTTTGCTCTTTTGTATTATCTTGTTCTGAAATGATCGCAGTTGCAGCAATCACATCTTTTTCAATAACTTCTATTTTCTCATCTAATGCTGCTATTTTACTAAGTATCTCAGATGTTGAGTCCGTTAGTATTTCTGACTCTTGTTGCAACTGTTTTGGTTGGGAAGTTACGGATCTTAATGGCGTTATTGTAGGTTGTTGTGCTTGAGGAACTTCTCTAGTATCTGTTGTTGCTTTCATTATTAAATACTTCACAATTACTATTTAAAAATCTCGATAGCCAGCTTTTCAAGCATAGCTTTTTATAATCCAAAACAATTGATCATTTTACATATTCGGGGTAAGGCTAGACATAGGTAAAAATATAATTAGTTATATAGAGATTACAAATTAGAGGATAATCAAGGTTACCACATTTATTACAAAAAGGTAACGTAATATTTACGAACTTATCATAAAAATGTTTTATGTAATAGATAATTTTGTTAAATTTTTAAGCAACATAAAAATAATTATTACTTTCTAATAGATTATTACTACCCTACGCAAAAGTCATGAATTTTCCTAAAATTCTTAACAATTAAGATAAATTTAACAAAATTATCTATTACATAAAACATTTTTATGATAAGTTCGTAAATATTACGTTACCTTTTTGTAATAAATGTGGTAACCTTGATTATCCTCTAATTTGTAATCTCTATATAACTAATTATATTTTTACCTATGTCTAGCCTTACCCCGAATATGTAAAATGATCAATTGTTTTGGATTATAAAAAGCTATGCTTGAAAAGCTGGCTATCGAGATTTTTAAATAGTAATTGTGAAGTATTTAATAATGAAAGCAACAACAGATACTAGAGAAGTTCCTCAAGCACAACAACCTACAATAACGCCATTAAGATCCGTAACTTCCCAACCAAAACAGTTGCAACAAGAGTCAGAAATTGAAGATGATAATACAAATTCAAAGTCAGGACTTGATACTAGAAATGAAAAGAATGATAAGTATTTAAAAGAAGCTCCGATCTTATATTACGCAAGTAAAGCTGGCTTATTGCCAGAAAATTATCAGCAGGATCAAGACTTAATATTGACAAAAGGATATGTTTATAATCAGAAGAACAACACCTTAAGGCGTCATGATAGCGCTGGAACTAGGTATTACAATAAGAATGATGAAGAAACAAGAAGAGAGAAATTCTTACTAATATATGAACTTAAGAAATTGTATTTAGAGAAAGAAGAAAAAGAACAAACCCAAAAATTGCAAAAGGGAGAATTTTACGATAATAATTTAGTAGTAGAAGATAATAGTTCACAGAAAAAATCGCTAGAAGAAAAGGTAAAATATATCGATAAGATAATTGATATATTAAATGAGCAAAACCCTAATTACGGCCGTTCTTTTGGAGAACAAGTCAATAATTTTATCAGGGTTTCGCAAGATTTCAAGCATTTGTTAAATGACTTCAGTGACATAGAGTGGAACGAACAAGTAGTAAAATTTACACAATCCCTTTTAGAAAGTACGCGTTTTTCAGAATCCGCAGAAGTTGAAAATGTTATAGATTTAAATAAAGAGAAACAGAGGAAATGTATTACACAATGTATAAATATTGCGCAATCTAAAGATTTTGAAATAGAGATAGAGCAATTAAAGAATTCACAAGAATATAGAGAGTTGAGCAAAACCAAATCTGAGGAATTTGTCGGAGGCTTAATAAGAGATATAAAACATAAGTCATTAGTAATAAGAAAAGAACAAATAGAAAGAGAGTTAAATAAAACAAAATTTATAGAAGAAGAAATCAGAAAGAAGCAAGATGAGATACGAAAAACACAAGAAGGCTTTAGAGAAGAATATCAGATATCACAGGAAGACGAAAAGAGATATGAAAGGTTACTGAAAGCACAACAATTAACAACTAACCAAGAATATAGATATGGATTGAGTAAAACCAAAGAGAAGACAGAAGAAGATAAGCTTAAAAGTGGGATAAGGCATTGTAAGTATGATGAAGTATGTGAAGTAAAAGATGTAAAAGACATTACACAAACAATAAACAAAGAGTATTCGAGAATTAAAACGAAAGAAGAAGATATAGCAAATAAAGAGCAAGAAGCAGTAAATTTACGAGAAGATAGAATACCTACTTTAGAAGAAGAACGTGATTTATTGCAAGTAATAATAGAAAAACTAAAAAGTAAATTAGATCAATTAAGTAAGCAAACCAAAAAATATCAAGATTTAGAACAACAAGAGCACAAAAACATTACTAAGATAGAAGCAGATAATGGACGTTATGAAGTAGAAATAAAGGCTCAATATCAAAAGCTGAGTAATGTGCTTACGAATATTGAAGAGTTAAAAACAGATATTGGGGAACTTAAAATTGCAAAAAATGCGGTAAGAGGAGAGGAAGAAAGCGCATTTAAGGAAAGAATATTTGATCAAGTAGGGGGACAAAGATCAGGTAATTATAGTCCAGACGGATATTGTAATCATAAATCTTGCCCTGCAACGTTGCCAGGAGAAACAAAATGTCAGTATAAAAATGCTGTAAAAGATGCAGTAAGTTGTTCGATCAGTAAATTTCCATCACTTGTTTCTAAAGAAGAACTTTTGGAGCATTTATCGGGTTATAAACACTCTGCAGTAGGTGATGCTAGGCACCAAGAGGATTTATTAATGATCCCTAAACATGTGTATGATAGTTATAAGGAGGTGCAAAATATAATCAAGAAAAGAGAGGATGAATATCAAGCTCAAATTACAGAAAATGAAAGAAAACAACAGATCAAGGAAAAAGAGCGAGATGACCTTAGGGAAAAAATTATAATAAAAGAAAATGAACTGAACGACAGTAATATAGCTTTTAGTACAGCTGAAAGAGAGAAAGAGAAACTTATTCGTCAAAGAGATGAGAATGATAAGCAAATTACTTTAATAAACTACTATATAGAGACAACAAACACTCTACAATCATCCGTTATTGAAGAAATTGACAAGAAAGAAGAAGAAATAAGCGAACTTATACATAATATTACAGACAAGACAGAAGAAATTAATGAAGTAGAAGCAAAAATAAACAAAGAAGGCGAATATAACCAAGTCCTTGCGTTATCTGAAGTAAGGTGGAGATATAGTCAATATGAAAAAATTATTACTAATATTGGTAGCTTAGAAAAGCAGAAAAAGGAGCAAGAAAGATTAGAGCAAGAAAAAAATGTAATAAACGAAAAGTTAGAATCAAACTTAGTAAAAAAAAAGACTCTCAATTCTAGCCTAAAAACTAAAAAAACAGAGATAGAGAAAAGTTTAACCACCATAGAGGAGTTAGTACACAAGAAAAACGATTTGATTGCAGAACGATCTCTGTTAGAAAGAAACAGTCAAATAGGATTAGTAAATACCATAGAATCATGTCGTAAGGAAGTTAAGTCAATAGAGAAGCAGCAAGAATCTGCAATCAAGGAAGTGAACAAAGCTAGAGCAGAAATAATAAGGAGAGAAATATATAAAACGCTTCCTATTATGTCCAAAGGAACAACTAAGAATGATGAAGATTCTCTAGAAGATGTTGGAACAGCAAATCAACTATACAAAAAGAGAAGATACAAAAAGTGTCAAGATGTTTTTAATAAAGATAGTCAGACGTGCAAATATTTTGATGCATTGGACATTATTATAAAAATATTATTAGAAACTGACTCTAAGAGCAGTAATGAGATTTTTACTAAGTTAGAAAGCAAGGGCGACAATTATAAAAATCATGTTCTGTTAACACATAAAACAGATCTAGAAAATAGCATTAAAATTATAAAAGATAAAATAACAGAATTTAACCAGAAAATTAAAGAAATAGAAGTTAAATATACAAATGAACAAAAGCCAATTAATAAACACATAACTGATGCTAAAGAACAATTAGCTCAAAAGAAAAAACTTGATGGAATGATTATTGTAAAAAATCTAGCTAGTCGAACAGAGGAGCAAGATAAAAAAAATGTACAAGACAATCTAGATGCTGGTGTAGATTGTGTGGTTATTGAGCAGAAGGAGATCTATACCAGTAAAAAATCAAAGATGAATATTAATGAATTTATTAAAGAGATTACTTCAGGGTATGATCTACCAATGGATTTAACATCTGAGGTTAAAAAATTGTTAGATTCTCGTAAAGCTGTGTCAATAGAAGCAGTGTTATTGCAGAAAAAAGATACTAATCAAAAGAAATTATATAAACTTTTAGTACATTATTTTGACAAAACATACTTAAAAAAGAAGCTCGAAATAGTAGAACAATTAAATAACCAAGCAGTATTAGAAGGTAACACAAGAAATATTAGGAGAGAGATAGAAAGAATTGACAGAGAAAATGAACAATTACGCTGGATGCAAACTAATCTTGAACACGTTCTGGATCCTAATGCCCAAGAAATAGAAATATTGAGTTTGGTAGGTCAGGAACTAGTACCACTCATAGCAACCATAAGAGGTGAGATAAAAGATTTTGAGAGGATGAGGGCTTTATGTGTAGAGTTATTGGAAATGGCAAAGCAAGAAAACGAAGAAAAGACAAAAAAGATTAAGTCTGATGCACAGGAAATAAAAGATCTAAAAGGTCCAAATAAGATAGTGGATCTCAGTGTAGACTCTCTTTATGATATAAAACCCAAAATCTTAAAAAACCGCTTAAAAATTGGGCTGCAAACTGAGCTTCAAACTAGGATCAATAAGCATAGAGACTGTATAGGTGATGATTCCTGTGATTTTTATCAACAGGTTGTAACATTAATAGATAATACAATACAAGAAATTCAGAATAATAAAATCACTCTTAGAGCACCTGAATATAAAGTATCTACAGATAATCAGAATAGATTAATAGAGCAATTAAAAATAAATGAAGGACATTCTAAAAAACATGAAAAAGCTCTTAAGCGAATTGTTGCATATGTTGCAACAGAATATGGACAAGAAAGAGAAAAAGCGCTAATCAGGCACCAAACTGAGATCAAAACATTAGAATGGAAGATAGCAAAGATCGAGTTCACAAAAGATGCAAGCACCCAAATATTAATCCCAGAATTAGAAAAACGAATAGAAGAAATAAATAAATTTCTTACCTTTAGTAAGGATATGTCATTTGTAGACGAACACTCAGTTAAAGAAGATACCTCACAAAAAGAATTATCAGAGTATAAAGAAGAGAAATTTAAAGCGTTATTTAAACACCAAATGGATGATTTAATATCATGTATGAAGTTAGTATCGTCTAGAATTAAATTACGCGACATTGACAAAGAATTCTTAATTCAGGATGAAGCGATCAGGTCAATAACAAAGTTCAGTCTTGATGTATTTAAAGAATATTACGATGATTTGAATATTGTTAATTTTTCAATTGATACTCTAATCTTAAAGTTAGAGCAAGAACTAAGTGAAGAACATCAAGAAAGTAGAATAAAAGCTTTAATGAAGAAAAAAACAACAAAAATGGGAGGAACAGAGTACCTATTAAAAAAAATATCGTGGATTTTTCAGCAGAACAGAGAAGAGTACAATGAATTATTAGATCCTGAGAAGATTTATTATAAAATATTGTTGGCAGAAAGTCAGAAAAAAGAAAAAATAGAAGAAGCTTCTTTAGAAGTATTGCAAAAAGAATTGTCGGATTTGGAAATTCAGAAAAAAGAATTATCCATACAAGATAACTTCCTTTTAAGAGAAGAGTTAGAAAATATTAATACTTGTGTTCGATATATTGAAAATACCAGAGAAGTAGCTAATTTAAGAAACAGAATAGAGGAGATAGATGATTCTAGAAGTAATAAAGATGATTATTACTCCTTTGATATGGATAGCAGAAGAATATGCGTCAGGTTGCTCAATACAGACCCAATAGAGAAGTCTGTAGAAATCAAGGAGATAGATAGAATTCGTAACTATATTACAGAACATAGTAGTAAGTTGCTTGAACAGAAAGTACTTAAAGAGGTATACAGCCAAGAGTTAAAAGATGAAGTAGAAAAAGAGTTTAAAGGTAGTTTTATAGCCATCCAGAGAAAATTATTAGTGAAAGGAATATCGTTATGTGGATATGATACCTTTGACAATGGTGAACCATTGGATAAAATTAATGGGTTTATTTCAGTGATTATAGGAGTACTAATTGGAGAAAATAGTTTATATCAAATAGGAAGTATAAACGAAGCAAGTAGAAGAGTGGGGGAATGGACAAGAAAAATCAGATTAAAATATAATGAATTTAGGCTATCTAAGGAAGTTACCGAGCAAGAGCAGGTATGGTTTATAACAAACGCAGTAAATAAAGAATTCAACAGTGATAACTTATTTATCAATCAAATAATTATAATCAAAAATCAACAAAATAAAACAATTTCTTTTGGTGTTCAACAACATCAACAGAGTATTACATTACTAATGCATGAGGCTAAACGTTTTGTCCTTGTTCCACGAGATAAGATTAAGGTATATAAAGATGATATTCAAATAGATGTCAGTATGAGAATAACGCACATACTTGCAGTATTACAAACTGAGGAAGATTTATTTAAGTATTTATGCCATAGAAGATTACAAGATATATTGAGAGTAACATTAGAACATTCTAAGAAGCTAGCTGAAGATTATAAAAGAGAAAAGAGTAATCTTGCCAAAATATCGTCATTAAAAGATTTTAATGCTTTGTTTTGTAATATGTTAGAGTTAACAGATATTCCAGGATCTTCAAGTGTTTTTTTATTTGCTTATTTGGCATATTTAGAAAAATTAGAAAATAGTATAACAAACGATGATTCGCAAGAGAAAATAGCAAGATTAAAGATTGTTAAAAATTTATATGATAAAGCGTTATTTACGATCATTAAAGCAGAACAACAAAGAAGACAAAAGAAAAATGTAACTCAGTTTAAAGAATCAAGAGAAGAATTGTACTTAAAGGAATTAATAAAAGATAGAGAAGGAGAAATAGCAGTATTGTTGCAAGAGATCAATAAGCAGGAAGAAAATATAGAGAAAGACCAGAACGTAGTAAATTCGCTGTTGTTCGAAAAAGAAAATACTAGAGATCAGTATCAGGAAAAGATAGAGCAATTATCAAACATTACCATAGATTTAAAAGCAAAATTAAAATCCACACAAGAAAGAATAAGAGAACTAAATAAAAATCAGGAAGAAAACCAGGAACAAATTAAAGAAACACAAGCAGCAATAGTAAGATTAGAGACAGCCCTAGCAGAAGTAGAAAAAGAAAAAAAACTTAAAGAACATGATAAAGAAGCACTTGAAATAGAGATCACAAATTTAAAGGGACGAAAAGAAGAATTAGGGAGTGATTTAAAGAGAGTAAATGCAGAAAAAGAAAGAAAAGAACAAGAAGAAGCTGAAAAGAAAAAAGAAATAGAGGTAGGTAAAGATATAGTACAGTTAATTCAAAACTTGCAGTTGATTTTAACTACTGCAAAATTACAATCAAAAAAGGAGGAGATTAAAAAAAGTATCTATATAAGTAATAATTTAAGCGCATTACTTAAAGAATTGCGAAAAGAATTAGAGGTCCTAGTTGTTGATGAAACAAATTTTTGGCAGCAATTAATTGTAGGGATAAATTATGAACAATTGCAAGAATATCTTAATAGCGATAAAAAAATTGCCGGTGAATTACAACATAACCTTGTTAATAGACTTAGAGCGGTAATAAGAGATGCAGTAAACATTGAATGTGAAATTGTTCAAGAGTTGGTAAAAGGTAAGCCTATCAAGAGATTTAAAGTTTTAGCAACCAATGTTAACTATCAAGAGATACATAGTAAGGTTAAAGAATATGTAGAGAAAGAACTACACTCTACTGAGGCAAGTAGAGGACTAAATTTTAAAGGAGATGTATTATATTCTACAGAATATGGTATTACTGGAATCAAAGATCTGCCTAGTGAATTAAGAATATTAATAGAAAGAAGGATAGAATTACATTATAGAAGTGAAGAAGTGGAATCTAAGAAGAATGCTAAGTTTACAGAAGCTGTTAAGATAATAAATGAATTAAACATAGATTATAAAGATATAGTAAAATGCTATGTAGACGAAATTGAGATAATTGCTAGTAGTAGATTTATTTTAAACGATTCTCCTTCATATCCTGGAATTGATCTAACTATTAATGCAGTAGATATGGAGTGTGTTGGTGAGAATTTAACACTGGATACCTCTGGAAAATCTGGTGCTAAATTTTGTTATGATGCATCTGATGGACGGAACAAAAGATCCAATGGTCAACCTAGAGGTGATAAAGGTTATGATGGGTATGATGGAGAACATGGTGATCATGCTGGTAATATAGTTATCAAAGTTGAAAATGCAATAAAAAATTTGCAAGCTTTAACATCGATTAAGGCAAATGGAGGTAATGGAGGAAAAGGTCAATTAGGTGGTAACGGCGATGAAGGATTAAAAGGTAGAGATGGCAAAAATGGGGAAGCGGCAGATACTAAAGGCTTGGGTGGTGGTCAAACCACCATTGGGTTTGGAAGCCCTGGTATACCAGGTGGTCGTGGAGGGGCTCCTGGGAATACTGGTCGACCCGGACTAGGAGGTAAAGAAGGTGTTATTGATATTACACCTAAGGTAGGAAAAATAACTTGGGGAGAAATAAATCCAGGGCAAGATGCAGATAATATTTTAGATAAACTTAAGCCAAGTGGAGGAGATGGAGGGGAACCTGGACTATATGGAATGGACCAAGTTAGAGATAAAAAGAGCTTTTTCAATAAAACAAAAACATTTTATACAGTAATTGACAGAGCTGCTCTTATAGAAAAACATCCAAAATTTAGAGATCAAATAATAGCATCTGAAAATATTACTAGCACTAATCGTGGAGCGTTGGCAGGTCTTACATTAAGTCTTGTTGTACCAGTTGTTGCTATACCGGCTGCTCTTTTACTAGTATTAACTAGTTCTAGAGTGTCATATGAGGAAGGGAATAATTCTACAGACTACCGAAATAGGGGTCGAAATCTTAAAAATAAAAGAGGAAGGAAGAATGAAGAAGAAGCAAGTCTTAGAAGTGACTATAGAACTCCGCAGCAAGATAAGAGGGTAGCGATAAATATTGACAGTTTATATAGCAAATTAAATGAAAAGAAGAAAGAGGAGAAAGAAATAACTGGTGAAGTGCAGCATAAGGAAAATATTTATGATTTAATAGTGGAGCAAGAAGAGATAGTAGGCGATATTGAAAAATGCACACAAGAAGCAAGTAATATTCAGGGTGAGATGGAAAATATTGGGCTGGCAATAGAAACTAAAGATCTAGAATTAGAGAAAATTCGTGGAGATATAGCATCATTACAGAACAAAGAATTAGCTCTTGATAGCGAAAGATTGAACAAAATTAACCAAGTAATCAAAGCAATAACAGAATCTCAAAATTTACGAGATAAAAAAGGAGAGCTAGGTTTGGATATGGAGCAAGCATTAGCTAAGTTAGCAAAGTATAATGTTTTAGGAGAAGAATTTTGTGGTAATAAGGAAGATCTGATAAGAATTATTGATGAATATTTAGAGGCTGTAAGAGCGCGTTTAAAGAGCAATAGATATGATTTAAAGTTTCTGAAAAAAAATTTTGTAGCTAAAGAGTTAGATATCAAGATTTTAAGTAAAAAATTGGAGGATTTACATCAAGAAAGATTAGCACAAATAGTAACAGAGGCTGAGATAGATCAGGAGATTGAAGAAGAAGCAGAAACTCAACATGTAGAAGAAATTACCAATGTTATTGATCTGGAAGACAGAAAGGTTTATTTAAAAGCTAAATATGACAATAAACAACAAATAAATGAGGATTCGTATGTTGTAACAATAGAAGAACTTCTGGTAGAATGTATAAGAATCGTATCATTCAATGCACAAGATCAAAATGTATCAGAGAATATATCAGATATAGAATTTATTTTAAAGCAAACTGTGAGGCATTATAGATCTGGAGTTTATAATGAATTAAAAGTTGAATCAATAATCGAAGAAATTAGGAAAAAAAGTGAACAAGCCAGTTTTATAAAGGGTGATTTAAAAAAAATTATAGAGACTTATAAAAAAGAGATAAACAAAATAAGAACTATCAATAATATAGATACTTTGAGTACTATTGAAAGAAATTTAATACTAGATCATTTAAAGAAAATCAATATTCGTCTTGAAATTGATCATTTAGCAAATTTAACTGATGATAAAGCTATAGAAGCATTTGTATTAAAAATGATGAAGGTAATAGATAAAGACGAAGAACAAGAACATAATATTGCAAAAAAGCTACAGATAAGATTTGATGGTCAACATTTACTTGGTAATGATAAATTAAAAGATGATATTGAAACTTTGATTGGCTTAATAGAAGATAGGAAGACATTTTATTTAGAAAAATGTGCAATTAACTTTACGCCAAAGTCTACTGTGCAAACTGAGTGTGAAAAAACAATGTTAGCTTACAATCAACAGCCAAGTCTCGAAAATTTAGTATCTCTAGTCAGGCAGTTTAAGACACAACTCTCAAGCATGGAAGGTGAAAATCAAGAAAATCAATTTGATACAGAATATTTACCTAAATCTGTAGAAGGATTTATCTCAGCAGTGGTAGAAAATATTAGATATCATGGAATATTAGTACTAAATAATATTATAGAAAATGAAAGCAGAAATAACAAAGGCAGTAATGAGTTGCAGCAAGAAAATTTAGTTGAACAAATGGAAAGTATTAGAAATAATATCAAAGATCTTAAAACTATTCATGTAGTAATCTCTAAAATAACAGCATTAACTCAAATAATAGAGAAAATAATCGAGATACTAGCTCTGTTTAGTGAAGCAGTTAAAAAATTAAAAGATGGTATGAAGTCTAAGAAAGAAGCGAATAGAGCAATAAAATCTTTAGAGGCAGTAACAAAAAAATTAATAAAATATATAGATATAGGCTCTGACAATAAATTTAGTCAAGTAATGGAGCAGGTTGCTAATGACTATCTAATTGCTACAAAATCCGCCTTAGATATAGAAGGTGTACAAGATATTAGTGAACAGCTTGACCTCGAAGAAGAAAGAGTTATAAGCAGAAGTACAAGACAAGAGCAGCATGATGATACAATAGCAGGTAGTAGCACACAATCTGCGCAAATAATTGAAACGTTATCTAATTCTGGATTACAAGGTGTAGGATTAAGGCAGGCGGCAAGCATTGGTTGGATTAACGCTTATTTTGGTGAATATACTCTGAATGCAATTGAGCACATATTAGCATTAAGAATCAATAATGCTGGTTTAGAAGAGATAATAATAGCAAAAGGTTATGTGTTTCAAGAGAATTATAATAATCTACAAAGAATGATTTCTGATTTGACCGATACTAAATCAAGGATAATACTAGCTCCTCTGAATTTATACAACAAACATGCTGCTGGAATCATGGGTATTAAAGATCAAGATAATGAGCTGCAGCTATATTATATTGATCCGTCTAATGAAACCATACCTGATAAGTTAAAGCAAATATTTGTAGACCATGACTTACAAATTGTACAATTACCAGCTAGACAACAAGAATATGCTAATTGTGGACCAGAGGTAATAGAGAATTTCATGTTATATTTAACTGGCGAACGCTTATCACAGGAAGAGTCTATAGCTTACCATTCTAAGTTAGTAGAACAGAAATTAGTTAGTAAAGATAACACTTTAGTTGAGGTAATGGATAGTGATATAAATAACCAGGAATTACCTAAAGATCTATATGACAATCCTGAGCAAGAAGAAGTACGAGTAGAGAGTAAAGATGTAACGATAGAAGCATTGGCAAGTACTTCTTATCCTATGAAATATCTAGCTCCAATCTCCTTAACTACGGAAGATACAAAATTATTCAAACAAGATAAAGATCTAAATACAAATCGTAGTAATAATCCTAGCAAGAATGATGTTACCAGAGAACAAAAAGCATTTTTTGCTTATAGCCAAGGAAATATATTAAGCAATGAAGCTTGGGAAGCTGAAAGTGATGAACTAAATGATAGATCGGTAGAAGCAGAGCAGAAATTTGCAGCATCACTAAAATTATATGAAGAAGCTGTTAAATTATCCCCAACTAATATTGTTTATAAGCATGCCTTGGATATAACAAGCTTAAAAATAGAGGGTAATAATTTATTTAGTGAAGGTATTGTATTAGCTAGCATAGCTTATGGTCTACAAGAGGAAGCTAATGCATTAGCTGTTGATCAAGAAGCTTATGAGGAAATATTAGGGAAATATCAGCAAGCTTTAGGAGCTTATAAGGCAGCCCAAGATAGTTTTCATGTAGGCTGGAATTTAAGTAAAGATGTTAGATTTAAGTCGTGTATTGAGATAGTTCAAGATGCTATAGAATTAATTCAAGAGCATATTGAAGAGATTCAAGGAGAAATGGATAGTGCATCAATACCAAAAAATGATATTGTAGGCACAGAGAACTATTTAACAATAGGACCTATTGAGTTATTTAAGCAAGAAAAGCAAGACTACATATTAAATGATTATCTAATAGGTAATTCTCAAGAACTGTTCTACATGTAAATATATGGTTGTGTAGTTCGTAGACATCCTTTCAATAGTTTGTAGAGGTCAAGTTAGAGTGTTGAAAAACAGCCATTATAAATTCAAAAATTAAGTGTAACAAATAGAATTTCCAAAAAAGATTGTTTAAAATCTATGGATTTAAAGTAAGCGTTTGTTGCATGTAATAAGTCATGATCTCAGAAGGCATGACTAGTAATCTTTTGCGTTCAATATTGTTGATATTGACTCCATCACGCATGGTGTTAGAGCCATAAGATAGGCTTTCTTGGGTTTCTAGAGTTTCTTGCTCGCCTAGCATAAGGGCGGATCTGTGAGCTGTTTGTTGATCACTGACTCGGAAGATGAATTTGCTGTTGAACAAGTCTAACATAGAAGCAGAACCAGCTGGGCCATAGATTTCTTCTAGTTGGTAGATATTCTGCAGTCCTGCCACAAAACAGCCACCATATTTACGGCTTTCAGCTAAGGCAGTTGGTAGAGATGGTATTTTTTGCAGTGCTGGTAATTCGTCTAGAACGAACCACATATTGTTATTGTTTGTGTTAGTAGGCCTATCCATCAGAGCCTTGATAGCAATGCTGATCCATGCCGAGATTAGAGGGCACAAGGTAGATCTTTGATTTGGTGAGGCCGTGATAAATAACCAGCCAGTCTCGAGTGGATTTGTGAACCATTTTCTGATACTAAAATTACCACCTAGCTGCAGGTGCTTTAGGGCAGCGATATTTTTACTAACAGTGGCCTGAATACCAGCAGAAGTTTCTGGGGCACTATTGCTAATAATACCAGCCACTGCAGTATTTTTAAATATTCTAGCGAATGCTTTATTATCTGAATAAATAATCGTATTAACCAGTTTCTTAATATCTTTGCTATCTTTATATAGTTGCAAACCTTCAGATAATACTAACTCAGCATTTTTGGCAAAAAAATCATCTGCTCTAGGATTATAGCTACTAAAACTGCTAGCTACATCGTCAAAGTCAGAAATTGCCTGGCAATCATTCCAGGGAAGCCAATGCTGGCTGTTTTTCTCAAAAGGATTCAGCAATTTATCTATTTTAGGATTAAAAAATCTCTCAACAAAGGTACCTGTTAAATCAACAATAATAGCACGCTCTTTTTGCGCTCTAATTTGAGGTAATAGCTCGTTGAGCGTATTAGTCTTACCAGTACCAGTTGTGCCTGTAAGAAGGAGGTGCTGCCTTTCACTGCTCTTAACTAAAGGCAGACCAGCAAACTTGATATTTGAAGCTTTTTTAGCCTTTTGCAGCATTTTCTCTAATACTTTGGATTCCACAAAATCCATACCTCTAATTTTACTTGCTGCTACAGAGTTTCGCCCCTGGCAATAGCAAAAAATTATTGCAGCTATTGTTCCTAAACTAAAAACTATCAGCCCTTCCAGCCAAGCTGTATGCAGTAAAAATTGCTTAAGCTGATAAATCCTGGCTCCATGATTCGTTACATACCAAAATTTATTTACAAACTCCTGTGCGTTGCAATCCACCCATGCGTGCTGTTCAAGATAATAAAAGTGGATACCTATTTGCTTGATAGGATAAAAATGCTCACCTATAATTAGTTTTAATTGAACATAACGTTCAATGATCAAATAATATAAACTAACTAAATATAATTTCTGGGATATTCGCCATATTAACCAAAGTAAAGCTAACAACAACCCTACCACAAAGACATTGTTACTTCCTTGACCAAACATTCGAAACTGATGCGCTACAACCTGCGATCCTCTAGTGAAACTATTTTGGTTTTGCTGATTCACAAGAATAAATACAATACAACAGAGTAATAAATTATCATTTTTGTAATAACTTATTAGCCTTATTAAAGCTTTCTATAGCTTGCTGATATTTTCCTAATTTTTCAAAAATTATCCCTCTGTTATAATATGGTAGTGCAAAATCAGGTTTATATTTAATGGCTAAATCAAAATTCTCTATAGCTTTCTGATACTTCCCTAATTCTAATAAAGACAATCCTTTATTATAATAGCTTTCAGCATAATTAGGTTTATATTTAATGGCTAGATTAAAATTTTCTATAGCTTCATGATGCTCCCCTAATTGGGCCAAGGAATATCCTTTCTCTAAATAAGCTTCTACAAAATTAGGTTGATATTTGATTGCTATATCATAATTTTTTATTGCTTCATAATGTTTCTCTAATTGTGATAAGGAATATCCGTTTTCTAGATAACTTTCAGCATAATCAGGTTTACATTTAATTGCTAAATCAAAATTTTCTATGGCATTTTGGTATTTTTTTAATCTTTTAAAAGCTATCCCTTTATCATAATAGGTTTGTGCAGAATTGAGCTTAGCGTTGTCAGTTGTATTATTATGTTCATGATCTTCCTGCCATGCTGCTTGTTTAATGTTAGTTTCTTGCTTCAAAAATTCTTTAATATCAGCGTTAGCTGTATTACATAGTAACAACAATATAACTACAAATAATTTTCTTATGGTATTCATCATAGTACCCCACACTTATTGTTGAAGTTGAAAGGCATGCATAATGTGTTTTCGTAGTAATGAAAACAACATAGCAGGGGTATCACTTAACGAGTTATAAAAATAATCTTTTATCCAATCAAATCCGTAAGTAAATAATGAGTATAATTTACGACCATGTTTTTTGATCTTTATAGGATAAATTTTGTTCTTAATGTCACCAGCAAGCACGCAAATAGCTAAGGATAAAGATACTATTGCAAATAGTTTTTCCAGCTTTTTTTGATCTGTAATGTGGGTATCTTCAATATTAAATCCAGATGACTTGAGAGACAGAAAAGGTCGCTCAATGCTCCACCTCTGCTTATATGCTAGCAAAGCACATTCACCAATAAGCACATTACTAGCAATAAATAGTTGCTCTCTTTCTAATTGCAAACAAGTTATTTTAATTGCCATACCATTGTAAATTTTGCTTTCTATAGTTTTAGTGTCACCCATTTGCATATCGGCAAAACATTTATTCAACTTCATCTTGCCACCGTTGAAATGCTTGACCTTCTCACTTTTTCTTAGCCTGATAGCAAAAGGTAATTTTTGGATTCCACCCATATATTGCAACCATTCCTCACCAACAAATTCCCGATCGGCAAGGATAAGCTCTATCATTTCCTTAGGTATAATTGTTAAAATTTGCTCAATCAATTTCTTTCTTTCATTAGTAGAAGAGTTGCCTTTTTTATCAAGTAACAACCATGCTATAGGAATTGAAATATTACCATAAACGATAGTTGCAACAAAAAAATTCAAATTTTTAATACCAAATTGCCAGCTGGTTCTATCTATGGCAAGGCTAATTTTACCTGTTAGACAGAGCAATTTAACAATAATTTTCCCTAAACTTATAAAGCACATATTTTGTTCTAAAAGCAAACGCTCAACTTTAACAATCTTGGCATGCAAATTGCCTTTAGAAGCGACATACAGTGCTAATTCTTTGATTCTCACAGTTTTAGCTTTTACTACTGCACAAATTAATTCTGCAAATGTTTTAATTCGTGCTGGGTGCCAATCTAAAAATATGTATAATATTTGGTATAGTGATTGAGAGTCCATTAATACCTCCTGTTGCTTGTTTCTCAGCGGAGATTAGTGACTCTCAGTCACTTATTCAATTTATTATTTTAACCCTCCTGTAAAATCTGTGGGGTACTATGGGTATTCATAATTTTTTATCTGTTTTTAATTTATTTAAATATTAATTTCCATTATCTTTTTTATTATCTAAAGGTAAAGTTATATTTCTCTTTTTAATAGCATCGGTACTTAAACCAATATTATCTGCTATTTGTTCAACAGTTCTAACGATTGTTGAGTTACTGGTTTGATCAAATTGCTCTTTTAATTTGTTACTACCATCCTTTATATCCAAAGTCATAACTCCAAGACCTACAGTTCTAGCTCTTTCATCTTCGGATAATTGATTATCAAGTATTTCACCTACATTTTGACTATACAATTTTTTGCCTTTATTTAAATCAGATTTTACTGATTCGGCTAATGGTTTTGATACCCCTGTGCTATCTGTAACAATAGCTTGCTCCCGCAATCTGTTATTTGTTTCTAGGTAGTTGGTTTTCAGCTCATCTTGTGTTTTCATTGGTATATTGTTAATAGTAGACTCAATGGCTTGTAGTTGCTTAACTTGCGTTTGACTATTATTCCAATCATTTTGCGGCAATGGGTTAGCTACTTCCATTGTTTCTTGGGCTATTTGCATCGCTTCATGATTATGAGTACTTGCCCATCTGGCAGCTTGCTCTTTACTAGTAATTCCTGGCATCTTTTTCGCAATAATTGCCTGTAATACCGGTTCATTCATGTTGCGATCAATAGTAGCAGAGTGACTATCAACATAATTCCTTTGATGGGTTAATTGTTGCATTGTTTGTGTTGTTTTAGCTATTTCTCTGGCAACTGATTGCTGTTCATTCCAGGTACTGCTTAAATCTTGACCAAGCGATTTAACTTCATCACTAGTAGTACTAATCCTACTATCTTTTTGAGCAGATTTTACCTTTTCTAAGGCATCATTATAAGCTTTTTGTTGAGTTGCTGATGTGTCATGGCTTGCTAATTTACTGTCAATACTATTTACCCCTGTACCTGCACCAAAACCTCCTAATTTTATCCCTAAACTTGCGTTTGTGTTAGTAGCGGTTTCTTTTCTCTCACTGCTCCCATAATTTTCATTAAGGGTTTCTCCTGCTAAGATCGATTCTTTGATTGCTTGATTTTCACTAAATGAAAAACCTTTAATCATTGAATCACTTTGGGCCCATTTTAAGGCAAGGCTTTCGGATTGTCTTTGTTCTTGAGAATCAAGTTTACTTGACCTATTAGTTAATGATCCCATTTTACTTTGAGCAGTCATAAATTGGCTTTGCAGGCTATCTAACCAAAGTTGTGAAGATCGAAAATTAGTTACTAAAGAATCAACAGATTCAGTGATAAATTGTCTACCGCTATCAGTATTAGTAACCCGCATACCTCCATCATCAATTATTCCAGCTCCCATTTGCAGCGATGGAGCTAGATTTTGTTGATCTATTGTGCGGTTGCCGATATTGTAGTTATCCATAGAAATATTATTATCGGCAATATTAGCTCCTATACCACCTGCCACGGCAACTGGTGAGAATTGGCTGGCTAAAGTGGTGGTAGCGTGGGCGCAAGCTTTGAGTACTGCCCAGGATAACATCGGTACAGAAGCAGCTAGCATCTGGAATGTAGCGTAACTATGCAAAGTCATTTCAGCAAAGCTACCTTGCGATAAAATGCTTAAACCGCTTGCCGCTAGAGAAGTTGATTTGCTAGCTAGGCTAATCATTCCTAAACAATGGATGATGGTAAAGAATACTGGCCAGCTGGCAACCCAGATTATCATCAGTAACCAGGTCTTCAAGATATTAAAACCTCCAGGAAGCATCGACATCGGGAAAACAATAAAGATCATACAAATGACCAGGGCAAAGAATACTGACTGCAAGATTGGCATAATGTTTGCTGCCATTTCTCCTGCTACTAAATAGGAGAATGATTGTTGAAATAAACCTTTGGTGGCATTCATGCTGACTAATTTCGAGTAAATCCTAGTGAGTGAGAATTTCTCCCGCCAGTCGTCATAGGATTCCCGATTAGCATTTAGTAACATTGCTTGTTTCATCCAACTGTGAATATCTGTTTGTTCTTTCTTTAAGTATTTTAGTGTATCTGAAGTCATCGCTTTTAGCCGGTAATTTAACATCTGGGGCCTATCAGATTGCACACCAATAGCTGAAGCAAATTTTGTCAGTAATCCGTTATGTAATTCTTTATGGATAGCGGCTTTAATCAAAGGAGTTGCTTGCCGGCAAGTTTTAAAGAGAATGCCAGAATTAGTAGGATCTCGGTAATAAATACCAAAATTATTGGGCATATTTTGCTCGATAAAAGCAATTATATCATTAGTTTTTTGGGCTTCTGCTTTCTTGCCTAAAATATTACCAATAATATAAGGTTTCATGAAACATTGCCTTAAGAATTCCTTGCTGTTTGTTAAGGTTATTGGATCTTGTATTTGAATATCTCTAATTTTCCCTACGGCCTTTGCCCCAAACATAATCCCGGTTTTTCTGATATTTAACCCCTCATCAGGTGGCAATAAATGCTTCTCTAGCATTTCTGACAGAGAGTAACTGATTCTGGACGATACTGAACTAAAAAAAGCTACCCCTGCAGGGATATTATCAATTTTTACTGGGGCGCTCATCGATACTTCATCTTTTAACCAAATAGTAGCTTTGGGGGCAAACAAAAAGATGAATATGAAGAACGATGGAAAGAACCATTCCATGGCAAATATCCCGATATTACCTTTAAAAATTGCCCGAGTCCCAGCCCAAATACCGCCTACCGTAAGAGCAAATTTACCTACTGGCGTAAAATACTCACTATCGGAAGCAAATACTCGTCCTATGCCGTTAAAAATCTGCCACAAGATGTCTCCTCCACCAAAAGTATGTATTACATAATCCATATCATAGTACCCCACAGATTTTACAGGAGGGTTAAAATAATAAATTGAATAAGTGACTGAGAGTCACTAATCTCCGCTGAGAAACAAGCAACAGGAGGTATTAATGGACTCTCAATCACTATACCAAATATTATACATATTTTTAGATTGGCACCCAGCACGAATTAAAACATTTGCAGAATTAATTTGTGCAGTAGTAAAAGCTAAAACTGTGAGAATCAAAGAATTAGCACTGTATGTCGCTTCTAAAGGCAATTTGCATGCCAAGATTGTTAAAGTTGAGCGTTTGCTTTTAGAACAAAATATGTGCTTTATAAGTTTAGGGAAAATTATTGTTAAATTGCTCTGTCTAACAGGTAAAATTAGCCTTGCCATAGATAGAACCAGCTGGCAATTTGGTATTAAAAATTTGAATTTTTTTGTTGCAACTATCGTTTATGGTAATATTTCAATTCCTATAGCATGGTTGTTACTTGATAAAAAAGGCAACTCTTCTACTAATGAAAGAAAGAAATTGATTGAGCAAATTTTAACAATTATACCTAAGGAAATGATAGAGCTTATCCTTGCCGATCGGGAATTTGTTGGTGAGGAATGGTTGCAATATATGGGTGGAATCCAAAAATTACCTTTTGCTATCAGGCTAAGAAAAAGTGAGAAGGTCAAGCATTTCAACGGTGGCAAGATGAAGTTGAATAAATGTTTTGCCGATATGCAAATGGGTGACACTAAAACTATAGAAAGCAAAATTTACAATGGTATGGCAATTAAAATAACTTGTTTGCAATTAGAAAGAGAGCAACTATTTATTGCTAGTAATGTGCTTATTGGTGAATGTGCTTTGCTAGCATATAAGCAGAGGTGGAGCATTGAGCGACCTTTTCTGTCTCTCAAGTCATCTGGATTTAATATTGAAGATACCCACATTACAGATCAAAAAAAGCTGGAAAAACTATTTGCAATAGTATCTTTATCCTTAGCTATTTGCGTGCTTGCTGGTGACATTAAGAACAAAATTTATCCTATAAAGATCAAAAAACATGGTCGTAAATTATACTCATTATTTACTTACGGATTTGATTGGATAAAAGATTATTTTTATAACTCGTTAAGTGATACCCCTGCTATGTTGTTTTCATTACTACGAAAACACATTATGCATGCCTTTCAACTTCAACAATAAGTGTGGGGTACTATGGTTAGAGATATATTAATTAAAGAATTAAAGCCTGGGCAAATAGTGGTTATGGATAATATTAACTTTCATAAAACTTCTAAGGTCAAGGAGTTAATTGAATCAAGAGGTGCAAGTATCTTATTCTTACCTACTTATAGCCCTGATCTTAATTCTATAGAGCATTATTGGTTTAAGATTAAAAATAAAATTAGAAAAATTGCTAATAACTTTGAAATATTTGATAAAAAAGCTTCTTCCTTCATGGGCTTTATTGCTTTTGCTTCCCTGATCCTGTGGCTAAGATAAAGGTGCACACAACCTAGGATGTTCTAATTCTAATTTTTGTAGAAAATTGATGATATAATCACCATTTACCTTAGGATTATCTGTGCTAACTAATTGTAAATCAGTTAAATTAATCGCCCCTATTACATGCTTCCTTTTCCAACCACTAAATGTTGGTAAAGTTTTATCTTGATTCTTTCTTATCCAACCACAACGTGCTTTTGTTTGATACTGAGGATGCACACTATCCATAAAATATATAGCTTCTTTAGCCTGAAGATTCCCTTTTAACAAACTATATTCTAACTTAAATAATTCTTGCTTATCTACATCAAGTCTGCCTGGCACAATCTTGGGCTTTTTATATACAAAATCTAATCTGCTCAATAGCTTTGTTACTCCTGCTATTGTATAGGTAACACCGTATTTTCCTTCTATGTAATTGCTGATATCTTTTGCATAAACATAATTACACACTTCTAAATGTTCTATTAATTCTTTTTCTGCCAAAGTACTTAATTTGCTTGTGCTACCGCCGTTAGCTGTCTCTAATTTATTAAATTTTTGATAATCTCTTAAGTGTTTTCTTATCGCTTCTTCACTTAATGATAATGCTTCCGCTATTTCTTCATAGCTCCAACCTTTATCATACAGCAAAACTGCCTTAATTCGATCGCACACTCTTCTATCTCGCTCATTACCATGACGTGATTTCAGTGATACTCGCTGCTCAGATGTTAAAATATTCCTCATAACTTTATTCTAACTTCTTTCAATCCTTCATTTATAGCTTAGATCAGTAGGATACAAACAAGGTAACATACCAAAGGCATAATAGATATGCACACTTGGAGATACATATAGTGTCAGCACCTTAACGATTTATGCCATACTAGCAGTATACTCTTTTTATTTGCAGAAATCTTGAACAAATTTTTTAATGCAGTGTTAGAAAAGCTTAACTTATAGCCCATGGTAAAATACAATAAGAATTATTTATAGTGTAATTTAATTGACTTTTGTCAACATATTGTTGACCTATCATTATAATTTTGTTTAATATAAAAATAGAGAGCCATATTATCTTTAAAAGATTGATCAGAGGTTCGATAATCATCCACTAGGGCGCACCATTCTGCTAGTTTAGTACATTTTACGAATGCATCGAATTAGGGACGTAGCATCAAGTTCAGCTTCCCGTCTTTTAATTTCAGGTTCGAAAATAGCAAATTTAGCAATTTACGTTTTTTTGTGGCAGTCGAACCTTTGAAGTCTTCTCCAGCCCCGGAGGTTAGCTCTACTAGGTTTACAAGACATTTTGAGAATTTATCGTCAGCTATGTCATGATTCTCTATTTCCCGAACAATGTCTTCACGTTTTTGGATTAATTAGACTTCTTTCGAAACTCTACTGGCGATGGGTAATTTGGATAAAATGAATCTAGGCTCCAATCCTCACTACTACTGCCGTACACTACGGTTTGAAGCGAGGAGCCTTCTGCAAATTCCCTACCAGAAGCGAGCTCTAAAAGAAGTCTAATGTATTAATAGAGAGTTAATTTATACAGTTCCACTATCTTTCCATAGTGCTTTTAGGTTTTTTACTAGAACTGGGAGTCATGCTAGAATCAAACTCAGTATTAGCAGAAGTGGCAGGGGTGTCAGTATGATACCTTTTAAGGGTTGCACCTATTTGCCTTAATTGCTCTTTTTGCATTGGCGGAAGAGATAATGTTGTATTAGGAATAACATAAGCATTAGCACTAGCTGAGCTAGCAGGGGGATACTTCTTACGAGTTTTATCTACTTTGGTTTCTATTGGTAGTGTGGGAATGTAAGTTGGATTTTTTACAAGTTCCTGATATACTGTTTTAAATTGTAGAAGTCAAGATTTGATCTTACAGACCCCATAAATTAACTTATTAGATTGTCAGATAAATTTTGACTGTCAGATAAGTGTTCAAGATACAAGATCTCATTATTTTTTTCAAACGCTAATTTTTTACTATCTTTAAAGGTTTGCATAGGCGTTTTACCATAACAATACTTACCAGAATGAGGACGTTCGTTATTATAATAACGTAACCAGGTATCAAGATCTTTTTGCAATTCAAAAAGTGAATTGTAAATCTTTTTACGCATTGCAGTATCATAAAACTCATTTTTCATGGTTTTATGAAACCTCTCACATATCCCGTTAGTTTGAGGGGAATATGCTTTTGTAACGGTGTGTTCTATTCCTTCAATACTTAAAAACAATTCAAAGGCATGATGTTCTATATTTCCTTTATATTCAGTACCACGATCAGTTAATATACGTAGTATAGGAATACCTTGTTCTTCGTACCAAGGTAGAACTCTATCATTTAACATATCAGCAGAGGTTATAGCTGTTTTGTCTGTGTATAATTTGGCATCCGTCACCCTGGAATAGCTATCGATAAAAGTTTGACCATAAACCTTACCTATTCCTTTAAAGTTGCCAACATAGTAAACATCTTGACAACCAAGATAGCCTGGATGTTCTGTCTCTATTTCCCCATGTGCCTCTTTAAGATTCTTACGATTCTCCAAGACACGTAATTGAGCTTCCGTAAGTATAATGCCATCCTGAGCCATTTTAGTTTCTAAAGCTACTAGCCGTTTCTTAAGATTATTGAGATCGTTCCTAAGCCAGATAGATCTAATGCCGCCGGGAGATACTAAAATCCCATCTTTTTTTAATTCGTTCGATACACGAAGTTGACCATAAGCGGGGTACTCTATTGCCATGTCTAATACCGCTTTCTCTACAATAGGATCAACTCTATTAGCCAATATGGGTTTCTTACGGCTTATTTCATACAAGGCTTCATCGCCACCATTCTCATATAATTCCTTGAATCTATAATAACTATCTCTGCTATACCCCATTGTCTTACATGCACTAGATACATTTCCTAAGCTTTTTGCTAGTTCAAGTAATCCTATTTTTGGTCTTATTATTTTCTGATTTAAATTCATTTTAATCTCCATTTAATAATTTGTTTATTTTACTAAATGTAAGATTAAATCTCAACTACTTCATTTAAATATTGGCGAGATATCGCCCACAAACTGCTGCACTTCCCGATTAACCTGACTATGTTGTCCTGGCTGCAACTCCTTTATTGTTTTCTCGCACCTTACAAGTCTTTCTTCGTGGCTAGGTGCGCCCTTTATATACTGAATTAAGCTTTTCGCTACCGTCTTTTGATGACCTTTCTGTATTATTGCCTCTAGTGCGGTTCGCCCCTGGGTATTTTTAATATCTAAAGAAGCGCCCTTAGTAATTAATTCGTCAGTTATAGTAAGTCTTCTTTTATGAACCACATGTAAAGCAGTATTGCCTTGGCTATTTTGATCATCTACATTACTACCTTCAGCAAGTCGGTCTTTTAACTGACTAATATTGCCTCTCTTTGCGGCTAAATATAAAGTTAGCTTATCCTTAGGTTGCACTGGTATTGGAGGAATATAGTCTGGATCTATTTCAAGTCGCTGCTGTACTTTTCCAAATGTTGGCAAGATATTGCGCACAAACTGCCGTACTTCCCGATTCTTACTATGTTGTCCTGACCGCAACTCCTCTATTTTTTTCTTGCACCTTGCAAGTTTTGCTTGGGAGCTAGGTGCGTCCTTTATATACTGCATTAAGCTTTTCGCTACCGTCTTTTGATGACCTTTCTGTATTATTGCCTCTAGTGCGGTTCGCCCCTTGGTATTTTTAATATCTAAAGAAGCGTCCTTAGTAATTAATTTGTCAGTTATAGAAGGGGTCGAGTGATGAGCCGCATGTAAAGCAGTATTGCCTATGCTGTTTTGATGATCTACATTAATACCTTCAGCAAGACTTTTTGTTAACAGACTAATATTGCCTGCCCTTGCGGCTTCATGTAAACCTAGCTCAGCCTTAGATTGCGCTAATACTTTGATTGTTGGAGTATATGCTTGATTTGCTGATGTACCCGGAATATTAATACCTTTTTGGCGTCTAGCACTTATACTAGCAGGCGGTTGATCTAACGCTTGTACTGTCCCCACATCTTCCTGAGGTTCTCGCAACGTTAAAGTAGTAGGAACATCACCTACATCACCACCACCCAGCGTTAATGTCCATGCTATATCGTTATATCCCTTACTTTCTGCCAGGGCTGAAGCAGTAGAGCCATCTTGAGTTGTAATATCTTTATCAGCTCCAAGCTCCACTAATTCTTTTACCGTATCAATATGACCTGCCAAAGCAGCTAAATGTAAAGGAGCCATCCCTTCCTCATCTTGAGCATTTATAGAAGCATTTTTCTCTAGTAATCTTCTTATTACCTCATTATTTCCAGCACGCGCTGCAGAATGTAAAGGAGTGCGTTCCCTACTATTCACAATATTCGGATCAAGTCCACTGTTCATTAAAGTGTTTACTAAATCAATAAGTCCTGCACTGGCTGCAAAGTGTAACATAGTATTATTCTCTTTATCGTCCGCATCTTTATCCATTATTGGAAGAATTGAATGTAAATCAAACGCCTTCTTATCTTTATTGTGTAAATTTAATAACATTTCAGAGGCCTCACGACTAAGACTCTGATCTGGCTTTAGCTTTATTGATTGAGAAATTCCATCTTCATCTTTTATTAAAATTTTATATATTAACTCTAATTCTTCCTTCTTTATAGAATCAATTATGCCAGCATCAATGCACTTTTTTAATAATGTACTTAATTTATTTTCAATAACGCAATGTAAAAACTGAGAATTATCTGATATTTTTGTAGAGTTTAATATCTTTAGCTCTTGGCTATCAATCATACTTTGCTGTTGAAGTTTCTCAAAAAACGTCAAATCTTTTGGCTTGCTTACAAGCTGTGATGATGTCACATTCCTATACCCGGCCTCTTTCATATAACCCGTCCACTACAAAATTAATAATTCTCACCGCTTTAATTTATGTTAACACATATAGTCAATTATCTAATTATGTTTTACGAAAAACTTTATATCTATTAATATATAATATCCTATATTTCTAAAAAATGTTAAGATTTCTTTAGGAAGAGTAAAATTATGTAATTGACTGATGTTAATTATGGAATAAGTACCACAACTAAATTTTGGAGTAGGTGCAATGCCCAAAGAACAAGGTGTTAATAGTAAGGTTGAATTACAAGCCCTAAGTAGTTATAAGAATAATGAGATCGAAGAAAAAGCCAAGGAATATGGCTATAAAGCAGCTAATTTACAAGAATTAATGCGTCTTGTTAAAGGATTTAAGAAAACTGAAGAATATAAAACTCTAGTTGAACTCTATGGAGAAATAGAAATAGACGTACCGGCTTTTCAGCCTATAAGTTCAAGTGTCATCATAAGCCATTTAAATCAGCATGCTGCAGGGTGGAGAGGTTTATGGGAGGCCTTTGAAGAGACTTTTATCCATCAAAAAGACCAAAATGCTTTAGGTGAAGAAAGTCATAGTACCCCACAGATTTTACAGGAGGGTTAAAATAATAAATTGAATAAGTGACTGAGAGTCACTAATCTCCGCTGAGAAACAAGCAACAGGAGGTATTAATGGACTCTCAATCACTATACCAAATATTATACATATTTTTAGATTGGCACCCAGCACGAATTAAAACATTTGCAGAATTAATTTGTGCAGTAGTAAAAGCTAAAACTGTGAGAATCAAAGAATTAGCACTGTATGTCGCTTCTAAAGGCAATTTGCATGCCAAGATTGTTAAAGTTGAGCGTTTGCTTTTAGAACAAAATATGTGCTTTATAAGTTTAGGGAAAATTATTGTTAAATTGCTCTGTCTAACAGGTAAAATTAGCCTTGCCATAGATAGAACCAGCTGGCAATTTGGTATTAAAAATTTGAATTTTTTTGTTGCAACTATCGTTTATGGTAATATTTCAATTCCTATAGCATGGTTGTTACTTGATAAAAAAGGCAACTCTTCTACTAATGAAAGAAAGAAATTGATTGAGCAAATTTTAACAATTATACCTAAGGAAATGATAGAGCTTATCCTTGCCGATCGGGAATTTGTTGGTGAGGAATGGTTGCAATATATGGGTGGAATCCAAAAATTACCTTTTGCTATCAGGCTAAGAAAAAGTGAGAAGGTCAAGCATTTCAACGGTGGCAAGATGAAGTTGAATAAATGTTTTGCCGATATGCAAATGGGTGACACTAAAACTATAGAAAGCAAAATTTACAATGGTATGGCAATTAAAATAACTTGTTTGCAATTAGAAAGAGAGCAACTATTTATTGCTAGTAATGTGCTTATTGGTGAATGTGCTTTGCTAGCATATAAGCAGAGGTGGAGCATTGAGCGACCTTTTCTGTCTCTCAAGTCATCTGGATTTAATATTGAAGATACCCACATTACAGATCAAAAAAAGCTGGAAAAACTATTTGCAATAGTATCTTTATCCTTAGCTATTTGCGTGCTTGCTGGTGACATTAAGAACAAAATTTATCCTATAAAGATCAAAAAACATGGTCGTAAATTATACTCATTATTTACTTACGGATTTGATTGGATAAAAGATTATTTTTATAACTCGTTAAGTGATACCCCTGCTATGTTGTTTTCATTACTACGAAAACACATTATGCATGCCTTTCAACTTCAACAATAAGTGTGGGGTACTATGGTTAATGATAATAATAAAATATTATTTCTTTCTTCTTTAAAATGGATATTAATTATAGGATATTGCAAATTATGCTGATTTATGGCAACAGCATACTCATTGGAGGCTAAATTGATAAGATATTTAACTTGAGTGGGTTACTAATATTTGATTGATATAAGTAGTCACCTGATCCTGCCAAAAATTTGCTAATTTCTCTAAATCTGGTAAGGTTACTGACATTTCTAAGCGATAAGGCTTAATTAAATCTAGAGGTTTAAGTACTCCATATAATCCTGAGATAATCAGTAAATGATCTTGTGAAAAGTTAATTTGTTCTTGAGTAAAATTTTGTTTATCAATGTTTTGATAAACATCTCCAGTATAAGCGAGTACCGCTTGCTTAGAAACCTGGTTGTCAAAATTCTGGAATCGCTCATAATTAAGTTCAGCAATTTTATCACTCATCTTCATTAATTACTTAATCTGATTTTTAGATAAATCTTTACATATTTGTAATAAATGATGAGTTTTCTTAGTAAAATAATATTGTGTTGCTGGTGTGCTAATTGTTGCATGCAGGAAATTCTGAGACTTTGATGGAGAAATAATACTGAGCATGACGATTTATCTTAAAGGAGCAGAAATATTCGACTTCTTTCCAAACTCGCTTCTGCTGGTAATTTGTACGTCGATTCGGTGCTCAAATCCTCACGTACATTTAAGTATGTTGCGGTTTGAAGCGAAGAGTCTTCTTCAAATTCCCTACCAGAAGCGAGTTTGGAAAGAAGTCTATTATATAATCCCTATTAGACTTTCTGCATAATTCGAAAACAGTTGATTAGGAGCAATAACAAGGAGATACTTTTGAATCTTTATATCACTAAATTAACTGTTTCTTGGCAATGCTTGATAAGACTAAAGTTTATTCAATAGACACTTTTAAGAATGTTCTCCTATTAAATTTGGTAGTAATTCGGGACGATATTCAAAATGCATTGTGTCATAATGATACCAATGCCCTCCCCATATAAAACCTTCTTCATTAAAAGTTTGAATAATAGTTTGAATAATAGTTTCAGGGATTGTATTTATTGTATTTCTGTAAGAAGGAAAAGAATTAGCATCTATATCTTCTTCTCTTACATCTACCTTAATACTATCCAGATTATGTTCTTTTTGATAATCCCATAACCAATAATTGGATTCCGCACTAATACCTATAGTCATCCCAAATGAATGAGCACTAAGCCTATTAGTGCCAGCAATCTCTCTCCAACAAAATGTTCCTCCAGGATTATCCAGATATTGTTTTATTTGCTCATCTGTTAACACAGCTTCTAATTTAGAAGAGATAGATTCTATTTTATTTACAACATTATTTATTTTTGTTACCTCTAATTTTATAGAAGCATCATCCTCACACTTGCTTTTCAAAACGTTTGGTAACCATTTAACTTCAACTAAATTATTTTTTACTTCTTCTCTGTTTGTGCCATACATCTTTTTAAAAAATGGCATATAACGAATCCTACCCGGATCATAATCCACTACAGTTTGAGCTTTAATTATACCTTCCTGTCCGGGGATATATGCTATAGAGATTTGATCAAGAATAACAGGATCATTTAATTTTTCCTGATAATTTCTCTGCTCAATTTTACTGAAAGGAACTAGTAGCTTACTTTCTGTAATATTCACTGGCATTTTAGTACCATCTCTCCAAATAATCTGAGTTTCGGTAATATCAATTATATGTTCTGAATAAGCTTTTTTAAAAATATCATGTTTAGCCATATTTATATTTTCCCTATAATATTAATTTATAGAATAGAACAATTATCAGTTTCTCCTAATGTAGCAATTGTATTGTCTTCAAGAAATACTCTGCAATCTCCTGAAATATTTGTAGGCCCATCAGGAAAAAGAGTTGTATATTTAGTGTCAATGCGATTCAGCAATTCACTTAAGGAACAAGATTCATGTAGAGGTTCTACAGCAGTAGGACGTAAAATATAAATACCAGTGTTTATTTTTTCAGCTTTATCACGTAAGTTGTAATCATATGTACCTCCCCCTAATATTTTATTTTTGAGAGAGTCTATATCTCTATTAAACTGTACAGTAGTAACTTGGCTCCTACCATCAGGTTTAGTGACAATAAAAGCGGTATGGCCTTTTACAAGATAAATATCTCCTTCTTGAATTAATCTCAACTGACTATCCTGAATATCACCGCTTAAACAGGTGATCGCTTTATAGAGATATATAGGGTCTGGCATTCCCCCTGCTGCTCTACTCGCTTCATACGCTCCCTGCATGTCAACAGTATTTATACCTTTAATTTGAGTAGTAGTCAGATAGCTTGCTTTACCTACTGCAGTAGAACAAAATCTTCAGGACCAAATACTAATTGCTCAGCAAAATAACGGTGTGCTCCATATTGATAATCACCAAAAAGTGTCATACCCTTTTTGGTAGCAAAAGAATAGGAGGTAGAGACAAGATGATCAGGTAATTCATATCTACTATCCAAAAAAGGAAAAAACGTGGCAGCTCCAGTTAAGTTATCTTGCTTCCTATTACAGCTAGAAACAATATCAGCAAGCAATACTGAACTAACTGAAGGATTTTCGTTGCCCCAATACTCCGTAGTGCTCGGTGATTGTAAAGCTGGTAGTTCAGCAGGATGAACTACATTAGATAGTTTATGATAGAATTTACCTGTTGTTATTTGTGTTATTAGCCCTTCCCCTTGATCATCAATCCATCCTTTAGCCATATTAAGTTGCAGAGGAGTTTTATTAGATTTTATAGGATATCCTATCTGATTTAACCCTGGACCTTTTAAGTACTCATTTATTGATTTACTAGTTTCGCAGCGTGTAGAAATATTTTGTGAAAATTGCTGCACTAGTTCCCTATCAGAAATATCAGGGTGATCTTGACGATATTCAATAATAATTTTCGATAATTTATCCTGAGTAGATTTTGTTGCCAATTGTTTTGCTCTAGCTTGTGCTACTATATGAGCAATTTGTCTTGTATTTACCTCAAACATTACTTCCTCCTATAAATTTTAGGTTTAGTATTCCTTGTATCTTACTAACATTAACTAGATAGTATCTATTACGCACTTTGTTATAATTTTTTTATTTTAGTATGGTTATCAAGTTAACATCGTAAACATTATGAAACAATATGAATATTTTTGCTACTAATATTTGCCCGATAATATCAGCATATAATTTAGATGATAAGCGTCTAATTAAAATGGTTCTTGAATCGGCACAATTACTAAGCACCGCAATATTCCTAAATAGTAATATCGTGCACCATGATATATATAAACCAACTCACCAAAAACATCCGTGTACTATTTGGGCTTCTTTAAACAGAACTAATTGGAATTGGCTTTTTGAGCATTTTCAATCTCTTTGCTCTGAATATACTTTCCGCTATAATAAAAAGCATAAAACTGCACAGCTAGTACTTATTTTAGCAGAGTACAGTAAATACCTTCCTCATAGTAGCAAAATAACACCTTTTCCGAATTGTACTAAATCCAAAACATTACAAGTTGATTTTACTAATATTACAGATATACATGAGGCCTACCAAAAGTATCTTACGACGAAGTGGCAATATGATCAAGTAAAACCTAAATGGACTAATAGATCTGCACCCATTTGGTATAAATAATGGTCCATAAGGAGAGATCCGTATCTCGAAAAACGGTGGTTTTCATTAACAAAAAATTCTAGCCAAAAAAATCACCGTGAGGCTAGCAAATATGTTGCCATTCTTTTTTTCTTCTAAAGAATTTTTATAAGATTCAGATAGAGGCCCATTGAAAAAACACCAGAAATAGGATTGACAAATCTCCCAGAACATGTAACGCTGGCGTTTACTGAAAAAGGCGTATCATGATGTTTATCATTTGGTCCCAAGTACTCCCAAGATTTGCAACAAGGGAACAAAACAATCCTATTATTTATCATTACAATAGTTTTGCTACATAATCTTTATAATTATCTCTACCCTAATTGATCATCATTAGGAAATATTATACTACCACTTAATTGCCCTATTACTGTCCGCATCATAGGATTATTATTAAGCTCTTTCTCAACACCCTCAAAAACCTCCACTATTTCTGCTGCCCAACGAAGGTCTTCTAGGGGATATTGTCTTTGTATTTCCTGCCAGCTATCCACATGACTCAACAATAATCTTATTAAAATTCTTTCATCGGCATGTTGCTCAGTATCTTGTGTTACCCTATCAATTACCTGTAATAAATTGAGTATTTTCTCTTTTTTGGCAAAATCAGATAAAATATCCTCTAATATTGTTCTATAATGAATTTTTATCTGTAAATTTTCTGCTAATTTATTTTCTTTATTATCTATGGTCATTATTGCTCGATTATTTAATTAATTGCCATCCTTTTCTACTATTCATTTATACAAATTTCTACTATTTTTAGTGCCCTACTCTCTTGCTCTACTATAGCCGGGGCAAACTTGATACCAAACTTGCTAGTTAGTGTGCCAAATTGGTCAAAATATATCTTGTATTTGAGCATTCTTTCTAATTCTAGTGGCTTACCAGCAATTAATATTATTTTATTCTCGACATTACTCACTTATTCATAATTCGCTGCTATCTCTTCCTTTCTATTATCATCTCTCTGCTCATTGGATGATATTAACTTAGTGAGATCGATATATTATTTTGCTTTTGTTACACCTGTTATTTGAAGGAAAATAAGATGGTATAGCAAGATAAAAATATAATTTAAAGTCATTAAAATACCACCTCAAATTTTATATTGCTTAAACCCCTGTGCTGATTTTAGGGTATGCTTCTTTCCTTGCCTTAATCTTCGTATCCATTCGGCCCTTACTTAGGTAGAACTGGAATTTATTATTGAGGTTACGTGGGCATTATTTACATTAATAAATGTAAACCATGAGCTATAGCTTAGATCAGTAGGATACAAACAAGGTAACATACCAAAGGCATAATAGATATGCACACTTGGAGATACATATAGTGTCAGCACCTTAACGATTTATGCCATATGTTGCGGGTCAAAAAGATTAACTCAACCAGACACCCTACAACAGGGGGATTACCCGGTTTAATAATGGTTACGCCAATTCTTAGCCCTGCATTTTATCTCATGAATCTCCTTACTATAGTTACCTCATGCCCATCCAATGTGTTTGAAAAGATTCTAAAAATTGTTCTAGAGAATTTTTATACAATTTATTAATTCCGCCTGCGCCAGCTCTGCCGCCTCCTGAAGGGAATAAGCGACAAAGGTCGCCAGCGCCCGTTGGTTGATCTAATGGCGCTCTGACTGAGACAAGATAATGATCTGCTCCAATATCTACTAAAATCGCAACTGGCTTAGTCTTGTATTGCTTTACTAAATAATTACCTAAGGTCCCATATACTCTTCTAGCCCATGGGAGGTTAGGTAAAAGGATAATATAATTTTCTTGACTATTTTCCTCACAATAACTAAGACCTAATTTTAAATCTTCTCTAGCGCATTGCGCTAAACGTTCTCCTATATCTGTTTGTTGAAAAAATGTGATAGGATCCTTAAATTCTTTTGCTTTATGAAGTATGGCAATGGGGTCAATGATTAAATCATTGAAACTTTCACCGTAAGAGTTATAATTTATCAACTTGCCTATATTAGTCAGGATTGAAATTTCTTCTTGAGATAAATTAAGGCATTGGCAATAATGTAATGCTGCACCATCTATATTATCTCCAAATAATCCAACAATAGCCCATTTGAGTAGCTCTGGTTTATTAAGAAGCTTGTATACTATTAGAGCAGTATTAGTATTAGCAGCAATATCTATATTTGAGGTAAAATTTGGATATTCCAATAATAATTTTTCTTCTCCGTTACCATGATGATCAAACCAGCACATCTCACACTTATTATCTAGCATTTTCTTTACGCTATCCATATTCTTAGCCAACTCTATATCACAAGCTAAAATCTTTGCGTTCCACAATGTTTCGCCATGACGTAATAAAGTTTGATCTCTTTTATGGCCAGTAAAAAAATTATCAATAATAAAACCACTATGAATAAACTGTACCACTGCAGCAATGCCATCTGCATCTCCGTTAAAGAAACAATGATACGGTGTTTTTTGACTCATATAATGCTATATTTTGTATTGATAAAACCTGCTTTTTCTAAATAATCTAAGATAAGATCTACATTATCTTTAATATCAGTATTTTCAGTAGAAATTACTAATTCAGCATCTGTAGGAACTTCATAAGGGTCACTAACTCCTGTAAATTCTGGAATCAGGCCACGCCTTGCTTGAGCGTAAAGCCCTTTATAATCCCGCCGTTCACAAGTTTGTAAAGAAGTGTTAACATACACTTCAATAAAATTGCCAACTTCTGATACCATTTCTCGCACCTTACAGCGTGCTGCTGCGTACGGGGCTATTGGTGCGCAAATCGCAATGCCTCGATGTTTGGTAATTTCACTAGCGACGTAACCAATACGTAAAATATTAATATCCCGATGCTCTTTTGAAAATCCTAATTCACTTGATAAATTTTGCCTCACTAAATCTCCATCTAATAAGGTAATAGACCTTCCTCCTATTTCCATCAACTTGTGTAATAAAATATTAGCTAAAGTAGACTTACCAGCCCCTGACAAGCCAGTAAAAAATATTGTCAAGCCCTGTTGTGATCTTGGTAAATATGTTCTATATAATTCGGATATTACCTCAGGAAATGAAAACCATTTTGGTATTTCCTGACCTGCGTGGAGATGTTTTCTAAGTTCAGTACCAGAAATATTAAGGATCTCTTGCTTATCTTCTACCTGATCAATAGGATAATATTTAGTTTTAGAACGTACATACACCATTTCTTGGAACGGGATTATGGTAATACCTAATTCACCTTGGTGTTGTTGTACTAACTCTTGGGCGGCATATGTATCATAAAAATCTTGCCCTGCCGCATTCTTACCAGGGCCTGCATGGTCACGCCCTACAATAAAATGGCTACAACCATAATTTCTTCTAATAATAGCGTGCCAAAGAGCTTCTCTTGGTCCTGCCATTCTCATAGCAAGTGGCAGTAAGCTTAAATAGGTACTATTTAGTGGGTAGCGAGTAAGTAATTTTTCATAACAACGAACACGAGTATAATGATCCACATCTCTTGGTTTAGTTATTCCGACAGATGGATGGAGCAGTAAATTGACATTATGATCTTGCGCTGCTCTTAGCGTTAATTCGTAATGCGCTCTATGCATAGGATTGCGTGTTTGAAACCCCACTATTTGGGTCCACCCCAGTTCATTAAATAACGCACGTAGTTCTTGCGGGGTATGGCGCAGATGAGTAAAATCATGATAGGTTGGTAATGCTAAGCCAAATACTTCTCCCCCGATATACACTTCTTCTGTAACATTCAGTAAATAGCGACTCCTGGATGAGTGTCATCAATTGTGCCAAATACCTTAAATGCTTCCACTAACTTATTCGGTTTCCATATATCATTAATTTTGAGTATAGCTAATGGTATATTTTCAGAATTTCTTAATATAATTTCATCCTCTAATTGCAGCTTAGCAGCAAATGATAAATTCACATCTAAGGTAATAGGGACAGACCATAAAGTGCCATTAGCTAAGCGCATCTCAGTGATTGTTGTTTCGTAATCAGACTATTCATAAATCCTGTTAAAGGAGAGAATCCCCCATTGAGCAATAGTTCTAAATCACATGACTGACGCTGGGTTAGAATATGTGAATGGCTAGTAGGTAGTCTTGATTGATAGTCAATATTTTCTATATTTGTAATATAACGTTCACATAGTATCCCTCCATAAGGTCCGATTAATCCTGTATTAAACCTAAAATCTTTTTTGACCACACTGTTATTCCTTGTGATTAAATAAAGGGTAATATTTTTTATTCAATAGATTGGTACTAGTGTGAGCAAGAAGAATATTTTGTTTCCAACTAATTTTATTCCATACATGTTCATGAAAATAATATAGGCAAATTTTGGTTACTATTTCCGATAGGCTGATAGTAATAGCAAATGTTACTTCGCCGTTCACTAAAAACGAAATCACAAAAGTGCCAAACGTGCCTGTCATACGCCAGGTTGTCGCTTTAATAATGCTACTTTTATGAGGCTCCTGCATAATATTAGTTAATATTCAAAATATTAATGATAATCTAACTCAAAACATCTACAGATTAATTTGATATATATTAAAAAATATTAAGTAATATTTAGTATATATCGTAGTAAAATTAACACTATCTATGTCAAGGTTCTGATATAGCATAAATGATTTGGGTAGTGAAATTATATAGGAAATAAGGTATAAGTAATAAGGCAAGACTATGCCTCAAATAAATAGCGTCTCTCAAAGCGAGACTAAACGTCCTTTAATGCTACCACAAAAACTTAAGATTATGCCATTTGAACCAGAAATATTGCTCATTAATGGCGAGCATCCCATTAAATGTCAACAAGCTTTGTATTTTAATGATCATTTCTTCATGAACAAATTGATCCCCTTATTTCCTCTACTACAAGCTATTGCTGCAAGAAGCACAAAACTACCCTCTAAAGTACAGCTGGCTATTGCACTCAATAATGAAGAGCTGGCTGTAAAAATTAGTTAATACAATATAGTAAAAAATTAACTACTTGAGAAAAATAATAAAATCTTCTACTATTTTACAGTAGCAACTTAACTAACAATCAAATTTTTAATATGCTGCATCTTTTCAGAAATATTGTAAGTTTGGTAATATTCTGACTTACACTCAGAATTTGGGCTATCACTTAGCAGGAAGAGCTGGTTGATAAATAAAATATATGCTAGGGAGAAGTGCGCCAAAAAGCGTTTATTCGTGTAATTACTGCAATAAAAAAATAACTACACTTAAAAGGAAAATGAAATGTCCAATAAAGAACTATATAACAAGAGAAAAGAAGAAATAAGTCAGGATATATCAAGTTTTGCTACAAAAAATGGTTATTCAATGGGAGAGGAGGGGATAATAATAAAAGATATTGAACAAATAGCAGATAATGTTCAACCTATTAGTGACACAGATAAAATTTTAGCTAATGGATTGCGTCACGATTTTGATGAATACTGCTCACAGGATGGTAGAATGAGGATGCAGGACGAGAAAACACAAGAATTAGGAAGGATTTTTAGTAAACTAACTGAATATATCACCCCCGAACGTCAAGCACTTATTAATAATGCAATAAATGGGGGGATACGACAAACTAATATTGGTATTAGCAAACAGCATCAATTCCCGGAAGGAGAAGCTGCAAGATGGGGTGTGCAGAACAAAATGTTTAAGGACATAATGAAAATAATGACAGATAATAATTTTTCTAATCTAAAGTCCCTAGAAACTAGGGCAATAGTAGGAGAGATAGATGAACTAGTGCATAATAATAGTCCTATGTCAAATGAGGAAATAGTATCTATAAAACACCGATTATCTTCTAATCTATATAATTTATTAGAGCCTGATCCGAATCCAGGACCGGGGTTTGTAACAACCAGTCAGGCTATGGTTAATCAAATGGTTAAGGTATTTGTAGCAGGAGCAAAAAATTCCACACTAGAAATACAAAAGTTGATTGAAGACGGATTAACTGACGGATTAACCGCTCTTGGTTTTCAACCAAATAAAGCTATGCAAAATCCACCTGACATTCCTAGTACATCTGCAAATCTAGGATCGAATATGACTATATCTTCTAATAACAACAGATTCATTAACACTCCTAGCCCAATAATTAAAGATACAGATAAGATTCCCCAAATAAATTATAGTACTAACAAACCCACTACAGGCATTTTTACAAGATTAGGAAATATCGGAAAAAGAATTTGGGGAACTGTTCAAGAACACCCGGTAAGATCTTTGTTGATAGCTGGAGGTGCAGTTGGAGCTGTAGTTCTGTGCGCTATATTTGCACCACCATTAGCAGTTCCTTTAGCTGGTGCACTCGTAGGTGTGGGGGTGGGAAAATTCGCCTACGATGAGTATAAAAATAACCCAATGCCAGGAGAACATAAATTAGGAGAAAATCTTCCACAGTCTGGCTCCCCTCAACTACAGTCGAGTCGTGGACCTGCACTATCTCAAGGGAATAATAGTGTTGTGAACAACCCTTCAGTTACCCCTAATCCCACTTCTTCTTTGGAAGCGCAGAATCGTACTTTTGGAGATTTAAATAAAAAATTATCCTACGCAGAGCAAAACTTTAGCATCCCCACACCACCACCTACTCCCTCACCAACCAACAAGAATTCTCTCTCACAATCAGGTGGTAAGTCAGGGAATAAGCGATGAGGTGCCATTTAGGTAAGTTGGTTCTGTCGCATTTGTAAGTGAGGGGGGATTTGGCATTAAAGCACTCAGGTTAGAGATATTATGCAGCCATTAGCATTTAATTTTTACAAGTGGTTTTTTTCACTTAAAGAATCTATCGTCTATAAAACTGATATAGATAAGCTAAAAATAAATTTAGGTGTTGTCGGCTATGATCTAGAAATTGTTAATACTTAAATAGTGCAAAATCAATATAAGGTTAGCATTCGGGCTAGAATATCTGTTTATAGTTTATTTTATTGAAATTTATGTTCAAATATATAAACTAAATTATCATAATAATTAAGTCTCCAATGGTTTATAATAAAGATAATGCAGCAGAATGTTTGCAAGCAATTGATAGATTTATTGGTTTTAAAATTACTATAGATATGTTATATCTAATAGCTAGACTTTTTCGGTACTAACATTCTTTTTTTCTATCATGGCTTGAATTCTATTATAAAAATATAGCTAACCGGAAAAGGTTTTAGGCGTCGTTATTTGACTACTTCTTATATTAAAAAATCATTGCCATTAACGAGCGTTATATACTTATTTTATACTTCCTATTAATTATGACCAAAAATAATAATTTAAGTCTTACATCTAGGCGTATCCAACTTTATTAGTTGTTTCCATGAGACAACAGAACAGCTATCAGGTTTGTATTGAGGCATGCAATATTGTGTGTAGGTAGATATTTTTTCTATCATCAGACACTGCTTAAAATCCTTTACTTGTAAATATTTCGGTGGCAATGACCAAATCATATGCTTACAACATGCACATCCAGATAATATTGGCATGCACAGTAAAGCTAAGAGCACAGTTTTTTGTATCATATTTTACTCTCTGACTGTGGTTATTCTCAGTATATGACCTGGAAGTTAACATAAATTAAGATGATCAAGGTTCATATTGTTATTATGTAAACGGAAGAGATCCACAAGTTTTTCTTCGTTTAATCACGGATAAGATTATGTTATCAACATCAAGTTGATCTTTGCAGGAGATAATTTTGTATCCACCTAGATTGGAGTCAAGTTTACCCCACCAGCAAATAACATCTGTAGATCCGAAGAAGTTTGGTTGAATGTAAGATAGAAAACATTACGGCTGTTGAAGTATGGAAGGTATTGACCAGGGCGAGTCGAAGAAAGAACAACAATCCCCTTATAATTTTTTAGCTATTAGTTTACTAGATGTTTTCTCTGGCACACTCAGATTAAATGTTAACTACTAACTCTGCTTTATCACTAGTTCTTTACAATTTGTTATACTATCCATCTCTCTGGAAAAAAGTAAATCATTAAATTTAATAATCACTATTTCTGCAGTAGTGTAAATTATGTTTTCATCCATAAGATGCCCTCCTACAGTTTTACCAGTTTTATCTGATATAGATATATGCAAATGCTGTCCTTCTAGTCCTATAGTTCCTACTAAAGATACAATTTCAAACTTATCTTTATACATTGTTGCTTCTTTTTCATTAGCTAAACGAAGATTTGCTTGTCTTAAGCTCCCTACCCCTGTAACTATAGCTCCAGCTTTAATGGAATTGTTAATCACAAATTTATTTATTTCTTTCTTAAGATCTTGCCCTGGATGTATACGTATAGCATAAAAATTAACATTATTACTCTTTGCAAAGGAGGTGATCATATTATTTATAATCCCTACACTACCAACTTTATCACTAGCCATAACATAATTTTTAGAAAAATTAGAAAAAAATGATAATAAAATCATTGATAATAAAAGAATTTGAGGCTTTAATAACATATTATCCTTCATCTTATTGTGCAAGGCTGCTGCTTATAGCACCTTCTGCAATTTTAGCGATACGTTGTTTTTTAGAGTGTTCTAGATTAGCAAGTTTAGTAATAGTAGATAAAGGTTTAGTAGCCATAAAACAGAGTCTAATATTAATATATGTATATTATCATATTAATGGAGAGGAGGGTAGAAAAAAGTAGATAAGAGTTTGTTTATCTTAATGAGTTTTGCTTGCATAACTTGGGTGCCCAAACCCATTAAAATAAACAGGAGTAAGCGGGAGAAGTAACTAGTGATCTAAAGGGAGCAGTAAAACCAAATCGTTTTCTCCTAAAAGGATTGTTAATTTATACGAAGTTACAACGTAATTTTACCCATCATAGCTTCGTAGAAATTAACAAAAAAGCCTACGGCAGCAAGGAATAAGTTATGTGGATTTTGATGGAAAACTTAGGAAGTTTCCCACAAGTCCATATAACCGACAAGTTAGGTCTTGGGATATACAAGTTTGTGAGCAGTGGGTATATAGTAATAATTTTAGGAAGTCAGCCAGCTTATTTGGGGAATGCTGGCGTCCTAAAATTATTACAGTGTGATGCTAACTGAATCTGTTTGCGTTCATCTCTTAGAAGTGAAGTTAATGCCCATAGACCATGAGTAGCTAAGTTATGCTGAGCAGGTCTATGAGCTTACATAGCCAGCTAGTCCTTGAGTTTAGAGTGGTAAGCGCATTATTTTGTACCCTTGCTTTTCTCTCCCTTCTTGTCCTCTTGGCTTTACCCATTGTCTGTTAATCTTTACATTGAATCCCTTTACCAAAAAGCCCTTGACCCCCCGGCGCTAAACTATAATAAGCGGAAGTTAGTATAGAAGCAGGATAGGGAAAAACTCCTAAAAGTGCCAACACTTTAATTTTTCCCATTTGCCAAAAAAATGGCAAATAACTTGCAGTTGGCTCTCGTTGGAAGGAGGAAATAACAGAGAGAATTTAATTAGTAAATAACGAAAGATCAGCAAGAAAAAATAAAGCAGAAAGGCTACCTTTCTGTTCGCAGTAGATAAGTAATATTGAAGTTTACTGGTGGTGCCCATACAACAAGCGGTATTAAGGGATCAACTAATACACTTTAATTTTCTAGAAATGCGTGGCTACAGAAAGCCGCTACACCTATACTATTATATTTAATAGATTTGCGGTATAATGAGTAACGTGTAAAACTAATTACAACTCGCAAATAAATTACTACTTATGGCCGTTACTAAATTTCTTGATCCTAAAAATGATGTTGCATTTAGGCGAATATTCGGCTCGGAGAAGAATAAAGATATTCTTATTCACTTCATTAATGATGTGCTGGAGCTTAAAAATGGTGAGAGAATTAAGGAAGTAACTTTTTTACCTACTATCCAGGATCCTGAAATTGCTTCAAAGAAGCAAAGCATAGTAGATGTGTTATGTAAAAATGAAAATGGCGTGCAAATTATTATTGAGATGCAAGTATCTCCCCAAGAAGGTTTTGAGAAGCGAGCTCAGTATTACGCAGCTAAAGCCTACTCACGGCAGTTAAATAAAGGCAAAAACGAAGGAGCCAGATATATAGATCTTAAAGCAGTAATATTTATTGCTATTAGTGATAATATAATCTTTAAAGATAAAGTGTTCTATAAGTCTGATCATATTATTTTAGATAAAGATAGTTATGCTCATGATTTAAAGGATTTTTCCTTTACCTTTATTGAGCTACCAAAGTTTAAAATCACTGATATAAATTTACTGACTAATATAATTGAAAAATGGTGTTATTTCTTTAAGCATGCGGATGAAACTAGTGAAGCCGACTTACGTAAGATCATAGGATCTGATCAAGTAATAGAAAGAGCGTACGAAGAATTAAACCAGTTTAACTGGACAGAAGAAGAATTACTGACTTATGAGCAAGAGACTAAACGGATTATGGATAATCAAGCAGCAGAAGACTACTTGATACAAACTGCTAAAGCTGAAGGTATACCAATCGGAGAAGCTAGAGGTGAAGCTAAAATGATAAAAATGATGAGAGATAATGGTTATTCTATTGAAGACATCGCTAAAATGACAAGATTATCAGTTACTAGAGGATAAATGAATTACTAAAAAATATTGCTAATATACAAGAAATATCAGACAGCCTAACTTGCAAAAATATTGCTGCCTGATTTTTAACCTCTGTCAGATTAAGTCTTGACTAGCACACTCAAAAGTAGAATATGCCAATCCCAAATTGGGCATTGACCATTTCTCAGCTTGATATTTTTTCCCTAATCGGTTGCAT
Source organism: Candidatus Tisiphia endosymbiont of Nemotelus uliginosus (assembly GCF_964264835.1). Taxonomy (GTDB): domain Bacteria; phylum Pseudomonadota; class Alphaproteobacteria; order Rickettsiales; family Rickettsiaceae; genus Tisiphia. Next base: position 122,940 of record NZ_OZ183485.1, on the reverse strand, counting down.
TTTAAAGCTTAATTTAATACCTGACACAGAGTTAAACGCACACTCCCCGTAAGCTAGTTATCCACTAATGACAAATCATCCTTCACTACTTGCATCTTGTCCTAATAAAGAAGGAACTTTTTGGTCTTGTGATTCTTGAGCAATGGATCCTACACCTTTTTGGCTTGCACTTGCTTCTAGTATGTCTTTTACTTGTAATTGGGATAGATTAGCATTCAATTCTTCTACTTCTTCTGGCCCTTTAATTTGCTGTTGATGCCATTGCTTCAGTTGAGCAATAGATTGTTCTATACCACCCACTGGGTCCCATGTGTCTAATGCTTGTTCGTTTCCTTCTACTTCTTTTAGTAATACTTCCCGTGAAGGAGTCCCTATTTTTGCTCTTTCTAATTCTATTAACTTCTCATTGTATCTCTTACATTGATCTTCATCATCTTCCCCCTTACTTATATATTTTATTATTGCCTCTACTACTATATTAGAATATTGCTTCTTAATAAAGTGCACTGGGGTTAGTTCATGTGTATTTTTTTTATCTAATATGGCCCCATTTTCGATTAATAATGCAGGTATTTCTCTAGCGTTATTAATAAATTGATCTGAAGAATCTTTAAGTGCTTTATTTTCTGAGCTTTTCATCTGTTCTGGTGGAATTAGTTCATATTCTACTCCCTGAGGGACGACTTTTTGTATTACCCCAAACTTAGAAACATTACATGACATTAATAATACTTGATGACATAGTGCTAAATGAAGAGGGATCTCTTCATTTAGATCTTTTTTATTTATATAATTAGGCTTTTCTTGAACTATTTTCTTTACTTCTTGCAGATCTAATAAATTTATTGCCTCATTTAAAGGATTATTCATAGTATTATCAAGTAATTCTATTATTTTTTCGTCATTAAACTCTATAGCTAACTCCAAAGCTGTTTTACCACCTTGATTAGTTATCTGGTTTAAATTAGACTGCACCGCTGGAACCAAAATAAGTACTCCCACTAACTTATAATATTCTGGACGTAAAAATGCTTTCTTCATTGCCTGCATTACAAGAGTATTACCCTTTTGATCATCAGTCATATTTAAATTAAAATCAACACTAGTGCTCTTTTCTTCAAGCAATTTTGCTATTTCTTCATTAGTATGTTTTGCATCCATTAGTTCTTTAACAAAAGCTAATAATTTTTCAATAGTTTGATTTTTTTTTATCCTCAAATTGTGTCAACTTTTTATCAATAAATTCTCTTGGTAGTGGCATAATTTTATTATCTTAATTATATTGCTTAATAGGGTACTGGTTTGTGGTTCTTGTATTTGTATCTTAACTTCTACAAGTACATCACACCTTATTGACCTGACATTCTTGTTTATATTCCTCATAATTATAGTTTAACTTAGTTCTGTCACATTTGCAAGTGTAGGTTTATCTGAATTCAAAGATTTTAGCTTAGGATTTAGGTATCAACTAATTTTTGCAGCCAATTCTCCATTATTTTAATGCAATAGCCAGCTGCTATTTAGGTGGTAGTTTTGTGCTTCTGGTAGCAATTACTATGTCATAATAATTTTAGGACGCCAGCGCCCCACAAATAAGCTGGATGGCTTCCTAAAATTATTACGGTGTTATGGCTAACAGGATCTTTTCGCTTTCACCTCTTAGAAGTTGAGTTAATGCCCATAGACCATGAGTAGCAAGTTACGCTGGACAGGTCTATGAGCTCATATAGCGAGCTAGTCCTTGAGTTGAGATGGTAAGCCATTATTTTTTTGTTCTGTATTCCTTCTTCTACCTTCTTGCCTTATCAGGCATTTGTTAGCCTTTACGTTCGTGCCCCTTCACCAAAGAGCTCTTGAAACCGCCTCAGCTCTAGACTATAGTAAGCGGAAGTTTAGCATAGTAGCAGGAATCAGTATAATAAAAGCAATTATTGCTGGCGAAAGATATGCAAATAAATTAGCTACACTTAGAGATCCACATATAAAAAGTGATGTTAAAACCATTGTCAAAACACTAGAGGGAGATTACCGTAAAGAGCATCTTATAGTATTAAAGCAAGAATTAGATATTTATGAATTTTACCTAAAACAAATTAGTAAGTGTGACGAAGCGATAGAAGCATGTTACAAAGAATTTGATAAACGTGGTGGTGGTGATTTAACAAATAGCAAAAAGCAACGCAAGAACAAAAACTCCCCAAAATTTGATTTACAACAATCACTATATAATGTAGTAGGAGTAGATTTTACCGCAATTCCGGGCTTAAGTGAGCTCAGTGTACAAACGATAGTATCGGAAGTGGGCTTAGAGATGGACAAATGGAGTACAGAGAAACACTTTACATCTTGGCTTGGTTTAAGTCCTACAAATCAAATTACTGGTGGTAAAGTATTTGATACTAGAACAAAGAAAGTAGAAAATAAGGCAAGTATGGCTTTTAGAATGGCTGCTCTTAGCTTAGGTAGAGGTAAATCAGCACTAGCAGGATTTTATAGACGAATCAAAGGTAGAGCTGGTACACCAAAAGCTATTACTGCTACAGCAAGGAAGCTGGCATGTATGTTTTATCGCCTACTAAAATATGGTAAAGATTATGGCATAAATCGTTAAGGTGCTGACACTATATGTATCTCCAAGTGTGCATATCTATTATGCCTTTGGTATGTTATCTTGTTTGTATCCTACTGATCTAAGCTATATGTAGAAAAGGGAATTGAAACTTATGAAAAACAATACCAAGAAACAATGGTGAAAAACCTACAAAAACAGGCAACAAGACTGGGGTTTAGTGTGGTTAAAATAGAACCTTCTTTAAAACCAGTTTGTTAGGAGGAGAAATCTTTAAGATTTTCTCTGATAATTCAACTCTAACTATTGATGATAAATTACTAATAGTTGGATAAGCAGAACCCATTACTGACCCCCCCCTCCTAAGAATGCAGTATACATGGCTAGAAAAATGTAAAGTAAATAGTGCCTTTGGAAAAATTATGGTAGATAAAAAAAACATTTATCAGTAGTATTATCGTATGCTTGTTCAGCTATCAGTAATAAATAGGAGTAGTAATAAACTTGTTTAAGATATACCACCAACATGACAGAATCATGTGCAATCATTCTCTTCTAGAACGAAGCTTGGAGCTCTCTACTTCAACAGTTCATATAGAACACGATAATATTACCCTCTACGTTAATACTTTCTTGGTAAAGAATAATGATATTATTACCCTAGCTATTAAGGCTAATAAGAACAATACAAATGAAATACGAATTATCCCTCCAGATATTAATGAATCTATCACTATGAATTTAAATAATAGTGATTTAAAGGCCTTAATTATAAGCGAGTATAGCTATCCCCTAAGATTATACCTTCATTTTACTTTTAAACCTCCTGTATTAACAATGAAATATGGTAGCCAAGTAGTATTACAGTACTCCAACACTAACAAATTTGATACTATTGAGCTAGAGGATTATGCAATGTTAACTTTAACTAAAAATTCGATATTGAGTATAAATAATTTAAAATTATCTAATTCATCTATAGTGGAGCTAGAGCCAACAGCAGAACTGAATATCAGTTATAGGGAAGGCTACTACCTCCACTTAGAATCCAAAGATGGTATTCTGAAGTTTGATGGTGCTCTTTATAATACATTATATAATATGTTTTTGATAGAATATGGACATAGTAAAGATATTACTCATTTTAAGGATAACATAGAGTTATTAAGTGGTGAGAATATTATTGACTCCAGCAGTTCATGATTCTGCGTCTAGGACTAGTGTTAAAAATGGGCCCTTCTAACCTCCCCTCAGATCCCTAGTTAACTCTCCCGCTTACTCCTGTTTATTTTAATGACTTTCATTTCAAATACAATTAAATCCATCCAAGGCACTGATAAAGTTGCAAAGGAAATTATTTTCCACTCAAGAAATGATGTTCAAACATTTGAAGAAAGTTAGTCCTCATCTATTCGGTACTAGTAAAGATCAGTAAATTTGTTTTGCAAATATCGTATATTCTTAAAATATAATCTCATAAAATATCTTGTAAAGACTTAGTGAATAAGCTAACCTAAATTTAGGTTAAGTTGTTACTTAACTTAAATAGTTCTAATAAACAAAGTTTAACAAGAATATTAGGAGCTAATTATGCCAGATAAAGACATCAATACAACGATCAAAACAGAAGCTACAACAATAGGACAAAGTGTTAAAGATAAAGCGCAACAATTTGGAGAATTGGGAAACTATAAAAGCACACCACAAAATAAAAATATATCGGTTGCAAAAGGGGTAGAATTATATGGTGGTGGCAATGTCCATGGCAAAACAATTCCAGGCAAATCGCCAATTAGTAGATAGGAAGAACCTTTTATATATTGAATAAACTTGAATTAAGGTTTTATCAATTAAGTGTGTACATTATAGAATTTAGTATTCCTATATTTAAAATAGACTTCCTGCACAAGACGAAAATAATCAACTTATGCAGGAAGTCTAATAGGAATTAGATAATGTTTCTGCTCCTTTAAGATAAATCGTCATGCTCAGTATTATTTCTCCATCAAAGTCTCAGAATTTCCTGCATGCAACAATTAGCACACCAGCAACACAATATTATTTTACTAAGAAAACTCATCATTTATTACAAATATGTAAAGATTTATCTAAAAATCAGATTAAGTAATTAATGAAGATGAGTGATAAAATTGCTGAACTTAATTATGAGCGATTCCAGAATTTTGACAACCAGGTTTCTAAGCAAGCGGTACTCGCTTATACTGGAGATGTTTATCAAAACATTGATAAACAAAATTTTACTCAAGAACAAATTAACTTTTCACAAGATCATTTACTGATTATCTCAGGATTATATGGAGTACTTAAACCTCTAGATTTAATTAAGCCTTATCGCTTAGAAATGTCAGTAACCTTACCAGATTTAGAGAAATTAGCAAATTTTTGGCAGGATCAGGTGACTACTTATATCAATCAAATATTAGTAACCCACTCAAGTAAATATCTTATCAATTTAGCATCTAATGAGTATGCTATTGCCATAAATCAGCATAATTTGCAATACCCTATAATTAATATCCATTTTAAAGAAGAACGAAATAATAAATTACAAGTAATAGGTATCAATGCTAAAAAAGCTAGTAAGCAGGTAATGAAATATCCTCTGCAGATTGAGTAGAAAATATTTTATAGGCTTGTATGTAGTACATTGATTGCCCCATAATACCTACGGTCATAATATAACGTTCATATAGATTCAGCAATTCCCTATAGGTTTGACAAGCCTGATACCTAAGCCTAATTCAAAATTTATTTTTCGCACTGTTTTATTAGTAAAACCTTGTCCCTCTGCTGTTTCTAGAAGATTGCTAGCGAGAATTGCTGATATAGATTATATTTAGTAGATATTGTATTCTTTGACTCTGACATATAGTTTTATTCTTGTCATTTATTTAAAAAAAGTGATAATCTCAGATATACTATAATATAGTGACTTAAGTGTAATAATTTTAATTTTTCTAAAACAGATGCGACAGAACCTTTTAGAAAGCTTAAGGAATTGATTTAATCGTTTTGTTATAATTATGAATTATAATTATAACACTAGAAATATTAAAAAAACTTCTATGCTAGAGAATAAACCAACAAATGCTTTACCAGAACAGTCATATGACAAAGAAACTTTAGAAAAAACTAAAGATATTGTCGAAATTATAAACTTACTTTCTCATGATCCTTCTCCAATAAATATAGCTTCATACAAAGCTCAAATATCTTCATTAAATTTCACGGACCAAGAGTTATGGACAATATCAAATAAAATCAAAGAAATATTTTCTGGAGATAAGAATAAGGAATTAAGGGAGATTATCGATCTCCCTCTTTTTGATCGATTAAATGATCAACGCAAAAAAACACTTATAAAAGAATTAAGTAATACAAAAGTAGATGTTCATGGTAAATCTGTAGCAAGGCCTAGGCAAAAAAATGTTAGGCAAATGCTAGCTGATAAAGTAATTGTTCCACAAACAGACTTTCTAGCAGGAAAAGCAAAAAAAGTTGGCGTATCTACTGGCTATATTACTGTTGATAAAGCAACAGGACATACTTTCATTTTAAAGCACTTTTATAAAAGTCATGATGATTGCTTATTGTTAGCAACGGAAAAACGAGGTCAAGCTATTATCGATAGAAGAGATGCCATACACGAACTTATTGGTTCTACTATGTATCAGTTGTTATTGTATGATCGCACTCCTAAAGAAGCATTAGTTACACCAGACGAATCTCATCCAAACTCACTTTATATTCGTTCTAAATTTTTTGAAAATGCTATAAGTCTTTCAGAATTTTCTGGTGTAAAAGATGCTACCTATATTAGAGCAAATAATACTAATTTACAAGTATTAGAAGGATTTGAAAAAGTAATTGCTGCCTGTCATATATTAGGAGAAGTAGATTATCATGCTGGCAATTTGATGATACAAAATGATAGAACCGTAACTAAAATAGATCATGGAAGATCTTTTATGGCATTTCATCAAGATTTTGCTGCTATGGTTGAAGCAACAAATGCATTGTTTTCAAACCTTGGTGTCAACTATAGCAATGCAATTAAAAACGGTAATTTATCTTTTAATATTAAGAAATATAGTGAATCATTAAATCAAATGATTCATCAGATAGATGAAAAACAAATAGAGGCTATAATAAATCAAAAATTTGATGAATTAAAAAAAGTTGGATTTGATCCAAAAGACTTAAGTACTGTTTTTCGATTTGAAAGAAATAATGTGTATCACATTGGTCCTTTTAATGATTTTAATGATTTAGGAATATTTTATAAGAATAAGTTAAAAGAACATTTCAGTAATATGAAAGAGATAGCCAAATCAGTAGATATAGTAAGCAAATTTAGTAATGTCTCTACTAAATTTCAAAACGGTGAGTGGCTGGAAGCTTTTGCTAATTCACCAATAAAAGACCCAGTTGCTTATGCGGCTCATCATAATATTAAAATTGAAGGAAAAAATGCCTTAGATTGGGCTAATGAAAATAATTATCAAATTAAAGTTTATGATGGATATACAGAAAAATATACTCAACAACAACAATGGGAAAAAACCGCTAATGAAAAGTGGCAAGAAAAAACTATTACTGCTATAGAGATAGAAAAAGATATAACAAATCTAGATCCTAGAGAATATATCACAATCACGGAAAAACGACTTAAACTTGTTGAAGATCAATTAATTTCTATAGCAAATAATCTTAAAAAGGAACGAAGGCAAATTCCTAAAAAAGAAATAGCAGGATTATATGATAGGTTATTAGATATACTAAAAAATGAAAAATACCTTACTGAAGAAGAATGCGATAATATTAGAAAAGATAAAATCTATGACCAACATATCGTTGATACAACGAAATTAGTGAATATAACTACTACTAACACTACTCCCATACCTTTTATAGATAAGATCCGTTATAGGATAGCAAATTTTTGTAAAACAATATCTCTATCTCGCCTATCAAATTATTTAGTAAAACAAATTTCTTCTAAAAACTTAGAAATCATTTCTTCAGTAGAAACTGCTATTCGTGATAGTACAAAATTTAAAGAAATATTATTAAAACCTAGAATAAGTAAAGAAAAAATTAATAACATAAGAAAAACTAGCTTGCAAACGACCAGACAAAGATAATACTAAGCAATAGTTGTGTTATCAAACATAGCATAGTAATAAGAGATTTTATCTAAGTTGCAATCAACTATTACCACACAATAAAAGTTTTATAGAAGAATACATTTTATTATTTGTATAAAAATCTGCTACACTAAAAGACATCTTTCAAAAGGTAGACTTTCTAATTCAGGTAAGATTTTACGACATGGCATAGTTTCCTGTCTCAACAAAAGGTCCTTTGATAAGACAACAGATTTTTATTCCAAATTAATAGAAATATTGTATAATCTACCCATCTCAAACATCAAACTATTATATTCTCAACTTCTATCTAATAAATGAGAAAATGTCAAAACTAGTTGGATATGCCAAAATTAATAGTCATAAGCAAAATTTAAAATTGCAATTTGATGCTCTTGAAAAAGCAGGTTGTACTAAAGATAACATATTTACAGATAAAATATCAGGAGCTAAAACAGTTAGGTCAGGGTAGAAAAATGCTTAATTAAATTAGAATTAGGGGATATATTCTTATGCATTTGAAGTCTAATATTTAAATCATTTGAGTATAGGATAGATAAACGATATCTCCAGTTGAAACTGAAGTTATAGGAATAATATGGATTTCACTAAATATCACGAGGGGGCAAAATTAATTATTAAGGATATTGCATTAGATGTTCAAGCTATTCACAAACTTTTAGAATACTTAAGACATCATCGTGAAGTTATAACTTTAACTCTATGGGAGAGTGATATTGGTTATACAGGAGTACAAGCTTTAGTAGACTCTCAGTATCTAACCAATCTAATTAGCTTAGATCTCTAAGCCATAACGGAATTAGTGATGTAGGAGTAAAAGCTTTAGCAGCTTCTGGATACTTAAGAAATTTGACTAAGTTAGTTCTATATTATCACGATATTACTGATGAGGGGCAGAGGCTTTAGCAAGCTCCAAGAATCTAACCAATCTAACTAGGTGTTTAGTCTCAGAGTGTGATGGTGTATATTATAAAGAATTACCATCAAAAGAGGAATTATGGGACAAATACTACATGGCTACGCCAAAACGACAGAGACAACACGTTGCACAATACAAAATAGTCAAGAAAGCCTAAAGGCTTTGGCAAAATTTTTTGATAAATTATTGCCTCTAAAGAGGATTGTTCCTACTATTCTGAAGCCTTTTGTTAGAAAAGTTCAAATGACCCTGTAAAAGACTTAAATCTCTTAAAGGTCTAACTCCTTATGAATTTATTATAACAATATGGCAATCTGATCCAAATAGATTTATTATTAATCCTAACCATCACACTCTGGGACTAAACACCATACCATTTCCTAAAACTACATGAGTACTAGGAGTATGAGTGTCGAGCGCCGGAGCGTATACACTAATCACACTACTGGACAGAAACGTTAAGTAGGTTGAAAAAGATATAATTTAAGCAGTTTTATGATCAGGAGATCAAAAAATTGCTTAGAACGACTCATAGTACCCCACAGATTTTACAGGAGGGTTAAAATAATAAATTGAATAAGTGACTGAGAGTCACTAATCTCCGCTGAGAAACAAGCAACAGGAGGTATTAATGGACTCTCAATCACTATACCAAATATTATACATATTTTTAGATTGGCACCCAGCACGAATTAAAACATTTGCAGAATTAATTTGTGCAGTAGTAAAAGCTAAAACTGTGAGAATCAAAGAATTAGCACTGTATGTCGCTTCTAAAGGCAATTTGCATGCCAAGATTGTTAAAGTTGAGCGTTTGCTTTTAGAACAAAATATGTGCTTTATAAGTTTAGGGAAAATTATTGTTAAATTGCTCTGTCTAACAGGTAAAATTAGCCTTGCCATAGATAGAACCAGCTGGCAATTTGGTATTAAAAATTTGAATTTTTTTGTTGCAACTATCGTTTATGGTAATATTTCAATTCCTATAGCATGGTTGTTACTTGATAAAAAAGGCAACTCTTCTACTAATGAAAGAAAGAAATTGATTGAGCAAATTTTAACAATTATACCTAAGGAAATGATAGAGCTTATCCTTGCCGATCGGGAATTTGTTGGTGAGGAATGGTTGCAATATATGGGTGGAATCCAAAAATTACCTTTTGCTATCAGGCTAAGAAAAAGTGAGAAGGTCAAGCATTTCAACGGTGGCAAGATGAAGTTGAATAAATGTTTTGCCGATATGCAAATGGGTGACACTAAAACTATAGAAAGCAAAATTTACAATGGTATGGCAATTAAAATAACTTGTTTGCAATTAGAAAGAGAGCAACTATTTATTGCTAGTAATGTGCTTATTGGTGAATGTGCTTTGCTAGCATATAAGCAGAGGTGGAGCATTGAGCGACCTTTTCTGTCTCTCAAGTCATCTGGATTTAATATTGAAGATACCCACATTACAGATCAAAAAAAGCTGGAAAAACTATTTGCAATAGTATCTTTATCCTTAGCTATTTGCGTGCTTGCTGGTGACATTAAGAACAAAATTTATCCTATAAAGATCAAAAAACATGGTCGTAAATTATACTCATTATTTACTTACGGATTTGATTGGATAAAAGATTATTTTTATAACTCGTTAAGTGATACCCCTGCTATGTTGTTTTCATTACTACGAAAACACATTATGCATGCCTTTCAACTTCAACAATAAGTGTGGGGTACTATGATAAAGCACATATTTTGTTCTAAAAGCAAACGCTCAACTTTAACAATCTTGGCATGCAAATTGCCTTTAGAAGCGACATACAGTGCTAATTCTTTGATTCTCACAGTTTTAGCTTTTACTACTGCACAAATTAATTCTGCAAATGTTTTAATTCGTGCTGGGTGCCAATCTAAAAATATGTATAATATTTGGTATAGTGATTGAGAGTCCATTAATACCTCCTGTTGCTTGTTTCTCAGCGGAGATTAGTGACTCTCAGTCACTTATTCAATTTATTATTTTAACCCTCCTGTAAAATCTGTGGGGTACTATGTAATCATCCATATTAATATGATCTTCTTGTAGAAATCTATATACAGACTTTATTTTTGAATCTAATAATATATCACCTGCTATTTCTTCTGCCATATTTTTATATTTGCTCCCTCGGCATAATATTAATGATTTTATTATGCCTTTAAACGTATTTAGCCTTGAATTTATCATCCTAAAATGATTATATAATAATTCGGTTAGTAACATAGAGTACCTCAGATTCTTTTGTATTCAATCTAAAATACTCTATTTGCTAGCCTTTGCAATCACCTCCTGCTTTCTGTCCAGTAGTGTGAGAGACGGCTACGTGAGGAGCAGAAGATCATGCAGTACGACGAACGGAGATAATTTAGTTCCCGGAAATGGTATAAAATAATTTTGTCCTATTAACTGTATAGCATTTTTCATAAATTATTTGTTATTACCTTCCAAGTATTTTTAATATAGGTTTGATCAACTGACGTAACCATAATGGCAGCCTCAGCCAAATATGACACATATAGAATCGAAGTGCTGATCGTAACAAAAATATTTGAAAAAAATAAGTAATATAATTATGAAAAATATACTTTGGACTAAATAATAAATCTTTCATAAAAGTCATTGGAATATAAGGATTTGTTGTTAATTGTATATAGGTCCGATTATGTAATTCTTCTAATAAAGTACGTCCACAAAAAGCAGAAAAAGCTTCATATGAATAATCATCAACTTCTACTAAATCTCTTTTTGCATTTGCAGCTATCTTTTCCAGTAATTTTATATCTTTAATAGAGTCAATCACTGTATTGATATTTGAAAAATCTTTTTCTAGCGGAATATAATGTACCCAAGACTTCATAATCCCAGAATAGTGTCCTATGAAACCAATCATAACAGTACCCATAGCTGCTGCTTCAAATACCCTTGGAGAAATAGGATTAATTAAGTACTTGCCATCTATATCTAATAGATAGCGGTTTTTAATTTCTCTAAAAGTAATTTTCTTATTTTCTTCGCAAGCTTTTTCAACTTCAAGTTCAATATTACCTGAGAAATCTATAACACTTGAACCACTTTCAACACATAAAACTGCCTTACTATTTATTAGTAAATTTAGCCACTCATCGCCATAAACACGATCATATTCTTCTACGGAAATATCTAAATTCAAAGATTTAGAAAGTGAATTATTTACAAAACTTTCTCCTATATTAATTTTTTCTTGTCCTAGATAACCTAGCCAGAAAGGAGGGCGACGAGTACGATAACTTATATCAATAGGTCTTGAGTTTATAGGAATTGTCATTTTTGTACGCAGATTATTTGAAACATATCCCGCTAAAACTGTTTCCAAACGAGTATCAGGCAGAAATTTTTTTGGATAAAGAGTTTCTAAAGTAGAACCCGAAGCAAGTGAAAAGATAACATCAATACCTATTCGTTTTAAAATCTGAACTACTGCGTTAACACGCCTATATTCATCATGCATCCAAATGCATTTTAATCCTAAAAAACGTGACAGAAGATTAATTGAACTCTCGCTCAAATAGTGATAATCCGGATCACTTAAGTGAAGACTGTAATGAATACCAATTGCATCAAAACGACTAAGATTAATTGTATTAGGGATATTTCCGATCATTGATATTTCCCACACTTTCCAACCAGGCATCTGTATTAAAGAATCAATATGCTCTAATATAGTGTCAGCATTTGTGCCCTTTGCTGGACGATTACATAATAAGAGAAAATGTTTCATTAATGTAGTCTATCTTTTATACGTTTACAAACTAGTTCTACTCCTTGTTCTAAAGTTATTTTAGGTGTTACCCCTAATAAATCCCGCTGCCTCTCAAGTGTAGGCCGTTTAGCTAAAGTCATTCTAGGGGGAAGATCAGTTATGTGTATTAAATCTTTACTCGTACCACAAGCTGCCCTAATTATTTCAGCTAGCTCATCAATCGGACGAATATCAGGATTGCCTATATTAATCACAGAAAATTTTTTGACGTTAGCAGCAGCCTCAATAGCACGCACTGCATCTGACACATGTAACCAACCACGAGCACTACCTTTATGTACTTGTATCTCTTGTCCAGATGCAAGGTTAGTCGCAAATCTAATCATTGCTGATCTATGATTACCTAACTCTTCTTCTTCATCATACACCATAAATGGTCTTAATATTACCGCACTCAAACCATATTGTGTTACTTCATATTCAACAAGCGATTCACTGAGTAGCTTAGATAAACCATAACGATTATTAGGTCGTGGTGTTATGTCTTCAGACATAATCTTTATATCAGGACCATAAACTTCTGAGGTTGAAAAGTAAACTAAATGAGCCTTTACTCTTTTTGTAAGGTTAAGTATATTTTGAGTGCCAGTAAGGTTTACATCAATAGCTAATGAAGATGCTTGTTCACAAGTAACACGACTTACCATTGCTGCAAGATGAAAAACTATATCAGGTTGCCAATCAAAAGCTGATACCATATCTGTGGTATTTCTGATATCAGCCATTACATAATCTTCCTCAGAAGCTGGTTTATGATCAATTCTAAGCACTTGATATCCTAAACTTCTCAGATGTTTTACTAAAGGTTTCCCAATATTCCCCTCTGAACCAATTACCAGGGCTTTTTGTTGTTTCATATGCACAATACCAATCATTTGAAGTTGTTAATTAAAGATTTTATTAGTTGTTTCCATTTATTAGGTATAATTTGCTTGATAAATGTTAGAATACTATAGCTTCTATTACTAATAGCATGAGGATTTCTAACAATAGTCCAAGAATATGGATCTTTGACTTGTAAGAGTTTTTGCTCCAATTTAGACTGATTATGCAAAGATTTGCTTATGTCGATGTGTTTCGCTTCTTTTATATTATTTAGGATGACATCAACTCTACGCTCAATCTTTTGAAGTAAATGATCAAATTTTAAGTCATAATCTTGTACTGCCGCTGCTCTAAGACGTTTATCAAGAGCATGTTTATCATAACGTTCTTTGGCAGCGTGTTGTATCTTTTCTTTAAATTCATCAATTGTTCGAGCGAAATGAAATACGTGAGAATAAGGGAATAATGCTTTTATTGGAACAGTTACAACCGGTAACCCAGCAGCTAAATATTCAAATGATTTTAGAGGAAACGATCTTTCAATAATCCAATCTTGTTCAACAAAAGGAATAATACCTACAGTAGATCTATAAAAATATTTACGTAGTTCTTCCACTTTCAACAATCCCAAATATTTAACATTTGGATTTTCACATAATTTTTGCCAACCTAGCTCATTAAATACAATTTTACCACAAAACCAAAACTGCCAGGTGGACATCTCTTTTGCTAATTTATCCAATAATTCATAGTTTAATTTTGAATAAATATTCCCTTGATAAAACACTATCTTGTTTTTACGATTTTTTTTAATTTTAGATATCGTGACATATTTTGAGTAAAAATGATAATCACAACCATTAGTGATAATAATACTATCATTTTTATATCCTATATTCTTATAGAAACTTTCATTTACACCTTCTGAAACAGAAACTAATAAATCAGTTCTTTCCATTGTTAATTTAAACATTTGCAATGGTATATTTTCAGTAATCCTCATTGGAGAATCGATAGAAAAATAATCTTCTGTACCATGAAAAATACGTAAAGGAAAGTATTTATTTTCCAAATATTCAGCAAAGTAAGAATTATAATTCCAAATTAAAGGCTGCAGAATATTTTTTTCAGCCAGTGCCTGATTTAACAAATCATATTGTTTTTGTTCATATTGACACCATAAATGCAAAATATAAAAATTATTTAGCTCTACAGTCTCATAGTAATATGACAATTCTACCAAATCAGGTTGGACAAAAATTACAGGAAGATGTCGTGAAAATCTAGAAGCATAGTGGTAACGATTGCTCCTAAGTTCTGTATGCCAATTGGACCATGTTAACATAACAACAGCATCAAAATAATTTGTTAATATATTAGTTTTTTTCATAAAGTTATAAATTCATTTATAAATTAAGGCTGTATCGCATCTACTAAGACTTTAGTAAATACATACGACAAAGCCCTCCAAAGTATCTTGAAACTGATGCACAACTAGCGCTTCTTGCTCTTTAACCAATAGCACTTTCTTCCGGAAATCTATTAATTTTCGCTAACAAATAATCAAAAATGTTACTTTAAACAGAAAAATTCACAAAACCTAATCCTACTATTATAACTGTTTTATATTGGCCTGGCTATATTAAGGTTACCGTTGATTTTCTGAGGTTGAAAAGTAAACTAAATGAGCCTTTACTCTTTTTGTAAGGTTAAGTATATTTTGAGTGCCAGTAAGGTTTACATCAATAGCTAATGAAGATGCTTGTTCACAAGTAACACGACTTACCATTGCTGCAAGATGAAAAACTATATCAGGTTGCCAATCAAAAGCTGATACCATATCTGTGGTATTTCTGATATCAGCCATTACATAATCTTCCTCAGAAGCTGGTTTATGATCAATTCTAAGCACTTGATATCCTAAACTTCTCAGATGTTTTACTAAAGGTTTCCCAATATTCCCCTCTGAACCAATTACCAGGGCTTTTTGTTGTTTCATATGCACAATACCAATCATTTGAAGTTGTTAATTAAAGATTTTATTAGTTGTTTCCATTTATTAGGTATAATTTGCTTGATAAATGTTAGAATACTATAGCTTCTATTACTAATAGCATGAGGATTTCTAACAATAGTCCAAGAATATGGATCTTTGACTTGTAAGAGTTTTTGCTCCAATTTAGACTGATTATGCAAAGATTTGCTTATGTCGATGTGTTTCGCTTCTTTTATATTATTTAGGATGACATCAACTCTTTTAATAAAGTTTTGATAGGAATATTTGGGATTTGCTGCAATTTCACTATAAGCATTACTAATAATTGTAGATACCTGTATTGAATCCTTAAGGCAAGCAACTATTTCTGCCATATTACTATGATCTTTTTTTAGAGGTACAAAATGTCTCCAAGGAGTTAAGATACCAGAATATTCTCCTTCATAAAGAATACATAAAGTTCTAAGAGCTATAGCTTCAAAACATCTAGGAGAAATCTGGGCAAAATATATTTTATCTTCTAGATCAGCAAAGTAATGTCTCCTATAAAACTCATAATCATCTAGTTTTAGCAGTGCCTGCATAGTTTCCACATTAGCAGAGATTTCACCAGTAAAGTCACATACACTTGATCCACTTTCTACCCCAAGCACAGCGATAGAATTTTGCAATAAATTAACCCATCTTGCGCCATATAGACGATCTCTTTCCTTATAAGAAATATTACAACGAAGCTTAAAATATTTCGCATCTTGTAAAAATTTATCGGCAATTTGCCATTTTTCTAAACCAAGACGTCCATGCCACAAGGGATATTTCCGACCACGATAACTAACATCAAATTTACGATGCTTAAGCGACAGTGGCTTATAAGCAAGGAGTGCTTCAGGGACATAACCAGTTAATACATTAATAAATTGAACTCCTGGAAGTATATAGGGGGGATAAACTTGTTTAATTGATTCTTCTGGTATGCAGGTAAATACCACATGAAAACCTATTTCCGCAATAAGCTCAACAGTGTGATTCACAAAACGATATTCGTCTTGGAGGAAAATACCTTTTATACCCTGAAAAATTTTGAGTTTATCTTTAGTTTTAGCAGATACATATGCATCTACTGCAAGAAAAATAGAATAATGTATTATTACTACATCAAATTCTTCTAAAGAGAATCTATCAGGAATATTTCCTTGATTTTTAACAAGAGTACTACATACAACTATATCGTGAATTGAGTACAGTGTAAAAGCATTAATGTGATCACTGACCATAGCTGCATTATATGGTTCATAATTACATAACAGAAGAATTCTCATTTAGATTTTTCCTATTTTATTGACCTTACAGTGTTAACCTTTTTAATGTTTCTGCAATTTTTTCTGATGCTCTGCCATTACCAAAAATTTCAAACTTTTCTGTTGTATTTGCCCTATTTTCTATCGCCACAGCAAAGTCTGCTAAATGAAATTTATAAGAAGTAAAATTTGATTTACTAAAAGTTCCTACAACCTTTTGCCATCCTAGTTTTTCTATTTCAGGCCAAGGAGTAGTATTTAAGAATACATAACATGGAATATTGGCAAAAAATGCTTCTTTTTGTAAACCACCAGAATCCGTTAACACCAGTTTTGCACTACTGATCAAACTCATCATTTGTATATATGATAAAGATTCTTCTAAATGCACTTTTGGATGGCTAGCAACTGTTGCATACAAACCATACTTCTTTAGGTTGCGTTTTGTTCTTGGATGCAGAGGAAATACAATATCAGTATCTAATGATATTAACATTTCACATAAGTTTTTAAGGCTAAGAGCAGAATCTACGTTTTCTTGCCTATGAAATGTACATACAAAATAATCAGTATATTTTGTATTATATTGCAATTGGGTAAATAAAGGGGCTTTATCAATATAAAGATCTAACATTACGTCCCCTGAAAATATTATTTTGCTCTCAGCAAGCCCTTCTCTCTTTAAATTAGTAACTGATGTTCTATCAGGAGCAAATAAAATATCCGCACTATGATCTACTAAAATCCTGTTATACTCTTCTGGGATAGTGAGATCTCCTAGACGAGGGCCTGCTTCAACATGAGCAAGTT
Organism: Candidatus Tisiphia endosymbiont of Nemotelus uliginosus; assembly: GCF_964264835.1. Classification (GTDB taxonomy): domain Bacteria; phylum Pseudomonadota; class Alphaproteobacteria; order Rickettsiales; family Rickettsiaceae; genus Tisiphia. Next base: position 105,510 of record NZ_OZ183485.1, on the reverse strand, counting down.
GCATATAGAGCTTCTTTGTAGTAATTGTCGCAGCTAACGTGGTATTAGTATCACCATATACAAGAACTATATCAGGTTTTTCATTAATTAGGATTGATTCCAGCTCTTTAATACATTGTGCAATAAACTGTGAATCGGATAAATTATTAATATTTAAATTATACTTTGGAATATTTAACTCAAGCTCTTGGAAAAATAGATCTCTCATATTAAAGTCAAAATGTTGGCCTGTATTTACAACAGTTTCTATGCACCCTACTTTTTTCAATGCTTGTGATACACAACAAGACTTGATAAATTGAGGACGATTACCAAAGATTGTTAATATTCGTTCCATATTTTATTTTCCTAATTCGGATGATATATACTACTCTTTTCCCTAGAATAGAATCCTTTAATATATGAGAAAAATGCCAAATTTTTGTATTATTTCCTATCTGCACATTTTCATCAATATAATCCGATATTGCAGATAACAAGCCCAAAGAAGCTAAAGTTTTGATATGGTTTGCACCCCAATATCCGCAGCCTATTACACCTATTCCCATAAATTATGCTTTAATTATTTTAACTGATGACTGGATATTAAAACTAGATGCAACATTTCTAGTATCAACAAATATTTTTGAATTATTCAATATTTTTTGATAATCAATTCCTGTATGATTAGTCAACAAAATAACAGCGGCGTACTTAGAAAAATCAATTTGTTCAAATATGAGACTATGATATTTTTTGTTATTAAGTTCTACTACAGGAATATACGGATCATAATAGTCAATAACAGCACCTCGATTCTCCAGGATATTCCATATATCTACACTAGCGCTAGCTCTTATATCTCCTATATTTACTTTATATGACAAGCCTATAATCAGGATATTTGAGTGACATAATCCTTGCAATAGATACTGATCTAAAGCTTTTGCTGTTTGATTCACTACATAATGCGGCATAAGCTTTATTATTTCTCCACTTAGCTCAATAAATTTAGTGTTTATATCGTATTCATGAGCCTTATACGTTAGGTAAAAAGGATCTATAGGTATGCAATGTCCTCCTACCCCAGGTCCAGGATAAAATGGCATAAAACCAAAAGGTTTAGTTTTGGCAGCTTCAATCACTTCCCATATATCTATATTCATTTTATCAAAAATCATTTTCATTTCATTTACAAAAGCAATATTAATCAAACGAAATGAATTTTCAAAAATCTTAACGGCTTCCGCTACTTTACAGGAAGAAACAACATGGACTACCGAAAAAAAAGAGCTATAAAAACGCTGTGCAAGTTCAACTGCATCTTGGTTCATCCCTCCAACTATCTTAGGAATTTCCACAGTATTAAACGTCACATTACCTGGATCTTCTCGTTCTGGAGAATAAGCTATAAAAAATTCGTGGTTTTCATTAATGTTTTGTTGGACAATAGGAAGGACGATTTCTTCAGTAGTAGCAGGATAAGTTGTTGATTCAAGAAGTAATAAAGTGGTTTTTTTTAGATATTTACTAATAGTACCAAATGACTTGATTATATAACTTAAATCTGGTTCTCTATTTTTGGTTAAAGGGGTTGGCACACAAACTACAATAATATCACAACGACAAATTTCTTCAAAATTTGCAGTAAATTCTACTGTATGTTTTAGCATATCTACTACATCATCTTCTGTTACAGTGGTAATATCAGATTTACCGTTTAATAGATTATCAATTTTTTTGTGATTAATATCAAAACCTATCACCCTGAAATCTTTTGATACAATAGCTCTTACAAGCGGCAAACCTACATATCCAAGACCTACTACCCCAATTATTGCAGTACGATTTACAATTTTATCTATTAAAATATTCTTCATGCTTTTTTTTATTTCTACCAGGTTTATACCTTATCGAAAGTGTTAACAAGTAATTAGGCACTCAATATTTATTCTGAGTACTGATTTAGGTTCTATCATACAAAAATAATATCACTTGCCAATTATTTTTTTATATAATTTCTTAGGGCTATTTGAACGCAAAAATTAGAGTTGCAAAAGTGATAACAAATAAAATAAACGGGTGCGGTACAAATTATTTGATAAGATTAGGTGAGACACGACTACACTCAAGAATCTATCACGAAGCAGATCAGAACTAAGCATACAGGATAGAATAACCTCAACTAGCCGTGCACTAGGATGTATGTGAGAATTCGAGTCTAGGGTCGACTCACAAATTACCATCTCGATACGACTTAGGCAGGAAGCCTAATTGATTTTATTTTTTATATAAGAACTGTTATTAAAATATGACCCAAAAAATAATAAACTATATATTACGAATGAATATAAGCATTTAAACGAAACTTCTGACCAAAAAATCGATAAAAGTCTACTTGAAGAAAATTGAGTGCTCAAGAACCCTACCATGATAATACCGTCTATAACAGCCCCTACCACTAAGCTAATAAAATTCCTGGCATTAAAAGAATAAGTTGGCTTTAAATACAATAAAATGCTGGTGCTACCGTATATTGAGGATAAAAGCGATAAGAAAGATCCACCTACCACCATTGGGATAACTCTGCCATCTATATAATAATCAAAATTCCATAATACAGCAAAACTGGCTATTATACTTACCCCTAATCCTATTATAGCACTTTTTTTATTATATAATTCAGTAATAATATTGGCAGTTAATGCTAAAAATATAAATATCAAAGAACATTCAGATATCTTATTAAAAAAATTTAACAAATAAGTAAAGGTGCCTAGCAAAACCATTAATAATGCTAACCCCATATTGTTAATATTGCTCATAACTTTCCTCCTAAAACAAGTTATTATATTAGGTTCTGTAAACATTTCGATCTAATGGTTGATTTTTGTTGTTATTTTCGTTCTCGAATCCTCACATACACCCTAGTGCGCTGCAATTCTGCGAGCGGAAATGCCTATCAGTCTACTCATTACATAAACATGTTCACAGAAACTAGTAGTTTTTTTTATAATCTCTATAATATCAATTATAATTTTTAAATACAATACTTCTCTAACTTCTCAACTATTATTACAGCTGGCTTTCGACGAGGCATTCTTATACCAAATTGCTTTCTTCACATTAGGTCGTAGTATTTCGGGATTCGCCGTACTCACCTAGATCTACTAGGTTCCGCGCGCCTCACCACTCATACTCCTACTACTATCTTGAAAGCAACTTGGTATTACCGCTATAGCTCTGTTTGTTTAACTTGATCAGAGCATTATACTTTTAATTTTACTTAAAGCCTTATAAATAACAGCATGTAAGTAACGCCATATTTGTTTGAAAAAACCTACTTTTTCAATTGACTCTTTAGCGAGCAAAGCTATTTCTTGCGTATCATCATTAGTAATCACCCTTAATGTTCCTACTATTTCTCCTGCCTTTATCGGGGCAGAGATAGGAGAGTTGAAATTTATTTTACTTTCTATTTTATCTAGTCCTGAGTGGGTTACTAAGACGTTCACCTCATCCGCTACTATTATTGTCACTTTGTCCTCTACACCTAGCCAAACCTCAGCTTCCCCAACTACATCCCCTTTATTATAAATCTTCTTAGTAGTGAAATTTTGCTTTACCCAATGCAAGAGTGCTAACGATTCTGCCGCTCTTTGTTTCATAGAAGTAAGGCCATTAATAACCATAATATAACGCCGCGAATTATCTATAAAAGATGCCGCCATACCAAATCCCCCCTGATCAGTATGACCAGTTTTAATGCCATCACACCCTAAATTTTTATATAATAAGGGGTTACGATTTCCTTGGGTAATAGCCTTGCCTTTCTGATCTTTACCAAAAGTAAAATATTTCTCACTATAAATAGGGTAAAACTCTGAATGATTTTTAATTAACACTCTTCCAAGTAAAGCTAAATCATATACTGTACTATAGTGATTCTCCTCAGGCCATCCACTGGCATTCATAAAATGCGTATCCCTCATCCCAATTTCTGTGGCCTTTTGATTCATACTATCTACGAAATTCTCTTCACTACCCGATAAACCTTCAGCCGCTACAATACAAGCATCGTTACCTGATTGAATAATTATCCCATATAAAATATCTTTTAAATTGACTAGCTCACCAAGAGGCATAAAAGATTTAGAGCCTCCCATCTTCCATGCCTTTTCACTCACAACAAACTGGCTGTCAAATGTTACGTCTCCTTGTTGAATTTTATCCTCAATCAGATATGAAGTCATTATTTTGGTCATTGAAGAAGGAATCATCCGCTCGTAAGCATTTTTTCCTAACAAGATCTTGCCTGACAAAAAGTCTATTATGATTACTTGTTTAGCACTCGTCTCTACTGCGGTGGTATTAGGATAACGTATAATATCTGCAATAATATTATTTTGTTCTTTTATTAGATTTGTTTGCAAAGTAGCTTTTGCCTTTCCTGCAAACGTACAAAATATTATTAAAAAAAAGAGCAGATTTGGCGTTAATAATAATTTTAATAATCTATTATAAATACTATTCATAGGTGTTAGTGGAAGCTTTTAATAATTAAATATAGCATATAGCTTTATACGAGATACAATAATACTTATTCTAAAAAAATAAAGGGTAAATTATATATTCTTAAAATGCCAATTATTTTATCAAAAGTCATTGTTATATTAAGATTTACTACATAATAAAACAATTAAAGGTTTATTTTCTTTAACAATTTTACGTTGTCTGGTAGGACATTATGACTAATATGTCTAAAAGACTCTTATATAAATTAATTTCTTCATAAAAGTTAATTTTGTTTTGATTAGTCAAATCAATTTAGATATAACTTAAATCATGATTTAATTAAAAGTGGTAATTCTAGCGAGATGGACCACTACCAATTAAACAAATAAGTATCAACTCAATGAGGTAATTATGTCTAAAAATGTAAGTGATGAAATCATACAAAAACAACATACAGATAAAATAACAGCTACGTTTGCCGGTTCTGAGCAAGTAGGAAAAATATCTCAACATATCAATGATATTACAATGGCTTTAACAGTACCTCGAGAATATAATCGTATATTAGAACTTTTACGGACAATAGATAAACCATAGTACCCCACAGATTTTACAGGAGGGTTAAAATAATAAATTGAATAAGTGACTGAGAGTCACTAATCTCCGCTGAGAAACAAGCAACAGGAGGTATTAATGGACTCTCAATCACTATACCAAATATTATACATATTTTTAGATTGGCACCCAGCACGAATTAAAACATTTGCAGAATTAATTTGTGCAGTAGTAAAAGCTAAAACTGTGAGAATCAAAGAATTAGCACTGTATGTCGCTTCTAAAGGCAATTTGCATGCCAAGATTGTTAAAGTTGAGCGTTTGCTTTTAGAACAAAATATGTGCTTTATAAGTTTAGGGAAAATTATTGTTAAATTGCTCTGTCTAACAGGTAAAATTAGCCTTGCCATAGATAGAACCAGCTGGCAATTTGGTATTAAAAATTTGAATTTTTTTGTTGCAACTATCGTTTATGGTAATATTTCAATTCCTATAGCATGGTTGTTACTTGATAAAAAAGGCAACTCTTCTACTAATGAAAGAAAGAAATTGATTGAGCAAATTTTAACAATTATACCTAAGGAAATGATAGAGCTTATCCTTGCCGATCGGGAATTTGTTGGTGAGGAATGGTTGCAATATATGGGTGGAATCCAAAAATTACCTTTTGCTATCAGGCTAAGAAAAAGTGAGAAGGTCAAGCATTTCAACGGTGGCAAGATGAAGTTGAATAAATGTTTTGCCGATATGCAAATGGGTGACACTAAAACTATAGAAAGCAAAATTTACAATGGTATGGCAATTAAAATAACTTGTTTGCAATTAGAAAGAGAGCAACTATTTATTGCTAGTAATGTGCTTATTGGTGAATGTGCTTTGCTAGCATATAAGCAGAGGTGGAGCATTGAGCGACCTTTTCTGTCTCTCAAGTCATCTGGATTTAATATTGAAGATACCCACATTACAGATCAAAAAAAGCTGGAAAAACTATTTGCAATAGTATCTTTATCCTTAGCTATTTGCGTGCTTGCTGGTGACATTAAGAACAAAATTTATCCTATAAAGATCAAAAAACATGGTCGTAAATTATACTCATTATTTACTTACGGATTTGATTGGATAAAAGATTATTTTTATAACTCGTTAAGTGATACCCCTGCTATGTTGTTTTCATTACTACGAAAACACATTATGCATGCCTTTCAACTTCAACAATAAGTGTGGGGTACTATGCAATGTTACAACTAATATAGGTATTTTACAAGAAGCTGGTTGCAAAGAGCCGTGGATTATTGCTATGGATTGCCTACCATCAAAATACAGAGTACTTGATTATGGGATGAGATGGGGCATAGAATGTATGTTTTCTGATTTTAAATCACGAGGATTTTCTATAACCAAAACACATTTACAGCATGAAGATAGGATTGAACGTCTTATTTTAGTACTGACTGTTGCTTTATTTTGGGCTATCTCTACTGGGGCTATATCTTCAAAAAAAACTTTATAGATCCACAATATCACTATTTAAACAGGGCTTAAGATTCTTATTACATGCCGCTCTCAACCTACCTGAAATACCTAAATTATGGCTCTATAAATATTCAGTCGGGTGGTAACGTGCCAAATCCATTGTTGCATCCTCGAAACTTCAATTTTTAAATTCTTACCAGGAATTAATAAATCATTTCTCTTACAAAAAATCCCTGATCGCTCACGTTTAACTGTAATACACTGTGCCATTCATAACAATCATCTGCTAATTTTACCATTGTTTGAGAGATTTAATTATAGTAGAATTAGGTTTGGGTTGCAATCGACTTGTACCGTCATAGAACTAAATTTATTAAGGTATTTACAAGATTAATGACATTTGATATTGAATTTGAACAAGATATAGTAAAATAGGATATTTATGAAGAGATATATTGTAGCTATAATTTTTTTATTAATACAAAACAACGCCTGTGCCAGTTTCTTGTTGCCGGAAGATTTTCCGGTCTACATTCGGAAGATGGCGGAGTAATAAATTGGCCCGTGTCGGGATCTAAGGAAGTAATTTTACCGACGGTTAATTTTTACGGTAAAAGACGGCTGTTATATAGCTTGCTATTCAAAGGATACTGAGCACGCCGTATATAATAACGTAATCGGGCAAATCAGGTTTAAAGGAGAATATAAAAGGGACAATAACAGTTCGATTTGTATACCTGCTAATGATAATACTCAGGATACTACTGCAGAAAATTATTTCAGTAATATGTGCGCAAAATATTTCCCTACCGCATGCTCTAATTCCTCAAAATGTTGGTCGGGCGGCGAAACAGACTGGTTCGGCGAGACCGTTCAAAACCAGGGGCAAAGTTAAATTTTGCCCCTGGTTTTGAACGGTCTCCTCTTGATAGAGCATTTTAATCGAAAAATAGTGGGAATTTTGCAGATAAAATACGCATAAATCAAGCTATAAAAAGTTCCTTCACACAGCCTAGTGAGGCTCTATTCCTTGTTCTAACATTTTTTTGAAAAGCTCTATTTTTGTAGGCAGCTCAGTTAAGGATACACTTGTTACATTACTAGCAAATTCAGTTAATATATTAACACTGGTGTTAGTTATTTCCGCTATAGCTGGATAAATAAAGAATTTTAATATGGAGCTAGTTGAACTATTGATAGATTCTGGCTGGGGATCATTCGACTTATTCGAGTATAACTTAATATCATTATTACCGATTGAAATTTGGACTACTCCTTCTTTTAACTCTACAATTAATAGTGCATGCCCTGGTAAGACGCCAAGTTCACCTGCGGTCCCAGGTAGCGTTACCATCAGCGCTTCCTCATCAAATAATATGCTCTTTGGCGTAATGATTTTGACTCGAAGGATTGGATTCATTTAGTTACTCTTACCAATTTTGTCGTGGAGCTTTTCGCCCTTAACTATAGCTTCGCTAATATTACCGACCATGTAAAAAGCTATTTCTGGTAAATGATCATATTGCCCTGCTACTAATCCTTCAAATCCCTCAATAGTGTCCGTTAGGCTGACAAATTTGCCAGGAGTTCCAGTAAATACTTCAGCCACATGAAATGGTTGGGATAAAAATCGTTGTATCTTTCGCGCCCTTGTCACAATTAATTTATCTGCTTCTGATAGCTCATCCATTCCTAAAATGGCTATTATATCCTGCAAAGATTTATATGTTTGTAAAATCTTTTGGACATCCCGAGCAACGGTATAATGCTTTTCACCAACAAGCAGTGGATCTAACATTTGAGAACTACTATCAAGAGGATCTACCGCTGGATAAATCCCAAGTTCAGCAATTTTCCTATTCAGTACGGTAGTTGCATCCAGGTGCGCAAAAGAAGAAGCAGGGGCAGGATCAGTTAAGTCATCAGCCGGAACATAGATAGCTTGCACTGAGGTAATAGATCCATGTTTAGTGGAAGTAATACGTTCCTGTAATTCTCCCATATCAGTTGCAAGCGTTGGCTGATAACCCACTGCTGATGGAATTCTTCCTAACAGCGCAGATACTTCGGAACCAGCTTGGGTAAACCGAAAAATATTATCTACAAAAAACAATACATCTTGCCCACCATCTAAATCTCGAAAACTTTCCGCTATAGTTAGACCCGTTAGAGCAACTCGAGCACGAGCGCCTGGTGGTTCGTTCATTTGGCCATATACCAGGGTAACTTTCGATTTTTTAGGATCCTGCAGATTAATTACTCCGGAGGTAATCATCTCATGATAAAGATCATTACCTTCTCTAGTTCTCTCTCCAACACCTGCAAACACAGTATATCCACCATGCGCTTTAGCTATATTGTTAATAAGTTCCATAATCAATACTGTTTTTCCTACACCAGCCCCCCCAAATAATCCAATCTTGCCTCCTTTCACATAAGGCGCTAACAGATCAATTACTTTAATCCCTGTTACTAAAATATTTTTATCGGTTGCTTGATCAACAAACGCCGGAGCTGACTTATAAATTGAAGAAAAATTAGCAGAATGAAAATCTCCTTGCTCATCAATCGGGTCGCCAGTTACATTCATTATTCTACCAAGAGTTTCTAGGCCAGTAGGTACTTTAATACTATCTCCTGTATCCACTACTATTTGACCCCTGATTAAACCATCGGTGGGGTGCATAGCGATGCACCGCGCAATATTATCTCCTATATGTTGAGCTACTTCTAATATTACTTTATTACCATTATTATCGCATTCCAGCGCATTTAAAATTTTTGGCAAATGATTATTATCACTAAAATGTACATCAACGACCGCTGAAATAATTTGGACAATTTTACCAATATTGTTACTCATATATTCTCTTCAATAAATTCAGTAAATTTACGTCTAGCACCTATTGCCGTTGCTTCATACCAAGTTGCTTTCAAGACAGTAGTAGGAGTATGAGTGGAGAGGCGCGCGGAACCTAGTAGATCTAGGTGAGCACGACGAATCCCGAAATACGACGACCTAATGTGAAGAAAGCAACTTGGTATCACTATATCGCTCCTACCCCTGCAATAATCTCAATTAGCTCTTTAGTAATTATGTCTTGTCTAGACTTATTAAGTTTTAATGTTAAATTCTCAATCAACTCATTGGCATTTTTTGTAGCATTATCCATCGCAGTCATTCGAGCTCCTTCCTCACTAGCTCTACTATGGAGCAACGCATAATTAATTTGAGCAGTGATATAAAGTGTAAATAGGTTAAATATTAGATCTGCTCCTTCGCATTCATAGCTTAAATATTTCTCTTCTTCTGATCTGAACTGGCTAACCACAGGAAATATTTGTTGCTTAAAGGGTAATTGTACCATAGCATTTTTACATTTATTAAAATATATTTGACAACTACTTATTTCTGCAGTTTCAAGCATCTGCATAAATCTTGCTTTAATTTTAAACAATAAATCCTTGATATGCAATTTGGGGAAATCAAAATAACTGTCTATATACAAGTTGTATTTCCCTTTGAGGATATCGTACCCTTTTTTCCCTATTACTATAATTTTTATTTTCTTACCAGAATTTTGTAAATTTTCAATATCAGTTTTTACTAACTTAGTGACTAGAAAATTAAAAGACCCACATAAGCCCCGCTCGGAAGTGACGACTATTAAGAGGTGTAATTTACCCGAATTGTCTAAAAAAAATTTTCTATCTTTGTCAGCCATATCTTGCAGATTATTTTCAGTCGCTATATTACCTATTATTTTATGCAGTGTTTCAATATAAGCTTCAGAGTTTTTAACTAGATTCTTTGCTTTGGTAAATTTAGTAGCGGACACTAATTGCATGGCTTTAGTAATCTTTTGTGTCGTCTTAACACTTTTAACACGCGATCTTAATTGTTTTAAATTACTCATAACTCCTTAAACTTATGTAGATAAAAAGTTTTTTATAAATTCTTCTAAAAAATTTTTTAACTTTTGTTCTATTGCTTCAGTAAGTTTACTTTGCTCTTTAATAGCTATTAACATATCTCTATTACTAGTCTTTAGTTCTTGCAATAATTTACCTTCAAATTCTTGTACTCGCTCAATAGGGATACTATCTAAGTAGCCCTTTACTCCAGCATATATACTTACTACTTGCTCTTCTATAGGAAAAGGATGGTATTGATTTTGCTTTAATATTTCGCTTAATTTAGCCCCATGGTCAATTAACTTGCTTGTAGTAGGGTCCAAATCTGAACTAAATTGGCCGAAAGCGGCTAATTCTCTAAACTGTGCTAAATCTAACTTAGCTGTCCCTGCTACTTGCTTCATAGAGTGTACTTGTGCTGCTGATCCTACTCTACTCACTGACAATCCAATATTAACCGCCGGTCTGATTCCTTGATAAAATAGCTCATTCTCTAGAAAAATTTGCCCATCTGTTATGGAAATAACGTTAGTTGGAATATATGCTGACACATCCCCTGCTTGTGTTTCAATAATTGGTAAAGCGGTAAGAGAGCCTCCTCCCAATTCATCCGATAATTTTGCAGCTCGTTCTAATAACCGAGAATGTAAGTAAAACACATCTCCTGGATAAGCTTCACGTCCTGGAGACCTACGGAGTAACAATGAGATTTGCCTATAAGCAACTGCATGCTTACTTAAATCATCATAAATAATTAAAGCATGCATACCGTTATCACGGAAATATTCACCAATACTACACCCACTATAAGGTGCAACATACTGCAAGGCCACTGGATCAGAAGCAGTCGCTGCTACCACCACTGTATATTCCATTGCCCCAGCATCCTCAAGTTTTTTGACCACTCCGGCTACTGTCGATCTTTTTTGGCCGATAGCTACATAAATACAGTAAATTTTGTTTTTTTCATCTCCCTCAAGATGAGCTTGTTTTTGATTAATGATTGTATCAATAGCAATAGCAGTTTTGCCTATTTGTCGGTCGCCAATGATTAGTTCTCTTTGACCACGGCCGATAGGTATTAAAGCATCAATTACTTTAATGCCAGTTTGAACGGGTTGATTAACACTTTTCCTAGCAATTATTCCGGGCGCTTTTTCTTCTATATTACGATAGATATCTGTAATAATTGGGCCCTTACCATCAATTGGGGTCCCTACTCCATCTACTATTCTGCCTAATAAAGTTTTACCGACAGGTACTTGTAAAATTTTTTTAGTTCTTTTGACTTTATCTCCTTGTTTGACTTCCCAATCATCGCCTATCAGTATCACACTTACCGAATCGGTTTCAAGACTAATAACAAGACCTTTTATCCCTGAGTCAAATTCAACTACTTCTCCGGCTTCAACTTTATCAAGACCATATATTTTAGCAATGCCGTCTTCAACGGTGATCACTTGTCCTATTTCTTCTAAATTACTATTATAACTAATATTCGCAATTTCGTTTTTAAGTATTTCTGCAATTTCAACAGCTTTTAATTGTTTGGTAGCCATTAGTTTATTTACCTAAAATTTATATTTTACTCAAGTTTAGTCTGTATTAAGGTTTGATTTATTTTTTTTAAGAACCCTGCAATAGAATAATCTTTTACTATGCTATCATACTGGAAGATAATTCCCCCAATAATAGTTGAATTTACCTCAAAATTTATAGCAACTTTTTGATGAAAATTCTCTTCTAAATATTTTTGTAACCAGATTTTTTCCTCGGGCTGTAGTAATTTAGAAGAGGTTACTTTTATTATTTTAATATTACGGTGTTTATTCATTAAGTCCTGATATAATAATACGATATTTGGTAAAATTGACAGGCGTGAATGTTTTAATAGTATTAGTAGCAATTGTTTTACTATTAATTCTGTATTTAAGTTTTTAGTAATTGACTCAATTAAGGCTAGTTTATCTTGATATTGTGCTATAGGTGATAGCATAATATCTTTAATTTTTGGATTACCTTGAATAAGCTCATCAATATTCTTAATTTGTGCTAATATTTTTTCTTCTAAAGCAGCAGCTATAGCATTCTCAAACAACGCAGAAGTATAATTTTGTACTAATTTATTATCAATCATTTGTTTATACCTATATCAATCCCTGTTAGCATATTACTTCCTCACTTATAAGTACCGCAAACCGCAAAAAGTTATTATGGGAATTTTAGATTTATATCACATAATTACCACAAATTGTACTAATTACCTACAAGCTATCCATCTAAATATTATTAGACAATTATATAAACACTATGTTATCTTTTACATAGTTAATAAAAATTAACTATGTATCAACAAATCTGCTGGTTGTTTTACAAACTACTGATTAATTTTCAAGATATGGTTGGATGGATAAAATGTTGCAGAAAAAAATCACAAGGAATTAAAAGGGTCCTGTACCAAATATAGGACAAGCAGTGATTAGTAAAAAGAAAAATATGCAATTTCAAAATTAAATAGAGGGTAATCACCTCCGCTTTGTATTAGACTTCTTTTAGAGCTCGCGTCTGGTAGGGAATCTGAAGAAGGCTCTTCGCTTCAAACCGCAGCATACGACAGTAGTAGTGAGGATTTGAGCCTAGATTCATTGTCCAAATTACCATCGCCAGTGGAGTTTCGAAAGAAGTCTATTAATAATCTACTTTCAGGAAATACAGCCCGCATGCTGGGGCTTTAATGCCAGCCGCCTCCCGTTTTTTAGCCTCTAGCGCTTTTTTTATATCCTCTTCCTGCCATATATTACGTCCTACTAATACTAAGCTACCAACAATATTTCGTACCATATTATGTAGAAATGATGGGGCTGAAAAATATAATCTTATTTCATCATTTTCTTGCGTGATTATTAAGCTAGTTAAAGTTTTTACCGGCGATTTGGCTTGACAATCTTTGGATCTAAAAGAACTAAAATCATGGTATCCTATAAGATAAGCAGCACTTTTTCTCATCGAATTTATATTCATAGGTTGTTTTATCCACCAAGCACGGTTTAAATCGATTATGACTTGCCCAGCTCTGTTGATAATTCTATATACATAATGTCGCGCTATAGCCGAGAACCTTGCATGAAAATCTCCCTCTACTATTTCACATTTAGTAATTCCTATATTATGAGTTCGAACAAAATGATTAATTGCTTCCATCACTTTATAAGTAGGCATTAATTTTGTTAAATCAAAATGTGCGACTTGCCCTATTGCATGTACCCCTGCATCAGTTCTGCCAGCCGCATGAATAGTAACGTTTTCACCGGTAAATTTATAAACACCTTCTTCTAATATTTGTTGAATTGAGATAATATTGGCTTGCCTTTGCCAGCCTGCAACCCCAGTCCCTAAATATTCTATGGTAATTTTATATCTATGGGAATTTATGTTCATCATTTATCTAGAAACTATCCTGCATAGGCGGAGTCAGAGTTATTATTGTGTTTTTTAGAACCACTTTGAAAACTACGAAGTTTTTTAGATCTAGTGGGATGTTTTAGCTTGCGTAAGGCTTTAGATTCTATCTGTCTAATACGTTCTCTTGTAACGTTGAATTGCTGGCCTACCTCTTCTAGCGTATGATCAGTAGACATTCCTATGCCAAATCTCATTCTTAACACCCTTTCTTCCCTAGGAGTAAGGCTTGCTAACACCCTGGTGGTGACTTCACGTAAGTTTGACTGGATTGCAGCGTCTAGGGGCAATATAGCATTTTTATCTTCAATGAAATCCCCTAGATAGCTTCCATCATCATCCCCGACGGGATTTTCTAAACTAATCGGTTCCTTAGCTATCTTCATTACCTTCCGCACTTTATCAACTGGCATAGAAAGACGCGCTGCAATTTCTGCAGCGGTTGGCTCATAGCCTAGTTCATTAAGCATTTGCCTTGAAGTACGAATAATTTTATTAATAGTCTCAATCATATGGACAGGAATACGTATAGTTCTTGCTTGATCTGCAATAGCTCTAGTAATAGCTTGCCTGATCCACCAAGTAGCGTAAGTAGAAAATTTATACCCTCTTCTATATTCAAATTTATCCACAGCTTTCATTAAGCCAATATTTCCTTCTTGAATCAAGTCTAAAAATTGTAGGCCTCTATTAGCGTATTTTTTAGCGATTGAAATTACTAGACGTAAATTAGCTTCGATCATTTCTTTTTTGGCTCTATGGGCCTGTCTTTCACCTTTTTGAATAGTATTGACTAATTTTTTAAACTCTATAATAGGTAAGCAGGTAGCTTTTTCAATAGCTTTTAATTCGTTAATTATTTGATCAGTGGCCTCAGATTCATGAGTAATAAAGTCTTTCCAACCAAGATTTTTACTTTTTAGCATCTGCTTTTTCCAATTCTCATCAATGACCACTCCCATATATTCTCCTAAGAAACTTTGGCGGCTTATGTTATATTTCTCCGCTAGTTTTAGAAAATTACCTTCTTTTGCTATTAATTCTTTATTAACGCTATACATTTTATCTAAAATTTCTTCAGTTCTTTTAGAATTAAAGTGAATACCAGAAATTTCCTCCACTAATATCTGTAAATTCTTAATATATTGCTTATTATCCTGTAATTCTTTTGCCTGTGGATAATGTTCATAATGTTTTTTTGCCTCAATAAGCAATTCTTCGGAAACGTTAGAAATTCTTTCCATACGTTCAATTATACTAGGGAGTAACTGAGTTTCAAGCGCCGCTATGGTTAAACTATTAGCTTCTTCATGTTCTTCGCTATCTGTTTCTATATCACTTTGACTTTCTTCAGAATGATTATCATGTTCCATATTAGCTTCTAAATCAATTAAATCGCGAAGTAACATTTTCTCATTCACCAAGTCTTCACGCCATTTAATAAAGAATTTCATTGACACTGGATTTTCACAAAGAGATTTAATCATGATCTCCTTGCCTTCTTCAATTTTTTTAGCTATTTCTATTTCGTTTTCTCTAGATAACAACTCAACTCCCCCCATATCTCGTAGATATAATCTTACTGGGTCATCAGTTGTACCTAAAGTCTCTTCTTCTTGTTCACGATCGACATTATTAGCTAATTTAAATTCTTCATCTACATTAATATCTAATTTGATTTCATCAACATCGGCTTCTATAATATCAACCCCTGCTTCAGAAAACTTAGATATTACTTTTTCTAGCTCATTTACCGATATATTCTTAGTAACTGGAATAATTTTATTTATGTCATAATAAGTTATGCCAGCACCCTTTTCTTTAGCCTTCTTCATTAAGTGGACAGCTTTATCATCTTGGGTCTTAACATTTTTTTTGATATTTTCCGCCATAATTTATAAACCTTGGGTCAATTAGTGAAAGATTCATTGAGATTATCAAGTTCTTTTGAAATTTTTATAATCTCTTCGCGATATAGTGTAGCCTTTGTTAGTGCGTCATCGGAGCCAGTGTGAACAATAGAGGTATATTCGTGTTTTAACAGTACTAAGTGATATTTTTTATATAGTAATTGCCATAGTAAGTATGGGTCTATATAATTTTTATTGAATGTTAATTCTAAAAATAAATTATTGGAGTGTAATAATATTAAAAAAGTATTATAAAAGCTAGTTTTTTCTATTAAGCTCATAATATTTTCATTATCAAATATCGCATTATTAACCACCTCTTCAAAATACCAGTCACGAAAATTGCTTAGAATATTATTTTGAAAATTTAAAATTAACAAAAAATCTTTTACTTCTTGTTTGGTAATTATTTCAGGGAATTTTACCATCATGATAATAAAAACTTGTTCTAATATTTCAGTTTCTGAGTAGGCAGGTCCTGAACATTTAATATTTGTTACCTTTGAATTTTTTATATAATTTTTGTTAGGGTGCTTAATTAAATTTTGCCATATTTGATCCTTAAAATATCTGTAATAGTGAGTACTTAACAGCTTATCTTTAATTTGCTTACAATAATTTTCTAGGTTTCGTTCCAAAATAGCTTTATTTTCTGGGGTAGCAAAATTGTTGCCTTGATATTCAAAGTGCCAAATCATTTCAGAAAGATTAATTCTTTGATTTAACAATTGACCAAAAGACTCAGCTCCTTCTTTATTGATAATATCATTAGGATCACTTCCCGTAGGTAAAAGGATGAAAGAAACTTTTTTACTGCCATTAATTAATGGTAGAACTAAATTAATCACCCGTTTTGATGCTTTAACTCCTGCCTCATCACCATCTAAACAAATGATTATATCATCAGCAGCGCGCCATAATTTTTGGATATGATTTTCAGTGATAGCAGTTCCAAGGCTTGCTACTGCTTCTTTAAAACCTGCTTGATAAAGGGCAGCAACATCTAAATACCCTTCAACTAATATTGCAAAATTTTGCTTGTACGCTGCATTGATAGCGTAATTCTCTCCGTATAATATTTCATTTTTTTGAAATATTATAGTTTCAGGAGAATTCAAATATTTAGGTAAACCATCATTAATAATTCGACCTCCAAACCCCACTATTTTATCATAAATATTTTTAATAGGAAAAGTTATACGATTATAAAAAATCTCATATATAGTGCCATTTTCGCGCTTACCTACTAAGCCTGCCCTTTGTAGCTTTGACCAGGCAACCGATTTCTGCTCAAAAAATTTTTGTAATGCTTGACCCGCAGGTGCAAAACCTATAGCAAATTTTTCTATAGTATTGTTATTTATTCCGCGTTTGCCTAAATATTCCAAAACTTCTGGGGTGAGTTGCGACCTAAAAAACCTTCCAGCTATTTCTAAAATGTCAAATAATTCCTCCGATTCTTCATATATCTTTTGTTCTGCTACAGTGAGTTTAGGTAACTCAATACCATAATCATTAGCTAACTTAATGGCAGCTTCTTTATAAGATAAACCTTGAGTATTAGAGACAAATTTTATTACATCACCATGAACTGAACAACCAAAACAGTAATAAAATTTTTTGCTATCATTTACTGTAAATGAGGGAGTTTTTTCGATATGAAAAGGACATAAACCTAAGTAATTACCGGATTTTTTAGTTAAGGCTACTTTCTGCCTCACTATATCTGAAACATTAATTCTATTCCTAAGAAGGTCATAAAATTCTAAGGGAATTTTCATAAACCTAAAATAAAGTTAAAGATCACAGTGGAAAAACAATAAGAAAGAGGGATAGATAAATTATCATTTATAGCGAATTCTTTTGAATAAAACTCACTAATAGTAGTAATGATAGAACTAATAATAATAATAATAAAATGAGTATGGTAACCTATAAAAAAATATACTATCATGCTAATAAAAATTGCGGAAACTAAAAAGGCAATAGAACCTTCTATAGATTTGCCATTTTTAAGTTGCGTACCAATTCTAATACCAATTAATGCAGCAAGACAGTCAGAGATTATTAATATAAACCATGAAGCAATAGCCAGCCCCTTTGAAAATAATAAGGCCGTTAAAAAAAATCCAACTATCATAAAGGTACAGCCACTTAACGTAAATGTGCCACTCTGCTCACTAGGGCGCATAAGTTTTGAGCAAAACTTATCTATATATTTTCTGATACTTAAATCATAATGCCTGGCAGTATCTAAATATAAGACACATACTGCAAGTAGGAATAATAAGATAGTAGCAACGAACTTGGACAAGAATAAATAAATAAAAGGTACAACTAGGCCATATAGATGAAAAGTCTTGCGTTGCACCTCGAAATTATAAACTTCAGTTTGCATAAGAACCTGAAAGGCTTGTTTGACAAAATTTCACACTATAAATATACTATAAAACTTAACTTAGACAAGACAATTATTATTATGGCAAAATTTCCTATTACACATAAAGGGTTCGATAATCTAGAAAAAGAACTAAAACATCTTAAGCATGTAGAACGTCCTAAAGTGATTGAAGCAATAGCCACGGCCAGGGATTTTGGTGACTTATCCGAAAATGCAGAATACCAGGCTGCACGTGAGAAGCAAAGTTTTATTGAAGGACGTATCTTAGATCTTGAAGATAAAATTGCCAGAGCTGAAATTATTGACACTTCTAGACTTACGGGGGATAGTATAAAATTTGGGGCAACCGTTAAGCTAGTTGATGATGAGACAGATGAGATAGTGACATATCATATTGTTGGGGAATACGAAGCTGATATTACTAAAAAAAGAGTCTCCATAGTTTCCCCAATTGCTAAAGCTCTTATTGGCAAAAAAGTAGGAGATGTAGTAGAAGTGATCACTCCTAAAAGTTCAAAAACTTATGAAGTGTTAGAAATATTTTATAAAGAACTAGAACTCTAACATTATATACTGGACGGGTGCCCATTAGGGGCCAAAAAATGATTTTTAAAATTCCTAATTATGGTTCAATTTACTACTTTATCCGGTCTTTCGCAATATGAAGACACAGTAAAATTAATGGAAGATAAGGTTCATCAAATAATCAATAAATTAATAGAAGGAATGGTGTATTTAGTAGAATATCAGGATATCTATACTGCGGGTACTAGTTTTAAGGAAGAGGAATTGTTAAACTCTAGAGAGATACCGGTAATTTACACTGGCAGAGGGGGAGGGTTTACTTATCATGGATGGGGTCAAAGAGTGATATATCCTATACTTGATTTGTCAGCTCAAAAATGTCAAAAGGATTTAAAATTATATATTCGATTGTTAGAAGAATGGATTATCAGCAGTCTATCACATTATGGAGTTAAAGCCTTTACTATAGAGAATAAAGTAGGTATATGGGTAGAAGAAAATGGTAGTCCTGCAAAAATTGCCTCAATAGGAGTAAGAGTTAAAAAATGGGTAGCATATCATGGTATCGCAGTCAATATTTATCCAAATCTTGAGAAATTTGATGGGATTATTGCTTGCGGGCTGAAAGAATTACCAATAACTTCTTTAAAAAAACTTGGGGTTGATGTAACATTAGAACAATTTGACCAAGTGATTGAAAATAATTTTTGTAAATTTTTATAGGTAGTAGAACTATGGAAGAGATTAAAGGAATATATGACAGAAAACAGGCTATTGCGGCTTTTAAGTTCAGCATAGATGAAATGGAGGAACAAAAATTTGTCCTTCAAAAACCGTGGTCTAGCACCATTAATATAGGCAATTATTCCTCTTTAACGGCAGAAATTCTAACTCCTGGTTTAAAATTATTATATGACACTCTTAAAATAGATGACGATTCTTCACTAGCAGATTTAAAAATCAACTGTTCGAAGCGCCTCTTACAGGATATTGAGGCACATACTAATAATCCAGAATTTTATCAGGGAGAAGGTACGCCAGTTTTTAAGCCTGCATTTTATGATGAAATCAATCAGTTGGAGAATTCAAAATCAGATCCGCGGAAGAACTCACCCTTCGATACACTAACCGGATTTTTGTATTATTGTTCTAGCTCTCGAGTAATTAAATCTCCGCAGTTTATTTCAGCTAAAATGTTACTTAAATTATATGAAGAAAATGTTACCAAAGATTCTTTAAAGATGAGTTTAGAAACGGAGCTCAAGGAATATAAAGCAAAATACCAACAACAAGTGGAAGTAGATATTGGTAGTGCTACAAATCCTACAAAGTACCCTGGGAGAGATGCTATCTTATTAAAAGATCAATTTGGTAAAACTCAATTAATTGATATGGGAGAATTAGCAAAATTACCCTCTTTAACTGGAGAACAAAAAGATTTTATCAAAACCAGTTGGCAGCAAGGCACATTTGGCTCAGGCTGGTTTGCTATTTCTTGCTTTAGCAAGGATTTATTAAACAAAATATCCACAGCTTATCGCCCAGAGAAAGATACAAGTGCACATGTCGGGCATCTGAAATTTGCTAGTAATAATTTTTTATTAATTGATCTTTCTACCGCAAGTGAAGTTAAATTGTACAATCAATGCGGTGTGCAAGTCAGAAAGGAATTGGACAAGGATGTAAATGATCATGAAGTGAGTCAGGATGTCAATAATAATGAGGTCCATAATTTAATTGATTGTACTACCGGAGTGTTAGAAGTTGATATTTCTAATTTAAAAAGTAAAGAATTTACGCCTGGTTGCGCATCAGGGCAGCCAAAAATTAATGTTTATATATCTGCATTTGATCCCAAGATAGATTTAAAGTTTCCAAAAGATGTGGTTACTGAGTCATTAGAAGCGGACCAAAAAAGACACGAACTCACCCAATCCTCTACAGAAAGCTGTCTGCGTGAAATAGCGACAAATGGCAAGCATAAAGATAAGGCAATTAATTTACTAACAACTTTGCAAGGAATAGAAGAGGCAGAACAGTTAATATTAAGCACACTCATACCGCAGCAACATAGTCAAGTTGTACAACAAGTAATCAATATAAAAGATTCCCCTAATGCAGCTGAATTAATATTTTGTACTATAATAACATCTGATTTGTCTAATGAAGAGAAGCAACATTTCTTAGAAGCTTTTACTATAACAAGGGAGGATGAGAATTTTTTTACAGAGGTAATAACAAATTTAGCCGCTGAATTAATAGCTAAAGCCAAATTTCAAGAAGTGGTACAAAAAACCGAGGGGGCAGATAAGTTAAGTGAACAATATATGAAATTCATTGCTCACATTTCAGCTCCTAACAATTCCTTGGATAAAGCAGATATTGCTCAAAAAGATAACATACTCAGAACACTAGGCTCTCAAATCTCACAAATAAAAGAATCCCAGGAACACCATTTTGTGCAATATCATGATGGACTAGAGCAAGCATTAGCTGTTCAAAACTATGTGCATCTCGAAACTAATCAGGAGAAACAGGAAAAGTTTGCCACTAAGCAATTAACAAAATATTGTGAAGGTCAAACTATAAAAACATTAAATGAATCTGAGACTAATCGTATATCAAATGCATTAATTTCTATATTAACCCCGATCTGTAAAAACGATAAAGAACAAAAAGATCTTATAAAGAATGCAGATCTAATAGTTAGAGAATGCGCGCGCTATGGGGGAATAGGTATGAGCTTTGGTCAAAAGTGGCATGCTTATATTATAGACCCTATAAAAAGGTTATTAGGGCGCGCAACAGAAATGCCAAAATTCTTGAAAGAGAGCACAGCACTTATTGCTGCTACCCTACCTAATAAGCTAGCAACAAATAAAACTCTAATAAGTGATATGATTACAGAACAGCAGCGCTATGATAAACTCTCTGTCCCCCATAAAGAGAGCCGGGGTAGGTGAATATAGCGAATTGATAGATAAAAATAGAGGCGATCTTACCACCCGACTTAAATTGCTAGAAGTAAAAAAGCGTGATAATATGATCTCCAAATATAATAATCATTGGAGAATAAGATGCGAATATTTACTGGAGGAGTAGCTCATATAGCAAAGGTAATTGAAGAGGATTTAGGTAGTCGAGTTACTGGTTTGCATAAGTCGCATATAAGTGGGATTGCTGATTTGGCAGCATCTGCATTAAGCTGTAGCAGCGTCAATAGTGGAGAGTGGATTGCGGTATTGCCCCGTAAGACAGGAGATGTTAAATCGAAAGAAAGGTATATTAGTAGATTGTTATCTAACTGTTTGATAGAACCTAAGCCGGTTATGCATGGTTTTGTTCCGGAAATAATTACGATGGCCGCTAGCAAAGAAAAGACTGCTATATTGATATTGGACCAAAGTAAAATATCCACTAATTTTGAATGTTTGATGATTTCGTTGAGAGTTGGTGAAAGAGCCATGCCAATTGCATGGAAGGTTGAAAAAACTCAAGGAGCCATTGGCTTTGAGGTGCAAGAATCATTAATCAAGGATGTAGCTAAAATGATACCTGAAGGTGTTAAGATCTTGCTTGCAGCCAATCGGTTTTATGGTACACACTCGTTAATTAATTTATGTCAATCTCTTGGATGGAGCTATCGAGTAAGACTTAAATCTAATCTTATACTGATGCAAGAAGGAGGGGAAATCACTACAGGTGATGCAGTCAATATGAAGCTGACATCTTTAGAAAATCAAACTTTTCACAATACCAATGTTACAACTAATATAGGTATTTTACAAGAAGCTGGTTGCAAAGAGCCGTGGATTATTGCTATGGATTGCCTACCATCAAAATACAGAGTACTTGATTATGGGATGAGATGGGGCATAGAATGTATGTTTTCTGATTTTAAATCACGAGGATTTTCTATAACCAAAACACATTTACAGCATGAAGATAGGATTGAACGTCTTATTTTAGTACTGACTGTTGCTTTATTTTGGGCTATCTCTACTGGGGCTATATCTTCAAAAAAAACTTTATAGATCCACAATATCACTATTTAAACAGGGCTTAAGATTCTTATTACATGCCGCTCTCAACCTACCTGAAATACCTAAATTATGGCTCTATAAATATTCAGTCGGGTGGTAAGTATAATTATATTGTTTACTTAATTAGGAGAAGGGACTATAGTTTGAATAGTGATAGCGTGCAGTTGGTCGTTATCCATTATTTGAGCCAGAGACTTTTTGACCATTTTGTGCTGATTAATAAGACTTACTCCTATAAAAGCTTCGTCTTCTATTACTAGAGAATAATGATCCTGATCCCCCACATAATCAGTGATGTTTATTTTTGCATTTGGAAAAGTATCGCGTATAATTTCTTCAAGCCTTTGAATAGATATTGCCATCTTTTACTATCTGTATATAAGTATTAAATATGCAAAATATACCAAAAATTTACAATCTACAATCTTTAAATTTTTTACGAAATTGCCACTTAAATATTGGTATCTTAGGAGGCTCATTTGATCCGGCTCATATAGGACATTTACTGATCAGTGAACAGGCTATAAAAATATTAAATTTAGATTATATCATTTGGTTAGTGGCGCTTCAAAATCCTTTAAAAAAACAATATAAACTGGATATCTTTTCTAGAAGTGTTAATGCAGCGCAAATAGTAATACATCCAAGGATTTTAGTATCTTCAGCCGAATATGATATTGGATCAAATAATACTTATACCACTCTTCAGAGACTTAGAGAATTATTCAGTACAATAAATTTTATTTTTCTTATGGGTATTGATAATATAAACAATTTCCATAAATGGTATAGGTACCAAGACATACCTAATTTATGTAAAATTGTGGTTTTTGATAGACCAAATATCTTGGGCCGTTTGAATGTTAATCGTTTTATTACAGACGTTAAAATAAGTATTGATACAACAATAAATAATAATATTACAATATATCGTGGAATTATGTCGGAAATTTCATCCTCATTGATCCGTGCAAATCTAAAAGAGTAATTATGCTAGAAAATGTTGAAACATTGAAAGAATTTATAGTGCAATGCTTAGAAGCTAAAAAAGCTGACGCAATAACCATAATGGACTTAAAAAAAGACACAACATTAGCAGAATATATTATTTTTGCTAATGGCCGCTCCACTAAAAACGTTGGAGCCATCGCAGAATATGTAGCTTTGGAATTAAAACAACAAGCGGGTATTAATGTAAATATTGAAGGACTTGGGAAGTCAGAATGGGTATTAATAGATGCAGGCAATATCCTAATTAATATATTTTATCCAGAAGTTAGAGAACATTTTAAATTAGAAGAGATGTGGAAGCAAAAGAATTCAGCCCTATAATTTACAGCAATTAATTTATGGCTGGAAGTAGGAGAAATATATTTATCATAAGCCCGTACTTAAATGAAAAAATAATTAACTTGTGCTAGACAATTGTTAGTTTTTAAACTAAATTTTTGTTACATTTTTAATAACAAGTATATTAATTAATATTTCATTATCAGGGCACGGGCGTCTCTTAGATGGTTGTTTTATGGTAAAATTTAGTATAAGCAAGTTATACCTAGGTTGTGTAAAGGAAATTTTTATAGAAGCGATTTATAGAGCATTTTCATCAAAAAATAGTAAGAATTTTCAAGAATAGTGTACTTATTTCAAAAAATTTCCGCTATTTTGCAGATAAAATACGCATCAATCAAGCTATAAACATTTCCTTCACATAACCTAAATCACTTGAATAATCAAAAAGTTAAAAGCTACTGGCAAAACCACTGCAATAGTAGCTTTTTCCTTATTTGATCACCAGTTTGATACAACAATATTTCTTTACTATGTCAAACTGAAGTTAAAAATTTAAGACCTTAATTCAACTGACTTATAAAACAATTAATAAATATCAGGCTTGTGTAAAAGTCGAAAACTACTTTAGACCTCTTGCATAACCTAAAGATAATTGAGGAATTTTTAGGAAAAACGAAGTCGAGTACCGCAACGTACTTAAATTGTACGTGAGGAACGGAGATGAGTTTTGACAACAAAATTACCAATTAGATTAGGTTATGCAAGAGGTCTTTTGTATCCCAACTATTTACCGCCTATCTATTTTATAGTCTTAAAACAGATAGAGTATATAGCGCTGGCTAGGGAATCACTTACTCTTTTCTAATTTAAGGTAGTTATAGTATGAATAAATTAAATAGTTATTTTGGAGATAGCAACTATAAGTAATATATACTATTTTGAGCTTATATTGCCTCTATTCATTTTGACATAGAGTATAACAATATTTAAAATGAGGGCATCCATAAACCCCTGAAAAATGAAGAAGTAATTTTTGAAAAGACAATAATATATAACCAGCAATTGGTGTATCAAATAACAAAGGTATAAATGAACGAGCATATCCTGATCAATGTCATAATTTTAATAGGAACTGCTGTATTTGTAGTAGCATCACTTAAACGTCTTAACTTAAGCCCAGTGTTGGGTTATTTAATTGCAGGTGCTACCATTGGTGATAATGGTTTTCGAATTGTCACATA
Source organism: Candidatus Tisiphia endosymbiont of Nemotelus uliginosus (assembly GCF_964264835.1). GTDB lineage: Bacteria > Pseudomonadota > Alphaproteobacteria > Rickettsiales > Rickettsiaceae > Tisiphia. The sequence continues at coordinate 80,201 of NZ_OZ183485.1, read as the reverse complement.
TGATCAAACCAAATTATTGGGAGAATTAGGGGTAGTATTTTTACTGTTTGCAATAGGCTTAGAGTTATCTTTTAAGAGATTGAAAGTAATGAGAAGGTATGTATTTGGACTTGGTTCATTACAGGTACTAACTACTGCGATAATTATTGCTGCTGCTGTGGTGTTAATTAACGGTAATAGTAATGCTTCTATTATTATCGGCGGCGGCCTGGCTTTATCCTCCACTGCTCTAGTAATGCAAGTGATAGAAGAAAGTCGTAGCCAATCAACTCAACATGGACGTATTGCTTTATCGGTGCTATTATTGCAAGATTTGGCAGTAGTCCCCTTATTAGTTATCGTCCCTTTACTTGCAGGCAATAGTAAAGCTTCATTAATTTCAGCTTTAGGAATAGCCTTAGTGAAGGCAATTATTGCATTGCTCGCTATCTTTATAGCTGGCAGGTTATTATTAAGGCCATTATTTACTTTAATTTCCTCAGATAATGGGGATGTTAATGAACTGCCTATTTCTATGACTTTATTAATAGTCTTATCTGCTGCTTGGGCTACTGAATATTTTGGTTTATCCCTTGCTTTAGGAGCATTTGTTGCAGGAGTTTTGGTGGCAGAAACAGAATTCCGTATGCAAGCGGAAGAAAGTATATATCCTTTTAAAAGTTTATTACTTGGATTATTTTTTATGACAGTAGGAATGAAAATTGATGCCTATGAAATATATGCCCAAATTTCTACTATCCTTACTTGCTCTTTAGCTTTAATAATAGTAAAAACCTTAATTATCACTGCCTTATGTATTTTATTTGGTTTTAATAAAGGAGTTGCTTTACATGCTGGGTTATTGTTATCGCAAGGGGGAGAATTTGCTTTTATCTTGTTTGGATTAGGCAAAGAAACAGGGATTCTTGAAGAAAGTATTGCAAATATCCTGTTATTAACAGTCACCTGTACTATGGCTTTAACTCCCTTACTGGCAATGTTTGGGAAGAAACTATCTGAAAGGTTAGATAAAGGTTTAGGTAAAACATCTCTGCAAATTATAGAACTTGGAGCAAGAGATTTAACTAACCACATAATAATTGCAGGTTTTGGTAGTGTAGGCAAAATGATTGCATTAGTACTAGAAGCTGAAGGTATTAATTATATCGCGCTGGATGTCAATGATGATATTGTAAAAGAAGAAACCGCTAATGGTTTTCCTGTTTTTAAAGGTGATGTGTCCCAAATTGATACATTAAAAGCTGTGGGAGCTGAAAGAATTTTAGCGCTAGCTCTAACAATGAATAATCATATTACTATTAAAAAATCTCTCAGGACCATCACCAGCTCTTTTCCTGATCTTGAAGTTATTGTCCGGTTAAAAAATTTACAAAATGCTAGAGAATTTTATGATGCGGGCGCTACTACTATCATACCGGAAAATTATGAAACTGGTTTACAGTTAGGAGGGACAATTTTAAAGTTTATTGGGATTAGCGAATATGAAATCAACCGTATTAAAGGACAATTCAGATCTGGTAATTATGTAATAGCTAAACGAGATGATGCGTTAAGCGCCTTAGAAGAAAATGAGACAGAAACCTATTAAAACTCATTCAGGTTTAGCCAACCAAATAATCAATATGTTGTACAAATTATTCATGTTCCTTTGGCAAAGATTATATTTTCGTGCGCCAATTTGCGCCATTTTAATTGTTATTCCTATGTTAGGGATAGCTGAAAACAGAAAACTTGCTCTCCCACGCTTTGCTTCCATAAAATCTAACGAAGTAAACGCTAGGGTGGGTCCTAGTATAAAATCCTCTATAGAATGGGTATTTATTAAAAAAGGTGAACCCATAGAAATTATAGCAGAATATGAACAATGGAGGCAAATACGGGATATTAACGGAGAAGGAGGGTGGGTACATTCAAGTGTATTATCTGGCAAAAGATCCGTGATTATAATTAGCCCCTATATAGTAAACATCACTAAATCACCTAACGATACACATAAGATTAAAGCTAAAGTACATAGCAAAGTCCGGTGTTTAGTTAATAAGTGCCAAAATGATTATTGTCAAGTAAGTTGTAAAAATAAAACAGGATGGCTTCCTAAATCAGCTATATGGGGAGTATATAAGACAGAAAACTTTTAGGCTGTGTGAAGGAAAAAATCATTAGCCAAATAAAAATACTAACCAGATTATAAAACACTTCAATATATTCAAATTATATTAACCTCACTGCCTAGATTATTGTAGCTATACTCGATGAAAATCAAGAGTTGCGTTGTCGTCCTTCAGGGTTCAAGGTAGCAACGTACTAATATGTACTGCTTTTGCTCCTTGACCCTTTGGCTCCTGCTACTATAGTCAATTCAGGAGAATTTGGTGCTAGGCGCGATGGAGCGAAGCCTATAGATAATAGGCGAGCGACGAGTAACGACGTCACCAACTTCTCATCAATTGACTATATCTTGATTTCTCTTCTGTCCTACCTCTATACTGCTTTCGTAACCTCACCTTTAAATTCAAGTGTCACCAACTAAATACCGCAGGCTATATTATTAAATTAATATTAATTAACAAATTAATTTGACATTAAGAAAATTTCGACCTATTAATCGTGCGACATTAAACTATAAGTTATTTTAAGCTTTAAAATATAAGGTACGTAATATGAAGAGTTATTTTAATAGAGGCAACAAACTCAATGCATATCAGCAAACGAAATCTTTTGCGCCAACATCGCCGACCAACCATTATAACGCAAAGATCATAGTACCCCACACTTATTGTTGAAGTTGAAAGGCATGCATAATGTGTTTTCGTAGTAATGAAAACAACATAGCAGGGGTATCACTTAACGAGTTATAAAAATAATCTTTTATCCAATCAAATCCGTAAGTAAATAATGAGTATAATTTACGACCATGTTTTTTGATCTTTATAGGATAAATTTTGTTCTTAATGTCACCAGCAAGCACGCAAATAGCTAAGGATAAAGATACTATTGCAAATAGTTTTTCCAGCTTTTTTTGATCTGTAATGTGGGTATCTTCAATATTAAATCCAGATGACTTGAGAGACAGAAAAGGTCGCTCAATGCTCCACCTCTGCTTATATGCTAGCAAAGCACATTCACCAATAAGCACATTACTAGCAATAAATAGTTGCTCTCTTTCTAATTGCAAACAAGTTATTTTAATTGCCATACCATTGTAAATTTTGCTTTCTATAGTTTTAGTGTCACCCATTTGCATATCGGCAAAACATTTATTCAACTTCATCTTGCCACCGTTGAAATGCTTGACCTTCTCACTTTTTCTTAGCCTGATAGCAAAAGGTAATTTTTGGATTCCACCCATATATTGCAACCATTCCTCACCAACAAATTCCCGATCGGCAAGGATAAGCTCTATCATTTCCTTAGGTATAATTGTTAAAATTTGCTCAATCAATTTCTTTCTTTCATTAGTAGAAGAGTTGCCTTTTTTATCAAGTAACAACCATGCTATAGGAATTGAAATATTACCATAAACGATAGTTGCAACAAAAAAATTCAAATTTTTAATACCAAATTGCCAGCTGGTTCTATCTATGGCAAGGCTAATTTTACCTGTTAGACAGAGCAATTTAACAATAATTTTCCCTAAACTTATAAAGCACATATTTTGTTCTAAAAGCAAACGCTCAACTTTAACAATCTTGGCATGCAAATTGCCTTTAGAAGCGACATACAGTGCTAATTCTTTGATTCTCACAGTTTTAGCTTTTACTACTGCACAAATTAATTCTGCAAATGTTTTAATTCGTGCTGGGTGCCAATCTAAAAATATGTATAATATTTGGTATAGTGATTGAGAGTCCATTAATACCTCCTGTTGCTTGTTTCTCAGCGGAGATTAGTGACTCTCAGTCACTTATTCAATTTATTATTTTAACCCTCCTGTAAAATCTGTGGGGTACTATGCCCGATCTTGTATAGTGTTGTATATTTCCTTCTGACACATTATCAATGCTTCTGTTACTACTTGCTACTTCTGCGCTTATGCTACCCGATGTTGCTTGTAGTCCGCCAATAATTGATCCGGCTAAATGGCCAAGACTGCTAACGCCGCCTTGCATAATGGCAAATGCTAAAAATGGTATGACCATTTGCAAACCTGCTGCTACTGTTACTATAGTATCGACATGATTTAGGATGGTGCTGCTACTGCTAAAGCTGAGCATTAAACTAGAGCCAGTCTTTAAATTGCTATAAGTACCCATAATCATATTAATAATGGCATTTAAGGATGGCCATAATTGTAGGGAAGCAACTAAAGTCAAATAGGAGGTGTATTTTACTATACCACCACTAAAAATTAACAAAGGTACTAAAAACATAAAAGAGGCATAGACTATGCACTTTATTACTACCAGTAACATTGGTAAATATAAGCTTGCCATATCACTTGATAATAGCCAGCTACTTTCTTGATTAGTTCTAGCACGTGCTACTGCATAGTTACTGGCGGTATAATCAGAGATACTGTTAATCATCATTTGCTGACGTAGGATATCACCTGCTTTCTGGCTACCTCCATATAGAGCGCTAATATTTTTCTCAAATATACCGTGCTATGGCAGATTTTGGCACGCCATAATCTGCACTATTGCTTGCTAAAGCAAATTCAGTATTAGCATTTTTGGCAATTACTCTGTTGGTTTCTCCAGCAAAATAATTTTCAAAGAGATTTGCTGCGTCTTTACAAGTAACATTACGCACATCACCTCCCACCCGCAGGTAAAGACGAGTTAAAGTACCAGCCTTACTGCTTACTAATTTCCAAATATCTGGAGTATCTATTAATTGTTTAGGAGTAAACTGGTAGCCTATCATTGCTGGTAATACCACACATTGCTTGATAAAAGAACGCATATTTTCTACAAATTCTGGATCTTTAATCCGAACTTGCCGTAATTCCTTTTTTAGCCGGGCACCAAATAACATCCCATAATTATAATAAGAAAATATCGGTAGGGTAGAGCTGCTCAGCGCTTCAATGGGCGCATATACTTGTTCAAAACCAAGAGTGACCAAATGGCCAAATTCTTCCAATATGCCAACAGGTAGCGCAAAAGCCATCGGAATATTATCAACCTTGCCTATTTTTTTACTGACATGATCTTTAATAATCATTGCTGTTGTAGGTAGTAATAAGGCGTTAATTAGCACAATCATCCCCAATATTTTCAGTACATATGCCCGCCATACCATATTACTATTACTGTAAGTCATACGCACGCAGTAATAACAGCCAGTCAAAATACATAAACTATTGACTAAATCTGTATAAAACTCACTGTTACGTAACATTGCCAGGCCATTTAATACATAGTATAAAGCATCGTAATAACCGTAAGTATGTATGCTCAAGTCAAGTTCCATAGTTCTTTACCTATTATTTATGTTTTTCTCAATTTCTAATCTATTATTAGCCATCCAGTTCATTAGTGGACATAAACTCCTGAAACTTCATCTCAAAGTACTTTTCCTCTTGTAACATTCTCATCTTAGTTTGTTCGATAATATTATAGCGCCTAAAAGCATTTTCTCTGCTACTGACCAAGAAACTGATGGTATTATTAACTTCCTGCTCAAAGTTGGTAAATACCCCGATATCGGCAAGTTGCAAGTAAGACAGCTCGGATACTGCTTCAGAAGTTTGTTGTAGTAATTTGGTCAGATAATTAGTTATAACGTCATAACATAGGCTTTCCACAAATTCAGCCATGCGAACTGTCAAATAAGCGCTATCAGCGTTAGTAGCCAGTTCTCTTTGAATCTTATTAGTGAGTGGGATAGATGATAAGGCAATTAAGCTCTCCTCTTCTTCTGTAAAGTTGCCATTATTGGCTTTTATTTTTTTCACCATAGAAACCAACATCTCATTAATACTGCCATATAATGTATCTTTAGCGGATAATTTGGTTTGGGCTTTTTTGGGAAGTAAACATAAATTTAGCTCATCACACTGATATAGTTCAAGCATAACATTGCCGCTTCTGATGCCAATAAAGTCTTCTATTAAGTCTTTATTGACTAGCGACTTTTTATGACTTATAGAGCGGCGTCCTTCAGCATCTTTTGTACCAATAATAGTGCCTGAAATGCTCATCAATAATTCTTTAAAACTAGTTGCATCACCGCCACTACTTGCTTTCTTGGTCAGTGCTTTCCAGACCAAGTTAAAACTATCACCTAGTAAACTTGCCAGCTCCTTATTGGTTTTAGTAGGATCTCCATTATCTATTTTAGCTTTATCTCTAATATCGGCCATATCACTGCCACCCTTTGACATTACCAAGTCACTTTGGCGGGTAAGCTCTGCGCCTTTATTGATTCTGCTTATGATACCATTACTGATCTGAGTAGCCATATCGCAAGAATTAATATTGAACTGGTTAATATTTCTTTGCATTTGTTCTAAATAAGTCATAATATTTTCACATTGCGGACAGATGGTTTTAATCGCCATAATTGCTGCATAACCGCCAACATTTTGGACTATCTCTTTCAGGAATCTCTCCATAGCAGCACTTTTAATAAATGATAAGGCCCCAGCTCTTAAATCAAGTTGTGCTCCACAAGGCAGCCCTCCAAGTTTGCAGGTAGGAGCTTGAAAGTTAATAAGCTGTAAATCTTCTATAGGCGCTGACTTAAGTAGCACCGATCCACCAACCATATGGCCTGCTAATTGATCTTGTACTATCGCTGATTTCGTTACATTACTCATAGTGGAGCTTGGCATAACGCTGTTAATTAATTTCTCAATGCCGGCATAACTATTGCTGCTTGTAAGGATCAATACTAACCACACTGTAACTATTATCCGAACTAGCTTTATCTGAACCAAATTCTTAATTGCCATTTTCTGTTACCTTAAAGTTATTACCTGGATTATTTTTCTGGCTATTGGGATAAGTGTTTAAGTATTCAACAGCAAATATTGCCGCCTCTTCCAGCTCTGACATTGATGCTGCACCTCGCATTAACTCAACAGTTGATCTTGCTATCATTAGTAACTGCGACAATTGTTGGAACCTTCTGTAAGTTTAACTGTTCAGCAAGAGACTTATTTTGATGGGTTTTAAAAAATTGACTCTTGCTACTATCCAGACTTATTGCTTCTACCTTAAAGCCATATTATAGCACTACTCTACCGCTGATACTAAGACCGGCTAAGGATACGCCATCACCACCGCTAAAAAACATAATTTCTTGCTCTGGTACCTCAATATCGCTATGTCCAGTTTTCTGAATAATTTTTTGCCTCACTTCAGCTAGCACTGCTGGGCTATTATTAAATATTGCAAATCTATCAGTAGTATTTTGAATACCGCCATAACACATTCCCCCATCTCTACCTCTACCAAGCCACCAGTGATCTGGCATCTCATGATGAGCTAGGCGAATAGTTGTTGGCTTTAACTCTCTGGCAGTTTTTTGTACACATTTTACCTCTATCTTATCAGTGCACTGATATTTATTACGTAATTCTTCACAGATAATCTGCTCATACACCGTATCTCCTTTATGTCTCTCAAGTGCTGTATCAAGCTGAAGATAATATTGCGGCTCTATTAGCGTATCACCTTTGACCTGCTTACAATCAATATCTAACTTTTTTAATAAGGCAATTAATCCTGCCATCATTTTTCCTGTGCCTTCAGCTACTCTAGTTGCATCTTCTTGATGTTGCATCATGCCAGGTTTAGAGTAATCCACTAGATATTCATTAAGCCAATTTTCTTTGAGAGATTCTCTTATTCCAGCATCTTCAAGCTCTTCTGCCCTGATGTTACTGAGTTCTGCCTCTTTAGCTTTTACCTGAGTACTACCTACTAAATCATTAAAACCAGCCTTAATCTCCACTCCTTTTACTACAGCTGCTTGTTGTTCTTCTAACATTTGCGTAAATCCTGGATAATTATCAATATTTTCCGTAAAGAAAGGGTCTATCTTATTAACATTAGTCTTAGTAGTTGGATCCCGATATTCAGCCTTAGCACTAATGCTGCCTAGCAGTAACATTATCAATATTCCAATCCTTAGCCATCTAATAGTTTGTTGTCTAACTGCTATAAATCTAAATCTTGGTTTGTTATTAACACTCATTTTTCTAATAACCTCTTAGCTTCTTGGGATAAATCACCATTAGCGGCAAATTTCTCTAAAGCTACTTTTATTCCTATACTGCCAGTAATCTTATCGTAAGTAACCTTGCTAGATTGTTCCCCTAAACAATCTTCTTCCTTGATCAATAAAATCGTCGGCACAGTGGAAATAGCAAAATAATCAAAGGCTTCATCATCTATTTGCATACTACCAGCTTCACCATTTTCTGATATTGTCATTACTAGTTTTGCTAATTCCTTAAAACTACCCTTTGGCAATCCCTTAAATACCAATGTCCCACCATACTGAACTACCTGCCTATGATACTGGCGCAGTAAATTTTCGGGCATCCCATTACTTACAAATACTTTTACCACTGCTTTAGGATCAACAAACTCATTAGCTACTAATTCTTGATCAGCTAAATTCTTAGCTTGTTGTTTATTTTGCTGAGCATCTAATTCACCCAGCTTTTGCCACATAGCGTTTCTGGTTAATATTTGTCCTGCGTTTCTGGCATCCTTACCCCAGTTCAGTTGTTCATCTGTTGGTTGTAAATTCTTCACTTCTTGTAGTAATTCATTGCTTGCTGTACTTGTGCTACTAGCTGCATTACTAGCACAATCGTTAATTGTCTTACTTACATCTTTTGCATAAACATTGATGTTGCTACTGATAGTTACTATAGCAAGTAGTAAAACTTTCAAAAAAAACAGCAGTTCGTTTTTCGCCATACTACATACCCCCAATCTTGTCCTGAATCTGGATATTCTTTAAACGTTGAATACATCATATCACTAAGTCCAAGTGGCCAACAACCAATCCCGCTTGATGTTGATTTTGGATTCACCATCTGTAGCTTATATTGACTCTTTTTTATCTTTAACGCCCTGGATTTACGGCATAGTTTACCGCCACCTGCTACCTGAGTATTTTCACTAGTAGAAGTCTCCTGCGCCAGTCCAATACGGTGCATCTTAGCAATTATTCTAGTAGCTAGCAGGCTACTATTTTGTACCCCGCCAACATGATCAGCATTAGCACCACTAAATGGATACATATTACCCCAGCAACCAGCGCACCAAAACATACTATCAAGCGGTATCCTAGCTGTGCTACTTGCACAATCTAAGCCGCAAGCTGCTTGGGCTATAGGGTTTGCAAACAAATAGCTTTCTGGATTTAGCAAACTCTGCAACTTCTCATCATTCCACGTAACATCAAACTCACTCATATAAGCCACATCAAAGGTAGACTGCTCTAAACAGATGAAATCAGTAATCAGCTCTAACCAGTAAATTAACGGATCAATATAATAATGCACGTGATAGAAACTATCATGCACATGCCTATCATCATATCCCCTATTAAAACTACTAATTCTTTTTACATCAGATCCAAGAGAAATCCCGCCAAGGTTAGTCAGACAATAAGGTGTTCGTGTAACATCAATTAGTCTTACTGGCTCCCAAAATCCTATGGTGATACCTGGGACCGGAATATTTGCTCTTGGACATACACAAATAGGTGATGATGGGTTTTTAGTGTCTCTTTTTTTCGGTATTAATCCACCACCGATATTAATGACATTGCCTATGCTGATGGGCATTATGCAGCTCCAACAAATATCAGTAATTGGATTAACAAAATGTCCCTTACAGGTAATATTTGCCTTTACTGAAAATGGCATAAAAATTGCTATGATCAGTAAAATAATTTTTACTTGAGTAGGAGATTTTGTAGTTACCCTTAGGCTCAATGTTTTGTTATGTATGCTACTTGTCATATTTTTTAATCGATCTTAATTTCCCTTACTCTTAAAACTTTTCCTTCCTGCTCAATTATTGCTGGTACTTGCTCAATTTTAAATTTAGTTGTTAAAATTCCTGCTTGATCAAAATATACTTCTCGACCCAGTTCCTTCTGTAAATCAAGTGGCCTACCAGCTATTAATATTAATTTATCTTCTTCCTTGACTACACCGCTACTTTGTTGCTGCTTAAACCACTCTATTTGCATTCTATCTTTACCATCAATAAATATTAACTTCTTCTCTAAACTCATGTGATCTAGTGGATTAACTCTGGTACCTAGCGCATAAAGTAGCGTGCCATCTGGTAAAATAATATCCTGCCTTACTATATAGCTTGGTTCATAGATAAAACTTTGTGCTTTTTGGGTACGCTTGATATTGGTAACAGCTACTGGCTCCTCTATTCGAGTTCTAGCAATTTCTAGCATTTTGCTTTTCTCCTGTTCTATATTGACTAACTGCAGTTTTCTTTGAATCATTGTTAAAAATCCTTCTTCTTGAACCTTAAAAACCGTTCCATATCTACCAAAATCCTTAGCCATAGTTATTTGTGGCAGAATTACTAAAATCATGGTTAGTATTATTTGTTTCATTTATATTTTCTTCAAATCTTTACCAATCTCTCTCCACTTTGCCGCTATTTCTGGTTTGTTAGTAAGTAACTTTTTATTTGCTAGCAACAGGCCATAAAGAACATCTACATCCTGTGGATGTAAATAATCTAAACCTGCTTTTATTACCAAACCTCCAAGTAGTATCTTTTTTCTAGTATCTTGTTTGCGTGCTAAATCATTAGTATGGTGATTGGGCATATGGTATTTGTTTGTTTTGCTATAAAACGGATAGTGCATTTTCATTAAACTCCTCTATCTTTATTGGTTATTGTTGATCAGTGGTAACTCGCCATATTTTTTTGCTAAAGCTTTGACAGCTTCATCTTTGCTAAGTCCTTTACGTCTTGCTTCTAGTAAATATTTAAAATCAGCTGCTTCTGTTGAGTACAAGCTTTGCGAGTATGGATCAAGTGCTAGCCTGCCCACAACTTTTAAGCCAGTAGAGATCAGCAGCATTTCTGCATATTTACCGGGCAGCAAACTAATAGATTCAATTAACGGCAGCATATCTTTAAAGCCTGCTGATTGGCTAAATGAAGTTAGTCCTTTCTCATCTTGTTTTAATATTACCGTCCAGGCGCTATTTTCTAAAATACTCTTACGCTCATCACTTTTTTGGAAATCAGTAAAATTTTGCACACAAATCACTAATGAGCCGCCATATTTTCTCACAGTTCTGCCAAAGCTTTCTAAGAATTTGGCCGAATAATCTAAAATCATCCAAGCTTCATCAACTATCAGCAAAAATTGCTTTGACCGTTCACTAGTTAAAAACTGGATAGTTACTTGCATCAATACTACCTGGAGTATTACCGCTAGTAATACTGGATCATTCTTAACCTCCTCAAACTCAAAAACAGTTAGTAACTCTTGAAATGACGCAGCTTTGCTGCGCGCAAAGAATTTACCATGTACTCCTTTTTCAGTATAAGGGTATAAAGTCTCGGCAAGAGCTTGCGCTGTACCTACCCCTTCTAGTTCGGCTAACACTTTAGCAAGTTTGGTAATATCAAGTAAACTGCCATATTTCCCTATCGCTTCACTTATTGCTCGCTCAATGATCGCTTCCTTATGAGCATCCTTGCTAATACCACACATCGCACTTATAATGCTTTTGGCATAGATGATACTGTCTTTCGTAACAAAATGATCGCCTATCTGTAATATCTCTATTTTTTGCTCTAAATGAGTTTGAACTTGAGCTGTAACCTGAGTACTAACAGTAAGCATCTCAATTTGTTCTAAGGATAAGCCAGTAACTGATCCTATTTCCCCTAAATTACAGTTTTGAGCCAGCATAGAAAGAGCCTTAGCATGTTTTGTGCCACTACCGGCTATTTGGGCAAAAGGATTTAACGAAATATTATTATGCTGATTGAATCTAATCGTTTCTCCGCCAATTAACTCACAAATATTTTGGTAACTACCACCGATATCTAAGATAAATACGGAAAGCTGTTGTGCGAGCATTGAGGTAGCCAGTTCCTGCAAAAATACTGACTTACCAGAACCAGATGGTGCCATTACAGCTACATTGTAATTACCAGCATTAATACGTACAAATGGGTTCCAGTTAAATAACTCACCTCTACGTCCTAATAATAGTACACCGCTTTGCATCACTCCCTTCCACTCACCATGGATTGGCAGCTTAGCTATTACTTCTTTACCTTGCGCAATCTTAACCAACTGAAAATGCTGCAAATAGTTCCAGCTAAGCTGCTGCTGCATTGGCAATATCGAGAGCATTGCTGGTAATTGTAGATTTTTGTTGACTTGTAATTGGAAGTCATAGGTATTATACAAACTAGTTAAGCATTCCTGTGCTATCTCTATTTCAGCTTCCGGCGCAGTAATCATTATTTGCAGACTTTCTGTCAAGAACTGCTGGCCATTTTTAGCTTGAGCCATTATTTCTTGCCATTCTAGAGCTTCTTTTTTTAAATTAGTATCATGCCTGGCATACCATTGCTCTGCAGCATGAATGCTTCTATGGCCTCGTGCCAAAATCTTTGAGCTTTGCGTTTTACTGACATTATTAGCTACGGTATAGCTAATGATTAACCTGGCTGGTAGGCCATAATCACCGTTTGAGCCAAGTAAATTAATCATCTCAAGTAAAGACCATTGTTTTGGCAGTATAGTTGGATAAAAACATTTAGAAACTAACTTATTAGATACTAACTTGTGTGGTTTTAAGCTATTATCGTTATCAATACTATCTAGATGAATTAGACTATCTTCTTTAACAATAGTTCTTGATAGTGGCGTCAATATTTGACTAGCTAAAGGATTGATTGGATCATATTGATGACGGACTCTTTCTTGCATTGTCATCTGAGCTATATCAGCGGCGACAAACATCAGATCCTGCGCATCACATATACGGGGAGATAATTTTATTGATTGCAGTTTTTTCACTAATTTGCCTTGGAAAGCCACTATTTCTTCGATAGCTCTATTACTAGCATCACTTTTTTTGCTAAAAGAGACATATATCCGAAAATCCCGAGCCATTCTGCCATCTGATTTAACAAAATCTTTGGCACGTTTACGGACAAATTCTTTGCGAAATGCTGTTAATTGCTGTAACATCTGATTCGGATTATTTCTAGCATTACTCCATAATTCTAACTTCTGCTCTATATTATGGCTGGCAATCAGTAAAAATTGTAAATAGCAATTTACTGGTAATTCATTGTTAAAAAATAGGCTTAAGTTCTTCTCCAAATTAACATCTGAGCCAACTATCAAGGATATTTCCAACATGAACCCTATGACGTTATGCGCATTAAAGAAAATATTACATTTAGGGTCAAAATATCGATAGCTTAAATACTCAGCTAAAGATTTTGCTCCTTTGGTATTGTTGTTGATGTGTTCTTGCAATAGCTTACCACTTCGAGATGATCCTTCAGCAGGAACGGTAAGACCGCAAATATTACCAATATTTTGTAAGAAATTATCTATGTTCATATGATCGTCTAATTTGCCTTATTTGATATATAATAAGTTGCCGTCTTTAAGTATTTTCTGATCAGTTTCTTGCTGCAACTTTATTTTATGCACTGTATTAGGTTTAATATTAGGTTTTTCTGCAAAGGCTCTAACATAGCAGTATCTTCCTTTACATTTTGTCCTGTCCTTTAATTCTACTTCAGCAATTTCTCCGCTATTAATTCTTTGATCAACTATGCTTAAGGGCACACAATTTAAACCACGCGCGTCTTTGCAAGCAAATGATGAACCATAACTACCGCAGCTAGATAAACTCAATAACATCGTCAGTAACAAGCTGGGTAAAGATATTCCTTGCACTACTTTGCTTCTTATTGTTATGATCATTATCACTATTCTCCCTGTCATTATTCTGCTCTCATAATTTTTACTTGCTAGCTTTGCTTATTTTCTTTCCTGCTTAATTTTTTTATGGGTACTGATCTCTCCGACAAAAAAGCCTTTCATAAAGATAACATCTACCTTTACACCGCCAGGAATAGTTAGCACCGGTGACATACTCTCTGCCATTTTTAAATAATAATCAGCTATTTTCTCAGAAACATTTGAGACTCCTGATAAAGCACCGCTACTTACCATATCCTTAAAACCTTTCTGCTGCGTGGCAACTCCAAAGCTGGTGATGCTCATACTATCTTGACCTTTACTACTTTGGCTTAGGCCGCTAATCACTCCGCCCACAAGAGCATTTTTAATATGTTTACTACTAGTAGCAATCACGGTACCTTTAATGCCGTTCATCCCATCTGGCCCATGCACCGTGCCAGCTATGTTACTGGTAGTAACTAGCTGGGTGGTAGGGTCAATACAGACCATTTTTTCTGCCCGAATAATTGCTCGCTCACTTGATAAGTCACCGTAGCTGCTACCTAAAATGCGGCAGGTAGCAATATCAAGATTAAAGTTTTTTGGCAAATTGCCCCGCTCTGTTAGTCTAATTACTACAGAAGTAGCATTCTCATCCGGGGCATGTAAGGCGGTAGATACCGCAAGACCACCAAGTAAGTAGCCACTAACATAAGAGGTTTCTGGTATGTAAATCTTAGCATCTTTTGGTCTATCAAATTCTATTGCATTAGTTAAATTGATGGCGCTAATATTTGTCTCATTAGCCAAATCTTTAATATTGCTTCTGCCTTCTTCATGAATTTGCCGCATTATTTGGTACTTGCAACAAGTCATCAAGTACTTGGAAGTAATCATTGAAAATAATCAGTTACTACTTGATGCTTTAGCTGGGAAAACTTAAGGTTAAATTTTTACTAAAATTATTTATCATTGTTTTTTAAAGGCTTGATACATAATTAATAACACAGAAGTAGTGTCATTAAAAATGCCGAGTTGCTACATATTTAACCTTAAATATTGCAGTTTACGTTTTTGTTTAATTGTAGCAACTTGCTGACGTTTGAGTCTTACAGATCCTTGTATCTTTGGTGTTGTATACTCGAATTATCTTACGAAATTGGAACATAAAACAAAGGGTGAGAGCGTGCGTAAATAGTAGATATGTTATAGAGTTTTGCTGTTGCCCCGAAGTTTTGCGAAACCAATGCTTCAAAAGAGTATATCTATGGTTGCTATTTAATTCATTGCAATACTATCTTTCACTGGTTATCAAGGGTAGTATGCGTTTAAAATAGCCAGCAGCAACATATAAAAGATTGCTTTCTTGCTTGTTTAAAAATTGCAGTTTTAATCCTGAATAATCTATGTTATAAGTACAGATTGTGATTAAGCCAGTAGCTGATAAAGTGCCGAGTATGCAGCAAAGTAGCAGGTTAAGCGGTGAGTTGAAAAGTACCTTGTCAATTATGATAGTGACAGGTTTGGTACGCCAACTAATAACTCTGTTGATTAATTTATAAAAAGCTAAAGAATCATGTACTCCTTTAGCTTGGATAATTTTTAATATGGTTAGCTTATTCTTTTTGCTGACAGCAACAATATCTTGTCTGAGTTGATGGCTAGCAGGACCATAAGGTGGCTCCAGAAAGATTATTGCTTTTTTATCTGTTTTGCTAGTCATAAACGGTCTCTCTTTTTGGTTAAACTTAAAGTTTTTAAGTTTTGATCACCTAGGTACCTAGCTTATGATCCTTGGTGATCGGGGAGTTAAGAAAACCGTCATAGAACGATCATAGTAGTTTTTAGGCTATAATAAACCTTGGACATATACTACTATCTCCCCGACCATAACAGTTGGGGATTACATCTTTTTTTGGCTGATGAGACCATCTATGATTTGGAGTTCTTACGCCCCAGAATGGTTTTATGACCATTCCAACTGTGATTCTAACCAAATTTACCAGCAAGTCAACTTGATTTCCTAATTCCAAAGAATTAGCCATGAAGGTTATTGTGTAAAAATAAAATCCTGAATTCCTGCGTTAGCTTATAATATCTGTGTAATAACGTTTGTAGCCATTTTTTATTACCAACATTTTTCTCCTATCCTAAAAAAGATAAGTTCAACCAGTATTTTTATAACGGAGCATAAATCCTGTAACAATAAATAATCTCTAGAGAATGCGGTTAAAGTAAGGTTACAGTAGATATGGAAGCAATATGATAGTGATGTCTAAAACCGTGCATCATTTACTGAATAATTTAAGTGGTGCGGCAGAGATACGTTTTAATGTCGCTACACATTTTAATTAGAAACATTTATTCAATTATATTTTGTTAATAATTCGTTATTAATAATTCATTAGATATTCTTTTACCATTAGACATTGAGTATTTGATTGTAATAGTGCTAATATTAAAATCTTTATATAAACTTCTAATAAAGCTGGTATCACTGTTAGAAATCATAAGTTTCACTCCTTTATCACTTAATTCTTTAGCAAAATTCTTCAGTCTTATTTGGTCATTTTCACCAAACGGTAACCTGGTATAAAAACTCTCACCTGATTTATGATAAGGTGGGTCAAAATAAACAAAATCATTGGCTGTAGGTTCAATAAATGAGAAATCACTTGCATAAATTATAGTGTTTTGCAAAAGATTGCTACATTGTATGGTAGTAAAATGATTAGATTTATGATACTTTCTTGTAGAATAAGATACCTGTGCTTGATCATGTTTATTTACTCTATATATTCCCCTAAAAGAATATTTATTTAAATATAAGAATCTTGCAGTAATCTCTATCGGATCATTGCTATTAATATTATTATCTCTAACTTGATAATAATATTCTTTACTATGTTTTAGCTTATATGACTCACATAGTTCAATAATTTTTGCTGGATCCTTTTTGACAGCATTATAGCTTGTTACAAGCTCAAGATTGATGTCAGATAAAAAACATTTCTTGAATTTATCTTTTACTTGAAAAAACAGTGCTCCACCGCCAAGAAAAGGTTCATAATAATTATTTAAACCTAGCGGAACGTGCTCTAGTAGTTGATCAACAATTTTTCTTTTCCCTCCTACCCATTGAAAAAATGGACTAATAGTAGTTGTTTTGTTCTTCCTAAAAGTTTCCTGCATTATTTCACTTCGTTCTTTAATTATTTCTAATTCTTCTTTAATAGAAGAATAGAACATTAATTAAAAACAAATAGTTGTCATTGTTACCTATAACAGAAAAAACATATGCAAAATAGACTTGTTCCAAGCTCTAGATTACTGGGCCTAAATAACTGATATTAATTTTATCGTAAAGATTGCTAGATAGATAAATTCTGATAACATAACCTATACATTTCTTCTTCTATTTGTAACATTTTAGGTATTTTATTGCTAAAATACCTACTAAGAGTGATAAAGCTTTGAAAATACTCTGCCACTATCTTTCTTACTTGCTTAGAAGATTGAAATTTTAAAGTCTGCATATTATGAAATCTATCAAGCAGCTTAATTAATAAAATGTCATATTTTTTCTGATACCATAATGATTGGATCATTTCTATTGCACTAATTTTTCGATCTGACTTCACCCTAGTTAAATCTTCAACTTGCATTGCCACAACGTGGCCAAAAATTTTAGCAATCATTGCTTTGGTTAGTTCTGTATCTTCAATTACATCATGTAATATTGATGATACTATAATATCAGTTCTAAAAAGATAATCAGAAATCATATAAGCCACTTCTAATGGGTGGGAATAATAAGGTTCACCTGACTTTCGCATCTGCTTGCCATGATATTTTTTGGCGTAATAAATAGCTTGTGTTATCTTATTAATATCAACTAGCCTGATTACTTCCGTATTTAATTGAATAAGTTTATCAAGTAGTCTATTTGAGTAATAGCATGGGGCAAATTTTGTTTGCCAATTGTCAATATCTTGCATAAAAATATCTTAATATCTAAAATTCTAGTATATACTAAAAATTTCAGATGCTGCTAAGGATTTATTGTATATCATAAACTTTTTTAGCAAAATTATCTCAGATACTAGGAAGGCATTGTTGTATGAATAGGTAAAAAGAGGTGAGTTACAAACACCTTGATATTTTGTCGCTACATAACTTGTTTTGCTATTTCCTCAGCATTGATATGAGGTACTGTAATTTGTACACTATTTTGCATTGATAATTCAGGGCCTATGCATGAAAAATTTTCTTGACAGAAGTAATAAGGTATTCTACTGACATAGAGTTTTTTCTCATTATACTTTTTATGCTCTGTTTTGGTTTATGTTTTACTTTTTGTAATATGTTCAGAGCCCATTTTCTTAATAAGATTTTCTATAGTAGCTACTCTTTGCTCTATTCTTCTATGAACTTTATCATTATTTTCATTGGTCATTTAGTAATTATCTGGATCCCTGAAGTAGGTTTTAACGTCTTCATGTAACATTCCTTGGTTACCTTTTAAAAGATATAACATAATCACCATCTTGGTTTACAATTTATTCGCATATATCTCTTTGAGCTCCCATGTCATCTATTGTTATAAGATGGTATTTATAGGTTTTGTTCTAATTAGTCCTTGAATCATTAGGTATTTATAGTTAATATTTTTTAATAAATGGAATTATTTTGTCAAAACGTGAGGAGAATGAAGCTGTTACCCTATAATAAATGTATCACACTATTATGCTACTACATGTTAATCAGTTATTTTTCCTGTACTTATGCTACTGCTCAAGATACTTTCATTTCCTCTTGTGATAAAATCCCTATAGGTTATGAAGGGAAAGTATTTAAAATAAAAACTGATTATCCTGACAAGATTCATAATGTTCAAAAACCATGGGAATCAATATCTTTTAAGCAAGAACCAGAGAAATATGCTTATGCTATTATAAATTACATATATGAAGGGAATATAAATTGTGATTTTGATTTATACTGTAATAAAATATCAAATTGGTATCATGCACCTTGGATGCATTATGGATTAACAGGCAGAGAATTTGTCAGAGGGTTAACGCGAGAAAAATCTTTAATACCAAGCCAATTACATATTAATCAAAAATCTACTTTTCAAAATTGGGCAATTTCAATTGTTAATGAAATGGGGGCATATACTTATGGACAAGTATGGAAAAACGTTAATAAACCAGATATTAAAAAAGGAATTTTCCTAAATGGTACAGTTAGTGCCAAGATAATATTTACAGAAGCAACGCCGATAGAAGTGCCTTATCTTAAAAATAGTGTAGAATGGATTGCATATATTAATCAGTCTGGTAAAGGAACTCCGAAAGACTTTAAAATATTACGATTACTTCAGATTGATTTTTTTGTAAAAGATAAACGATCTAAAGAAACTGGATGGGTAGCTGGAACATTTATATATGATAGTAGTGTAAATAATATCAATCCATGGTTCAATATCAAACTAATAGGTGTTAGTTGGGGAAATGATCCAGATTATTCCAGCATAGATTACCAACAAGGAAAAACATTATCTGAATCGTGGGTTTCTGATGAAAATAGCAAGCATTTAGGATATTTAGGTAGATTAGCTGGTCCAGCTGATAATAAAAATTCTTCTTGCTTATCCTGTCATAGTACAGCTCAATATCCCGAAAGATCCTTATCAGTACCTGTGATGAAAGATATGACAGAAAAAGAAATAGCTTATTGGTTTAGAAACCTCAATTCTGAAGCTTTTGATAAAGAATCATTCAATTTAGATTATTCTAAGCAGTTGAGCCATGGTATTATACATTTTTATAAAGCCCAAACTAATAAAGATCCTACAGGATGTAATAATTTCAATTTACCGTAAATATGTAGTGGTCTAAAATGCATGATTCATAGAGATTGTTTCAATTTAGAGACATTCTAGAATGTCTCTAAATTGATAGATTACAGAGAACCTGTTTAGGGTGGATAGCTTATCATGAAATAGAAAATTTTTTATGTGTAGCAGTGGTAGGTTGCTTAACAGACATTTGGCTAGAAAATACAAAATCAATTAATTGATGTTGGTGATGAACCCCAATTTTGTTTTTAGCATTTGCTATATGTTTTTCTGCAGTTCTATATGATATGCCAAGTCTACTAGCAATATGTTTCTTAGGATAGCCAAGAGAAGTCAGTATCAGGCATTCCATCCCTCGCTGAGTCAGAGTAAAACATTGATTTAGATATTTTACATTAATTTTAGGTGTTTTCATAATAGTAGTATAGTAGTTGATAATTTTGTTGTTACCATTTTTAGTTAGTGTGTGATTCTGGAAATAATTCTGCCAAGCTATTTTGGCTAAAAACTTTTACGGATAAATTCTGGTATTTGATACTATCCAGCATTGTATTAACCTTACGACTAACAAAGCTAATAAAACTCTCAAACCATGCAAAATGGTTAATGTAATATCTGATAATTTCTGAATTGTCACTAGCAGGTAGAAAATAAAATCCTTCAATTTTATCTTTTGTTCTTCTGTAAATCACTAAATTATTACCCGTTGCCTGATTGTAAAATTTTTGCAAGAATTGGTAGCTGGGATTTTTGCATTTAGTGCTATCAATATTCCTGGTGCAAAAGCCTATAGTTGTACCATTGCCTAAAAACTGACGATAACCAAATTCTCTGACCTTGAAGTTAGATAGATCCACCAATTTTGCTTGTAATACATTTTTTGCTGAATCAGTAAAAATTTGCTCATTCTCACATATTTTTAAAACTTTAGGGATTTCCGCCATATCCGTAAGAACTGATCTATGTTCGCTTGCAACAGTTTTGTTCATATTTTTATTCTAATTGCTGTAATTAGTGACAGTATGACAAGTTTTTTGCCTTAAGCAATAGCCATTTCATTACATGAAACGGTATTTTGCCTAAAAAGGTGAGCAATAAGCTAAATAATAGCTAGAATTATTTCATACTATGAAATTCAGCAATAGCGTTTGATCTCTGGTATGAAATAAGCAAATGACCTTGGAGCTTCTAGTTTGAGTTTGTAAACACGTGCTACGACTTGCTCAATTTTTTGGTAAATAAAATCTTTGCTAATACCACTTGCTAGCCATTCTAGAATCAATAATTTATCTTCTGGTAACGGCATATCATGCTTATTAAACAGTGTTTGTAACTTTTGAGTTAATTCAGCTATTTCTGTTTCTACTAATTTTGCAAGCTCAAACGATTTATCCACATGCCTATCTATATCATCTAATCTTAAATCAATATTTTTATCTTTAGACGCGCCCGCGCGTAGGCATTGCGATCGCATATGCGGATTTGATGCGACCGCATATACGCTCGCATCCTTAAAATTGTTATTTTGGAATTCCTGAAATGGCAAACTATCATTCGGTCGTTTAGTCCATCTCTTTGAGGCATTTAAAGAATTTTGTTGTGATATCTGCACAAGTTTTTGATACTCTTTTTTCAACTCTAGATGAGTAAAGGTTTTGTCAGAAAAAATGAAAAAATTTTGCAAAATTTTTTTATAATTTTGCCATTTTTTTGATGAAATATGTAAAAAATGTGCCAGTTTTTGGTCATTATTTGGTAATTTTCCGCCACTTATCCACATATGTTCAAGTAGCCTAATGTAAATACCTAATTCGTCATGTGCAAGTAAATTAGTACCATAGAGAAAGGCTGATAGAGAAAAGGGTTTGCTTTGAGATCGTAACATCATAAACTCCTAATAATTTCATAAAATTTAGTTGGTTAAAACGCCTAAAAAAATGCTAAAAATACAAACTGCAAAAAATTTGCTAAAAAACCTTTGAAAAATCTCAAAAAAATCCAAAAAAAATTGTAAAAAAATCTAATTTTTACCCTTTATCCACAGGTTAAAAAAGTTATTCACACTATATCCACATGGTTATACACATACTTATACATAGTTTTTGTGGGTAATTTTATGTTATTTATTACTGAAAATTAAGGAATTTTATTTAGATTAATTGTGACTATAGGTAGCAAATTTGAGAATTAATTTCTAAAATCCATGGCAGATTTTTGCTTAATTTTTCTTGCTGCTAATGCCTGCTCAAAAATTTTGTCTGAAAGTTGGTAGAAGTCATTTGCTGTAACCGAGCCAGATGTAACTAGATAAATTTTCTGCATTACAGGAAGTCTAGGTATTACCCCTTCATACATATATTTATGTACTAGGCTTGCATCTTTCCTTATTTTTTTAGCAAATTCTTGTATTGATAGTCTTTGGATTTCTAACCATGTAATTAACTGCATAAAACTATTTGTCTTAAGGTTATTCATCCCTACTAGAAAAACACTATTAATCATCTAAATACACAAAATTTAATAAAAATTTCATAATATGAAATTTTTTGTCTCTACTTAAGGGGAGAACATAGAGCCTTACAGGTAATTAACTGTTTCATTCCATGAAATGGGGGTTGCAGGACAAGAAAAAATAGTTAACAGTTATGATATAAAGATTAAACAAATGCGGAATGTGTATTATGCAAAATGCCTATATGCGCCAGATAATACAGGAAATAGATAATGATCAGCGCTTGCCTGAAGAAATTTATGCAGCAATCGTTACTAGACTAAAAATTATCTCTAAAGATAAGCTTACTGCCCAAGAAGCTCATACGGCAGCTAGAAACTTAATTGGCTTTTGTCAGGAAATTATTAATTACAAAATGACAAAGCACAGAAAGGAGAAACAAACAGTGCAGGCTTCTCAAAATAATAATAGCAAGAATATGACTTATGGCTAAATCCAGAAAAAGACACACTTAAACAGAAATGCTAATAGCTAATAAAAACCAATATAGATAAAAAAGCATATATTTGAGGCTGTCGTATAATAATCAATAGATAAGAATTTACTTTAACAGGAAAATACTAAAAAGTACTGTAAGAGGCTCTAAATGATTAAAAACGATATATTATTAGTTAACAAGCATAGTACCCCACACTTATTGTTGAAGTTGAAAGGCATGCATAATGTGTTTTCGTAGTAATGAAAACAACATAGCAGGGGTATCACTTAACGAGTTATAAAAATAATCTTTTATCCAATCAAATCCGTAAGTAAATAATGAGTATAATTTACGACCATGTTTTTTGATCTTTATAGGATAAATTTTGTTCTTAATGTCACCAGCAAGCACGCAAATAGCTA
This sequence comes from Candidatus Tisiphia endosymbiont of Nemotelus uliginosus, assembly GCF_964264835.1. Taxonomy (GTDB): domain Bacteria; phylum Pseudomonadota; class Alphaproteobacteria; order Rickettsiales; family Rickettsiaceae; genus Tisiphia. Next base: position 57,090 of record NZ_OZ183485.1, on the reverse strand, counting down.
AGGATAAAGATACTATTGCAAATAGTTTTTCCAGCTTTTTTTGATCTGTAATGTGGGTATCTTCAATATTAAATCCAGATGACTTGAGAGACAGAAAAGGTCGCTCAATGCTCCACCTCTGCTTATATGCTAGCAAAGCACATTCACCAATAAGCACATTACTAGCAATAAATAGTTGCTCTCTTTCTAATTGCAAACAAGTTATTTTAATTGCCATACCATTGTAAATTTTGCTTTCTATAGTTTTAGTGTCACCCATTTGCATATCGGCAAAACATTTATTCAACTTCATCTTGCCACCGTTGAAATGCTTGACCTTCTCACTTTTTCTTAGCCTGATAGCAAAAGGTAATTTTTGGATTCCACCCATATATTGCAACCATTCCTCACCAACAAATTCCCGATCGGCAAGGATAAGCTCTATCATTTCCTTAGGTATAATTGTTAAAATTTGCTCAATCAATTTCTTTCTTTCATTAGTAGAAGAGTTGCCTTTTTTATCAAGTAACAACCATGCTATAGGAATTGAAATATTACCATAAACGATAGTTGCAACAAAAAAATTCAAATTTTTAATACCAAATTGCCAGCTGGTTCTATCTATGGCAAGGCTAATTTTACCTGTTAGACAGAGCAATTTAACAATAATTTTCCCTAAACTTATAAAGCACATATTTTGTTCTAAAAGCAAACGCTCAACTTTAACAATCTTGGCATGCAAATTGCCTTTAGAAGCGACATACAGTGCTAATTCTTTGATTCTCACAGTTTTAGCTTTTACTACTGCACAAATTAATTCTGCAAATGTTTTAATTCGTGCTGGGTGCCAATCTAAAAATATGTATAATATTTGGTATAGTGATTGAGAGTCCATTAATACCTCCTGTTGCTTGTTTCTCAGCGGAGATTAGTGACTCTCAGTCACTTATTCAATTTATTATTTTAACCCTCCTGTAAAATCTGTGGGGTACTATGAGAATGCTTAGACTCTCAGGTTACTCAAACGCCATCTGCAATAAAATCTCAAGAGGAATTATATGAAAGATTCCAACAACAAATAGAGTAAAAATCACAAAAAGCAAACGACCTCTTGCAGATTTTCAGGCAAGCAGTACAACAAAAGTCTTTTATATTAGCTTACGCATTGTATGAGCAGTTACAAACCCGCGGATTTTTAGAAAATCAATTAAAATTTACTACTCTAAATAATTGTATCATAGCAAAATTTAATCAACAAGATTTGGTAAGAGTGATTGAGTCATTCAATATAGATATAAAAACGCTGCGCACTGACATGCCACTAGAAAATGGTATATCGGCATCTATGACCACTACCTCTGTTATAATTCCTTATATTCAAGAACTTTGGCAGACTGATATTGATAAAGCAAAACCTTTATGGCACTACTTTATTGCACAAGGTTTACCGTGTCAAGCCGAGACTAGCTATAATCATGCTTTAATAATATCTATGTGTTCTACAACCATTAATTTAAATTTTATAAAAGTATTATTAGAATCAAATGTTGTGGATATCAATACTGTAATAACTTCTAAAACAGATAGTACATGCAAGGTTGTTAAAACTCCCTTTTCTGTTGCTGTAGGCAAAGCAAATTTTGAACTACTATCTTTATTACTTGAATATGGAGCTGATCCCTACTTAGCTATTAATATAGCTCGCTCTATTGTGAAGTTGGAAGACAAACCCGAAATCAAGTTAGTTGTCTCTTCAGGTTTAGCAGGCAATTTACCAGTAGAACAAGACCAAGAAGAATATTTAAATAAGCTAGATGAATTTATAGAAAATTTCTTTTTAGCGAAATTAGAGACACAAGAGAATATAGCCCAAGCAAGACAAGTAAGTTCATCTATAAAACCACAAAGTGAAAAAGAAATATCAAATGATGACGGTGCAACCTCCTTACAAAAGGACAATACATCTGTTGCAGATTTTACTCCAACAGAGAAGGTATTGGTCCTTGATCAATATATTAAGTATAAACAAGATGCCCAACATAACCCTAAACTAGCTGCAAGAAAAATATTAGAACATAAATTTGATGCTTTGTTATTACAGTGGATTCAAAACAATGACGCACGCTATCTTGAAACGTTAAATGCACTATTAGAAGAAAACCCTCAACTGAACACTTATTATGCTACATGCTTATTAGATAGGCATGTACCAACTGTCCTTGTTAATGAAGCTTTTGCTGCTAAACCGGAATTATTACATAAATTTTATACTTTAAAAAAGAAATTAAATGGCAGTACAGAAAAAGGAACTGAGAGTTTAACATTACAAAAAGAGATTTATAAGGTGCAAGGGCATTTTACCAATAAAATTTTTATCAAAATTCCTCAGGAAACTATAGAGGAACTAGATGTATTAGACCCAATTTATAAAGCTAAAGTCTTAAATCAATTACCTACCCTGCAATTTATTAAAGCCGACTCAAAGGGTATGTCAGGTATTAAGAGTTATTCTGGGTGCTATAAGCTAAAAATAGCTCAAACTGATAAGAATCTATACGCAACACAACGTTATTTAGATCGAGATGGTAATATTTTAATTATTTTTGATAACTTGGCTGACCATACCCATACTCCATATAAGGGTAGTATTACCACTACTTATTGTGATTTTACAAAAACTATATACACAATAGAGACGGATCTTGATGTTACAAATCATCATAATACGTATCAAGATACCAATGCAGAAACATTATTGGATAGTAGTATGTTTATACATACTACTGAAACCACTATACTTGGAGGAGCTTAAATGTCGAACGTCAAGTATTTTGCATACTACCCTACAATATTAAAGATCGGTAGTTGGGGTGCCATTAATATATATGGTCTCTCCTAATAATAGTTGATTAGATTGGTTGAGATGAATTGCTTCATTATATGGGAAGCATTGAGGACTATAATTTTTGAATTGAATATCATCTGCACCACAATCGCTAGCTGAATCATAATCACTATCATTACTTTCTGGATCGCTATCTGCTTGTGCGGGGTATTCAAATGTAGCATCCAGATCAATTCCTTCATCTAGTGAAGTGATAGAGGAGGATTTAGGGCGTGCGTTACCACCAGATATTTCTGCCATTGTATCCTGTTCTTGGTACCTTAGCTGCGGTTTTATATCCCGTCTATCAAAACAATCTTGACCCAAAGCAATAACATCAGTATTTAAGCTACAGGATTCATCGGTTGTAGAAGTATTTATTTTTAATTCTAACGGTTTTTCTGTTGTCTTTCCTATTGTTTTAAGGCAGCTATGCGCTTTTTCTAGTGTAATACTTGTTTTAATATCTAGCCCTTCTTCTTTGGTAGTAGTAAATTGATTGTGTAAGGATTGGGCTTGGTTTTGTTGATAATTAGGAAATCCTTCGTTAATGGAGTCGAGCGTTTTTATCAAACTATTAACTCTAGCTAGCATAAACTTACTAGGCATTTCTTTTAGGTGAATAGCATTAAATGCTTTTTTCAATGAGGAATATGTTTCTAGAGAAAAATCAGTTTTTAATTTTAAAAGATCTACTTCTATAGAATTGAGTTTGTTATTGTAAAGTTTAATTTCTTGAGTGTATAAACCCCCTTTTAATTTATTAATTAATTCTCTAATCTTACTATTTTCTTCCTTTAAAAGTGGGTTCTTTTCCATAAGCATTAATTCTTTCAAAGTGCCAAAGATCCTTATTTGTGAGTAACTTTTTGTGGAGTCGCTTGTTTCTTTTATTATAAGATTTAGTAGGTTTTCTTGATATTTCTTTTCCATTGTCTCTAAAAAGGCCTTAGAGGATTTGTTAGGATAGAACGACATTTTGGGTAATGTGTTAAAGAGACTTACAGTGCGTTTTGCTAAAGAAAAGATGTTTTTTGGGTAAAAAGGTCCTTTAAATAAATTGTAACTAAACATAAATAATTTGCTTCTTTAAAATTAATAATATAGTAGATTATGTATTAAACTATAGAGCTATATAGAATTATATTTTTAAATAATTGATTGAAAAATTTAAAGGTTTAGAGAGAAAGAAAATATTACTTTTTTTAAATCTTCTTCATAAAGAATGAATAACATTTTTCATTAAATTGTGTAATCTTAATCACACAGTTAAACATAATTTATACTTATTTTAATTTAATACATAAATATCTTTACAAGCGAGGCATTCTAAACGATAAAAAAATTGTGTCAATAGTTTATATTTATAAATAATTTTGTAATATAGCTCCTTCGAGTTATGTTTTGCTGACAAATTTTTTAGTGGCGTTATAAAACGGGAATTGCTACTAAGCAATTACCCTAATAGGAATACCGACTTTTAATAAATTGTTGTTTAAAAGATTATTAGAGGATGTCTTCAAAATAATTTAATTTTCTGATAAGATATAAAAAATATAATACTAGAAGAGGAGATTATGGAGAGTATCTTATATCCTGATGACTTAACGGAGCAGGAATACGAACTTATAAAAGATCAGTTACCATACTTTAATAGAGGCAGGCCAGCAAAATACGGCTGTAAACATATATTAAATGCTATATTCTATTTATTAAGGACTGGCTGTTCCTGGAGACATTTACCAAAGGAATATGGGCCATGGAAGACAATATATACTTACTATAGGAGGTGGAAGATATCAGGAGTATTTGATAAACTGTATCATTTTTTACGAGATAAATTTAGATCTAACCTAGATAAGTTAGAAGGTAGTGTAGGTATTGTGGATAGCCAATCTGTTAAAATAACTGATAAAGGAGGAGAACATGGGTATGATCCTGTAAAGAAGGTAAATGGTCGTAAGAGGCATATTGTAGTGGATAATCTGGGCTATCCTATGGAGGTGTTAGTTACTAGTGCAGACATTAATGATAGAAATGGACTAATGGAACTAGCTTTAAAACTACAAAATAAATTTCCAAATCTTAAAAAAAATCTATGCTGATATGGGGTATACAGGACAAAAATTAGCTAATTATTTACAAAATTTAGGTATTGAATTATCAATTGTTAAAAGACCAAAAAAGTGGTTTTGGTGTGCGGCAGATACAGAACCACCTGAGATCCCAAGTTTTATACATCTTGCTAAAAGGTGGATAGTAGAAAGAACCTTTGCTTGGATTGGTAAATATCGCAGATTAAGTAAAGACTATGAGTATAATATAGATAGTTCTGTTACTATGATATTTCTTGCATTATCCTGTAATTTGATCAAAAAAATGGCTAAGGATATCAGTAATTCATAATTTGAAGACATCCTCTAATTGCAGACAAGAAAGAATTTACTCAAGCGGTGGAAGAATTGTTAGTGAAAGAAAAATGCATTTTACCAACTCCAAGTCAATTAATGCGTAAAGTTTTTAAGCTTTATAATCAGAAACAATCCTAACTCCCACAGACCCATAGCCAACATCAATCAATAGCTGCCACATCTACTGAAATAACATTACCATTAAGTATTACAGGGTAATGTATTATTTCTTGAGGTGATTCTAAGCTATAATAATTAGCTATTGTTAACCACTTAGTATCTATATTATTCGCCACAAATGCCCTCAAGTCAGGATTGAATTTATTTTCTTCATGTTTATTTAAACACTGTATTATCAAATCTTTTATAGGGCTATCAGGAACTACTGTACTTAGCAATGATATTTGTTCATAAATCATTGGACTTTTTAACATTAAATATTCTATCAGGGAAATTTGTTCTAGTACGCTATCAAAATGATTCTGTTTGTGCATTGTTTCCAATATTAAGGTACCATCTTGTGCATATTTTGGTAATTGTTCAAAAAACTCTTTCGTATTTTGTAGACGTTGTTCTTCTGGCATATTACTGTTTTGGTTCTCCAATTTAGAATAATGCTCCAATAAACGCATAACCATAGATTTAGGCAATGTACTAAGATTTCTTTCAGGAAAACAATATAAAAATAGGTTGGGTTCTATCACTTCGCAATATGCACTTATCACGTCTAACGTCTTTTTATGTTTCGTGTATAAGTTTAACGCAAAAGCTTTATGCTGGACTGGTAAAGAATTAAAATAATACTCTCTAAATAAGTACTCTGCTAGTTCGTGATCCTTTAGCTGTAAACTAGCCAAATCTTGCATCTTGTTCGCTATCTTCACCAACTGTTTCGATGCTGAATTTTCAATCGAGGAAATGTAATAGTAACTATTATCATTTGCTAGCCCCCTTGATAGATTTGGTTTAGCAGCATTTTCAAGTAACATTTGCGTTATTATAGAACCGTGATGTACTTCAGGTATTAGCAATGCTAATTGCAGTGGAGTAGTTGCGTGATTAGAAATAAAATCCTGCGTCTCATTCATGTAACGACTCAAGACATAATATAATATCGCTCCAACTCCGGTAAGACCAATAGTTATATAATTCATGGGTATAGTACAAACAATTCTATTATGATAATCCTGATCCTTAGGTTCAGCATTATCAACAGCACGATGCAGAAGAATAAGTTGGTCTCCACCGAAACAGTAATCATTAACTATAGCTAATATGGTTGGGGTCATAGTACCCCACAGATTTTACAGGAGGGTTAAAATAATAAATTGAATAAGTGACTGAGAGTCACTAATCTCCGCTGAGAAACAAGCAACAGGAGGTATTAATGGACTCTCAATCACTATACCAAATATTATACATATTTTTAGATTGGCACCCAGCACGAATTAAAACATTTGCAGAATTAATTTGTGCAGTAGTAAAAGCTAAAACTGTGAGAATCAAAGAATTAGCACTGTATGTCGCTTCTAAAGGCAATTTGCATGCCAAGATTGTTAAAGTTGAGCGTTTGCTTTTAGAACAAAATATGTGCTTTATAAGTTTAGGGAAAATTATTGTTAAATTGCTCTGTCTAACAGGTAAAATTAGCCTTGCCATAGATAGAACCAGCTGGCAATTTGGTATTAAAAATTTGAATTTTTTTGTTGCAACTATCGTTTATGGTAATATTTCAATTCCTATAGCATGGTTGTTACTTGATAAAAAAGGCAACTCTTCTACTAATGAAAGAAAGAAATTGATTGAGCAAATTTTAACAATTATACCTAAGGAAATGATAGAGCTTATCCTTGCCGATCGGGAATTTGTTGGTGAGGAATGGTTGCAATATATGGGTGGAATCCAAAAATTACCTTTTGCTATCAGGCTAAGAAAAAGTGAGAAGGTCAAGCATTTCAACGGTGGCAAGATGAAGTTGAATAAATGTTTTGCCGATATGCAAATGGGTGACACTAAAACTATAGAAAGCAAAATTTACAATGGTATGGCAATTAAAATAACTTGTTTGCAATTAGAAAGAGAGCAACTATTTATTGCTAGTAATGTGCTTATTGGTGAATGTGCTTTGCTAGCATATAAGCAGAGGTGGAGCATTGAGCGACCTTTTCTGTCTCTCAAGTCATCTGGATTTAATATTGAAGATACCCACATTACAGATCAAAAAAAGCTGGAAAAACTATTTGCAATAGTATCTTTATCCTTAGCTATTTGCGTGCTTGCTGGTGACATTAAGAACAAAATTTATCCTATAAAGATCAAAAAACATGGTCGTAAATTATACTCATTATTTACTTACGGATTTGATTGGATAAAAGATTATTTTTATAACTCGTTAAGTGATACCCTTGCTATGTTGTTTTCATTACTACGAAAACACATTATGCATGCCTTTCAACTTCAACAATAAGTGTGGGGTACTATGTAAAGTATTACATACCATTGGATCTTCTTAACCCAATGTTATTGGCTGAGATGGGGAGACTATTATGCAACGCTATAACAATAAATACTTGTATATTAAGAAAGTTTATTATAATATGATTTATATACCGGTTTTTACGGTCTATACAAATATTAATTTAACACTATATAAATTTAGTAGGTTATAATGTTTAAAGAAATTTTTCGCAAAGTACGTTATGGTGGAATTAAAGCTTTAATCACTAAAGACATCTTACCTTATGCAGCACAAACAGGCAACGTGCCTTTAATGGACCATTTCCTTACTAGAAATAATATAAACAATCAAGATACAACAGGTAATACCGTATTGCATTATGTAATAGAAAATCAGCATAAATATCAAGAAGGGGAAGTACTTCATACTGTTAAAGAGCTATTAAAGTGGGACGCAAAACTTGATATCGTTAATAACGGTGGCAATGCCCCCTTGGATGTTGCTGGTGCTAATTTTAATTTTTCTATTATAGAATTGCTACAACAACATGGTGCTGAAAGTAGTAAACCCGATTTATTCCGTGCTCAAGTAAAACACCATGAGTCGGAAGTGAAACGTAAGCTAGCTTTTTATAAAAAGCTAGAAGATTTGGTAGCGCATGACCCTAAAGCCTCTAAGTTAGACCAAACTAGTGCTCAGCTTGCTGACAAGCCTTTAATAGAAAAAAGTACTCGACACGTTCATTGGGCAAAAGAAATACAAACTTTTAAGAAGTTAGTAAGTGTAGCAGCAGAAGCGCCAGCCTCCTATGCTGTTATTAGTAAATCACTTAAACCAGGTAGTAGACAACTAAAAGGACTCTGTCGTGTTTAAGTGAGGCTATATACTAGACTTCTTTTAGAGCTCGCTTTTTGGTGGGGAATTTGAAGAAGGCTCTTCGCTTCAAACCGCAGCGTACTTAAATGCACGTGACGCTTTGAGCCTAGATTCATTATCCCAATTACTAGCTCGAGTAGAGTTTCGAAAGAAGTCTACTCTTTGCTTTTCAAGAGTTGTTTTTCATTTCATCGGGGGTTTCGCTATGCTCACGTACTTGCCTTCCGCTCTGTGCGCCTACCACTTAAAATAAAATTCAATTCTTGAAATCCATTGAGTATAGCCCACGGTGGTCTCATGAACAAATGGTATGGGTTCGTAACTGACATGCAATCTCTAAAATGATGATTTGTTGGATGTGGAATATGAACTTGAGATAATCAAGCCAGAAGAAAATTAAGCAACTATATCAATCTGATATTGCAGAGCCACTTCCTTGCCACAAAAAGCTATGCAGATCTTGAGGATCTTCTTAACGTGGTTATAATCTTTTATTTTAGTATCATATCTCTTATTATTGATTTGTAGCAAACCAGACTTAGCTGCAGATTCTAAATCTTCTGCAACTTGCGAGACCTTATATTCAATGATAATTGCGCTTTCTGCTCTGCCTAGCTGTGGAACTAAAACAATATCAGCTCTGCCACTGCCGGTCTCTTTCTCACTATCTATGATATAACTCCCGGCTAATGTATGGACTAAACCAAGCATAAAACCACTGTAAAAAATTTCAGCTTTTGCTTCGCCTGTTTGATAGAAACTGGTGGCCCCCCGCAATAATTCCTGGAGTTTTTGTTTAAACTCTTCTATCTTACCAGCAGGCAGTAAGCTAGCAAAAGGATAATATAGAGAACTATCCATCTGTAACTTATTACTTACCCATTGTAGTAACCTAGCTTTATAGATATGTCTTACCTCCCTATTAGGTATAGATAGTTCATATAAGCCTTCCTCGTGGTCTAAGGTGGCGGGATTTAAATATCCACTAAATAATAATAAGCTAAATAATCCGGTACGAGTGCTAATATCACTGAAATTAATCTGTTTAGTGATAGGCGAAGTGATATTTTTACTGGTAATTAAGTTCTGTAAATCTTCCTGCATCTCATCTGACAATAATGCTTTATCAACCAGCCCCGTTCCCCCGCTATCTAGCCAATAATGATCAAGCTTACCTCGACTTGCTAAACACTGCATTATTGACCATGGATTGTAGATTATTTCTCCGCCAAACGTATACCCATTATACCAATCTTTAATTTCCTCAGCTCTCGTTTTTGTTGGGACGATAGTGAGTAAGTCATCAACTTCTGTTTGAGTAAAGCCATAGAACTTAGAAAAATCTTCATCTAATAAACTATATTCACGGACATTATTCAAATCTGAGAACAAGTTAGCTTTAGCAACTCGCAGGATGCCGGTAATTATTCCTTTTTCTAAGTATGGGTTAGTTTTTAGGGCGCTACCAAACATACCGCGGAATATTTTTAGAACATTTTCAAATTCTTTTGCTTGATCACCAAATTCAATATAGGCGCTATTGATCGGTGTATCATACTCATCAATTAATATGTATACTTTCTGACCGAAATGCATAAAAAGTAATTCACTTAACAATCTTAAACTAATTTTTAGATCATCAGTGCTTAGCTCTCCTGTAAAGTATTTCTTCAGCTCTTTTTTTTGCACCTCTTGTAGTACCCCTGTATTTTCTCTTATATATCGCTCTAAATATTGGTGCTGTAAAAATAAACCTATGACTTGTCGTCTTATTCCATTCTCAATTTCCTGGTAACTACTACCCTTAACATCCTTGAAATTTACGGAAATAACTGGAAATTGACCTTGACGTTTTATCGCATTTGCAGTACTGGCAATTTTTAAAGGTTTAAGCTCTTTAGTTTCATCAAAACCTAAATCTACTGTACCACCAATAAATAACTTGTTATTTAACTTCTGCTCGTTCGGTAAAGGCTTGCCATCTTCATCTACCTCTATTTCAAAGAACTTCTGGAGCATATTCATATTCAAGCTCTTACCCCAGCGCCTTGGACGGGTAATTAAAATTACATCCCCACTATCTTCTAGCAATTCTTTGATCATCAAGCTTTTATCAACAAATACATCGCTATTTAGTAATAAGGTTTTAAAATCATCAGTACCTACCCTCATTCTAGGTAGCTTATTACCAGCTGAGAAGGGGGTAATAGCTTGATGTATTGAATTAATATCAGAAAGGTTAACTGTCATATTAGTTGATTATTCTTGAGGATTATTCTAGTTTTTTAAACTATAAGAAATTATAGCATAAATACATTAGACCACTAAGTAATTTAAGAAAATAATTTATTGCTATAAGTTTGTAAGGCTTGCAGCAATGTGTTGTAGTCTAATTATTATGATCCGTGCTGCTTGGCAATTGCATAGTGTATTTTGTGACTCAGTTGTTTTCCAAACATTAACCTTGTGAAATGTAAGATCTGCTTTAAAATGTCCTACTGCTACCTTTTTTAGATGCCAATTTAATTAACTTGAGGATACCATACTCTATATTCGATTTTTAATTGTATATTCATAACTCGCAACGAGTTAATAGTTAAGATAACTTAAGACCTACCATAGAAATTATCATAGTAGTAATAAAGAAAATGCGCATAATAGAGTATGGTTCATGAAAATATATTATTCCTACTATGACTGTTCCTATAGCTCCAATACCAGTCCATATAAGATAAGCAGTACCAAGAGGTAGTTTATCGAGAGTTTTACTCAGACAAAACAAACTCAATATAGCAAAAATAATAAAAGCTATAATAGGTTTTACTTTGGTAAATCCATCTGACAATTTTAATGATATAGAAAATCCTATTTCGAATAATCCTGCAAGTATAAGTAGCACCCAAGTTGCTAGCATATTGTTACCTTTATTTAATTGATGTATCAACAGTTTAGAGGACAGTGTTTATTAGGCAGGTCTAGAAATGACTTGAGGCCCTTCAAAGGCAGGGGCAAGATTTTTTTATTTTAAGTTGAAGTCTCAAAATTCATTTCCCAATTATATGGAGAGCGGCCAATATTCAGTTGCTTAGCAGCAGCGGATGGAGAGAGACTTGTTTCAATAGGCTTTTTTCGAAACTCTACTGGCGATGGTAATTTGGACAATTCTACTTATACTACTAATTACTAACCCAACCCAATTATTTTATTACAAACTAATTAAGATTTTTATAATAAAATTCTTGTATATATTAATAAAAAATCTTATTATTTTAATAATAGAGACAAGACCAAGTTTTTTTTAATAGAACGACCGACATTAAGTTAATAGATATTATCGCAATATTGCTAGTCTATAAGGCTTTTTATCTTCCAAACATATTATAGGGAATTATCAACAGTCTACTAATTTTTTATTATGTTACCTGCATATAGGGCAAAAAGCCATCGGAATTTTGAAGCAAAACGAAGTAGGATACCTGCACGTACATGGACGATTGTTACTCGGCGGAAGGCCACGTTTTGACAAAGAATCACTAACTAGATAGAACTAGTGCAGGAAGTCTATTACTTGACGTTAATCGTAATTAGCCCTAACTTGAAATCAAGATCCTGCCCTTGCTGGATCAAGAAAACAATAAAGATACCTTTATAAAGGATCGTTCCAATTTCATTGGCGCCTATTGTATTTACTACTATCCCCTGGGAATAAATTTTTGTTTAAGCATTTTAAGCAGAATATTATCAAAAATATAGGGAAATATTATAGAAATAGCCTGCTATTACAAAAAATAATTACCGAAAACTAGCCCTCAACGGAAGGATATAAAGTTTTCTTTACTCCCCGAAAAAAACCAGAAGATAATTTTAGGTATCTCATATTATGCTTGGCTTTAGAAATCCCATAATCTAAATATTACCTTTATGCTCGTTAAAAGTATTGATAAGGTTAATGAAAACAAATTACAGGAAGCTATTGCGTATATTATATCTCATGGTCATGATACTGCGTATCCTTTAGAGATTGTTAAAATTCTTTTAGCAATCTACCCAAATCATAACACGGTGTTAGCAAGTTTATTATCTACTATCCTTTCCTCAACAGATTCCTCTATCATTAGTTTGTGCCTGCAAGAAATTGCGGACCAATATGGTATAGAAATCACCAATATAATAGAAGGAATTCTGAAGTTATCAACAATTAATTACTTACCTTATAATATAACGCAAGCACAGAAATTTTTTGACTCTCTACTATCTATGCCTCAAGAAGTAGCTGTGGGAGTATTATTTATAAAGCTAAGCCACTTGTTACATAATATTAGTATATTTGCTGTAAATTCTTCTCAGGAAAAATATACTATTTTTGCTTTAGAAATAATGGAACTTTATGTCCCCTTAATGGCGAGAATGGGACGAGAAGATGTGAAAATTGAGCTACAAGAAATTTGTTTAACAATCTTGCAACCAGATACTAGAGAATATATTTTAAGTCATCTGCATACTGTTTGCGGTAAAGGCGGTAAAGATATAAAAGATTTAATTAATCAAATTATCAATTCGTTATGTAATAGTTTAAAGGCTGAAGGAATTCACGCAAAAATATTAGGGAGAATCAAAACTCCTTACTCTATTTGGCTAAAAATGCTCCAGAACAATATTAATATAGGACAATTATATGATATTTTAGCATTTAGGATTATAGTGGATAATATAGAGCAATGTTATCAGACCCTTGCTGTCATTCATACTCACTATCAAATTGTGCAAGGCCACTTCCAAGATTATATTCGCAAACCTAAGCCTAATGGTTATCAATCCCTACATACTATAGTTATTGGCCCTACCAGCAAAAAGATAGAGATCCAAATCCGTACTCGCACCATGAATGACGTAGCACAGCATGGCAAAGCAGCACATTGGCAATATAAAAAGAAATCAGTACTATTTAAAGACACGATAAATATATATCATTCCCTGTACCAAACAGCGTACTTACCCCTCATGAATATCCTGAAAATCCAAACTCGTGATAGGGAAATAAAACAACGTATGCTCAGGATTTATAAATTTGAGTTATATAAAGATCTGGGAACAGTAAGAAATTTAACAAGCTGCATTTCATTTAATGATAATACGACTAATATACTCCAAAATAGTCACAATATTAACCTGACATTACTAGAACCTAATGTTAAGTCATCTTGCAATCATGGGTTATTTAGCTTGAGTGATATAAGTGCTGGTTTGAGCCTTGATAATATGTTTCCACAGGTTACTTATCAGCTAATAATATATCAGTTTAAGACGCTTGATTCTGATAGGAACTTACTATTGGATGCGTCATCAATAACAACATATATACCTAATGAAAGTGACGTTATTTATGATCCCCCTCTTAGCGTAAAATGCACTACTAAAACGGAGGTGTATGAATTTACTGAACAAATTTCTAAACCTTTATGGAATACTGAACCACTAATTAGAAATGTACAATATCACCTTATAACAATTCCTCTCAATAATACCACAACTCGTGGAAACTCTGATTATTCTTCTATAATTTCCCTAGCCGTAGCCCAATACTTAAATACAGATCTACCAATATTGTTGAGCAATGATGAGGAATTAGATACTTTACCTATATTAAACAATAATTTACTAGATAATACCAATATTAATCCATTATGTGACAATGGCCTTAGCCGGGTAACCAAGGCAGTACAACATAAAAATAACGAAGAGGTGAAAGACTTATTAAAAAATCCTGAATTTAATCCCAACGAAGGAGGTACCTTTATTCCTGCAAGTCGTACCTTTAATAATATATGGCCTGAGTTTTTGTTGGCAGTTTACTTAGGAGATGAAGAGATTATTCAGGCTTTTCTTAACCATCCCAAAATAAACGTTACGCAGCACAATCAAAATTTGGAAACAGCTTTGATAATAGCAGCTCTAGCAAGTAATATAGAAGCGTTTCAATTATTAGTTGACTACTTCAAGGCGAATTGGCAACATATTTTTCAAAATAATATAGAACAATTCCAAGAATATGTTAATTGGCAGGAGAGTAATTATCATAGTGCTCTTTATTACGCAACAGATAATTATTTAACGGGTGCTACTGATAATCCTGCAATCATTCAAGCATTACTTGAATGGAAGGACAACCAACAGCAGCACTTAATCAGTATACAAGAGCAACAGTTATTTACTGTGCTAGTGCTACAGGCATTGGGATTAATAAGCTATACACCAGAGGTAGAAGAGAATGAAAATTATGACAAATACGGAATAACTGCATCTTATGGAGAAAATCCAGATAACTTATACAAAGTTCTAGAAAAGTTTTTGACTCTGAGAGGTATAATAGACCATATAAGCCTCACGTCTACTATTGAGAATAATTTTAAAATCCATTTTGCTTCTCTCCTGGATATTAATGAGCCTGATGATCATGGTAATACTCTGTTAATAATTGCGATATTAAAAGAAGATATAAACACTGTGAAATGTTTATTACAATTTCCGGAAATAGATATTAATAAAACTACTTCTATTCCAACAGCACTAGGTATGCATGATAATAATCCACCATTTTTATTCGCAGTAAGCATAGGAAATGTAGAAATTATTCAGGAATTTCTCTCCCATCCCCAAACAGATATTACTCAAACAAATCAAGATCATGAAACAGCTTTGATAATAGCGGCACAAACTGTGAATGTGGAAACATTTATATTATTAGCACGTCATTTTAAAGCTCATTGGCAAGATATTTTTGACAATAATATAGAAAAATTCAGAGAATATATTAATTGGCATGATAACAATTATGCTAGCGCCCTTTCCTATGCAACAGATCATTATTTAATGGATGTGCACGATGATCCGGCAATCATTCAAGAATTGATTGAATGGAAAGATCCCCAACACTCACCTTTAGTCAGCATCCCAGAACAGAAGAAGTTCTGGGCACGCTTTTCCGATCTGGATGAAGGATATACATCAATGGACAATCCTGAATCTCAGGAAGAAAAGATCTCTCAGGGAGAAAAAGTATCTTGCCTTCACAAACTAGCAGAGCAGTGGGGTGTATTAAGAGACGATGATATACCTAAGACAGCTAATCAAATAACCGTTCAGGACCTTATGGATATTGAAAGGGCTGCTAAAGAAGTAGCAGAATTTTACTTAAGAGAGTTATGGCGTGAGGAAGAGCGTATAAAACAGATAGGCGATGATGATTATGCGGCGTGGGGATAGAGATGTGACTCTTAAATGCTATAACGTACCCTGCACCCTACTGATTCTAAGATATGTATCAGATTATTACGTAGCAGAAGGCCACGTTGTGAGGGTAAAATCATCAGCTAAATTAGACCTCTTGCATAACCTAAAGATAATTGAGGAATTTTTAGGAAAAACGAAGTCGAGTCGAGCTGCGTACTTAAATTGTACGTGAGGAACGGAGACGAGTTTTGACAACAAAATTACCAATTAGATTAGGTTATGCAAGAGGTCTATTGATTAGTGCAGGAAGTTTTGGAATTATCGCAGGATTCTAATAGAGTGTATTAAAACTACAATCTTAATATTTCTTAAGTAATTTGTTACATTATTTTATGGTTATATTAGGAATCAGTTGTAAAAAGTGCTTTAATTCATAGAAGGGTTATATCCAGTAAATCTGACTATCATCTTTGGCAAGAAAGATTAGTGAATAAATTGTTATTTTATATTGCGGGAGAAAGCAGGAAATAAGAGCATAAATATAATAAAAGAGGAAAATATTATGGGAATTATAACTAAGTCACAACAAATTACCACATTACAACGTCCTACCTGGTTGTACAACGCAGGGATGATGAAGGGCATTGAACACGATCGCCAACATTTGGGTATTATTCTGGACACAGAGCAGGTCATTAAAGTACGGCAGACAAATAAAGACTTTAATGAGAAACTGAATTTGCGGTTGCTCAATGATGGTAGCAAAACAGAAAGCTCGACCTCCTTTGGTAGCGATTGGGTGGAAGTTAGTGCTAAGGCGGCGTCAGTGCCGTTTATTGATACTCCATATACCGCTAGCCCACATAGCACTATAATCCCGGCGGTAGAATTCGAATATCCAGATACAGCCAAAACCCTGCCTGTGTATCATAAGGGAGAGAATGAAAGTGAGTTTTTCGCTCTCTGGGACCGCACAAGTGCTGAATTCGGTTTAGTAGACTCAAAATATGTCATTATTTTGGTGCCTAGCATCGACAAAGACTACTTAAAGTCTATGGAGAAGGTAGAGAATATAGATGGACTAATTGATCATTATGCAAATATTTTGACTTTCTACAATGAGTGTGCTGGTCTCTCGTTTGAACCGCAAAGACCTACTGATCTTAATATCGCTAACCGTTATTTTATCAAGGCCGATAAAGATGCTGCAGCTGCTTCTTACCTCAACTATTGTACGGTGATATGTTCCTCTTCTATCAGCGCCTTCTGGCTCAACCCGGATATTACAAGTGTTGACTACTGGGGCCGCCTCCATGAACTTGGCCATAGCGACGAGGGAAATTTTGCGTCCAATTATTTCAATCGTACTGAAGTATGGAACAATATTTATGCTGCCTCCTATCAGAAGATGACGTTGGGAGACCGCAAATACAAAGAAGTAGGATGGATGCGCGATCCGAGATTAGAGAAAGACATCCCCGATTTTATTAACACTGGCAAGCCATTGAATGAATGGGACGCACTAACCAAGCTTCATTTTATGATGATGATGGTAGAAAAAGCAGGCTTGAATGCCTTTACGCACTTCAACCAGCAATATCGCCTACTCAGCAATAGTAGCGACTTTATAAGGGAGAATCATGAGGTACTCGATATGCTTTCAGAAAGCTTTGCTGTTGCAGGAAACCAAGTAGACGTAACACCGTTTGTGCAATTAGTAAAAGGTTACATCACACCGTTCCAGCGTGACTATAATAGTTTTAGCCATGCCAAAGCTGTTTACCCGCTAAATCAGCTAGTGCAGGAACCTAAGCTGACTGAGTTGCAGCAAGAATTGCATCTGATCACCCCCTTTAACCTAGTGGACGTTCAACAATTGTGGTTTTCTGGAATAAAGAATCATGTGAAGCTGCGGCTGAACATTGATGATTTCAGGCAAATTTCTGGTGAAAATCTGGTCCTGTGGGATGGGGGCCGTGAAGCAGCTGCACTGCCCATCAACAGTCAGGATCTAGAGTTGAATAAACTGCCAATTGGTGTTTACACTATGCGCTTGCCAACCGGTAAAGGCAAGAAATACGATATACAGAATCACTACCTAGTAGTAAAACAAGATGACCACAACCAACAGCAAGTGGATTTTGTGCCTAAACTCGGTTCACCACTGATGGCCCAGAAAATTGAGTTTACGGGTTTGGGAGCCTGGGTTGTTGCCAGTGTGTCAGTGGATCACGTCAAACGTATAGTCACAATAGATTTTATCAGTCCAGAGGTAGATGTCTATTATCCGAAAGAGCGCTATGTAGAAGTGACAGTATGTAATAAAGATAATACGGAAAAGATGTTTAGCAAAACTATGTATGGTGTCAATGATAAGAACGTAGTGAGCCACGATGAAGTGCCATTCTCTTACGGTGATCAAATTAAGATCTTTTACTTGGGAGGAGCAGAGCATGTGCGTTTGATACCTCCTGCTGAAGGTGTGCTCGTTAATAATCTCAAAGCTACTAATATTCTGGAGATCACGCCAAGCGGCTTAAAGAATGAGATACTGGGCAAGGATTCGCAAGATTCATTGCTGCCACGTCTGGAGAAGGCAGCAACCGCGGTACGCAGCGATCCAGTAATGCTTAATGCTAGCTTTGCTGGTCCCAAGGATGACATCTATTTGGCAATTGATACCTTTACCAGCCCACAACGTGAAGAATTGTTAGAGAAATACGCTGATTGCATTTCGACTAATAACACCGCACCAAGCGATAAACTGACTGTCCAGAATAGTAAAAAAATTAATTTGGTTCAGCTACAACAAGACTTAGAATCACATAAACATGAGCAGGCTATCTCTGCTATGAGCCAAGCCAACTTTAGTAACATTTTGCCAGCTGCCACAACGCCACTACTAGATGTGCTAGGCTCAACCCAGGGTATAGATATGGCCCCGACAATGGAGCTATAATAAGACATAATACAAGCCGCAATTCCGCTAGTAATCTTCTGGAAACAGCAGAGGGACAAGGTATTGCTGATAAAACAGTGGGCAAATTAAACTTCGATTCTATCGCATATATAATGACAACAGAACAAATGGCACTCGTTTATGAAGCTGTTTGTGAAGTGATGGGAATGGATGTATGATACCAAGTTGCTTTCAAGACAGTAGTAGGAGTATGAGTGGTGAGGCGCGCGGAACCTAGTAGACCTAGGTGAGCACGACGAATCCCGAAATACAACGACCTAATATGAAGAAAGCAATTTGGTATCAGGTTCTCTATTCAGATTTATCAACCATTTTTTCTGGAATGTTAAAAATATTGATAATGTGTTTGAATTGTGCGGTGTGCACTACAAGGAGTCACTCTTATTACAAATTACAAAGACAGAATCGTAAAGTTTAGTAATGATCTTACTTGTAAATTCTTTACTTATATATTATTATTAAAAATAAGCGGGGTCAATGTAAATAATGAGATAAATTATGAGAGTATCTAGTAAAGGACAAGTAACAATACCTATAAACATGAGAAGTAAGTTTGGGTTTCTGCCAGACACTGAAATTGATTTTATAGAACAAGAAGATGGCGTTTTAATAAAAAAATATCAAAATAACAACAATAGAGGCAATAAATTGTTATTGCATATGTCTGGAAAAAGTACTGTGAAGATGTCTACTGATTCAATAATGAAATTAACCAGGTCATGATATTAATTGATAGTAATATATTATTAGATATTTTTACCTATGACGCCAATTGGTATAGTTGGTCTTCTACCCAATTATTAAATCTTTCTCAATTTCATGAATTAGTAATTAATGATTATATATACACGGAAATTTCTGTAGGTTTTGAGAAAATTGAAGAATTGGAAGAAGTATTAGATACAAATTGTAAAATGGTGCCTATACCTAAAGAGGCTCTTTTCCTAGCTGGAAAAGCTTTTATGCACTATAAAGAAAATAATGGTAAAAAAAATTCTGTGTTACCAGATTTTTTTATTGGAGCCCACGCTTCTATATTAAACATACCTCTTCTTACAAGAGATATAGCTCGTTATAAAACATACTTTCCTCAGTTACATCTTATCTCTCCTTAAAGGATATTAACCTCGAATTGGCGTAAATTGCCAAGTAACATACCCCTATTGTGGTTTTGTCACATCTGCGTATATATGTTTTATGTGGTTTTACAAATTTCAGGCTATTTTATGTATCCATTCACGACTCCGGCAGGAATTCAATCATCAGTCTATTTTTATTCAAATAATCCACCTTAAAGGTGCGAAAACTACAGTTTTAAATTTAAAAGTCTTATACAAAATTATTTTAATAGTTGCATTTCTGCCAGGGTCGTGAATGGATACTATTTTATCATTTGGTCTAAGATTGTTTTAACAGTCTCTCCATTTAGGGTGTTTTGATTATTGAGTATTAAATTTGCTCCTTGGAAATCGTTTCCTATCTCTTCTGCTTTTCCTCCTAGAATTTTTGCAAGAAAATGTTCTACTAGCGCATGATATGATAAACTATTTTCAGGTCTAGCAAAACCGTGCCCTTCATCTGCATATAAAGCATAGATTACAGGGATTTTTGCTTGCTTCATAACATTCACAATCTGATCTGATTCGGCCTGTTTTACTCTAGGGTCATTGGCTCCTTGGGCGATCAATAAAGGTTTGGTTATTTGAGCGGCAAAAGTGAGGGGGGAGCGCTGCCTTAAGAATTCTTTGTCTTCCTCAGTATCCCAAGGTCCAATAGTTTTTTTTATTCTATTCAGTGCTGGCTCCCAATAGGGAGGTATGCTTTGGATTAAAGTGAAGAGGTTGGAAGGACCCACCAAGTCCACTCCACAGGCAAATATATCAGGGGTCATGGTTAAGCCTACCAAAGCGGCATACCCTCCGTAGCTACCACCCATAATAGCAATTTTATCCTTATCTGTAATATTATTAGTTATAGCCCAATTAACGCCATCAATTAGATCATGATGCATTTTATTACCCCATTCCAGGTTGGCGGCATTAATAAACTCTTTGCCAAAGCCTGTGGAGCCACGATAATTGATACTAAGGACAGTATAGCCTCGGCTAGCTAGCCATTGGTGTGTCATATTTAAACTCCATACATCTCTAGCATTCGGACCACCATGTACATAAATAATTAATGGAGATTTATGACTTGGTTTATTAGAGTCATCTAATATGGTACCAGCAGCAAACGTTACATAGCTTACTAACTTCAGCCCATCGCGAGATTTAATAATTACTGGATGCATTTTGAGTAAATTATAATGCTCAAGTTCAGCACGGTTAGTAAATAACAACTCAGCTTTAGTAATATGGCGGTTATATTTATAATATTTTATAGGTGCATCGTCACTCTCATATGCTATTAACCATATAGAATCGTCTAGAGTTCGGCTAATAATATGTAAATTACCTTTATTATGGTTTAAGAGATACTTGATATCTTTGTCAATAGCTTGATCAAGTATTTGATAGGTAGTTTTATCATAATTAATCGCTACCGCTTGTACATTATAAGAGGTTGGGTGGGTAGTAAGAATTGTTATATCGACAAGGTCGTTTTTAGCTATTATGTTTTCTTCGCCTGTCAAGAGATTATAAAGCTTAAGAATTGCGGTATTATGACTTTGACTGTCAAGAAGATAAATATTATTATTTGTTTGATCAAATCCTGCTATGTAGGTACTGATTGCATCTTCCATAGCAACTGTCATAAAATGTTCTAATTGTCCATCTTTTACTTGATGATATTCTACCCCTCCATCTGGAGTAGGAGAAACAACGAAACGTATTTGGAGATTATTATCAGCAATTATATCAGTGAAACCATCATTCTTAAAAATGAGTTCTTTTTTTAAAGTGGTTAAATTTAATTTATACACATCAAAATATCTCTTATCACGATCATTTAAACCAATTAAAATGTCGTTAGGATACTGAGAACTGACTCCTATTAACTGCGTCCTGACCTCTGCTTTAGGAGTAAGGAGGTCATTTTTTTTAGTTTCGATATTATATTTATATAATCGATAATTCTCATCGCCTTTTTCATCTTGCATGTAAAGAATATCTTTATTATTGCGCGCCCAAAAATGGCGATAAATTCTACGTTCTTTTTCATTAGTGATCGCCACTGTTTGTGTAAGATTATTTACATCAGTAAGATAGATATTTAATACTCCATCTTTAGGCGCTAAGTAGCTTAGATATTTGCCATCAGGACTAAGTTTAACATCGATTTTATCGGGGTTACCAAATAGTACTTTTCGTGGAATAAGAGTTGGAGTAGAGGTAGAAGAAAATACGGGTACAGTCATAAAAGAACTCATTATTAATAGGGTTAAAGTAGTGAATATTATTAATTTCTTCATAATGTCTCGCAATTAAGTATCATAATATGTTCTATAAATTTATCTCTTGCATGTAATTGTTGTTGGTTATGCAAAAGGTGCCGGTTAAAAAAATATGTTGTCAAAGTAAAAGCATTTTTCTTATCATTAGCGGAAATTACTCCTACTTTGGAGAGTAAAAATTGGGGTAGGGTAAGTAATTTATCCTTATAAGGTAATCCCGCTGTTAGACTGACTGCCGAAGCTGACTTAGGGGAAACGTAATATAGATCTTCTCTCTTACCGGTCACTACACATTTACTTAAGTTTAATCCATAACCACCTTCTTGTAATATGGTTAATTCGAGTTGAATATATTCTTCAAAAACAAAATTTTTTACTAGATTATCTAAATATTTTTTTAATACTAGAAAAAAAGTATTATGTGGCTCACGTTCATGAAAAGTAAGTTTAATA
The DNA here is from genome assembly GCF_964264835.1 of Candidatus Tisiphia endosymbiont of Nemotelus uliginosus. Classification (GTDB taxonomy): domain Bacteria; phylum Pseudomonadota; class Alphaproteobacteria; order Rickettsiales; family Rickettsiaceae; genus Tisiphia. The sequence goes on along the minus strand of NZ_OZ183485.1, from coordinate 34,422 downwards.
AGGTTCACAATTGAGTTAAAGGCATATAATTTAGTCTTATTAGTGATTAAAAGTCCGCTGTAAGACTTGATTAATTCACATTTAGCTGTTCCTAAATGTTCTTCTAGTCTGGCTTGCCACAGGAAATCCACGATATTTCCTTCTTGATAAATAGAATGTGATTTTTTAGATATTCCTCTTACTACAGCGGAATATAATCCATGTTTTTCAGTTAATAGGGTAATGATTATAGCGTTTTCTTTTAAAGGTCTTTTAGCAATTATGATACCTCTGTCTTTTAAATTCATATTAACTTTCTAGCAAATTTTAGAAAATAATTGATCATAAATTGATATTATTTATCATTACTTTTGTAATTTGGCAAGTTGTTGTCAGATATAATCCTTAAATTTTTTGTAATCTCATATCACGATATATTTGCGCATCATCTTGCCATAGCTCCCGCACTTTGATAAATAAGAAAAGATGAATTCTACAATCAAAAGCTTTTTGCATTTCTAATCTAGCGTTATAGCCTATTTCTTTAATTTTAATACCATTTTTTCCAAGAATAATAGATTTATAAGATTCTTTAGTGACAATAATTACCTGACAAATTTTTATTGATAGATCGTTATTTTCTTGCCAGCTTTCTGTGTGAACAGTTAAATTATAAGGAAGTTCTTGATGAAGTTGGAGAAATAATTGTTCTCTAGTTACTTCAGCTGCTAAAAAACGCATAGATAAATTAGTAATATCATCTTTCTCATATAACCAAGGAGCAAATTTGGCTTGTTGTTGGAGAAAGTCTAGTAATTTATGGATATTTTTACCAGTACGAACAGAGATTTTCAATGTATTAGCATTGTTGTAAGCTTTTAGAGACTTGTCTATTGTCTCTAAATATTTAGAAGGTATATCAATTTTATTTAATAAGAAAAGTAAATTTATTGGTAAATTTTGTAATTTTTTGAGTATCTGTAAAGTAACCTGGTCAATATTTTGGGTGCTATCTAATAGCATTAACACTAAGTCTACTCCATGCAAACTGGACCATGCACATCTTACCATTGCCTTTTCTAATTGTTTTTTTGGTTCGAATATGCCAGGAGTATCTAATATTACTAACTGTGTATTTTTTATAGACACTATGCCGGTAATAATAGTCCTAGTAGTTTGTACTTTAGGTGTAACTATGGAAATTTTTTGGCCAATTAATTTATTTAATAATGAAGATTTACCTGCATTAGGTTTCCCAATGATAGCAATAGAAATAGATTTTTGTTGATCCTGTTCTGGCGTTGTAGAGTGCTCGGGGCAATTTTTTCGTGATAAGAGCTCATTTACAGGATCTGTTTTTAACATGTTAACTAAATCACTTTGGCTATATTTAGGTTAAGGATATTAATTAATTTCCGAGCTGCTTCTTTTTCTGCTGCTTTTATTGTAGGCCCTATACCGGTCTGGTGATATTTCTGGAGAGAGCGATCAATATCATATAATTCTACTGTTACTAAAACAGTAAAAATAGGTGAGTGCGATAGCCCTTCTTTTTTTATTAGTGCATATAAAGGCTTGCTAGAGCCATTTTTTTGCACTAATTCCTGTAAAGTACTCTTAGAATCATAATCAGTTAAGTCAGTAATAGATAAAAAGTCGTGCCACAGCTTGTATAATATTATTTTAGTGTTTTCAATATTACTATCAAGGTAAATTGCAGCAATTAATGCTTCCATAGCGTTTTCTATATTATTCAGGTTGTTCCTACCTCCTAAAATTTCTTCTCCATTAGTCATGATAATATAGTCAGATAAATTGAGCTTAACAGCAATTTTACAAAGTAACTCTTTAGAAACTAAGTAAGATCTAAGTTTGGCTAACTTTCCTTCATTATAAGTCAGATGATTTTTAAATAGAATTTCCGTAATAAAAAAATTAATTATTGAATCACCCAATAATTCTAAGCGCTCATAGTTTCTTTGAACTCCATATTTTGAGATATGTTGTTTTAGGGAAGGGTGACTTAATGCTTCAATTAATAAATCCTGATTACTAAAATTGTAACCTAGCGCTTGTTGGAGTTTCTCAGGAGAAGATAAACTTCCACTAGGTTGTATGTTGCTCATTTTAACGCGTCATGCTCAGGTGTTACTTGGGGCTCTTCTAATAGAGGCTTGAATAGCCGGTGAAATCTAATGGAAGTAATCCAATCACCCACGCGCAACCATGAGTGGATATCAAATATTTGGTCTATTAAGGCTATATCATTTTTCCATAGTTTTTCTTTAGTAGAAAAGATAATAAAACGAGCTTTAGCGATAAAATTGTCCAATGGTACATATCCTAGAGCCATTCTACTATCACTGGATTCATCTCTATTATCACCAAGAAAAAAATATTTTCCCTCTGGTACTTCAAATACTGGCGCTTCCTCTATTACACAATTTCGGGCCTCATGTAACTTGTAAGAAAAATAACTCACTCCATTTGGTAAGGTTTCTATAAATTTTTTATAAACTTTCCCAGATTCACTCTCATACATCCCGGCAGCTGCACGTTTTATCGCTTTACCATTGATATATATTAAATCATTAATTATTTGTATTTTATCGCCAGGTAAGCCAATTAATCTTTTAATGTAACGGATATGCATATTATTAGGAGGACGGAAAATAATGACATCTCCTCTTTGAGGCTCAGACTTCAATATCCGTCCACTAAAAAGATTTGGACTAAATGGGAGAGAATATCTACTATATCCATAAGAATATTTAGTAGAGAAAATATAATCATTTTCTAATAAGGTAGCTTTCATGGAGCCGGACGGAACAAAAAATAGTTCCATAACAAAAGTTCTAATCAATAGTGCAAACAATCCTACTAAAATTAAAGAGCAGAAATTATGTATATAAGAGGTATTAGTAGTCTTCATAGCGTGTAATTAAATTATCTTATTATTTTATTTGGTGTGAATTTAAAAATAAACTCTTTCCATATATTATAGCGTTTCGGGTCTAAATTGTGAATAGGGCTTGCTTGCCATACAGCTCGTACAGCGCTATCTGATAGGGCATTACAAGCATTACCGGATATGTTAGGGCATATGGCTTCTTTAATTTTTACTTCCTGTATACTACTATCTGGATTAAGAGCAATATACAGATATATCTCTGCTTGTGCAATATTTTGTACTCCAATAGGAATATTCCAATGTTTTTCTATTTGTTGCTTTATCAAAGATATTTCAGTAATCGATAAGGCTAAGGTATTATCATATGGTCCTTGAGAGTCATATTGTTCTAAATTTTCTTTTGGTCGTGCTTTATTAATAGTTTTAGCCTTCGTGCCTTCAGATGATTGTTCTAAATTTTTCAGCAATGAATCTAGATCGGTTTTATCAAGAATTTTCTTTTTATCTACCAGTTTATTTTCTTTTACCGGTTCAGGTTTGTTTTCTTTTACCGGTTCAGGTTTGTTTTCTTTTACTGGTTCAGGTTTATTTTCTTTTACCGGTTCAGGTTTGTTTTCTTTTACCGGCTCAGGTTTGTTTTCTTTTACTGGTTCAGGTTTGTTTTCTTTTACTGGTTCAGGTTTGTTTTCTTTTACTGGTTCAGGCTCACTTTGGAGTATTTTTTTAGCCGTTTCATTTTCTAATGCTTTGTCATTTTGTTTGATTTTATTAGGTACGTTTGCTTTTGTCTTGATTGGTAACATCTCAAAAACTATGACTTGCTCTTCTGGTAATGTAGGAAATAAGGAAGGTAGGCCAAATAAAAAGAAATATATTATTATCAAATGTATTATAATAGAACAAATAAAAGAAATGGAAAAAATATCAATATTATTTTTCATTTGATTTAATATTTGAAACTAATGCTACTTTAGTGAAGCCTGCAGCGTGGATTTCTGCTACTATTTCCACTACTTCACCATATGATACATTTTTATCACCTCGCACAAAAATTCTAGCATCTTTTTTCTCTTGAGTAATAGTAGCAAGTTTATTAGCTAAATTTTTTCTGCTAATTTTGCTTTCGAATAAATATAATTCTCCCTTATTATTAATGCTAATAACTAGCGGTTCGTCTTGCCCTGCAATGGGGCTAGAGGTAGTGGTAGGTAAATCTACATTAACGCCCGTTACTAACATAGGGGAGGTAATCATAAAAATAATTAATAATACTAACATGACATCCACAAGAGGGGTGACATTAATTTCACTTACTAAAGATTTTCTAGCTTTTTGATTATTTGATTTCAGTAAACTAGAGGACATTACATTTTCTCCTCATCTATTGCTCTGGTTAGGATAGTATTAAGCTCATTAATGAAATCATCTATTTTATTATGAAGTCCACCGATCTGTGCAGAAAGATAGTTGTAAAAAATAACAGCAGGTATCGCTGCAAACAAGCCAATCGCAGTAGCAAGTAAAGCCTCTGCTATTCCAGGCGCTACGACTGCAAGAGAAGTATTTTTGGAGGCGGCAATTGATTGAAAACTATGCATAATTCCCCAAACGGTCCCGAATAATCCTATAAAAGGAGTACTAGAAGCAGTAGTTGCTAAAAAGCTAAGATTTTGTTCTAATCTTTCTATTTCACGGTTTTTGACCAAATACATGGATTGGACAATGCGCTCTTTATGACTAATTTTAAGATGATCACTTAAATTTTTGGAATTTTGACGTTTACATTCATTCATTGCTGCTATAAATACGGCAGAGAGAGGGTTATTGATGCTCCTCTTCACTGCTTCATAGAGTTGATCAAGCACTACTCCTGACCAGAAAGTAGCTTCAAAAGTAGCAATACGCTTTTTTAAGCTGGATAAATTGATGAGCTTATCTATAATTACTGCCCACGCCCAAATTGAAGCAATGATTAACAGTAATATTACTGATTTCCCTATAATATCCGCCGAAGATATCAGAGATAAAATAGAGGAATTGCTTTGTGAGGTAATGTCTACAACGTCATTGATAGTATTAGAAGCAGTCATGAATATAATTAACTAAAGTTATACAATATACTATATCTAGCATTAATTATTATTTTTGCAAGAGAGTTATTTTGTTATTTTAGGGTATTTCATTAATGTGCAACTTACACTTGCAGAATTTGTTAGTCAGTTTTCAAATTGCGTAGCTATTGCAAATTATGTGAAATTTGTGGTTTGGTTTTCTTAATGATAATTTTTTGCCTGCTTACCTTTCGTAAGCTTATTATCTGCTACTCTATTGGCTGCCTCATCTATCCTTTCATTAGTAGCATCATATTGATAAATGAAATCTTTAATTACCGGCACAATGAATTTATTAAATTTACTACCACTAAAAGTGCCATAATGACCAGCTCCTTCTTGAAGGTGATACCTTTTCATAGAGTCAGGAATATTACAACATAATTCTAAGGCAACTTTAGTTTGCCCAACTGCAGCGATGTTATCTCGTTCTCCTTCTATGCCAAGTAAAGCGCACTTTGTTATATCTTTTAAATTGATTTTACGGTTTTGTGATATTAATTCTCCTTTGGCTAGAGCAAATTCTTTGAATACTTCATGAATAGTTTGTAAGTAAAATTCTGCTGTCATATCCATAGGGGCTAGGTATTCATCATAAAAAGCTATTGTATGATTAGCTTCGGTAATATTTCCGTCTAATAAATTTTGTAATAATTCTAGGTGAGAATTGGTATGTCTTGGGATATCCAAGCTCATAAAAGCCATTAGCTGTAGGAAACCAGGATATACTTTTCTGCCATAACCCGGGTAGTTAATGGGGACGGTAGTCGTCATTACACGACAAAACCAGTCCATGCTTTGCCTAGTTGCTAGGTTATCCACTGCCGTAGGATTCAGTCTAGCATCAATTGGGCCGCCTATTAAAGTCATAGAGCTTGGTACATGAATATCATTATTTTGAGAGAGTATGCTAATAGCAGCAAGTAGAGGAATTGTTGGCTGGCATACTGCGAGTGTATGTAGATTAGGACCTAAGAGAATTAAAAATTCAATAATATAATCGATAAAATCATCCAAGTCAAATTTCCCCTCCTTAAGAGGTACCATATTGGCGTCAACCCAATCAGTAATATATATATCTACAAATGGCAATAATCCTTTGACTGTATCTCGTGCTAAAGTAGCATGATGTCCTGCCATAGGAGCTAATATTAATAATTTAGGTAAGGTTTTAGTGATTCCTACTTTGCGGAAATGTTTTAATTGACAAAATGTTTTAGAAACAATTACTTGTTCCTCAATGACATATGATACACCATCTACCATACATTCATTAATATTAAATTTTGGTTTTTTATAATTTCTGGTTATTCGTTCAGTAAGTATTAAATATGCTAGCATAATGTTGGCAAACCCTGTATTGTGAAGAGGGTTTTTATGGTTTATTAACCACTCTTTGAAGATTTGTATATTCATCCGAAAGGGAATAAGTGAAGTTCTGTACAGCTCAAGCATATTATAATAATTACTCATAATTTTTATCCTTAAAATATTACTATCGTGAGATCTACTACATTACTAAATAAATAATATATTAGCTAATATATTATAAATAATACAGTATCTTATCATTAAACTTAATTATGTTTAATAAAGTCAGGCTTTAATAATTTAATTTTATTAATATTACGTGATAATAATATAGCAATGCACATTCAAATGAATTTTATGATGATATTTTAGAGATGAATAAAAAAATTATTGCCTTAGTTGGTCGACCTAATGTAGGGAAATCCACCCTTTTCAATCGTTTAGCATTGAAAAAAAAAGCAATTATTCATGATTATGCTGGAGTAACGCGGGACCGGAAATATGCTGATGCTACATTAGGGTCATACGAGTTTACTATAATCGACACCCCGGGATTAGAAGAAGCAGAAGAGGGTAAATTAGCAAATCGTATGATGCAGCAAACAGTAGAAGCAATCAAAGAGGCAGATTTACTGTGTCTTATTGTAGATGCTAAAGTAGGGATAGTACCGGAGGATAAATTTTTTGCTAATTTTATTAGGCAATATGAAAAGCAGGCCATCTTAATCATTAACAAATGTGATGGAAGATTTGATTTTGCTAAAGAATATTATAAATTAGGTTTTAATTATTTGGTTCCTCTTTCTGCGGAGCATGGGCTAGGAATGGCGGATTTATATGAGGCAATAACTGAAAAATTAGAATTTGCAGAAGTGCCGTTTGCGTTAAGCGATCCGATAAAAGATAATTATTTACAAATAGTCGTTAGTGGCAGACCTAATGTAGGAAAATCTACTTTTATTAATGCTCTTATTAATCAACAAAGATTACTAACGGGCGGTGAAGCAGGGATCACTAGAGAATCTATAGAAATTAATTGGGAATATCAAGGTAAGAAGATAAAATTAATTGATACTGCAGGGTTACGAAAGAAAACTTTAGTTACTGAATCTTTAGAAAAATTGTCAACTTCTGATACCATTAATAGCATTAATTTTGCTAATACTGTGATTTTAATGGTTGATGCACGCTCCCTGTTAGCGCAACAAGATCTCAATATTGCTAACTATGTGATAGACCAAGGTAGAAGCTTAATTATTGTAGTTAACAAATGGGATCTAGTTGATGAGAAGAAGAAAGAAGAATATCAAAAAGAGCTACTTTATCAAATAGATACTTGCCTACCACAAGTGAAAAATATACCGATAGTATATATGTCCGCCTTACAGAAGCAGAATATCAATATGGTCTTAGAGGCGGCTATAAAAATTTATGCTTTATGGAATAAAAAAATTACTACTAGTAAATTAAATGATTGGTTAAGTTTTGTAACGCAAGATCATCCTTTGCCTCTCCAAAAAGGTGGAAGGCGAGTAAGAATTAAATATATGACTCAAACTAAAACTAGACCACCAACATTTAAGCTATTTTCTAATAATCCAGAAAAAATTACTGATAGCTATACTAGATATCTGGTAAATCAATTACGTGAGGCCTTTGACCTACCAGGGGTACCTATAAGATTCAATTATATTAAAACTGAAAATCCTTATGTGAAATAGTGGTGTAAATAATTTTAAATTGTTAGGTTGTGTGAAGGAAATTTTTATAGAAGTGATTTATAGAGCATTTTAATCAAAAAATTTCCGCTATTTTGCAGATAAAATACGCATAAATCAAGCTATAAAAATTTCCTTCACACAACCTAGAGCCTCATTTCCTGTCACTTCACAATATAGTGCACAAGAAGGGTATCTTCCCCATCTGCGGTACCATATCTGCTGGTTCAAAATCACTAAATGAAGTTTGAGTAAATGCATCTGTTCTTAATGTAAGCTGTGTATCGTCGTTATGAACTAGCGTTGGTATAGAAAATTTTGGAGCCGGAGGTTTTGCTGCTGATGATATTGTTTTTATCGATATCTTGCCTATTAATTTTTTTCCCTCTTCGGATGGCTTATGAGATCTAATAGCCGCTTTTAAAGTGTTATATTGGTCGCATTCACTGCGAAACTCGTATAGGGTATCAGCATTACTCGGTGTAAAAACAGCTTGAAATTGTGTAATATTTGGGTGATTTGCTAAAACATCACGTAACTCACCCATAAAATTTGTTATATGGTTTGCGGGTTCCATAAATATTATGCTATTTTCTTCTGAGTTGCTTTGGCTTATTAATGCGTTAACTAGCACGCAAATATTGTCACCGCAGTTTCTTGCCTCCTCCTTATCATAACAATGGAACCGATGAATCTTAGGGACCCCATGAAATATTAAGCTATTTCCTATAGAGGGTAATTTAGTAATATCTACTCGTATAAGCTCATCTGCAAAACATAAATTATATTCCAGATTTTCACTCTGTGCTCTGGCTATATAGGTACCAAAGGTCTGGCACTTTTCTTCTAGAGTTTTCTCCCCTCCCCAGACTTCTCTGATGCTCGAGACTTCTCTAACGCTTGAGGACTGTTTTCGTGATTTAGACATAATGATCTCTTTATTAAATAGTTGAGTATATTTTAGCAGATAATTAACTATTTAATAAAATATTAATTGTGTTGTCAACTATTAATTGTGTCGTTAATAGAATTTATTAGATATACTTAAATATCCCATGCTATAGGATAGGACAAATAATATTATTATAGCCTACCCATTTCTTGGTTATTTTATTAATCAACGAGTAGGTTTCCCTCTCCTGCTAGACACATTGTCTCCTGCAGATTATCTGTTTGGGTGGATGCATCAAAGTTGTGAGAAGGTGTCTCTAGGTTTATATGGTATATATTCATTTCCTTGTTTGTTAGAATAGTGAACTTAGATATGGCACGCTCTAAAGGATCAAACTGAATTTTATTGGATTGAGAGGTAATTGCTTGTTTGTTGTACGTATCATGCCATTGCTTTAGCATATACTTATGCTGCGTATATTCCGTGTCCTTAGATAACATTATAACTCCTGATAAGTTATCTTGACCTGGAGCGTAACTTGAGATTAGCTTATGAAGTAGTCGGCACTGTTCTGCGCCACAGTTTTGGCTTGTCTTCTGAGACAAATAATCACGGTGATGACCCTCAGGTATACCATACACTTTAAAAAGACTGGGTTTATCAGGGCTAATCAAGAGCTGCAATTTTAATATCAATTCCCCTGTGTCTTCTTCAAATTCCCTATCAGACATGAGTTTCGAAAGAAGGCTATTATTCGAAGGAAAAGTCACCCAGCATAAAAGAGTAGGTTGCTCCTTTAAAGTGTCGGTCAGGACCTTGAAGGTGGTGCATTTTTTCTCTACAGTATCATCTGGTAATTGATATATTAGATCTAAGTGCCCGGGCTCAAAATGACGGCCCCACAGCTTCTCGTGTAGCGTCTCCAACACCGGCACCCATACCTTGTTCTACTGCCGCATCCACTCCATTGGATCTGCGGGTGTAAAACACTGTGTTATTGTTTTCCATATAGACTTAGGCATATACTTCTCCTTGATTAAATAGTTAATTAATTTTTTAATAAAATATTAATATTTTGTTGTCAATAGAATTTATTAACTAACTAATCGCAAGAATTCTAAACAGAATTTGGCTTGACTTTAGCTTACCTTCTGATAGCATCCATCAGGTAGATTTAAGCTCTTTCGTAAGAGAACATTTGATCAAATTTACTTGAGAATAAACATGGCTGGACATTCAAAATTTAAAAATATTCAACATCGCAAAGGTGCGCAAGATAAGAAAAGAGCAAAAATTTTTACTAAGTTGGTGAGAGAAATTATTACTGCCGCTAAAATGGGAGTGGATGTTAATAATAATCCTCGTCTGCGCAATAGTATCATTGCAGCGCGTAGTCAGAATTTACCTAGGGAGCGAATCGAGAAAGCGATAAGCTCCGCTAATGATTCTAATAATCACGAGAATTATACTGAGATTAGGTATGAAGGTTATGCGCCGTCGGGGATTGCCATCATAGTTGAAGCTTTAACTGACAATAAGAATCGAACGGCCGCTGAGGTAAGAGCAGCTTTCACTAAATTTGGTGGTAATTTAGGGGAAACAGGTAGTGTTAGCTATATGTTTGATCACATGGGAGTAATTAGGTATCAAACCCAAGTTGACTCGCCAGACTCTATGCTTGAAGCGGCATTAGAAGCAGGAGCAAAGGATATGATTTCTGAAGAAGAATGTTATTTAATTTATACTGATATTGAAAATTTTGCTCAAAGTCTTGAAATATTAACTAGTAAATATGGAGAACCAGCAGAATCTTATATTAGCTGGGTTCCTAAAAACCTTATTACTATAGATAATAAAGATAAAGCAGAGAAGCTGCTAAAATTAGTAGATCTGCTAGAAGAAAGTGATGACGTACAAAATGTATTTGGTAATTATGAATTATCTGATGAAGTGTATGAACAGATGAAGGATATTTAAATGACTTGCCAAATTATTGTATTAGCGGCCGGCAATGGGCATAGGATGAACTCTGACTTACCAAAAGTAATGCATCAAGTTGGAGGTAAGGCGATGATTGAGAGAGTGCTAGCGAACGCCCAAAGAGTAACAGATGATATTATTTTAGTGCATTCTGCTCAGTTGGAACCATACATTGTATCTTATAGAGATATTTGCAAATTTATATTACAGCCAAGGCCGCTTGGCACAGCGGATGCAGTTTATGAGGCGTTAGAGCTAGTGGATGATAAGAAAATAATAGCAGTACTTTATGGAGATAATCCTTTGATTACTCCTGAAATTATCAATGAGTTACTAGATCATTTGGCCACCACTAATTCCTCTGTCGCTACTTTATGTTTTGAACGAGAAAACCCTGCTGAATATGGTAGGATTATTACGGATCCATCAGGTAATTTTATCAAAATTGTGGAATTTAGAGAAGCGACCAATGAAGAAAAAGCAATCAAGATTTGTAATTCTGGAATTATGGCATTTAAACCTGCTATATTACGGAAATATTTACCATTAGTTTTGCAGCAGCACCCTGATCAATTAACAGAAGTATATTTAACTGCTATTGTAGAAGTTGCTAAAACTAAAGGGGAGCAGGTATCTTATTTATTATCTCAAGCTGATAATTTAGTACTTGGAGTAAATACTATGCAAGAATTAGAAGATGCGAACAAAACGATTGCTCATTTTGAAACGCTACTAAATTAATTAATTGAAGAGAGAACAGACATTATGACAAGTGCAATATTATCCTATCCTGAGGTAAAGAGTCTAAATGAATGTAATAAATTAGTAGTATTTTTACATGGACTTGGTTCAGACGGTAATGATTTGATAGGGTTAGTGCCTTTCTTAGCGCCTGAATTGCCTACTTGTCACTTTATGTCTCCTCATGCGGTTGAACCATTGCAAGGCGCGGCGTACGGTAGGCAATGGTTTCCTATCAATGGCTGTAGTCCTGAATTATTGGCAAGGAACGTTAAGTTGCTTGAAAATCTCATTCAAGCCAAACAAAAAGAATTAAATTTGACTAATCAAGATACTATTATTATTGGTTTTTCCCAAGGTACTATGATAGGTTTATATTTAAATTTCTTGCAGAAAGAACCATTTTATGCGGTTGTAGGATTTTCTGGTAGGTTAATTCTACCTCCTGAATGTATAAACAAAACTACTCCCATTTGTTTAGTACATGGAGAATTAGATGATATAGTTGAGGTCAGTAGGATGGAGGAGATTATTAAGTATCTACAAAAGTATAACATACCTTACAGTAGTTATAAAATACCTAATCTTATGCATACTATTGATTCACGGGGATTGACATTTGTTCTTAAATTCCTAAAAGAACGTTAAAATCTACCAACTTTTTAAATCATAAGACTATACAAATTAAATAGAAGGATAAATTAATGAGTATCTTTTTAAATAAATTATCTGAGGTCGATAATGCAATATATCAAATTATTAATGAAGAAGAAAAACGTCAAGATGATTTTATAGAATTAATTGCCTCAGAGAATTTTGTTAGTCCAGCCGTATTAGAGGCTGCAGGATCGATTCTTACTAATAAATATGCTGAAGGTTATCCTGGAAAACGGTTTTATAATGGTTGTTCTCAAGTAGATCAAATTGAAAATCTAGCTATTGAGCGTGCTAAAAAGTTGTTTAATTGTAAATATGCTAATGTCCAACCACATTCCGGTTGTCAAGCTAATCAAACCGCATTTTTAACATTATTAAAACCTTATGACACTATCCTGGGCATGTCATTAGATACGGGCGGGCATCTAACGCATGGGGCCCGCCCTAGCCTATCAGGCAAGTGGTTTAACGCCATTTCTTATACTGTTAATAAAGAAACTTACCGGATTGATTATGAACAAGTAGAAGAATTAGCTTTAAAACATAAACCGCGATTAATTATTGCTGGATATTCTGCTTATACGCGGCAATTAGACTTTGCTAAATTTAGAGAAATAGCAGATAAAGTGGGAGCATATCTACTTGCAGATATTGCACATATTGCTGGCCTAGTAGCGGTAGGAGCACATCCTAGCCCGTTGCCTTTTGCGCATTTAGTAACTTCAACTACTCATAAAACTTTACGAGGCCCACGTGGGGGCTTAATTTTATCAAATGACGAAGAATTAGGAAAAAAAATAAACCTTGCTCTGTTTCCTGGGTTACAAGGAGGACCTTTAATGCATATTATTGCTGCAAAAGCAGTGGCATTTTTAGAATGTTTAAAACCAGATTATTCAGTATACATAAAACAAGTCATTGCTAATGCTCAGGCTTTAGGTAACATTGTCATGAAAAGGGGGTATGATATTTTAACTCAGGGTACTGATAATCATATGATATTAATTGATTTAAGGAAATATGGCATTACAGGGAAGGTAGCAGCAGATTCGTTAGAAATGGTTGGACTAACATGTAACAAGAATACGGTACCGTTTGATCCTACTTCCCCTTTCATTACTTCTGGTATTAGGTTAGGAACCCCAGCATGCACTACTAGGGGATTTAAAGAAAATGAATTTTTAGAAGTTGGTGAAATAATATGTGATGTACTAGACATATTAAAAACTAATCAAAATATTCATGAATCCCAGGATATAATACGCAGGCGAGTGGAACATTTGGTCAGTAAGTTCCCTATCTATAAACGTAATCCTGCAAAAGTAATAAGCCAGTAATTTTTCTCAACACAATCTAGCATATATAGTATAGTTAATATACAAAAGGCATAATAGAGATGCCTACTTGAGTATACATACGTGTCAGCATCTTAACGATTTATGCTCTACGTGGCTATCCTCTCGGCCTTTAGGGCATGTACGCCCAGCCAATTCTTGAAGTTCCGAGAATATATGTTACTTACGCGCCCACCCCTCCTGGCAAATCATATCCAACTCTTAAAATCCATTGAATATAGAGTGGCAAGGTAAGCAAAATAATTGTAAAAGGAATGTGACTTATATACCACAAATGAAATTTCATTACTGTCAATAATAACAAATTATTAAAATTTTTCTAGAAATTTTTCATTAAACAACCTTTAATATATTACAAAATGATTGTATTTGTATATCAAATATATAACATTACTAACTTAGTGAATAGTTAAGTACAGGTAAATAAAAAAGCAAGCCCAGGGTGACGCTGAGGTCATATGCCCCAGATAAAACATCTATTCTTAATTAACTACTATATTATGCCGTTGCTTAATAATTCTTATTGCACTTTGAAATAATCAGTACATGCTCGCCCCCCTATTGAATATAGAAGTTTGTAATTATTTTAACCGGGATAAGGATGTTGAACACCAGGAAATAATACAGTTAATAGAGCGCTGTTAAGGAACTAACTTAGTTCCTCTTTAACGAAAATGGAATTAGCTAGTTATAAGGATTTTGAGAGTTATAAAACCTTAGGATACTGAATAAATTAGGAAATGGTAATATTCTTTCATGTCAGAGTTTAATTCAATAAATCTCACTTTTAATTTCAGTTAATTACCAACCAAATTATCAACAATAACATAAAGGGAGTTTTATGAGAAAATCAATTAGAAAAAGTAAAGTGAAAAGGGTAGAACAACAAAAAGAACATGATATATCGCTTGATTCTATTAGTACAGTGGCCTCAGAAAGTTCAAGTAGTTCTGGTGTTAGTAGTACTAAGTCTTCTCCTCAAAAAGATAAGGTTAAGGTAGAAGCAGATCTTTCTGCGGTACATAAGGCTATTAAGGCGCTATATGGTACGCCGACTGGTTATAAGCGTGTCTTAGATTATAAAACTGATACTACAGGATATGAAAAAATATTGGCAAGTAACCCAGAAATAGCGAGTGATAGTAACAAAGATTTGTTAGCAGGTATTAGAAAATATAAATTATTGTCTAATTTACAGGGCGGAAATAGTAAGAAAGCACATGCTAATTTAGTAAAAGTAGAAAATATTTATAAGGATAAGCCGGAAAACCTTTTAGAATATTATAAATCTATCATTTCTGAAGTGAGTGAAACTGAAAACTCAAAAAGTCCGTTAAAAGTTATAGGAGACTTTATACAAAAAAATATTATTCATAAACTTGCCACTCTAGGTATTAGCTTACTGGAGACATTAACAGAGCAGTTAGAAAGTTTGCTAAATGATGAGAGACTAGATGTTGAGGCAGCTAAAAAGGTAGTACAAGATATTGAACAATTTATACAAAATAATTCCGCTCATATTCCAGAGGAGGATATGACCATTATAAAGGCAAATTTTTGTGATTTATTACAAGATTTAGCCAGTCAATGTATGGAAGATAAGCAATATCACGATGTTGTAGAGTTCTTACGGAAAGCTCGGGAGTATAGTAATCAAGAGGAGACAAATCTAGAAATTGCTACAGAATTAGGTGTTGCTTACTCTTTGCTGGCTAAGGAAGGAGTAGGGGCAATAGGTGATTCTGAAGAGACTACTTGGGAGGTTCAGGCAATCAATGAATTTGAGGTGGTTCTTAAGGCCAACCCTAATGGTAGAGAATGGGAGCCAGCAATTTGGCCATGTGTAGTGCAAGCCTATTGTAAAATAGGGGAGTATGAGGAGTGTAAGAAAATTGCTACTCAATTTATAATTTGGTTGAATAAGTCTGGGGAGGCAATTGATTCATATTATGAAAACAGAATGGCGGCAACTTTGTATAAATGTGGTCAGGAATTTGCCAAACAAGACAATTATAAAGCAGCTATAGATTGTTATGACAAGGCTATTATATTAAAAATTAACTTCCTTGACGCTAAAAAGGCAATATTAGAGCTGAATAAAGTTCAAGATAAAATTGCGCCTACTGAGATATTACACATTATTGACAATGCCGAACACACTTTCAAAGACTTGCAAGAATTTTATCAAAGTGAGATTCCTTTGGTTAAACTTGAGGCCTACTGTAAATTATCAAACTTTTTAGAAGCTAAAGAATATGCTGATGGTTTAATCTATAAGAATGCGTCTAAAATCTTACAACTCTCTCCTATCTATACTAAAATATCCCATGGATTAGTGAATACACATCCGGATTTAGCAAATGAGGCGCAGAATATTATTAGTTTAAGTAAAAAATTAAAACAAACTAAGGATATTGTTAAGATTTTGCTTGAAACACCAGATCAGATAGCCGAAAAGCTATCGCCTATCTTAACCGAAGAAGAACTAGGGGATTTGGTGCGATTGCTTACCTATACTGCCACGCCGGTGCCAGCACCAAGAGCTCGCACAACAGATCATACAGAGCAAGTGAAAGAGCTGCAGGAAGAGTTGCAAGCTAGACTAAATAATGATGAGCATAAGAGTATATATCCAGATTTGTCAGAAATAGCATCATCTGCATTAGGGGAAGTAGCAGAACTTAATGGAGCTGGTTAATATATACTCGGTGAACTTCAAGAATTGGTGTATCGTCGTTGTTCAAGTTCTCAGATGCTCACATACATAAGTACGCTGCGCTCTGAGACTTGAACACTCCTTGCTCTTCTTGAAGTTGACCTTCGTCTACCAACTTTTCATCTGCGCAGTATACACCTTTCAATTTGAGTTAAGAGCTATCTCTTCGGCTTTCAAGAGTTGTTTTTGCGTTTTATTGGGATTTTACCTATGCTCGCCTACCTAAGTGTCACACTACTGGACAAAAATAGAAAATGGTTAAAAAAACATATTATTTTAAGTACAAAATGTTATTTTTGAGATAATAATTGCTAAAAACGAGCTTTAGCAGATAACAATTTTTGTACTTTTTCAACCATCTTCTATTTTTGTCCAGTAGTGTGACCTAAGTGTAGGCTCCGCGCTCACATCCTTTAAAATAAAATCCAACTCTTGAAAGCAAGCAAGTGATCTGTCCACACTTTTCCAGGCAGTATTTCACGCACATTTTTGCATTTTTTCGTATTTTACTGGAGATAGATAATCATCTATTGAATGTAATGTTATATTTTAGCAATCAGGTGTAAAACCGCTTTAAACCTGATCGTTTCTATATATTGTTCTGAAATTCGATGTAATTTGTTACATCGAATTCAGGTTAAACTAGGGACGTCGTTGCTCGTTGTTCACCTATACTTCTCTGATATGAATTTGCATGCGTCGTTATACCATTTCCCAAAACTAAATTAGCACTAGGAGTACGAGTGTCGAGGACCGGAGCGTACATACTAGTACGTGAGGAGCGGAGATCATGAAGTACGACGACGTGATGATTAGTTTTCGGAAATGGTATTACTTGTCGCTCGCCTGTTATTTATAGGTTTCGCTCCATCGCGCCCTAGAAGCAAAAATCATCTGAGAGGAGTATAGTAGTTCTAGGCTTCGCGTTTTACTCCCTAATTCATCTTAATGGACTATAGCCACGTCACTGTTGTTTACTGACCCCATGTTTAGTTTTATTCCATTTAAATGGAATAAAACTAATTTCCCATATAGCTTTATAGCCTGCTATAGTATGTAGTAAGAAGTAACACGGCCATAATAATAAGGCTATAATATCTAATATTTTAAAGTTGTTAATTTTATTTTTTTTAATCAATAAAATAAAAAATGCACTGCCATAAAGATAAGAAAAGGTAAAGAATGTGTTAATCACCCATAAATAATGAATTATTGAAAAATTATTAATTTTGATAATTATTATTAAAAATGGTAAGAAACAAAAGCTATAAGAAGAAAATCCTACAAAGATTAAAATTACTATTATATGAGTTAGCTTAAATTTTTTACACTTATCTTTCTGTGCTAAAAATACTAAAAATATTTGGAAGAACCCCTTGATCCAACGAGACCTTTGATGTATCCAACTTATGATGTCTATAGGGGACTCTTCGAATGTGTAAGAATCTATAATAGATACTTTATAATTAAATGATGACAGTCTAAGTCCTAAATCCGCATCTTCAGTGACATTATATGCGTCCCAAAATCCTACTCTTTGTAATATCTCTAATTTAAAATGGTTGCTTGTCCCCCCAAGTAGGACTGGTAAACTCATTAGGCTTAATCCTGTTAATAAATATTCAAACCATATGCAATATTCTATACTAAAAAGCTTGGTAAGTAAATTTTCGTTTTCATTGTAAAAACTAAGCTTCGCTTGCAAACATACATACTCGTCTGGCAATGTTTTAAATTCTATGACTGCTTTAAGTAACTGATCGGGGGCAGGGCGATCTTCTGCATCATATATTACCACATATTTTCCTTTACAATATTGCATTGCATAATTCAACGCTTTAGGTTTAGTCCTAGGCAAACTAAACGGGACTTTAATTAAATGCATATACGAGGGTAAAGTGGATAAGATGCTTTCTTGACCCATGGCAAGATCATCCGCTTCAATAATAATTTGAACATCTAATTTATTTTTAGGGTAATCTAGATTTAAGATATAATGAATGATCGATTTTAACTTATTTGATTCTTTATATAAGGGTAGTAAAATTGTATAGATGGGTAAGTGTTGACAATAATAGTTTACAATATGGTGCTTTCCCCATATTACTTTTTTGTAGTAACATTTTGGTATGCAAGAACTGAGTTGACAAAATTTTGGAGGATTAATAGGGTAACACGGGGCGTGATTTGACTCTATAGCTGCGCTTTTGGGTTGTTGGTGCCAGTGGTTGGAATAATTTAAGGGTATATTTTGAGCAATTATAACTCGTTTAAATAATATAAACTTTAAGATATTTTGTGAAAAATAACACAATATGTTAATTGTATGAAACAAATGCTGAAAATTTATAAATATACTAAAATATATTATTAAAAATATAAAGATCTCCTTAGTATAATTAATATTTCTTGTAACTATATTGCCTGTAGCAAATTCAAGAAAGTGTTTTGCTCTAATAATATTTAAATGACTAAAATTTTGTTCTAGAATTTGGTAAAAATCTTTTTTTCTCACTAACTGAATATTGGTATTATGTATTTTTGTTCATAGTACCCCACAGATTTTACAGGAGGGTTAAAATAATAAATTGAATAAGTGACTGAGAGTCACTAATCTCCGCTGAGAAACAAGCAACAGGAGGTATTAATGGACTCTCAATCACTATACCAAATATTATACATATTTTTAGATTGGCACCCAGCACGAATTAAAACATTTGCAGAATTAATTTGTGCAGTAGTAAAAGCTAAAACTGTGAGAATCAAAGAATTAGCACTGTATGTCGCTTCTAAAGGCAATTTGCATGCCAAGATTGTTAAAGTTGAGCGTTTGCTTTTAGAACAAAATATGTGCTTTATAAGTTTAGGGAAAATTATTGTTAAATTGCTCTGTCTAACAGGTAAAATTAGCCTTGCCATAGATAGAACCAGCTGGCAATTTGGTATTAAAAATTTGAATTTTTTTGTTGCAACTATCGTTTATGGTAATATTTCAATTCCTATAGCATGGTTGTTACTTGATAAAAAAGGCAACTCTTCTACTAATGAAAGAAAGAAATTGATTGAGCAAATTTTAACAATTATACCTAAGGAAATGATAGAGCTTATCCTTGCCGATCGGGAATTTGTTGGTGAGGAATGGTTGCAATATATGGGTGGAATCCAAAAATTACCTTTTGCTATCAGGCTAAGAAAAAGTGAGAAGGTCAAGCATTTCAACGGTGGCAAGATGAAGTTGAATAAATGTTTTGCCGATATGCAAATGGGTGACACTAAAACTATAGAAAGCAAAATTTACAATGGTATGGCAATTAAAATAACTTGTTTGCAATTAGAAAGAGAGCAACTATTTATTGCTAGTAATGTGCTTATTGGTGAATGTGCTTTGCTAGCATATAAGCAGAGGTGGAGCATTGAGCGACCTTTTCTGTCTCTCAAGTCATCTGGATTTAATATTGAAGATACCCACATTACAGATCAAAAAAAGCTGGAAAAACTATTTGCAATAGTATCTTTATCCTTAGCTATTTGCGTGCTTGCTGGTGACATTAAGAACAAAATTTATCCTATAAAGATCAAAAAACATGGTCGTAAATTATACTCATTATTTACTTACGGATTTGATTGGATAAAAGATTATTTTTATAACTCGTTAAGTGATACCCCTGCTATGTTGTTTTCATTACTACGAAAACACATTATGCATGCCTTTCAACTTCAACAATAAGTGTGGGGTACTATGTTCCTTAATATCAACTTGTTTATTTAATTCTGTATTTAGCGTAGTCAGTTTATTGATTAATCTATCACTATAAGCACAACGTTCAAACTTTTCTTGCCACTGATTTATATCTTCCATATCCCACTACAATTATAAGTTAGTTTAAGTTTATAAAGTTATTATTCAATAGACTTCTAATGCTACTCGAGATGATAATTTGCAGTCGATTCGGTGGTAAAATCCTCACATATAGCCTTTGTTTTTTAGCTGGCGACAATTGAATTTAAAGGTCAGGTTGCGCGAAAGCAATATAAAAGAACACGTAAGCACAACAAAAATCCTGCAAAATCAAGTGTCACCAGCTAAAGAACCTAAGGCTAGACATTTAAGTACGGTTTTGCGCTCCGACTCTCTTTCAAATTCCTGAGCTTATAGAGCGAATCCTCCAAGAAGTCTATTGTCCAGTAATTTTAAAACGCTTGTAGAAATAGTTAAAGATAAAGCAACTTTAGATTGAATCATTAAGTACCAAAAACTTATTATATTCATTTGATCTCAAGAATTGGATGTTATTTGCCAACGGTAGGGGCGCGAAAGTAAATTAAGTAGAAAAGTTCACAGAGCCTAACATAAAGGAAGTGTTTAGAGCATGATTATATGTATTTTACCTAAAAATAGCCGAAACTTTTTGTAACAAGTTGTTACTTCTTCTATTTTTTATAGAAGTTAGGAATTTGAATTATTTAACCAATGACGGCTATAGGCATAAAAAGAAGGATTTTTGTAATTGTCTTTTTTATAAGTTAGTTCCTTACCTTCCAAATCTACAATATTACCACCATTAGCTCTAATTAATGCATGACCAGCCGCAATATCCCACTCCATAGTGGGACCAAATTTAGGGTAAATATCACATTTTCCTTCAGCCACTAAACATAATTTAATAGAGCTAGGAATACTTACTACTTCTGTAATAAGATGTTTCTCAAGAAAATTCTTAGTATCTACGTTGGAGGAGTGAGAGCTTAATACTGCATTACAATAGCTTTTTGGTAAAGTGCTAAGTTTTTCTTCTATACCATCCTGCTCAATTCTTAAAAAATTATTATGATCTGTATAATATAACTTACGTATTGTTGGCTGATAGATTAAGCCAATTGTAGGTGTACCTCGTTCTATCAAGCCAATATTTATTGTATATGTGCTATCTCCTTTTATATAGCTTTTGGTTCCATCAATTGGATCAATCAACCAAAAACTATCTGCAGTTAAGGGTGCTATCTCTCTCTCCTCACAAATTATTGAAATATTGGGAGCTAGTCTCGTTAAGTTATGATATATCAATTCACTAATTTCTATATCAGCGTTTGTTACCGGAGAATTGTCTTCCTTATAAGACACCTTTAACCCTATCTCCCTTTGAAGCAAGGCAATTTCACCAGCTTTAATAATTAAATTTTTTAAAGATTCAATTAATCTCTCCATTGATTATTATATACTCCTGTAGGTTGCATAGTTGATAACATATTTTAAGCACTTATATTTCTCCCTGCTGGCCGGTTAATCAGTATAATGATCGAATATATTGTGTATACTCATACTGATTTGTCCTATTATACTCAATTCTTTGACTTCAGGCGGTGCAATCTCTATCTCTGGATATGCAGGACGTGTTTGGAATAATAGTTCTTTAATATCGTATTTATTAGTAAAATTTGCTAAGGTAGCATAGTATTTGTATAGTTCTGCTGCGAAAGCAGCTGTTTCAGAATGTATCGCAGCTACATCTTGCTTATTCCCAAAGCCTGCCCCTACTACTTTAATACTATACCCATCTAACTGATATTCCTCTAATGTGACATTTACTGCTGTAGCTGTCGCCAATTCTTGTCGTTTAATATAAGGTTGGTTACTTATCAATAAAATACTAAAATCTTTTTGTTGGCCGAATTCTCCATTAAGAATTTTGTCAATAAAACGCTTTGCAGCATCGCGTGCCGTACTAATAGTATTAGGTCGTTGATTATCTATAGATATAGTATTTACTATATCAGCTTTACCCTTAAGAAAGCTATTTATTAAATCAATACTCATTAAACTTTCTGTTAGCTTTTTACTGAAAGAATTTGCATAATTAGGGTAAATTCTTCCAGGCAAAAAGCCTACAGGAATTTCTTCAGATTGTGTATATTCAATAAATGGCTTAATTGGATTTAGGATAATATTATTCTTATCCGCTAATAGTTTTATATACTCTTTGCCTTCTTTGGTGCGTTCAGAATCTTCGCCTACGGGTAAAGCAATGTCTAAACCATTAATATCAAGCTTTTTATTATAAGCATTTAACAGTTGTTGGTATATTTGAGGATTAATACCATCGAGATTAGCCCATAAAGGTCTTTCTCCTGCCAAGACTATAGTATCTCCTGTTATTTTGATTTGCTCTATTAATTTATTATAATAAATTATACGTGCAAATAAACCAATTCGTGAGGCGCCTGCAATCCACCCTTCGTCATATTGTTGGATTTTAGGGAAAATTTCATCAATAAGCTCTAATTCTCTAACCGCTTTAATATATTGGTCTTTATTTTTATCCATCCAGTCTTGAGATGAGAGTTCATTTCTCTCTTGTCCTACCTTACGGTTAAAAGCATTTTGTGATACATATAGAATCCACGCTTTTACATCTTCTACTTCTAGTTTAGTACTATCTTTGAATAAGTTTTTCCGTAATAATTTAGAATTAAGCTGACTTATATCCCCACGTTCGGGATTAGCAATATTCAAGCTGTGCATAATAGAATAAAATGCTTCTTCAGGATGCCCTGTTTTATCAAATAATAATAAATCATTCCATAATTTAGTTGGATTTAAATAGCCAGCTAAATAAAAAATTTTTAATAAAGCTTCTTGCTGGACTGTATTTAGTGATAATTCTTTAGCCGCTAATTCAAATTTAGAAGGCATTGCTGAATGTTTGTGAAGCCCGTAGGTCAATCCTAGAGGTATTCCGATAAGGGAGGCAGTCAAGAATGCTTTAGTCATAGGTCTAATCATAGGATACCGCTCTTTATTATTTAGAGTAATTATTTAAGTAGGCTGCAGCTCTAAGTTCCGTGTCTCCTACAAATTCCTTACCAAAAACGAATTATGCAAGAAGTTTAATAATTAAATTAATTTAGTTCATAAGCCTAAAGTTTTGGGGTTACTGTATTTCATCCAAATATCAATTAACAATTTAGTAATAATTATTGCAGAGAACATAGAAGAGATTATACCAATAGTTAAAGTAACTGCAAAACCTTTTATCGCTCCACTACCAAATATGTAAAGCAAAAGCGCTACTATTAAAGTTGTGATATTAGAATCCAGAATCGTTGAGAAAGCAGACTTAAATCCTATATTTATGGCAAATAAATTAGAAGTACTTTTAGCTACTTCTTCTCTTATTCTTTCATATATAAGTACATTAGCATCTACTGCCATGCCAATTGTCAATATTATGCCAGCAATACCGGGTAAAGTTAAAGTAGCTTGGAGAAGAGATAATAAAGCTATGATATAAAGTAAAGCTAATATTAGCGCTAAATTAGCAAAAACTCCTAAAATTCCGTACGACCATACCATGAATATTACTACGCTAATAAAACCAATGATTCCAGCTCTTATACCTGCCTCTATAGAATCTACTCCAAGGTTAGGGCCAATAGTTCTTTCTTCTATTATTTTTAACGGAGCTGGCAGGGATCCTGCTCTTAATAGTAATGCTAATTCATTAGCTGATTCAACGGTAAAATTCCCCGAAATTATTCCGCTCCCCCCAAGAATGGGTTCATTAATTACAGGAGCACTTAATAACTTATTATCAAGTATAATAGCTAGTCTTTTGCCCGGATTATTTTTAGTGATTTCTGCAAATAATTTACTTCCTATATTGTTAAAAGCAAACATTACCACGGGCTGCGAATTTTGATTAAAAGAAGCTTGAGCATTAGTTAATTGATTGCCAGTAATAATAGCTTTTTTCTTAATAGGGAGATAATATTCTGTTTGATTATTTTCTCCCTTAACTAAAATTGTGCCAGTGGGCATAAGGCTACCGTTGGGTTGTGCTGAATTAACAGTTTCATCTACTAAATGAAATGTTAATTTTGCAGTTTGACCAAGGATATTCTTAAGTTGTTGCGGGTTGTCTTCTCCAGGTACTTGTAGTAAGATATAGTTATCTCCTTGCCTTTGTATGTTTGGTTCTTTAGTGCCGGTGTTGTCAACTCTCATTCTGATTATTTCAATTGATTGAGCAATAATTTTATCATGCAATTCTTGAAGCTTTGCATTAGTGTAGGTAAATTTTATATTATTATCATTATCTTGCACGATAATTTCTTCGTCTATTTTACGAATAATTTTTATTACCCTATTTAATTGCTCTTTATTTCGTAATTCAAATTGTACAGCATGATCCTTTACTATAAGATTTTTGTATCCTATTTTTTCTTCCCGTAAACTTTTTCGCAAATGATCACTTAAATTTTCTATTACTTCATTTAGAAAAATATTAAAATCCACATCCAATAATAAATGCGCTCCTCCATTTAAATCAAGACCTAGTTTTACTTTATGGGGTGGCAATAATTTGGTACTTATAGTAGTAAAGTTAGGTAGAGCATAAACAAAAGCTATTATTGTACATATAATAGAAAGCCATATTTTCCATTTAGGAATATTTTTCACCGTTTATTATCCTTGCTTTTTTTACTTTTAATGACCTCTTGTTTGGTATTACGGCTAATAATATCTAAGATAGCAGATTTTAGCATTTTTATCCGAACATTTTCAGCTATTTCTAATTCTATGATATCGTTAGCATCACTCACTTTACTTACTATCCCATAGATACCGCTATTAGTCACTATCTCTTCTCCTTTCTTAACAGTTGAAATTAAGGAGCTTTTTTCTCGTTTCTGCTTCTCTTGAGGCCTAATTAAGAAAAAATAAAATACAACAAAAATCAATATCAGAGGTACCATACTTGACAAGGCAGAGTATGGGGAAACTTCAGTTGCTTGGGGTGGAGCTTGTTCTTCTTGTAGTGATATTCTATCGTTATCGGCATAGGCTCTGTCTAAAAACATATAACTCTCCTGTATTTTACTTACTGTTCTGATGCGAGTTCAGGATAATAAATTATCTAGAATTCAGTGATATATTCATTGACTTTCAAGAATTGTTTTTTCATTTTATCAAGTATTTAGCTATGCTCATGTATTAGCACGTTACTTCCGTACTCACCTCTGTCAAATAAAATCCAATTCTTAAGATCAAATGAGTAGCACTCCAAGGGGGCATCTTTCCTTATTTCATTAGATAATTTTGGGTAAGAATAATTATTTTTATCCACAATTGCAATTTCTTTTGATTAGTAATTCCTTTCTGAAGCACCCTTACACCAGAATTTAGCTTTGCAGTATAAGTTGGTTATGATTCTATTTCAATAAATATTTTTTCGTAATAGCCCTATATTTTTAAGGTGTCCACAAACTTTTGCAAATACTGACCGTGGTAAAATTTCAACCGTAGAAATTTCAATATATTTATTAGCTTGTAATTTAAGAAAAAAGGAAGGAGAAGAAAATTCTGGCCCATCTACCTCCCTAGCAATACGAACAAAATTACCTATTATATAGCTATTACAATAATCATATTTACAGATCATTCTTTTTGCTAGCTTATTAATATAAGTATTATTTTTTGAAGTATAAGTAAGAGTAAGAGCAATACTAAGCATTAATCTTTGGCGATGACTGAAAGGAATATCTGAAGCTAAGATAAACTCAACAATAAAGTTAGAACGTAGAGTTTTATCAATATTTTTATTATGCCTTGCCAACATTATTACTAAACTAATAATACCTATAGTAATTAAATCAGGCTTCATTAATATAGGCTTAATAATTTCTATATAATCTTGAATTTTACAATTATTTTCATCAAAATTTACTAAGGTCTTAATTCTTTCATAAATAATATTTTTTTGTTGTTCTTGAGCAGGAAGGTGATAAAATCTAACCCCTTCTTTTAGACCATAATTTGAAATTATCACTTTTTTAGAGACAAAAATATTTAACATAGCTTTAGCTACTATAATAGCATTAAGATTTACCTTGGCTTCATAGTGCATTTTAGCTTTACTACTATTAGAGGACAATTTATCTAGATATAATTTAAATTCCTCATAATCTATCTCCAGATTATGCAAATTTTTAAGAGGATACCGTATAAACTTCATGTACGAACGCCCAATTAATCTTAGAGCACCTCCTATCAAATATACATTAGGAAAGTATAAGGTCTCAAATTCTTGTTTGATAATTTGACTAATTAAGTTAATATCATTTAAACAATTTTGGGTAATTAAGCTGGTTCCAAGAGGGAGCGATTTAAAAACACTTACTTTTTTATCTTTGATAATTGCCAGTTCTAAGCTCCCCCCTCCAAGATCAGCAGCTAAACCATTGGCGTCATTAATACCTGAAATTAATCCTATCGCTGTAAGATATGCTTCACGATTACCAGAGATAATTTCAATATTAAATTTTCTTTTAATAATTTTTTTGAATTCTTCTGCTTTTGGATGATCTCGCAGGACGGCGGTAGCAACGCATTTAATATCGGTTACGGCTAATCTATCAAATATATGAGTTAAGTATTGGACTAGTGTTAAGGTAGCTGCGATGAGCCGCCACATTTAAACAGGGAATTCTTTAATCTTTTTTTCATACTCTGGTTGGCAGTCTACGAGTGATAATTTTGAATATATTTCAAGTGATTGACGACTATCATGCCCCGAATAAGGTTGGATTAATGCATCATCCACGCCTTTTTTCTTCATCCATGTAAAAAGAAAATGCCGTAATTTATGTGGTGATATTGAATTCTCAATGCCAGCTTCTTTTGTGTAATTCATTAATATTTTCCTAATACCTCGATCAGAATACGGTTTCTTCCAACTAGATTCAAATAGGTAAACTGTCTTATTTTTCTTTGCACTTTCAATGTGTACAGCTAATACTTCTGTAAATGCATTAGGAAACGGAACTATTCTATCTTTACTACCCTTTCCGTGGTTAATTCTAATTTGACAACTATCTAAATCTATATCTGATATTTTTATTTTTACCAATTCCGATACTCGTACCCCAGTATAAAGTAACGTCTTAATAATTATTACATGCTTCATATTTCTTGATTTCCATACAGCCTTATAATACTTACTAATTTCCTCTTCTGTTGGTACATAAGGTAATTTCTTTGTGGTGCTATTGTCTACTGTTATATCGAGTTCTTTACGAATATGTCTAAATAATTCTCTCAAGTAATTATAATCTGGTTGTTCCTTTTTTAAATCCTTCAAAAAGTATTTGGCTTTTTCTCTTACAGGAGTACGGTTTATTATTGTCATCGGTAATACCCCGACCCAGCTTGCGAATATATTAATATACGTTGGTTAAAATCAATTGGGAACAAACCGTATGGATTAATATGCGTTGAAAGTAACGGTGTTAATGCCCTGTAATCTTCAGGAGTCAGTTTGTTTCGCCAGTGAGGCTCAGATAATACTTGCTGAATAAGAAGAGTATTAATATAGACAATACAAGCTTGTAATAAATGTAGACATAATATTGATAATTCTTGATCACCAATATTGTTTGTTGTGAGCTCTCCTAGTTTCCCATAGAAAATAAAATCCATTATATAATTTAAGCGTTCTACTACATTCAACCCTTCATTGATTTCAATTCTAAGATATTCTGAATCTAGGTATTTACATAGGAAAATACTTTTATTTGCTTTACCAATTTCTAACAAAGTTCTATATACAGGATGTTCGTAATTATTATTACTAAAACGTTTTACTAATACATCAGGTTCTACAATACCCAATTTTAATGCTACAAGATGTTTAACGACTTCATTGTAATTCTCCTCAATTAATTTCCAATTGATACCACCTTTAATTATTTCAGAAATATATTGGTATTTCCATTTATCTCCAGATGCAACCCCATAAAGTTTTTGTTTATTTATTGCTTTTAATCTAGGTAGTAAATCAAAATCAAGTAAGTAGCTAATAGCAAAACCTATCACACTTTGACCATGAGTATCAACAAATACTCTGTTCATGTTCATCTCTGTATCATGATCAATTATACCTTTAATCATTGATCCTACTTCTGAAGATGAACAACTTTTTAATTGTGAATAAATACATAATGATTTCTTATCAACATGCCAATAAATCATTACTCCTCGACCTTGATAACGGTGATGCCACTCATTAATAAGATTTTGATCCCAACTACTTATCTTTGTTGAATCGCATGCTACTGATGTTGTTGCTTCTCCCCAAATATCTGGATTACGTATTTTGAGAATATTGTTAATAATTAGACGAATAGAGTTTCTAACATTTGTAGCATTAATATACCTCTTCTTAATATAACGTAAATCGCTGTAATTAACATCACCATTGGCAATACTTATTCTCTTCAATCCTGTATTGCTACCTATACCATATAAACACAATAAAAGTCTTTTTCTAAGGCCTGACGGTTCAATACTACTACTTTTAGCAATAGTTTCCATTTGCTGTGTAAAATTGGTAAGTAGATCAGTTTCTTTTAAAATATCAATAAGGTTTATACTTGACCACCTACCTGTAATTTCCTTTTGTAGTGCAATGATGTTATTTGGATCTTTTTGTGCTTCTGATGGGGTAATAGTAATATTCTTCCCAACAGTACTTGTCTTGATTTTAACAAGATTATTATTAGGTATTTTGCTATTTAGATTTTCTAAACCCCTTTCTAAGGCATTTTGTAACTTTGTAATAAACTCCTTATCATCTAAAGGTAGACCAAGTTCTTGATAATATTGTTGCTTTTTTTGTTCAAAATCTTTTGGTATATCTTCTTCAGGATTTCTATATCGATAACTTCTTTTAATCCATATTGCTTTGAAGTTTAAAAAACGCTTCAATTCTTCTAAAACGGCAAGCTCATAGTTATATTTATTAACTTTAATCACATCTTTATCTACTTGAACAACCATTGGATGCCAATTTGTAGGTATTATACCTTCAATAGGCGGCTCCGTTTCATAATACTCTGAGTCTGATTCATTCCAGTACTTATTAATAAATTCAACAGCTTTTAAAATCGGTTGATAACTAGAGTTATCTTCTTTTAACTGAAAAGTTTGTAGTATTGGTAGTAGTGTGGTTCTACTTCCATACGCATACTTTGAATGAATCTTATTTTGTACCTGTTGTTGATACCATTTACCGCGTTGCTGTAAATCAGTAATTATTGCTTCTAGTTTTTCTTTAGAAACTTCAGGGTAAATCTTATCTTCAATTGTACTTTTAGGATTGTTAATTGATAAAGATGCTAATTTCTCTAGAATATCAAATTTTCCATCAACACGCTTAACCTCCTTTACAATATAGTTATCTACGTATTTTTCAGAACTAGAACGCATACGTTTTATAAGCTTAATTAATGTATCAGCTAAACTATCTAATATTAGCTGCAATCTTATATAACAGAATATTGCCATAGTCGCATATTTTGCCACAGGGCTAAACTCTAAAATATTACTAGGCGATAAAGCCATGATACGATCATAATATTTCAGCAGTAATTTTCTATCTACTAAATCTACAATCGATTTGGGCAAAGTAATTTGTTTTAATAAAGCGATCTTATCCAAAGCAAAATTAACATTTTTTAGCCTAACCCCAGGTATATCATTTTTTAACTCTGATAATTCTATAATACCATTCTTTGACTGTTCGCTTTGTTCAAGGATTTGCTCAATCAAATAACAGTTATCTTGACTTAAACTTTTAAATATCTTTTCAAGAAATTTTTGTTCAAATTGATGCTTTGCTGAAGCAACATAACGATCCAACTGTTTTTTCTTGAATAGTACAATTTTATTTTGGTCAAAAAATAACCTAGTCTGCTCCATTAATAATTCATTAGATGGATAATGAGGTAGAATATTATTTGTTAGATATTCTGTAAATATTAAAACATCATTATTATTTGCTTGGCGATATCCCAAATATTTTCTAATATCCTGATGATATCTTTCGGCTGTTCTACCGCTCCAATTAAATTTTGAAAGAATAGACTCTTCAATATCCAACTCTGAAGCAATGGCTGATATTAATTTTAATGATATTGGTTTTTCTTCTGCTGCAGGGAATTTAATGTGAGACCGAAAATAAATTAACATTACTCCAAAAGCTAGTTGATTGATTTTACCAGTTTTTGTGTTGCATAGATTAAAATCTTCTAATGATAGTAAATTTGACATATATTATTTTGTATATTCCTAGAATACCTAATATCGGTACTATTTACGAACAATACTACCTATAATTAAATATTATGAGCTATATCTTTTAATATAAATATCAAAAAGTGTCAACAATATTCTTTTAGGAACTTAAAAAGTTAGAACTTTGCATTAAATGTGGCGGCTCATCGCAGCTACCTTAACACTGGTCCATTTGTAAGTGAGGGGGAATTTGGCATTAAAGCACTCAGGTTAGATGCAACAGAACTGTATGGCTGTGGTTGTATAAGAATTGTAGAAAAACTTGATCTAGTTTTCTAAGACCATCTAAGTTATTTAAGTCAGTAAAATCTAAGCTAAAAGCAAGATTCATACGTAATATATGACATTTTTAGCCAAATACCTATAGGCCAAATAACTTAACACTGAACCAATCATAGCTACAATAAAGGATTTGAGGATCATAAATATATCAGGCATATTTCCTTCTGTTACCAAATATTGCAGTGGCCTTATAACAATAAAGACTGGATTGATTTCAAAAAATATTCTTTTGGATTCGGGCACTAGAGAATATGGATATACTATTGGTATAGTCCAATATACCACATTTAAAATTAAGTTTAATAGTTGCGGAACATCACGTATATATGGTGTTAAAAATGCAAAAGCGATAGAAGCACTCACTACACAAATTATTAATGGCAACACAAGTATTGGTAAAAAAATTATCCATATAGAAAATCTTTCGGGATATAAAATGATAAAGGCTATATACATAGATACAAAAGAATAGGCTAAAGTATAAACTTGCACTAAGCTATCAGACACTGGAAAAATTGTCCTAGAAATTACTACCTTTTTTATAATGCTAGAACGAGCAATTATAGAATTTGACGTGATATTTAAACTACTAACAATAAATACCCAAAATGGTAAGGCTCCTACCAAATTCATAATTAATTGTTCTTTGGGCAACTTAAGTAAAAAGCCAAAAAAATATGATATTATTATTATCTGCACAAAAGGCTGAATTAACCCCCATAAAGAACCTAAAAAAGAATCTTTATTTTGCCGAGTGATAGCAGTTTGTGTTAATAATATAATTGACTGCCAGTATTTTTTAGAGCAAAGGTAGCTTAGCATGTTAGTAATTTCCACTATTATAAATTTTTAGTATAGCATCTGGATTACCATCTGCTACCACACTACCTTCTTTTAATAAAACACATCTATTACAATTATCTTTTATGATATTTTCTTGATGACTAACCAATATTAAAATTGGCGTATTTTGCAGCTTATTTTTCATAAAATTAGTAGATTTTTCAATAAAATGACTATCACCAGTAGCAAACACTTCGTCTAGCAGAAGAATATCTGCTTCTTGAAAAACAGATACGGAAAATGCTAATCTTGCTACCATTCCTGAGCTATAATTTTTTATAGGTAAATCTATTTTTACTCCTAGCTCAGTAAACTCTATAATTTCTTCTTCTAATTTTTTACTATATTTACTTAACATATTATTATAGAGCATAAGCATTTTAATGTTTTCTCTACCAGTTTGCTCTAATTCAACTCCTACTCCCATTTCAATGATAGCAGCAAAATCCCCAGATACTTTACGTATTCCAGATTTTAAGGGATAAATACCCGCTATAACCTTAAGGAGAGAACTTTTTCCTGAACCATTATTTCCTATGAAAGCTACCTTTTCTCCTTGTTGACAGGAAAAATTTATCTTATTTAAAATGGGAATTGAGGAAGGAAATATTTTTCCTCCTTTTATGAAAAACTGTTTTAAGCTTTCTACTCGTTGTTGAGTATTTATCCCTTCTACATATCCGTTAATTATATCGATAGATGCTGGTTTATAACTCATTGTTAAATTTGATTTCCTTGACGATAAGCGAACTAGTGTAACCTGAATTTGATACAACTTTGTTATAGCGAATTCAGTAGTAATATATCTAAGAAGAACTTATATCTTTATTGAAGAATTAATCCATTCTTTAATAGTATTTTTAGGTAATACGCCTGTTTTAGTAGCAACATTTTTTCCGTTTTCAAATAGTATCATTTTTCCATACGTGCTTATTGATTCATTCGTACCTCCATTTTACTCCCTCGTAAATATGTTGCTATTTCATTATAGGGTTAGTTTTTATTTGAGGCAACAGTTATCAACGGGTTCGATTTTACTTGAGGCAATGCGCAATACAGGCCTATCTGAACTCATTTGTTGGTAAAATATCAGTTTGCAACTTTTCATTTGCTTGCATATCGAAATACATACCTATTAAAACTAAAAAAATACCCATCTGGAGTGAGTACAGAGATATGATAAAGCTGATCTCAGGGAAACTATTAGATGCATAGAGTATTAGCGTTCTTGCAAAAAAAATGCAAAATAATGCTAAATTAAATATTCCTAAATAAAAAAGTGGTGCTATTAAACTGAAATCTTGAATTACATATTTTACAAAAATTCTTTTCAAAAATAACTTAAAAAGAAGTATAGGGAGTGTGGTAAAGACCCTGCTTATTTTCATTTTCGATTCTTCGCCAACGCCATAAATAGGAGCCATTATACAGTCGGTAACTCGCATATTTGCAATATTTAGCTTGACCAATAAATCATTGGGTTGCCCATATCTTTTGTACATCTTATCCCAATCTATTGCTTGTAAAGCTCTAAGATTAATAGCAGTATAGCCATTTTGGGCATCACTGATTCGCCAATAGCCTGATGCTATTTTTGTAAAGAAAGAAAGAATCTGATTTCCAAAAAATCTTACTTTAGGAATAATATGATAAGCATTTGGATATTTTAAACGGTTTCCTTTTGTGTAGTCAAAAGCATCAGCTACTATTGGATCAAGTAACTTTGGCATTTGACTCGGTTCCATCTGAGCATCACCTGCCATCACAACCGTTATATCAATATTGTTATCTCTAGCCCATTTATAGCCACTAGCAATTGCTCCACCCACTCCTTGATTTTTCTCATGCGTGATCAGATGTATTCTTTGATCAGATATAGATAATTTTTTAATAACAGAATTTGTTTCATCTGTGCTGTTATCATCAATTATTATGATATGATCCATATAATTAGGCATTGTATTAACTACTTTACCAATTTGCTTTGCTTCATTAAAGCATGGTACAACTACCGCTATCAATTTATTTTTATACATTTTTAATTTGCTTCAAATATATCAATCTTTAACTGAAGTGGTTTGTCTTTAGCAGTAATAGACAATGTTAGCACTGCCTCATTATCACCTTCTAAAGTAGGAGTTTTAACTCTAAACTTTGTAGATCCATTATGAGTAAAATAGGCGTAATTATAGCCATTTGCGGTTGCAAGCAATGTATAAAAATTATCTGAATCTTTTGACATTTGTATAACATCTACAAGATATTCAGTATTTTGCTTTAGATTAACATAAGTATATTGATTTTTAATCAATATACTAGTTTTTAGTTTTTTAACATCACTTTTATTTAGCAAAGCGTAGTTAAGCCTATATAGGGTATAATTTTGTTCTGTAACAACAATTTCAGTATAAGCATGATTAGCTAGTAATTCATTAAAAGCAGATTTATTCACGATAAAAGGCCTATAACTTGCCGTAAAAATATATTTTACTTTATCTATTTTTAAAGCATTATAGAGTTCTTTTGCAGTAACGATATCAAAATATCTCACTGTTGAATCATTAAGATAAAAATTAATTTTCGCATTCTGTACTTTGTCATATAAGTCACTCCTATCAAATGCAAAAACCACTTCATCATTATTTAAATTCTTAGTTAAATATTCTGCAATTTTTAAAATACTTAAATATTGAATCCTATATTCTAATTTTTTATGAACAAATAATCCTATAGAAATAGAACAAATAATAAACAATACTGTAAGAAAAATCAGTAATTTTTTAGGTGGTGAATTT